>NZ_JAKREW010000060.1 GCF_022347545.1 Terribium retamae
CGGCTATGCACGGCCGGTAGCTTCGGCCGCCAATCTACACCAACCCGCTCAAACAATCCTGAGGTGCGAGCCCGCAATGCGTTGACGAGGTGCTAAAAAATCATGCGGGCGAGCCTCGAAGGACGCACCAATCGATAGCCCCTGATCAATGCATGGCGATCGGGCCCGACTTTGCCGGCAGTCGGTCGCGGCGCAGCCAGCGGCCGAGCAGCAGGACGGCGACGACTGCAAGGCCGGTCGAAAGGCCGATCCAGATGCCGATGCCGGCGAAGCCGAAATGGAATGCGAGCAGCGCGCCGAGCGGCAATCCGACACCCCAATAGCCGATCGCCGCATAGATCATCGGCACCGTCGTGTCGTGCAGGCCGCGCAGCATGCCGGCGCCGACGGCCTGGGCGCCGTCGACGACCTGGAAAAGCGCAGCGAACGCCAGGAACGACACGGCTAGCCCGACGACCTGGCTGTTGACCGGATCATGCACATCGATGAAACCGCTGATCAGAACGCGCGGCCATAGCAGCATGGTCAGCCCTGTCAGCGCCATGAAGCCGACACCCATGGCATAGGAGGTCCAGCCGGCGCGGCTGATGCCGTCCTTGTCGCCGGCGCCATATGCCAGACCGACGCGCACGGTGACCGCCTGGTTGAGACCGAGCGGCACCATGAAGCTGATCGAAGCGATCTGCAGGGCAATGGCGTGCGCCGCCAATGACGGCGCGTTGATCAGCCCCATCAGAAAGGCGGCGGCATTGAAGATCGTCACCTCGAAAGCCAGGATGCCGGCGATCGGCAGGCCGAGCTTCATCAATGCCCTGAAACGTGGCCAGTCGGAACGCCAGAATCGGCCGAACAGATGATAGCGACGGAACTTCCTGTGTCGGGTCACCACCAGGACCATGCCGGCGAACATCAGCACCGATGAGATGGTGGTGGCCAGGCCGGAACCGGCAATGCCCATTTTCGGCGCGCCGAGATTGCCGAACATGAACATCCAGTTGAGCAGCACGTTGGCTGCCACCGCAATGAAGACGATGATCAATGCCCAGCCGGGACGCTCGAGCGCCGAGATGAAGGACCTCAGCACGATATAGCCATAGAAGGGCAGCAGAGCCCATTGCAGCCAGTGAATATAGATACCGGCCTGATGCGCGAGCGCGGGCTCCTGGCCCATGGCCAGCAGGATCCTTTCCCCGTTCCAGAGGAAGACCCAGATCGGGATGGCAATGAACATAGCGGCCCACAGACCCTGGCGCACGGTGCGGCGAACGTCGCGCACCGAATGGCGGAAACGGCCGAGCTCCGTCGCTATCATCGGCGAGGTGGCGAGCATCAGGCCCAGGCCGAAGATCATCGGCATGAAATAGAGATTGGAACCAAGCGCACCGGCGGCGAGCGTCTCAGAGCCCAACCGGCCCATCATCATGACGTCGGTGGCGGTCATTGCCGTCTGGCCGAGATTGGTCAGCACCATCGGCCATGCCAGCGACAGCGTTGACTTGATTTCGGAGCGCCAGAGGCTTTCCGGCGCTCTCGCACCGGCTTCGATCGCGGACATTGTCATACTTTCCGTTGCGGCGCGTCGGCATCGGCCGGAAGCCGCATCCGATCGGGAACGGAATGGCTCCCGGATCAGAACCGGTTTTCGTTGAATGCCCGAACCTTGGCAAGAGCTCATGCAAAGGAAAAATTGATCCAGCACGAGGCAGATAGCAGGAATTCAATTATCCGGCAGCCGCCTTACCCTCGTGTCAGTCGAATTGTGCCAAGCGTCATCGATCGTCGGGCCAACTGGTGCGTCAGCTTGTCATCCGCCAGGCGGCCATCAATACTTTTGCGGGCGGGGCGCGGAATGGAGGAATGATGCGCTCTCTTCGCTTGGCCGCCTCGGCCACCCTGCCTTACGCTTTAACGGTTCTTCTTGCCGGTCCGGCACTTGCGGACATGTCCACCGCAGTGCGTTCCGACGCCTATTCGGTGAAGGGCCTCGACCAGCCGGCAGAAATCCTGATCGACCATTGGGGCATCGCCCACATCTACGCCAAGAGCAACCGCGACGCGCTTTTCCTGCAGGGGTACAACGCCGCCCGCGACCGCTTGTGGCAGATCGATCTGTGGCGCAAGCGCGGGCTGGGCCGGCTGGCTGAGAGCTTCGGCGAGGATTTCGCGGAGCGGGACCGCGCTGCCAGGCTCTTCCTCTTTCGCGGCGACATGGACAAGGAATGGGCTGCCTACGGCCCCAACGCGAAGAGCTTCGCCCAAGCCTTCGTCGCGGGGGTCAATGCCTATGTCTCGGAAGTACTGGCCGGCTCCAAACCACTCCCCATCGAATTTTCTCTGAGCGGATCGAAACCGGAGATCTGGGGGCCGGAAGATGTCGTGCGCATCCGCAGCCATGGGCTGACGCGCAACGTCTCTTCGGAGGTGAAGCGCGCCCAGGTGACCTGCAAGGGGGACATCGACGCGGACCGGCTGCGCAGCAAGCTGGAGCCGGAGTGGAAGCCCGAGGTGCCGGAGGGCCTCGACCCCTGCATCATTCCGGCCGATGTGCTGAAGGATTATGACTGGGCAACCGACTCCGTCGACTTCAGCCCGCCCAAGAAGAAGGCCGAGCTTTACGATCCGCAGCCGTTCCTCGACAAGGCCGACGGGACGGTCGACAACATCGGCTCGAACAATTGGGTGGTTGCCCCTGCGCGCACCGCGACAGGGCGGCCGATCCTTGCCAACGATCCGCATCGCGCCCATAGCGCGCCGTCGCTGCGCTATATCGTGCATCTCAACAGTCCCGACATGTCGGTGGTTGGTGCCGGCGAACCGGCTCTACCCGGCATCTCCATCGGACACAACGGCACGATCGCTTTCGGGCTCACCATCTTCAACGTCGACCAGGAAGACCTCTACGTCTACGAACTCAACCCCGACAATCCCAACCAGTACAAATACAAGGACGGCTGGGAGGATATGAAAACGGTCGAGGAAACCATCCAGGTTCGCGACGGCGAGCCGCGCAAGGTCTCGCTCAAATTCACGCGGCACGGACCGGTCGTGAAGACGGATGACGAAAACCACAGGGCGTTCGCAGTGCGCAGCGTCTGGATGGAGCCCGGCACCTCGGCCTATTTCGGTTCGTCGGATTATATGACGGCCAAGAACTGGAACGAGTTCCTGACGGCCATGAACCGCTTCTACGCGCCATCGGAGAACCAGGTCTACGCCGACACCCAAGGCAACATCGGCTGGGTGGCGGCCGCCATGACGCCGGCGCGCAAGAACTGGGACGGCCTGCTGCCGATACCGGGCGACGGCCGCTACGAATGGGGCTTCCTGAAACGCGACGACCTGCCCAGCGTCTACAATCCAGCCGAAGGATGGTTTGCCACCGCCAACCAGATGAACCTGCCGGAAGGCTACCCGGCGAAGGAGCGCAAGGTCGGGTTCGAATGGGCCGACCCTTCGCGCTATCAGCGCATCGCGCAGGTTCTCAGCGCCAACGACAAGGTCACGCTGGCCGATTCCATGAAGCTTCAGAACGACGACGTGAACCTGCTGGCCGAACGTGCCGTCAAACTTCTCAAAGCGGTCGAATTGCCTGCCGATGCCTCCGCCGAGGTCAAGCAGGCCGCGGAAATGCTGAGGAACTGGAACGCATCGAACGACATCGACAGCGCCCCGGCTGCGATCTACGAGATGTGGATCAGCCAGCACCTGCCCAAGGCACTGATCGCGCGTGTCGTGCCGGAGGCTGCCCGCAAGGCGGTCGGCAAGGGCAGCGGAACCGCAACCATCGACATGCTTGAGGCGGCGGACGAGAGCCTTGGAAAAGACCCTGAGGCGACGAGAGCCGCCATCCTTTCAGAAAGCCTCGCCTCTGCCGTCACAGCTCTGAAGGAACGGCTCGGAAACGACATGGAGAAATGGCGTTGGGGCGACCTGCATCGCGCTATCTTCAACCATTCCCTGTCGCCGGTCGTTTCCAAGGCGATGCAGGAGCAACTGACGGTCGGCCCCTGGGCGATGTCCGGGTCTTCGACGACACCTCATGCGGCAAGCTACAATTCTGATTTCACGCTCATGTCCGGTGCGTCGTTCCGCATGGTCCTCGACGTCGGTGGCTGGGACAACAGCCGTGTCATCAACACGCCGGGCCAATCGGGCGATCCGTTCAGCCCACACTACAGGGACCTGGCACCGCTGTGGCTCACCGGCGATTACGTGCCGCTTTTCTATTCGCGCGAGGCGGTTGAAGGTGCGGCGGCGACAAGGATTTCGCTGACGCCGGCCAAATAGATCGGTCGATGCGAAGAGGGCGCGTTCAATTCCGGACAGGTCCCACACCTGTCCGGAGCCATGGCATCGGTTCGATTCGGTAGATGCCAAGCAGCGGAATTCGGTTTATTTTGGCAGCCGCATAACGATATTATGATGTTAAAGTATCGCCGCGACAGGGGAGCCGGAGAGGCCGAAAGGCCGTTCCGCGGATCGGGCCGACGCTCATGCATTTCGACAGGACAGCATTCGGAGACCAGTTCCTGACCGTCGTCGCGGCGGCGATGCCGCTGGTCGGCTGCTGTTTCTATCGTGTCGAGGACGGCAGGCATGTCGTCGACCATCGCCTGTCAGGCCTCTCGCCCTATTGGCTGAACCGCTACTACCACCGTTTCTGGCGTTTCGACCCGCTGCATCCGGAACGCGTCGGCCAGCAAGGCATCAGGCTGCGCTCGGTGACGCGCGAGACCGCGCGGCGTGACGCCGGCGCACCTGAATATTTCGAACAATTCCTCGTGCCACAGAACACGGTGCACCAGACCGAGCTCTACTTCCACGCCGGATCGCGGATCGTGGCAGGCGCTTCGCTGCTGCGCAGCGAACGCAATGGCCCTTTCACCTCCGACAACCTCACCTTCCTCGACAGGCTGGTCGGCTTCGTCGAGGACATCGTCCTTTCCGATGAGGACGAGGCATCCGCGCTCGACATTCCCGGCCTCACGCCACGCGAGCGCGAGATTGCCAATCTCGTCGGCGCCGCCATGTGCAACAAGGACATTTGCCGGCGGCTCGACATCGAACTGCCGACGGTGAAGACCCACATCAGCCGTATCCTGGTCAAGGCCGGCGTACGCAACCGCGCGGAGCTGATGAAGAAGCTGCACGGCCGCGGCTGATCGCAGCCGGGCGTCGTACTTCGGTATGATAGCCCCGGGCCGAGACGACTCCCTATCCTGACGGTTCCTGCAGACGCCTGGGAGGAACGCGGCGTTCGAGGGAGATGCATGGCACGCGCCAATGCCTGTCCTCGCACAGCCGCTCCTCCAACCGACAGTTGGAGTATCGACCGGAATGGCCTCACGTCCCGCCTATGTCGCGCCCTATATGGCGATCGGCCTTTCGACAATCGTCACCGGCGTCGCACAGCGCAAGCATATCCGCCACAATCTGGAGACGATCGAGGAAGCCATCCATGCCGCCGTCTCGATCTGCGCCATCAACGCGCCGATCCGCGTGGTGGCACTGGCCGAAGGCGCTTTGACCGGTTTCACCGACGAGATCTTCGACGTGCCGCATGTCACCGCCGCGCGCGACATCTTCATCGACCTGCCCGGCGAAGAAACCGAGGCGCTCGGCAAGCTGGCCCGGCACTACGACACCTACATCATCGGCCAGTGCAAGGCGCGCTGGCCCGATGTGATGGAGGACCGCTTCTTCAACACGCTGTTCGTGATCGACCGCAAGGGCAAGCTCGTTCACCGCGCCGCCAAGAACCACATCTGGTGCCGCGAGCGCAGCTGCACGCCGCACGACATCTACGATCGCTGGGTCGAGCTGTTCGGCGAAGGCATCGGGGCCTTCTATCCGGTGCTGCGCACCGACGACATCGGCAACATCGGCACCATCTGCTGTTCCGATGGCGAATATCCGGAAGCGGTGCGGGCGCTCGCCTTCGGCGGCGCCGAAGTCGTCTATCGTCCTTCGGAAGCCATGCCGATGACCGGCTCGTCTTATCCGGGGGGCGGCAGCTGGATGATCCAGAACCGGGCGCATGCCGATTTCAACAGCGTTTACATGCTGTGTCCCAACATCGGGCCGGTCTACCTCTCGCCGAGTTCGCGCCATCCGATCGACATCGCCGGTGGCAACAGCCACATCGTCGACTTCCGCGGCAACATCAGCTCCTATTCAGCCAGCGGCGCCAACACCATGGTGGCCAGCCTGATCGACATCGAGGCGCTGCGGCAGTTCCGCGCCATGAACCTCAATTCGAACTGGCTGAAAGACCTGCGCACCGAGCTGTTCTCCAAGATGTACGAGAAGCCGATCCACCCGCGCAATCTGTGGCTCAACCGCGATCCAGAGCGCCATGCGACGGTGGACGAGGTCTATCGCGAGAACATCGCAAGGCTGGTCGAGCGCGGCACCTGGACCCTGCCGACGCATGAGGTGCCTGGCGCGCGCTACACGCCGGCGCCTTCGGAAGGCAATGACGACTGGGCTGCCGCACAGGCGCTGTGGGCACCCTGGAACGAGGACTGATCAGGAATACCGGACCCGTCGCCCGCAAGCATAATCGACAATCGGGAACAGGCGGCGCGGTCCAGCCAAACAAGGGAGGCTCTATCCATGCATTCTTCGAATTCCGGCCGGCTTTCGCGGCTCACCAGAGCGTTTCCATTTTTCGCGGAAACGCGGAAACGCTCTAACTTTTTGTTTTTACGCAATTCAGGACGCAAAGCCGCTGCACACTTTTCCTGGAATTGGGCCAGATCCATCATTCTGCCAGGAGCGGTCGCGCTTGTCGTAGCAGGCACATCGGTAAACGCCGAGGATGCCGCCAAGCCCGCCGGCATTGTCGGCACATGGGTGGTCAAGGCGGCCGATGCGCCGTTCACTCATCACATGTTCGTCTTCAATGCCGACGGCACCATGCAGCAGGCCAACCCCGATTCCGGAAACCCCGACAACAGCGACAGCGATGGCAAGGGCATCTGGGCCGAGAAGGACGGTAAGGTCATCGGCAAATTCGTCGAGGTGACCGCCGACCGCAAGACCCACAAATTCGTCAGCCGCGGCGAGATCTCCTACGAGATCGACCTTGCCGGCGACGCCTTCACCGGCACAGCTGCGGCACATTTCTACGATGCCGACGACAAGCTGCTGCGCGGGCCGCTGCCGACACCCCTGGAAGGTAAGCGGGTGACCTTGCCGTAGGCGCGCGCACGCCGTTTGCCTTGCCCTTTTGTTTCACGTCATCGCCGGACAAAACCACCATGTCTTCCACCAACACCGCGCCAAGGCGCAGCCTGCATGCCTTCGATATCTTCTTTCTCGTCGTTGCGGCTGCGGCACCGCTGGCGGCCGTCGCCAGCAACGGTGCGCTCGGCGTCCTGATGGGCAACGGCGTCGGTATGCCGGGCTCCTACCTGCTTGCCGGCCTCGTGCTGATCCTGTTCGCCATCGGTTTCATCCGCATGAGCCCGTATGTGAAGCATTCCGGCGCCTTCTATGCTTATGTCCGCCATGGCCTGGGACCGCTTGCCGGTGGGGCTGCAGCCTTCGTCGCCATCGTCGTCTACGGCATGATGGTCATCGGCAGCGTCGGCGGCTTCGGCTTCTTTGCCAGTGTGTTCTTCGCAGAGAACCTCGGCATCGACCTTTCCTGGAAGGCTTGGGGTGCGATCTGTCTGGTGATCACGGCTATCGTCGGCTACCGGGAGATCACACTCGGTGCCCGCCTGCTCGCGGCGCTTTTGACACTGGAGGTCCTGATCCTGGTGGTACTGACGGTAGCGGTGCTAGCGCCGACTAGTCCTGCGGCGGTAACCTTCGGTTCGTTTAGCCTGCCCAACATAGTCAGCGGTTCGTTCGGCGTCGGCCTGATGTTCGCCTTCGTCTCTTTCCTCGGCTTCGAATCCGCCGCCATCTACAGCGAGGAGGCACGTGACGGACACCGCACCGTCAGCCGCGCGCTCATCACCGCGGTCGTCTTCATCGCTCTCTTCTATGCCATCACCATGTGGGCCGTCGTGCTGGCCTTCGGCGAAGACAAGGTGATGGCTGCGGCCAGCGAGAATCCGGGCACGCTGGTGTTCCGCGCCTTCGCCCAATACACCCACCCGGCATTCCTGGTGGCGGTGCAGTTCCTGATGGTGACGAGTGCGCTTGCCGCGACACTTGCCCTGCACAATGCCGCCGCGCGCTACCTGTTCGCCCTCGGCCGCGAAGGCATGCTGCCGAACGTGCTCGGCAGCCTGCATGCGCGCCTGCAGTCGCCGCATGTCGCCAGCATCACCATTACTGTGGTTTCCTTGATCGCGGTGATGCTGTTTGCGATTGCCGACGCCGACCCGCTGATGACTCTCCTGTCGAGCACATTCGGTCTGGCGGCGCTCGGCATCATCATCCTGCAGGCGGTGACTTCGCTTTCGGTCGCGGTCTTCACATGGAAGAACCGCGACAGGGAAGCCGGCTCGCTGTTCCAGTTGCTGATCGCGCTTGTCGCGACCATCGGTCTGGGCACGGCTGCTCTTCTCGTCATGAAGAACTACGCGACGCTGACCGGCAGCCTCGGCCTGCTCGACTACGCACCCTGGCTGCTGCCGATCGCGGCCGTGCTCGGCGTCATCGTCGCAATGCGCTCCGGACAGGCAACACAGCTGTCCGAAGCGTAGGCTCGGAAATAGTCCACCTGACCGGGAACGTTGCCCGGTCAGCGCAGCGGCGGGGCGTACATCAGGCCGCCGGCGTTCCACAGCTTGTTGATGCCGCGGTCGATCTTGAGCGCGCTCGACTGGCCGAGATTGCGTTCGAAGATTTCGCCGTAGTTGCCGACTTTCGAGACGATGTCGTAGGCAAAACGCGGATCGAGCCCAAGCTGCTTGCCATTGTCGCCATCGGCGCCGAGGAAACGCTTGACCGCCGGGTTTGCGGAGGTGAGTCCGGCTTCGGCGTTTGCCTGGGTGATGCCCAGCTCTTCCGCCTCGAGCAAGGCAAACAGCGTCCAGCGCACAATGTTGAACCATTTGTCGTCGCTCTGGCGCACGGCTGGTCCGAGCGGCTCCTTCGAGATGATCTCCGGCAGCACGACATAGGCGTCCGGATTGGCCAGCTTGAGACGCTGCGCGTAGAGCGCTGAAGCGTCGGTGGTGTAGACATCGCAGCGCCCGCTGTCGAACGCCTTGATGATGCCCTCGGCGGAATCGACCACCACCGGCTCGTATTGCAGCTTGTTGGCGCTGAAATAGTCGGCAGTGTTCTGCTCGGTCGTCGTGCCCTGCTCGGCGCAAACGGTTGCACCAGAGAGCTTCAGGGCACTGTCAACGTTGAGGTCCTTGCGCACCATGAACCCCTGGCCGTCATAATAGGCGGTGCCGACGAAATGGATGCCGATGCCGGCATCGCGCGACAGCGTCCATGTGGTCTGCCGCGACAAGAGATCGACGGTGCCCGATTGCAGCGCGGTGAACCGCTCCTTGGTCGATAGCGGTACGTAGCTTACCTTGTCCGCGTCGCCGAGTGCTGCGGCGGCAACAGCTCGGCAGAAATCGATGTCGAAGCCGTGCCATTTGCCGGCGTCATCCGGAGCCGAAAAGCCGGCGACACCCTGGCTGACGCCGCAGGCGACCGTGCCGCGCTGTTTGATCGTATCGAGCGTATCGGCCTTCGCCGGCACGGACGCTCCCGAAGCCGCCAAGAGCATTACTGCGAAAAGATGTGTCTTCATGATCTCCTCCCTGTTTTTGAGGCAAAGCCTCTCCTGACGCCGGTGCTGACACACCGTCGTTGATCCTGTTTCCTGCCCTGAACTGCCCGGCGAGCAACACCGCCGGGAGAAGTCTCAGCGCAACCGCTAGCGCGTCGCCAGCACCTCGCCGAAGGTGTCGTCCAATGCGCTGACCAGATGATCGGCATTGGCGCGGCTGAAGATCATCGGCGGGCGCATCTTCAGCACATTGTCATGCGGCCCCTCAGTGCCGATCAGCACGCCGCGCGCGCGGACGCCGTCATTGATGCGCCGCGCCAGCGCCGTCGCCGGCTCCTTGCTCCTGCGATCTTCCACCAACTCGATGCCGAGGAAGAGCCCCATGCCGCGCACATCGCCGATGATGTCATAGCGCGTCTGCAATTCGCGGAAGCGCTCGACCAGATAGGCGCCGATGCTTGTCGCGTTCTCGCGCAGGCGGTCGCGTTCGATGACGTCGAGCACGGCAAGGCCGGCGGCACAGGAGACCGGATTGCCGCCGAAGGTGTTGAAATACTCCATGCCGTTGTTGAAGGTGGCGGCGATTTCCTTGGTGGTGACCAGTGCGGCCATCGGATGACCATTGCCGATCGGCTTGCCCATGGTGACGATGTCCGGCACCACGCCCTGCGTCTCGAACGCCCACCAATGGCTGCCGACCCGGCCGAAGCCGACCTGCACTTCGTCGGCGACACAGACACCACCGGCAGCGCGCACCATCGCGTAGACTTGCCTGAGATAGCCTTCGGGCAGGAAGACCTGGCCGGCGACACTCGGGATGGATTCAGCCATGAACAGCGCCGGTGCCCGGCCCTGTGCCTTGATCGCCGCGATCTGCTCGGCAATGCTTTCGGCAAAGCGGCTGGCATGTTCGGCGACCGGCCAGTCTTCCGGCGCGCGGTAACTGTCGGGGATCGTCGCCTCGAACACATGCGCCGGCCTGCCCTTGCCGCCCTTGCGCTTGTATTTGTAGGGGCTGAGGTCGATCAGTTCCTGCGTCGTGCCGTGATACGCCCAGTCGAGCACGATGGCGTCGCTGCGTCCGGTATGGGTGCGCGCCATGCGCAGCATCAGACTGTTGGCCTCGCTGCCCGAGCAGGCGAAGGATGCCACCGAAAGCTCTTCCGGCAACGTCGCCGTCAGCCGCTCGGCATAGGTGACGATGGCGTCGTGCAGGTAGCGGGTGTTGGTGTTGAGTTTCGCCGCCTGCCGGGCAATCGCCTCGACCACATCGGGATGAGCATGGCCGAGATGGCAGACATTGTTGAAGCAGTCGAGATAGGCGCGACCGCGGTCGTCGATCAGCCAAGCGCCTTCGCCGCGCACGAACTTGATCGGCTCCGAATAGGAAATCGACAGATTGGGCAGCAGCGAGGTCTTGCGCGCCGCCACGATCTCGGGGCGGCTACGGCCGGTCTGAACGAAGGTCTCCGGCGGAATGCCCGCAAGTTCGGCTGAATCAGGGAAGAGTTCGCGCCACACATCGAGATAGCGTGCTTCACCGACACCCAGGATCTCGCGTGCCGACAGGCTGGTGTCGGTGGAGATCTGGAAATGCAGGTGCGGCGCCCAGCCGCCGTTCTGCGCGGCCACGCCCATTTCGCCGACGATATCGCCGGCTGCCAGGCGTTGGCCCGGCTTCAATCGGGACGCCGCCTCATGGGCGAGATGACCCCACAGCGTGACGAAGACGGGGCAGCCTTCGGGCGCATGCTCCAAGGCGACGAGACCGCCATATCCCAGCGGGTCCTCTTCGATCTCGACGCTTTTCACCGTCGCGGCAAGCGGCGTGCGCACCTTGGTGCCGGCCGGCATGAACAAGTCGAGGCCGAGATGATGGATGCGGCGCTCCTTTTCGACGAAGCGCGACTGGAACATGTCGCTGGCATAGACGGTGCGCACCTCGCCCCAGGGGCCGATGCCGAGTTCGATGCCGTGTTCGGCGCAATGGGCATCCCACCACGCGCTGGCCTTGGCCGGCTCCTGCGCCGCCGACGCGACGGTCATCGGGTGCTGCGGATCGCCATAGGGCACCAATTCCTTGATGAGGGCTGCCGGATGACGGTCGAGCACCGGTGCGAGGCTCTTGGCGTTCGCGGCGATCCATGCGGTGATGGCGCGGGCGCCCGGCACCGCATCGAAACCGCAGGCCTTACGCAGGATCGCGGTGGCGAAGCTGCTGTTCATGGCATCGAGCCGGCGCAGCATGCGCCAGGCCGGGGCTTCGCTGATGGCCAGATAGGGATTGTCGCCTGCCTCCTGCCGACGCAGCGCCGACAGGGTGACGCTGGTGACGAGGCGCATGGCGATGAGATCGAAGAGAAGATCGATCTCTTCTCCGCGCAATGGGTATTCGGCATGGAAACCGGCAGCGAGCTTCGCTGCCGCGCCGATCGGATCTTCGCTATCGAGAATGGAATAGGCGCAGGCCACCGCCAGTTCGGCGATCAATGGCGCATAGAGCGCGTCGCCGAAGTCGATCAGGCCAGCGATGCGTTTCGGATCTGCGGCGTCGACCAGAACATTCCAGTCATTGGCGTCATTATGTATGACCTGCGCGCGCAAACCGGGCAGTCGCGGCGCCACCTCGGCATCGAAGCGGTCCAGGAACCGCTCCAGCAGGGCCCTGTCATCGGCGTCGCTGACATGCATCAGGCGACGGCGCGAAGCGCCGGCGCGGCGGATATCCCAATCGAAGCTGCGCAACGCACCCGGATGGATGAAACCCTGCAGTGCGCGATCGAGTTTGCCCAGCGCTCGACCGAGGCTTTCGAGGGTTTCGGGCGAACGCTCGGCTTCCGCCAGAGGCTGGCCCGGCAACCAGGAGACGAGCCGCAAGGCATGGCGGGTGCCATCATTGGCCGACACGAAGGCAAGCGAGGTGTTGTCCAGCGTCTTCTTCAGCGAGGGCACGGCAAGGTCGATCCCGCTGGCGGCGAGATGATCCAGAAGCGCGGTCTGGAATTCGCTTTCACCGCGCGGCTCGCTGGCATTGACCACCTTCAGGATCCAGTCACCGTCTTCCGACGCCAGCCTGAAATTCTGGTCGCGTTCGCTGTCGAGCGAACCGACGGAGCCGGACACGCCAAAATGGCTGGCGGCGAGCGCTCTCGCCTCTATCAGCGAGAAATTGGGGGCCGGGTGGGTGATATTGGTCATTGGAAGTCCGGATTTGATCTACATGGAGCTTGGCACGGGCGGAAAAATCGGGCATCCGGCAAAGCGTCGGTGAGACCGGCACTATGCCTGCTTCGACCGGCATATTAACGGCGAGCGGAAATCGCGTGAAGGAACTCGACGCAAAGGACCGGGATATCCTTGCCATCCTGTCCAAGGAGGCACGGATTCCCTTGAAGACGTTGGCCGCCCGCATCGGCTTGTCGCGCAGTGCCACCAGTGAGCGCGTGGCGCTTTTGGAGAAAAGCGGCGTCATCCGGGGCTATCGCGCCGACATCGGCCAATTGGAGCAGAACCAGCTTTCCGCCTTCCTGATGGTGACCCTGGTGCGTACACCGTCCATCGGCATGCTCGACCTGCTCGCGCGCCATCCGGAGGTGCGGCGGGTGTCCTCCATTTCCGGCCAGGTCGACCTGGTGGTCGAGGTGGAGGTGCCGTCGATCGACCGGCTGAACACGTTGCGTGACGAGATCGCCTCGCACCCCAGCGTTGAGGACCTGACCTCGCTTATCGTGCTCAGGCGCGATATCGAGCGGATATAGACGATATTCCCTGAGTTCCACCGATGAAGATTCCAGCAACCGCCCTTCTTGCTCTCGTCATTGCGAGCTCACCGGCTGCGGCCCGGGAATTCAAGGTTCCGAAACAATATGAAAGCCAGTTCATGGGCCAGGTGATGTCACTGTCGCTCGCCCAGCAGTGCGCTGCCTACATCAAGACGCCCGGCATACTGGGTGAGATGCGGACATCGTTGCTGAAGTTCGCGCGCAAAGTGAAATGGCAGGATCCGCAGGTCAAGGTGAATAAGCTGATGGCCGGTTCTAAAGCCAAGGTGAACGGTCCGATTGGCCTTGAAACGGCTTCGAGCTGTTCCAACCTTTTGCACGATCTCAAGAAGAGCAACGGCAAGAACGGTTGAGGTAGGATCCCTTCTCCCCTTGAGAGAGAAGGGGCGCTATCGCACGCCCTTTGCCGCGGCGCGGCCGGCGCTGCGGCCCGAGAAGATGCAGCCGCCGAGGAACGTGCCTTCGAGAGCCGCATAGCCATGCACGCCGCCACCGCCAAAGCCGGCCACTTCGCCGACGGCATACAGCCCCTCGACCGGCTGGCCGTCGGCGCCCAGCACCCGGCTTTCGAGATCGGTGTGCAGACCGCCCAGCGTTTTGCGGGTAAGGATGTTCAGGCGCACGGCGATCAGCGGTCCGTTGGCCGGATCGAGCATCTTGTGCGGTTTGGCAGTGCGGATCAGCTTGTCGCCGAGATAGCTGCGCGCGCCGCGCAGCGCGATCACCTGCATGTCCTTGGAGAAGGGATTGTCGAGTTGCATGTCGCGGGCGCGGATCTCACGTTCGACCTCAGCGACGTCGAGCAACGGCGCACCGCCGGCCAGCGCATTCATGCGCGCGACCAGCGCTGAAAGGTCACGCTCGACGATGAAATCCTCGCCCTTGTCGAGGAAGGCCTTCACAGGCCCCGGAATGCCCGACGTGGCGCGCTGCAGCACCTGCCGCCAGCTCTTGTTGGTCAGGTCCGGGTTCTGCTCCGACCCCGACAGGGCGAACTCCTTGCGGATGATCTTCTCGGTCAGAATGAACCAGGAATAATCGAAGCCGGTCTTCATGATGTGGGCGAGCGTGCCCAGCGTGTCGAAGCCCGGATAAAGCGGGACCGGCAGCCGTTTGCCGCGTGCATCCAGCCAAAGCGACGACGGACCGGGCAGAATGCGGATGGCGTGGTCGGTCCAGATCGGCGCCCAGTTCTTGATGCCTTCGACATAGTGCCACATGCGGTCGCGGTTGATGATCGAGCCGCCGGCATTTTCGGTGATTGCCAGCATGCGGCCGTCGACATGATCCGGCACGCCGGTGATCATGCGCTTCGGCGCCGTGCCCAGGCGGGCCGGCCAATTCTGTCGCACCAGATCGTGATTGCCGCCGATGCCACCGGAGGCGACGATGACGGCCTGCGCCTTGAAGGCGAAGTCGCCTGTTACCGTGCGCGAACTCTTGGCGCCGCGCTCGACGCTGCTTTCCTCTAGAACTTCACCGCGCACGCCATCGACCGCCGCGCCGCTTCTTGTCAGTTCACTGACGCGATGCCGGAACTTGAAGGTGACCAGCCCGCGCTTCGCGGCCTCTCGCACCCTTTGCACGAAGGGCTCGATCACGCCCGGACCGGTGCCCCAGGTGACGTGGAAACGCGGCACCGAATTGCCATGGCCGACGGCATTGCCGCCGCCGCGTTCGGCCCAGCCGACGACGGGAAAGAACTTGATGCCGCGCTCCGAAAGCCAGGCGCGTTTTTCGCCCGCAGCGAAACCGACATAGGCCTTCGCCCACTCGCGTGGCCAATGGTCCTCCGGACGATCGAAAGCGGCGGTGCCCAGCCAGTCCTCCAGGGCGAGATCGTGGGAATCGCGGATGCGCATGCGCCGCTGCTCGGGCGAGTCGACCAGGAACAGCCCGCCGAACGACCAGAAGGCCTGGCCGCCGAGCGATTGTTCCGGCTCCTGCTCGACGACGAGGATTTTCCTGCCTGCCTCTGCGAGTTCGGCTGCAGCGACCAATCCCGCCAGACCTGCACCGACGATGATGACATCCGCGTCGTAAGCCAACGTTCCCCTCCCTTTTGCATCGTCGATTCCCCCGGCCTGTTCCTCCCGCCGGGCAACGCAGCTATCAGACCGTCTCCCAGCCGTCCTTCTCGCCGGCACGAAAGATCGCATCGATGGCCTTCTGGTTCAGCACCGACTCCTCCAGCGTGAAGACGCGGTCGCCGCCGCCAAGTGCCGCGCGCACGAAAGCTTCGGCTTCGAGCTTGTATTGCTGCACGCCCGGGAAGCGGAAGATCTGCGCCTCGGCATGGTTCTGGTTGTGCAGTTCGACACGGTGATGATCGTAGATGCCGGCATTGAAGGGCGAGGCCACTTCGATGAAGCCATTGTCGCCGTGGAACACCATCGACTGGCGCCCCGCCATCTGCGTCGAGACATAGAAGGACAATTCAAAATCACCGAAATCGGCGCGTACCGATGAGTAGACATCGGTGCCGAACGTCTTGTCGCGCTCGATTGTCGCCTGCACCCGCAACGGTTCCCGGTCCGTCGAAAAGCGGGTGGAAACGACCGGATAGACGCCGATGTCCAGCAGGCCGCCACCGCCGAGATCGAGCTGGTTGCGCATGTTGGCTGGATCGACATTGTAATAGGTGAAGCAACCCTGCACCTGGCGCAGCCGGCCAATCGCGCCGCCGGCAATCAACTCGCGAACCTTGATCCACTGTGGGTGATAGACGACCATAAAGGCTTCGCAGACCAGCACCTTGTGCCGGTCGCGCTGCGCGATCAGTCGCGCGATATCCTTGGCGTCGAGCGCCAGCGGCTTTTCGACCAGCACGTGTTTTTTTGCCTCGATCGCCTTGGCTGTCCATTCGACATGCTGCGATGTCGGCACGGGGATATAGACGCCATCGACATCAGGCGATGCCAGCAGTTCGTCATACGAGCCGAAGGCGTGCGGCGCGCCGAAACGGTCGGCCAGCGCACGCGCCTTGCCGACATCGCGGCTGGCCACGGCGGTCAGCACGCCATTGCTGGAATCGGCAATGGCCGGCAAGACCTGCTCGCGTCCGATCTTGGCCGTCGACAACACACCCCAACGAAACATCCGGCATTTCCTCGCAAGATTCTGTGTTCGCGAGACTTGCGCGAAACGGGCCGAAAAACCAGTGCCGTTAGGGCAGATCGGCCACGCACATTGTCATTCCCTCCAGCGGAAGAAATCGACGAAGGCACGCAAGGCCGGGCGCATCTGGCGGCGGCTCGGATAGTAGATCGAGAAGCCGTCGAAGGGTGGGCACCAGTCCTCCAGCACTCTCACCAGGCTCCCGGCTGCCAATGCCTGCGCGGCGTATTCTTCAAAGACGAAGGCCAGACCGGCGCCGTCGATGGCCGCGCGGACGATGGCGCTGTCGACGCCGAGGATGAGTGGCCCTTGGACCGGCAACTCGATCTCCTCGCCGTCCTTTTCGAATTCCCAGCGATAGAGCACCCCGCTCGAGAAGCGAAAGCGGATGCATCGATGGCCGACGAGATCGCGCGGATGTTTGGGCTTCGGCATCTTGGCGAAATAAGATGGAGCGCCGACGACCGCGCCGCGGATCTGCGGACCGATGCGCACGGCAACCATGTCCTGCTGGAGGCTTTCGCCAAGCCTTACGCCGGCATCGAAGCCACCTTCCACCACATCGGTGAAGCGGTCCTCGATGACAACATCGAGGACGATCTCGGGATAGGCCTTTGCGAAGGCCCCGAGCTTCGGCGCCACAACGAGATTCAGGGCGGTGCGCGGCACGGTCAGCCGCAGATTGCCGGCGGGTCGGTCCCTGGCCTCGACCGCCGCTTCCAGCGCAAGATCGATCTCGGACAGGGCCGGCCGCAACCGTTCCAGTAGCCGAGCGCCCTCTTCGGTCGGTGCGACCGAGCGTGTGCTGCGCGCCAGAAGCCGCACGCCGAGACGCGCCTCCAGGCTGGAGACGGCATGGCTTACCGCCGAGGGCGCGATTGCCAGGTCGCGTGCGGCGCCACGAAAACTGCCTCTGTCCGCCACGGCAGCAAGTACGGCAAGCTGGGCGAGATGACTACGTTCCATTGATAAGATTGGCCATTGTTCTAATTTTTAGAATAGCTCGTACAATTATGGGTCAATTATCGAACAGAAGGCAAGGCGCTATCTCTCTCGCATCGACGAACATGGAGAACCGCGATGCAAAAGCGCAAACTCGGAACCGAACTCACTGTCTCTCCCATCGGCCTCGGCTGCATGGGCATGAGCTTTGCCTATGGCGGCCAGGAGGAAGCGGAAGCCATCCGTACGCTCCGCCATGCCGTCGACATCGGCGTCGACTTCTTCGACACCGCCGAGGTCTACGGTCCCTTCGACAATGAGATCCTGGTCGGCAAGGCGCTGAAAGCGGTGCGCGATCATGTGACGATCGCCACCAAGTTCGGCTTCAAGATCTCCGAACAGGGCAGCGGCACAGAACGCATGATCGGCGTCGACAGCCGGCCTGAGCATGTCAAGGCCGTCGCCGAAGCATCGCTGCGCCGGTTGGACACCGACGTCATCGATCTCTTTTACCAGCACCGGGTCGATCCCAACGTAGCGATCGAAGACACCGTCGGCGCGATGGCGGAACTGGTCAAGCAAGGCAAAGTGCGCGCACTCGGCCTTTCGGAAGTGAGCGCCGCAACGCTGCGGCGGGCGCATGCCGTGCATCCGATCGCTGCCGTGCAAAGCGAATACTCGCTGTGGAGCCGCGATCCGGAAGAGGAAATATTCGAGGTCTGCCGTGAGCTCGGCGTCGGTTTCGTACCCTACAGCCCGCTGGGACGCGGTCTGCTGACCGGCACGATCAACAAGCCGGAGCAGCTCGGCGCCGATGACTGGCGTCGTACCCTGCCGCGTTTCCAGCCCGAGGCACTGGACGCCAATGCCAAGGTTGTGGACGTGTTGGAGCGCTTCGCCAAGGAGAAGGGCGTCACGGCAGCCCAGCTCGCCTTGGCCTGGGTTCTGCATCAGGGTGATTTCATCGTGCCGATTCCCGGCGCCCGCAAGATCCATCACCTGGAGCAGAATACAGCAGCGGCGGCGATCGCGCTGACCGCAGCGGAAGCCGCCGAGATCGGTGACGCGCTGTCGCCCGAGAAAGTGGTCGGCAAGCGCTATACGGAAGAGGCGCTGGCACTGGTCAACGGCTGACTATCGCCGGTATCCGAACAAGGAGGGCGCTTCCGCGCCTTTCTTTATTGGCGTTCGCAATTCACCAGGGCTCGACCGTGATCTGCGGCCAAAGCCGCACGGCGCGCTCGCCCTTTGCCCCGTGGGTCTCTCGGTTGTCCATCACCTTGTTCGGCGTGATGCGGAAGGAAAAAATATCTTCCAGTCCGAAAGGGGCGACGATCTCCAGATCATCCGCCGACGTCAGGCGCGCGCCGACGGCATGGGTGCGCGAGGCGAAATAGCCGAGCGCCTCTGCGCTGGAACGGTAGATCGGGCAAGTGCGGCCAAATCGATCCGGATACCAGAGATGCACCCGCGCCTGGTTGCGCACCTCCACCGGCAGCGGCAGCCGTTCGAAACGCAGCGCGGCCCGGCGGATGATGGCATCCTCGGCCTCATAAGAGAGGTCGGAACCATCGCAATAGAAAAGATCGATATCCTTGATGCCGTGGCCCGATGGCTTGCCGGTCAGGCTGTTCCAGACGGTGTTGTAGAGCGCGCCCGAGACGATCAGCCAGTCCGGCAGGTCGAGGCTGCGAGCCAGAGTGAGTGCCTGCCAGACGATCGGATCGGCCCGCAGGATCGTCTCCAGTGCAGCCGCCTGCTCGGCAGCGGGCAGGCCAGAATGGCGCAGGTGGTTCATGAAGCGAGATGACGGCGATTCGATGGTTTGGGCAACGCGCCTTGAAATGAAAAAGCCCGCGAGATTCGCGGGCCTTTTGTGAACTCAGGCAGTCGCTTCCTGGATCGCCGACAGTTTCCAGTCGCCGCCCCGCGGACGGGTGAAGGTCCAAAGCTCGATCGTTTCGGTCAGCTTTTCGTCACCCTCGACCACCTTGCCGGTCTTGCGGTCGCGCATCACGTCGATCGACTCGTAGCGGAACGCAGCCGTGGCGTAGTCCTGATTGTCCTCGCGCCAGGCTTCGGCGATGTCGGCTTGCACCAGATGCACGTCAGCAACGTCGTTGCGAACGCCGTTCTGGGCGTTCTCTGCCAGTTCTTCCGAGAAATAGGACACCATTTCGGGCGTCGAGAGGCGGCGCAGGCCGGCATGATCTTCCTTGGCAAAAGCGGTCTGGACTTCGTCCAGCATGCGCTCAAACCGATCGAGATCATCCTTTTCCAGCTCGATGTCCTGCGAGGCAGGGGCCGACTGGGCTCCCAAGCCGGGGATGGAGAAGGAACCAGCGCGGCCGTTGCCGGCGGGACGTTCGCTCTCGGCCGCATCACGATTGGCCATCCGCCCGAACATCTCGCGGCTATTCGAACCGCTGGCGGCGGGCCCGCCTGCCGTTGCCGGCGCAGTTGCCGATGTTTGACGCGAGCGGAAGAAACGCAGCGCCAGCATGACGACAAGGCCGACCAGCAGAAGCTGCACGATGAAGCCAAGTGCGCCGGCCATGCCGCCGAAGCCGTAGCCGAGCAGGACACCCAGCAGGCCGCCGATCAGGATGCCGCGCATCAGGCCGCCGCCGAGACCGCTGAACAGGCCTGGGCGCTGCTGTTGCGCCATACCAGGCTGCTGCTGCCGGGTGGTCGCGGTCGGTCCGGTGTTCGGCGTCATCGACCGTTCGACCGGGGCGGTCGTGTTCGGCGCCGTGCGTGTCGGCGGCGCCGACTGGAACGTACGTGTGCCACGGCTGCCGAAGCTGCCGCCGCGCCGGGCGTCGGCGAAGTCGGTCGACACCAGCGTGAACGCCATCAGAAGCGTCGCCAACAATGCGAATGAACGTGTCTTGCCAGAGATCATCGGGTCCTTCTCCCACAACCCGCTCCGGTGAACATGAAAAAGCGGGCCCAATTCCGCGGTCCGACATCACGTCTTGCACAGACGTCAGAGGGGCCCGGCCCGCGCACGAAATGTGGGAGACGGCCGGCTGCTTTGCAAGAGCCGATCCATGGAAAAGGCAGAAGCGGGGGCGCCAGGTTTGCGGTGCGTCCTTCGAGGCTCGCCCGCACAGGATTGCGCCTGCTATCCGACGGCCTACGGGCTCGCACCTCAGGATTGTTTGAGGGGGTTGGTGTAGATTGGCGGCCGAAGCTACCGGCCGTGCATAGCCGGCAGCTTCGGCGGCGGGCGACCGTCCTCAGG
>NZ_JAKREW010000061.1 GCF_022347545.1 Terribium retamae
GCTGCCGTGTCATAGGGGGAAAAGTGTTACCCATCTATCCGGTTCAAAATGTAACCCCTCTATCCGCTGGACATTCACGACCTTAGACGAGCACGCCCGCAGGCGGCGCAGGCTAAGTCGTAGAAAATCCAAGAGAGGGGAGCTTCAGCTGAGGGGCCTATAGGCAAGAGACTGCTTCCTCGGCAATGCGAGACGCTGATTGTCAGCGTTGCGGCTGGATGTCCCCTCTCTTGCGATTTCTAGCACTTAGCCTGCGCCGCCCCAAAGGGCGTGCTCGTCTAAGATGCTGAAATCGCTTTCTCCCCCGCAAGGGGGGAGATAGCGCCCCGCAAGCATTGGCGCTCGCTCCGGGCTGGAGTGACTACCGAGGGAGAAGAAGGCTGCACCATGCGCTGCGATGCGCTGGCAGCATTGCCCTTGCCGGTGCGAGCGGATATTGCAGTGCAGCATGACTATGCGCAACGCAGCGCAGGAGCCGCCTCTTGTCCACCTCCCAGACAGACGTTGTCGAAAGCGAACCGGCCGTACAGCCCTGGCTGGTAATGCTGGCGCTGGCCATCGGCGGCTTTGCCATCGGCTCGACCGAATTCGCGGCGATGAGCCTGCTGCCCTATATCTCGGCCGGGCTCGGCATCGACGAGCCGAAAGCGGCGCATGCGATCAGCGCCTATGCGCTGGGCGTCGTCGTCGGCGCGCCGATCATCGCCGTGCTGTCGGCCCGCGTGCCGCGCCGCACCTTGCTGATGGCGCTGATGGCGGCTTATGGCGTCACCAACTGCCTCACCGCCTTGGTGCCCAACTATGAATGGCTGCTTGTCCTGCGTTTCCTGAGCGGCCTGCCGCATGGCGCCTATTTCGGCGTCGCGGCGCTGGTCGCGGCATCGCTGGTCGGCCCGAAGGAGCGGACCACGGCGGTCGCCCGCGTCATGCTCGGGCTGACCGTGGCGACGATCGTCGGTGTGCCGGCCGCGACCTATCTCGGCCAGGCCTTCGGCTGGCAGGCGGGCTTTGCGCTGACCGGCCTCTTGGCGCTCGCCACCTTCATCATGGTCGCGCTGTTCGCGCCGCGCGACAGGCCCGACGAAGCGGCAAGCCCGCTGCGGGAACTCGGCGCCTTCCGCAACCGCCAGGTGCTGCTGACGCTGGCCACGGCCACCATCGGCTTCGGCGGGCTTTTCGCGGTCTATTCCTACACCGCCTCGACCCTGCTCGAAGTCACCAAGGTCGACCCGCGCGTGGTGCCGCTGGTGATCGGCCTGTTCGGCGTCGGCATGACGCTGGGCAATCTGGTTTCGGCCTGGGCAGCCGACAAGGCGCGCAAGCCGACCGCGACGGTGCTGATCGTCGCCAGCGCCGCCGCGCTGTTCGCCTTCCCCTATTCGGTCGGCTCGCTGTGGTCGATCTCGCTGGTGGTCTTCCTCGTCGGCTGCACCACCGGGCTTGCCATCGTGCTGCAGACCTATCTGATGGATGTCGCGCGCGACGCCCAGACACTGGCCGCCGCGGCTAACCACAGCGCCTTCAACGTCGCCAACGCGCTCGGCCCGTGGCTCGCCGGCCTCGCCATCTCCGCCGGCTACGGCTTCCCTTCGGCGGGTTATGTCGGCTGCGCCCTCTCGCTGGCCGGGCTGGTGCTGTGGCTGATCACGCTGTGGGACGCCCGGCGCGGATAGCAGCGCCATCCCGAAACCATACCAAAACCGTCATTCCTCCGATGCGCGTTTCGTGACTTCGAGCAGCCGGCGCCGTGCGAAATACTGTGCCGGCGTGCTTCCCGTGGCCTTCCTGAACATGGTGATGAAGGCGTTGACGGAATCGTAGCCGAGCTCGGCCGCCACGGCCTGCACCGTCGCGCCGCTGGCCAGTTCCCGCAACGAGACGACAAGGTGCAGTTGCTGCCGCCAACGCCCGAACGTCAGGCCGGTCTCGCGGATCATGAGACGGGCCAGCGACCGCTCGCTCATCGCCACGCGTTTCGCCCATTCGCCGAGCGTGCTGCGGTCGGAAGGGTCAGTCGTCAGGGCGGCCGCCATCGCACGGATTTTCGGATCGCCGGAGATGGGCAGGTTGAAGCGCTCATGCGGCATTTCGGACAGTTCATCGAGCGTCACCCTGGCCAGTCGGGCGGCGTGGCTGTCCAGCGGGTAGTCGGCGCGCTCCCGCGCCAGGCGATCAATCATTTCCCGGATCAGCGGGGAGATCGACAGGGTGCGGCATTCCTGCGGCAAACGCGCCGCTCCCGGTTCCACGAACAGGTAACTCAGCCGGGCATTCGCGGTCGCTCTCGCACTGTGCGGCACTCCGCCCGGGATCCACACGCCGCAATTGGGCGGCACGATCCAGATCTCGTTGTCGGCGGTGCAGGTGACCGCCCCATGCAGCGCGAGGATCAATTGACCCTTGCGATGCGTGTGCATCGGCACTTCCGCCTCGTAATCCACGAAATCGAGCTGACGCGCGACTGCCAGCCGATCCGTAAGATCGGGATCGAAGACGGTGACGGCCGAGGTGCGCATGGGGATTGGCAAGATTCAGGTATTTTTTGACAGAATATCGGATTTATCTTGCCGCGCAATGCCACCATTTAGCCGGCATGATCACCGCGCATCGCTTTTCCCTGACCGGAGCCGGCATCCAGGCCACGCTCGCGCACCTGCTCCGAAGTCCCGCCGCAAAGGCGGATGCCGAGGCGATGCTGTTCTCGGTCAAGACCTTCGCCGCGGCAATGCTCGCCTATTACATCGCACTCAGCGTCGGGTTGCCCAAGCCTTCCTGGGCCATCGTCACCGTCTACATCGTCTCGCAGACTTCGGCCGGCGCCTCGTTCAGCCGCGGCGTCTACCGTTTCGCAGGGACGATCGTCGGAGCCGCGGCAACGGTGGCGATCGTTCCGAATTTCGTGAACGATCCGATGGCATGTAGCGTGGCGCTCGCCTTGTGGATCGGCCTGTGCCTCTATCTCTCGCTGCTCGACCGCACGCCGCGCGCCTATGCCTTCGTCCTTGCCGGCTATACCGCGAGCCTGATCGGATTTCCGAGCGTGTTCGATCCTGGCGCGGTCTTCGATACCGCATCAGTGCGGGTGCAGGAGATCTCGCTCGGAATCCTTTGTGCCGTTCTGGTGCATCGCCTTGTCCTGCCGAAGCCGATGACCTGCCTGTTCACCGGCAAACTGTCGGCAACGCTACGGGATGCTCGTCGGCTTGCGGGCGATGCGCTGAAGGGATTGCCGGAAGCGAAAACGCGCCGCGAACGCCATCAGCTCGCGGCCGACCTTCTGGCGCTGCAGGGACTTGCGACGCACCTGCCCTATGATCCGGTTCTTCTCACGCCGCGTCGTGACAGACTGCAGCGGATCCATGTCCGGCTCGCGCGACTGCTCCCGCTCGCAGCGGAGATCGAGGAGCGTATTCATGCCCTCGCCGGCGGCACACCAAGCCAGCCCCATGAACTGGCCGAACTGCTGCGGGAGGTCGAGGCCTGGATCACATCCACGGACGTGTCCGAGCGGGACAGCGTTGCAATCCACCTGATCGGCCGCGCGCGGCTGCTTCGGGCATGGATCGGCGCTGACGCGCGGGCCCATGCCGAGCAGCTCGCCGCCAATCTTGCCGGTCACCTCGCAGAAATGATCGGCCTGCTGCACGATTGCGACCGGCTCGGGCGCGATATCGCCGCCAGATCGCAGGACGACGAGCCCTATCACTGGGGTGGAGGCGCGGGCCGCTATGTCTACCATCGCGATGGCTGGATGGCGGCCCGCGCCGCGGCCGGCGCCGCCGCCGGCATCGTGCTCGGTTGTGCCTTCTGGATATGGTCGGCATGGCCGGACGGCGGAATGGCCGTCTCGATCCTCGGCGTGGCCTGCGCCCTATTCGGCAATGTCGACACGCCGGCGCCGAACGTCGTCAAATACATGATCGGCTCCGTCTATGGCGTGGCGATCAGCCTAGCCTACAACTTCGTCATCCTTCCGCGCGTCACGGACTTCGCCGTGCTCGTCGCGGTGCTTGCGCCGGCGATGCTGTTTGCCGGTTCGCTGCAAGCCCGGCCCCAGACGACCTTCATGGCGCTCGGCATCACGCTGACGGTCCCCCTCCTCGGCGGGCTGGGCGCCAGTTACACCGGCGGTTTCGCAGAGTCGCTCAACAGCGTCGTCGCGCTGTTTGCGGGAACTGCCTTTGCGGTGGTGAGCATGACCCTGTTCCAGACCGTACCGGTCGACGCGGCGATCCACCGGCTGCTCCGGTCCAGCCGGAGGGACGTCGCGCGGCGGGCGCGCGGTGCGGGGCCCGACGAGAGACATTGGACAAGCCTGATGGTCGACCGCGCCGCGCTGCTTTTGCCAAGGCTCGGCCTCTCCTCGATGTCGGCCCCTGACATGCTCGACGAGACACTGCGCCATCTTCGCATCGGCCATGCAGTCGGTCAGCTCCACAAGACGGCCCCAGGCGGCACAATCGGCAAGGAAACAGGCGAGCTCCTTTCGGCGATTGCCGTCCGCTTCGGCGCGGCCCCCCGGAGGGAACCCGGCGAAACCAGCTCTCTGATCGGGCGAACCGAAACACTGCTGATGCTGGTTGCCGGCAGCTCGATCGCAAACCGTAGACAGCTGCTCGACCTGCTTGTCGACCTCCGGTTCGCCCTCGGCCCTACAGAAAGCGGGGAGCGCGGATCATGATCGCCGATCTCGACATCGGCGGCGTCCTCATCCCCGGCCTGCTGGTGTTCGCCCTCATCGCGCTTGCCGCGACCGTCGCGGTGATCCGCCTCCTCTCCGCCGCGGGCATCGACCGCGCGATGGCCCATGGCCCCCTGGTCGAAATGGCCATTTTCGCCATCATCTTCGCCCTGCTGCTGCAGCACCATACCGGACTGTTCCCATGAAGCCTTCTCTGTTCGGCCGTTACGCCTTGACCCTGCTTGTCGTGGCGCTTGCCGCACTCATCGTGCTGCCGGTGTGGGCACGCTACGAGCAGGCGCCTTGGACCCGGGACGGGCGCGTGCGCGCCGATGTGGTGCGCATCGCGCCAGACGTGTCCGGCCTGATCAGCGAGGTGCCCGTGCATGACAATGAAGAGGTTCATGCCGGCGACGTGATCTTCCGCATCGATCCGGCGCGATTCGCCCTCGCCCTGAAAATGGCGGAAGCCAGGGTCGCAGGCAGCAAGGCCGCGCTCGACATGGCCAATCGCGACCTTGCCCGCTATCGCCGGCTCAGCGACGCGACGGTGACCCGGCAAAAGCTGGAGCAGGCGGAAACCGCCGCCCGGCAGGCGGAAGCCAGCCATCAGCAAGCGGAACTCGACCGCCAGCTCGCCATGCTCGACCTCGAGCACTCCTCCGTCAGGGTTCCCGTCGGCGGCATCATCACCAATCTGGCCATCCACCCGGGAGACTTCGTGCAGGCAGGTGCGCAAGCGGTTGCGCTGATCGACACCGCCTCGCTGCGGGTCGAGGGATATTTCGAGGAAACGAAGCTGAGGCAGATCACGGTCGGCGACCGGGCCAGGGTTCGGCTGATGGGTGACGACATAGACATCACCGGCCATGTGGAAAGCATCGCGGCCGCCATTGCCGACGACCAGCGCGGCGACGCCGGCAATCTCCTGCCCAAGGTCTTGCCGACCTTCTCGTGGGTCAGGCTCGCGCAGCGTATCCCGGTCCGCATACGCATCGACCCTATGCCCGAAGGCATCAGATTGATCGCAGGCAGAAGCGCGGCGATCGAGATCACGCCTGTAGCTCCCGCCGAGCCTCATTCCGGAGCGTCAGGACGCCTGTTCCCTCGCGGCTGATGGGTTTCCCAAGCCTTCACGGCCCTCGCCACGGCGCCCCCTTCAGCGTGCGCCGGCCCACTCGTCGATGAGAATTTCCCACCGCTTCACGTCGACCAGTCTCAGGATCTTGTTCACATACCAAGGGTCGCCTGCGAGGCGATCGCGGATGGTCTGGGCATCGGGAGCGCGCATGACCAGCAGCGCGCCACCTTCGTCGGGCAGAGGCCCGCCCAGCAGCACGTTGCCCTCGTCCACAAGCGCATTGATGAATGCCGCGTGCTCATTCCACCATGGCTGTTCCCGCATGGCGATGGAAAGGTCGCGATCGGCCCCCGCGACCGACAAGACGAGCCAGATTGGGTCGGTGGATGTGTCGTCCAAGGGAGATCCTCGCCGTGTTGACGGTCACGTGACCTCAAAAGCCAGGGGGCAAGGGTTACACCGGCCTGCCCGCTTGCACCAGACCGGCACGGGCCGCGCTTGACGGCGGCCGACGGGGCGGTCTGTAATCGCGCGACCGCGAAAGGACCCCATGGAAAAGATCATCCTCGACTGCGATCCCGGGCACGACGATGCCATCGCCATCCTGCTGGCGGCGGGCAACCCGAACATCGACCTGCTCGGCATCACCACGGTGTCCGGCAACCACAATGTCGAGAACACCACGCGCAACGCGCTTTCGGTGTGCACCGCCTACGGCATCAAGGTGCCGGTGGCGAAGGGATCGCCCGTTCCGATAATCTCCGACCAGGTGCTGGCCATCGAGATCCATGGCGATACCGGGCTGGACGGGCCGGTGCTGCCGCCGGCCTCCTTCGAACTCGACAAGCGCCATGGCGTGGACTTCATCATCGACACGGTGATGGCGCATGAGCCGAAGACGGTGACGCTGGTGCCGGTCGGCCCCTACACCAATATCGCGCTGGCCGCGCGCAAGGAGCCGCGCATCGTCGAGCGGGTGAAGAAGGTGGTGGCGATGGGCGGCAGCTATACGCGCGGCAACATCACGCCCGCGGCAGAATACAACATCTATGGCGATCCGGAGGCCGCCGACGTGGTGTTCCGGGCCGGCTGGGACGTGACCATGGTGGGGCTCGACCTCACCCACCAGGCGCTGGCGACCCCCGAGCTGCAGGACCGGGTGCGCGCCGTCGGCGGGCCGATCAGCCAGTTCATCCTCGACATCTGGAAGTTTATCGCCACCACGCACGGCGGCCTGCTGCAGATCGAACATCCCGCCGTGCACGACGCCTGCTGCGTCGCGGCCCTGATCGACCCGAGCGTCTTCACCACCGAGAAGGCCGACATCCGCGTCGAGACCGCCGGCCGCTGGACCAAGGGCATGACGGTCTGCAATTTCGAGAAGATGGGCGGCATGCGCCATTTCGGTGGCACGGCCAGCGAGCAGATGAGCTTTCGCCACAGCGTGGCGATGCAGCTCGACCACGCCAAATTCTGTGACCTGATCGTCGACGCGCTGGAGCGGCTGACCGGCAGGAAGGGCTGAGCCCGGCGCTCCCTGCAGCCACGGAACGCCGGGGGCGCAGGCCTTCAGCGGCGGCGGATCAGCTCGACTATGCCCGAAATATCCTCCTCCCCGTGGCCGGCCTCGGCGCGCCTGCGGAACAGCTCCAGCATGGGCGCGAGCAGGTCGGTGGCGACGCCCTGCTCGCGCGTTGCGGCAAGGATGTTGGCCAGGGCGACGCTCTGCATGCCGAGATTCGACACCACATCGACGCCGTGCCTGCCGCTGTCGATCTTCTGCGCATAGCCGGGCAGCTCGCCCATCATGGCAGCCATCCAGGGGCCGAGCAGCTTGAAGAACGCAGCCGCGCCGATGCCTTCTGAATCGATCAGCGCCGTGGCGTGGAAGAAGCCCGCGAAGACGCCGTACATGCCGCTGAGCAGCGCGAGATCATGCAGCGACGCCAGCCCGGCATCCGCCCCGACATAGGTGGCGGCGCCGAGGTCCTCGAGCGTGCCGGCATGCGCATCGAAAGCCGTCTTCGATCCGCTGTAGAGGATCAACGCGTGCTCGCCGCCGATCATCGGCGGCGTCGCCATGGGGGGGGGCGCGGCGGCCGCGCGGGGGGCGGCCGCCCCCCCCCCCCCCGGTCTCGCCCCCGTGTCCTCCCCACCCGGGGGCCCCCCCCCCCCCCGGGGGGGCCCTCGCCATGATGCCGCCGTCGAGATAGGCACCGCCCAGCGCAGCGACCCGCTCGGCCGTGGCGCGCGCCTGCGCCGGCGTGCCATTGGTGAGGTTGACCAGCGCACGGCCGGAAAAGGCCGGGGCCGCATCCTCGATCACCATATTCGCGGCGGCATAGTCCAGCACGCACATCACGGTGACGTCTCCGGCGGCAATGGCCTCAGTTGCGGAGGCAGCCTCGCGCGCGCCCTGCGCGACCAGTGCGGCGGCCTTGCCGGGCGTGCGGTTCCAGACCGTGACCGCGCGGCCCTGTTGGAGAAAACGGGCGGCGAGCGCCTGCCCCATGGCACCAAGGCCGATAATCGAGATGTTGGCCATCCTGCATCCTTTTGCTTGCCGCCCCATCGACGGCGTCTGCCAAAAGATGCGGTGTTGGACGCCCGGGCAGTAGTGGGGTAATTGTGAACCTATCGTCCACATTCAGGAACGATGGATGCTGAACCTCAACGATCTCCTCGCTTTCGTCCAGGTGGTGGATCATGGCGGCTTCGCCGCGGCCGGACGCGCCCTGGGCATCCCCAAATCCACACTCAGCAAACGGCTTTCCGAGTTGGAGAAGGCGATCGGCGTGCGGCTGATCCAGCGGACCTCGCGCAGCTTTGCCGTCACCGAGATCGGCCGGGATTTCCATCGCCATGCCGCCGCCATGCTGATCGAAGCGGAGGCGGCGGAGCATGTCATCAAGGGCCGCCTGACGGAGCCCAGCGGCACGGTGCGGATCACGGCATCGATGCCGGTCGCCCAATTCCGGCTGGCGCCGCTGCTTCCACGTCTCGCGGCAAGCTACCCGAAACTGCGCATCGTGCTCGACGTCTCCGACCGGTTCGTGGACATCGTGCAGGAAGGCTTCGACATCGCCATCCGCAACCACTTCGCTCCCTTGCCGGATGCCGATCTGGTGCAGCGCCGCATCGCCTACGACCCTGCCTGGCTCGTCGCGGCGCCGCATTACGTCCGCGACAGGGGCATGCCGTCCCGGCCCGAGCAAGCGAATGGGCTCGACGGGCTGATGGCTTCATCTTCGGAGAGGGTCTGGACGCTGCAGGACGGCCAAGGCGCCGTTGCCGAGGTGACGCCGGCGCCGCGCTATGTCGCCAACGAAACCGTCGCCCTGCTGGAAGCCGCCAAGGCGGGGCTGGGGATCGCCTGCCTGGCCGGCAGCTTCTGCGCGGGGCCGATCCAAGCCGGCGCTCTTGTCCGTGTCCTGCCGGACTGGACGGCACGCGGCGTGACGACGACACTCTTGATGCCGCATCGGCGCGGGCAGCTTCCGTCCGTCCGAACGGTCGCCGACCATCTGATTGCGGAGTTCACGCAAAAGCCGCAAGGCGAAGCGGACGGCGCTTGGAGCGTCAACTAGGCTTTCATCCCAAGCACCAGCCACGGCACGCCGAACCGGTCCGTGACCATGCCGAACGCGTCGGCCCAGTCGACCTTGGTCAGCGGCGTGGTGACGGTGCCGCCTTCGCTCAGCGCCTCGAAGAGGCGGCGCGCCTCATTGGCGCCTTCGACGTGCAGCGAAACGCTGAAACCCTGCATCGGCACAGATTGGTCGGCGGGCACGTCATTGCCGCGCAGCACGGACTGGCCAAGGCTGAGTTCGGCATAGCGGACCCGATCGGAAGCGGCCGCGCTCGATCCCGGCGGCAGCGCCTTGTCCTCATTGCCGCCGAAGGTGTTCATCACCGTTATGACGCCACCCATCAGTCGCGCATAGAATTCGAAGGCCTGTCGGCACTCCCCGGAAAACGCCAGTTGCGGTGCGATGTCCATCATACGGTTCCTCAGTCGCTGCAAGTCGAACGCGACGGCTGCGAGCCGGGTTCCGGTTAGTTGGACGGATGTCGGCGTCATCACATGCCGCCGGAGATGCTGAGCCGACATCCCGGCCACAGCGCCGGCCAATTCCGCCAAAGCGCGATCGCCTGCCCCTTGCAGGCCCTTGACGAGAATCGCCGCGCCTGTTTGAGACCGATTATCGGGAACATGGCGGGGCTGCCGTGAAGCGCGTATTTCGATTGCTCGTGGCGGCGATCACGACGGCCAGCGTGGCCGGTTGCACCAGCATTTCCTATTATGCGGCCTCGCTGGAAGGCCATGTCGAGATCATGGCGGCGCGGAAGAATGTCGCAAGACTGATCGAGAATCCCGCGACGCCCGAGGCATTGCGCGCCAAGCTGGCATCGGCAAGCGCCATCCGGCGGTTCGCGACGGACGAACTGGGCCTGCCCGACAACAGCAGTTACCGCAGCTATGTCGACATCGGCCGCGAGGCCGTGACCTGGGCGGTGTTTGCCGCGCCGCAATTTTCGCTGACGCCGCGCATCTGGTGCTTTCCGGTTTTCGGCTGTGTCCCCTACAAGGGCTATTTCGATCCGAAGGCCGCGGCTGAAACCGCCGGCCAACTGCAGCAGGAGGGGCTGGACGTCTATGTTGCCGGCGTCACCGCCTATTCGACGCTCGGCTGGTCGAGCGACCCGCTGCTCAGCACCATGCTGCGCCAGGACGACACCGATATTGCAAGCCTGGTCTTTCATGAACTGGCGCATCAGCGCGTCTATGTGAACGACGATTCCGCCTTCAACGAAGCTTTCGCCGTTGCCGTCGAAACCAGCGGCGTGCGGAAATGGCTGCGCGCGCATGGCGACCACGCCGGGCTGCGCCGCTATGAAGCCGCCCGCAAGCGCCGCGCCGATTTCCTCGGGCTGCTGGCGAAGACGCAGGACGAACTGGATCAGGTCTATGCAAGCTCCCGCGCACCGGGGCAGATGGCGGCGGCCAAGGCGGCCACGATCGAAAGGCTGCGCGTGCGCTACCGGCACATGCGCGACAGGCGCTGGGGCGGATACCGTGGATACGACGCCTGGGTCGATGCACCGATCAACAACGCCAAGCTTGCCGCCAGCGCCGTCTACAACGAACAGGTCCCGGCATTTCTTCGCTTGTTCGATCTATGCGCCGGTGATTACCCGAGATTCTACGCCGCTGTCCGAAGGATCGGGGATCTGCCGAAAGCGTCCCGCACCGAGGCGCTTGAGGCCGTGAAGAGCTGCAAGTGATTGGCGGACTTGTCCGCCAATCGGACAGGCGATCGCGTATGAGATCCCCCTCTCCGTCTCGCCCTGCGGGCGATCCACCTCTCCCCCGCCTTCGGCAGGGGCGAGGAGTCGCAGCTGCAGCGCCGGCGCTTATCCAGCTTGGGTTCCTCGCCCCCGCGAAGCGGGGGAGAGGTGGATCGCCCGTAGGGCGAGACGGAGAGGGGGTAATGCGCCATACGCGATTGCCCTGCCCGTCGAACGGGGGGAAAATGGCGTCTACGGCGGTCTAACCGCCGGAGAAGCGGCGACAAGGAAGGGCGTTGCGCCCTATACGATAGCCCTGCTCAAAAGGCCTCACAGCATCGGCAATGCGGCCGACGGAAGCTGCGTGCATGAGGGTCAACCCGGCAGGCCGTTCGCCTCCGTTGCCCTTCGGGCGGCGTCCGCCTCCTCGACGTCGATGACGCAGAGCAATTCGCCGCCCGCGTCCCGGATACGGATAAGCCAGCCCGTCAAGGCATCCTTGCCCGGCTCGAGATCGACCAGCATGTCGACCGCGCAGCGCAGCGCCTCCGCGCGGGCGGCTTCGAAGCTCGCCATGCTGGATGGCGGAAGCAGGCGGCTGCCTTCGCCGTCGCGGCATTCGAAGACATAGACGGCGCCTTCTTCGCTTTGTGCCGCCGTGACGGCCACCTCGTCGAAATTGCCGTTGCTCTCCGCGTCATATTCGTTTGCGGCCAGACCGAAACTGGCGGTCTCCAGCAGGAGCGTCCTGGCCCGTGCCAGAATGGCCTCGTCGGCTTCGAACTGCTGGCCTGCCACCCGCACGCTCACACATTCGTCGCCGTCGCCGCAAAACAGAACCTCGAAAACGGTCCTGCCGTCGGTGGGACGCGAAATTTCGGTCCGGACAATCTGCATCGCAGTCCTCCGCCTACAGCTTGACCGCCATCTCCCGCCCCCAGAGGCGGAGTTTGCGGCATGACTGGATGAACGAGGCGATCGCCTTGCTTCCGTCCAGCACGATGAGGCCTTCATCGGCTTCCGGGTCCACGCCTGCCTTTTGCAGCAGCGGGATGGCGCCGGGAGCGTAGGCGATGAATTTGCAATGGGCGAAGGCGTCGGCCACGAAGTCGCGCGCGGCGGCCTCGTTGGTCAGCCGTTCGGCACCCTCTTCCGTGACGAGCAGCGCTACGGCATCGAAAAGCACCGACGGTCCGCCATCGATCATGTGGCGGCCTTCGATCCAGCTGCCGTCGAAGGCCTCGACCCCGCCGACCTTGGGCGAGACGACCTCCATCACGGATCCTTCCTTCTCGATTGCCGCCTGCAGCTTCCTCAAAAGATCGCCATCGACACCCGGGCTCACCAGCACGCCGACCTTGCGGCCGACAAAGCGGTCGGGACCATTTTCGATGATGCTGAGCGCCGGCGACGGCGGCAGGTCCTTGCGCGTGGCGACGGCGGCGTCCGCGGGCTTGGGCAGCTTCTTGAGGCCGAGCTTGTCGGCCACCGTGTCGGCAAGCCCTTCATCGATGTTCAACAGATGCGAGACCATTCGCTCGCGGATCACCGGCGTCTCGACTTTGGAAAGCTCGAAGGTCAAGGCCATGGCGATGTGGCGCTGCTCGGGCGGGGTCTGGCTGTTGAAGAACTGCCGAGCCTGGCTGTAATGATCGGCAAAGCTCTCAGGCCGCAGCCTCACCTTCTGGCCTTCCTCGGCATCCGCGAAGGAGCGGAACCCGCGTTGCGGCGACTCCCGCGGCCCCGGTTCGAAAGAGTTCGGCTCGTAGTTCACGCGGCCGACCGGATTGCGCATGGCCATATGCCCGTCCTGCTGGAAGTGGTGGAAGGGGCACTTCGGCGCGTTGATGGGGATGTGCGTGAAATTCGGGCTTCCCAGCCGCTTCAGCTGGGTGTCGAGATAGGAGAAGTTCCTGCCTTGCAGCAGGGGATCGTTCGAGAAGTCGATGCCCGGCGGAACGTTCTGCGTCATGAACGCGACCTGCTCGGTTTCGGCAAAGAAATTGTCGGGCATGCGATCGAGGACGAGGCGCCCGACCGGGATCGGCTCCAGGATCTCCTCGGGGATGATCTTGGTGGAATCGAGGATGTCGAAGTCGAAGCTGTCGGCGAAGGCCTGGTCGAACAGCTGGACCCGCAGCTCCCATTCCGGGAAATTGCCGGACTGGATCGCCTGCCAGAGATCGCGGCGATGGAAATCCGGATCGGCGCCGTTGATCTTGACCGCCTCGTTCCAGACCACCGACTGCATCCCGAGCTTCGGCTTCCAGTGAAACTTGACGAAGGTCGATTCATCGCGTGCGTTGACGAAGCGGAAGGTGTGGACGCCGAAGCCTTCCATGAAGCGGAATGAGCGCGGGATCGCACGGTCCGACATGATCCACATGATCATGTGCATCGATTCCGGGGTCAGCGAAATGAAATCCCAGAAAGTGTCATGCGCGGTCTGGGCCTGCGGGAAGGCCCGGTCCGGCTCCTGCTTCACCGCATGGACGAGGTCGGGAAAGCGGATCGCGTCCTGGATGAAGAACACCGGGATGTTGTTGCCGACGAGGTCCCAATTGCCTTCCTTGGTGTAGAGCTTGACGGCAAAGCCGCGCACGTCGCGTGCGAGATCGAACGAACCCTTCGAGCCGGCCACGGTGGAAAAGCGCACGAAGGCCGGCGTCTTCTCGCCGGCGCGCTGGAAGATGTCGGCCCTGGTGTATTGGGCTAGCGAATCGTAGGTTTCGAAAAACCCATGCGCCCCGTAGCCGCGCGCATGCACGACGCGTTCGGGAATGCGCTCATGGTCGAAATGGAAGATCTTCTCGCGGAAGTGGAAGTCCTCGATCAGGGACGGACCGCGCGCACCGATCTTCAGCGTGTTGTGGTCGTCCGCAACCGGTCCGCCCTGCGCCGTCGTCAGCGCCGGCGCATCGCCTTCGGCGACTTGATGCAGCTCCCCACCTTCTCCTCGAAGAAGCTTCTGGTCGTGGATTGTCGCGGCTCTGCCCGATGATTTCGCAGTCTTCGCCCCAGTCTTAGCCATGTCGTGATCCCTTTCCGGAGGAGCCGTGTCGGTACGGGAGCACAATGTCTCGACCACCCATTCGTTCCTGGAGATTTGACCCGGCGCGAAAATCGACGGCGCGGCGCTTGCGGTGCGGCTCACGCAGCATCGTTGTCCGGTACGCCTGAAAGCAAGGCCTCAAGGGCCTGGGCGTGCCGCGTTGCGGCAGGACGACTTCACCCGACGGGAGATGGAACAACCATCGTTCCGGCTGAGCCATTGCGGACGGCAGCGAGCCGGGCCAGTATTGGGGCGGCCGGAGCGAAGCGGAGGAATACGCCGTGCATGACCTTGCGATCCTGTTCTCCATCCTTGGAGTGTTCCTGCTCGGCGCCATCAGCCCGGGCCCCAGCTTCGTCGTGGTGTCGCGCATCGCCATCTCCAGCTCGCGCGCCGACGGCGTGATGGCGGCGATCGGCATGGGCCTCGGCGGCTTCCTGTTCGCCTGCATCGCAATGGCCGGCCTCACCGCGATCCTGCTGCAGGTCGAATGGCTGAACCTGGCGCTCAGGGTGGCCGGCGGCGCCTATCTCGTCTGGCTCGGCATCAACATCTGGCGCGCCGCGCCCGAACCGATCGAGGTTGCCGAGACGGTGGCGGGGCGGCCCGGCACGCTGTGGAAGTCGTTCCTGCGCGCCCTGTTCGTGCAGCTGTCCAACCCGAAGACGGCGATCTTCTACGCGTCGATGTTCGCCGCGCTGCTGCCTTCGCCGACGCCGACCTGGATGCTGTTCGCCCTGCCGCCGCTGCTCTTCCTCAACGAGACCATGTGGTACACCGTCGTGGCGCTTGGCTTCTCCTCGCGCGGGCCAAGAGCCGTCTACCTGCGCTCCAAGGCCTGGATCGACCGCGCCGCTGGACTGGTCGTCGGCGCGCTGGGGCTGAAGCTGATCACCGACAGCGCCCGGACGTCCCTTTGAGGGCGCCGGGGCTCCTGCACTGCTGGTGACGCGATAGGGATTTTCAGGTGCGTCCTTCGAGGCTCGCTTCGCGAGCACCTCAGGATGAGGGCCGTTGTGTAGCACGCAGCGAACTGTTGGCGGTGTGTTCGGTCTGGATGAGGATGAAGGACACGGCTCCCGGCCGTTTCCCTGGCCGTGACGAGGTCTTGCACGACCTCCCTCATCCTGAGGTGCTCGCCCCGCACGTCGACCGAAAGGACATCGCGCCCCCTTGCCGGGCGAGCCTCGAAGGACGCACCAAAAGCGGCTCTCCGGGCTGGTGCGCAGCAAGATCTGATTCCAACGACGGGGCATCGTTGGGTGCGTCCTTCGAGGCTCGCTTCGCGAGCTCCTCAGGATGAGGGCCGTTGTGCAGCTCGCGGCGAAAACTGTTGGCGGTGTCTTCGGTCTGGACGAGGATGAAGGACACGGCTCCCGGCCGTTTCCCTGGCAGTGACGAGGTCTTGCACGACCTCCCTCATCCGGAGGAGCGAGCCCGCAGGTCGACTGAAGGACAGCGCGGTCTTTCATCGGCGAGCCTCGAAGGACGCACCAAAAAACGCAGCTGGTTTCAAACAACGCGGTATGGATTTTCAGGTGCGTCCTTCGAGGCTCGCTTCGCGAGCACCTCAGGATGAGGACCGTTGTGCAGCTCGCAGGATGAGGACCGTTGTGCAACTCGCAGCGAACTGTTGGCGGTGTGTTCGGTCTGGATGAGGATGAAGGACACGGCGCCCGGACGTTTCCTTGGCAATGAGAAGGTCTTGCACGACCTCCCTTATCCTGAGGAGCGAGCCCGCAGGTCGACTGAAGGACAGCGCGGTCTTTCGTGAGCGAGCCTCGAAGGACGCACCAAAAACGCATCTGGTTCCAAACGACGCGACATGGATTCTCAGGTGCGTCCTTCGAGGCTCGCTTCGCGAGCTCCTCAGGATGAGGGCCGTTGTGCAGCTCGCGGCGAAAACTGTTGGCGGTGTCTTCGGTCTAGATCGGAGAGATAGATATCCTGCGTTGCTGGTGACACCAGCGTCGGTGCTTCTATCTCCCTCTGCGGGAGTGCTCGCACATTGAGGCCTAGAGGACGCCGCACAGCGGTCCTCGTCCTGAGGAGCGAGCCCGCAGGTCGACTGAAAGGACAGCGCGATCTTTCATGGGCGAGCCTCGAAGGACGCACCAAAAACGCATCCGGTTTCAAACGACGCGACACGGATTTTTGGGTGCGTCCTTCGAGGCTCGCTTCGCGAGCACCTCAGGATGAGGACCGTTGTGCAGCTCGCGGCGAAAACTGTTGGCGGTGTCCTCGGTCTAGATCGGAGAGATAGATATCCTGCGTTGCTGGTGACACCAGCGTCGGTGCTTCTATCTCCCTCTGCGGAAGTGCTCGCACATTGAGGCCTAGAGGACGCCGCACAGCGGTCCTCATCCTGAGGTGCGAGCCCGCACGTCACCTGAAAGGACGCGCGGCCTTTCGTGGGCGAGCCTCGAAGGACGCACCCAACGGTCGCGCTTAAGGCGTTCACATCTGCACCGCCTCTACCGCCGAAACGTCAGGTGGATGACGCCGCTCTCGGCGGTTTCCGACTCCACGGCGTAGCCTTCTTCCAGGCCGCGCAGATCGTCCCACAGGCGGATGCCGCGGCCGAGCAGGATTGGGACGATGGCGACGTGGAGGCGGTCGACGAGGCCGCCTTTCAGGAAGGTGCGCACGGTGCTGGCGCCGCCGCCGATGCGCACGTCCTTGCCGCCGGCCACGGCTTCAGCCTGTTTCAGCGCCTCTTCAGGCGTTGTGGAGAGGAAGTGGAATGTCGTGCCGCCGGCCATCTCGATCGAGGGCCGCGTCTTGTGGGTCAGCACGAAGACCGGGCAGCGGAACGGCGGCTCGTCGCCCCACCAGCCCTTCCAGTCTGGGTCGTCGGGGAAATTGTGCAGCCCGAACATGCCGGCGCCCATGATCTCGGCGCCGATATTCTCGAAATAGGCGCTGGCATAGCGGTCGTCGATACCAGTCGTGCCTGCGCCGCTGGTGTCGTGGAACACGCGCTCACGCATCGTCCTCGTCGCGATATAGGCGCCGACGAGGCGCATCCAGTCGGCCCCCATCGGCTGCTCGGGCGTCTGGTCGGTTGTTGTCGCGAAACCGTCGAGCGAGATGTTGAGATCGACACGAACTGCCACAGGGTTCTCCTCTTGTTTAATAAGTCCTGGATGTTGTCACATCCAGGACACCTCAATCGCCGGCGCGGCCCATCCGGGCCGCTTGGCTACGCGCCAATGGACGCGGCGCGCAGTCGCGCGCTCCAACGGTCATCCTGACCGTTGGTCCAAGGCGCTATGACGACAACCGATGCCAAATACTAAGGCAATCACCTTTATGTCAGTTCAAAAAGTAAGGCAAGTGCCTTTCTTTCATTGACCGCGCCCGCCGGCCGGCATAAAAAATCCCATGCCTTACCATTCGACCCCGCTCGACCTTGCCTTCCACGCCCTCAGCGACCCGACGCGGCGGGCGGTGGTGTCGCGGCTGGCCGAGGGTGAGGTGCCGGTCTCCGTGCTGGCCGAGCCGTTCGATATGGCGCTGCCTTCCTTCGCCCAGCATCTGAAGGTGCTGGAGGAATGCGGGCTGATCACCTCGGAGAAGCGCGGCCGCAGCCGCTGGTGCCGGCTGGTGAAGGCGCGTTTCGACGAGGCGGCGAACTGGATGGAAGCGGAGCGCCGCAGCTGGGCCATGCGGCTGGAACGGCTGGAAGTCTATCTGGACACGAAGGAAGAGCGATGACGAAGGACGAAGCAAGGCCGCTCGAAAGCTGGTCGCTCGATCGCGAGATCGTGCTGGTCAAGCTTTTGAACCACCCGCGCGCCAAGGTGTTTGCCGCCTGGACGGACCCGCAGGCGCTGGCCGAATGGTTCGGCCCGACCGGCCTCAGCGTCGTGAACCACGAAGCCGACATCCGCGAAGGCGGGATCTGGCGTTTCGACATGGTGGGCACGTTCGAGGGCAAGGAGCAGCGCTTCCCCAACCTGGTGCGCTTCCTGGAGATCGTGCCGAACGAACGCATCGTGATGGAGCACGGCTCGGCCGACCCGGACGACCCCGACCGCTTCCGCGTGACGGTGACCTTCGACGAGCAGAGCGACGGCAAGACGGTGCTGACCATGCGCCAGCTGCACCCCAGCCGCGAACGGCGCGGGATCGTCATCGGCTTCGGCGCGGTCGAATACGGGCTGCAGACGCTGGACAAGCTGGCGGCCTGGCTGGAGGGGTGAGCCGGCTCCGCTTCAATGGCGGCGTGTGTACTCGTAGCGCACGAACAGCCAGCTTTTGCCTGTGCCGTCGGCCATCATGACGTGCTGTTCCTTCAGCATGTGATCGGCGTCGGAACCGGAAATCGCCATGTCTGAAACCATGAAGCGCCCTTCCACCTCGGCGCCGAAGCCGACGAAGCCCTGCGGTTCGAACTGGACATCGATCCTGCCTTCCGTCGCCGGGCCGAAGCTGCGTGCCGGCATGATGCTGACGGGAAAGCGCGTGTCCATGGAGACATATTTCCAGCGCCCCTCGACCCGGTCGAAATTGAGGTAGTCGATGCGGGTGAAATCGGGCTGGCTGCTGCCCGGCGCCGGCTTCATGATCTCCTGCAGGATCGGCCCGATCATGGTGCGTTCGGCCACCAGCCCGCGCGCGACGATCGGCTCTGCCCCCGGCGCCGGCCACAGGCTGGCGACGACATCCCACTGGCCGGTCTGCCTGGCGAGCATCTCCTCCGCAGGGCCGGGTTTTGACATGCGCTGGGCGGCCGTCGGTTCGTCCGCCCGTCCGGAAGGGCTTCCTGCGACGGCTGCGGCAAGGAAGGCCGCGACAAAAAAGGCGTGTTTGAGCATGAGGTGTCTCCCGCCTGCCCCGCTCTTTCGCATAGTGGACGTTCGGAAGTGACGGTCAACCCGGTTTTGTTGAAGGGCGATTGCGTATGGCCGTGCTTTTGTCGGGTGCCTCCCCCTTCAACGTTCCGGAATGGTTGAGATGGCAGCGCGGTCCGGCTTCCCTTCCGCTGCTCGAAGTAGAGCGGTTGCTTGGCTTTTCGAATTTCGAAGCCGCGATAAGAGCACCCCCACCCCTAACCCCTCCCCTCAAGGAGGAGGGGGACTATGTGGCGTCATGCGAAACCGTCGACGATTTAGCCAAGCGCAAGCCCCTGCCAATTCCCCTCCCCCTTGAGGGGAGGGGTTAGGGGTGGGGGTATCTCGACAAGCGACGTCCTCAATCGCCGCACTTCAACACAGTTGCCATGCCGGAACGCAGACGAAAATCCAGATCCTGCATCAAGGCACATCACCCAGCGGTCTTGTCCGCAGGCTTGCCGTCCCGGCGACCGTACCCTTACCGGAAACGCTACAGCCCGAGCGCAACCCTGCGGCCATCATGGATGGCGAAGGCGGCCTGGCGCGGGGCGGTGCAGTCGCCGATCGCGGTGAAGGGGATGCCGCGCGCGGCGAGTTCGGCGGCAAGGCTGTCCTCGGCCATGCTGGTGCCGGCGAAGACCAGCGAATCCGCGACGTGCTGCTCTCGCGCTCCGGTGAGCAGCGAGGCGATCTCGGCCGTGCCGCCGTCCCAATGCATGACGGCGCTCTCGGTGATGAAACGCACGCCAAGCCTGGCC
>NZ_JAKREW010000062.1 GCF_022347545.1 Terribium retamae
CCCGGCCCCAGGCCGGCGCCCGGGACGGCTTGTGGGCCCCCCCCCCCCCCCCCGCGCGCGCGACCCCCCCCCGGCACTGCCGCCCCCGGCGGGGCCCCAAAAACCGGGGCGCGGGGTGCCGCGCGCGCGCGCGCGCGGAACAGCTCGCCCGGGTTTATGGCGCCCAGCCGGTCGCGCAAGTCCAGGAGTTGGATCGCGCGCGCGGTGCTGAGGTGTCGAGCCAACAAGCGTTCCATGACGCCGGCATGGTCCCGTTCCAGCCCCCTGATCTCCTGTTCGACAATGGCGCGCTGCCCTTGCGCGCCGGTCGCCATGAGCTGTCGCTGCACGGACGCGAGCGCCTCGGTCGCGCGCTCAATCTCCTCCTCCACCCGCGCGAACTCCGCCGTGACGAGATGAAGTTCGCGTGCCTTCGACCTTCGTTCATTGACATTGGCCAGCAGCCTGGCGAACCCTTCGACCAGCATTGCCGTCTTCTCGAGCGCGCGGCAGGTGAATTCCTCGGCGAGCAGCCGGTCGAATTCCTCTATTTGGGCGCGGATTGCGCGAAGCGCTTCCAGCCTTCGGTTGAGGTCGGCGATGGTTTTCTGGATCTCGCGATAACGGCGGATGGAATCGCGCAGTTCGGCGATGTCGATCGGCTGGGGCTCGAGCAGATAGCGGTGCACGAACTGTTCGACGGATGCGATGTCCGTGAAGGAAAGCGCGGCCACGAAAGTACGGACAAACCGCTCGGGATCCGACGTACGGCGACCTGTGAACAGCACACGCATGTACTCGCGGATGAACGTCTTGGCGTCGTCCGGGGTGAGGAGTTGACCGCCCGCCTCGCGGCATGCCTGGTCCAGTCTCCGGCGGGCAACGGGCCACGCGGTCGGTCGGAGCGCATCCTCGTCGGTATCCAGCAGCATCGAGGTGTCGACGCCGATACCCTCGGCGACAAAGCGCCCGGCTACCTCTGTTTGCTGCCCGCGAGCGGCTTCGATGGACAGGCCGAGGCTCACAGGCAACCGCCGCCTGTTCGGATCTTCGAAGACGAGAGCGATGCAACTCCTTGCCTGGCTCCTGAGGAAGGTATCCTCGTTGAGTTCGCCCAGGCAGTAGCCTCCGAGCGTGCGCTCCGAACGGCCGCCGCTCTCGCCCGCCGACCGGTTGAACCGGTAAAGGCGGGACGAACCGCCCGCCATCACCGCCTGTATCAGATCGATGATCGTGGACTTGCCGGACCGGTTCTGGCCGAGGATGGCGGCATCCCCGGCCAGGTCGAGGTCGGCCCGCACCATCATATGCCAGTTTACGAGGACGATCCGCCGCAATTCCATCATGTCTCGCCTTCCGCCACGGCCTGATCGTCCGGCACGACCGGACGCGACAATATCTGCTCGAGCGACGCGACAAAGTCATCGCCCGCGACGCTGGTGACGAGCGCGCGGATGTCGAGATCCATATCCTGTGTGTCTGCGTCGAACTCGCCGAGGCGGACGATCGCCTTGCGCTCGAGCATCCGCAGCACATCGCGGAATTCGTTTGGCGCAAGGGCGGCGCGTCGCGTGCCGGCGACTATCCCCTGATAGGCCGCATACGCCTCGTTGAGCGTCGTGCGGACGGTTCCGTTGGCGTAGATTTCGCCAAGTTGCAGCGCCTCTTCCCAGAGCCGCCGCATGACGAGCAGCGCGATCGTCTCGTCGATGCGCAACCGCGGCAGCGACGTGCGTTCGGGATCGGGCAGGATTCCCGCCCAGCCTTCCGTCTCGCGATGGACGAGACGGTAACCAGCGACGTCGAAGTAAGCCTCGACGAGTTTGGCAAGCTCCGGGCGCTGCAGCGTTTCGAGCAATGTCGCTGCGCCACGATCTTCGACGTGAACAAACTGGTTTCGCATCAAATGCGCGATAAGCTGCGTGACCCTCAGGAAGCTGCGGGGATTCGAGTTCTCGAGGGTGTTGAATTCAAGCAGCATGCCCGACTTCCACTGTTATGCTGTCGTCGAGGCGCTTCACGCGGAAGCCGCCACAGTCCAACCACGCGTTCGACACCGCCTCGTCGGACGCCACGAACTCGAACCGGCCCTCAAGAACCTTCGCCAGCCGCGAGCCGGGGTCAACGCCACCGCTGACGATCATTCGTATGGCTTCGAAGGCCAGGAAATCGTCGACGGTCCCGATCCTCATGGCCGCCGCCGTGGTCTCGCCAAAGGGCTTCACTCGCCCTTCGAGGAAACGGCTGATCTTTGCTGGAGAGACGGTCAGGCGATCCAGGTACTCCCGCTCGAGCTGGCGCCTGAACTCGCGTATCGGATCGGGCGCCGGAAGAGCCAGGCCGGCATCGACGATCTCAGGCCGCGTGCCGCGCGGTCTGGCAAGGAGGTCGGGCGCGACCACGGTCATGCGGGGTTCGATCAATCCCTGGATCGCAAAATCGTCCGCACCCTGCGAAAGGGCATCGTCGAGATGCTGGAGGACCTGCTCGCTGCGCTGGAGGAAATTGGTCCGGCGCCCGGCGTATCTGACCACGTTGCGCAGCCGCGTTTCGAGCCTGGACCGGTGTTGCTGGATCGCCTCGAAGGATTCCTCAATCCGTTCGAACACGCGCCGAATCCGAAACAGGTCCTCCTGCACCAGGTCGCGCGCTGCTTGCCCATCGGGAACCAGTCGTGCTTCGAGGTACGCATCAGCGATCGCGGCCAGGTCAATCTCGGAATCCTCCAGCTCGTCGAGGGAGGTCAGGATCGTTCGCCGATGCCGATAGGGATGCGCCGTGGTCGAGATCGACGTGTAGTCGCGCAGGAGCACGCGCTCGACGAAGTCCTCGAAATAGTGCCGCAGCCGATCGGCAAGTGTATCGGAGGAAAGCACCTGCCGATCAACCTCCCGCAAGGCCGCGAGCACGCTTCTGAGGTACCGCCCGAAACGTGCAGAGTCCTGGGCGGCCTTGTTGAGGCCGAGAGCGTTGTCGGCCGGCTTCTCGCGGACCGCACGGATTGCGTTCCTGACTTCCACCACCAGGCCGCCGAGTTGCTCGGCACCGCCCTCCTTCAGGGCGCACAGGAATTCGGCGAGGCGCATCGCGCCGGATGGCATCTCCACGGTCGTCCTGAGGCCATAGCTTGCCTCGTCGAGCCAGCCTGTCTGCAGCATCCGGTTGTAGATGTGGCGGGAGCGGGTGATCGCGACCCCGGTGGCCTGATCGTCCACGCCCGCGACGCGGCGCCGCCTCACCCTTCGGCCGGTCCGCGTGACGAGACGGTCGAGATCGACGGCGGCTTCGTCCTCGGCCCACAGGCCGGGCTCCCGCGTGATGCAGTCGTAGATGACGCGGACCACCTCCGCCTCGGTCGGGAACAGCAGGTCAGACCGATAGAAGTCCTCATAGACGGCAAGGATCGCACGTTCATAGAGCAACCGGTTCCCACCGGAGAACACGGTGAAGATGTCCGGACCGAGTTGACCGAAGAGTTGCGGACGCGACGCATCCGACGCTGAAGATATTGCGGAACTTGCCAAGATTCCCACCCCAATAGCGAAGTTGGCGGGAGGAGGCCTGAAGGTCAAGCGATTAGGAACGATACGCGCCCATTAGGCACCAAAAACAATTCAACCGGCTTCGGACAACATCGTTTCAAGCGGGTCCTCTACGCGGGTATCCACCGCCGCAATGCGCCAACCGACCGGCAGTCCGTCGGCTTGCTTCTGGAAGTATCTCCAGGTGGGTCATCGCCTGGGTCTTTGTGAGTAACCAGATGGGGCTGGAGCTCAGGCTGAGGGAGGAATAGTCTTATGTCGTCCCAGATGTACGTCGGCCTCGTTCCAGTGGGCAGTTCATCCGGCCTGGGCTGGACGCAAAATGACTCCGTTTGCGAGAGTGGGGTGCATTGAACCCTCCTCGTCCAGTCACATTGTTTGGGTCGGCAGGGCAGCTCGTCATGGACATGAAGATCGGACCGGCAAGGCAACCAGGGCCGAAAAGACAGTTCTCAGCCTGCCACAACCTCATCGAAGTGGTAGACGGCGACGCGATCCAGCTGCGTTTTGCGCCGGCTGCCTTTACGCCGACAAGTCCCTCTACCGCTACACGATGTGGTTGCTCGCGACTGTCGCGCGTGACGATCCTGGATGCCTGCTGGATCTGCCACCCGTCAGCCTGAGAGCTTGAGGTGTTGCCCGGCGCCGATGGGGTTCGGCATCACGGCTTCTCCAGCATTGAGACCGATGTCTGCTTCCGGCGACCGCGGACTCTTCCACGCACAACAGCGGGCGAGTCAGATGTGTTGTTCGGTTGCGCGCCCGCTTGCTGGTAGCCTTGTCGCATAGATGATTGCCAAGCGCACGCTCTTCCTCACCACCTGACGCTGAATCCCAGCTTAGCGCCGATGCTCCTGCTGTCGCCGAAATCCTGCAGGCTGGTCCTGACAAGCGCCTCGCCGTAGACGGCGTAGCGGCCGTCCGCCCAATCCAGCGACCCTCCGAGTCCCAGCCCGCCCCACAGCTTCTGGTTCTGGCTTACGAAGCGCGCGCCCGAAACATCGACGGCTGAAGGATCGAGCAGGTCGTAGTAGAGATTTGCGATGCCATAGAGATGTGCGCGGCTTGCCCGCCCGGCGGCATCTGCCCACTGCCGCTCATAGTCGGCGGAAAGGCCAAGACGGCCAGTCAGGCTTTCGCTATCGCCAAGCGACACCCGCGCACCGAACGGATCCGTGAAGGTATCGAAATCGACGGCCGAATAGGCGAGCTGGACCTGCGGCGTGAGCGACCAGTTCTCGGTCAGGGCGAACTTCCGGCCCGTTTCGATGCTCACCGCATAGCCGAAACCGTCATTGCCGTCGGCAAGCTTGGTGCCCAGCGTCGCCGATTTGAGGTCGCTGTCGTACCAGGTCGCTTCGGCCTGCGCGTCGACATAGAAGCCGTCGCTGCCATACCAGGTCAGCGTCCCGCCAAGGCCATAGCCGGCGGCATCGATCGCGCCCGAGCCGAAAACCGAGGCAATGCGCGACGAGACGGTACCGTAGTGGACCGTGATACCGCCGATCAATATGCCCGCTCCGACCTCGTGCAGCAGGCCATCAAGCCCTGCCTGCAACCGCCAGCTGGTCACGTCGTAACCGGTGCCGGTCGTCGATGTCCGTGGATCGATATCGGTATGGGCTGCCTCGATGCGGGCCCAGATGCCCTTGCCATCTATCGCGCCGGCACCCGGAACGTCCGCGCCTTGCGGACTGACCGCCTCGCTCCAGGAGCGGTTGCCGACGCGTTGCTGCAGCGTGCCAAGCTGGTTGAAGGTCTGCAGAATGCCGGCATAGGCCTCGTAGATTGGCACGCCTGGCTGATACAGCGGCTGCGGGCCGTACGGGTTCATGTAGGTAGAGCGCAGGTACCAGTCGCCGTCGGACGGCGTGGCGATGCCGTTCTGGTAGAGACGATAGGCATAGGCGCCGCTCACCACCGCCTGTTCGCCTTCGAAGGCATAGTCGCCGAGGAGACTGAAATGGCCGCCCGATGTGCCGCCGACGTCGACGATCTTGATACCGTCGATGGTCTGCGCGCCGCTGCCGCCGAGATTGACCACCTTGACGTTGGTGGTGCCGGAGGTGTCGCCAGTGACGACCAGGCGGTCGCTCGGCGAGGCGGCGCCGCCGAGCGCGCTCTCGATCTCCAGCGTGCCGCCGGAGCCGACATAGTTGCCGGCAACCGTCAGCGTGCCGATCCCGTTGCCGGGCGCCACGGTGCCGCCGGCATGATTGTTCGTGTCGCAGACGGTGCCGGTGCCCTGCAGGCGGCCTCCATCGCGCACGTCGACGGTGCCGCACAGCTTGCCGTCGACGGCAAGCGTTCCCTCCTCCACCGCAGCGGTGCCGAAGTAGCCGGATGCGTCGGAGGCGATCCGGACCGTGCCGCTACCGCCCTTGATGAAGCTGCCGCCGCCGGCAAGCGCGCCGGTCAGGGTCAGTGTCGTGCCCGCGTCGGTCAGCATGGTTCCCTGGCCCGGCAGAGTGATGGAGCGGGCGGAGGTGAAGCTGGCCGTGGTGTGCAGCGCGCCGCCGTCGAAACCCAGATCGCCCGATGCGGCGCCAAGATTTGCGTCGCTTGACACCTGGAGCGTGCCGCCATTGATCGCGGTGCCGCCGTCATAGCTGTTGGCGCCGGAAAGCACGAGGGTGCCGCCGTCTGTCTTGACCAGCCGGCTGTTGCCAGTGATCTGTGAAGCGATCGTCGCCCCGACCGTCGCGCCGGTGCCGTCGCCGACCCGGATCGTCGATGCCGGTCCGACGAGTTCCAGGGAATCGCGGGCGATGACGTAGCCGTCCGTCATGAACTGCATGCCCGAGGCCGTCACCTGCCCGGTGCCGTTGTCCACGCTCACCGTGCCGGCCTTGCCCGCGAAGATCGCGAAGGCGCCGTCGGCATAGGAGGCGTTCACCATGCCCGTGCTCTCGGTCCAGTTGTCGTTGCCGGCCGAACCTTGCCACCTGCCGTCGCCGCCATTGATGGTTCCGTCGAATTTCGGACCGGCAGCACCGTCCCAGTAGTTCAGGTTGAGGCCGGCCGTGTTGACCAGGTTGACCTGATTGGCGATCGCCGTCTGCACGAAGTATCCAACCGACGGGATGGCGCCGACAGCCAACCCGTTGTTGGTCAATGTGCCGGCATAGTCGAACAGCCGGTAGATGCCGGGGCCGAACGTGCCGCCCGACGGGACCGAAACGTTGAGCGTGCCGTCGAGCACCAGGTTGCCACCGACGGTGACGAGGTCGTTGAGCGCCCCACCCGGCGCGTTCGCTTGGCCGAGGCTGTAGTTGAGGATCGAGCCGCCGGAGAGCGCCAGGTTGCCGGCGATGGCAAGCGCGCCGGGCGTGCCATCGGCTGCGCCGGGCGACAGCATGGCGCCATCGGCGATCGTGACGTTGCCGCCGATCGTGCCTGTGCCGCCGAGCGTCGCCCCGCCGGCGACGGAGGTTGGCCCGGTTGCCGCGCCATGATTGCCGTTGATGTAGAGGCTGCCGGCCGAAACAGTCGTCGAACCCTGATGGCTGGCGGATCCGTTCAGGATCAGCGCCGCGCTGCCGGTCTTGGTGAAGCCGCCGGTGCCGTCGAACGCTCCGGACAAAGTCAGGTTGGCATCGGTCTGGAACGTGCCGCCGGCCTCGCCGAGCGTGACCCCGCGCGCCGTATCGATGGTCACCGTGTTGCGCAGCGTGCCGCCATCCAGGACAAGGCCGCCTATGCCCAGATTGGCATCGCTTGAGAATTGCAGCGTGCCCTGCCGGATCTCGGTGCCGCCGGCATAGGTGTTGACGCCGCTGAGCACCAGCGTGCCGAGATCGGTCTTCACCAGCCGGGAATTGCCGCCGAGCACCGAGGCGACGGTGGCCGTGTAGCCCGCAGCCGGCAAGGTGCCGTCGCCGACCCGGATGATCGATTCCGGTCCGACCAGTTCGATCGCGTCGCCCTCGATGCGGTAGCCATCGCTGGCGAACTGCATGCCCGAGGCCTGCACCTGGCCGTTCGTGTTGTCGACGCCGACGTTGCCGGCGGTGCCGGCAAAGATGGCGAAGGCGCCATTGGCGAACGCGGCGTTGAGGTGCCCGGTGTCTTCCGTCCAATTGTCGTCGCTTGCCGCCCGCCAGGTACCGGCGCCGCCATTAACGCGATCGTTGCCATGCAGGGCCAGGGCATCGCCGTCCCAGTAATTGAGCGTGACCCCGCTGGTGTTGACCAGATTGACCTGGCCGGCGACCGAGGTCTGCACGACATGGTCCGGCGACGTCTCGACAAGGCCGAGATCGGTCAGCACCCCGCCATAGCTGATGATACGATAGATGCCTGGGCCGAAGTCACCGCCGGGCGTCTGCGTCACCGCCACAGTGCCGTCGAGAGTGAGATTGCCCTGCACGACGGTAAGGTCGTTATAGGCGCCGCCCACCACGCCCGCCTGGCCAAAATTGTAGTTGAGCGTCGAATTCGTAGCGAGCGTCAACGCACCGCTGATCGTCAGCGTCCCCGGCACAGCGCCGACATTGCCGGGGTTCAGCGCGCCGCCGTCCAGCACGGCGACATCCCCGCCCACCGTGCCGACGCCACCCAGCGCACCGCCGGCCTCAACCGTTGTGGCACCGGTCGCCGCGGACTGATTGCCGTTGACGACGAGCGTGCCCTCACGCACGTTCGTGCTGCCGCCATAAGCATTGTCGGCGGTCAGGATCGTGACGCCGCTGCCGATCTGGTCGACGACGCCGCCGCCCGAGATCAGGCCGGCGAAGGCGTAGCTGTCGTTGCGGTTGAAGACAAGCGTACCGTTGTTGGCGACATTGCCATCAAGCGAACCGGTCGCGCCGCCAGCGCCCAGTTGCAGCGTGCCGCCTGCGATCGTCGTGCCACCGGAGTACGTGTTCGCGGCATTGAGCACCAGCGTGCCGGCACCGGCCTTGGTCAGTGCGCCGGCCCCGGCCATGGTCCCATTGAGCGTCAGCGTCGTCGCGGCGTCGGTTGCGAAAATGCCGCCGCCGGCATTGAGCGTGGCGGTCCGTGCCGAAGCGAACGAGGCGGTGGTGTGCAGCGCGCCGCCGCCGAAGCTCAGCGCGCTAGCCGCATTGCCGAGATTGGCGTCGGTCGCAACCTCGACGGTGCCGCCATTGATGGTGGTGCCGCCCAGATAATTGTTGGTGCCCGCAAGCACCAGCGTACCGCCATCCGTCTTGGTCAGCGTGCCGGCGCCGGCAATCGCTCCGTTGAGCGTCAGCGTGGTGAGATTGTCCGTCCGGAATGTGCCGCCGCCGGCGTTCAGTGTTACCGCGCGGCCCGAGCTGAACGCTGCAGTGTTGTGCAGCGTGCCACCGGCCATGGCGAGCCCCCCCGTAGCGGCACCGAGATTCCCGTCGGCCGAGACTTGAAGCGTGCCGCCGTTGATCGCGGTGCCGGCGCCATAGCTGTTGGTGCCGGCAAGCACGAGCGTGCCGAGGTCGGTCTTCACGAGCTGGGTGGCACCGGAAAGATCGGAGTTGATGGTGGCGGCATAGGCCGCGCCCGCCGCCGTGCCGTCACCGACGCGGATGATCGACTGGAGACCAGCCTGCGTGGGATCGTCGACCAGCACGACAGGATTGCCCTCCACCACATAGCCGTTCGTGGCGAACTGCATGCCTGTGGCCTGCACCTGGCCGTTGCCATTTTCGACGTCGACCGTACCCGCGGCACCCTGGAAGATGGCGAAGCTGCCATTGGCGAAAGGTGCTGCGAAGAGCCCTGTCGAGTCCGTCCAGTTGGTGTCGCCCGCGGCGCGCCATGTTCCATTGCCGCCATTGACCGCGCTGTTCGAATGGGGGCCGGCATCGCCGTCCCAGAAGCTGAGCGCCAACCCGGCCGAGTTGACGAGATTGACCTGGTTGGCGACCGCCGTTTGCACGAAATAGTTCGGGTCGGTGAGGTTGAGCCCGTTGTCGATCAGCACACCGCCGTAGTTGAAGACGCGGTAGACGCCCGGCCCGAAGGTGCCGCCCGGCGTCTGCGTGATGTTCAGCGTGCCGTCGAGCGTCAGGTCGCCGCCCACATTGACGAGGTCGTTGAGCGCTCCGCCGGGAACGTTGGCCTGGCCGAAATTGACGTTGACGTTGGACGCATTGTTGAGCGTCAGCCCGCCGTTGATGGTGAGTGCGCCAGGCGCGCTGCCAGCCCCTCCGGGGCTGAGCGTGCCGCCGTTGGCAATCGTCACGCTGCCGCCGATGGTGCCGGTGCCGCCCAGGGTGGCACCGCTCGCGACCGATGTCGGGCCGGTGGCGCCGGCCTGGTTGCCGTTGACGAAGACGGTCCCCGCATCGATGTCGGTCGCGCCTTGGTAGCTGTTGTTACCTGCCAGGATCAGAGTGCCATCGCCGGCCTTGGTCAACGCGCCCGCGCCCGAAACCGCACCGGTCAGGGTCAATGTGGTGCCGGAATTGATCGAGAAGGTGCCGGCCCCCTGCAGGTTGGTGGCGCGGCTGGAGATGAAGCTTGCCGTGGTGTTGAGCGTGCCGCCGCCGTTGAAGGCAAGGCCGCCGCTCGCGGCTCCGAGATTGGCGTCGCTCGAGACCAGCAGCGTGCCGGCTGTGATGCTGGTGCCGCCCTGATAGCTGTTGGTGCCGGCAAGGATGGTCGTGCCGCTGCCCATCTGATGGACCGCGCCGGTGCCCGATATCTTTGCCGCAAAGGTCTTGCCGTCGTTCCAGTTGAACGCCAGCGTGCCGTTGTCGAGCACATCGCCAACGATCGTGCCGGTCGTGCCGCCATTGCCGAGCTGCAGCGTGCCCTGCGCGATCGCCGTGCCGCCGGTATAGACATTGGTGCCGGTCAGGATCGTGGTGCCGGTACCGAGCTGCCGCATCGAACCGATCCCATGGATATCGCCTGCGATGGTGAGCGTGTCCGACCGGTTGAAGCCGAGCACGCCGGCATTGTTGATCGTGCTGCTGACGATCGATCCGGTGGTGCCGCCATTGCCGATCACCAGCGTGCCGGCATTGACGTTGGTGATCCCGGTATAGGTGTTGTAACCGGTCAGGATCCACTTGCCGGGATCGTTCTTGGCGAGCGACGTGATGTTGGCGACATTCTGGTCGCCGATCGTCGCCCCCATGATGTTGTCGCCGGCATTGGAGCCGCCGAGCGCCATCACCCGCGCGCCGACGCCGCTGTAGGATACCGCGCCGGTATCGGTGAAATTGACCGCTCCGGTCCCAGACGATTCGATGAACGTGGTGCCCACGGCCAGGGTGAAGCGCCGGTCGGTGCTGTCGCCCGAACCCGTGTAGCGCAGCGTCGATCCGCTGCCGATGGTCAGGTTCGAGGCCGCGTTGGATGAGGCGCCGATGCTGCTGGCTGCCCCGCTGTTGGAGAGCTTGTCCACGCCCAGCACGCCGCCCAGGATCTGGGTGACACCGCTGTAGGTGCTGGCCGGGTTCGTCAGGATCCAGGTGCCGGCATCCTGCTTGACGAACGATGTGACGCCGGTGCCGTTGTTGTCGAGCCGCAGCCCGAACCTGTTGTCGTTCGTGTTGGAGCCACCAAGCCGGATGGTCTGTGCGGTGTTCAAATTCGCGAAGACGATCGCACCGGCGTTGGTGAAATTGACCGCGCCGGTGCCCGAAGAGAGAATCTGGGCGGTGCCGCCGATGGTCATGAGCCGGTCGGTGCTGTTGCCCGCACCGATATAGGTCAGGATCCCGTTGTTGACGACGAGGTTGCCGGCGGCGTTGCTCGATGCGCCGATCGAGCTGTTGACGCCGCCAATGGTCAGGCATTGCACTTGCACCTGGCCGCCGGTGATGCTCGTGGCGCCGGTATAGTTGCTGGCGCAACCATCAAGAACCTGGGTGCCGCCGCCTGCCTTGACCAGGCCGCCGGTACCGGTGATCAGGCCCGAATATGTGGCGGTCCCTCCGGTGAGCGTCAGCGTCCCGGATCCGAGCGCAATAGTGCCTCCGGCCGCGCCACCCCCGCTGATGACATTGGGGGACATGTTGTAGCCGTTGAGGTCGATCGCCGCGCCGGCCACATTGGCCAGCGTGAAGCTGCCCGTGCCGAATGCCGTGGCCGACCCTGCCCGCAGGATGCCGGCCTGGGCGTTGACACCGCCGGTGTTGTTGTTGTTGCCGGCCAGGACAAGCGTGCCGGCGCCATATTTCTGCACTTGCCCTGCGCCGGTCACATCGCCGGTGAAGGTCAGCGTCGTCGCGGCGTTGCTGACATCGAACTGGCCGGTGCTCTGCAGCGTGAAACCGCGATCAGTCGTGACGGTGCCCCCCGTGTAGCGCAGCATCGAGCCCAGGAACATGAGATTGGATGAAGCGCTTCCCGAGGCGCCGATGCCGCTGGCGGCGCCGCCGTTGGCCAGGCAATCAACGGCCAGAACGCCCTGGATCGTGGTGGCCCCGGTATAGCTGTTGTTGCAACCGACGAATGTCTGGGTACCGCCGCTGCCCTTTGTGAAGCCCCCGGTGCCCGATATCATACCGCTGAAGGAGCCGTTATTGCCGTTCGCGGTCAGCGTCGCGGAGTCCAGGGTGACGAGGCCGCCACCATTGAGCGCGCCGACGGTGTTGTCGATGCCGGCAAGATCCAGTGTCGCTCCGGCGTCGACCGTCATCAGCTGGTTCGTCGCCCCGAACGCTGCGGCGGAACCGGCCCGTAGCGTGCCCGCCGTCACGCGGGTTCCGCCGGTATAGGTGTTGGCGCCTGACAGGATAAGTGTTCCGGCGCCATCCTTGGTCAAGCCGCCGGTGCCGACCGCAGTCCCGCTCATCGTCAGCGTCGTCGCCAACTGCGAAACCGCGATCCGCCCGCCGCCCGCGCCTACCGTGAAGCCGCGATTGGTCGAGCCGGTGGCTCCCATATATTGCAGCGCGCCTCCGTTCTGGAGCACGAGGTTGGACGAGGCGGTGCCTGCGGCGCCGATCGAGCTGTTGACACCGCCATTGGCGAGCGTCGGGACCGCGAGCGCTCCGGCATTGACGGTGGTGGCGCCTGTAAAGCTGTTGTTCGAGCCGGCAAGCGTGAGCGTGCCGGCACCGTCCTTGACGAGGGTGGCGCCGTCCGAGCTGACGACCTGGCCGGACAGGGTCAAGTTGGCGGCAGCATTGGTGACGGAGATCGTGTCCGACGTGACCGCCCCGGAACGAGCGAATGTAAAGCCGCGGTCCGATGAGGCGCTGCCGCCGGTATATTCGAGCGTGCCGCCCTCGATCACCAGGTTGGACGATGCGCTGCCGGACGCGCCGATCGCGCTCGCCGCGCCGCCATTGGCGATCGAGTTGACCGACAGTGTGCCCTGGGCAACCATCGTTGCACCGGTGTAGGTGCTGAGGCCGCTCAGAGTGACCTTGCCCGTGCCGGACTTGGTGAAGCCGATTGTCCCTGTGTTGTTGGCGATCTGCGAGGCGATGGTGAATGTACCGGTGCCGTTCTGCTGGACGCCGAGCACGCCGCCGCCAAGCGTGCCGGTCATCGATCCGCCGGTGATGAGCTGGTTGGCTCCGCCCACCGAGGGCGCGACGATGATCGTACCGTCCACGCCGAGTGTGTTGCCGGCGCCTACGCTAACCGTCGAGTTGGCCGCCGCCGTATATTGCAGCCCGCCGATCTGAACGCTGCCGGCGACCGTGCCGGAATAAGGCGTGTTGGCGGTGCCGCCGGCGTCGCTGATGATCTCGTTGGAAAGCCAGGTGGAGGCATTGTCCTTGTTGACATAATCCGCAGCGGTGAAGGCAAGGATGTTGCCGCCTTGCACCTTGGCATAGTCCGATCCATTGACGGTGGCCCAGCCGCCGAGCGCGCCATCGATGTTGGTGGTGGTGATGGCGCCGGCCGTCGGCAGTACGAAGTTGGCGAGCCCGGCAGTGCGGGTGATCGTTCCGAGGTTGAGCGTGAGGCTGCCGGCGCTGCCCGATCTGGCGCTGACCGTGTTGTTGCTGCCGGTGATCGCAAGGCCGTTGACGCTCTGGCTGTTGGTCTCGCCGGCCGCGCCCGTGACGGCAAGCGTGCCGCCGCTCATCACGAGCGACGACGTCGTCGGGAGGATATTGCTGGTCGGGCCGCCGGCCGGCGAGAAATCGAGCGCCAGCGTGCCGCCGCCGAGCGTGGTTGCACCCGCATAGCTGTTGACGCCAGTCAGCGTCAGCGTGCCCGCGCCGAGCTTGGTGAGGGTACCGCTGCCGGTGATGCTGCCGCCATAGCCGTTGGTGACGCCGGTGCCGAGCGTGAGGGCGAGGTTGGCGCCGCCAAGCGCCACCGCGCCGCCCGTCCCGGTCAGCGAAGTGGCGGACATGTCGAACCCGTTGAGGTCGAGGGTGCCGCCTGTCGTCGTGATCCCCGTCGTGGTGCCGAAGGCTGAAGCGTTGCCAGCGCGCAGCGTGCCGCCGTTCACCGTGATGGTGCCGGTGCGCGTGTTGGCGCCGTCCACCACCCAGGTACCGCTGCCGCTGCTGGCGAGATTGCCATCGCCGGAGATCACGCCGGAAAAAGTGCTGGTTCCGGCAAAGCTGCCACCGAAGGTGAGTGTGTCGATCGGGCCGCCGGCCGCATAGGCCGCATTGCCGCTCAGCGTCAGCGCGCCGGAGCCGTCGTTGAGGATCGCGTTCGCTGCGTTGAGGCTCCAGGAGCGGTTGCTGCTGGCGCCTGCACCGGTATAGCTGAGCTGACCGAGATTGCCGAAATTGACAGATGATGCAGTGCCGAGTGAGCTTGCAACGCCACCATCGGCAAGGACTGGCGCCCGAACGATTCCACCGGAAATTCCCGCCACGCCGGCAAAGGTGTTGGCGCTACCGAGGGTCACGCTGCCCGCCGCGCTGCCTGCAAAGGTAATGCCACCGGTGCCGCTCAGCACGCCCAGCAGGTTGAGGTCCGCCGTCTCGGCCAAAAACGCTGCATTCACCACCGAGATGTCGCCCGTCAGCGTCAGCGCTCCGGTGCCTCGCTGCCTGAACACGCGACCCGGCCCACCGCCCAGGGCCCAGTTGCGGTTCGATGTGTCGCCATCGCCGACATAGATGATGCTGGACGAATACTGGCTACCGCCGATGAACTGGATCGTGCCGTCCGCGACAGTGGTCGGGGCGCCCAGTGCACTTGCCTCGCCAAGGTTGCGGACCGATGTGAAGGATATGCTGCCGGATCCCTGGGACTGGCCGAGCAACCGCGTGGGGCCAGTATAGTTGTTGGCATCATTGGTGAGGCTGTTGTTCGGATTAACATTCAAGCTGCCGCCGCCAGTATAGAAGACCGGCGCTGTGCCGGCGCCGCCGACTGTCAGCGTCGTGCCGGCCCCTATCGTGACGGTGCGGTTGGTGGCTCCGGAATCGATCACCAGGGAGGCGTCCGCCGTGGTCGTGACGCCGTTGCCCGCATCGCCGAGCGCAGCGCTGTTGGTGGCACGCAATGTACCACCACTCAGCGTGATCCCGCCGCTGAAGCTGTTGGCGCCGGTCAGATAGAGTTGGGCGCCACCGGTCTTGGTGAGGCCGCTGGTTCCCGCGAGGATCGAATTGATCGTCGTGTGGCCGATCGTGTTGATCGTGGGCGTCACGCCGCCGAGCGTCAGCGTGTTCCCGCCGATCACCCAGTTGTTGACCGTCTGGAAGGTCATGTTGTGGACCGAGATCGGCTCGGTCAGGTTGATCGTGCCGACAGCTGTGGTCGTGCCTGCGGCGGTGAGGCCAAAAACGGCGTTGTTGAGCGCGCTGTTGTCCCAGACCCGGTAAGGCCCCAGCACGTCGCTGTTGGATTCGCTCCAGAGTTGATCGGTCGTGTTCCAGTTTCCGCTGCCGCCGCTGCCGGTCGCAGTCCCGTTGGCATCCCAGTAAAGATCGGCCGCCTGCGCGGGGCTGGCAGCCAATCCGGTCATCAGTGCCAGCGGCAGAAATCCCGCGGACACCGTGCCGGCAGCACCTGACAGGAAGGTGGTCACCTGGGGAGCGTAGCTGGCCACCTCCCCCTTCCATTTGGTCATGCGCCCGCCGCGAAAAATGGGGCGGAAGGTCTCACGGTGACATGATCCGATCGATGCACCCGACCGGTTCGAGCCGTCAAGAATTTGCACATTCACGACTTGCCGCATCCCCCTTACGTCATCTCTTGGCCGCTTACCCCTCGCACCACCCCTAAGCAGGGCCGGCGTCCTCATCGAGGGAAGCGTTCCTTATGGCGATCAATGCGATGAAGGAGAGGGCAAAACCATCAGCTCCACAATGATGCACATGAGCATGCGCTTGTGTTCCAGCACGTCGCTGCCGGACGCGCTGCGGACCTGATCGTTCGTATTCCAATTGCCGTTCCCGCCTCAGCCGACATCGGATTGCCATCCCCTGCAGCACCTCTGATAAGCTGCTTCTAATAAGTTAACTTGTCGTTTGATTCGCGTCGACACTTCGAACCATCGAGCGCGCGATTGCGGACGCAACCGCGACAGAATATCTCCCGGTTTGATGACCGCCGCACGGTAGGATAACGATGCACCCCGAACTGGTCGCAGCCATCCAGGCCTTGCAGATTGGCGACTTGCCGAAGGCAGAAGCGTTCCTGCGTGCGTGCCTGGCGACCCAGCCGGCGAATGCCGGGGCCATGAGGTTGCTCGCCCACATTGCCGCCACGACGGGTTTTGCCGGGGATGCCGAACAACTCCTGCGCCGGGCGATCGCCATCGAGCCGGCGTTCATCGAAGCCCATGCCGATCTGGCGATGCTTCTTTGCCGGCTCGATCGCGCCGGGGAAGCCGTTGCGCTGCTCGATCGCGCCATCGCAGACTATCCCGGCGATATCTGGCCGCTTTCGCTCAAGGCTGCCGTCCTTGACGCCGAGCGTCGGACTGAAGAAGCCTTGGAAATCCACGAAGAACTGGTTCGGCGCGCGGGACATGCGGCGGTTCCATGGCTCAACTACGCGCATGTGCTTCAAACGACAGGGCGTATCGACGATGCCGTCGCCGCTTTCCGGAAATCCCTGCAGATCGATCCCGGCAGCGGATTTGCCTGGTGGGGACTGGTGAATCTTCGGACGGTCAGGCTTGGGACGAACGACATCGCACTGATCGAACGCGCCCTCGCGCATACCGGCGACATACAGCAGCGCGCGCAACTGCATTTTGCCCTCGGCAGGGCCTTCGGCGATCATGGCAGGTTCGAGGAGTCCTTCCATCACTATGAAACGGGAAATCAGGAGCGGCAGAAGCTGATCCCCTATGATCCCGGCGCGACCAGGGATCTGCTTCGCCGGATCGAGGCAAGGTTCGATGCCGGCTTCCTGGCGGAGCGCATGGGCCATGGATGCGATGCGCCCGATCCGATCTTCATCGTCGGCATGCCGCGCTCCGGCTCCACGCTGATCGAGCAGATCCTCGCCAGCCATCCGATGGTCGAAGGCTGCGGCGAGCTCTTCGAGTTGCAGAACCTCGTTGCGCAGCTCGTGGGGCGCAATGCCCCGCCATCCGCCTGGCCCGAAATCGTCATGGGGATGGGTGCAGGCGATCTGGAGGCCCTTGGCCAACGCTATCTTGCATCCGTGCGGCGGCACCGGAAGACGGAGCGCCCCTTCTTCACGGACAAGATGCCGTCCAACTGGCGCTATGCCGGCCTCATCCGCCTCATCCTGCCGAACGCCAGGATCGTCGACGTCAGGCGGCACCCGATGGCGTGCTGCTTTTCAGCCTTCAGCACCCACTTCAATCGGGAGACGAGCTTCCCGACCACTTTGCAAGATCTCGGCCGGTACTACGCCGACTGTGTCGGCATGATTGCGCACCTGAAGACGGTGGCGCCCGCCAACATCCATCGCGTTCGATACGAAAATGTGGTTAGCGATCTCAGAGGGGAAGTCGAGCGTCTGCTCGACTGCCTTGGCCTGCCGTTCGATGCTGCATGTCTGCGCTTCCACGAGAATCCCCGGGCCGTGCACACCGCGAGCGCCCAACAGGTCCGCCTGCCGATCAACAGCGAGGGTCTTGGCTTTTGGCGCAACTACGAGCCGTGGCTCGGCACTTTGCAAGTTGAGCTGGGTCCGCTGGCTGAATATGGAGCCTAGCGAGGAGCAGTCCAAAATCGCTGATGTCGTTACAGGCGTAACTGCAAAGTTTATGCAATTTGAGGCTCGGCGTCGCCAGCTTTTCGTCGGTGTGAATATACCTCTCAAGCTCGCCAAGGAGCGGAGGGAGCTTGTCGGGGGCCGGCGGTACGGATGCCGCATTTCCCGGCCGACTTCCCCCAATCCAATTCTGGCTACGGCGAACCTCTCCAGGTTGCTTGTTCGAGCCCCGCTCGCCACGCATCAACCGCTTGTGAGCCTCGTTCAGGAGCCGCATCGACAGGGGAAGTGCGCGTGCTGCGACGCATCCGAGGCCAAGCCCGGCTGGCCCGAGGTCGAAATCGGCCGCGGTTCATCGGATGCCACCTGCCCTGTCGTGGCACTGCAGACCTGGCTGAAGCTCGGCCGAATCGCGCATGGGCCGCTGTTGCGGAGGGTAACTGGACAAGGCAAAGTGGTTGGCGCCGAGCGGCTCAACGATCAGGACATGACCCGTCTGGCCAAGCGCGCGGCGCTTGCCGCGGGCGTGCGCGGCGATCTTTCGGAAGGCGAATGCCAAAGGCTGTTTGCCGGCCATTGGCTGCGCGCCGGCCTCGCCCGTCGGCGGAAGTCGACGAACGATTGTGCGAAAGCAGCTTGGTCATGCCTCGGCTGAGATGACCCGCAAATACCAGCGGGCGCGCGATCGTTTCCGCGTCAATCTCACCAAGGCATCAGGGCTCTGAGAAGCCTCCTCCCTTGTTGCAACCGTAAAGGCAATCCTATATAGTCACGATAGTCAAAGTGGTCATGGAGGTCAACGATGCTGCCGGCACCCAACGAAGATACCAACTGGACCGTCGCGGGAGCCAAAGCTCGGCTGTCGGAGGTCATCGAGCGCGCGCAGTCTGCACCTCAAACGATCACCCGCAACGGCAAGCCAAGTGTCGTTGTCGTCTCGGCCGAGGAATGGCAGCGCAAGACGGTGCGCAAGGGCACGCTTGCGCAGTTCCTGATGGATTCGCCGCTGCGCGGCACCGATCTCGACCTCGAGCGTCGGCGCGACGAACCGCGTGATCTGCGGCTGTGAGGCTGTTGCTCGATACCAATGTTCTGTCTGAGGTCACGAAGCCAACCCCCGACCCAAAGGTTCTGGAATGGCTGGATCAGCTCGATGAGGACCGTTCGTTCATCAGCGTGGTTTCGATTGCCGAGATCCGGCGCGGCGTCGCGCTCATGGACGAAGGCCGGAAACGCGAGACTCTGGCCGAATGGCTGGCGCAGGATCTGCCGCAACGTTTCGAGCAAAGGGTTCTCCATGTAGACGAGCCGATCGCTCTGGCCTGGGGCGATCTGATGGCCCTGGCCAAGCGTCGCGGTCGCGGTCTGTCATCCATGGATGGCTTGATTGCCGCAACAGCGACCGCGAAACAGCTCACCTTGGCGACCCGCAACACGAAGGATTTCGAAGGCCTCGAAATCGATCTCTTCGACCCGTGGTCCGTGTGAGCTGCAAGGCGGACAAAGCATCCGAGCCGGACTGCAAAAAGGAGGGGTGGCATTGCTGTCGTATCGCCTCATCCATCATGTCCTGGCGGAACGCGGCTTCGACCCCTCGGTCTTGTCTTTCCCGTGTCAGCCGTCATCCTCGATCGGATCGACGACTACCGGCGCGTGCTGGAAAGCTACTCACGTCGTCTTTTGCCGCTCGTTCGTTGGCGCGTGACCGACCGGGGCAATGTCGAGGTTCTGAATGAGACGGCGGACTTCTATCGCTATTTCGACGCGACACCCCAGGCGGAGTTTCTGTTCGAATGTGTCGCACGCGCCATCGATGTCGATCTGCCCGCCGAGACCGCGTTCCTCAGGAGCCACGACAGCTTCAAGATCCAGGTAAAGCGGATGATCGACATGCCGGACCGGGTGCTCGACCTGCTGTACCGTTTCCTGCGGCAAAACGCGGGCAAGCTGTCGAAGCGCGCGCGCGAAAAGGAAATCGCGGCCTTGACCGACGATGAAGCGGCGCGGATCAAAATGATCTACGCCGATCTCTAGATGTTTAGTCCCGGCATTTGCTGGAGCGGATTGAGAGTGAAGCGCTTGGGCTGGGAAGCCCATGCCTTGCAGA
>NZ_JAKREW010000063.1 GCF_022347545.1 Terribium retamae
GAAATCAGAACAACCTCGTCATACGCCTACGACAATTGGGGCGAGCTCTGGCAGACCACCAACCCAGATGGCACAAGGACCTGCAGGACACTCGATCCCATCGGTTCGTTGCAATCGGCGGGGCCGATCCTGCGCGAATGGCCGGTTTCGGCCGGCGGCAGCCAGGGCGGCCTCACGGAGACCTGGCTGAACCGCTTCGGCGAACCGGCGCTGATGCAACGTTTCGACGCCAGCGGTGGGGCTGTCGGCATTCATCGGTATTTCCATGATGGACTCGGACGCCTGGCCGCCGAAATCGACGCGCGCGACCTGCGTACCGAATACCGCTACGACGTCTTCAACCGCGCAACCGAAACCGTGCTGCCGGAAGGGACGGTGGTCCGGCGCGGCTACGCCGAGCACAGCAACGACGACCTGCCGGTCCTGATTGCGATCGACGGGATCGTCCTGGGCAGCCAGCAATTCGATGGGATAGGCCGTCTTGCCGGCACGTGCGAGGGGACACGCCGGAGATCGTTTGAATACGCGCCCGATATGCTCAGGCCAGCGAAAATGACGACGCCTGCGGGCCACGTCGTCGAATATGACTACCGACCCGAATTGGGAGAGGAGCCTGTCAAGCGCCGCGTGTCTGGCAAGGCCGCCGAATATGCTTATGACCAACGAGACGCCGCACTGGTCGCGTGCGAGGAGGGTGGCCTGGACATTCGCCGCACCTATTCGGCGACCGGCCAATTATCCAGCGAGACGCGGCGCCAAGGCGGGCAGGACCATGCGGTGCGCTACGAGTACAGCCGGCAAGGGCGCCTGCTCAGCTTCACCGATGTCGCCGGCCGTGTTGAAACCCACACCTATGACAGGACTGGGAAGCTGGAGGCATTCCTCGGCCCGTCGATCGGCGCGCGCTTCAGCTATGACGACTTCGGGCGCCTCGCCTGTGTGCTGACAGAGGACCGCCGTTCCGGCCGCACGCTCGAGACCGCCATCGCCTATGACGATCTCGGCCGCGAGACGTCTCGCCATTTCGTGCATGGCGGCATCGAAAGGGAGCTGATCCGCACATACAATGGCGACGACAGTTTGGCCGCACAGACCTTGACCGAGAACGGCAGCATCGTGCGTGCGGAAACCTTCAGCTACGACGCGCGCGGACGACTGGAGATTTACCGCTGCACGGGAAGCACGCCACCGATCGATGCCTACGGACGAGCAATCGAGCAGCAGGTGTTCGTCTTCGACGCGCTAGACAACATCGTGCGGGTCAGGACCAGGGCGCCCGACGGCAGCACAAACATCGCCATCCACGAGCACGCCCCGGACGATCGTGTCGTGCTCAGGCGCATCACCAATGATCATCCGGACTACCCGCCGGAAATCGTGTTCGAATACGATGGCGACGGCAACCTGCTCAATGATCAGCGAGGTTTTGGCCTCGAATATGATGCGCTGGGCCGCCTGACAAAAATTGTCCCGGAGAACGAGGGGGAAGGGCACACCTACCAGTACGATGCCTTGGACACCCTTGTCGGCGACAGCGACGGCGCCCAGTCCGAACAGCGCTTCTATTGCGAGGACAAGGTCGCCAATCGCATCAGGGGCGGGTCGCACACCCACTATTTCTGCGTCGGCGGCATTCTGCTGGGTGAGGAGCGCGACGGCACGGTTCTGCTTCATGCCGTCGACGTCAAGAATACGGTGCTTTTCGAATTCGGCCTGGCCGGAACGGTCGGCTTCACCTACACCGCCTACGGCCACCGGCAGGAAGCGGAATCGCCGGCCCGGATCGGCTACAATGGCGAACTGCATGAAGGAAAGACCGGCTGGCAGATGCTGGGCAGTGGCTACCGCGCCTACGACCCCGTCATGATGCGCTTCCACGCCCCCGACAACCTGAGCCCCTTCGATGCGGGGGGCATCAATGCCTATGCCTATTGCGCGGGCGACCCGGCGAACTTCGCCGACCCCAGCGGCCACAATCCATTTGCCGTAACCTTCCTGCTATCGACGGTGCTGGCGATCGGTCTCGGGATTGGGGCTAGCCAGACCGAAGGTACGATCAAGACGATATTGACGATCGGCGCAGCTGTGGCAGGCCTGGCGGCGTTGGCCAGCGGCGCCACGGCAGCCGGATACTCGGCACTCAAAAGGAGCAGCTACACGCCCGGCGGCGCAACGCGCGCCGTCACGCGCCCTGCTACCGGGAGTGAAGGATCCCGACCGTACCATAGCGGCCGCCGCGGCGGTGCGGCGAATATTGGAAATCCGCCGCCCAACGAAGGAGGCTCGGAAGACTGGATCTTAGGTCCGGCACGTTCATCGGCTTCTGCCCCACAAGTACGGCCCGGCAGTTCGCAAAATGCCAGCCCGCAACCCGCCAGCAGCGGTACAGCCGCCGAGCGCAGGAACCGCGGGGCGAACCGCCCCGCAAGCAGCGAATTGGCAAGCGGCGTCAAACGCCAGATTTCAAAACGGGCATCAAGCAATCGCCAGCGCTCCGCCTCGCCCGAGGAAACGACCCAGCCTCCGCCCCCGCCGCCTCGACCCGGCGAATGGCGTAATATACCGGGCAGCGTCCGTGCCCTGGACGGCGAAAGCACTCGATTGGCAGAGGCCAAAAACTCGCTCAGCCTCACTGCGAAGACCCAACTCGTAAGAGAAACCCGTTTCTGAAAGCCCCAGCCAATTCATCATGTGACACACGAGGCAATTCATGCATCAGCAGCCACAAGACACCTGGGCGGCGAGCCAGACACAACGGCAATGCCGGTATTGTCCATCGGCAGCCAATGTGAGCGCCGGCCTCAATTGAACCGCTCGAAAAGCATTTGCGTATCGGGAACCGAAGATGACACAGCGAAGTATCCTGCCCAGCATCAGTTGCCCTCGGACACCGTCGCGCGGCACGACCCGGCTGGGCTTCGACGGTCAATTGCACGAGCATGGAACCGGCTGGCAGATGCTCGGCAACGGCCACCGCTCATTCGATCCGATCCTGATGCGCTTCCACAATCCCGACAGCCATAGCCCGTTCGGCGCCGGTGGCGTCAATCCTTATGCCTATTGCGCGAACGATCCGGTGAACCGCAGCGATCCAAGCGGGCGCATCGCCATTCGCTTGGCCGCAACGCTGGCCGTGCTTGGCGGATTGTCGATGAGCGTGGGCATTGGGCTGAGCATTGCCGCCGCGAACGCCAAGACCCTGAACAGCGCCTGGGAGACCGCCGGCATCGTGCTGACCTTTGCTGGCACGGTCATGATGGCGGGCGGCGGGTTCCTGGGCTACCGCCGGACGATAGCGCGTTTCGATGCGCGCTCGTCCCTGACGGGATCGGCGACAACGTCCCCTCCAAGTCCGCCCCCGCCCTACCCGGGCCGGGGCGCAACGCCGCCGGAGACGCCGCCGCCGCCCTATCAGGCTGGCCGTTTTTTCGCACCTGCTTTCCCTCCACCGCCCTATCCGTTTCACCGGCGCACTCCCCCGCCCAGTCCAACGTCGTCGGTTTCGTCGTTTTGGCCCACTCCGCCTGCAACACCGCCCCGGCGCAACAGCCTTACCCGCGCGCCCAGCCCCCCATCGGGCCATTCATCGCCCAGGTTCGGGTCACCGGCAACGCCGCCCCATGATGAGCGCCGGGAGCTTACGCCTCAATCCAGCCCAACCGCCTCTCCGCCCATGTCACCTCCGGCAGGCGAATGGCGGTCTCGTGCTGGCCGGAACCGGGCGGCGAATGGTGTGCCGCCCCCGCCGGAGACCGCACAGATGCGCAACAAGCACATTCGATCAATCACGGTTGGAGAATTCTGACATGGCGAGGGAAGCTGGAAAAAGTCCCATCAGCCCGAAAGCTGTGCGGCAGGCAGGCCAGGACTCCGAGCTCGATCCGCCGCAATTCGCAGCCGGCGACATCGCCGATCCGGCCGACGGAACGCTCCACAAGGACGTCATCGAAGCCGGCAACGGGCTGAAGGTGCTGATCCCGGCCTGGCCGACGGCGCCATACACGCCGCCTGGCGAGAAGGATTCGGTCACCATTCTTTGGGGGCGGGGGCCAAACCCCAGTGACTATGTGGCAGTGGATTCGCTGACACTGACCGGCCCGGGGACAGAATATGTCTTTCCCCTCGAACTAACCGTACCCGCCGCGAACCTCAGGCCTGACGGCCTCTACCAACTGAAATACCGGGTAGAATTGTTCAATGGAAGCCGCAACGAATCTGTGCCGGTGCAGATCGTCACGGACAACACGCCACCTTGGGGAAACAGCAACCCCGCCGCTCTCCAGCTTCCTCCCGGGCCGATCACGGACGAATATCTGGAGGCGCATCCCGAAGGCGTGGTCGCCACCGTCCCGCAATATCCCGGCGCCCAGCAGCCGGGCGATGTTGTGCTTGTCTGGTGGCTGAAGGACATACCTGACGATCCCGGCAATGAGCCACCGGCCGCCATCGCGCCTGTCGCCGACCCACAACTCGTGACCATACCGGCAGCTCACATCCGCAAGACCGGCAGCGGCGACTGCTATGTGATCTATATCCTTGTCGACAAGGCCGCCAACGCCAGCCGAATCTCCCTCTACGCCAAAGTGAAAGTGGAACTCGGCTAGAAGATTGCGCCGCCGCCATCAAAAGCCCAACCCCACGGTGAAAGGAAGCGACATGACACAGGAACTCAGAAAGCAGGCCGAGCAAGCACGTTCCAACTATCGCCGGCTCAAGGGACAACGATCGCGTCAGAATCCGCCCCTCGATCCACCTGAGTTCAACGCAGGTGATATTACCGACCCCACGGATGGAACCTTGAAGAAGGATATCGTCCTGTCCGGCTCTGGGCTGACCGTCCACATTCCAAAATACCCGCAATACTACGAAGACCCTTGGGACGGAGAACATGACACGATTTCATTATTTTGGAAGCGTGGAGCGGACCCTGAAGTGAGCGTCGCCGAGATTCTTGTACCCTTGGGCAATCCCGCACAGTTTCCAATCCCATTGACGGTTCCCGCCGACAACATGCGGCCGGATGGCATCTACAGCCTAAAATATCGAGTAAAGCTCTTCCTTGGTGAGAACGAGGAGTGTCTGCCGATTCCCCTGATCGTCGACACCACCCCGCCTTGGGGCATCGCCAATCCAGCCGCTCCCGATCTGCCGGCAGAGCCGATCACCGACGAGTATCTGGCAAACAATCAAGATCAGGTGGTGGTCACGATCCCGCAATACCCGGGAGCCCAAAAACCGGGCGACCGGGTACTTGTGTGGTGGGTGAAGGAAGTGCCCGAAGACCCCGAAGCCGTTATACCGTCAGCGATAGCAGACGTTGGCGACCCACAGGTTGTGATCATACCCGGCAGCGAAATCCGCAAAGTTGGAGACGGCGGCTGCTATGTGGTGTATGTGCTGGTCGACAAGGCGACCAATGCGAGCCGCATCTCACTTTACACGCGCGTGGCTGTCGCTTTAGGGGCTTTGCCGCAGGGGCTGCGAGAGCCAAACATACCGCTCGCGAGCGACGGTCTCATCGATCTTGAGGATGCCTTTGCCGGCGTTACCGTCGAGATTCCGGAATTCCAGAATTGGAAGAGCTCTGACCGCGTCGAAGTGACATGGGGTGCAACGACTGTCCACGCGCCCGAGTTGGGGCCACTGCCGACATTCCCCATCGCCATCCCCATCCCGGCGGAGGTGATCCAAGACGAATATGGCGATGCGGCCGGCGAAACCCCTGCCACCGTCAGCTACAGGATATTGCGCGGCGATATGCCATTCGGACCCGAACAGACAATTGTCCAGGTCAACCTTTCGGTCATCGGCCCCGATTTGCCGGACTGGCCCGACCCGACCAATCCAAACCTGCCGATTGCAACGGTTTACGGCGAAATATCCAACACGGAAAATATTCTCACGGAAGACGATAACGGCAAGGACGCAAAATTCAGCTTCCGACTTTACGACCCGTGCAACGAAGGAGAACTGATCGACATCTATTGGGACAACACCGTTGTTCCCGAAGCGCAGTATACCGTCAAGCAAGGCGATCAGCCCGGCAATCCCGTCGACGCGGTCATTCCCTGGCGTTATATCGAGGCCGGTGGCAACAACCACGAACTGCCGGTCCACTATCGCATCGGGGCGCCGGGTTCACCCAATCAACAGCGTTCGCAGGTAACGATCGTCGATGTCGGCGCCAATGTCATTACACCAGAAAAGCCGGTCTTTTTGAAACTCTTTGAAGATCGGATCCTAACATGCAGCTCGCTCGACTTCGACGGCACCAACCACGCCGTGCTTGTCCAAGTGCCCGACCTCTCGAAATATCTCGCCGACGGCGACACGGTGACCCTGAACTGGACGCCCCTCGGCAGCACCTCGGGTGAGAATATCCTCGAGGACGCGATCAAGGAGGAGACCGTCACATTGGGTCCAGACCACCCTGCGACCGGCTTCATCTGGCGTGTCGAGCCTTACGACGACCATATCCTGCCGACTTTTGATCCTGACGGACTGGGACGAGTGGGGCGCGCTCGAATCAAATATTCGTTCTTCTATGACAATGCCACTCGCACTTCCGAACAGGAGGAGAAGCTTGTCGGCATGTATAACGCCGTTGGTTCGTGTCCACTCGACGGTCCGACCGGTTGAGCGGAAGAACGCCGCGGCTCCGTCTGCGCAGAATGACAGGCCCCGGCCCGGCTCAATGAGCCCGGCCGGACAGCGATCCTTACGGGAGGGCGGCAATGTCCGAGCAAGAACACATTCCTGAGCGGGATTTCGCGGACTCCAATCTGCCGCAGGCACGCGTGCCGGCGACATTGGAAAACATCAACGGCGGTGAGCCCAACCTTTTGCCCGTTGCTGCGGCGGACCAGCCGCTAAGGATCGAGATCGACATCTGGCCAAATTCCAACCCAGCGTTGGGCGCTGAAACACTAACATTGTTTTGGGATGGCAGTGAGGTTGGTCGCAGGACCTGGTCTGAACCCGTTCCGATTCCAGAGGACGAGCTTGTGTTCTTCATCCCGCGCAACCGCATGACCGAAGGAACACATGTCATCAGTTACGAGGTGCATCTTTCGGTCATCGGTGACACAACCCCGTCGGATCCCATCACAATCACCATAGACCGCAGCGCACCATCCTTCCCGAATCCGGGCAGCATGGCATTTCCCGCGGAGGTTGTCCGTGACGGCCTGACCGCAGCCTATCTGGAAACCCATGGCGACAGGGTGGAAGCCTCTGTCGCGCTCTATGCCGATCAGAGGCCGGGCGATCAGATCGTCTGGTACTGGGGGGAAACCCCAAGCAGCGAACTGCAGGCCGGTTCGCAACAGTTCTTCCTCGAAGATATCAACCGGCCGATCGTCCTGCCCATCGACGGCGACACCGTTCGGGCGCGAGGTGATGGTACGCGTTACGCCCACTATCACCTGCGGGACCGGGCCGGCAATGCGAGCGGCCTTTCGCCTTCCGTGTCGCTGCGGGTCGCCGCCCAGCCCATCCAGCGCAATCTGCCCTGGCCGATCGTGGTGGAGGCAACAGGCATAGGCGAAAATATCGCCCTGGATCCCCTCGAGGGCCGCGCATCCGGCGTGACGGTGGAGATTCCTCAGGAAGCCGTGTTCGGTCCCGAAGATCAGATCTGGGTGCAATGGGCCGAGAACGGCACGGTCGGCGCGTTCCGGACCAAGGACCCAATCGCGCCAGGGTCCAGGCGATACAACGTGCCCAGGGAGTACATTGCCGCCCACATCGGAAAGTCCGACATACCGGTCTACTACGACGCGATCGAAACCAACGGCACGGTCCACCCTTCCTTTCGATGCAAGATGCAGGTCTTGACCATCGCGGTGAACAGGTTTCCAACAATCCAGTGCGTGGAAGCCATCGGCTATCCGAATCTCAGCCTGGCACGCGTCGATGCCATTGGCGCCCGCCTCACCCTCGCCCCGTGGGTGCTGATCACCGCGAACCAGCATGTCCGCATCAGGGCTGAAGGGCTGACCCAGGAGGGCGCGCCGACGAATACAACCGTTCTGGACCGGCAGATCACGGCATCGGAAGTCACCGCCGGTCTGGGTCGAAGCGGCGACGTCCGCATCGACAGGAATTTCCTGAACACACTTCGCCGCCATACACAGTTCACCATATGGGTGACCGTGAGCTTCGACAACGGGCTGACATGGCCCCCCGCCCCCAATTTCCCCAAGCTCAGCCTGACCTTAGTCGACTGACCGGTTCCCCAAACGGCAAATCCTTTCCCTTCTGGAAGGGTGGATGGATCCGTGGAGCGGGCGTGGCCGAATCCGCGAAGCGGTCCTGAGCCCGAATGGGACTGGAGGGCATTCGGCCGCAGCCTGTTCCACGCTTCCGCCCAATGCAAGGTGTGTCGCGCAACGAACTCAGTCATCCAGCTTGCGGGAGACTACATCGAGCGTTTCAGGAGCAAGTTTTAGGTCATAATATTTGCCGTCCCCGGCCAAGGCGTCGTCGATTTCCCAATGGTTGCGCTTGATGTCGAACTCGATCTCATCCCAACTGGTGTAGCCAAGGGATTTCAACTGGCCCTCGATACGGGCGCGCTCCTCCAACGTCGGTTTGCGATCGGCCAGTGCCGGAGACGCGATGACAGCCGCCAGCGCGGAGCCGAGTGCAAGCATGCGAATGGATTTGATCATCAGTCGATCCTTCTGTTGATAAGACTGGAGAGCTGCACCAACCGAACGCCGGCAGGGCCGGCGCGTGGTCGTTGCAAGAAGCTGGCCGTTCCGGCGAGACCGGGATCAGAACGAATATTTTGCCCCCAGATTGAGGCCCCAGTTCTGTTCGATCTTGTCGCCATTGGCGTAGTCGAAATCGCCGTGAAGCTGGAAGTTGGGTGAAAGCTGTGCGGCAAAGCCGACGCCCACTTCGCCGCGGGTTCCCTTGAGATCGTTGTCGAAGACGGTGTCGTTGACCTGCAGCGTGTTGCCCTCGGCGAATTCCTGCGCCACCGCAAGCCTCAGATAGGGCTGCAGCGTGCCGCCATTGGCCATCGCATGGTTGAAGCCAACGGTCGCGCCGAGCCGGCCCACCAACGAGCCCATCGCACCATTGGCCACATGCATGCCGTTGTCGAGCCAGTAGCCCGCCGAGCCGACCCGCACGCCCGCCAGTTGCACAAACGGTTCGACATACCAATCGTTTCGCAGACCGATATGGCGCCCCACCTCGATCTGCGCGCCGACGCCGGTGGCTGAATAGCTCCCCTTGGCGCCTGCGCCGTCACTCATCACGATGTGGGCGCTGTCGTTGAAGCGGTTCACCTTGAACACTCCGTCGACATACCAGCCGGCATTGTTCTGCCAGGTGGCATAGAGCCCGCCATAATAACTGTCGACATCGCCCTGCGAACCGCCGTCAAGCTCGATGCGCGAATTCGAGTAGCCTGCCAGAACGCCCACCAACAGGTTGATGCCGCCCAGCGAAACCTCGCGGTCCGCCCCGACCGTAGCCCCCCATTGGCTCTGGTCGAATGCCTGACCGGCGCCGGCCTTGACACTGAAGCCTCGGCCATAGGTCCGTGCCCATACGCCATCTTTACCGCCATTCAGGCGGACGTCCCCCATACGCTGGCGCAAGGTGGCCAGCTCGCCGTAGAACACGGTCGGCGCCACACCATGCAGGCTGACTGCGGTATCGGTACCGGGCGTGGTCTCGTCGGACCCGACCAGGAACCAGTCGCCGCCGCGCTGTTCCAGATAATATTTGAAGACACCGAGGTCGGCCGCGCCACCCTTGAGATCGAATTGCGCGTCGCCACCATTGGTGTCCACCACCATCCACTCATGCTCCGCGGTCGGCTCCGCACCGCTGTTTTTGACATGCAAAGTGTGCTCGCCGCTTGCCCCGCCGACATCGGTCACCACCAGCCGGTCCCCGTCAGGCCTGGCCAGATTGGTGCCCATGACGAAGGTCCCCGCCCCCGAAAGGGAACCCAGCGTCAGTGTGTTGTATTGATCGCCCGAACCGTCGGAAATCTCGACGGCGCCGCCGTCCATGGCGATATGCCCCATCGAATCGTCGCCGATGAGCTTCCAAGCGCCGCCGGAATTGAGCTTCAACTCATCGACGCCGCTGAAGGTGCCCTTGATCGAGCCGTTGTTCTGGATGGTGATGTCGGCCGAGCCGCCGGCCTCCACAGCGACATTGCCCTCAAGGGCCGAATTGTCGACGGTGAACCTGGCACTGCTGTTGCGATCGACCTCGAGGAGGTTCCCATTGCCGCCGACCAGCTTCGACCCGTTGGCGATCAGGATGTCGGATTCGTTTCTTGGGAGCTCGTCACGCCCTTCGACCGAGATGGCGGCTCCGGTTTCGCCCTCGACCGTCGAACCACCGATGGTCAGCGATCTGGTTTCGACCACATCTGACCTTCCTTGCAATAGCAAGACGCCATTACGAGTACCCGCAATAAGGCTGCCTCCATTGACGTTGACTGTACCGTCTAAGAGCATGACCCCGGTTCCGCGCGCGGTGGTGGCGTCACCGATCTGCTGACCGGTTACGCGCGTGCCGGAAAGGTTAAGCACCCCATCTCTGGCGACCAAAATACCAGTCCCCCCCCCGGCAATGGAACTGCCCGACACGTTAGCTGTTGATGCAGCACCGTCCTGGAGCAGAAGTGCATATTGCCGATCGTAGTTGATCGTGACACCGGAAAGATTCGCCACGGAGCCATTTTCCAGTTTCACCTGCCCCGAAGCAACAAGCCCGCTTGCGTTCAGAAATGAGCCGGTCAGGCGAATGCCCTGGGTTACACCATTTGTAACATTGACGATGGACGCACCATCGGCGGTTATGTTTTGGGCCGAGCCCCCGTCAATGGTGATGACGGATTGACCTGACGAAAAGACATCCCAAACGGAGCCGGTAACGTTCAGCGCGGACTGGGTGTTCAGGTTTACATTCCGCGCGTCGCCGTGTACATTAAAAGTACCGCCGTTGATCACCTGGAAGTTTCGCGTCTCCGTCGACCCCTCGGGGATCGTTCTCTCCCCGCCATCGATCACTTCCTGCGCCAAGGCCAATCGGCTAACGGAAGCCAGCGCCAGCGCGGCGACTGTCAGAACGACGGCCTTACGGCCAACCATCAGATTGTTCTTCGTCATACCTTCTCTCCAAAAAAAACCGACAAATCAGCAACAAGTGCCATGCCGGAAATTTTGACTGGATATGGTTAATGCCAAGTTAAGAACAAGTATAACGCAAATTTACGTGAACTATTCAAAGCACAACAATGCACACGCCACAGATTACCATCCGGCGAATCTGCAAACGCAGCGCACTCCATTTATGCGCCGTTTTGCAGCATGATTCGTTCGCGTCACCCTATTTTTATACCATATTGAATGTAGACATACATGCAGCGACACTTCCGTTAGGCGAAACACCGACATATTGTTGCGAAGAAACAACAAATGGCGCACCGAAATAGCGAACATCGTTCGCAACTATTGCAATTAATTACCCTCGAAATGGGAACAAATACACAAGGGGCCAATCATGGGACTTGATGTCGATACGGCATTTGCCTAATTGCCGGCGGCTTGACCCGTCGCCGACTGGAGGCCTGGTCCTTTGAATGCGGCTCGATCGCCGCAATCCGGCCTCAAAAGTATGCGGTTGAGCCTGCTGCAGCCGTGCCAATGACAATTTCCCCCGAGCGTTTGCGCGCCCGGCATCAGATGACCGATGACCATGCACAGAACCTGGATGATGATGGCCTATTGGGTCGGTGCCGCCATCATTGCCGTCATCGCCGGTGCGGGCACAGGAACGCTGATCATCACGGACCACCGTAACAGCTATAGAAATGCCGAGCGCGAGGCAGCGACCCTGGCCGCGGCTCTTGCCGAACACGGCTCCCAGGTCTTCGCGAGGCTCGACGCGCTGTCGAGGACGGTCGTCGACGACCGCGGCAGAGGGAAGGATCTGCCGCCGGCATTCTCCGACAGGCTGGGCGAGCGAATTGCCGCGGAACCCGCGGCACGCGGAATCACAGTGATCGATTCCGCCGGGAAAGTGGTGGCAACCACCATTCCAATGCTCTCCATCGGATCCGACATGACCGCAAGCCCGGCATTTCGCATTTTTACATCCCAGCCGGAAAGGGAGACCTTCATCGGCCCCCCCTATCTGTTTTTGATGGATATTTTCAGGGGATGGGTTGGTTCGACCTTGTCCTACAGCCGAAGGGTCGTTGACGACCAGGGCCAGTTCCTGGGCTTTGTCGCCATCGTGGTGGACGGACCGTTTCTCTACAGCGTCTACGATCGCCTGGAAGGTGTCGATGACAAGATGATCGGCCTCATTGGCCAGGACGGTGTCGTGCGCGCATCCAACAACCGGCTCGCGATCGGCCTGGATATCCGCGATCTGGTCCCGGAAAAAGCGGCTCAGCAAGAGAGCGCCCGGTTTTTCCGCTCCCCGTTCGATGGCCGCGAATATCTCATTGCCTACGAACGGTCGTCGACGACGCCGTTGCTGTCCTATGTCGGCGTCCCGATCTCTGGCCACCGGCTTGCCTGGCAACGCAACAGCGCGACAACCCTCGGCGCTTTCGTCGTCCTGTGCGGCACTCTGGGCGCAGTCGGATATTTCCTCAATCGCCAGAACCATCACAACAACAGGCTGATGGCCAGCATGATGGAAGCGGCGAGGGAGCGGCATGAGCGGGAATTCCTCCAGGCCGTGCTGAACACGGGCGGCGCGCTTGTTGTCGTGACCGACGAAAATGGCGCCCTGCTCGTCTGCAACCCGGTGTTCCGTCGAAAGATCGACCCCGAACACGTTCCCGGGAACGTCAGCCTGCTGGAATTCCTGTTCGGCAGCCCTCTGCACAAGCTCGCCAGGGCGCTTCCCTTGGAAACGATCGTGACGATGGCGGACAGGCAGGGCGAAAAGGCCGAGTTTTCCTGGACGCTGAATGCAATCCGCTCCGGGGATGGCGCGATTCGCAATTTTGTTGCGATCGGCTTCGACAACACCAGCAGACGCAATGCCGAACTCGCCGTCTACCAGGCCGGCAAGTTGATCACGTTAGGGGAAATGGCGACCGGCCTGGCTCACGAGATCAATCAACCGATCGCAACGATCGGCATGATCGTGGACGTCTTGCGAAATCGCCTCCGAAAAGGCGTTATCGATGGCGACTTCCTGCAGCGGAAGCTGATCACGATGAACGAGCAGATCGAACGGACTGTCGCGATCGTCGACCATATGCGCATTTTCGGGCGGCGAAGCGAACGGGAGCTTGAGGTCTTCGATCCGGTCGACGCCGTCGAAGGAGCACTGACCATCCTGGGGGCGGAAATACGCAACGCCGCAATCCGCGTGCACCGAAACTACGTCGGCGGAGCCTGTCGCGTCTTCGCCGACAGGCTTCTGCTCGAACAGGTCGTGCTGAACCTGCTTCGCAACGCCATCGACGCGATAGCAGCCAGGCGCGAGAATCTGACGGGAGATCCCCGTCAGGATGAGATAATCATCTCAGTGCGCAACCAGGCACCCGTCGACGTCATAGACATCGAGATTGGCGACACCGGAACAGGCATCGATCGCGCCCATATCGAGCGTATTTTCGATCCCTTCTTCACCACCAAGAGTTTCGGGAAGGGAACGGGGCTGGGCCTGCCCTTGAGCTTTGGGATGGTGCGCGATATGGGCGGGCGGATCGAGGCCTCCAATACCGATTACGGCGCGGCCTTCACCGTGCGCCTGCCTTCCTCATCGAGCGATGCGAGCCAATATTGCCAGCCCCGTTTCGGGGCCGAGCCTGCACATGTCCAACCCAAGCCGTGCCGGTCGGATGTCCAATCATGACAAATCAACTTACGACAAACCCGCACAAGAAAATATCGCCATCGACGGTCCTTGTCGTTGACGACGAGACGGAACTCCTGGAGATCATTGCCCTTGCGCTCGAGGATGCGGGATACCGCTGCCTGACGGCATCCCGGGCCGCGGATGCTCTGACCACCTTGCGCAGGGAGCCGGCGATCGACGTCATTGTCAGCGATGTGCGCATGCCCGACATGGACGGTTTCGCACTCCTGCGCAGCATCCGGCAACAATTCAAGGACCGGGCGTGGCTGCAACTGCTGTTCATCTCCGCTCATGCCTCGATCGACACGATCATAACGGCTCTGCGGTTCAACGCGGTCGATTTCCTGAGGAAGCCCGTCCGAGGGTCGCAACTTCTCGACGCCGTTGCGCAAGCCGCGAACCGGTCGCATGTCCAAAAAGAACGGTCGCGCATGTGGGACGAACAGCGCCGCCACTTTTGCAGGCTCAACGAAGAAGCGCGGCGCCTGGCGGAGGCGATGACGGATTTCCCGCCTTTGCCTCCCACGGACGAACGGCGCAGCGTGAAAATACCTGCAAACCCGCAATCTGGCGGATCATCAGGAATTCTTTCACGCAGCCGTCTCCTGGAATTGCTGAGCATCCGCGAAACCCGCATGCGTTGCTTCGACGAGAAGTTGTTTGCCGATCCTGTCATGCACATGGCGTTCGAATTGATGGAATGCCAACTCCTCAACAGAAAGGTGACCGTGTCCGATCTGTGCGCGACATCGGGGCTGCCTTTCTCGACAGCTTCGCGGCGGCTGACCGATCTCGAGACAAGCGGCTACCTGGTCAGGCAAGACGACCCGACCGACGGCAGGAGGCAATTCGTCAGGCTGACGGATCGCGGCGTCCAACGCGTGACGGCCTACCTCACCGCCTTGCATGCGAAAGTCGGTTCGAACGAGAAGCAGGCACCACAAGGGAAGCTCCTCTCATAGGGCCGCCAGCGTATCCTGCCGGTTACGTTCACCGTCAGGAACGCAGTCCCCAAAAGCATCAACGGTTGGCTGCCGCAGTCCAAGGTCGGCTGTTTTGCGCCTCGGTGATCCCGGAGGCACCGAGTTCTCCACAAGACGTCGCGCCAGGTCTCGGCCTGGATAACGTTTGCTGGCAGTGCCGCATCCGCACGCCAGCATTTCCTGAATGCCGATCAGCCCGGATACACGCGCACCGCTTATCCGGGCATCGCGGCAGAATCCTGGTGAGACTGCCGGGCCTCGATCTCTTGCTAAAATTGCAGATCACTTAGGTTGCACTGTCGAGAAAGCAACTCGGTGGTGTCGTGGTTCGAGAGCAGCGGCTGAGCGGGTATATCGGCTTCAACGGCGAACCGTCCGAGCCGGAAACCGGTTGGCAGATGCTGGGTAACGGATACCGCGCCTATAACCGGCAATGATGCGCTTTCATTCTCCCGACAGCCTTTCGCCGTTCCGACATGGCGGCATCAACCCTTATGCCTATGTCGGCGGCGACCCGATCAACAATGTCGATCCGAGTGGGCATTTGGCATACGTGTTGGAATACACGCGCTGGGCCGGTTTCTAACATCCTTCTTGAGGCAGGCATCGCGCATTGCTTTTCCAGCCTGTTATTCCATGAATGCCACGGTGGCCGGGCCTGCCCCACAAGCACCCATAGTGAAAAAGCCTCATTTCTGATGGAGTTTGCACGGAAATTTCGGTGTGTTCGGAAAGAGGCCGACCGATACTTTCACTTTGGGGATATTTGATCGAGACCGCATGAATATCAACGATATACGCTAGCGACGGCTGACAATCAGCCAGGAAAATCGCGAACTGTTCAGAAATGGAATTGGGAGAGAGAACATCATGATCAAGCCAGGAGACGCCGTTCCAGCTGCGAAATTCAAGAAGCTGCAGGGATCGGAGATAAAGGAGATTGCGACAGATGAGCTCTTCAAGGAGCGGAAGATCGTCGTGTTTGGGGTTCCCGGCGCGTTCACCCCGACCTGCCACCTGCAGCACCTTCCCGGCTATATCGAGAACAGCGATGCGCTTCTTGCAAAGGGCGTCGATGAAATCGCCGTCATCGCCGTCAATGATCCTTTTGTGATGAGCGCGTGGGCGCGGAGCACCGACGCTGAAGGCAAGGTGCTTTTCCTGGCCGACCCTGAAGCCGATTTCACCAGATCGATCGGGATGGATATCGATTTGCGGGTCGCGGGTCTTGGAACGAGGTCCAAACGCTATTCAGCCGTCATCACGAACGGCGTCGTCGAGATATTGAACCTGGACGAGGATCCGGGGCAAGCCGACCGCTCGCAGGCAAAGGAATTGCTGAGGCAGCTTTAGCTCGATCTAAGATACCAAAGCGAAGGTGGATTTTATTACCAGCCGCATGTCACGATATATCTCCATAAAGTTTACAACCGCGAATTTTCAGTTGGCGCTACTCGTCCGCATCGAATTGACGAAGGTTATGTCAACGCCGCGCGTCAGAAGACGCGCGGCAGGTTGAATCGATGACTTCCATGCTTGTTGTCGCACCGGCTTCTTTGACAGTCCGCATATTTGCGGCCCGTGTATCTGCGGCATGTCTGCTGCTATGCCCCGTTTCCACCTTCGCGGCCGACGGGGAGATTTCAGCGGCGGCCTTGCGACAGGCGGTCGATGAAGCGATCATCCCCCTCATGAAGCAACAGGCCATTGCGGGCATGGCAGTTGCGGTGACCGTCAATGGCAACAGCCATTTCTTCGGCTATGGCGTGGCCTCCAAGGAGAGCGGCCGGAAAGTAACAAAGGATACGATTTTCGAGATCGGCTCCATAAGCAAGATCTTCACTGCCACGCTGGGTGCCTACGCGGCCGCGACAGACGCGCTCGCCCTCGACGACAAGGCGGTGACGCACTGGCCTGAGCTGGGCGGCAGCGCGTTCGAGCGGATTTCGCTTCTCGAGCTCGGAACCTATTCCGCGGGCGGGCTTCCGCTGCAATTTCCCGAGGAGGTGTCCGACAACAGCAAGATGCTTGCCTACTACCGAGCCTGGCGACCCGAATTCGGGCAAGGCATCATGCGGCTTTACTCCAATCCCTCAATCGGACTTTTCGGGCATCTTTCCGCGCGCGCGATCGGCGAACCCTTCGAGGCCTTCATGGAGGGCAAGCTGGCCGCGGCCTTCGGCCTGAACCACACATTCGTGCACGTCCCGGCAGATCGCATGGAAAATTATGCTCAAGGGTATACGAAACAAGGCCAGCCCGTTCGTGTATCGCCCGGCGCGCTCGATGCCGAAGCTTACGGCATCAAGACCACGGCCCCCGACCTTCTGCGTCTGGTGGAGGCCAATATCGATGGTTCGGCATTGGACCGGAATTGGGCAAAGGCAGTTTCGACCACCCAGGCCGGATATTACCGCGCGGGTTCCATGATCCAGGGGCTGGGGTGGGAAATGTACGACCGTCCGGTCGAGCTGGATACACTGCTGCAAGGCAATTCGGCGGACATGGCGCTGAAGCCACGCAAGACCGAACCGCTGGCCCGTTCCATCCCCCAGGATACGGATAGGTTCTTCAACAAGACGGGCGCCACACGGGGATTTGGCGGCTATGTGGCATTCATCCCCAAGAGCAGGGTCGGGATCGTGTTGCTGGCGAACACGAACTATCCCAATGAGGAACGCGTAAAGGCAGCCCATCGCATCCTTCAAGCCGTTGAGACAACTTTGCCGTGACAACCCGCCGGGCTTTTCAACACAGTGCCTGATAGCAAGCGCTCGAACAGCGTCTCCGTCGGCCGGGACTTGCATCAGGCCGAAATGACGGCTGAAACTTGGCGACAGCCGGGAAGCGGGATCGTGACCCGCGGCGGACTTGCACCGCCGGAGATGTGATCCCGTTTTTGGTGCGAGGGCCGGTCGGCCGCGCTGGAACATATCCGCACGGCTTCAGCGGCCAGAGCAATTCCAGGAAAAGTGTGTAACGGTTTTCCATCCGGAATTGCGTCAAAACAAAGAGATAGAGCGTTTCGGTGAAAAACGGAAACGCTCCAGGAGCGTCATGAAGCCAAGGCTTCACAGCAATTTCGAACCAAGACCAGATCACGATAGGAGATCATCATGAAGATCGTCACCAGCCTGAGCTTCCAGGGACAATGTCGCGAAGCTTTTGATTTTTACGCCAAGGTTCTGGGTGGAAAGATTACCGCTGCCTACCCCTATGGCAAAGCGCCTCCCGGCATGCCGATCGCCGGCGACAAGTACAAGGACTGGCTCATGCATTGCTGGCTCGAGGTCGGCGACCAGGCTCTCATGGGCGCCGACATGGACCTCGAATGGGCAAGCAACATCGACAAGCCCAAGAATGGCTTCGACGTGACCTTGCATACAGAAGACAAGGCCGAGGCTCAACGCTGGTTTGACGCGCTTGCGGCGGATGGCAGGATCGTCATGCCCTTCGCCGAGACCTTCTGGTCTCCCGGCTTCGGTTCGCTGGTCGACAAGTTCGGCATCCCCTGGATGGTCAATGTCGTCCCCTCGGTCGACTGGAAACCTTCGCAGGCATAATCGCGAGCAAGGCCATAATCGTCTGCAAGACGATGGGCTCGCTCCTGGCTGCACCGATGTTCGCCGAACGGGATTTTGCCGTTCGGCGAGCGGCTGTCTCGAAGTCGAGGCCAGGCCCTTTGGGGGACCGTCACACGCCCCTCTCGAAGAAGGACTTCGACAAGCGACCCAGCCCCCCTATCTTTTTAGGAGCGCTTGCATTGCGGCAAATCACTGCTCATTGCCGCCCCCTGCCTGGCTGCAGCTGAAAAAGAGCTGCGCTTACTTTTTCATCGCGTTCATGACCAGGCCGATGATGGCGGTCAGGATCGCGCCACCGCCGGCACCACCGACGATGTTGTTGAGGTTGAGCGCACTGCCCAGGCC
>NZ_JAKREW010000064.1 GCF_022347545.1 Terribium retamae
GTCTTGCCATGGTCAACGTGACCAATCGTGCCAATGTTCACATGAGGCTTCGTACGCTCGAATTTACCTTTTGCCATGTGAGGTCTCCATTTCCTGCATGCCCGAAGGCGTTAAACCTGGTTACGCAATTCCGCGGAATTACGCGTATTTCTTCTGAACTTCCTGAGCGACTGCGGTCGGAACCGGCTCGTAGTGGTCGAACTGCATCGTGTACTGGGCGCGGCCCTGCGACATCGAACGCAGCGAGTCGACGTACTTGAACATGTTCGCCAGCGGCACCATCGCGTTGACGACGACGGCGATACCGCGGGTCTCCTGACCCTGGATCTGGCCACGGCGGCTGTTCAAATCGCCGATGACGTTGCCGACATAGTCTTCAGGCGTGACAACCTCGACCTTCATGATCGGCTCGAGCAGCTGGACGCCGAGCTTCGGAGCAGCTTCCTTGAAGGCAGCGCGAGAAGCGATTTCGAAGGCCAGAACCGAAGAGTCGACGTCGTGGAAGGCGCCATCGATGAGCGTCGCCTTTACGCCGATCATCGGGAAGCCAGCGAACGGACCGGACGACATGACCGAACCGATGCCCTTCTCGACACCCGGGATGTATTCCTTCGGAACCGAACCGCCGACGATCTTGGACTCGAACACGTAGTCCTCGCCTTCCGGATTCGGCTCGAACACCAGCTTGACGCGGGCGAACTGGCCGGTACCGCCGGTCTGCTTCTTGTGGGTGTAGTCCTGTTCGTGGGTGCGGGTGATCGTCTCGCGATAGGCAACCTGCGGGGCGCCGACATTCGCCTCGACCTTGAACTCGCGACGCATGCGGTCGACGATGATGTCAAGGTGGAGTTCGCCCATGCCGGCGATGATGGTCTGACCCGATTCCTCGTCGGTCTTGACGCGGAAGGACGGATCTTCGGCAGCCAGGCGATGCAGCGCGAGGCCCATCTTTTCCTGGTCGCCCTTGGTCTTCGGCTCGATCGCGATCTGGATGACCGGATCCGGGAATTCCATGCGCTCCAGGATAACCGGATGCAGCGGATCGCACAGCGTGTCGCCGGTGGTGGTTTCCTTCAGGCCGGCCAGAGCGACGATGTCGCCAGCGTAGGCCTCTTCAATGTCGGCGCGCGAGTTGGCGTGCATCTGCAGCATGCGGCCGATGCGCTCCTTCTTGCCCTTCACGGTGTTGTCGAGCGACGCACCCTTGGTGAGCTTGCCCGAATAGATGCGAGCGAAGGTGAGCGAGCCGACGAACGGATCGTTCATGATCTTGAAAGCGAGCATCGACAGCGGCTCGTTGTCGTCCGCATGACGCTCGATCTCAGCATCGGTCTTGGCGTCAACGCCCTTGATGGCCGGCACGTCGATCGGCGACGGCAGATATTCGACAACGGCGTCGAGCAGCGGCTGCACACCCTTGTTCTTGAAGGCCGAGCCGCAGAACATCGGGAAGAACTTCACAGCGATCGTGCCCTTGCGGATCAGCGCGCGCAGCTGGTCATTCGACGGCAGGTTACCTTCGAGATAGGCGTTCATCGCGTCGTCGTCCATTTCGACGGCGGCTTCGATGAGCTTCTCGCGGAATTCCTCAGCCTTGGCCTTGAGGTCAGCCGGGATCTCGACGACATCCCAGGCAGCGCCCAGGGATTCATCGCGCCAGACCAGCGCGTTCATCTCGATCAGGTCGACGACGCCCTTGAACTCGGATTCGGCGCCGATCGGCAGCTGCATGACGACAGCCTGGGCGCCGAGGCGCGAACCGATCATTTCCACCGAGCGGTAGAAGTCGGCGCCGATCTTGTCCATCTTGTTGCAGAAGATCATGCGCGGAACGCGGTACTTGTCGGCCTGGCGCCAGACAGTCTCGGTCTGCGGCTCGACACCGGCGTTGGCATCGAGCAGCGCGATGGCGCCGTCGAGCACGCGCAGCGAACGCTCGACCTCAATGGTGAAGTCGACGTGGCCGGGGGTGTCGATGATGTTGAAGCGGCGCATCTTGCCATCACGACCCTTCCAGAAGGTCGTGGTCGCAGCGGACGTGATGGTGATGCCGCGTTCCTGCTCCTGCTCCATCCAGTCCATGGTGGCAGCGCCATCGTGGACTTCGCCGATCTTGTGCGACTTGCCCGTGTAATACAGGACGCGCTCAGTCGTCGTCGTCTTGCCGGCGTCGATGTGCGCCATGATACCGAAATTGCGGTAGTCTTCGATTTTATATTCGCGGGCCATGGGAGGTGCCTCTCAAGTCTCGTTCGCGCTTACCAGCGGTAGTGCGCGAAAGCGCGGTTGGCTTCCGCCATCTTGTGGGTGTCTTCACGCTTCTTCACGGCGGTGCCGCGGTTGTTGGCCGCGTCCATCAATTCGCCGGAGAGGCGGTCGACCATGGTGGTCTCGTTGCGGTTGCGCGCAGCGCTGATCAGCCAACGGATGGCGAGCGCCTGACGACGCTCCGGACGAACATCGACCGGAACCTGGTAGGTCGCACCACCGACGCGACGCGAACGTACTTCGACGTGCGGAGCGACATTGTCGAGCGCCTGATGGAACACGGCGACCGGCTCCTGCTTGGTCTTCGACTGGACCTGATCGAGCGCGCCATAGACGATCGTCTCGGCAACCGACTTCTTGCCATCATACATGACGGCATTCATGAACTTGGTGATCACCAGATCGCCGAACTTCGGATCCGGATTGATCTCACGCTTATCTGCACTGTGACGACGGGACATGGCTCTTGTCTCTCAATCTCGCAGGCCCGACGCACAAATAAAAAGCGCCGAAGCCGGAAAACCTTACTTCGGACGCTTGGCGCCGTACTTCGAACGACGCTGCTTGCGGTTCTTGACGCCCTGGGTGTCGAGCACGCCACGAATGACGTGATAGCGCACACCCGGAAGGTCTTTCACGCGGCCGCCACGGATCATGACAACGGAGTGCTCCTGAAGGTTATGACCTTCACCCGGGATATAGCCGATCACTTCGAAACCGTTGGTCAGACGAATCTTGGCCACCTTGCGCAGAGCCGAGTTCGGCTTCTTCGGCGTGGTGGTATAGACGCGCGTGCAGACGCCCCGCTTCTGCGGGTTCTGCTGCATGGCCGGGACCTTGTTTCGCGTTGCCGGCACCTGGCGCGGCTTGCGGATCAGCTGGTTAACGGTAGGCATTAAACCTTCCTTCTAGTTCTCAATCTCGTGTCGCAAACCCGTTACGGGCCGTTTCAAGCGGCTTTCCATACGCAAATTCGGGCCGAAACCGCTCTCTCGCGGTCTTGCCCGAACAAAAAGCAGAGGAAGCGTTGCCGCTTCATGCGTGACGGAAATGTCATTCGCTCGTAAAACGAACCCTGTTTGAGGCAAACTCCAAGGCGCGACGCCTCGGAAAAGCTGACCTCACATCGGTTCAGACGTCGCGGCTTCTACTCGCAACATCGCGAACCGTCAAGCCCGCAGCCCCAGAAAATCAACCTTTGCCGAGGCGGGACAGCCATGCGCGAGACGCATGTAATATTCTTGCGTCTTTTTGCACGTGTGAAGAAGAAAGTGACCGGCCCGCGGCTGTTGCCTGGCCGGGCTTCGTGCAAAAAGAGGCAAAACGCGACATTCGCATGCATATGTAAAGGAATCAGTCTTGCAGGATCCGCACAACGACAATGACGAACCGCGTCCGGTCATTATCATCACTGGCCGGGTCTGGAAGAAGAAGAACGGCAAGCCTGAAGGCGTTCATGTCATGCTGATGGCGCACGACGATGATTCCGCGGTGCGCCGCGCACTGGAATCACTCGCAGCCGAAGGCTATGCGGAAGCCGAACTCGACCAGATCGGCGAGATGCAGGGTGAACCGGATGAAGAACCGCACCTGTCCGCTTATCAAGGCGCGCTGGAAGGCGAAGTCTCGATCGTCACCTTCGACGAACCTGTCTAGCCGACTGCGATGCGATCGAACCGAAACCGTTCGCTTACTCGCTTCCCGCTCTAAATATCTCCATCCCTACACAGAAGAAGGCACCCTTCATGCCTGAGCCCATTCGTATCGCCATCGTCGGCATCGGCAAGATCGCCCGCGACCAGCATCTGCCGGCACTTGCCAAGGACAAGGAATTCCGGCTCGTCGCGGCAGCAAGTCCGCATGGGACGGTAGACGGCATTCCGAATTTCCGGGACATCGAAACGCTCCTGCAAGCCGGGCCTGAGATCGAGGCGGTATCGCTGTGCATGCCACCGCAGTTCCGCCATGATGCGGCGCGGGCAGCGATCCTCGCAGGCAAACACGTTTTTCTGGAAAAGCCGCCCGGCGCGACGGTCAGCGAAGTCGAGCAGTTAAAGACGCTCGCTGCGGAAAAGGGCTTGTCGCTCTTCGCTTCATGGCACTCGCGCTATGCACCGGCAGTGGAAGCGGCGCGGGCCTTCCTTGCGGCGGCGCAGATCAAAACGGCCGGGATCAACTGGAAGGAAGACGTGCGCCGTTGGCATCCGAACCAGGCGTGGATATGGCAACCTGGCGGATTCGGTGTCTTCGATCCCGGTATCAATGCGCTGTCGATCGCGACCCATATCCTGCCGCCGATGTTCATTACCGCTGCAACTCTGGATTTCCCGGAAAATCGCGACGCGCCGATCGCTGCCCAAGTGAGCTTCCGCAGCGCGGATGGCATTCCGGTCGCCGTCGATTTCGACTGGCGCCAGACCGGACCGCAAAGCTGGGATATCCTGGCCGAGACGGACAAAGGTGCGATGGTTCTGTCGGGTGGCGGCACCAAGCTCACCGTCGACGGCAAGACGCTGCATGAAGGACCGGAAGCGGAGTATCCGATGCTCTATCGTCGTTTTGCCGAACTGGTGCGTGAGCGGAAATCCGACGTCGATCTCACCCCGCTGCAGCATGTGGCGGATGCCTTCATGCTGGGCAAGCGCAACGTCGTCGAAGCATTCTTCGACTAAGCCCGCCCCACCCGAACAGCGAAAACCGGCAGGCGATTCCACCTGCCGGTTTTTTACAATCTCCAGACCACCCCGATCGCTCCGCGGTCGGGCCCGTGATCAGTTGACGGGGCCCGGCATGCCCCCCTCGCCCACCGTCGGGGCTTCCGGCTTCACGCCGGTGGCACGGTTGATGAAAACGGTCACCACCCACAACACCACGCCGATCGCCAGAAGCACGCCGGCGATCTTGTATTGATCGGGATTGCGGCCGGTCCAAGGGCCCGTCAGGAAACCGCAGGCAATGGCGCCAATCACCGGCAGGATGGTGGGTGCGGTGAAATGATCGTGGTCGACCTTGTCCTTGCGCAGCACCAATACGGCGACATTGACGATGGTGAACACGCAAAGCAGCAGTAGTGCCGTCGTGCCACCAAGTTGCGGCACCGAGCCGACGAAAGTGATGAGGCCAAAGGCCAGCAATGTCGTGAATATGATGGCGATATAAGGTGTCTTGCGGCTTGCATGAACCTTGCCGAGCACCGGGGGCAGAACGTGCTCGCGGCTCATGCCGTAAACCAGGCGGCTCGCCATCAGCATGTTGATCAACGCCGAATTGGCAACTGCGAACATGGTGATGAACGCGAAGATCCAGATCGGGAAGGCCGGCGCACCGGTCGATACCACTTTGAGCAATGGCGCTTCGCCTTCGCCGAGTTGCGCCGGCTCGACGAGCGTGACAGCGGAAACCGAAACCAGCACATAGATCAAGCCGGTGATCAGCAAGCCGGCAAGCAGAATCTTCGGGAAGATCTTGGTCGGCTCCTTCGTCTCCTCGGCCATGTTCACCGAATCCTCGAAACCCACCATCGCGAAGAAGGCGAGCGTGGTGGCAGCGATCACGGGCCAGAATGCACTGACACCTTCAGGCGTGTGGAATTGGGTGACGCGCGAGACATCGCCCTGTCCCATGCCGATTGCCCACAGGCCGATCACAATGACGATGAGCAGACCGGTGAGTTCGACACAGGTAAGAACCACATTGAGTTTCACGCTCTCGCCGACGCCGCGGAAATTCACCGCCGCGACGATTGCCATGAAAGCCAGGCCGAGCAGGATCACACCCGTGCCACTTTCCAGGCCGAGGCCAAAGGCGGAAGAGAAGTTGACCGCGAAAGCGCGCGAAGCGGTCGAGGCGGAAGTGATGCCCGAGCACATCACCGCGAAGGCCACGATGAAGGTGACGAAGTGGATGCCGAACGCCTTGTGCGTGTAGAGGGCGGCGCCAGCGGCCCGAGGATACTTCGTGACCAGTTCCAGATAGCTGAAAGCAGTGATCACGGCGACAGTAAAGGCGACCAGGAATGGCAGCCACACCACGCCACCAACCTGCTTGGCGACCTGCCCTGTCAGGGCGTAGATGCCGGTACCCAGAATATCGCCGACAATGAACAACAGCAGCAGCCACGGCCCCATCACGCGATGGAGGCTGGGCTCCACCGCGTCTGTATTGCCTGATTTCAAGGTTGCATCGGTCATCGGTCCCTCCTCGCTGCGGCACCGCGACCATCAGGGCCGAGCAGAACGCAGCATCCTCGTTGCGCGCATGATCCGTCGGCGCTCCGATCACGGATCAAACTTCGGACCCACCCTTCATCCCCGGATTGAGTATGAAGCAGCGGCAAGGGATGTCAAACCGCCTCGCTCACCGCTGCACAGCCAGCCGAATGCGATGCGATACCGTCGCGCGGTGGGAGTTGGGCTCACTGATTGGCGTGGCGCGCCTCGTGATCGAGCAGCCAGCGCTTGCGCTGCAGCCCACCGCCATAGTTGGTGAGCGCACCATTGGCGCCGACCAGTCGATGGCACGGTACGACGATGGAAAGCGGGTTGGAGCCGTTTGCGTGGCCGACGGCGCGCGCGGCATTCGGCCTGCCGAGCCTTTCCGCAAAGACGCCATAGGCAAGCGTTTCGCCAGGCAGCACCTCCCGCAATGCCGTCCACATCTCGTTCTGGAACGACGTGCCGTCGAACCGGACGGGCAGGCTGCTAAGGATGTCGACCGTGCCGTCGAAATAGGCGGCGAAAGTTTCCCGTGCGCTGGATGAGATCGTTCCCGTCCGCAACCGGTAGCGGCCAGAAGCGAGCCGATGCTGTAGCCACCTTTCCATGCGGTGCTCGCAATCGGCGAACTCGACCATGAAAAGCGCGTCAGCTTCGTCCTCTATGACCACCAGCGGGCCGATCGGAGTGGCGACCGTCCCCGAGATCAACTCAACCTGTTTGCTGCTCCCACATGTCATGGATCCCTCGGGACTTCCGCGTCGATCGACAGCCTACCTGCTTTGCGTCTCTTTTCGTGTCAGGAGTGTCGCGAAGCTCACAGGAAAGACGGGGTCAACGTGCGTCGTGGAAGATGATGCCCACCGTGTGGCGATGGCCAGAGCGAATTCTGCTCACGCCATGACGCAGACTGACGCGATAGTTTCCCTTCGTGCCTTGCACCGGTCTGTTATGAACGGCAAAAGCGACAGCGTCCCCCTGTCGCAACGGCACGACCTCCGCGCGGCTCTGCATCCGCGGACGCTGTTCGGTCAGAACGAACTCGCCGCCGGTGAAATCGCGACCGGGTTCTGAAAGCAGCACCGCAACCTGGATCGGAAAAGCGAGATCACCGTAGAGGTCCTGGTGGAGGCAATTGAAGTCCCCCTCCCTATACTGGAGCAGAAGCGGCGTCGGCCGCGTCTGGCCCGCTTCATGGCAAAGCTCGAGATAGTCTCGGTGCGTCGCCGGATAGCGCTGGTCGTTCCCCATGCGCTCGCTCCAGGCGTTGGCGACAGTCGCCAGATGCGGATAGAGCGCGGTACGCAGACCGCCGATCAGATCCGGTAGCGGGTATTTGAAATAACGATACTCGCCTTTGCCGAAACCATGGCGGGCCATGATGATATGGCTGCGGAAATGTTCTTCATGAAGATAGAGTCCTGCAATGGACTCGCACTCTTCAGGCGAGATCAGCTTTTCGAGCACAGCGCAGCCATAGGCATCCAGATCGGTGCCGAGTCCGTCCCAGTCGTAGGCGGCCACGCGTTCCTCGGCGGCTTTGCTGGTCTGCTGACGGATGCGAACATTGGCATTCATGGCAACCTCCTTGAGCTGGAGCGCTCCACGCCGCCTGACGGCGCGAACGACTTGATCTCCAGAGGCTAAGCATCGTTGAAACCTGTCGCATTCCGTTTCTTGCGAAGCCTGTCCAAACGGCGGCGTCACCAAATGATCATGGAATGATCACATTGCTGAGGTTGCGGCATTGCCGGGATGGCCGTTAAGGTCGTCTCGCGCGCGGGCAGCCCCGCTTACAAAATGCTCTGGGCAACGGCGGAGGAACGTTCCCCCGCAACGAAAAACTGAAGTGGGCGGGTGGAACGAGGTACCGTTGCCGGATCCCGTGTCGATCATCATTTCCAACTACAACTATTCGCGTTTTCTCGATCGCAGCATCGGCAGTGTGCTGGCGCAGGACTATCCGCACGTTGAGGTAATCGTTGTGGACGACGCGTCAACCGATCAGTCGCCTGCGGTTATCAAGTCATATGGCCACAGAATCCAGCCACACATACGAACGCGCAATGGCGGACACGCCGCCGCCTTCAATACCGGTTTCGCCGTCAGCAATGGCGACATCGTATTCTTCCTCGATGCCGACGATTATCTCTACCCTGATGCGGTCTCATCTGTGGTCGAAGCATGGCGAGCTTCAACGGCCCAGTTGCAGTTCAGGCTGCATCTGGTCGATGAGCAGGAGCAAGTGAAGGATGTTTATCCTCCACCCGAGTGGCCTTTCGACACTGGCGATGTGACCCCGAAACTCCTCCAGCGCGGCCGCTACCAGACAACCGTCACCAGCGGGCTTGCCTTTTCCCGTTCGGCACTCGAGCCGATCATGCCGATACCGGAGGAAGAATTCCGCCAGGGTGCCGACGGTTATCTCGCCACCCTGGCGCCACTTCGCGGCCGGGTGCAAGCGCTCGAAAGCCCGCTGGGAGCCTACCGAATTCACGGGGCCAACCACTCGGTATTCGGAGGCAAACTCGCCAAGCGCGCGCGCTGGCGGGTCGAGCATGACCGTCATCGGCTGGACGCGCTTTCTGCGGAAACGAAATCCATCGGCCTCAAGCTCGAAGGCAATCCGGCACTCCGCGATCCGTTTCACTTGGAGGAACGCCTGGCCTCTCTTTGTTTCGACGAAGCCATGCATCCCATGCCGGACGATTCTCGTCTCTGGCTTGCGACAGCCGGGGCCGCGGCCAGTTTCGACATGCATTATTCATTGCGCAGACGTGCCATACAGGCAGCATGGTTCATGGCAGTCGGCCTGCTGCCGCAAAAACAGGCGAGAGCGGTGCTTTCCTGGAAACTGGTGGCAACATCGCGACCGAAGTTTCTCAACCGACTGTCGAAAACCATCAGACGCGCGATGGGTTAGGCTAGGCTTCAGCAATCTCCGCTGCGCAACGATTTAACCAGACGGGTGATGACAGGATCGAACGCTTTCGCCCGTGCTTTGTCGTATTCGAGGCGAAAATAAGCGACTGCACCGCCACAGACAGGGATGGCCCGTTCGTAATAGACACGATCGCCCTTCGAACCCGACCATACCGCCCATTTAGGTTTCCGGCGCACGTAGTCGACCGACCAGCCCGCAGTCTCCTCTTGGCCGATGCGCCATTTCACCTCTTGCGCAAAGCCGCCCTCGCTCGGATAGCTGCCCCAGACGGCGAGCTTGGCTTGTCCATCCACCGATTGCGACGTGCCCCCGTCGCCATTCGCGGATTCGACGATGGCCGAGAAATCCTCCGGCAGATCGATCCAATAATTGTAGCGGACATTGGCGTAGGGCGTCCGATCACCGGCAGGGACCTGAACAGTCGTTGCAAGGCTGAGTGGAATGGCAAACGCTATAAATTTCATAGCGATCTCGCAAGGAACCAAGTCCCGGTCCATAACCGATGCGGTGCACCAACACCATTTTTCAGTTCACCCAGTCATATCCTCAAAAAGAAAAAAGGGGCCGACGAAGGCCCCTTTTCTGTTCGTTTGTCGGCCGCTTACTGGGCGGCGCTGACCATGTCGGTCAGCATCGGCTCGGCCACTTCCACGCCGGACGTCTTGCGACGCTCGTCGAGGATGAGTTCGTCGCGATGCGTCGCAATGCGACGGATCTGGCTCATCTGGCCACCGGTACCGGCCGGGATCAGCCGGCCGACGATGACGTTTTCCTTCAGGCCCTGCAGCATGTCGGTCTTGCCGGCAACGGCAGCTTCCGTCAGCACGCGGGTCGTCTCCTGGAAGGAGGCGGCCGAGATGAAGGACGGCGTCTGCAACGAGGCCTTGGTGATGCCGAGCAGGACCGGCTGGCCGGCCGCCGGCTTCTTGCCTTCTTCGATCAGGCGTTCGTTGATCTCGTCCAGCTCGATCACGTCGACATGGTCGCCCGGGATGTAGGTCGAGTCGCCCTGCTCGGTGATCTCCACCTTCTGCAGCATCTGACGAACGATCACCTCGATGTGCTTGTCGTTGATCGACACGCCCTGCAACCGGTAGACTTCCTGGATTTCGTTGACGAGATAGGAAGCCAGAGCCTCCACGCCCTTGATCGCCAAGATGTCGTGCGGCGCCGGATTGCCGTCGAGGATGTAGTCGCCCTTCTCGATGACGTCGCCGTCCTGGAGGTGGAACGGCTTGCCCTTCGGGATCAGGTATTCGACCGGCTCCAGCGTCGAGTCATGCGGCTCGATGATGATGCGGCGCTTGTTCTTGTAGTCGCGACCGAAGCGGACCGTACCATCGATCTCGGCGATGATGGCGTGATCCTTCGGACGACGAGCCTCGAACAGTTCGGCCACGCGCGGCAGACCACCGGTGATGTCCTTGGTCTTGGCGCTTTCCATCGGGATACGAGCAAGCACGTCGCCCGGCTTGACCGAAGCACCCGGCTCGACCGAGAGGATTGCCTCGACCGAGAGCAGGAAGCGGGCATCGCCGCCCTTCGACAGCTTGCCGACCTTGCCCTTGGCATCCTGGACGACGATCGCCGGCTTGAGGTCCGAGCCGCGCGGCGTGGACCGCCAGTCGATGACCTCGCGCTTGGTGATGCCCGTAGACTCGTCGGCGGTTTCCTGAACGGAAATGCCGTCGACCAAGTCCTCGAACGCCACGCGACCCTCGATTTCGGTGAGGATCGGACGAGTGTACGGATCCCACTCGGCGATACGCTGGCCGCGCTTCACCTTGTCGCCGTCGTCCACATAGATGCGCGAACCGTAGGTGACGCGGTGCGTGGCGCGCTCCTTGCCGGTCTCGTCGAGGATCAGGATCGCCATGTTGCGGCCCATCACCACGAGATGACCGTCGGAATTGCGAACCACGGAGCGGTTACGGATCGACACCGTGCCTTCATAGGACGCCTCGAGATAGGAGGAGTCCACCACCTGAGCGGTACCGCCCATGTGGAAGGTACGCATGGTGAGCTGGGTGCCCGGCTCGCCGATCGACTGCGCGGCGATAACGCCGACAGCCTCGCCCTGGTTGACCGGGGTACCGCGCGCAAGATCGCGACCGTAGCAGACCGCGCAGACGCCGGTGCGAACCTCACAGGTCAGCGCCGAACGGATACGCACCGACTGCACGCCAGCCTTTTCGATGAGCTCGACGTCGCGCTCGTCCATCAGTCTGCCGGCCTTGACCAGCAGATCGCCGGTGACCGGATGGTTGATGTCGTCGAGCGCCGTACGGCCCAGAACACGCTGGCCGATGGAAGCGACGATCTGGCCCGCATCGACGATCGGCTGCATGGTGAGGCCCTTGTCGGTGCCGCAATCCACGGAGTTGACGATGCAGTCCTGCGCCACGTCGACCAGACGACGGGTCAGGTAACCCGAGTTCGCGGTCTTCAGAGCGGTGTCGGCCAGACCCTTACGGGCACCGTGCGTGGAGTTGAAATACTCCAGAACGGTGAGGCCTTCCTTGAAGTTCGAGATGATCGGCGTCTCGATGATTTCACCCGACGGCTTGGCCATCAGGCCGCGCATACCGGCGAGCTGGCGCATCTGGGTGGGCGAACCACGCGCACCCGAATGAGACATCATGTAGATCGAGTTCATCGGCTTCTGACGGCCATTCGGGTCGAACTCGACCGCCTTGATGCGGCCCATCATTTCGTCGGCGACCTTTTCCGAACACTTGGCCCAGGCGTCGACGACCTTGTTGTACTTCTCGCCCTGGGTGATCAGACCGTCATTGTACTGCTGCTCGTATTCCTTGGCCAAAGCCTCGGTTTCGGCAACCAGCTTCTCCTTGGTGTCCGGGATCAGCATGTCGTCCTTGCCGAACGAAATGCCGGCGCGGCACGCATGAGCGAAGCCGAGGGCCATGATACGATCGCAGAAGATGACCGTCTCTTTCTGACCGCAGTGGCGATAGACGGTGTCGATCATCTTGGAGATGTTCTTCTTGGTCATCTCCTGGTTGGCGGTCTCGAACGGCACGTTGACGTTCTTCGGCAGCAGTTCGCCGAGGATCATGCGGCCGGGCGTGGTGTCGTAAATCTTCGACACGACGTTGCCTTCCGCATCAACGGTCCGGAAACGGCCCTTGATCTTGGCGTGCAGGGTGACAGCCTTGGTTTCCAGCGCATGTTGCAATTCGCCCATGTCGGCGAACGCCATGCCCTCTCCCGGCTCGTTCTGGTTGACGATCGAGAGATAGTAGAGACCCAGAACCATGTCCTGCGACGGCACGATGATCGGCGCGCCGGAGGCCGGGTGCAGGATGTTGTTGGTCGACATCATCAGCACGCGGGCTTCGAGCTGCGCTTCCAGCGACAGCGGCACATGGACCGCCATCTGGTCGCCATCGAAGTCGGCGTTGAAGGCCGTGCAGACCAGCGGATGCAGCTGGATCGCCTTGCCTTCGATCAGGGTGGGCTCGAACGCCTGGATGCCGAGGCGGTGCAGCGTCGGAGCGCGGTTGAGCAGAACCGGATGCTCGCGGATGACCTCGTCCAGGATATCCCAGACTTCCGGACGCTCCTTCTCGACCAGCTTCTTCGCCTGCTTGACGGTCGAGGAGTAACCCTTGGCGTCGAGGCGGGCGTAGATGAAGGGCTTGAACAGCTCAAGCGCCATCTTCTTCGGCAGGCCGCACTGATGCAGCTTCAGTTCCGGACCGGTCACGATGACCGACCGACCGGAATAGTCGACACGCTTGCCGAGCAGGTTCTGGCGGAAGCGGCCCTGCTTGCCCTTGAGCATGTCGGACAGCGACTTCAGCGGACGCTTGTTGGCACCGGTGATAACGCGGCCACGACGGCCATTGTCGAACAGAGCGTCTACGGCTTCCTGCAGCATGCGCTTTTCATTGCGCACGATGATGCCGGGCGCGCGCAGCTCGATGAGGCGCTTCAGACGGTTGTTACGGTTGATGACGCGGCGATAGAGATCGTTCAGATCGGACGTCGCGAAGCGGCCGCCATCCAGCGGAACCAGCGGACGCAGGTCCGGCGGGATGACCGGGACGACCTTCATGATCATCCATTCCGGGCGATTGCCGGATTCCATGAAGTTCTCGACCACCTTGAGGCGCTTCAAGAGCTTCTTCTGCTTCAGCTCCGACGTCGTGGAAGCGAGTTCCGAACGCAGATCGCCGGCGATCTTCTCCAGTTCCATACCGGCCAGCAGGTCATGGATCGCCTCGGCGCCGATCATGGCGGTGAACGAGTCCTCGCCATATTCGTCGACGGCGATCATGTACTCTTCCTCGCTGAGCAGTTGATGCTCCTTCAGCGCGGTGAGGCCAGGCTCGGTAACGATGTAGTTTTCGAAGTAGAGGACGCGCTCGATATCCTTCAGCGTCATGTCGAGCAGCGTGCCGATACGCGACGGAAGCGACTTCAGGAACCAGATGTGCGCAACCGGAGCGGCGAGCTCGATGTGGCCCATGCGCTCGCGGCGAACACGCGACAGCGTGACTTCCACGCCGCACTTTTCGCAGATGACGCCCTTGTACTTCATGCGCTTGTACTTGCCGCACAGGCATTCGTAGTCCTTGATCGGACCGAAAATGCGCGCGCAGAACAGGCCGTCACGCTCGGGCTTGAACGTGCGGTAATTGATCGTCTCCGGCTTCTTGATCTCACCGAACGACCAGGACAGAATCTTGTCAGGCGACGCCAGCGAGATGCGAATGGAATCGAACACCTGCGCGGGCGCCTGCGGATTGAAGAGATTCATGACCTCTTGGTTCATGCCATTCTCCTTTTCGGGGTCCTCGAAAACCCCTTTGCATGTGACTGCGAGCCACCGCTCGCGAAACCCGGCTTGAGCCGGAAAATCTCAGGCGGGCGCGGCGTTTCCGCGCCCGCGATATGCCGTCTTACTCGGCCGCGTCGGGCAGGCTCTGCTGCCCGTTTTCGACCTTGGTGTTCTCGAGCTCGACGTTGAGGCCCAACGAGCGCATTTCCTTGACGAGAACGTTGAAGCTCTCAGGAATGCCCGCTTCGAAGGTATCGTCGCCACGGACGATCGCTTCGTAGACCTTGGTACGGCCAGCCACGTCATCCGACTTCACGGTCAGCATTTCCTGCAGCGTGTAGGCGGCGCCGTAAGCTTCCAGAGCCCAGACTTCCATTTCGCCGAAGCGCTGACCGCCGAACTGCGCCTTGCCGCCCAGCGGCTGCTGGGTAACGAGCGAGTACGGGCCGATCGAACGGGCATGGATCTTGTCGTCGACCAGGTGGTGAAGCTTGAGCATGTAGATGTAGCCCATGGTCACCTTGCGGTCGAACGGCTCACCCGTGCGGCCATCATACAACTGAGACTGACCGGAAGTGTGCAGGCCAGCCTGCTCCAGCATCTCGTTGATGTTGACCTCGTGCGCACCGTCGAACACCGGGGTCGCGATGGAGACGCCGCGCTTCATCTGCTCGCCGAGGCGAACGATGGACTCGTCGTCATACTCGCGGACCGGCTCGTTGCGGTCGTTGGCCGGGATGATCTGCTCGATCGTCTCGCGCAGCGGCTTGATGTCGCCACCGCCCTTATAGGCCTCGATCAGCTCGCCGATCTTCCTGCCCATGCCGGCGCAAGCCCAACCAAGGTGCGTCTCCAGGATCTGGCCGACGTTCATGCGCGAAGGCACGCCCAGCGGGTTGAGCACGATATCGGCATGCGTGCCGTCCTCGAGGAACGGCATGTCCTCGACCGGAACGATGCGCGAAACCACGCCCTTGTTGCCGTGACGGCCGGCCATCTTGTCGCCCGGCTGCATCTTGCGCTTCACAGCCACGAAGACCTTGACCATCTTCATGACGCCCGGAGGCATCTCGTCGCCGCGCTGCACCTTCTCGACCTTGTCCATGAAGCGCTGCTCGAGCGCCTTCTTGGAGTCGTCGTACTGGCCGCGCAGGGCTTCCAGTTCGCTCTGGAGCTTCTCGTTCTCCACGGCGAACTGCCACCACTGCGAACGCGGATAGTCGTCCAGCGTCTCCTTGGTCAGCGTCGAGCCCTTCTTGAAGCCCTTCGGCCCGGCGATAGCCTCCTTGCCGATGAGCACATCGGAAAGACGTGCGTAGACGTTGCGATCCAGAATCGCCTGTTCGTCGTCGCGGTCCTTGGCCAGGCGCTCGATCTCCTCGCGCTCGATCGCCATGGCGCGCTCATCCTTCTCAACGCCGTGGCGGTTGAAGACGCGCACTTCGACGACGGTGCCGAAGGTTCCGGGCGGCATGCGCATGGAGGTGTCACGAACGTCGGACGCCTTTTCACCGAAGATCGCCCGCAGAAGCTTCTCTTCCGGGGTCATCGGGCTTTCGCCCTTCGGCGTGATCTTGCCGACCAGGATGTCGCCCGGCTGCACTTCCGCACCGATGTAGACGATACCGGCTTCGTCGAGGTTCTTCAGCGCTTCTTCCGAGACGTTCGGAATGTCGCGGGTGATTTCCTCAGGCCCGAGCTTGGTATCGCGCGCCATGACCTCGAACTCCTCGATGTGGATCGAGGTGAAGACGTCATCGGCGACGATGCGTTCGGACAGGAGGATCGAGTCCTCGTAGTTGTAGCCGTTCCACGGCATGAACGCGACGAGCACGTTGCGGCCGAGCGCCAGATCGCCGAGATCGGTCGAAGGACCGTCAGCGATGATGTCGCCCTTCTCGATGCGGTCGCCCACCTTCACCAGCGGACGCTGGTTGATGCAGGTCGACTGGTTCGAGCGCTGGAACTTCATCAGCCGGTAGATGTCGACGCCGGACTTGCCCGGATCGAGATCTTCTGTAGCGCGGATAACGATACGGGTCGCGTCCACCTGGTCGACGATGCCGGTGCGGCGAGCCGCGATGGCAGCGCCGGAGTCACGAGCCACGATCGGCTCCATGCCGGTACCGACGAACGGAGCCTCGGCACGAACCAGCGGCACAGCCTGACGCTGCATGTTCGAACCCATCAGCGCGCGGTTGGCGTCGTCGTTCTCGAGGAACGGGATGAGCGCGGCGGCAACCGACACCATCTGCTTCGGCGACACGTCCATCAGGTCGACGTTTTCGCGCGGCGCCATCATCACCTCGCCGGCGTTACGGCAGATGACGAATTCGTCGACGAAACGGCCTTCCTTGTCGAGCTCGGCGTTGGCCTGCGCAACATAGTGCTTGGCCTCTTCCATGGCCGACAGATAGACGACCTCGTCGGTCAGCCTGCCGTCAACGATCTTTCGGTACGGGCTTTCGATGAAGCCGTACTTGTTGACGCGGGCAAAAGTGGCCAGCGAGTTGATCAGACCGATGTTCGGGCCTTCCGGCGTTTCGATCGGGCAGATACGGCCGTAATGCGTCGGGTGCACGTCGCGGACTTCGAAGCCGGCGCGCTCGCGGGTCAGACCGCCAGGTCCAAGCGCCGAGAGACGACGCTTGTGCGTGATCTCGGAGAGCGGGTTGGTCTGATCCATGAACTGCGACAGCTGCGAGGAACCGAAGAACTCGCGCACCGCGGCAGCCGCAGGCTTGGCGTTGATCAGGTCCTGCGGCATGACCGTGTCGATCTCGATCGAGGACATGCGTTCCTTGATCGCGCGCTCCATGCGCAGCAGGCCGACGCGGTACTGGTTCTCCATCAGTTCGCCGACCGAACGCACGCGGCGGTTGCCGAGATTGTCGATGTCGTCGATCTCACCCTTGCCGTCGCGCAGTTCGACCAGCGTCTTGACGACGGCGAGGATGTCGTCCTTGCGCAGAACGCGCACGGTGTCCTCGGCGTCGAGTTCCAGACGCATGTTCATCTTGACGCGGCCAACGGCCGACAGGTCGTAGCGCTCGCTGTCGAAGAACAGCGAGTTGAACATGGCTTCGGCCGTCTCGAGCGTCGGCGGCTCGCCCGGACGCATGACACGGTAGATGTCGAACAGCGCGTCCTGGCGGCTTTCGTTCTTGTCGGCGGCCAGGGTGTTGCGGATGTAGGCACCGACATTGACGTGATCGATGTCCAGGATCTGGATCTCGGTCTCGCCCGTACCGAGCAGAACCTTGAGGGTCTTGTCGTCGATCTCGTCGCCGGCCTCGAGGAAAATCTCGCCGGTTGCATAGTTGACGATGTCCTCGGCGAGGTAATTGCCGAGCAGGTCCTCGTCGGTCGCCTTGATCGCCTTCAGGCCCTTTTCGGCAAGCTGACGCGCCTGGCGGGCGGTTATCTTCTTGCCGGCCTCCACGACGATTTCGCCGGTGTCGGCGTCAACAAGATCGTTGACGGCCTTCAGGCCCTTGAAGCGGTCGACATTGAACGGGATACGCCAATGGTCGCCAGCGCGCTTATAGGTGATCTTGTTGTAGAAGGTCGACAGGATCTCTTCGCCGTCCATGCCCAGCGCCATCAGCAGCGAGGTCACCGGGATCTTGCGGCGGCGGTCGATGCGGGCGTGCACGACGTCCTTCGAGTCGAACTCGATGTCCAGCCACGAGCCGCGATAAGGGATGACACGGGCCGCGAACAGCAGCTTGCCCGACGAGTGCGACTTGCCCTTGTCGTGGTCGAAGAAGACGCCTGGGGAACGGTGCATCTGCGAGACGATGACGCGCTCGGTGCCGTTGACGATGAAGGTGCCGTTCATGGTCATGAGCGGCATGTCGCCCATGTAGACGTCCTGCTCCTTGATGTCCTTGATGGACTTCGAGCCGGTGTCCTCGTCGATATCGAACACGATGAGGCGCAGCGTCACCTTGAGCGGCGCAGCATAGGTCAGGTCGCGCTGACGGCACTCGTCAACGTCGAACTTCGGCGCTTCAAATTCATACTTCACGAACTCCAGCATCGAAGAGCCGGAGAAGTCAGAAATCGGGAACACCGACTTGAAAACGGCCTGCAGCCCTTCGTCCGGACGACCGCCTTCAGGCTCGTCCACCATCAGGAACTGATCATAAGATGCCTTCTGAACCTCGATCAGGTTCGGCATCTCCGCAACTTCCGGGATCTTTCCGAAGAACTTGCGTACGCGTCTGCGGCCATTGAAAGTCTGCGTCTGGGCCATCGTCGCTCCTTGGCTAGCTCTTGGGGCAGGCATTCGCCTCGACCTGCCTTGCAATTCTCGACCGCCTCCGCCTGGCGGTCCCTTCGGGTGCCCCTGCCTTGCGGCGCCGGGCCAGAACGGTTGAAAACCCGTTTCCTGAAAGCCGGATTTCGGCCCTCAGGAAAGAGGTTTCCACAACGTCCCTTTCAGGACCGGGGGGGGGGGGGGGGGGGCGGGGGGGGCGGCGGGGGGGGGGGGGGGGGGGGGGGAGGGCGCGCGCGCCGGGGGCGG
>NZ_JAKREW010000065.1 GCF_022347545.1 Terribium retamae
CCCCCCCCCCCCCCCCCCCCCCCCCCCCCCCCCCCCCCCCCCCCCCCCCCCCCCCCCCCCCCCCCCCCCCCCCCCGCAAGAGGTCGACCAGAAGTCGATTAGAAGTTGCGCTGGAAGCGGACAATGCCGCCGACGCTATTCTTGTCGGTAGCCTTGGTCCAGCTGGTGTGGCCCGGCTTGCCGAAGTTGCCCTCATGGACGAAGTCCACTTCGGGGGTGATCACGAAGCCCGGAACGATCTCGTAAGCAACGTTGACAGCGACGCCGAGGTTCTCGTCGTCGTCATAGGAAACCTGTGCGTTGAACGAGGTCTTCTCATTGAACTTGTAGGTCGCGCCACCCCAGACAGCCCAGGTGCCGCCCCACAGCTTGTAGAAGTTGCGGTCGATATTGTCATCCGAACCATAGCCGCCCATGACGAACAGCGAGAGTTCGCTGGTGGCCTTCACATCGAGGCGAACCTTGCCGGCCCACTCTTCATAGGCGCTGTTGTAAGCGACAACACCCGTGAGCGAACCCCAGTCACCCTTGTACTTCAGACCGCCGACGACATGAGGAACGTAGCTGTCGATGGTATTGGTGCCGCTGCCCTGTTCGAGCGAGATCAAGGCCGAGAAGCCGTTGCCGGCGTCGAAAGTGTAGCTGATCAGGTTCGTGTCCTTGTCACCGTAAGGCACGAGCGTGTCTTGAATGACGTTACCAGCATAGCCGATGAAGGAATCGAAAGCCGATTCGTCCTTACCGATGCGCAGGCCGCCGAGCTGGATCCAGGCAAATTTCAGCGAAACAGCGCTATTGGCAGCTTCGCCACCACCGTTGCTGTTACCGAAATTGAAGCGGGTTTCGGTGTAGGTCTTCAGGGTGCCGAGCTCGGTCTCCTGGCCGGTCCAGGTGCGGAGAGCGAGACGGGCGTTCTTACGCCAGGTGTCCTGTACATCACCGTCGAGACGATCGGTGGTGCGGGCACCGTCGAGCGAGCCGCGATCACCGAAGCCAGCGTCGTAACGGATGTAACCGCCGATGCGCAGGCAGGTCTCGGTGCCTGGGATGTAGAAATAGCCGGCGCCGTAGACGTCGCAGATCTTGACGTATTCAGCGGGTTCCGGCTCGGCGACCACGACGGCGTCAGCGGCGCGCGCACCGGAAACTGCGAGCAGAGCCGCAGCCGAGCCGAGAAGGAGGCTCTTGATGTTCATTTTGACCTCTCCAGTCAATTTTCAAAACGTGTTTTCGGATTTCTGGCTGAAGGCCAATGCCACCAACCGCCACTTGAAAGACGACGCCCGAGCGCCTCTTTCGGCCGGGACAATACGCATCGAGCTTTTGCTTTCAACGAATATTGCAGCGCACAACACCTCGCCGGAGAATTCGCCTTCCCTTAGTTGTAAATTTACAACTAAGCCATTGATATTAAATGGTTTTTGGCACAAACGGCACGTCGATACAAAAGCGTCACAAAAGAGACACTCCTAGCCGGCGAATGTTTTGCCAGCTAATTGATGAGAACGTATCAACGGGCTGGTGATCAGGCAGCCTGAGTGGACTGGCCTTGATCCATCGAAAAGGCGCTGGCCCCACGAATGACATCCGCAGAGCGGTCTTTGGCCAGCAGGGCGATAGGAGCCTCGCCGCCAAATTCCACCGCCGGCTTGAGAAGCCATGCCCAAGCGGTTCGTGGGTGTCCAATCGATGCGAGCACTTCCCGAATCCCGGATACGGGCCTGCCATCCACAAATTGGGCAAGCGGAAAGACATGCTTCCTGCCGCCGGTGCGCAACGCGATCACCTCGCCACGACGCTGCCAGCGATGTAAAGTCGAGCGCGGAATGCCCAATTTTTCTTCGAGATAGGTCGATCCCGCTACCTGCCCGGCCCACTCCTCGATCAGCAGGGACGCCAGGCCGTTGCGTTGCAATGGAAGCTCCAGATCGGGATCGGATCGGGAGATTTCCGCAGTCGAATCGATGACGGGCATCGTCTTAGCCGTGTCCGGCATCTGAGCGGCATCGACCAACAAGAGCCGAACAATTTTGGCAGCAAGTTTCGAAGGCTTCTTCAAGACGGGATAGAGCGCCCTGCGTTGGCGCGGGGCAAGACCAACAATAGCTGCAGCGATGCTGCCACCAACCAGGGCAGCCGAAGCGACGGCTTCTTCATTGGTCTCGCCGACTGCACCACGCAAGACCCGTTCGAGTTCAGCTACTGCAATACGCTCCAATTCGGAGCGTGCGACGCCACCTGTCGCACTGGTCAATTCTTTCATTCGCATCATTCCGCCGCGGCCCATGCGCGACGACCGGCATCGGGACGCTGACGGCTATATTTGCGGCTTATGACAGATACGCGACGAGGGACAGACCGGATCAGTGCGGAAAATCCAACCCCATCTCGCGATATCGTTCGGGATCGTCACCCCAGTTTTCCCGCACCTTCACGAACAGGAAAAGATGCACTTTTTGTTCGAGAATTTCGCCGATTTCCTTGCGTGCGGTCTCGCCGATCGCGCGAATGGTTTCGCCCTTGTGGCCGAGCACGATTTTCTTCTGGCTCTCGCGCTCGACATAGATGACCTGCTCGATGCGTACGGAACCGTCCTTCTTTTCCTCCCACTTCTCGGTTTCCACGTGGGACGAATATGGCAGTTCCTGATGCAGTCGCAGGTAGAGTTTTTCGCGCGTGATCTCGGCCGCAAGCTGACGCATCGGCAGATCGGAAATCTGGTCTTCCGGATAATACCATGGCCCCGCAGGCAAGGCCTCGCCGAGATAGTCGAGAAGGTCACTGCAGCCAGAACCCGTCAACGCCGAGACCATGAAGGTGCGTTCAAACGCGACCCGTTCGTTGGCGGTCTTTGTCAGCGTCAGCAGCATCTCCGGTTTTACCCGATCGACCTTGTTTAGGACCAATATCTTGGGCTGACGCACATCGCTCAGCTTTTCCAGAATGGTATCTGCATCGCCCTTTATACCGCGCTCGGCGTCGATCAGTACCAAAATCAGGTCCGCATCCTTGGCTCCGCCCCAGGCGGTGGTGACCATCGCCGTGTCGAGCCGTCGCTTCGGCTTGAAGATTCCCGGCGTATCGATCAGGACGATCTGCGCTTGTCCGTGGGTCGCGATGCCACGCACCAAGGCGCGCGTCGTCTGAACCTTGTGCGTGACGATGGAGACCTTCGTGCCGACCAACTGGTTGATCAACGTCGACTTGCCGGCATTGGGAGCACCGATCAGGGCGACAAAACCCGATCGGGTCGGCGCTCCGGTCATTTCGGCTGTCATCGTAGATACTCCCCTTCGGCGGTCCAGACCCCTTCTCGTACCAGCAGCGCCGTGGCAGCTGCCTGCTCGGCTTCACGTTTGGAGCGTCCGGTACCGGTTGCCGATTCCTTTGACGCGATGCTGACGCTCACCGTGAAAAGAGGATCGTGGTCCGGTCCTTGGCGACTCTCGATCCGGTATTCGGGCGTAGCGCCGGCGGCCTGATGCGCCCATTCCTGCAATTCGGTCTTGGGATCGCGGCGTGCAGCGCCCACCGCCTTGGCCCGCGGCTTCCAATAGACATGGATGAAGCGCTTGGCTGCGTCGAGGCCATCGTCGAGATAGATAACCGCGATCAGCGATTCCAATGCATCGGCCCGGAGATTCACGCGCTTGCGCTCTGCGAGGTTGCGAACTTCGCTTCCGGCACGGATCAATTCCGCCAAACCGATCTCGTCAGCGATCTGCGCCAACGTCTCCGCATTCACGAGCGCGTTCAGCCGCACCGACAGCTCACCTTCCGGCGCGTTCGGAAAATCCGCCAGAAGCATATCCGCTACGGCTAGGCCAAGTACGCGGTCGCCAAGGAACTCGAAGCGTTCGTAATCAACCCCTGCATGGCTGCCGCGCGCACTGGCATGGGTCAGCGCTCGCTGCAGCCGCTGCGGATCGCGAAAGCTGTGACCGGTTCGGCTTTCCAGAACGGCGGCGAGCGCCTCGGGTGTCAAACGCTTGGGCGCCGTCATCGACTAGTGAACGAATGACAAGAGGCGCGAAGGGCGCATCTCGGACGGCCACTTCCAGATCTCAAGCGGGCTGGCACCGCCGGCGATCGAGAAGAATATGATGTTGGCGCGGCCGACAAGATTGTCCGCCGGCACGTAACCGACGCTGAAGCGGCTGTCGCTGGAATTGTCGCGATTGTCGCCCATCATGAAATAATGGCCTTCCGGGACGATGAATTCACGCGTGTCGTCGCCGATGCCGTTGGGCGTGAGGTCAAGCGTATCGTAGCTGACACCGTTCGGCAGCGTCTCGCGATAGACATCGACCGGGCGATTCTGTTCGGTGATGTCGGGATTGTCGATCTGGCCGACCTTGGTGCGCGGCACGGCGACATCGTTGATGAAGAGCTGGCCGCCCTTCATCTGGATCTTGTCGCCAGGCAGGCCGACGACGCGCTTGATGTAATCGACTGAAGGATCCGGCGGGAATTTGAAGACGACCACGTCGCCGCGAGCGGGTTCGGAGCCCCAGATGCGCCCGGGGAACAGATTCGGTCCGAACGGCAACGAATAACGCGAATAACCGTACGCCCATTTGGTGACGAAGAGATAATCGCCTTCGAGTAGCGTCGGGCGCATGGAGCCGGACGGAATCGAGAAAGGCTGGAAGAACAAGGTGCGGATGACAAGCGCCAGGAGCAGAGCCTGCACGATAACGCTAACGGTTTCGCCAAGTCCGCCGCTTTTCTTCTCGGATTTGTCAGCCACGCTCATCTCATCCTCGCTAGAGCGCCGCGTCCATTCGGACGCAAAGCACGCTCTAAATTTTGTATCCGCGCATCGCACTTGCGGAAAATTGATTCCGATTTCAGGCCGATGCGCAGTCCCGCCGGTTCATATACGGGGTCGCTGTCTGCCGGGCAACGCCAATAACCTCCAGTGCCCATCACTGTGGCGCTTCTGCGACCGGCAGTGCCTCAATAATCACAAAGGCTTGAGCAAGCGGATAGTCATCGGTGATGGTCAAATGCACCAATGCTTGATGCCCAGCCGGCAACAGCTTTCCAAGTTGCACGGCAGCCCCGCCGGTTAAAATCATGGTCGGCTTGCCACTGGGCAGGTTGGCCACGCCCATGTCGCGCCAATACACACCGCGCGCGATACCCGTGCCCAGTGCTTTCGCGCAGGCTTCCTTGGCGGCAAACCGCTTGGCATAAGATGCAGCCCGCGCCCTGCGCCCTTCCGACCGGGCTTGCTCGATATCGGTATAAACTCGCTTGATGAAGCGCTCGCCATGGCGCTCGAGCGACTTCTCGATCCGGCGAATGTCGATCAAGTCGGAGCCGATACCGATAATCATCGTGCCATGGGTCCCAGCGCATCGGAACCGGACATGTGATGTCGCGCCACCCTTTCAGCCAATCGCTTGCGACGCCGTTCTCGAAACGCCGTCATGCCCCAACGCGTGATGCCATAGGCAGCCAGACCGGACAGCAGGCCAAGCGGAACAGCGCCGATGGTCATCGGCTTCAGAACCGGCTCCCAAAGTTGCGCGAGGCTCAAATGCTCCAGCATGGCGCCGAGATGGGGAACGCTGCCGTGAGGCACGCGCTCATGCAGGATCAACTTGCCGGCTTCCCAGGAAGCTCCCCAAAGGAACGGCATGGTCAGCGGATTTCCAAGTCCGGTGCCGATGGCTGCGGCCACCAGATTGCCGGCAACCAGCCAGCACACGGCCGCGGCGATCACAAAATGCAGGCCAAGTGGGAAAAAGGAGGCGAACACGCCGGCGGCCACGCCAGCCGCCACTGCATGCGAAGAGGCATTCAAGCGCACGATGCGTTTGCCGAAGTAGCGCAACGAGCGCGACAGCGAACGGCGTGGCCATAGCCAGACACGCACGCGCTCGCCGAAACTTTCCTGCTCTCTTCGCTTGAACAACATATCGATCAGGCCAAATCCAGCCGGCGGCTTAGATTGATCGGCTGCCAGGCTTGACCGGCTGGATAGCAGCCAGTTCGGGCGGCAACTGGTCGGCAGGATACGCTGGAACCTCATATTGCGCGAGGGCAATCAGAGGCACACCGACGTCCGTCTTGCCAGCCGATCGGTCGATAATGCAAGCAGCGGCAAGCACCTCGGCCCCAAGATCGCGCAAACATTCTATCGTCTCACGGATGGAAAGGCCGGTGGTAACGATATCCTCGACAATCACAACGCGCGCGGCCTTTTCGATCTCGAACCGGCGCAAGCGGAACACGCCCTGTTCGCGCTCCACCCAGATGGCCGGTACGCCGAGATGCCGTGAAGTCTCATAGGCAGGGATCAGGCCGCCAACTGCCGGGCCGACGACATAATCGACCGGTCCTTTGACCTCGGCACGGATCTTGTCGGCAAGTGCCTTGCACAATCGCTCGGTCTTGTCGGCATGCATGAACACCCGCGCCTTCTGCAGGAAGACGGGACTACGCAGACCCGAGGTCAGAATGAAATGCCCCTCGAGCACCGCCCCAGCAGAGCGAAAGATATCAAGCACTTCAGCCGTGTTCATGCCTTGCGGTTCCCATCATCCGTTGACGCGCCGCGCATCGCTGACGCTGGAGTTTTCCTTGAGCTGCGACAGCAGCCTGTTGAGGTGCTTCAGGTCCCAGACTTCCAGGTCGATCAGCATTTCGGTGAAGTCCGGGGCGGTGCGCACCATCGACAATGTGTGAATGTTGGCATCATTGGAGGCCACGACCTGCGCGATATCGGCAAGAGAACCCGGCGCATTGATGGCCGTCACCGAAATACGTGCCGGAAACCGTTCGCGATTGTTTTCGTCGATATCCCAACGCACGTCGATCCAACGCTCGGGTTGATCGTCGAAGGCCGTCAGCGACGGTGATTGGATCGGATAGATGGTTATGCCCGAGCCTGGCTGGATGATGCCGACGATGCGGTCGCCAGGAACTGCGCCTTCAGGCGCAAAGCGAACCGGCAGGTCGCCACGCACGCCACGGATCGGCACCGCAGCGTCATCTCTCGGCTGTGTCTTGTCACGCCGGGCAGCCCGCCCCGGAATCTGGAACAGCATGCCGGCTGCGTTGCGGATTCGCGACCACCCCTCTTCGCGCTGCTTCGGCGGGGTGACGGTGACACGCTCGTCCTTGTAATCGGGGAATACCGCCTTCAGCACATCCGCGGAGGCGAGTTCACCGCGGCCAACGGCAGCCAGGACATCCTCGATGTCCTTGCGTGCCAGCCGGTGCAGCACGGGCTTCAGGTTTTCCTTGGAGAAGGTCTTGCCGCCGCGCTCGAACGCCCGTTCGAGGATACGCATACCAAGCCCGGAATATTGCTTGCGGATGGCGTTCTTCGTGGCGCGACGGATCGCGGCGCGCGCCTTGCCGGTGACGACGATCGACTCCCAGGCCGCAGGCGGCACCTGCGCCTTCGAGCGGATGATCTCGACCTCATCGCCATTCTTCAGCTCTGTCATCAGCGGCATGACACGACCGTTGACCTTGGCCCCGACACAAGTGTCACCGACGTCGGTATGAACCGCATAGGCGAAGTCGATCGGCGTCGCACCACGCGGCAGCGCGATCAGCATGCCCTTCGGCGTGAAGCAGAACACCTGATCCTGGAACAGCTCCAGCTTGGTGTTTTCCAGGAAATCTTCCGGATTGTCGCCTTCCGCCAACTGTTCGATGGTTCGGCGCAACCACGCATAGGCGTTGGTTTCCTTGGAGATGGTGTGCGTGGCGCCATTCGCCTTGCCACCGGTGTCCTTGTAGATCGAATGGGCGGCGACGCCGTATTCGGCGATCTTGTTCATTTCGCGCGTGCGTATCTGCAGCTCCACGCGTTGTCGTGAAGGGCCGACGATGGTGGTGTGGATCGAACGGTAATCGTTCTGTTTCGGCGTCGAGATGTAATCCTTGAAGCGACCGGGCACCATCGACCAGGTCGTGTGGATGAGGCCCAGCGCCCGATAGCAGTCCTCGACCGTATCGACCACGACGCGAAAGCCGAAGATATCGGATAGTTGCTCGAAGGACAGCGCTTTGGCTTCCATCTTGCGGAAAACCGACCAAGGCTTCTTCTGACGGCTTTTGACCCCCGCCTTGATGGTATGCTTCTCAAACAGAGCCGAAAGCGCATGCTCGATCTCGGCAAGCACACCTTTGTTGCGCTCTGAGATTTCGGCAAGACGCGCCGTCACGGTACGGTAAGCTTCCGGATTGATGTAACGGAAGGCGATCTCCTCCAGTTCCTCGCGCATACCCTGCATGCCCATGCGCCCGGCCAGCGGCGCATAGATCTCCATCGTCTCTTCGGCAATGCGCAGGCGCTTGTCGTCGCGCATATGGTCGAGGGTGCGCATGTTGTGCAGGCGGTCGGCTAGCTTGACGAGAAGAACGCGTACGTCCTCGGAAATCGCCAGCAGAAGCTTGCGCAGGTTCTCGGCCTGCTCGGCCTTCTTGGAGACAAGATCGAGCTTCTTGAGCTTGGTCAGACCTTCGACCAGCTTACCCATATCGGGGCCGAAGAGTTCATCGATCTCCGCACGGGTGGCCGTGGTGTCCTCGATCGTGTCGTGCAGCAGCGCAACGGCTATGGTTGCCTCATCCAGATGCATATCGGTGAGGATGGCGGCGACTTCGAGCGGATGCGAGAAATAAGGATCGCCAGAAGCACGCTTCTGGTGGCCATGTTTCTGCATGGCATAGACATAGGCTTTGTTGAGCAGCGCCTCGTTGACGTCCGGCTTGTAGCGCTGGACGCGCTCGACAAGCTCATACTGACGCATCATGGGCGGATTCTCGCAAAGCTGAAATGAATCATGCGCCGCTCGCTGAGCGACGCATGTCACAAATAGCCACGAAAACTATGGCGCGAAAGGGCTTAGGCCCTGCCGGCTATCAATAATCGTCGTTCTTTTCCGGAGCCACGAGGCCTTCGATGCCGGCCAGGAGATCCTCTTCCGACATACGATCGAACGTAATGTTCTCTTCCGGCTCGTCGGCATCGGCCGCAACGGCGGTTCCGGTCTGATCGGTGATGGCCTCTGCCTCCGGTGCTTCCGGCTCGTCGACCTCGACATGCTTCTGCAGCGAATGGATCAGGTCTTCTTTGAGGTCGCCCGGCGAGAGCGTTTCATCGGCGATCTCGCGCAGCGCCACGACCGGGTTTTTGTCGTTATCACGCGGCACGGTGATCATCGCACCCTGGCTGATCTGACGGGCGCGGTGACCAGCCAACAGCACCAGTTCGAAGCGGTTGTCGACCTTGTCGATGCAATCTTCAACAGTTACGCGGGCCATTCGATGCCCCTTTCATGCTCTTGATCTATTGGAAATCCGGCGGGCTCCATAGCCCGAACCGGCCCGGAATACAAGCTCGGCGCATCTGGAGCTCATGTGCCGGCTTGCCGACGATCACAATTTCTTGCGCGCCCCAGCCCTCCCTTGGAATGCCATGATACCGGCGCTATTTCCAGAAGTATAAGGGCTTGGCGGTTTTCTTATGAAACCTTGCCTCACGTACTTACCGCATTGCCGATTTTCAAGAAGGATATTGCCATGTTCGACCCACGCGAAAAGATCGCTCTTTTCATCGACGGCGCCAATCTTTACGCAACCTCGCGCTCCCTTGGCTTCGACATCGACTACCGCAAGCTTCTGGCCAGTTTTCAGAAGCGTGGCTATCTGCTGCGGGCCTATTACTACACTGCACTGGTCGAGGATCAGGAATATTCCTCGATTCGACCATTGATTGATTGGTTGGACTACAACGGCTTCAAGGTCGTAACGAAACCGGCGAAGGAGTTCACCGACGCTGCGGGCCGACGCAAGATCAAGGGCAATATGGATATCGAATTGACGGTGGATGCGCTGGAACTCGCGGACGTCGTCGATCATTATGTCATTTTCTCCGGCGACGGTGATTTCCGTACACTGGTTGAAGCCCTGCAGCGACGCGGCCGCAAGGTCTCAATCGTATCGACGATGGCTTCCCAGCCGCCAATGATCTCGGATGACCTGCGCCGCCAGGCCGACCATTTCATCGACCTGATGACGCTGAAGAATGAGGTCGGCCGCGATCCTACGGACAGGCCGGCGCGGCGCCCGGAACCCGCAAACGCGCAGGATGATGACGACGATCAGTATTGATGGTAGCAGGCAGGGATGGTTGCCTCTGCCGAACCAAGCCACGACTGCCCGCTCTGCCCGCGCCTGCATGACTTCATAGCGGGCTGGCGCGAACGCGAGCCCCACTGGTTCAACGGCCCGGTTCCGGCCTTCCTGCCCAAGGGCAGCGTTCGTGGCGACGAAGACAGCGTGCGCCTGCTGATCGTCGGGCTGGCGCCTGGCCTGCGTGGAGCCAACCGCACGGGACGGCCGTTCACCGGCGACTATGCCGGCGACCTGCTCTATTCAACGTTGATTGCCCATGGTTTCGCGCGAGGGCGCTTCGAAGCGCGGCCGGACGACAGTCTTGAGCTGATCGATACGGCCATTGTCAATGCCGTGCGTTGCGTTCCACCTGAAAACAAGCCGACCGGCGCGGAGATTTCCACCTGCCGCGGCTTCCTCGTCCCGACGATCGCACGCTTCCCAAATCTGCGCGCCATCCTGACTCTCGGAGGGATCGCGCATCAGTCGACGGTGCGGGCTCTTGGGCTGCGCGTTGCCGCCTATCCTTTCAAGCACGCCGGCAGCTATGACGTGGGTCGGCTTCAGCTGTTCTCCAGTTACCACTGCTCGCGCTACAACACGAACACCGGCGTGCTGACCGAAGAGATGTTCATAAAGGTGTTTGCAGATATCGCCGAATTCCTCGGGAAGTAAACCGCCTACCGCGTCAGCTCGACCAATTTGGATGGTCCCCCCTGCAGCACGTTGAGATCGACGGCCCCGTCGATGCCATCGACGCGGCCGCGATTGTGGTACTGCCAATATATCCACTTTTCGTCGCCCGGGTGACGGACAAGCGACCGCACCCAGCGCTCGCGTGCCGGCATGACCGTCTCGTAGCGATCGACGGCTTCACCGATCAGATAGATGATCGCCTGCTTGCCTAACTGCGCTTCGATCGGCGCGAGGAATGCGTCGAGTTCAGCACGCAGCTCCTCCGGCGTAAGGCGACGCGGGCAATTGCCGCCAAACTCGATATCGACCACTGGCGGCAGCATCGGCTCGCCGCGTGGAACCACGGCCAGGAAATTTTTCGCCTGATCCGCCCCAGGCCGGCAGAACGTGAAGAAATGATAAGCCCCTACGACAAGGCCTGCTGCGCGAGCTTCGCTCAGATTGGTCGCAAAGGCATCATCGATATGATCACCGCCCTCCGTTGCCTTTATGATGGCGAAAGCCACATCATCCGCGGCGACACGCTGCCAATCGATATCCCCCTGGTGATGGGAAACATCGATCCCACGCATCGGATATCTCTGCCTATCTGGGGAAAAGGATTTGAAGTACCAAAATCCGAGCGCCGCAAAGACGGCCGAGATGAGCAGCGCAGCAACAGCCGCCCGCAACAATTTCTGCGTCATGCTAGCCACGCCGCGCGACAACGACACCCCGCAGGCGAAGCTGTTTCATCCCCGCTCCTTCAGCAACCTGCCTTTTTCGCGTGCCCAATCGCGCTGCTTTTCCGTTTCGCGCTTGTCGTGCAACTTCTTGCCACGCGCGAGGCCAAGCAAAAGCTTCGCCCTGCCCTTGTCGTTGAAATAGATCTTCAGCGGCACCAGCGTCATGCCATCGCGGGCAACGCCCTGCCCCAGCTTCGCGATCTCGCGCTTGTTGAGCAGGAGTTTGCGCCGACGGCGCGGCTCATGGTTGAAGCGGTTGCCCTGGAGATATTCCGGCAGATAGGAATTTATCAGCCAGATGCCTCCGTCCTCCACCGAAGCATAGGATTCCTGGATATTGGCCTGTCCCTGACGCAACGATTTCACCTCGGTGCCGGTCAGCACCAAGCCAGCCTCGACCGTGTCGAGCACTTCATAGGAAAAGCGGGCCTTGCGATTTTCCGCAGCGACCTTGTTGTTGGGATCGGCCTTCTTCACCTGGTTCATGGCGTTCAATTTCAATCAGCTGTCGATGCGCCATGAAACAGCGTTGCCGTTTCGGGCGCATCGGAAAAGAAGCCATCAAATGGCGTCGCGGATCAAATCCCGCAAGAGCTCTAACAGCTTAGTTCAAAAGGCCGGCAAATTTCATCGCCGCGTCGATCTTGGCAGCGGTGCTCTCTTCCACGGTCATGAGAGGCGAGCGCACTACGTTCTCGACACGACCGAGCCGCGAGAGCGCATATTTCGCACCCGAAACGCCCGGTTCAATGAAGACCGCCTTGTGCAGGGGCAGCAATCGATCCTGCAGCTCCAGCGCGCGCTCCTTGTCGTTGGCAAGCGTCGCGTCCTGGAATTCAGCACACAGGCGCGGCGCAACGTTGGAGGTGACCGAAATGCAGCCGACACCACCATGTGCATTGAAGCCGAGCGCCGTGGCATCCTCGCCGGATAGCTGGATGAAATCCTTGCCGCAGGTGGCACGCTGTTCGGACACCCGCTCGATCTTGCCGGTTGCATCCTTCACGCCAACGATATTCTTGAAATCATTGGCCAGCTGCCCCATCGTCTCCGGCATCATATCGATCACCGAACGTGGCGGAATGTTGTAGATGATGATCGGCAACTTGGTTGCCTTCGCGACCGTTGCGAAATGCTGGTAGAGGCCGCGCTGCGTGGGCTTGTTGTAATAAGGCGTCACCACCAGAGCGGCATCGGCTCCCGCCTGCTCGGCAAACTTCACCAGCCCAACCGCTTCTTCCGTATTGTTGGAGCCGGCACCGGCCACCACCGGCACGCGCCCCTTGGCGACCTCGATGCAGGTCTTGACGACATGCCGGTGTTCTTCGTGCGACAGCGTCGGCGACTCACCGGTCGTGCCGACTGGAACCAGGCCAGTGGTGCCCTCCTCGATCTGCCAGGCGACGAGGTCGCGAAAGGCTTTCTCGTCGAAACGTCCGTTCTTTTCGAACGGCGTTACGAGCGCAGTCAGCGAGCCTCTCAGCATGTCTTCAAACTCCACGGAACCTAGCGGTTTCCAAGCTTCTGTTGCAATGTTTCTCTGTCAGAACCTGCCGATGGCAGGCTGCTGCCCATCAAGGGCCGCGCACCATAGTCTCGACACTGTTCTTGGGCAAGTAGAGCCGGCGCAGAAGGAGACAAAGGAAGCGGGACCAATCACCGTTCTTTTATCGCTGCTTCACACTGACCCACTAGGCTTTCCACAATCCGGACTTATCTGTGGCGTTCCGACGCCTTGAGCAGACGACAAACATGACCGCCAAAAGGCTCTATCGCTTTGCTATCCTTGGTGCGATCGTGGTGCTTGCGCCAGCGATTGCCATTGGCAATGGTCTCGACAGGCGCTTGTCGAGTGCGCTGCCGATGTTTCCGGTCCCGAACAAGCAGGATCTGCCCGCCTTCAACCCCATGCAGTTGAAGATCGGCCTCGACGCGCTTGCCACCAAGGATTTCGACAGCGCTCGTGCTGCGCGCGACAGCCTGCCTTCTTCCTCTCTCGACCATCATATTCTGGCTTGGGCCATCGCGCTTTATGGCGGCGACAGAGTGCCGTCGGGCGAAATCGCTGCCGCTGCCGAACTGTTGCCTGGGTGGCCCGGCATGAAAACGCTGCGCAGGAATAGTGAACGTGCGCTGGCGCGCGAAAATCCTGCGGCGGACGTCGTTATCAAGGCGTTCGACGGCAGCCAGCCGCAAACTGCGGAAGGCGTTATCGCCTTGGCGCGCGCCTATGTTGCAAAAGGCAATGTGCAGGCAGCGCAATCGGTACTCTCGCCCTTCTGGCGCACGGAAAAGCTGGAAGCCAGGGATGAAACCGCGATCATCAACGAGTTCGGCCCAATCATCTCAGCGGCAGACCATCGTTATCGTATGGAACGCATGTTCTATGCCGATCGGATTGGATCGGCACAGCGCGTTGCCACGCTGGCCGGCGCGAAGGAGCTAGCAGACGCCTGGGCCGCCTCCTCTCAAGGCGACAAGAACACGCCGAAACTGCTGGCTGCTGTTCCAGCAGACCAGCGAGGAGCAGGCTATCTGTTCGCCGAGGCCGAGTATCTGCGCAAGCGCAAGAAATTTGCCGATGCTGCCGCCTTGCTCCTGAAGGCGCCCACGGACCGTGCGGCACTTGTCGATCCCGATGCCTGGTGGATCGAGCGGCGCGTGCTTTCGCGCGAACTGGTCGACAAAGGCGACATGAAGACAGCCTATCGGATCGTCGCGGCCCATATGGCGGAAAGCCCGACCAATGCCGCCGATGCCGAGTTTCATGCCGGCTGGTACGCATTGCGTGGCCTGAAAGATCCTACCAGGGCAGCTGAACATTTCTCCCGAATCGCCAATCTCGCTCAAGGCAGCCTATCGCTTTCGCGTGCCTATTACTGGCTAGGCCGCGCCGCTGAAGCTGGCGGACCTGGGGATGCCAAGGAATATTTTACGAAAGCCTCGGCATTTGGCACGACATTCTATGGTCAACTGGCGGGCGAGCGCATCGGCAATCGCGTGCTGAACATTGCCTCGCCGCAGCCCAACGAGATCGACCGGCAAAGCTTTCAGAAGCGGGAAGCCGTCTCCGCCATCAATCGATTGCGCGACGCGGGATATGAGCGTTACGCAAACACGCTTTACATTGATCTTGCCGGCCAGTTGACCAGCGCTGGCGAAGTGGCTTTGCTTGCCCAGATGGCCGAAAAGCAAGGCAATCATTTTCTGGCGCTCAGGATAGGCAAGATCGCGGCGTCGAATGGCGTCAATGTCGGTGCGCTTTCACATCCGATCGGCGTCATTCCCGAAACCGCCAATATTTCCGGTTCCGGTAAGGCCCTGGCCTATGCAATTGCGCGCCAGGAGAGCGAGTTCAATGTCAGCGCCGTTTCGCGAGTCGGCGCGCTTGGCCTGCTGCAATTGATGCCCGGGACCGCCGAACAGTTGGCAAAGAAAGCCGGCATGACGTTCTCTCAAGCCAAGCTCACCACCGACCCGGGTTACAACGCCACATTGGGTGCGGCTTTCCTTGGCCAGCAGCTCGATCGCTACAATGGTTCCTATGTGCTGACTTTCGCCGGGTATAATGCCGGCCCGCGCCGCGCCGATCAGTGGATCAAGCGCTATGGCGATCCGCGCGGCAAGGACATCGACACGGTCGTCGACTGGATTGAACGAATTCCCTACGCGGAAACAAGAAGTTACATTCAGCGCGTGATGGAGAATTACGAGGTCTACAAGATGCGAATCTCAGGCGAATTCGATATCGTCGGTGATCTTGTGAACGGACGGCCGTGAGCGGCCACAACACACCCTTTCGATCCGCCGAGCCATTCGGACGATAGCTGCTGTTTGACGATAGCTTCCGCCATCTGTAGCCCTTGGAAAATGATAGACAGGGAAGGCATCGGCGTGGCGGCAAGCTTTTCGGATTTCTTCTACTCTTCTCCTGACGGGTTGAAACTCCACGCCAGGCTCTATGGCGAGAGGACAAAGGATAAGCTGCCGGTGGTTTGTCTGCCGGGCCTGACCCGCAACGCCCGCGATTTCCATGAGCTCGCAATCTATCTATCGACGAAAGCCGAGATACAACGAAAAGTTGTGTGTTTCGACTATCGTGGACGCGGACAATCCGCTTACGATGCCAACATCGCCAACTACACGGTGGGCGTCGAAGCCAATGACATTCTGGCTGGCCTCGATCAATTGGGCATCGCGCAAGCTGCTTTTGTCGGCACATCGCGCGGCGGGTTGATCATTCATGTACTGGGTATGCTGAGACCGACGATCTTGAAGGCCATCGTGCTTAACGATGTCGGCCCGGTGCTGGAGGCAGCCGGCCTCGCCCATATCAAGTCCTACCTGGAAAAGGCGCCTCGGCCCCAGAATCTTGACGAAGCCGTTGGAGCGCAAAGAGCGACTCACGGCCAGGACTTCCCCTCCCTGACGACTGCCGACTGGCAGCGCATGGTCGCCGCGATCTATCGTGAGGAAGACGGCAAGCTCGTTCCAGATTTCGATCCCAAACTTGTCGATACGCTGACAGCTGTCGATCTGTCGAAACCGTTGCCGACCCTCTGGCCGCAATTCGAGGCACTCGGCGCCGTGCCGACGATGGCAATTCACGGCAGCAACTCCAGATTGCTGTCGAAGGAGACCTTGCAGGAAATGGCTCGCCGTCACCCAAGGCTGCAGGCCGTGACCGTGCAAGACCAAGGTCACGCCCCATTTCTGGAGACCGGCAACCTCCCTGAGATCATTGCCGGTTTCATCGGCAAGGCGGAAAGCAGCTAGCCGCCCGTCACCAACCTCGCGAAAGGCTTAATGCCTGAAGCAAAAACCCCAGCCTCGAAGTCATAAACCTCGTCAGGCTCGCTTCTTATCGCCGATTCCGGCGGAATTCTTCTTTGCGCGAGGCTTTCGCTGCTTTGTGGCAACACTGTCCTGGGAGGACAGGCCAGCACCAGCGGCGCATTCGGTCGGTCGTGTCTCCAAAACGACAACGCAACTGTCGAGATCGTTGGTTGCCAGATGGGCGTAGCGCATCGTCATCTGCAAAGTCTGATGACCAAGCCACATCTGGACACGGCGAATGTCGATGCCACCCTGGACAAGCCGGGAAGCGCAGGTATGGCGCAGGATATGCGGCACCACCTGGTCGTCGGCGCCAAGGCCAACTTCCTGTTTCGCCTCGTTCCATATCTGGCGGAACTGCGGTTGATTGAGCATCGCGAAGGGCCCTTTCGGCCGCCGACCCTCGCCTGAAAAGGCAACGACTTCGCGCGCACGCATGGTCAACGGAATAGTTCGGCTGCGGCCAGATTTGGTGATCCAGAAGCTCACGCGTGTCGGCTGCAGGTCGTTCCAGATCAAACCCAGCGCCTCGCCAAGACGGCAACCGGTATCGACCAGGAAAATGGAAAGCCTGTAGGCGTCTTCGCTGCGGCTGCGAATGGCCGCAAACAATCGAGCCTCCTCGTCCTTTTCGAGGAAACGGATTCGTCCCGCACGCTCCTTCTGGCGGCGAAACTCGGGCAGGCTGTGGATATCCCCCATTTTATGAGCCTTGCGCAGCAGTTTGCTCAGTGCAGCCATCTTGCGATTGATGGTTGCGTTGCTGTTGCCGCGTTGGCGCAAGGTACCGATCAGGTTATCCAGGGTGCTTTGGTCGAAGGTGCTGAAGCGCTCGCCAAGCAGAATTTCATCTATTTCGCCGATGAACGAGCTGACATTGTATTTATGTCGCCCGTCATCCCACAATATGTCGCGATAGGCTGAGAACAGCTCACTGATGCGATATGATTTTACTTCTCGAATATTGCCGGTGTTATATTTTATTCGGACATTCTGAGACGTAAATGCTGCAAATCGATCGGAGAGCATGCTCTCCTGAAGCGCGTCTTGAGACATCTTATGCCACATCCCCCTTGTGGATTGGCCAAGCCTTATCCACACGGGAACGTCCTTTCAAGAGCACAATTTGCGGACACCTCATTCCGAAAATACGGAATCCCTTCGAAGCGTCGCAAATTTGCTTTCAGCTACCGTTCCACCCCCTGCTTCCTTTTTTCGTTCCCAAGCCCAGCGCTAAACAAAAGAACCCGGGCGAAAAACGCCCGGGTTCGATATCTCCCTAACGGGATGACATCTCTTAGAAGTCGCGCTGGAAGCGGAGGATACCGCCGATGCCGTCTTCATCGACAGCGTGCCAGTCGCTTTCCGAGACGTTGTAGTAGTCAACTTCAGCCGTGATGGTGAAGCCCGGAACCAGCTGGTGGGCAACGTTGGCAGCCAGACCGAAGGTCTTGCCTTCGTCATACGACGCCTGGACGTTGAACGAGGTCTTCTCGTTGAACTTGTAGGTGCCGCCGCCCCAGACAGCCCAGTTGCCATCCCAGAGCTTGTAGAAGTTGTTCGAGACGTTGTCGTCCGAACCCCAACCACCCATGACCCACAGCTCGATCTGGTCGGTCGCCTTCACGTCCAAGCGAACCTTGCCGGCCCACTCTTCCCAGACGCTGTTGTAGGCGACGACGCCGGAGATGCCACCCCAGCCAGCGGTGTACTTAACACCGCCAACCACATGCGGCACGTAGCTGTCGAGGGTATCGATACCCTTACCCTGCTCCA
>NZ_JAKREW010000066.1 GCF_022347545.1 Terribium retamae
CTGGAGATTGGCCGAAGCGCCTCTATCCCCGTCATCCTCGACCTCGCAGGGAGCGAAGCGACCGAAGAGTGTCGGGGCCGGAACGCTGGTTAAGGCAAATGGCGGGCGACCCTGCACGGGAATTTCCGCGAAAAACGGGAACGCTCCCTGCGGTTGCTCCGAGCTCGAGGATGACGAGCTTCAGGTGCTGCGGACGCTCATTGTCACCGTCCATCACTGTCAGCACCCTCATCGCCAAGAGCAGTCATCACCCACGCTGGAGATTGGCCGAAGCGCCTCTATCCCCGTCATCCTCGACCTCGCAGGGAGCGAAGCGACCGAAGAGTGTCGGGGATCCATTCCGGAACGCCGGCTAAGTGGAAAAAGCGAACGTCGTGCACGGCGTACGGAAATCTGCATAGGAAACGCTCCAGCAGGCGCGGCGACCACAAGCACGGTCCGCAGGCCCGCGCCCAACCCAAAACCGACTTCACGCCCCGCACCGCCCCAGCCGGAAGCCGACGCCGTGCACGGTTTCGACGACATCGCTGCCGCCGGCGGCCGCGAATTTGGCGCGGATGTTGCGGATGTGGCTGTCTATGGTGCGGTCTGAAACATGGATGTTGGGCCTGCCACCCAGCAGCTGGCCGCGCGTCAAGACATGCGCCGGGCGCGCCGTCAGGCTCTCCAGCATGGCGAACTCGATGGCCGTCAGCCGCACTTCGCTGTCGCCGAACCAGGCCAGCCGCTGCCCGCTGCTCAGCTTCAACAGCCCATGGCTGAACGGCCCGGCATCGGCCTCGGCCACCTTCGCGGGCCCCAGCCGCCGCAGCACGGCATGCACGCGCGCCACCAGCTCGCGCGGGCTGAACGGCTTCGTCACATAGTCGTCGCCGCCCATCTCCAATCCCAAAATCCGGTCGATCTCTTCGTCCCGCGCCGACAGGAACAGGATCGGTACGTTGGAGCTGCGCCGCAGCTGCCGGCACACTTCCAGCCCGTCCATCTCCGGCATGCCGACATCGAGCACGATGAGGTCCGCGCCCTTCTCCGCGAAGCGCCGCAGTACGGCCGCGCCATCGGCCACCGCATCGCTGCTCAGCCCGGCCTTCTCGAGCGCGAAGCAGATCACCTCGCGGATATGCGGATCGTCGTCGGCGACAAGGATATGGTTCGGCATGGCGGGCTCTACAGCATGTCGCGCAAAAGTGTGGAGCGGTTTTGCGATGACGGCATGCGCAAGGACAAGAGCATGTCGCGCAAAAGTGTGGAGCGGTTTTGCGATGAGGACATGCGCAAGGACAAGAGCATGTCGCGCAAAAGTGTGGAGCGGTTTTGCGATGACGGCATGCGCAAGGACAAGAGCATGTCGCGCAAAAGTGCGCAGCGATATGACCCCCGTCGCAGCATACCCCCACCCCTAACCCCTCCCCTCAAGGGGGAGGGGAATTTGGCGCGCGGCAGCTCCCCCTCCCACTTGAGGGGAGGGGTTAGGGGTGGGGGGCTCCGACGCTCTCCATTCCCCTCGAAGTGACCATTTCGGAACGCTGGCAGAGAGAAACGCGGACCGGATCGAGCGCAAGAAATCTGAAACATCGCGCCGCCCATCATGGCGCGGGCACCAGCACCGGCACCGGATGCTTGTCGAGATAGCGCGCCAGGCGCCAGTTGCGGAAGCCCCAGGCGCGCCAGTTCTGCTGCCGGGCCAGGAAATCCTGCTTCGCGATCTCGCGCTCCATCACCATCCTCCCCTCCATGCCAGGCGTCCTTTCCAGGAAGAGATCCATGGCCGGGATCGCCGCCGGCCCCAGCGAACGCAGGTACTCCTGGTCCAGCGCGTAGCCTTCGCCTGTGATCTCGCGGTTGTGCATGACATTGTAGTTGGCGATGATTGTGGCGAAGTTGATGAAGCAGCACGCATAAAGCACGGCGCCCAGCGTGGCGAGATTGGCGCCGAGTAGCCATTCATTGCTGCGGTGAAGTGCGATGCGCGCCATGATCAGCACCAGGCCGGCGCCCACCAGGCCCATCCAGATGAAGGCGGCGACGCGCCAATAGGTCAGCGAATAGATGCCGACATAAAGGTCGAGCCGCAGGATCGACGAGACCACCAGCACGACATTCTGCGCGATCCAGACATAGACCAGCGCGCGCACCAGCCGGTTGGCCGACAGCGCGCTGCCGGGGCGCAGCGTCACCAGCACGAAGCCCGCCGCCAGAAGTGCTGTGACGATCAGCGGATAGGCGCCGCGATGCGCATAGCCGGCATAGGTGAGGCCTTCCGGCAGCGCGACGCCGCCCCACAGATAGGAGGCGTCGAGCACGGTCTGCACGGCAAACAGCGCGTTGAACACGACAAGCGCGCGCAGCACCGCGCCTTCGCTGAAGATCACGTCGCGCAGCGTCGGCGCGCCCGCGTCTTCAGCCTCGCCGGCGCTCCCATGTGTAACGGCAGACTTACCATCCGTCGTGCCTGCCCCCGCTTTCCGCCGCAGCCATCGCGGCAGCCGCGGCAGGCGTGGCCGCAGCAGCGCCCACACCAGCGCCGCCACCACCAGCCAGAAGACGATGCGCCCTATGCTCAACAGGTCGAGCAGCAGCCAGACATCGAGCAGCGCCAGCCAGCGGTCGATGATCGGGTTGGCCGCGCCGAACAGCGCCAGGAACACCGCCCCCAACGCCACCGAAAGCGTCCACACCGCGATCGTGCCGGAACGCGCACTGAGCCGCACCCGCTTCGCCGCCTTGCGCGCCCGCATCATGTCGCGCGGCAGCCGCAAGGGCGCGCCAAGCAGCAACGCGCCCACCTGTTTTGTCATCCCGGCCAGCCCCGCTTGCAGCCGGCCGGACAGCGAAAGCGCAAACGCCGCCAGCCCGAACAGCGCCACCGTCATCGAAAGCGGGCTGACCGCCTCCACCATCGGTAAAAGCGCCGCAAGCACCAGCGCGACCCGCCGTACCCGCGCCGCGCCCCTGGCCGCCGTGGCCACCAGCGCCACCACGATCAGGCCGCAGAATAGCGGCAGCGCAATGCCGTCCGGCTGGCCGAACAGCAGGAAATCGGCAGAGGCGACGAGGAGCAGGGCAGCGATGGCTTTAGGCGTGAGGGACGCGTGGAGGGATGTCATGCGGGATGGTCCTCGGGGTGAGGTTGGGGGAGAGGTGTGGAGTTCGGCTGGGATGCGGGTGGAGTTGCAGAGAGCGCGTCGCGCGGCGGCGGGAAGGGCAGAATCACGGCCTCACGGCGAAGCCCAACCGGCCGCTGCCTAAACGGCGGCACCTCGGCGTCACGGCGTGGCGGCCGCTTGTACGGCAGCGCTTCCCGAGGAGGAGTAGGAATCTCGCGCCCCGGCGGCTCTACCAGCCACCAGCCGTCGGTCTGCAGTCTTCCGGGCAGCATCGTTTGCATGCGCCAGTTGTGTCGGCATGCCGCGCGGCCATCGTGGCGGAGATCAGGAGATAGTCAGGAGATTGGTGCAGATTTTGTGCAGGGATCCTGTGTGTTGCTCGGGTGAAGGTACGGGTTGGTGTCGGATGTCGATGGTGCGGCGGAACGAAAAGGGAAACATTGTTCCCGGCCCTGTAGAGGGCCGTGAGCGCGAATTGGTTTTTTGGACGTGTCCAACACTAAAAAATCATTAATGCGCACTAGCGATCTTCTGTGGGGCAAATAGAGCTATTTGAGTAGGCCTTTATCTTGCAAATGAAGCCGCTTTCCTCTACAAGATTTTGTGGGACGCCCTACGCAGCCCTCCAACGAACTCTCCGCCACCTTAGAAGGGAGGACGGGAAGAGCTTCGGCGGAGAAGCCGTCGAAGGAGCGGCAAGCTTCTTCTTGCTTTCCTGAGTGAAAGGGGAAGGACCATGCGTATAGCGTGCCCCCTCTACCGTCCGGTGTCTGTCATAGATTACTGGCGGTTCCGACTGGGGCAGTGGGAATACGTAGTATCCCACTGCAGGCGATGGCCTCGTTCCAGCGAGGCAATCGGATAAGTCAGTCGGTATCAACAACTCGGCCCCGCTTCGGCGGGGCTCTTTTTTCCCCAGCAAATTGCTAGAGTAGGTTATTTTCTACGGTTTTTTTGCCTGCTTGGCAAGCGGAAAGGCATTGACAATACTCGATTTGAGTGCTGGTTTTTTGAACGATTCTAATTCTTTAGGCGTTTTCAATGACTTGGAAGCGCGGCGCCGTTAACGTCGATTCTGAGTTTCGTCAACTCTATATTGTGGGAAACTTTGTTCGTGATGGGGAAAAATCGCGGGTGAATCGTCGCGAGTTTATTCTCTTCTGGAAAAGGACCCTGAGTGTCCGCCTATCGCGCTCTGCCAGGCGGTGAAATGCCTGCGGTGATGCAACGGCTCGTATCCACCATGCGCCAGAGCAAATGGATTACATCGTTCTCTGAATGGACGCCTGTTTCGCGGTTGTGGAGGAAGCGTAAGGCTGCATATGTAGCCAGGTCTTTGATCTCTCTCTAAGAATGCAGCATGGTTCCATCGCGTACGGGAAGCGTTGCGAACTTCTCAAATATCTTTCTCAACATAGTGCATACTTGTAGGATCGCTAATCCGAAATGCCCGAATATTGGTGGGTAAATCACAAACAAACCTTCCGTCAGGAGATTGAAGGTCAATACCTCTGGTCTCCCAAGAGGAAGAGCAACGGCGCACGGAATGAGTTTTATGACAATATGCGTCGCGCCAACCCGGGTGATCTGGTTTTCTCCTTCGCCAATCAGGCTATCAGCTATGTTGGGCGGGTCACCCAACTCGCCTTTACCGCTCCCAAGCCCACCGAATTTGGCGATACGGGCGCCTATTGGAGCAATGAGGGTTGGTATCTGCCTGTCTATTGGGTGCCGCTAGTCCCCGCTGTGAGGCCAAAAGAACTCATCGAAAAATTGGGCCCGCTGCTGCCGACGCGATACTCGCCGATCGATCCAATCTCCGGAAGAGGGCATCAAAGTGTCTATCTCGCGTCGATCTCAAAAGCCGTCTTCGAGACCGTAATTGCGAACACAACATTCGACGCTCAAGCGCTCGAGTTTGGCGGCCGCAATAGTCTGACCTTTGAGACCGTTGGCGACTTTCTCGACGAAATTGTCGAGCGCCGTATTAAAGCCGATCTCAAGCTCAGCGACACAGTCAGAAAAAGCGTAATCCAGGCGCGCCGTGGGCAAGGGCAATTTCGCGCCAATGTGGAAGCTATAGAACGCGAGTGCCGCCTGACGGGGATTACAAACCCATCATTATTGATTGCCAGTCACATCAAACCGTGGCGGCTTTGCAGTTCTGCTGAAGAGCGGCTTGATGGCATGAACGGTCTCTTGCTCACGCCCGATGCCGATTTGCTTTTCGATCGCGGCTTCATCAGCTTTCAAGACAATGGCGATGTGCTTGTGTCTCCGCGCATGGATCATGGTGACTTGTATCGTCTAGGCTTTGAACAACTTGCCCGGGAGAGGTTCGGCTTGGCGGAAGCGCCGGCGGTTTGGCGTACTGCGCCGTTCGCGGAGCGACGGCACAGTTATCTAAACTACCATCGCTCGAACGTTTTTATCGGGTAAGTTGATACCCTATCTACGTGACAATAAAGCGTTTCGACATAGCCGGTGGAATAGCTGAAAACGGCTGCGCTTCGGGGAGACGATTGCTTCGGGCTCGCGACTGCAGTGGAGCTTTCAGGTTACGGAAAGTGGCTCCTACCGATGGTTCTATTCAGCACCATTTGTCCGTCCAGGCAGTGTCGTTTGTATTTGCCAGCCATAGCGCTTTGCCGTTCTTGGGCGTCTCTCCTTGCGAGGACTCTGGGAGCCGATACAATCTCGCGGTCCACGTCCTCAGGATCTAGCATGCCCAGCTCCCTTGTGGATCAGATAAAAAATCGCTCCTAATCGCTGCCCGTTTGCCTATCGTGTGCAGCGGACTCTTGGGGGCAGCAGTGTCGCAAATCGTAGACGATCTAAAAGCGTTTCGAGACTATGCCGCCACGCTTGATGGCGACGAAAAAGGAGAAGCACAGGTTTTCTGTGACCGCCTATTCATTGCCTTCGGCCATAAGGGCTATAAGGAAGCAGGTGCGTCGCTGGAATATCGGATTAAGAAACAGTCGGCTAAAGGAACGAGCTTTGCCGATCTGATTTGGAAGCCCCGCCTCTTGCTCGAAATGAAAAAGCGCGGGGCGAAACTAGAACTCCACTATCAGCAGGCGTTTGACTATTGGCTTAATGCAGTGCCAAACCGACCTCGCTACGTTATCTTGTGTAACTTCGACGAATTCTGGATCTACGATTTCGACAAGCAACTGTTCGAGCCGGTCGATCGGGTGAGCACCGCCGACCTGCATTCGCGATACACAGCGATGAACTTCCTACTGCCGGTCGAGAAGGCGCCAATATTCAATAATGATCGCGAAGACGTCTCGAGGCAAGCAGCGACTGAGACCGCGGAATTATTTCGCCTTCTAACGAGGCGGCCGGGAGACCCTGTCCCGCGGGTCGAAGCTCAGCGCTACTTGTTGCAGCTGGTAGTTTCGATGTTCGCGGAAGACATCGATATGATACCCGCAGGCACTATAACGTCCTTGGTCAGAGATTGCTTGGACAAAGGCCTATCGTCCTATGACCTCATCGGTGGTTTGTTTCGCCAGATGAACGACCCGATACCTGCAAAGGGCGGGCGCTATGTTGGGGTTCCGTATTTTAATGGAGGCTTGTTCGCTGAAATCTTGCCGATCGAACTAACTAAGTTCGAGTTGGAGCTGATAGGCGGCGAGGGAGGGATCGCGAGCAAAAACTGGTCGCGGGTTAATCCGGCAATTTTTGGAACACTCTTTCAGCAGAGCATGGACACGGCCGAACGGCATAAACATGGCCGTCATTTTACTTCAGAGGCGGACATCCAGCGGGTCGTGGGCCCGACAATTGTGCGTCCATGGCAAAAGCGCATCGACGCAGCCAAGACGATGCAGGAATTGCTAGCCTTGCGCAAGGAGCTGTCCGCTTTTCGTGTGCTCGATCCTGCCTGTGGTAGCGGCAATTTCCTCTATGTGGCGTTCCGCGAAATGGCGCGTCTCGATATTCGGATCATGTTGCGTCTCAAGGACATGGTGAGCGCCGTTGAGTTCGAGAAACAATCTACACTGCTGAACTCGATAAATCCGCGGCAATTCTTCGGCATCGACAATGACAGCTTCGGGGTGGAGCTAGCAAAGGTCACGCTGATGCTAGCTAAGAAGCTCGCGCTGAACGAAGCCATAGATGCTCTCTCGGAAGGAAAGGGCGAATTCACTAAGGGCACGCTCGAGTTTTCGTTTCACGGCGATGACGCGCTGCCGCTGGATAATCTAGATGAGAACATCCTACTAGGCGATGCTATGTTCGACACGTGGCCTGAAGCCGATGCGATTGTCGGAAATCCACCTTACCAGAGTAAGAATAAACTTCAGGAAGAAGTCGGCGCGCTCTATCTTCACAATCTACGTGAACGACATCCGGAGGTCGATGGTCGTTCTGACTTCTGCGTATACTGGTATCGCCTAGCCCATGACAACCTAAAGCATGGCCACCGAGCCGGGCTGGTGGGCACCAACACCATCCGCCAAAACTACAGCAGAGTTAGCGGGCTCGACTACATCGTCGAAAACAAAGGCACGATTACTGAAGCGGTGTCTAGCATGATCTGGCCAGGTAGCGCCGTCGTCCATGTATCGATCGTCAACTGGATAAAAGGTGAAGAGTCCGGCCTGAAGCGGCTTTACCTGCAAGAGGGCAACCGCATCGACGAGGGATGGCGACATGCCGATCTCGACCGCATCCCGTCGTCCCTGTCGTTTAGTCAGGATGTTACAAAAGCAGCAGCTATTGAAGCAAACGCCGCCGGGCATTGCTACCAGGGTCAGACACCGGGGCACAAGGCATTCTTGGTTGAAGCGAATGCCGCACGGGAGCTGCTGAAACAAAAGCCAGAGTACGGAAAAGTTCTGAAACCCTATCTCATCGGCGATGACCTAGTAGGGGAGATTAACAGTAAACCTACGCGGTATATCATTGACTTCAACGGACTGAGCATCCTTAAGGCTAAGTCATACCCTGACCTATTTCAGCGGGTCGAAAACCATGTTTTGCCGGATCGCGAAGAGGCGGTCGAAGATGAAGAAAAGCGAAACGCACTGGTGCTGAAAGCAAAGCCTAAGGCGAAAGTGAATCATCATCATGCGAATTTTCTGAAATACTGGTGGCGCATGTCTTACGCCCGCGACGCGATGATGAGAGCGGTCGCAGCCAGGAAGCGCTATATCGTTTGCGTTCGCGTGACAAAGCGACCGATCTTCGACTTCGTCAGCTCCGCCATTAGCCCAAGCGACGCGCTGACGGTATTTGCGTACGACGATGATTATACGTTTGGGATTCTACAGTCGGACTTACACTGGAGCTGGTTCGTCGAACGATGCTCAACGATGAAAGCGGATCCTCGTTACACGTCGAATACGGTTTTCGATTCCTTTCCTTGGCCGCAGGCTCCGACAAAAGCTGCCGTTAAAGACGTGGCCCAATCGGCCGTGGCTTTGCGCGAGCTACGGCGCGAATTGATGGAGGAACACAGGCTGACACTCCGCGAACTTTACAGGTCGCTGGAGTTACCCGGAGCGCACCCATTAAAGGATGCTACCGCAGCTCTCGATGCAGCGGTGCGAAAAGCATATGGAATGGGCAAGAAGGTGAACCCGCTCCAATTTTTGCTTAAACTGAACGAGGAATTAGTTGATCTGGAGGCAGCGGGGCATCCGATTGTAGGTCCCGGTCTACCGGCCGGATTCAACGCTGGCGCCTATCGGACGAGTGACTGCATCTCCCCATAAATCCGATCGCTTAAAGCACCTTCATTTCCGCTATTCGAAGGATCAAATAAATTCCCGAAAGCTGTCGGTCTAACCGCCTTTTCTCAGGCGGATCAAACATAGAATTTGAACGGTTGGCGCTTCTCTCCCTTGGCAGATCCCATTGTTAGAACATCGCCGACCATCCGCGCAAAGCGCACTGTGACAGGCAGGCCGTCGTTGAAGTTGCACGAGTTGTAATTGATCTTGGTAAGCCCCATGATGTCTTGGAGCACGGTTTCGATCTTCGGTTTGATCTTTTTCTTGGACCGCATCACAGTAACGTGCAGCGGATTGGGAGTCTCGGGTCCGATGTAAGTGTCGAGCTGAGGCACGTAGCCTGTGGTCCACAGATAGGCCGTCTGATCGTCAAGCAAGAGTGCCGTGCCGCGCAGCACCGGGTAATCACCATCGCGAAAAAGCTTGGTCTCGCCGCCGGTTGATCGGATCCTCACGCCGACGACATTCGTATTCTTTGGTGCAGCCGCCACAAAGGCATTCCACTCTTCATCGTTGAAATAGGTCTGTCCGTGAATGAAAAGCTCCTTCGGCGGGCCGCCATGCTCTTCGGTGTAGGTTTTCAGCACGAGTTCGAGCAAGTCCTTCGCCGCCGGCGCCTTGAGATGATACTCGTAGTCGCCGGTCTTCCACGGACCATTGGCGCCGCGGAAAACAACGCCGTCGCCCTCGTTGAGGAACATTTGCGCCGCGCAGCAGGCGTGCCCGTCCGGATCGTTCGGCAGGCTTTTATAGACCATGCCGATGTAGCAAACACCTGGTCGCACGTCGGCCAGCCGCCATGGTGGTTTCGGCTGCGTTTTATAGTAGAGCCCGGTTGCTAGGTTCCATGCGACGGTCGCTGCATCCTGCGTCTTGCGGGTGGGGTAGTTGGCCTGGTTGAGGAAGGCGCCGGGTGCGAGTGTCGTCTCGCGCACCAGCTGGGTCGGCCCAATCCTCAGGAACTCGGCCTTGATCCTGCGATGAAAATCCGGGACGTCCTCAAAGATCGCCTCATCGGACTGATCGATCGCGCCCATGGCGGACAACAGCGGTAGATTCTCTTTTGTTTTCTGCCGTTTCTTGAAATCGCCCAGCTCCATTGCAAGGCCCGTGCGTTTGGATTGAGACCGGCAACGCTCGTAGACGATGTCAGGCAGGACAAGGACCCATACATCGACCGATCGCTCGTCGTTGCGACGATGTTGCTCCACCCGATCGATGTAAAGGCGTGCGACCTTATCGACGGCTTCGTTCAGATTGAAGATGCGCGTAGCGCGGTCGATATCCCTCAGCTGGATGGACAGCGCACTGCATTCATCCGGATCGAACGAGATCCCGAACGCTTCCTCGAGACCGGGGAAGTTGGCCAGGTGCAGGCGATCGACCTTCTCACCCTTTCCGGGCGGTGGAACCGGGATAATGGATTTTAGCTTGCGCGCCCAAGTGCGAAAATGCGCGATCCCGTCGCTTGTGCCGACCACCCCGACGCGGATTTCGTGGGTTCTCTTCGCCTTAGCATGGGGTCCGTATAGAAACAGACCGTCTTTCGGATGAGGACTGCGCTGCGCGTAGGCAAATTCCAACAACGGCTCGTTGAAGTGTTCGACCTGGAGCGGTTTCTCGGGAAACTTCATTTGTCAGCCTCGTCATCGTTTTCCGGACGACCCAGGGTGCTGATGTCGGATTCCTCTTCCTCTGCATCGAGAATATCGGGAAGGGCTGTACTCACCGGCGAGGTGAACAGCATTGGCGCTGCCTCGATCACAAGCTCAGCGCCCCGCGCGAGCGCTAGGCGGATATTGGCGCTCTCGCCTGAGAGGAGCTCGAGAAAAGCAAGCATGCGTCCGTGCCATTGCTTGTTGCGCCATCCTTTGCAAATGCTGCGGCGCAGGCGATGCAGTTTTTTGGCATCGTCGATATCGAGCCCTGCTGCCGTGTTGTTGTCGACGGAGAACAACACGCGCGCCTTCAGTTTTAGATGCCAGAATGGCCAGAAATAGGGCATCGCGGTGACGCCGAATTGCCAGATATGTCCCTTCGCGACGTTGCGCAGCATCGAGGATCGGTGATCCCCCTGCCTGCCCCAGGGGATGCGTTGGCCGGTCCGCACCTGCGCGGCCGACGCGTGGAAGCCGACCGCGTTGGAATAGTGATATTCGATGAATCCTCTCTCTCTGCAGAACGACAACCACGCGTGCTTGATCATCGCAACGACCAGGTTCGATGCGACCTGTTGCTCGATGCCAAGTTTCGGAAAACCGCTGTTGACGAAATCCAGCAACGGGATTTTGTGCTTCATCTGGAAACGGGCAGCCGACGCGAACGCGATGTTGACCTCGGCCTGATCCGCAAAGGTGATGAAACCAGCGCCCTGCCGGGCGCATGGATACTTGAACTGATCAATCGCCCGATCAAGCAAACGGCTGTCGATCACTCCAGTGCTCTTGTAATAGTATATGAAATCGGGCGCCTCCGCGGCGCGCAGCCAGTTCGATGTCAGGCGTTCAGCTTCGTCGACGAGCGGGACCGCGCCACGCCGGCGGAAGATTTCCCAGTTCGGATCGATCACAGGGGAAACGTCGGATCGCGGAACCTTCTGCCTTTGCAGAGCATCGAGCAGGCTGGCGACGCCTTCTCCCCAACCGCGGACGAAATCTACCGGCATTGCGTCGCCAAGACCTTTGATCTTTTTCCCCTGCTCGAGACGCAGCGGAATAATGAAGCGTGGGTCCTCGATTTCTTTAGCTATCTCCAGGGCAATATCGAGATCGTCCTGCACGTGCTGGTCGGCGAGTGTTGCGTCGCGCCAGACAAGGAGGACTTTGGCCGCGCGATACTGCAATGCCTGGTTTATCTGCCGGCGCAATTTGTCGCCCGGCTGTAGCGTCAGGATATCTGCGAAAACCCGATAACCTTCGGCCTCGAGCTTAGGGCCCAGCCACAGCGCAAATTCGTCGTCGATCGGCGAGGCCTTGAGCAGAAAGATCGTATCGCGCACCGCTGGCGCGGCGGTCGCGCTTCCCTGCGCCTTCGGCAACAGGTTGGCGAGGACAGGAGGTGCCAGTCCAGACCTCCCGAGCGCTTCTTGGAACGCTTCCTTAATCACCGATTTGAGAACGGGGGTGCTTTGCGTCCAAAGCTTCTGATGAGCTTTCTCTATTTCCGGATATTTGCGCAGCAGCGCATTGAGATCGCCTGGCCCGAATATGTCGCTAGGACCTAGCAGCGCCGGCCCGATGATCTCCGCCAACGCGATCTTGTTTTTTGGCGTGAGCGAAGCGGACGTGACAAGTATATAGCGTGAGGGCGCCAGGCCATCGATGGCTCTGCGCTCGCTCTTCATTTTGGACTTCAGTGCCGAGAAACCCGAGCGGTGGTAGTGCTTTGCCTGCAGCACAATGACGCCATCGGCAAGGGCATGTCGCCCGTCCATTGCGTCGTCCGGCCCCTCGGGAAAAACCTCGAAACGCTTGTCGATCTCTCTGCCTACGAGATCGCGGGCCAAATCCTCAAAATCATTATGGGACAAATTTGAGAAATCATAAGCCATGCCTCCAAATTGATTGCCTATTTTGTGGACAGTCAAGCAACCGGAAGTAAAATTGCGTCGCGCCTAAGCCTTACCAACAAAAAGATAAGCGCGCTTGCTGGGCGATGCGGTGCGAACAAACTCCTGCGAGCAGCAGGTACACTTAGGGCCCTCGCCCAGACATTTTAATGTTGGGCGCGGTATGTCTCAATTTTCCCTCACCCCGCCACCCTCTCCACCGGCACCACCGTCCTCAACTCCCTGCCCATCGCGTTGATCATCAGCACGATCTTGTCGTCGCCCACGCTCTCCACCGTGCCGGCCTGGCCGGTGAAGGCGCCTTCGTGCAGCTTTAGCCTGTCGCCCGGCTTCACCGCCGCGCGGTCCACGCGCATCTCGTCGAACTGGCCGGTGTCCTGGGCAAGGCGGATCGCCTGCACGTCGGCGTCGCTGATGCCGATCGGCACGCCGGCGCCCGCATAGGTCTGGCTGCGCAGCACGCGCGTCACATGCTGGCAGTCCAGCACGCGGCTCCAGTGTTCGGAAGCCAGCACCAGAAGGTAGCCCGGCCACAGCGGGTAGTGCTGCCTGATCCACTTGCGGTGGCGGCGGTGGTGGAATTCCTTGCGCAGCGAGGGCAGGTAGACCGTCTGGCCAAGCGCGGCGATCTCGGCGCAGGCCTGCTGCTCCGCCCGCGGATGGCAGCTCACAATGTACCATTGCGTCATCACGCATTGCCCTCCGACGCTTCCGGCGCCTTGCGGCCGCCGCGCTTCTTCAGCGCGTGCAGGATGGAGGTGTGGTCGCGGTTGAAGATCCTGCCGATCTGCGGCAGCGAAAGGTCCGGCCGGGCGTCGGCCACCGCCTTGATGGCGTCGAAGCGCGCCTGCACCAGGCTCTTCTCCAGGCGCGGCCCGGTGATCTCGGCGAAGCTGTAGCCATGGGCCGCACCCACGCGGCTGACGATTTCGCGCGCCGGCGTCCTGGCGTCGATCACGTCGATGATGCGATAGGCATCCTCGGCTTTGGGGGCCGGTTGAGATTTGCGCAGCTCGGGCTCGGTCTTAGGCCTGGCGTTGCGCATGGTGTTTTCATAGCGGGCAATGAACATGGCTTACACGCTCCTGCGCCGGGCGATCTCCCGGCGTTTGATGAAGTTCTGGATGGCGGGGGAATGGCCTGCCGGCTGCAGGAAAGAAGAATCCTTATTCTGGATTCTGGATTCTGTATCAGTCGGCAGTCTTTGCTTGATTTCGTTGATTGTGTTGCGTTTTTCGGCGAGTTTCTGGCGGTTTTCCGCCGACTTCCCGTCGAGTCTCTCCCGGCTTTCGATTTCTTCGGAGACCGCCTTGGAGGTGATGACATCACCGTCCAGGGTAAGCTTTCCGCGCCGGGTCAGCGTTTCGAAAGCCTTCCGAAAAGAAGTCGGGCGCATGCCGCAGCGGCGCGCCAGAAGGTCGAGATCGGCACGGATCAATATGCCGTCATGGTCGTAGAGCTCGCACAGCAGCGTGATGTAGGCGGCGATCTCGTTGGGCGTCAGCCCGAAGGTGCCGTCGCGCCAGCGCTCGATGTAGAGCCGGAACCAACGTTTCTTGCTCATGGCCGGCGCCCCTGGTTTTCACGCAAAACCGCGTCGCGCCTGTCCCGCGTGCGATAGTCGTGGGCGGCCTGCTGCAGCACGTCGAGTTCCTGGCGTTTCTGCAGGATCCTCGTGGTCGGGCCGCTTGCGGCGGCCACGGCTGAAGTCGGCCAGCCAGAACCGCTTGCCATGCGCCATGCGCTCCAGCGCATCGGCCATGTCGGGGCTAGGGATGCGCCGAGGGCCGCAGGCGGGGCCATTCATCGCGCCCCGCGGTTCGCTCATGGGCCCGAGTTTGTTGTGTGGTTCGCTCATGAGCTCACCAGGCGGATCGAGCGGGCGCGGCGGGGTGCATGGGTCAGGAAGCCGCGCTCTTCCAGCCCGGTTATCATGCGGTGGATGCCGGCCTTGCTGGCCAGCCCCAGCCCGCTCTTCATCTCCTCGAAGGTCGGGGCGATGCCGTGCCGGGCGATATAGCCACGCAGGAACACCAGCAGCGCGCGCTGCCGCGCCGTCATGCCGCCGCGCGTGGGAGCGTTTTTCCCGGAAACGCGAAAACACTCCGTCTCCTTGTTGGCGGGCAAGTCCGGACGGAAAGCCGCCTGCCCGAGCTGGCGCGCCACCTCGCGGGCCAGAAGCGGGTCGGCCTCGATGAAGGCCCTGGCCTGAAGCGCGCGGTTCATGCGACGGCCCAGGCAAAGCAGGTGAAGATGAAGGCAGCCAGCAGCGCGATCGCCGCCGCCAGCGCGATCATCACGGCGCGGTGCAGCCTGTCGGTCGGGTCATTCCGGCGGGAGGGTTTCCGCGTGAAAAACGGAAGCGCTCGAGGGTCGGGGCCGCGAAGATCGTCTGCGAAGTCGTGCTTCATATGCGGGGTCTCTTTGTCGTCGGGGTGAAGGAGCCGACGCCCGGGCGGCGGGAGGGGGGACCAGCCCAGGCGTCGGCCTCCGCGACAGGGCCGCGGATCGGGAAGCGCCGGCAGTGCGGCGTCATGGGAAAAGCTGCGTGGGGCTTCGGCTGCGGTCGTCACCGTCGTCCGGCTCACGACTCATGAATATCACGCAGTGTGAATTAATTGTAAGCCCTTAGGCGTTAATTCTTTTCACGGCGTGAATATGGCAGAAAAGGCCATGGCTGATGGTGGACGTTCCAATCAAGACATAGCGATGCGGCTGGCGGCGCTGCTTTCCGCGCTGCAGCGCAACCAGACGTCCTTTGCCCAGCTCATCGGCATCAGCCAGCCGGCGCTCAACAATTACCTGAAGGGTCTGAGACGCCCGGATCTCGATGTCGCCATCGCCATCCAGTCGAAGACCGGCGTCACTCTGGATTGGTTGTATCTGGGCGACCGCTCTGGACTACCCGCAAAGATGTTGGAGATTCTGCCCGACCTTTCCGATCGCCCGAAAAAGGCAGGATCGGCGCAGAGCGAGTGACCGCTTCCCAGTCTTCGCCCAGGCAGAAGATGATCTGGCGCACATAGCGCAGCACCAGCAGCGCCTCGCGCTTGTCCTCGGGCAGCTGCGTGTAGAGTTGGCAGGCCACCCGTTTCAGATGGCCGTCGGCATCCAGCTTTGCGTCCATTCACCCACCCGCTGCGCCCCTGTTGGCGTCCCTATTAGGAACCAATTCCTGTTCCGCTTGTCAAGAACGAAACAGGAACATATACTTTGTGCTGTGGGTAATCGCGGCACTTGTCGGCGACACTGAAAGATGATGATCTCGCGCCGGGCGTGGAGGGGAGCAATGAAGGCTTGGAAACTACTTGTCGTGTGGCGTGCGCTGCCGGCGCTTTTGCGGCTTTGAAGATCGCGCCGCTTGCCGTGGCTTATCTCGGCGGCAATTATATCGGCGAAACCATCTTCGCAGGGCAGCCCACGCTGACATTCGCGGGCCAGGTCGCCGGATGCGAAGCCGTCGTCTCGTGCTGATGCGGGAAGCCCGGCTTGCGCGGGCTTCTTTCCTGGATACGCGCTGCTTGATCCGGAACCGATTGAACGGCTTCGATATTCACGATGCGTGAATTATCTCCTTGATAAATTCACACTGTGTGATAACAGTATCCATTCCAATGGAGAGGGGATGGATATGTCCAGCCACATCGACGCCGCCGACGGCCTGGTTTTCCGCAAGATCGCTGAAGACCGCTGGCTGGTCACCGTCGATGGCGCGCATGAGCGCACCATAACCCGCGACGGCTCGTCCTTCATCGCCTGGATCGGTTGTCGCGATCGCCACTGGTCGTTCCAGCGCGCGCTCGATGCATGCGCCGACCATGCCCGCTTCCACATCGAGGCCTGCGCCATCGCCCAGGCCCGCAACGAGGGCGCCGGCGCCGCCCTGGCCGCCAACTCCCTTGACGAACGCGAACGCCTGATCGGCGCACTCGAAGCCGAGCGCGACCTGCTCGACTACGCCGACGCCCACATGGACGTCCCCGCCCGCAAGGCCGCCATCGACAGCCGCATCGCGGCGATACGGGCGGCGTGATGGCAGCACCTGGCAGCATTGATCCGGCCGGCCGTGCAGGCGCTTGTCGGCTTCGGTGAAAGGGGCTTAGATCGCTGCGGGCTGAGTCTTGGGGGCGGTGCGCAGCGCCGTTGCAATGAAATCGCGATGAAGAATGCTGTGCGGATCGCCTTGCGGGCGATGCTTTTTCCATCCGTGGCGAACGCTGTCGAATGCCGCTCTGTCGGCGGCCACTGGGGTGGGAAACAGGTTTCCGCCGTGCGCCAGGTCGAGGTGGTCGGGCAGTCGATCGCGGTGACGGGTACGTTCGAAGGCCCCCTATGAGGATGTTGGCCTGCGAACCGCTGGCCAAGGGCGTCAATTGCGAGGCGGCTTTTGGCCCGGTCGCCATCAGCATCATGACCACGCGCATGATCGAGACGGTGGTCGATCGGGAGCAATTCCAGCAAAAGTGCGCTGCGGTTTTGCGTCCGGAATTGCGTAAAACAAAGAACTGGAGCGTTTCCGCGTTTCCGCGAAAAACGGAAACGCTCCACCAACCTGCGAGGAGCAGGCCGGGCTGTCCTATCAATGCGATCATGAAATCAGGATGTGAGATGAAGTGGATTCTGGCTGTTCTTTCCGTTTTCCTGGCCGCTCCTTCCCATGCCGAGGATGTGTTTTCGCGAACGGACATGATGATGGTCCAGGGCAAATGCATCAGGCTGGTCCTCGAAGGCATCGACCTCACCGGCACCTGCGATGACCAGGCGGCCAGCCACACCGAGGCACCGGACCGGGTGCTGTTCCATTTCGGCGTGGGCGACGACACGGCGATCAGCCTTGTCGGCACCGATCTGCCGAACCCCACGCCCGACACGGACGAGATCAAGCTCATCCGCTTCCATGTCAGCAGCCGGCACGGCGCGCTTCAGGCCGGCCCGCATGAGGCCGACGGCAAGTGCACGTTCGGCAACCCCTATATCGGCAAGGCGACCATCCAGTGCATAGGTCGTTCGAATGGCAAGGATCTGACGGTGTTGTTCGAGACCGACGGCAGCGAGCCCGTCAAGCCCCGGTAACGCGCGCCGCCCTTGGTGCAACTCCACCGACGAACGCGAACGCCTGATCGGCGCCCGCGAAGCCGGCTGCGACCTGCTCGACTGCGCCGACGCCACATGGATGTTCCCCGCCCGCAGCGGTAGTGCCGTTCAGGCGAGTTTCTGACACGTCGCAGATTTAGGCGCGCCGTTGCACAACGGCCCTCATCAACTCTGAGGACTTTCGGCGTCTCTGAGCCTTGCGTTGAGCGTGATGACGATCTTTCTCATGA
>NZ_JAKREW010000067.1 GCF_022347545.1 Terribium retamae
GAGCCGGCATCGGCGCGCAGGCGGTGGCCGCGGCGATCGCCGATGCCCGTTCGCGCGGCGACGACCGGCTGGTCCTGGAGGTGATCGAAAGCAACCACAAGGCGATCTCGACCTACACCAGAGCGGGTTTCGAAACCCGCCGTCGGCTGGCAGGCTATACGCATGACCCGGTCGAGCGCGGACCCGAGCAGCCGGAAGACGGTGCCCTGTCATGCCCGGCTGACTTCGTCCTGCCGCTGCTGCTCGATGCCTGGCCGAAGGATGCGAGCTGGCAGACATCGCCGCTTTGCTTTGCCGGCGCAACAAACCCGATCGAAGCGTTCCGGAACGACGATCGAACAGCCGGCGCCTTGGTCGACGCGAGCGGGTCGACGGTGCGCCTGCTGGCTCTCGCTGTCCAGGCCTCCCGGCAACGGCAAGGCATCGGTCGCCGTTTCATGCAGAGCCTGCTCGCGCGGTTTGCGGACCGGCCCTGGGCCATTTCGGCAACGCTGCCTGCGGCGCAGGCGGCAAGCTTCCTGACCGGGACGGACTGGAAGCAGACGGCAGTCACCCAACTGGAGATGGAACTGTCGCTCGCCGACGGATGAGCCGGGCACGTCTGCCTGAAGAAGGCTAGGCCTGCTTCAATGCCGATACGGCCGCCTCGCTGTTGCGGATATGGTCGTCCGCGTCGGGTTGGCGCTGCACCAGCAGGATGAACAGCAGGTCGGTCAGCGCCAGTTGCGCATCGCGCGCCGAGATGGCGGAGGAGCGCACGCCGTCATCGTCGCCCACCGAATAAAGAACGAGGTCGGCGATGCGGCTGAGCGGATTGTTCTTCAGCGATGTCATGACGACGACCGCCGCACCCCGCGCCTTGGCCTGCTCGGCGATGCGCAGCGTCTCGATGCTGGTGCCCGAATGCGAGAGCGCGAACAAGACGTCTTTCGGGCCGAGCGACGAGGCACTGGCCAATTGCACATGGCTGTCACTGTCATGCAGGACATTGCGGCCGAGCTTCATCAGCTTGATGGCGAAGTCGCGCGCCACCAGCGCCGAAGCGCTGACGCCGGCGAGGTGGATGCGACCGGCCCTGTCCAAGCGGTCGAGCACTTCGCCGATGGTCTGTTCGGTGTTGATCGACGTGGTCTGCTGCATGGAGGCGAGCTTGCTGGCGACCAGCTTCTGCAGCACGGTCATATAGCCGTCGCCGCGTTCGATCGAACCATGCACCATGCCGGCCGGGGCCTGCCATTGCTTGGTCTTCGCCTCGCTGACGGCCAGCTTCAGCTGCTGATAGGTGGCATAGCCGAGCTTCTGCGAGAACTTCACCACGCTCGACTGGCTGCGGCCGGTCTGCTCGGCGAGCGCGGCCGACGACAGCTGCAGCATCTCGTCGGGATTGTCGACGATGAACTGGCCGATCTGCCGGTCGGCCGGCGCCATGGTGTCGAGCGTGGCGTGGATCTTCGTGAGAACCGACATTGAGACCTGCCTCTTCGTTCCGATCCGGACAGTTACGCACGATCTTGATCAGGAATAGAATATTCCAATGCAGGTTGACAGGTAAGAATATCCGGGTCAACTCTCGCATCGGTCCTGCCGGTTCGACGGCAGCCGGATTGGATCCTGAACCATGGACAGATTGCGTATCGTCGGCGGGCAGCGGCTGCAAGGCGCGGTCGCGATCTCCGGCGCGAAGAACGCGGCGCTGCCGCAGATCGCGGCATCGCTGCTCAGCCCGCATCCGCTCGAACTGACCAACCTGCCGGCGGTCAGCGACGTCGACAACATGCTGAGCGTGATCACGCAGCACGGTGCCGAAATCAGCCGCTCGGCGCATGCCGTGACGATCGAAACGGCTGCCGCGGTCTCCCGGGAGACGAGCTACGATACGGTGCGCAAGATGCGCGCCACCGTGCTGGTGCTGGGCCCGCTGCTGGCGCGTTTCGGCCAGGCGCAGGTCTCGCTTCCGGGCGGCTGCGCCATCGGTGCGCGGCCGGTCGACATGCACATCAAGGCGCTCGGCCTTCTGGGTGCCGATATCGGCATCCAGGGCGGCTCGATCGTCGCCAGCGCGCCAAACGGTTTGACCGGCGCGCGCATCGTGCTCGGCTCGCCTTCCGTCGGCGCCACCGAGACGGCGATGATGGCGGCAACGGCTGCAAGGGGCGAAACCGAGATCGTCAATGCCGCGCGTGAACCGGAGGTGGCAGACCTCGCCGCCTGCCTGAACGCCATGGGCGCGGTGATCGAAGGCGCCGGCACGCATCGCATCCTCGTCCAGGGCGGCACGGTCTGGCGCGCGGCGACGCATCACACCATCCCCGACCGCATCGAAGCCGGCACCTATGCCATCGCCGCCGCGATCACCGGCGGCCAGCTGGAGCTGACGCATGCACGGCTGGAGCATCTCGCCTCGGTGGTGCAGATCCTCGAAGCGACAGGCGTCAGCGTCTGGCCCGGCGACCGCGGCCTGATCGTCTCGCGCGACGGGCCGCTGCGCGCCGTCGATGCCACGACCGAGCCCTATCCCGGCTTTCCGACCGATTTGCAGGCGCAATTCATGGCGCTGATGTGCTGTGCGCCGGGCGCGTCCCTGCTGCGCGAGACCGTGTTCGAAAACCGCTTCATGCATGTGCCGGAACTGATGCGGCTCGGCGCCAACATCACCTTGCAGGGAACGTCGGCGCTGGTGCGCGGCGGCACGCCCCTGCGCGGCGCGCAGGTGATGGCGACCGACCTGCGTGCCTCGGTCTCGCTGGTGCTGGCCGCGCTCGTCGCCGAGGGCGAAAGCATCGTCAACCGCGTCTACCATCTCGATCGCGGTTATGAGAGCCTCGACCGCAAGCTGCGCATGTGCGGCGCGACCATCGAACGGTTTCGCGAATGAAAACCGCCCCGCGATTCTATCTCGGCGTCGACGGCGGCGGCACCGGTTGCCGTGCCCGCATTGAGGACGAGGCCGGCACCATCCTCGGCCAGGGTCTTTCCGGGCCGGCGACGACGCGTCTTGGCATCGAGACGGCCTGGGCGTCGATCGCCCGCGCCTACGAGGCCGCCGCGGAAGAAGCCGGCTTCGGCGCTGCCGAATTCAAGCACACCGCAGCCGGCATCGGCCTGGCCGGCATCGGCCGCAAGGGTGCGCTGGAAGCGCTGCAGGCGATCGCGCATCCCTTTCTCGACATCGACTTCACCAGCGACGGCATGGGCGCCTGCCTCGGCGCGCATTCCGGTCTTGACGGCGCCATCGTCATCGCCGGCACCGGATCGATCGGCCTCGGCTTCGTCGAGGGCCAGCCTCTGCGCGTCGGCGGCTACGGCTTCCCGATCTCGGACGAAGGCAGCGGCGCCGATCTCGGGCTGAAGGCTGTGCAGCTCGCACTTCGTGCGCATGACGGGCGGCATGACCGCTCCGCGCTGCTCTCCGAAATCATGCATCGGTTCCAGGACGATCCGATGGAGGCGGTGGCCTGGATGGATCGCGCCACCGCGACCGACTATGCCGCGCTTGCCCCGACGGTAATGCGCCACGCCGACCAGGGCGATGCCGCCGGCCGGCGCATCGTGCAGTCGGCGGCCGAACATATCGACACGCTGGTGCGCACGCTGTTCGAAAAGGGCGCGCCGCGCGTGACGCTGCTGGGTGGCCTTTCCAGCCCGCTGGAGCCCTGGCTGGCGCCGGATGTGCGCCGGCGCCTGAAGCCGGCGGACGGCGACGCCGTATCGGGCGCCATCATCCTGGCCCGGCAACGACGCGGCCGTTGATATCAGGCGCTTTGCTAAACGTTCGAAGTCATCACCTTTTGGACGATCTTCCACGTTCCATGAACCTTCAGGCATGACAGCATGTCGGTGAAGATGCGGGGCGGGACCTGCAGTTTCACCTTCATCAGCGCGAGTTCGTTCTCGACATCGATCGACAATATGTGGTCCTCGCGATCGAAGCCCTGCTGTTTCGGAGCTTTCGCATTGCGGACGGCTGCCAGCCATGTCGCGATCGGCGTCACGCTCACGCCGCCGTCTTCGCCGATCTTCGTCACGGAGCTCGAGGGATGGAGTATGGATGCGAATTTCCCGGCATCCATTTCATAGGCGGCGTCGAAGTAGGTCTGCGCGAGCGCGCGCAATGCGGAAACATCCGTATCCATGGTTTTCCTGATGAACTGTTGAACTGATCAACGCGACCCCGGCCATCCCGTGCGGCACTCCAGGCGTGCTCGCCGATCGCGGTTGGCGTCTCGTTGCCGATCAAGCTAGGACAGGATGATTTATGAGTGTAGCCATGTTGCTTGATATAGATTCATGAACCATACTCATAAATTATGAAAAGCGAACTGAACGAACTCGCAGCGTTCGCGATGGTCGCCCGCGAACGAAGCTTCACCCGGGCCGCGGCAAAGCTGGGTGTCTCCCAATCGGCCCTCAGCCACACCATACGGGGGCTGGAGCAGCGGCTCGAATTGCGGCTTCTTGCCCGGACAACGAAGAGCGTTGCCCCGACCGCTGCGGGGGCAGCGCTGCTGCAGGATCTGTCTCCGGCGCTCGAGCAGATCGCTGTCGCGCTCGACAAAGCCCGAAGCGTCCGGCACCGGCCCGCGGGCCGCCTTCGGATCGTGATGTCGCGCTCGGCCGCAGTCATGGTGATGCTGCCGCGGCTCGCGGCATTCGCCGAGGCCTATCCCGACGTCGTTCTCGACGTGGCCACCGTCACCGGGCCTGTCGACCTCGTTGCCGGCGAATTCGATGCCGGCATCCAGCTCGGCGAATACATCCAGAAGGACATGATCGCAGTGCGTGTCTCACCGGATCTGCGATTGGCCGTGGTGGGATCGCCCGGCTATTTCTCGTCACGGTCCATTCCACGGGAACCGAAGGATCTCAACGATCATCGATGCATCACCCTGCGGCTGCCGGGCGGTCCATATCGATGGGAGTTCGAGCGCGGGCGAAAGTCGGTCACGATCGGCGTGAATGGGCCACTGGTCATCGACGACACCCATCTGGTGATCCAGGCGGCGCTTGCCGGCGTCGGCCTCGGTCTGGTCTATGACGAGCAGGTCGCCGAAGACATTGCCGACGGTCGGCTTGTCCGCGTCCTGGAAGACTGGACGCCGCCAATTCCCGGCTTCTTCATGTATTATCCCAGCCGCCACCATCAGCCTACTGCACTGTCTGCACTGGTGACCGCGCTGCGAGCCAAGCCGGCTCCAGGGTAGGAATATTCAATTCCAAACCCGATTGACATCGAGGAATAATGCATTCTAAATGGTTAACGGGATGCTACCGGACCGGTACGCCCTGGACTCTTGTTTGACGCACGATCTTTCTCTGAAAAGTCTGCAACTTTTCGGGATCATGCTCAGGAATGCAAAGGTAAAAGCCGTGTCTGAAAAAGGCTTGATAACAGAGCTGGAACGGCTGGTTTCCGAGGAACGAAACCCGCGCACCATGGACATGGACCTACTGCCGACGGTCGAGCTGCTGCGCAGGATCAATGACGAGGACAAGGGCGTGGCCTATGCGGTCGAGAAGGTGATCCCCGAGATCGCCGCCTGCGTCGACCGCATCGCCGACGCCTTCGCCAAGGGCGGCCGCCTGATCTATATGGGCGCCGGCACCAGCGGGCGGATCGGCGTACTGGACGCTTCCGAATGCCCGCCCACTTTCCGCGTGCCGCCGACCATGGTGATCGGGCTGATCGCCGGCGGCTATGACGCGCTCACCAAGGCGACCGAAGGCGCCGAGGACAGCCAGGCCCGGGGCGCTGAGGCGCTGGCCGAGATTGGCCTCACCGACAAGGATATCGTGGTGGGCATCGCCGCGAGCGGGCGCACGCCCTATGTCATCGGCGGGCTGAACCATGCCAGGAAGGTCGGCGCCACCACCGTCGCGCTGTCCTGCAATCCGCATTCGGCGATCGCAGCGATCGCCGACATCGCCATCTCGCCCATCGTCGGCCCGGAAGTGCTGACGGGCTCCACCCGCATGAAAGCCGGCACCGCCGAGAAGCTGGTGCTGAACATGCTGACCACCGCCAGCATGGTGAAGATCGGCAAGACCTACCAGAACCTGATGGTCGACCTCAAAGCCTCCAACAGGAAGCTGGTGGCGCGTGCCGCGCGCATCGTGATGCAGGCGACCGACTGCACGCTTGAAGAGGCCGAAGCAGCCCTTGCCCAGACCCACAACGACGTGAAACTGGCGATCCTCGTCACAATGACGGGGATGAACCCTGCCGAGGCGCGGTTTGCGCTGGAAGGTGCGGGGGGCTTCCTGCGAAAAGCGATCGAGCACAGCGGGCCCGCGGCCATGTAGGACGAGGGTGGCCACGAAGATCGGCCAAGAAGAACGATAAGGGAGGATGACATGAGCAATCGAATGACGCGGCTGGCGGGCGTGGCCATGGCCGCCATGCTGAGCGCGACGGCACTTGCCGGCACCGCAGACGCAGCCAAGCTGCGCATGGCCTGGGCGCAGGATGCGACCGGCCTCGACCCGCACAAGCAGACCGCCTTCTCGTCGCTGCGGCTGCTCGAACTGATCTACGAGCCTCTGGTGCGCCTCGATGCCGATTTGCAGATCGTTCCGGGCATCGCCAGGAGCTGGCAATTCTCCGCCGACGCCAAGGAGCTGACGTTCAAGCTCGATCCCAAGGCGAAGTTCCAGAACGGTGCCGCCGTGACGCCGGCGGATGTGAAGGCATCCTTCGAACGCATCCTCGACGAGAAGACGGGCGCGGCCAACCGCGCCAACTATCTGTCGATCGCCCGCATCGAGACCCCCGATGCCGAAACCGTCGTCTTCAAGCTGTCGCAGCCCGATGCGCCGATCCTGACCGCGATGACCGACACCAATTCGTCGATCGTTCCGGCAAGCGAGATCCAGGCTGGCACCATCGGCACCAAGGCGGTCGGGTCGGGCCCGTTCAAGCTGGAACGCTGGGACCCCAACTCCAAGGAAGTGCTGGTGGCCAACAAGGATTGGGCCGGCGGCCCGACCGGGCTGGAGGGCATCGAGATCAGCGTGCTGCCGGATGAGACCGCCATCCTGGCGGCGATGCGCACCGGACAGATCGACTTCGCGCTGCTCAACGATCCGCTTATCGCGACGCTGGTGCCGAACGAACCCAAGCTCCAGCTCAACCGCGCGCCGGTGCTGGCTTATCACGTGCTGCAGCTCAACCCGGCGCGCAAGCCGATGAACGAGCTTGCCGTGCGCCAGGCGATCTCCTGCGCCGTCGACAGGCAGGCGGTGCTCGACACGGCCTCGCTCGGCGAAGGCAAGGTGACCGGCCCGCTGACCATGCCGTTCTTCGCATCCGATCCGAACACGCTGTTCTGCTACCAGCGCGACGTGGAGAAGGCCAAGAAGCTGATGGCCGATGCCGGCATGGCCGACGGCTTCACCGCAACGGTGATCGCCGCCACCGGCGAGCCGCCGACGGCGGCGGCCGAAGCCCAGGTGCTGCAGTCGCAGCTCGCCGAAATCGGCGTGAAGCTCGACATCAAGATGATGGAGCTCAACGTCTATGTCGACACCTGGCTGAAGGGCGACTTCGACATGGCCGTGGCGCTGAACGGCGGACGTCCCGACCCCTACACAATGTACAACCGCTACTGGACGAAGAACGGCAATCTGCAGAAGGTCTCCAACTTCGCCGACGATACGCTGGACAAGGCGCTGCAGGAAGGCCGTGCCGAGACCGACCGCGATAGGCGCAAGGCGATCTTCACCGATTTCGAGAAGCAGCTCGCCGAGAAGTCGCCCTGGGTGTGGCTCTACACCTCCTATGGCTATACGGCGCAGCAGAAGAACGTGAAGGGCTTCGTGCCGATGCCGACCGGCTCGCTGGCCAGCCTCGGCAAGGTGACGATCGGGGAATGATCGCGACGGCGGGAGGAGCAATCTGTGAAGAGGCGCACGCTCCTTCGTTTCATCAAGGCAATCGCATATGAACGTGCTGCGGCAAGGGCTATTTTTCTGCGTTCCGGAATGGATCCCCGACACTCTCCACTCCCTTCGCTCCCTGCGAGGTCGAGGATGACGAGTTCCTTATTCGCCTTCCGCCACCTGCAAGCGGGGATACAACCGTGACAATTAGCGCTGGCAGCTCATGAAGCCCGTCATCCTCGATCTCGGAGCGACCGAAGGGAGTGGAGAGTGTCGGGGGTCCATTCCGGAACGCAGAGGAAGGCGCGGCCCAGCCCTGCCCCGCGACCTCCCCAGAAGCATCTTCCACCTCGACACCGATGCTCCCGGCAAAGGGGACCGGTTCCAACGTCGATACAGGGACAACTCGTGAACTATCTGATACGGCGCCTTGCAGCCTTTCCCCTGGTCCTGATCGGGGTCTCGATCGTGGTCTTCGTCGCCATCCGCCTCGTGCCGGGCGACGCGATCACGGCGATGCTGGGCACCGAGGCCGGCCTGCTGACGCCGCAGCAGCGCGAGTCGCTCGCCGTCTATTTCGGCATCGACCAACCCTGGCCGGTGCAGTACTGGCACTGGCTCACCGGCCTGTTCTCCGGCAACCTCGGCATTTCCGCGACCTATGGCAAGCCGGTGCTGGGGGTCATTCTCGAGCACTTCCCGCTGACGCTGGAACTGGCGCTGCTGTCGATGCTGATCGCGCTGGCGATCGGCGTGCCGGCCGGCGTTTTTGCCGCAACGCGCAACGAGCGCCCGGCCGATCTTTCGGTGCGCGTCGCTGCGATGATCGGCCAGTCGACACCGAGCTTCGTCGTCGGCCTGGTGCTCATCTACATCCTGTCGGCAGGTTTCGGCGTGCTGCCGACGATGGGCGCCTTCACGCCGCTGTGGCAGGATCCGCTGCAGAACCTTAGCCAGATGATCCTGCCCGCGATCACGCTGGGCTTGGCCTTCGCGGCATCGGTGACGCGCGTGTCGCGCTCGGCCATGCTCGACGTGCTGAGCGACGACTATGTGCGCACCGCGCGCGCCAAGGGCACGCCGGAGCGGCGCGTGATCTGGCGGCACGCGCTGCCGAATGCGCTGGTGCCGGTGGTGACGCTGAGCGGTATCGAATTCGGCTATCTGCTCGGCGGAGCGGTCATCGTCGAACAGATCTACGCACTGCCCGGCCTCGGCCGCATGGTGCTGGAGGCGATCCAGCAGCGCGACTATGCGCTGGTGCAAGGCTCGGTACTGTTCGTCGCCCTCAACTTCATGATCGTGAACCTTCTGGTCGACCTCGCCTATGTGGCGCTTGACCCACGCATCCGCCTGGAGGGCCGGTGATGGGCATGGTCAAGGCGGTCTTCGCGCATCCAAGCGGCCGCATCGGCGGCGTGATCGTGCTCGTCTATCTCGTCATCGCCCTGCTCGGCGCTTTCGGCCTCACCCCGCATGATCCGCTGATGCAATACCGCATCGTACGGCTGCACGGGCCTTCGGCCGCCCACTGGATGGGCACCGACCTGTTCGGCCGCGACGTCGCCAGCCGCCTCATGAAAGGCGTCGGCCAGTCCTTCACCGTCGCCTTCTTCTCGGTCACCGCGGCAGCCCTCGCCGGCACCGTGCTCGGCCTGACGGCGGCCTGGTACGGCAAGCGCTGGGACACGGTCCTGATGCGGCTGATGGATGTGCTGCTGGCTTTCCCGGCGATCCTGCTGGCACTGCTGGTGGTGACGATCATCGGCCCCGGCACGTGGACCAGCGTGATGGCGATCGCCATCGTCTATACGCCTATCTTCACGCGGGTCGTGCGTGGCCCGGCTTTGTCGCTCAAGGCACGCGACTTCGTCGATGCGGCACGCACCTTCGGCTCGAGCCGCTTCTACATCCTGACCCGCCACCTGCTGCTCAATCTCGTCGCACCGCTGACCGTGCAGGTGACGCTGGCGCTGGCCTGGGCGCTGCTGACGGAGGCCGGCCTCTCCTTCCTCGGCCTCGGCACGCAGCCGCCGACCTCGTCGCTCGGCCTGATGCTGAGCGACAGCCGCAACCTGATGGAGCAGGCGCCCTGGCTGCTCGCCTTCCCGGCGTTGGCGATCATGCTGTCGATCCTCGGCTTCAACCTGCTGGGCGACGCGCTGCGCGACATCCTCGACCCCAAGACGAGGAGGGCGTGAGGATGCCGGAGATCAGAACGATTGCGGCGAAACCGATCCTTTCGGTCCGCGACCTGCATGTGAGTTTTGGCCGTGGCAGCGAGGCCAAGGAAGTCGTGCACGGCGTCAGTTTCGACCTCGGCGTCGGCGAGGTGCTGGCCATCGTCGGCGAAAGCGGCTCCGGCAAATCCGTCACCGCGCTCTCGACCAACCGGCTGATCGACTATGCCGGCGGGCGCATCGCCGGCGGCACGATCGAGCTCACGCGCGCCGACGGCAGCATCACCGATATCGGCACCGCCGACACGCGCGAATTGACCAGGATCCGCGGCGCCGAGATCGGCGTCATCTTCCAGGAGCCGATGACCTCGCTGAACCCGGTGCTCACCATCGGCAGCCAGATCGAGGAAGCGTTCCAGCTGCATCGCGGCCTGACCGGCAGGCAGGCCAAGGCCGCCGCACGCGAAGCGCTGGAGCGCGTCCGCATTCCCGATGCCGGGCGCCGGCTGGCGGCGACACCGGACCAGCTTTCCGGCGGCATGCTGCAGCGGGTGATGATTGCCATGGCGCTGGCCTGCAACCCGCGCCTGCTGATCGCCGACGAGCCGACCACGGCGCTCGACGTCACGGTGCAGGCGCAGATCATGGCGCTGCTGGCGGAACTCAGACGCGAAACCGGCATGTCGATGATCTTCATCAGCCACGACATCGGGCTGGTGGCCGGCATCGCCGACCGCGTGATGGTGATGCAGGACGGCCGCGCCGTCGAACAGGGCGAGTTGAGCCAGATCCTAGACCGTCCCCAGCACCCCTACACCAAACATCTGCTGCATGCCGTGCCGCATTTTTCCGGCGGCAGCGCTGCGCGGACGGATGGCACGCGCGCGCAAGCGGACGAGAAGCCCGAGGCGGCCAAGCCGACGCCGCCCAAACCGACACTGAGAGTCGACGATCTCGTCGTGCGCTATCCGATGAAGAGCGGCTGGCTCGGCCGGCCCTTCGGCGCGGTGCATGCGGTGGACGGCGTCGGCTTCGACCTGATGGCGGGCGAGACGCTGGCGATCGTCGGCTAAAGCGGCTCGGGCAAATCGACAACGGCGCGCGCCGTGCTCGGTCTCGTCGCGCCGACGCGCGGCACCTTCGCCGTCGACGCGCAAACGGCCAGGCCCGGGCAAAGCCGCCTGCCGGTGCAGATGGTGTTCCAGAACCCCTATGCCTCGCTCAACCCGCGCCTCAGCGTCGAGCAGATCCTGGCCGAGCCTGTGATCGCTGCCGGCCAGCGCATCGACGCCGCTATGCGCGACAGGATGGCGGCGCTGCTCAAACGGGTCGGCCTGCCGCAGGACAGCCTCATGCGCTACCCGCACCAGTTCTCCGGCGGCCAGCGCCAGCGGCTGTGCATCGCACGCGCGCTGATGCTGAACCCTTCGGTCGTGGTGCTGGACGAAGCGGTGTCGGCGCTCGATGTCTCGGTGCAGGCGCGCGTGCTCGAACTTCTGGTCGACCTGCAGCGCGAATACGGCCTTGCCTATCTGTTCATTTCGCACGACATGGCGGTGGTGGAACGGATCGCACATCGCGTCGCCGTGATGTTCGCCGGCCAGATCGTCGAGATCGGAGACGCGAAATCGGTGTTGTCGAACCCCCGGCATCCCTACACCAGGAAGCTGATCGAGGCTGTGCCGACGATCGAGCGGCGCCGGCAGCATTTCGAGCTGGACACACGGCAGGTGCCTTCGCTGGTACGGCCGCTCGGTTACGAACCGGCGCCGGCAAGCTGGCTTCAGTTCGGCCACGACCATAAGGTGCGCGCCGAAGGAGAGCTGCAAGGATGAGCACCGCAGGGCAGTCGGGTGAAGCTTCGCCGGCCGATACCTTCAACCCAAAGGGGGAGCGGGGTGCACACGTCTTGCATAGGGGTGCTTCGACCACGAATGCGCTGCTGCCCCTCATCGCCCTGCCGGGCACTTCTCCCCGTGAACGGGGAGAAGGAGGCTGGCCGCAACGATGGCGCTCATTCTGCAATGCTGGCGATTGGCGAAATCCTCGGCGAGAGCGTCCCTCTCCCCGTTCACGGGGAGAGGATGCCGGCAGGCAGGTGAGGGGCAACGCGGACCGTCGAACTTCACGCACCGCGAAGTACTTGTGTTCATCCCTTAGCCTTCGAGGGGTAAAGGTAAATGCCTTCATCCGGGTGCCCTTGTGAGCGCCAATAATCTCCAGCGGCGTTTCGACCGGGCCTTTGGCGCGCTGCGGCAGGCGGTGGAAACGAACCACATCCCGGGAGGCGTTCTGGGGCTGGTGACGCGCGACGGCCAGCGGCTCACCCGCGCCACGGGGCTCGCGCAGCGCGTGCCGTCGGAGCGTGCGATGCGCGAGGACACCTGGTTCGACCTGGCCTCGCTGACCAAGGTCATCTTCACCACGCCGCGCATACTGGCGCTTGCTGCGACCGGCGCCATCGACCTCGATGCGCCGCTGACCACGGCGCTGCCGGACCTGCGCCAATACGATGCCGATTGCTGGGAGCGGCAGGTCACCTTCCGCCAATGCCTCGGCCACCAGACGCCCTTCCCCGCGGTGGCACCGATCTACACCTATGGCCGCGACCCGGACCTGCTGCGGGCTTTCGTGCTGCAGCGCGAGTGGCACAGGAGTGCGTCGGTCTATTCCGACATCAACTTCATCCTGCTGGGCTTCGCCCTGGAGCGCCAGGCCGGCCAGACGATCCGCGACATGGACGCCGGACCCGGCTTTGCGTTCTCGGCCGATCCCGAACAGTCGGCAGCGACCGAGGATTGCACCTGGCGCCACCGGGTGCTCAGCGGCGAGGTGCATGACGACAATTGTTCCGCACTGCAGGGCGCCGGCCATGCCGGGCTGTTCGGCACCGCTGCCGCCGTGCTCGACTTCGCGCAGGGCTTGCTCGACGGCACCGGCGCTTCGCACGAAGCCATCACGCTGATGCGCACGCCGCTCTCCGACAAGCGCACGCATGGCTGGGAACATGCCTATGAGGGCTGGTCGGGCGGCAATCGCTGCAGCGCCGGCACCATCGGGCATACCGGCTTCACCGGAACCGGGCTGTGGATCGATTTCGACGCCGGGCACGCCTGGACCCTGCTGACCAACCGCATCCATCCTACCCGCCATTTCGACAGCGGCATCGTCGACCTTCGCCGCCATGTCGGCGACCTCATAATTGGAGCACAACAATGACCCCTGTCTGGTCGGTCGGGCTGATGACCGGAACCGTGCTCGACGGCAATATCGACGTCGCATTGCTCAAGACCGACGGCGAGACGATCGAGGCCTTCGGCGCCTATGCGCTGGTTCCCTATGCGCCTTCGATCCGCACCATGCTGGAGGAAGCGCAGGCGGCCGCCCGGGTCTGGAATTTCGAGGGACCAGAACCTGCCATCTTCGCGCAAGCCGAAGCCGCGCTCACCCGTGCCCAGTCGGCAGCGGTCAAGCAGGTGGTCGAGCAGGCAGGCATGGGCATGGCCGATATCGGCGTGGTCGGCTTCCATGGCCAGACCGTGCTGCACAGGGGTCCGCAAAAGGGCCGCATCGGCGACACGCGCCAGCTCGGCGACGGTGCGCTGATGCACGCCATCCTCGGGGCCAAGGTGGTCTATGACTTCCGCACCGCCGATGTCCGTGCCGGCGGCCAGGGCGCGCCGCTGGCGGCCGCCTATCATGCGGCGCTGCTGGGGACTGCCGGCGCCAGCGGCGACAGCGCCATCCTCAATCTCGGGGGTGTCGGCAATGTCACCTGGTGGGACGGCAAGGGCGATATCGTCGCCTTCGACACCGGGCCGGCCAATGCGCCGATCAACGATTTCATCAAGGCGCGCGGGCTGGGCGAAATGGACCGCGACGGCGCGCTTGCCGCCAAAGGCAAGGTGGACGAGGCGCGGCTGGCGACGCTGCTCGAGCATCCTTATCTCGCAGCACCCTATCCGAAGTCGCTCGACCGCTTCGACTTCACCGCCGCGATGGCCGACGGCTTGGGCAACGAGGACGGCGCCGCCCTGCTCACCGCCTTCAGCGCAGCCTGTGTCGGCAAGGCGCTGGACCTGCTGCCGCGGCGGCCGAAGACGCTGTTCGTTTCGGGCGGGGGCCGCCACAATCCGACATTCATGGCGATGCTGAAACAGAGGGCGGACGTCGATGCGGTTTCCGCCGACAAGCTCGGCTGGCGCGGCGATGCCGTCGAGGCCGAGTGTTTCGCCTTCCTGGCCGTGCGGGCGCTGCGCGGCATGCCGATCAGCTTCCCCAGCACGACCGGCGTGCCCGAACCGATGACCGGCGGTCGCATCGCTGGCTAGATCCCCGCGACCCTCGGGCGCGAACGCCGATGCCAGCGAGCCACACTCTCCGATCGCTTGGCGCTCCGCGAGCCCGGAAATAACGGGCTTCCTTTGCAGTCAGGCTTATTACTCCGGCGGAAGCTCTTTCGGTCAAGGCCTGCACGGCAGATCGGCAAAGCGGGCCTATCCTCAGGCACTGCCCTCGACGCGCATCAGCCGCAGATCGGTGGTCCGCCGCTGCGTGCAGGCCGTCATCAACGCCATGCAGAGAAGTTCCACATCCGCCGCATGCGGCTGCCAGCCGCATACGCAACGGTCGAACCCGAGATGCGCATCCGCCATCTCCCGGTAGATCGAGCCGATCGACCGCGCCGCCAGCCGCAGCACCGCCAGTGGCGGCAGGTTGGTGGCATGCATGGCCTCGCACAGTTCTTTCATGATCACCGCGCGGATCCGTGCCTCGGCTTCGTCCTGGCGACGTTCGATTTCCATCTGCATCACATACTCACTCTGGATTGCGGGAAGCGGACGTGGCGATGGGCTGCGGCGCTTGCGTTCGGTTGCCGTCGATCAATCGGCCTTGTCGGGCTCGCCGATCCCGGCGCTGTCCAGCGCCTGGCGCGCGTGGTCGAGCTGCCGCATCGCCGAGAACAGCATCTCCCGGTCGCCGAGATGCGATTCCCACAAGGCCACGAAGATCGCGTTTTCGGAGGTATGCGGGCCCGGCGCATCCTGCGCGCGGCGCAGGCTTTCGTCGGCGATGCGCTTGGCCTGGTGAAGCCGGGACAACGAAATCTCGAGAGCCGTCAGGGACTCGCGAAGGTGGTTCGCTTCCCCGGTCAGTTCGCGATGTTCGAAGGTGGCGCCCGAGGCGCCGGAGGGCCTGTAGTTGATCATGCCGCCCGTTCCTATCCATGCCATTGCCACGTCGCTCGACCCGATCGATCTCCCCTGTGGACGATGCTGATCCTGCCCCGGAGCAGAGCCAAGTCGTCAGTTTCGGGGTCTGAGCGTTGATGTCGCGGTGGGATCACACCTGCGCGACGCTATCGACATTACAACGCAAATCCGGTTCTGTGAATACAAACTGGAGTAAAATTATCATGTTTTAAATCCAACCATGGATGGAGGAGACCTGGAGACCCAGGTGCGCATGATCAGAGCGTATATCGACGGTCATCTCGAATGACTGTCGGAGCGGGCGCCTGGTCGGTCAGCGGTGCCCTGCGCGCGCGCGTCGGCGCGGGAGCCAAGCGGAAGGCTGCGCCAGCGATCGAGGCGCTCCAGATGAATCGGCAGCCAGGATCTCTCGTATCGTCGACGGCGGCGGGATCGTTGAGTCGCAGGGATGCAGAGGCTCGCGAGCCTTCATCCCAACGCGAGGACCGGCGCATAGGCGTTGATGATCCAAATTTCCGGTTTATAAGTTTCTGGTTTGATAGATTTTAGTATGGATAGCTTTCCTTTTGCAGCGGCTCTGCCACAAGATGCGGCGCCGAAGACCATTTTGAGGAACGATTACTCGCAGGAGAGAAGTAATGACTTTTTTCTATGTGCTCTTGGCTTTCATTGTCGGGTTGTTGATCGGTTGGTTTTTATGGGGGCGTCTGCGCGATGAGCTTGCGCGTACACGCAGCGATGTCGAAAGCATCCGCAACGAGCGCGACAGGCTGAAATCCGATGCGAAACGCCTGACCGGCGATCTGGAAACCTGCGCCAACGCACGCGCCGATCTGGAGGTTCAACTGCGCGAGGCGAAATCCGCCTCGTCTTCCCCGGCTCCGCTGCGGGCTTCGTCGGCGACGGTTTCAGCAGCCCCGAGCAAGCCCGCGCCAGCCAAGGCAGCCACGGCGAAACCAGCCTCCGCAGCGGCAACGAAGCCAGCCGCGACAGCTGCATCCAAGCCGGCCACGGCAGCAGCATCAAAGGCGACGACCGCAGCCCCGGCCAAATCGGCAAAGGCAGCCGCGTCCAAGCCGGCGGCGGCAGCATCGAAACCAGCTACGGCGGCTGCATCCAAGGCCGCGCCAGCCAAGGCGCCCGCGGCGAAGCCAGCGGCGGCTGCAACCAAGCCGGCCACGGC
>NZ_JAKREW010000068.1 GCF_022347545.1 Terribium retamae
GTTCCGCAAAGCAGGAGGGCGGCGCGACGCTGGCGCGGCCTGCGGCTGACGGTGCCCAACCCTGTCATGTTTCCCCCGCGGAATGTGCTGGCCGGCCTGTGGCGGACGCAAGACGCATAACCCCTAATATTAGGAAATACATGTGTATCGCCGTCCGAGCAATCGGCGTGATTGCTCGTCGCGTGAAATTGCACAGAACGGCGAAGGGCTCGAAACAAGCAGATGCCGCCAGAGCCGATCCCGGGAGCAAGAGGGCTGAGCATACTCCATTGGGGTTGGGGAGGCGCGTGCCGGCACTACCCTCGCTTGCGCAGGCGACCGCATCGGCCGTTGCCATGCCGGAACCTCAACGCAGGCACGCCGGTCCAGACCGACTTCAATTCCGTAATGGCGAGCTCCTCGTCAGAACTTCACACTGAAGTCCGCCCTGACGCCATGGTCGCTGGCCCCGGAACCGAGCTGGCCCTGATAGGAAACGCCGAGCGTTGCCCTGGGCGCGATGGCGAAGTCGAGGCCGGCTTCCAGCATGGCGGCATCCTTGGCGATCGGCGCACCGGCGATCTGGAAGAGGCTGGAGCCGGTGAAGGCCTGGCTGACCGTCGGGGTGATGTCGCCGAAGCCATGCCGCCAGCCGATCATGCCGCGCGCGGTCGCCTTGATCGTGCCGAGGTCGAAGTCGGTCGAGGCACGGATGCCCAGCGTGGTGAAGGTGACGTCGTTGGAGCCGCTTTCGACGGTCAGTGCCGACGCCCCGCCCTGCTCGGTGAAGCCGTTGGTGTGGACGTTGACATAGGCGAGATTGGCGAAGGGCTCGAGAGCGACGCTGCCCACCTTGATGCCATAGCCAAGTTCGCCGAAGACCTGCGTGGTGCCGGCACGGTAATCGCCGGTCAGGCTGTCGGTGAAGCCCGGGAAGGAAACCTGGCGGCCGCTGTCGATCTCGCTCCATGTGTAGGCAAGGCCGGAGCGGAAGGCGAGCGCACCCCATTCGGTGCCGCCGTAGATGCCGAGATGGTAGTTGTCGGTCGAGGCCGAAGAGCGCCTGTCATCGACCTTCAGCGAAGAATGGCTGTAGCCGGCGAGGAAGCCGAGGCGGATGTCGTCGGTGACGAGGCCATCAATGCCGGTGACGAAGCCGCCGACGGAGCGCGACAGCTTCGCGGCATTGCCGTCGCTGTCAAACCGGCCCCAGGAGCCGAACACCGAGCCCCAGGCGCCATAACGTTCGGAGGGCACCGCAGCCGTGCTCAGCTCCCTGGCATCGTCGCCATAGCCCATCAAAGGCACGGCACCGACCGTTTCGAAAGCGGAACGAAGCCAGTCGTTCATGGCCTCGCGTACGAAGCGGCTGTCTTCGAGCAGGCCGGTGACCGTCGAAGCGTTCACCTCGCCCGACAGGCCGTCGAAGGCGACAAGGGCCGACGACACATCCGGCACGCCGGCAATGGCGTTGTAGAGCGCATTGCCCTCACCGAGGCTTTCGGCGGCCGCCGCGACGGCCTTCTGGTTGGGCGTTTCGCCGATCGTCGGGAAAGCCACCGCGTTGCGGATCACGTCCAGATAGACAGCCTTGGGATCATAACCCAGCGCGAGATCGATGAACGGCGCGTTCTGATCGAGCGCGGCATAGGTGCCGGTGACGCCACCTGCCGCGGTGAGGAGGGTATAGCGGCTGCCCGGCGTGTAGCTGCCCGTCGCCTTGGCGGCGAACACCGTGCCGCCCTGGATGCTGGCGGCACCGGTGACGTCGATGCGGTCGGAACTGCCGTCTGGCGCGATCTCGGCCTCATAGGTGGAACCGGTGAGCTGCGTGTAGTTGCCGTTGACCGTCAGCGTGCCGATCGAATTGCCGGGCGCGATCGCGCCGGCGACGGTGACGGCTCCGACCGTGCCGGTGCCCTGCAGGCGGCCACCGGCGAGAACCTCGACGGTGCCGCCGAGCCTGCCGTTGACGGAGAGCACGCCCTGCCCGACCGAGGTCGTGCCGGTGAAGGCCGAGCTGTCGCCGGTGAGCGCCAGGGTGCCTGCACCGGTCTTGGTCAGACCGCTGCTGCCGGTAAGACCACCGGACAGCGTCAGCGTCGTGCCGGCATCGGTCAGCAATGTGCCGTTTCCGGTGAAGGTGACAGCGCGTCCGCTCGTCATGTCGGCAGTCGTACGCAGCGTGCCACCGTTGAAGATCAGCCCGCCGGTGCCGAGGTTGGCGTCGGCAGAAACCTGCAGCGTGCCGGCATTGATGGTGGTGGTGCCGGTGTAGGTGTTGGTGCCGGTGAGCGCCAACGTGCCAGCGCCGGTCTTGATCAGCGAGCCGCCGGTGCCGCCGCCGGCGCCGCCGTCCTGCACGATGCCGCTGATCGTCTGGTCGCCGCCGAGCCCGCCGAGAGTGAGCGTCTTCGATCCGAGCAGCACATTGCCGGCGCCCGAAAGCGCGCCGATCGCCGTGCCCGTCGTCGCGCGCGAGATGTCGACGCTGCCGCCGGCGGTGTTGGTGATCTGCGCTGCGGAAGCATCGGCCTCGGCCCGGAACAGAACGCGTCCGCCATTGCCGTTGACGATGCGCGCCGAACCGGCGCTGGTCGTATCGCGGAACAGCACCGTGCCGTCATTGCTGATGACGGCATTTGCGGCGGTCGACGTGTCGAAGAAATCGGCAACGCTGCCGGCCATGTTGGAGATCGTGGCCTGGCCGGCCGAGGCGCCGTCCGTGAAATTGGTGCTGGCGCCGTTGCGATTGAGGATGATGGCGCTGCCGGCGCTAGCGTTTTCCCAGAAACTCACCGCGCCGGAATTGTCGAACTGCGCCGCATCGGCCGTGGCGGTGCCGCGGAACGAAACCGCGCCCAGGCTGCCGTTGACGATCTGCGCGTGGTCGGCACTGCTGCCATCGGCGAACTGGATGAAGCCGCCATTGACGCCGGGCCCGGTGCTGGACGCCGTGGTGAGCTTGAGGTTTCCGGCGCTGGTGCCGTTCTGGAACAGCAAGGCACTGCCGGTTCCGACCGCAACCGCGCCGCTGCCCAGCGCGCCCGTCGCGCCGACGGACAGCATGCCCTGGCTGATCGTCGTGCCGCCGGTGTAGCTGTTGGCGCCCGACAGGACGAGCGTGCCGGCGCCGAGCTTGGAAAGGCCGCCGGTGCCGCCGAGCGATTGCGACACGGTAAAGGTGTTGAAGGCGCTTGATATGTCGAAGCCGCCGCCGGTCGCACCCCAGGTGATGGCGCGACCGGTACCGGTGAAAGCCGTCCCGCGCACCTGCAGGAAGCCGCCGTCGAAGGTCAGTCCGCCCGAAGCAGCACCCAGATTGGCGTCGGTGTCCACCGACACCCTGCCGCCCAGCAGCGAGGTGCCGCCGGTGTAGGTGTTAGCGCCGGTGAGGACCAGCGTGCCGGAACCGACGACGTTGAGATGGTTGCCTGCGCCGTCCTGGATGACGGAATTGATCGTCGTCGTTCCCGTGGTGACGTTGATGATGGAGCCGGTCAGCGCCGCATTGCCGGCATTGGCGCCGGCGACGCCGATGGCGAGATTGCCGGAGAGAAGATGATAGCCGTCGGTGTTGAACTGCAGCGTGTCGAAGCTCGGCGTGCCGGGAGCAACGGTCACGGTTCCAGCTGCACCGCCGAATACGGCCACCGAGCCGCGCCAGGCATCGTTGATGGCGCCCGCGATCGGATCGGCCGTCCAGTTGGTGTTTGCGCCATCCCAGATGCCGTCGCCGCCGCCGGCGCCGGGGGTCGCGCCCGAGGCATCGGAGCCGTCCCAGTGCTGCAGCAACTGGCTGGCGTTGCGCACGGACAGGTTCACCTGGTTGGGGATGACGAAGACATTGGCATCGGTGAAGCCCGGTGTGACCAGCGCGTCGAATGCGCCGGCAATGGTGCCGCCAACGTCGAAGAGCCGGTAATAGCCGGCCGACGCCGCCGAGACGTTCAGCGTCCCGTCCATCGTCAGGTTGCCGCCGACCGTGACCAAATCGTTGGTCGGCCCGCCAGCGACATTCGGCGTGCCGAATTCGAACACGGAGATCGAACCGGCATCAAGCGTCAAGTCACCGGCGATCGTCAGCATGCCGGGGCTGGCGCCGGCCGAGAGCATGCCGCCGCTTTGTACCGCCACGTCGCCGGCGATCGTTCCGCTGCCTTGCAGCGTGCCGCCGCCGGCGACATTTACCACAGCGGCGTTGCCGGCCGTATCGCCGAACGTGCCTTCAACGCGCAGGATGCCCTGGCTGACGGTCGTCGTGCCGCTGTACTGGCTACCGGTCGTGTTCGAACCGGACAGGATCAGCGTGCCGGTGCCGGTCTTCGTCACAGTGCCGGTGCCGGAGATGACGCCAGCCAATGTCGCCTCGCCGCTGCGGTCGACGATCAATGCGCTGTTGTTGACGATGTCGCCGGCAACGGAACCCGTGCCGCCGCCATCGCCGAGTTGCACCGTGCCGGCGTTGATCGTGGTGGCGCCGGCAAAGGTGTTGTCGCCAGTCAGGACAAGCTTGCGCGTCCCGTCCATGGCCAAGGAGCCCGTGCCGCCGATCGTGCCGCTGAGGATCAGATCCGCAAAGTCGGCTGCGGTCAGGGTGGCGCCGGAGGCCAGGTCGATGGTGTTGTTCAGGACCAACCCGGTGGTGATGGTGGCCAGGCTGGCATTGCCGGTGACGCTCAGCGTGCCGGTGCCGAGAGAGCTATTGGTGTAGACCATCAGATCGCCGGCTCGCAGTTCGACACCGCCATTGAAATTGTTCGCGCCGCCGAGCGTGACGCCGATGCCGTCGACCAGCAAGCCGCCATCGCCGGAAATTGGGCTATTGAGGCCAATCGAATTCGCACCGCTCAGAGTAAGCGTGGCGCCATTGGCAAGCGTGACCGGAGTGACCGTCCCAATGGGCCGCAGGGACTGTAGCGTTGCGTTGCCCGTGACGGCAAGGGTACCCAGGCCGATGCTGCCGCCGATCCTCAGCGTGCCGCTGTGCAGTTGTACGCCGCCGCCGAATGTATTGTCGCCGGCGAGTGTAAGCATGCCCGTGCCGCTGAACGACAGGCCGGCGCTGCCGCTGACCAGCCCGCCGAGCACGATGTCGTTGGGTCCATTGATGGCGAGATCGGTATTGAGCACGACCGCATTGCCCAGGTTGACGTCGGCGCTTGCATTGAATGTTGCCGGACCGTTGACGGTCAAGGCGCCCAAGCCAAGGGAGGTGTTGGCGCCGACGGTCAGGCTGCCGGCCAGCAGGTTGACGCCGCCCGCGAAACTGTTCGCGCCGCCCAGCGTCAGATTGGCGGCACGGGATTTGGTGATCCCGCCCAACCCGCCGATCGTTCCGTTGAGTGCCATGTCGTTGCTGCTGGCGATGCCGAGGCCGGCATTGAGATTGAAATTGTTTGCCAGGCTTACAGCGGTGTTGGCATCCAGCGAGCCGGCGCCGCTGACGGTCACCGCACCTGTGCCCAAAGCGGTATTGTGGCCAACAGTCAGCGCGCCGCCCCCGAAATTGAAGCCGCCGATGAAAGTGTTGGCGCCGTTGAGGACCAGGCCGGGGGCGCCTGCAAGGCTCATCCCGCCCGCGCCGCCGATAACCCCAGCGAGGATCAGCGGGCCGCCACCGGGGCCGAAAGTGAGCGTGTTGTTGAGCACGACTGTGTTGCCCAGCGCCACACCGGATGCAGCGGTCAGACCTGCCGGACCATTGACGGTCAGCGTACCGACACCCAGCGCGCTGTTGTTGCCGGCATGGACCGAACCGGCCTGCAGCACGGTGCCGCCCGTATAGTTGTTCGCACCCGCCAGGAGGAGGTCGCCACTGACCAGCGTCAGCGAGCCGGCGCCATTGATGTTGCCGCCGAGCGTCAAGGCGCCGGCGCCGTTGAGGGTCAAGGCGCCGTTCAACTGCACCTGATTGGTCATGGTGCCGGTGAAGGCCGTATTCAGGCTTGCCGGCCCTCCGACGAGGAAGAGGCCGGTGCCGAGAGAACTGGCTGTCACCAGGGTCAGCCCGCCGCCATTGAGCGCAAACCCTCCGGAAAAATTGTTGCTGGATGCAAGCGTCAGCGTGCCGGCGCCGTTCTTGATCATGCCGCCGCTGCCGCTGACTGTGCCCGCCAGGGTCAGGCTGTTGGCGCCCTGGACGATCAGGCCGCCGGCCAGGTTGACGTTCTGGGAAAGCGTCAGCCCACCCACCGAAGCCTGGATGGCGCCGCCATTGCCGGTGAGAGGGGTGGTGCCGAAGGAAAGCGCATTGTCGAAGATTGCGGTGCCGCCATTCAGCGTGGCGCCACCGCTCACCACCGCGCCCTGCAGCGTCCATGTTCCGCTGTTGAGCGTGAGGTTCTCGAAATTGAGATATTGCGAGGCTGAAACGGTGCCGCTGCCGCCGCTGCCCGAGCCTGGTCCGCTGACGGTGTTCTGCAGCACGAGGCTATCATTGCCGCCGATGCCTGCATCGACCGTTCCGGTCGCGGCAAAGGTGAGAAAGCTCACCGGCACCTGGGGTGTCGGTATGGTGACGCCGGGCAAAGCCACTCCCGTTGCGCCTAGCGAAGAACCGGTCACCGCCACGAACGCATCGTTGCTGAGTGTGGTGCCCAGACTAACGCTGCCATTGATGGTGCCGGCGTTGACGAAACTGTTTCCGCCGCTGTTGGGGCTGGCGAAGGCGACCCGTCCCGTAATAGTGCCGGTGTTGACGAAGTTGACGTTGCCGCCACCATAGATGCCGACGGCGATACCATCGTCAGGCTCGAAAGCGCCCAGCGGGACGAGACCGATGGTCCCGCTGTTGCTGATGACGGTAGTGCCCTGGTTGGCGACCACGACGGCAGCACCACCGAGGCCGAACGTGCCGTCGAGAGTGCCTTCGATCGAGCCTTGGTTGTCGATATTCACGAGACCGGAACCGGGCGTGACGAGATTGCCCACCGCCAGGGCCCGGGCTAAGACAAGCGAGCCGGCCGCGTTCGCGTCGATCGCGCCGAGATTGTTCAGCGTCAGCCCGTTGCCGCCCAAGGTCATGGCCGTACCGCCCGGCAACGTGCTCATGATCGCTCCGCTCTGTACGGTGACGTTGAGCCCGTTGGCGTTGGACAGGAAGCTGTTCGGATTGGGCGGCAACAGGATCGGGACCCCGGTGCAGGAGACGACGGCGTCGTCCGTCGGGGACGCCGGGGTGCAGGCCGCCCAGGCCGGGTCCGCTGCTAGCAGCAACGTCAGTGGAGCGGCCGAGCGCAGCAGAGCCATCCGGAATGTGCTGGTTTTCCGACCGGCCAGCCATGCAAGCATGTCTTTGCTCATCTGCGGCTCCCCCTCCACACCGTGATATTCAAAACAGCTAAAAAAGCAACCGCCTGCCACCGCGCCGCTCGTACACCGTCCTCATAGTCGGGTCGGATGTGAGCCCCTGCGGAAGAGGGAGACCTCCTATTTTCTAAAGCCTGCAGCGCCATCCCATGGGCGCTTGCACTAAAACTTCACACTGAAGTCCGCCCTGACGCCATGGTCGCTGGCCCCGGAACCGAGCTGGCCCTGGTAGGAAACGCCGAGCGTGGCCCTTGGCGCGATGGCGAAGTCGAGGCCGGCTTCCAGCGTGGCGGCATCCTTGGCGATCGGCGCACCGGCGATCTGGAAGATGCTGGAGCCGGTGAAGGCCTGGCTCACCGTCGGGGTGATGTCGCCGAAGCCGTGCCGCCAGCCAATCATGCCGCGGACTGTCGCCTTGAGGGTGCCGAGGTCGAAGTCGGTCGAGGCACGGATGCCCAGCGTGGTGAAGGTGACGTCGTTGGAGCCGCTTTCGACAGTGAGTGCCGACGCCCCGCCCTGCTCGGTGAAGCCGTTGGTGTGGACGTTGACATAAGCGAGATTGGCGAAGGGTTCGAGGCCGATGTTGCCCGCCTTGATGCCATAGCCAAGTTCGCCGAAGACCTGCGTGGTGCCGGCACGGTAATCGCCGGTCAGGCTGTCGGTGAAGCCCGGGAAGGAAACCTGGCGACCGCTGTCGATCTCGCTCCATGTGTAGGCAAGGCCGGAGCGGAAGGCGAGCGCACCCCACTGAGTGCCGCCATAGATGCCGAGATGATAGTTGTCGGTGGAGGCCGATGAGCGCCTGTCATCGACCTTCAGCGAAGAATGGCTGTAGCCGGCGAGGAAGCCGAGGCGGACGTCATCGACAATCATTCCATCGATGCCGGTGACAAAGCCGCCGACCGAGCGCGACAGCTTGGCGGCATTGCCGTCGCTGTCGAAGCGGCCCCAGGAGCCGAACACCGAGCCCCAGGCACCATAGCGTTCGGAGGGCACCGCAGCCGTGGTCAGCTCCCCGCCATCGTCGCCATAGCTCATCAAAGGCACGGCACCGACCGTTTCGAAAGCGGAACGAAGCCGGTCGTTCATGGCCTCGCGTACGAAGCGGCTGTCTTCGAGCAGCGCTGTCACCGTCGAAGCGTTCATCTCGCCCGACAGGCCGTCGAAGGCGGCGCGCGCCTCGTCGGCCGACAGCGGCAGCAGCTTGTTGTAGAGCGCCAGCGACTGGCCGCTCTGCTGCAGCGTATCGAGCGCGCCTGCCGTCTGCTTGCGATTGTAAGTATCGGCGACCGTCACGAACACCGGCTTCTCCCTGGGTTCTTCCGGTTTCGAGCCCTTGATCGCGATCTTGAGATCGACGGCGTTGGCGCTCTGCAAAAGCGACGCATCGAGGAAGGCCGAGCGTGACAGCACCGCCGGATCGAAGCTGCCGGTGACGCCACCGGCAGCCGTCAGGATCGTGTAGGTCTGGCCGTTCTGGTAGCTGGTCTGGGCATCCAGTGCCGTCACGGCCACCTGGCCACCGCCCAGTGTCGCCTTGCCGGTGGCGGCGATGCGGTCGCTGGTGCCATTGCCGGCGATCTCGACCTCATAGGTCGAGCCTGCAGCAAGCGACATATCGCCCGTTACATTCAACGTGCCGATCGAGTTGCCCGGCGCCACCACGCCGCCATTGACGACGTTGAGGCTGCCGACCGTGCCGTTGCCCTGCAGGCGTCCGCCGACCAGTACATCGACCGTACCGCCGAGCTTGCCGTCGACGGAAAGGATGCCTTGCTTGACGGCGGCGCCGCCGGCAAAACCGGAACTGTCGCCGGTCAGCTTCAACGTGCCGAGATCGGTCTTGATCAGTTGGGAATTGCCCTGCAGCGCCGCGCTGATGGTGGCGGTGTAGCCGGCGCCTGCGCTGCTACCGTCGCCGACACGGATGACGGTGCCGGGGGTCCCGACCAAGGTCAGCGCGTCGCCGGCTATGACATAGCCATTGTCGGCGAACTGCATGCCGCTGACCGCCACCGGCGCCGTACCGGAATTGTCCACCGTCACGGTGCCGGCCGGACCCTGGAAGACGGCGAAATTGCCGTCGGCCCATGGCGCGTTCACCGCGCCGTCCCGCGTCGTCCAGTTGTTGTTCGCGACGTCGTTGCGCCAGATGCCGGCGCCCCCCACGATCCGGCCATTGTTGCCGGGATTGGATTGCGCGTCGAGCGGATCCCAGAAGGTCAGATTGAGCCCGGCGGTGTTGACGAGGTTGACCTGCTTGTCGACTGCCGTCTGCACGAACAGCGTTCCGGGCGCCGTGCTGGAGGGCACGCTGGCGATATCCAGCGTGTTGTCGGTCAGCGTGCCGCCATAGCTGGCGATGCGATAGATGCCGGCGTCGAAGGTGCCGCCGGGGGCCAGCCTGACACTCAGCTTGCCGTCGAGGGTCAGGTTGCCGCCGACCTTGACGAGATCGTTCAGGGCACCGCCGGGGACATTGGCCTGACCGAACCCGTAGCCGAGCCTCGTAAAGTCGCTGAGGGTGAGGTTGCCGTTGATGGTCAGCGTGCCGGGAGCTATCCCGAGATTGCCGGGCGCAAGTGTCGTCCCGTCGGCCATCGTTACATCGCCGCCGATCGTACCGCTGCCGCCGAGGGCAGCTGTGTTGGCGACGATGGTCTGGCCGGTTGCCGCCGTCTGGTCGCCATTGACGAGCAGGGTGCCGTTGAGCACGAACGTGTTGCCGGTATAGCTGTTGGCGCCCGTCAGCGTGGTCACGCCTGTGCCGACATGCTGCACGATACCGTTGCCGGAGATGAGCCCGCCGAAAGTGACTGCATCGGAACGATTGAAAGTGAGGCCGGAATTGTTGACGACATTGCCTGCAATCGAACCAGAGGTGCCGCCATTGCCGAGCCGCAATGTGCCGTCGTCGATCGTGGTGGTGCCGGCGTAGGTGTTCGCGCCGGTCAGCGTCAGTATGCCCTGACCGGACTTGATGAGCCCGCCCGTGCCCGAAACGGTGCCGCTCAAGGTCAGCATCGTGCCGATATCGGTCAAAACGGTGCCGTTGCCGGCCAGTGTTATATTGCGCGCGGTTGCAATGTCCGCAGTCGCCTGCAGCGTGCCGCCGGCGAAGGTGAGGCTGCCGCCGCCAAGGTTGGCATCGCTGGAGATCGAGAGCGTGCCGTCGTTGATTGTCGTGCCGCCGCTGTAGCCGTTCGTGCCGGACAGCACCAGCGTACCGGCGCCGGATTTGGTCAGGCCTCCCGGCCCGTTGAGCGTTTGCGAAACCACGAAACTGTTGCTGGCATCGAGTATGTCGAAGCCGCCGCCATTGGCGCCCCAATTGATGGTGCGCACGGTCGACGAAAACGCGTTGCCGCCCACCTGCAGCACGCCGCCGTCGAAAGTCAAGTCTCCGCCGCCGAGATTGTCGTCGGCCAGCACGGACAAGGTTCCGTCGGCAATGGTCGTGCCGCCCGAATAGCTATTGGTGTTGCCCAGGACCAGCGTGCCCGCTCCGGTCTTGGTCAGGCGCCCGGCGCCGGAAATGACACCGGCGAGCCCGGATGTGGTTGCGTCGGTCTCGACCGTGCCGTCCGCTGCGAGAACGACTGCGCGCATGCTGGCGGTTGCGGCTGTCATGCGCAGCGTGCCGCCATTGAGCGTCAGCGTGGCGGAGGGATCGCCGAGCTGGCCGTCGGCGGAGATCGACAGCGTGCCCTGGCTGATCGTCCAAGGCGTGACCGCATTTGTCGAACCGGTCAGCGTCCAGGTGCTGGTGCCGGTCTTCTCGAAGGTGTCGAAGTTCCGGTACTGCGCGCCAGGGCCGATGGCCGAGGCATCGAAGGTGCTGTCGGTGGTGCCGCCGAGGCGGAAGATATCGTTTGTTCCGTTGCCGGCGAGCACATTGCCGATGATCGTCGAACCGGCGCGTAGCTCGAGGGAGAGCCAGCCTGCCACTCCGCCCAGCGTGATGGCATTGGTCGAGCCGGCGCCGGCCTGGATAGTGCCGCTGTTGATGATGGAGCCGATCGAGGAGGCGCCATCCCCACGGATTGCGGCAGCCTGGTTGCCTCCGATCAATATGCCGTGGTTGGTTATGGTGCCGCCGCTGGTACGAATGGCGATCGCGCCATTGCCGGCTGCCGTTCCACTGAGATTGGAGCCGCCCTGGATCGTGCCGTAATTCGTGACGGTTGGCGTGCTTCCGGCAAAGCTCATGAAAACACCGGCGCCTGCGAAGCCTTGCGTGCTGTTGCCACCTTGGATCGTGGCGCCGGCATTGTTGATGAGCACGTTGTTGGTGCCGGATATGCTCACGCCGGCGAAATTGTTGCCTGCACCACCGCCCATCCCGGTTCCACCGATGATCGAGCCGTTGTTGGTGAGGGTCACGCCACCGGTCACGCCGGCGGCAAAGGAACCGATTGCGGCTGCGGTCGTCGCGTCGCCGCCCGTGATCGTTCCATTGTTGACAACGGCTCCACCGTTGCCGCCCGGGGTCAGGCCGTTTATGAAGAGACCTCCGGCAGGTGAGGTCCCCGACTGATCTCCTCCTTTGAAGTTTCCTTCGAGGTTGAGCGTACCGCTCGGAAAGGCACCCGAAAAGGCGATGCTGGCGGTAGCGCCGGACACGCTTTGGCCCAACAATTCGAAACCCTGGGTGTTGATCGTTATCGTCTTGCTGGGCGTCGGCAGGGGCGTCGTGTTGGTCAACACCGAGAAGCTGCCGGTCAGGGTAATGGTCGAAGCGGCATCCGACGATGCGTTGGCCGCCGCGATCGCGTCGCGCAGTTGCTGCTCGGTGCCCGCGGTGAAATCCGCCGCAAGCGCAACCGGGGCGTCGCTCAACTGTGCAGCGACGAGCGCCGCAAATGAAACGCCTGCGAAATACGCATTCCGTTTGGAATGTCGAACGGTCGACATCGGCCGTGGCCCCCTCTTGTTGCGGGGCCGCCACCCCGTTTCTTCGCCAGGTCGAGAAGGTCGAGAGAATCAACCGCCGCTTTCGATTGACCTTGCGGCAAGAGGCATAAAAGCAAGTGCTAATGAACGCAATCGCCTAAATGCGCGTTCGCCGCTGGACCAGCAAGACGGTTTATAAAGACTGTCTTTGCCAGTGAAAAAATGCGGCCGAGGCCTGCCGCCCGCCGGCACATCGACGGACCGCTTCGCACAGCGATACGGCGTGCGGTCGCAGGGTGGCGGTTCGAGGCCATCCGTGATCAAGCTTCTGCCGAGGGGCAGTTGCAAACCGGGATGGAGAAACATGGCGCTCAAGCGGATGGACAATGTCGGGATCGTCGTCGAAGACCTCGGCAAGGCGATCGACTTCTTTGGCGAACTCGGCCTCGAACTCGAAGGACGGGCCACGGTCGAAGGAGAATGGGCCGGGCGCGTCACCGGGCTCGGCGACCAGCATGTCGAGATCGCCATGATGCGCACGCCGGACGGCCACAGCCGGCTCGAGCTCTCGCGCTTCCTCAGGCCATCCGTCGTCGCGGATCACCGCAAGGCCCCGGTCAACGCCCTGGGTTACCTGCGCGTGATGTTCACCGTGGACGATATCGACGGAACGCTTGAAAGGCTCCGCAATCACGGCGCGCAGCTCGTGGGCGAAGTCGTCGACTATCAGGGCGTCTATCGTCTCTGCTACATCCGTGGGCCTGAAGGGCTGCTCATCGGGCTCGCCCAGGAACTCGGTTGAGCGCAAAGGGAGGGCCCGATCGAAGCCGGTTAGCATCCCGATTCGCCGTCTCGCAACGACGGCGCGTGCTCTCCAACCGTGAGTGCAGCCCGCCCTCCCGGGCACTTCGCCCCGTAGAGTGACGGGGAGAAGTGGTTGGCTGCAACGATGGCGCTCGCTCCGCGGGCGATGGCGGCCCCTTCATCGAGATGCGCTGCGCGTTTCTTCAGTTGGGATCGTCGGGATTGTCGGCGAGGCAGCCGACGCCGTGGCAGCCCTGGTAATTGCCGTGCACGTCGAAGTTCGGGAAGCCTTGCCTGTCGAATTGCGGCCGCGGATCGATACCGGCGTCGGGATCGTCCACCAGGCAGCCGGCGCCGTGGCAGCCATTGTAGCCGCCATGGTCACGGTGGTTGCTGATGGTGTGGGAGTGCCTGTCGGCCGCGCCGGCGATAATGGCGCCCAGCACGACGCCGGCCACCATCGCGCCGGTATCATGGCCGTGATGGTCATACATGCGGGCGTTGTGGTCGAAAGTGTCGCCACGGCCGTGATGATAGCCGCCGACATCGGCGAACACGCCCCGGCAGCCCTGGGCGACCCAGATGTAGCGGCTCTTGGGATTATAGCCCCACGTCTTGTTGACGATGCAGGGGCTGCTCGATTCCTGGAACACCAGGTGCGGCTGCCGCAGCGGGCCGGCGAAACATTCGTCATAATGGTTGTCGCGCGACATGCATTGGACCGTCGGCCCTTGCTGGGCATGGGCGCTCGAAAGCGCGGATGGAGCGGCGAGCAGCAGCACGGCTGCAGCGAAACTGCGGATCATCATGTAGGCTTCCCTCTAAACGGGCCCCTTGCCCGAGATTGCTCAGTCGTTGATGGCGATGATCTTGACCTGCTTGCCGTCCCCGATACCGGAGAACCAGATCTCGCCATCGCCGATCATCACGCCCTGCCAGTTGGCGAACAGCGTGGCATAGGTCTGTTTGGCAACCGCCGCTTTCACCTTGGCGGTGATGACGCGATCATAGTCGGCTATGAAGTGAGCCGCGTCTCTGACCTTGATGGCCTTGTCGCCGATGCGCGCCTGGAACGGATAGTCGACCAGGCCGGCCACGGTCGCCTTGTCGCCAGCGGCAATCGCGGCCTGAAGTTTGGCGAAGAACTCTGCATAGGGCTTGTGCGCGCCGAACAATTGATCGAACGACTTGTTCATGTCCGCAGCCGACTGCGCAAAAACAGGCGAGGACAGCAACAGGACAGCCAATGCAGCGACCAGTAATCTCTTCATGTCGAACCCCTCCAATCGATATTTAATAAAACAAGATCCTATTTACTCTTATATAAGCCAAGTCTTGCATAGCAACGCATGACAGGGTTTGTCGGCGCCCTTCATTGCCTCGCCAGCCCGTGCGCGGACGAAGCAGTCTGGCCGCTACGATGGCGCTGCTACCCGAAGCGGCGGCGGTTGACGAAAGCCTCGGCGAAAGCGCCCCTCTCCCCGTTTGCGGGGAGCCGGCCGGCAGGTGAGGCGTGGCGCGAAAGGTTCTTCGGGATGGATTCGCCGAACGGGCATCTCGTCCCCGGAGCGGGGGACCGGCGGAAGGTCGCGGCTGTTGCTACCGCCTGGCCAGATTGTCCTTGAGGCCGGCCCGCAGGGCATCGAGGCTCCAGCGGCCGGCGCCGGCGGTGACAAGGTACATGCACACCACGCTCGCTAGAGTGAAGCCGGTCGCTTCCACCGAGGGCCAGTCGAGCCCTGCCTGGTACCAGTAAGGGTACATGATGAAGAAATTGATGGAGAGGATGAGCGCGGCAAGGCGCGTGAACAGGCCGACCAGGATCAGCGAGCCGGCCAGGATCTGCACCCACCGCGAGGCCCAGAAAATCAGCATCGGCTGGTCGAGGTCGGGCAGATGCACCAGAGTGGGGATGGAGCAATAGAGATAGGCCAGGCCACAGGCGATGCGCAGGACGCTGAGCATCTGCGGGGAATAGCGGTCGAGATCCATGGTGCTAAATCCGACGAATGGGGGCAACCGACCATGCGCATAAAACAACGCCCTTCACCACTGAAATGCGCGTGATCGGGCGCGTTGCGGCGGGTCCGGCAGATTTCTGGCCGCAGTCGTGTTCCATAAGACACGGGCGCTACGATGCCGGGGCTCCGCGTAGGGCGGATCGAAGGTGGCGAGGACACACCGGCCTGTTCTGGACTGCAAGGTCACAACGGCCCGGAACTGGTTTCGCGCCGCAAGCCACGGCGCTCGAAGGCGAGGGGTAGGGCGAGGCTCGACCTGGGAGAATGCCGAAGCAAAATCGAGCCTCAAGCCCACTGACATCCCCTCGTCAGCAGGGTGAACTTTGCCAGCAAACAGTGAGTCGGGCAAATTCCGCGCGATGGGCTGGGGCGTTACCCCCAGCCTTCATGCCGCTTTCGCCTACCAGCCGCCGCGCCAGACGCGTTCACGCCAGCAGCGCACGCGCCATTCGCCACGACGCCAGACGCGCCGGCACAC
>NZ_JAKREW010000069.1 GCF_022347545.1 Terribium retamae
CGCCAATGGTACTTCGTCTCAAGACGCGGGAGAGTAGGTCGCTGCCAGGTCTGCTAAACGCACGTAACATTCTCTTTAGGATGACAAAGCCCCGCCAAACGGGACTTCGGGGCCGCGAAAGCGGCCTTTTCATTTGGCGAGGTGGAATTTCGGTAAGCGAAAGCTTATCTTTATATGGTTGACGCGGGATGGAGCAGCCCGGTAGCTCGTCAGGCTCATAACCTGAAGGTCGTAGGTTCAAATCCTACTCCCGCAACCAATTTTACTTGCGATGACCCCGCCTTTCCGGCGGGGTTTTTCGTTTGGACCGAAAGCATAAGGATTCCAGCAAGATCGCCCCGAACCTCGATCGCGATCTTCCTGTTCTCTGGCTTCAGATTGATGTCCTCAACCAGTGAGCGGATGATCTCTGCAGCTTCCATCCGCTTTTCCTCGGAATCGTGCTGCAGTGCCTCATAGAGGTTCAGCACCCGCATGCGATACTGCTGGGCCATCGCCGGGTGAAGAAGCGGAGGCGGCTCGTCCACCGTCTCCAGGAAGGATGTAAGCTCCGTCTTACGAGCCCGAAGCTTATCCCCACGCTCCTTCACGTCTTCCACGGACAAGGCATCCTTGAGATAGAGGTCCATCAATTTTTGAACCTCGCGCGCGATCCTTTCCAACTCGCTCTCGGCTGCTTCAATATTCGCCCGGCTCTCTATTCGGAGGCGGTTTGTCTCTTGGGTATAAGCGTCACAGAATTCCGCGAAGAGATTTGGATCAAGCATGCGGTTTCGAAGCGCGTTGAGCACGCGCGATTCGAGCTCGTCGCGCCGAATGTTCACCCGATTGGAACAAGTGCCTTTGTTGCGCGCGGTCGAGCAGCCCAAATGCGTAGCCGAAATCGCCGAGTAGCCCCCGCCACAGCAGGCACACTTCAGCAGCCCGGAAAACAGGTGTTTGGGGCGGCGGCGATAAGTGGCCGTAGCGAAATTTCTATTGCCCATATCGTCGCGGCCGATAGCATTCTTGGCTTGGCGCGCCTTCACCGCCCTCCAGAGTTCATCATCCACGATGCGTAATTCGGGCGTTTCCTGTGTGACCCATTCAGATTCCGGGTTCGGTCTAGCTTGGCGTTTGCCAGTGTCCGGGTCCTTGACGAAGCGTTGGCGGTTCCAGACGAGCTTGCCGATATACATCTCGTTGTTGAGAATGCCGTTCGCACGCTTGGGATTACCGCTGATGGTGCTAAAGCCCCACACGCCGCCCGAAGGAGAGGGGATGCCATCCTTGTTCAGCGCCGTGGCGATTGCCTTAGCTGACTTACCGATGGAATAGTCGCGGAAAATTCGTCGGACTACATTGGCCTCTTTCTCGTTGATGGCGCGGTCGCCTCGAACCAGTTCGCCTTGGCTGTCATATTTCTTGACAACATCATAGCCGTAAGAGTTCCCGCCTCCCGACTTGCCCGCTTCAATGCGACCACGCTGTCCGCGCCGCGTCTTGTCAGCCAGATCTTTCAGGAAGAGCGCATTCATCGTACCCTTGAGGCCAACATGCAAATGGGTGACTTCCCCTTCCGATAATGTGAAGATCTTCACATCCGAATAGGACATGCGCTTGAACACGCCGGCAATGTCTTCCTGGTCGCGCGACAGACGGTCCATTGCTTCGGCCAGGATCAGATTGAAGCGTCCCCGCGTTCCATCAGAAATTAGGGCTTGAATTCCAGGGCGCAGCAAGGAGGCGCCCGAAATTGCGTGGTCCGTGTACTCCTCGACGACTTGCCACCTTTCTCTTTCGGCGTACAGGCGGCACATGCGCAGCTGATCGGCAATCGAGGCGTCACGCTGACTATCGGAAGAGTAGCGAGCGTAGATTGCGACTTTCAAAACACTTCTCCCGTCCTCAGGAGTCGTTCGGGCCCCGCTTCGTTTTTTGTGCCTCGAAATTTTGCCGAGCGAGTTGTCTGCCGAGCAGCCGGGCCAGCCGAACAAGGCGTGGGTCCGGGTCTCCGCGCGGCGTGAATGCGAGTGCCGGCACCTCGAAGAGCGTCGCTTCGAGCAGCTGTTCGCGCTCGATTTGCGAAATAACCTCCAATCTGCGTGGTTGGTGTGCCATCGGTCCAAGGATTCATAGACAAGTCCAAACAAACAAGTGGAATCACCGGAAGACTGTTGGCGCCGAAAGAAGCGGGGCCGCGTGTGACTTCGCGAGCCAGCGCGGCCTGGCGCGTGCCGGCATAGCCAAATAACCTATGGAAGCTGTTCGAATACCGGATCATGGGAACTCTGAAGCGCGCGTCCAGCCATGGCGACGATAACGGTATATGGATAGTTATGGCTAGCACAGCGGTATGCAAGGAATATTCAATCTCGATGCGCCTTCCCGAGCAAGATGACGGCGGTTAGAGATTCGGTGAGCGAGCATAATGTCCACCTGGGTGGAGCTTGACGCTCGCCGTGCTTGGGTTCCCTTGATCTTCTGTAGGTGATACAAAACCAAGGACTATAGAACTTTAACTCCGAGCTTTCGTATCAATGTCCGAACCCTCCTCTCAGCGCCAAATTGCTCACGCTCTTCTGAGCGCGCGCGGAATCGCGCGCCTAGTGGAACTGCGCGATGCCGGAGTGACTGCCGCCACAGTGAGCCGCATGGAGCGGGATGGTGAGGTGCTCCGACTTGCCCGAGGGCTCTACCAGCTTTCCAGCGCGCCGCTCGACGCCAATCACAGCCTGGCCGAGGCTGCCAAGCGTGTACCCAAGGGCGTCGTCTGCCTTGTGTCGGCCCTCGCATTCCATGGCCTGACCGATCAACTTCCAAAGCAGGTGTGGCTGGCGATAGGTCGGAAGGATTGGGCTCCAAAACCTGACAACCCGCCAATTCGTATCGTGCGATTCACCGAAAGCCTGCTCGCTGAGAGTCTCGAAATTCATGTCGTCGAGGGTGTATCGGTGAAGATTTTTGGCGTAGTCAAAACGATCGCGGACTGTTTCCGATATCGCAACAAGATCGGCCTGTCGGTGGCGATCGAGGGTCTCCAGGAAGCGCTCCGCCAGCGCAAGGCCACGGCCAGCGAGATCGTCAGACAGGCTGAGCGCGGCGGTGTCTCCACAGTGATCCGGCCGTATCTTGAGGCGCTGACTGCCAATGGCTAGGGAGATCAAAAACATCGGCGCTTCGGTGCGCGCTCGCCTTCTGCAACTCGCCAAGGCAAGCGGTCAGAGCTTCGACCTGGTTCTGACCCGTTTCGCGCTTGAGCGCCTCCTCTTCCGGATCAGCCAATCACAGCATGCGGACCGTTTCGTGCTGAAGGGCGCTATGCTGATGATGAGCTGGTTCGATGATCCGCACCGTGGCACGCGCGACCTCGACTTGCTGGGCCTTGGCGATCCAAGCGCCGAGCCGATGCTGGTGACATTTCGGGAGATCCTGGCGCAGGACGCCGGCGATGGAGTCGAGTTCGACGCTGATGCCCTCCGTGTCGACCGTATTCGCGAGGAACTGCAATATGGCGGGCTCAGGCTACGGACGACGGCTTCAATCAGCGGTGCGCAGATCAGCGTGACGATTGACATCGGTTTTGGCGATGCACTGGAGCCGGGCGCTGAGGCGTTGGACTATCCGTCTATGCTGGACTTTCCCATGCCCCGGCTGCGGGGGTATGCGCGGGAAACTGTCATTGCCGAGAAGTTTCAAGCGATGGTTGCGCTGGGGCGTGCCAACAGTCGGATGAAGGACTTTTACGATATCTGGATACTCAGCCGGTCGTTTACCTTCGACGACGACAGGTTGCCACGAGCGATCGCTGCCACGTTCGGGCGCCGGGGAACGGCGATACCTCAAGATCTGCCGGATGCGCTGACTCCGGCCTTTGCCGAGGATGCGCAAAAGCAACGACAATGGCGAGCCTTTGTCGGAGACGTCGCTCACGATCCGGGTGATCTTTGGAACGTCATTGGTGACATAGCGGCATTTCTCATGCCTCAGGCCGCGGCAGCAGCGAGATTGAGCGAATGAGACGTTCAGCCCGATGTGAATACTGCATCGCTTGATGCTTGAGGACATTCCTCCCAGCGTAGGGTTCCTTCGATAAAATGCGGGCTTGAGATGTTGCGAAGGATCTCGGATGCGATGATCGAGCCGTACGACGATACCGCTCCAACCGGTGAGAAAATTACAGAGTACGATCGAACGCACATTAAGCTCTATTTGCGTCTGCTCGATGCCGAGACTGAGGGCGCGGACTGGCAAGAGGCGTCTCGGGTCCTTTTTGGGATTGATCCAGCGCGTGAACCGCAACGTGCGAGAAAAGTCTACAAAAGTCATCTGGCCCGTGCCCGCTGGATGACACAAACAGGCTATCTTCTTCTTTTGCGTCGATCCGGCGATGGATGCCGGTAGCAAACCTAGGTGATGCAGAACGAGCATCGCCCGATGTTCTCTGAAGGACTTCCGCCACTTGCTGCGGCCGGTAATTGTTTCTGATCCGACTTGCGTATTGTCTGCGAGGAAGTGATTTATGAAGCCGGATACGTCCCAATGGCGAGATCACAGCAGTTATGATTTTTTTGATGCTCTTTCGACCGAAGGTCTTGCCTGGGAATGCCTTCGTCGCTCCGCTGACTATCAGCGACAATATCGGCTGCTGGTAGCCGCCGGTGCGGAAACGACAGCGCTGGCCCCCGCAGCACAGCAGCGTTGGGGGTTGCGATTTCCCGGCCCGCCCAGATTTATCTGCATTAGCCCAGAACGTGTTCTGGTCGCCGGCCGTCAACCCGGCCGTGCTTACGCTGACAGAGATCCCCGATTTCCTGTTTTCCAGGCAGTCTAGATCTTCTCCCGATTTTGCCACGTACCGCGATAGTCCTGAGGGACACTATGCCGTTCATAACAGTGCCCCAACCATACAAATCGTTCTGCGCCCGGGCCTCAGGCCCGGCAGCTCTGTTGCCGCGTTGATCCCACTTGACACCGAAACGCTTGGACGGATTGAAGCACTCAGTCGGTTCTGGCGCGCATGGCAGGAGCAAACGGTGCCGCCAGACACGCGGATAACAACTCAGCGCCGCCGTCGGCTGCGTCTTATGATGCGAGCCGCCGACGGGCGCGACAACGGCGCGAGCTATCGCGAGATCGCGAAGGCTATCTACGGGGAGTTCCGCGTCGCGTCCGAACCCTGGAAGACCTCCCCGCTTCGCGACACGGTGATCGGGCTTGTCGAAGGCGCAGTCGCCATAATCGGTGGCGGTTACCTTCAACTCCTTCGTCATCGTCGCCGGTCTTAAACGTCGGACATGCGCTCCGCAAATGGGACTCTGCTTTCTGTTCGCCATCCCTCGTGAAACGTCGGAGATCACAATGGGGCGAGGCGCGGGTACTCGTGAACCGAGTACCTCGGGCATTGTCCGCCATGCGGCTTTGCCTCCTGAGCCCAGGCCCTTCGGGCGTGACGGACGCCGCCCTTGGTGTGCGGCGAAGTTGTTTTCCAGACCTTCCCGGCGGCGCGGTGTGGGCGGCTCTCCCTTCTAGGCCCGCCGCGGCAGCCCGCAACCCTCCGCTTCCTGCTCCAGGTCCTCCACTTCGTTGCGGTCCTTCGGATGCCGGCCGCCTCTGACGGCGGGCCTTTCCGGTCGTTTTCGCCGCCCACCCCGCTTTCCGGGGAGGGCGCAGCGAGATTGCGAGCGGAGATTTCATCATGCGCAAGACCGGCAAGCGTCCAGCCCATGGCGAGGGTGTTGTAAAAAGTGGCCAGCAGCCGAGGCCCAGCCTTTATTCCGAAATCACGGATCGCATCATCGCCGATCTGGAGCACGGCTGTGTGCCTTGGGTGAAGCCTTGGGGCAGGGCGAAGGCGGCCATCGGCCTGCCGAAGAACGCCGCCACCGGGCGCGGCTATTCCGGCATCAATATCCTGATCCTGTGGGGGGCGGTCATCGAGCGCTCTTACCCCAGCCAGCGCTGGTTGACCTTCCAGCAGGCGCTGGCCCTCGGGGGCTCCGTCAGGAGGGGCGAGCATGGCACGACCATCGTGCATGCAGGTCGCTTCATTCCGAAGGATGAGAAGGAGCGCGCCAACGCCGAAGACATCGAGCCGCAGGCCATCCCCTATTTGAAGCGGTTTACCGTCTTCAATGTCGCGCAGTGCGAGGGCCTGCCGGAACACATCTACGAACAACCCGGACCGCTGCCTGAGCGCGAGACGGTCCCGCATGCCGAGGCTTTGATTGCAGCATCGGGCGCTGACATTCGAATTGGCGGCGATCGCGCTTTCTACATGCCCGGTGCCGATTTCATCCAGTTGCCGCCGCAACCGGCGTTCTTCGAGCAGATCAATTATTACCGCACCTGCTTTCACGAACTCGGCCATTGGACCGGGCACCAGACACGTCTGGCCCGCGACCTGTCCGTTTCGTTCGGATCGAAGGCTTACGCGCGAGAAGAACTGACCGCCGAGATGGCGGCCGCATTCGTCTGCTCGACGCTCGGCATCGAGCCGACCGTGCGACATGCCGACTATGTCGGCTCGTGGCTGGCGGTGCTGCGCGAGGATAATCGCGCGATTTTCCGTGCCGCCAGCCTCGCCTCCAAAGCTGCTGATTTCCTGCTCGCTTTCGACACTGGCGCGGAACGCCAGCCGCAAAAGGGCATCGCTGCCTAAGCGCGCGACCGCCTCAACCAGATCACTTAAAACGAGGAACGCTCCCATGATCCTGATCACGGATGAATTGCGCGCGCGGCTGCTCGCCAACGGCGCCGTCGAGACCGAAACCGACCATGTCCCGGTGGTGAAACTGTTCAACCCGGTCGGGGCCGCGACGTGGCTTCTGACCGAACTCGACGCGTACGGCGACACGCTGTTCGGGCTCTGCGATCTGGGCTTCGGCTTTCCTGAACTCGGCAGCGTCAGCCTTGCCGAACTGCAAGCGGTCAAGGGGCCGCTTGGCCTCGGCATCGAGCGCGATCTCTATTTTGCGCCGCGCTTTCCGCTCTCGGTCTATGTCGAGGCCGCGCGCGTCGCTGGCCACATCACCGAGACCGAACAGCTTTTGCGGCACGCGGCTGCAGCACTTGCCCTTGCCCATTCCGAGCTTCCGCCCGACGCGGGCGGATGACGCGCGCCGCTCGGCGCAAACAGGCCCGCCGCTCGGCCTGCGGCCTCGCGGTGGGAAGCAACCTCAACCAGAGCCAAAGGAGAACGACCATGCAACTCGCCCATGTTGAAATCGACAAATTGAGCATTTCGCCCGCAAACATGCGGCATTCGAAACGCCCTCCGGATGTCTCCGATATCCTTCCGTCAGTCAGGGCGCGCGGCGTGCTGGTGCCGCTTCTGGTGCGGCCGAACGGCTCGCCGGAGACCTTCGAAATCGTCGCCGGACGGCGGCGCTATTTCGCGGCAAGGGTGGTTGCGGATGAGCGCGGCGAGGCCAAGACCTTACCATGCGCCATCATGGAGGAGGGCGATGACGCCGATGCCTTGGAGGCTTCGCTGATCGAGAACATCGCCCGTCTCGATCCGGACGAGGTCTCGCAATGGGAAACCTTCACGCGTCTGGTCAAGGAAGGACGCGCCACCGCCGACATCGCTGCCACCTTCGGCATCACCGAACTACAGGTAAAGCGCGTGCTGGCGTTGGGACGTCTGTTACCCAAAATCCGCGAGGCTTATCGCAAAGATGAGATCGATGCCGACACAGTGCGCCATCTGACGATGGCGTCCAACGCCAAGCAGAAGGAATGGCTGGCGCTGTTTGCCGACCCCGAACAATACGCTCCGCATGGACGTCACTTGAAGCAATGGCTGTTGGGCGGCCAGTCGATATCCACCAAGGTGGCGCTGTTCGCCATCGAGGATTATGGCGGCCAGATCGTTTCCGATCTGTTCGGCGAGGACAGCTATTTCGCTGATGCCGATCTGTTCTGGCAAAAGCAGAACGAGGCCATTGCGGCGAGACGCGCGGCCTATCTGGAAGCCGGTTGGCGCGAAGTGGTGGTGCTGGAAACCGGCGCGTATTTCTACAATTGGGAACACGAAAAGACGCCGAAGAAGAAGGGCGGCAAGGTCGTCATCACAGTCTCGCAGCGCGGCGAAGTCGAGTTTCATGAGGGCTGGCTGACGCGCAAGGAAGCGCGGCGTGCCCGCGCTAGCGATGATGGCGGCGAGCAAGATGAAACGCCCGCCAAAGCATCCCGTTCGGAACTCACGGGGCCGATGCAGAACTATGTCGACCTGCACCGGCACGCGGCGGTACGCGCCGTCATGCCGGATCATCCGGGCGTGGCCTTGCGGCTGATGGTGGCCCACGCAATTGCCGGCTCAACCCTGTGGCAGGTGCGTCTCGAACCGCAGCGCGCCGCCAACCAAGCCATCGCGGAAAGCATCGCCGCGAGCACCGCGGAAGCGGCTTTCACCGGGAAGCTGCGCGCGGCTTTGGCATTGCTCGCTCGATCCGACGACGACACCACCGTCGCCGGTGGCCACGGTGATGACGTCACTCTGGCCACCGTTTTCGCTCAGCTGCTGGCGCTGTCGGACGAGGATGTCGTCCGGGTTCTGGCCGCCGTTATGGCGGAAACCTTGGCGGCTGGCAGTGCCGTTGTCGAATTTCTCGGCGCTCATCTCAAAGTCGATATGGCGGCTTGCTGGCAGGCCGACGACGCCTTCTTCGACCTCATTCGCGACCGCGAGGTCGCCAATGCCATGCTTGCCGAGATCGGCGGCAAGGCGGTCGCTGACGGCAACGTTGTGGAGAAGGTGAAGACGCAGAAAAGCATCATCCGCGATTTCATTGCGGGGGAAAACGGCAGGCGCAAAGCCGATGGCTGGCTGCCGCGCTGGATGAAGTTCCCGGTCGAGAGCTACACCGATCGCGGTGGTTTCCGTACTGCCGACCATTGGGCCGAGGTCAAGCCGCTGATCGTCTCCGAATGATCGTCATAGGGCAGGCGGCGGCAGATTGGATGGCCGCCGCTTGCTCCGCTCCCAAGCCGCAATCGGCTTGCTCGGCTGTCGCGCGCTACTACAAGCTTTGACCGGTCCGGTTCAGGCCTTCGCATCATCAGCCAACTGCGGCAGACCCGCTTTCGACCGTTGGGGAGAAATGCGCATGCCTGAATGGGCGCAATCGCTCCAGGCAAAGCATCGGACGGTCTCGCAAGTCCTCATCGCCACATGGTCCGCGGGCGCTGCCCGAACGCGGTGCAGCCAAATCCCCAGGCGCTCTGCCGAGGATCATTCCCCTGCGGCTGGCTTGTCGACCTATGGGCGATCCGGCCCGCCCGAAACCCTCGACCGACCACTTTTTTCCCCGCCGCCTGCGGCGGCTCCTCGCGCCGCTTCGCTCCAAAAAAGCCGCCTGCTCGGGTCCGCCGCTGCCGCTTCGGCCCTGTCGGGTTCGGGCTGTCCGGACGCGCCCATCACGGTCCGCCATCGCAGGGGAATGGTCCCCCGCGAAACACTCGAAGGAGATTTTAAAATGACCGCGATCGGATACGTCACCAAGCAGGACAACGGCGCCTACAAGGGCCAGCTCAAGACACTCAGCCTGCGCGCCGACATCGACATCGTGCCCAATCAGGCCAAGACCGCCGACAACCATCCCGACTTCCGGGTGCTGGCGCAGGGCGTCGAAGTTGGGGCGGCCTGGATCCGGACCGGCGAGACTTCCGGCAAGGACTATGTGAGCCTGTCGATCGCAGCCCCGGAGTTCGGACCGCGCAAGCTCTACGCCAATCTCGGCCGCGCCGCCGGCCACGATGATGACGACACCTACGCCATCATCTGGAACCCGGCCGACTGACCGGCAGCCCAAAAGGCACCGCGCCGCGCAGGCGCGGCGCCTCCCGTCCAGGAGCCGATCACTCCCAACCTGCGCTGCCATGGGGTGGGGATTCCGGCCTCCTCAAGTTCCCCATCCCCCGCGAAGTCCTTTCTACGCCACCGTGGTCACCGCCCGCTGCTCAACGCCAGCGACCGCCCGACAACCCCGGAGGCCCTCCCATGCGACCCGATCTCGCCGTTCTCCCGCCACGCTTCCTGCGCACCAAGGAAGCTGCCGAATTCCTCAGCCTGTCCGCCCGCACATTGGAAAAGCACCGGACTTACGGCACGGGCCCAGCCTATCGCAAGCTGGGTGGACGTGTCGTCTATGCTATCGACGACCTTCAGGCCTGGACCCAACGCGGAGCCGTCACGTCCACGTCTGATCCCCGTGGTTCGGTTCTGCCGGCAAAGCGCCAGACGCTTCCCGACCGCCCGCAGCCGGGTCGCTACGCACGCTGATCGGGTCGCTTCCTTGCATGGTGTGGCGACCTCTTTCGGAGCGCGGGCAGCTCTGTTCCGGACGTTCCCTGGCGACGTCGCGCCAACCACGGTCCTCCGGCGCTACGCGATGGAGCGCCCAAGCTTCGCGGCCAGATCAACATCGTCGCCGTTTTGGCGCGGCATCAGTGCCGCCGACATGCAGCGCGAGCCTCTCGCTCGCGACTATCCGCAACATCAGGAGAACCCACATGACCGGCATCGCGGCTTCTGGCGCACGACGCGGCCCCCTGTTGGCCGCGCTCCCCGTCGATAATCTGACCCACGTTGAACTGATGTGGGTCGAGAAAAGGCAAGAGAACTGGATAAGGTTCGGCAACCAAACGCACGAACAGATTCTCGATCGCCGCAGGCGTATCGTGTCGTTTCGCCCTGGCGCTGTCTTCGCGCTCGTGCGCTGGGCAGCGAGCGAGTTCGGTACGATCATCTCTCGCATCGACATCGTGCGTGCAGTCACGCGGAGCGAAGCTTATCAGACACTGCCCTTCGTGCGCCCGGGCGGCGAAATCCTGCTCAAGATCGAGAGCTGGCCCAAGGTGGAGCGCGTGCTGCAGATGATTGACGCCATCGAACGTCTTGGCATCGATCCCCATGCGGTTTCGCCCGATCATTGGCGGCAAATCCACAACCGGATGACGGTCGGCCAGGAACCCCGCACCTATACGCTCGGCCAGCATCGCGCCTCCCTCTTGCGCAGGAGAGTTGAAGGGTGACTCGCGCCAGCATCATCTTCTTTACCGCAGTCGCCGCTGCCGGTGTCAGCTATCCTAGCCTCGCGCCGATGCCAGTCAAACTGATCTGGAACGCATCGGCTAGCGCGCCGACCGGCCTCTACACGATCGCGCCGGCAGTTCGTCTGCAAGTACCCGAACTGGTCGCTTTTCACGCGACCGGGCTGCTCGCGACCTTCCTCGCCGTGCGCGGCTACGTCCCCGAAGGCGTACCGCTGATGAAGCGAGTCCGCGCGATTGCCGGACAGACAGTGTGCCGCACGGGCCTGGTCATCACGATCGACGGCATCGAGGTGGGAGCTGCGCTCGAACGCGATCGCGCCGGCCGCGACCTGCCGGTCTGGCAGGGCTGCAAGCGCGTCCCGAGCGGCGCCGTTTTCCTGATGAACTGGCAGGTCCGCGACAGCCTCGACGGCCGCTACTTCGGCCTGACTCCCACCAGGCAGATCATCGGCCGCGCAATCCCACTGTGGACCGACGAGGCCGGCGACGGCCGCTTCATCTGGCGTCCGCCGACACACTAATCCGCTCACCACCCTGCAACCGAAGGAGTTTTCCATGGCCAACATCGGCACATTCCTGAAGACCAAAACCGGCTATACCGGCCGCATCCGCACCCTCGTCATCGACGCCGAAGTGGTGCTCATCCCCGCGAAGAAATCCGACGCCGAAAAAGCGCCGGACTTTCGCATCCATCGCGGCGACGCCGACGGTCCTGAAGTTGGGGCCGCATGGAAGGAGACCGGCGACAAGGCCGGCGACTACCTGTCGTTGCAGCTCGACGACCCGACGCTCACACAACCGATCCGCGCAAACCTCTTCCGCTCCGACGGCGATGACAGTGCCTGGGCGCTGCACTGGAATCGTCCGAAGCCGCGCAATGCCCGGGATTGACGTCAATGCGGTCCCGCGCCATCAACGCGTTCAAGACCCTTATCCTTTTGTTCGCGGAAAGATCGGCTCATCCCTCTGTCCCGCTCGACCCTAGGACGGCCAGCCCGCGCAGCGGAGGTCAAGGGTGGCCCACGGCCGGCATTTCGCGCGCACCCTTGACCGGAGCGAGCTCGCTGGCAGACTGGCGTCAAAGCGGAGATAGGGCGCTGTTGCGTTGCGCCGTCGTTGTGGCGATCGGTGCACTTTCTGTCTGCACTGGATCGAGTATCGCACTCGCGCAATACGCGCCGGTCGGCCGCCTAGCCACCGCCGATCCCTATTCAGCGCATGTCAGGGAGGCATCGCGGCGCTTCGGCATTCCCGAACGCTGGATTCTCGCGGTGCTACGCGACGAGAGTGCGGGCGATGTGCGCGCCATCTCGTCGGCCGGGGCAATGGGGTTGATGCAGGTCATGCCCGACACCTGGGCCGAGTTGCGCGTTCGTCATCGTCTCGGCCGCAATCCCTATGACCCTCGCGACAACATACTGGCCGGCACGGCATATCTCCGCGAGATGTGGGACCGCTACGGCGACATCGCCGCCATGCTAGCGGCCTACAATGCCGGGCCGGCACGTTTTGACCAGCACCGCGCGAAGGGCCGTCCGCTACCCGCAGAAACACGAGCCTATGTCGCTGCCCTTGCGCCCGTGCTGCGTGGCAAACGTCCCTCGAAAATCGCATTGTTCTCTCTCCCGCCGCCTGACTGGCGTGAGGCGACGATCTTCGTCGTACGCGAGGACGGCGCCCCTGCGGCCACGTTCGCCTCTCCCATTTCGGTAGCATCGCAGACGCCCCCAACCGTACAGCCAGAAGGGCTTTTCATCACCCGCCATGGCGATGGAAACCGGCCATGATCGATTCTGCGGCACTTCGCATCCCCTCGTACGCTCGCGTGCCATGGAGAACGCCGGTGTTGGAGCCAGGTACCACGACCGTATGCGTCCGGGGCCTGCACATGACGTCAGGTCTTGACAGGGTTTGCCGCTTTCCAGTTCCACGGCAGCAATTCATCGAGCCTGTTGACGGGATGTCCGTCGACCATTCGCTGAAGCACGTCGGCGAGGTAGCCGTAGGGTTCGACGCCGTTGAGTTTGGCGGCTTTGACAAGAGAACAGACGATCGCCCGACGGTCGCCGCCACCATCGCTGCCGGCGAACAGGTGGTTCTTGCGGCCAAGGGCGATGGGGCGGATTGCGTGTTCGACGTGGTTGGTGTCGAGCTCGATGCGACCGTTGTGCAGGAAGCGGGTCAGCCCGGCCCAACGCGAGAGCGCATAGCGGATCGCTTCGGCCAGTGTGCTGCGACCGGAGATCTGGACAAGCTGAGCTTCCAGGCAGGCGTGCAAGGCGACCACGACAGCCTTCGATCGGTTCCGCCGCGCCGCCAGCCGATGCGCTGGCGATTGACCACGAACGTCGGCTTCGACGGCATAGAGTTCGCCGATCCGTCGCAAGGCTTCCATCGCGATCGGCGCCTTGGTGGCCTCCGCGACGTCATAGAACTTGCGCCTCATGTGCGCCCAACAGGCGGCGAGAACGATGTCGCCCTTGCCGCCGAGTTGCTCAAACCCGGCATAGCCATCGACATGCAGCACGCCCTTGAAGTGCTCGAGATGCGAGGCAGGACGTTCGGCCTTGCGGTCTGGCGCGAACAGATAGACCGCAGCCGGCGGTTCCGGTCCGCTCCATGGTTTCTGTTCGCGGGCATAGACCCACAGCCTGCCGGTTTTGGTGCGGCCACGGCCCGGATCAAGCACCGGAACCGGCGTGTCGTCGACAAAGAGATGGTTGGAAGCGAACACGCTTTTGGCAAGCCGCGCATGCAGAGCCTCGAGCCACCAACAGGCGCCACCAACCCATCCGGCGAGCGTCGAGCTGCCAGATCGACGCCGTGCCGCAAGGGCAGGCCTCCAAACACGCTCGGGAGCGCGCCAGTCGATGCCCTCGATCAACATCGCAAGCTGCGCCGGCGTCAGTGTGATCGAGCCGTCGAAGCCCGCCATCACCGGCCACACGAAGCTGCCCTGGTCGAGCCGTTTTGTGAACAGGCACAGTCCGTTTCCATCCCAGAACAGGATCTTCAGCATCGATGCCTTTTTGCCGCGGAAGGCAAACAGATGGCCCGAGAACGGGTCCTGCTTCAGCGTTTGCTGCACCAGCATGGCGAGCCCGTCGAGACCTTTGCGCATATCGGTGTAGCCCAGCGCCAGATGCACCTTCACGCCCGCGGGAACGATCATCATGGTCCTGTTCCCTCGCTTTCGAGATGCTCACGAACGGCGTCCGGATCGCTGACGGCCGGTGCGAAGACGCGCCGGCCGTCAGGCAGATCGATCGCCGCCATTCCATCCGGCGGTTGCACGAGATCACGCAGCAAGAGCGCCGCAGGTGTGCCGTCAGTCAGCGCGACAGGCGCAAGCTTGGCGCGCTTCTTCTGCGCCACGCCGAACTGCACGCGCCAGCGGAACAGCATGCCCGTGACGATCCCGTGCTTGCGCGCGACCTGCGAGACGCTGACGCCAGGCTGGTCGCTCTCTAGCACGATGGCATGCTTTTCCGCGTCGCTGAAGAAGCGCCGGGCAGGTTGTCGGCGCGCGCCAGGATCATCGCTCGGCAGGGCTGTCAAGCGCGTTTCCGCCGGCATTGCGCTAGCACTAGTGCTAACGACCGGACGGGCGGAGGGATGAAGATGAGCCCGCCAGTCGATTTCGACCTTGCCTTGGTCCAGTCGGTCACGCCATGTGCGCAAGCTCGTCGGCGACAGATGCAGCACTGCAGCGTATTCGCGAATGCCCATGCCGCTCCAATTCATCGCCTCGACATGCATTGCCCAGTACGCTTGGACGGCACGGTTGCGCACATCCGTGCTCACCGCGAAGCGCCGCCGAACCCGCTGTTTCTGCCGCTTCGCTCGCGCTTCCAGGCGCTTTTGACGGCGCAATTCCGCCTGATATTCCGCGTGTTTGCGCGCCGCGTCGTTACCCGCGAAGTACTTCAGCCAGCGATCGAGCGTCTCCTTCGTCAGGCGATGCACGCGGCAATATTCCGTCCGCGTCAGGCCGCTGCGCTGCCACGCTTCGACGTGAACCACCCAATAGGATTGCCGCGCCTCGTTCTCGAAATGTCTCAAATTCACCGGAGATCCTCCATGCTACGAAGGAGCCCGACATGGCACGCGAATGCACTACTCAATCTGGGTGCAGAGACCGGACGCTTACCCACGACCGCGCGATGGCGAGATAAAAGGGCGCAACGTGCGCCTCGGTCGGGTGGTTGTTTTTGCTGGGTTTTCTTGGAAGCTTCGCACCGTGCAGCGATTTTGCGCAACGTGCGCCGACAGCCCATCATTTTGATTTCTCGATGCCTTTTGCACGTCGCAGGACAGCGCCATGGCGGATGAGCGCGACTTCCGCATCCGTCCGGGGCGCATCCGTTCGACACGTGCGCAGCAGGCCCGGCCCTTCATTGCGCAGGCGCTGGCGGCCGCGCAGAAGGCCGGCGGCCGCGTGT
>NZ_JAKREW010000006.1 GCF_022347545.1 Terribium retamae
GTCTTGCCATGGTCAACGTGACCAATCGTGCCAATGTTCACATGAGGCTTCGTACGCTCGAATTTACCTTTTGCCATAGTCTCTTTCCTTGGACGGCCTGGACCTACGTTCAGTCGGATGCGCGGCGATTAGCGACAAAGGCTGCAAAACACAAGCCTCTTGTAGCTGGCGTTGGAATTACCCGTATGGACTGAATGGGGGTCAGTGCTGTGGATTTGCCGTAAATGTAGGAATTCGAACCTAGTTCGCAAGTACGCGACGCACCGGTCGATGTTCACAGCCAACCAACGATCTCGTGACGGTGCGCGATCGGGTCGTGATTGGAAGCCGGCCAAGGCTCAGCACATATCTCCTCATGCCTGTGACGGTGTCACCGCTTTGAAATCAAGGAGTTCTCCCCCCATGAACAAGATCGTTCTCACCGCAACCGCCCTCCTGGTTGCCGCTTCCGGCAGTGCCTTTGCCGCCAATGCGACACATGTGAAGAAACCCAGCCACCGAGTTGTCGAGCAGGTTGATCCTGCGCGTACTTCTTCCATAGCATCGCCGATTGCAGCGCCGCGCGTTTCACCAACTGACCAGGATCCATTTACCATGCCGGACGCCGGCTACGGCCAAGGCATCTGGGGGCAATAATATTCCGGAACGGGTATCGCGAGTGAAGGAAGAAAAAGGGCCGCGCGACTTACGCCCGCGGCCCTTTCCCTGTCGTACCGAGCCGAAGTGCTAAGCGCGCCGACCACTGAAAGCGTGATAGCCCCAGAGAACCACGACCGCACCAATAACGGCTACGATCAAGCTATAGATATTGAGCCCGGTGACGCCGGTAGCGCCAAAGGCGCTGAAGATCACACCACCGACAATCGCCCCGACAATGCCGAGAACGATATCCATCAGGAAACCTTGACCACTCTTGTTGACGATTTTACTGCCGATGAAGCCGGCGATGACGCCGAGGATAATCCAGCTGATGATTCCCATTGCGCTGCTCCGTTTGCCCCCAGGCAAGCGGAGATTTCCATAGGGCGCGCCAAAGCTCAAGCTCGTCTTGAAATTGTCGCGTATAGGGGCAATTGTCATCTGGGCCGGAATGAGTGGGCCAGGACTGTTCACAATGGAGATCCACGATGGGACTGTTCGACAACGCCGTTCCAGGCGGCAACATCACCAAACCTCTGATGATCGCGTTGGGCGCCTTGCTGGTCGGCAAAATGCTCGGCGGAGGCGGTTCGGCACAGCAGCAGGCGCCTGAACCTGCAGCACCCGACAATACCGGCGCGGACGGCGGACTGCTCGGTGGACTGGGCGGACTGCTCGACAAGCTGAAGGACGCGGGTCACGGACAGGTCGCCGATTCCTGGGTCGGTACAGGCCAGAATCAAACGATCGACCCAGGCTCGCTCGGCAAGGCACTGGGACCACAGGTTATCCGTGAGATCGCTGCCCGCACGGGTCTCGACGAACAGGAACTCCTGAAGCAGCTGTCGAACGCGCTGCCCGGCGTGGTTGACAAGCTGACGCCGAACGGTCAGGTGCCTCCCCGCAATCAGCTCGAATCACTGTTCGGCAACTGAGATCAACGCCATTTGAGTATGAAAACGGGCGCCTTCGCGCCCGTTTTTCATTTTTGACTGACTGGACGCCACTGATCGAAATTTTCCTCTTGGAAGACGTCCAGTGTGCGCAGTGCAGCGACCTTAATCGGTTCCATCACACATCCGCACGATCCCGTCTCCATTTGTGACGACGCCGACCATTCCCTTGCCCCTTTTGGCCATTCAAAAAGCGCCATCATCAAGGAGACGGACATCCATGACCGACCTTCGTTTCGACAATCCTGTTTCGATCTTTATGGGCCTCGGCTTTCCGCGAGATGTGGAGAACGTGCTTGAAGCCTATGACGTGTTGCTTGAATGGAATGGCACGCGCGACAGCGAACATGCGGCGGCAATCGCCTCCTGCCGCGAGGCAATCGCCCGTAAGCAGCCTGCAGCAGACGCCCGTACAGCCTTCGAGCGCTTCGCGCACAACAAGGGTATCCTGACTGAAGAGGCACTCGATCGCGCCGCTCTCACCGTGGCCCAAGAATGGGGACGCCTGACAGCCTAGCCGCATCACTCTTCGTGGAGCCTGCTGAACCGTTAGTATGACGCTGCGCCTGGCCAGCCAAGCGCGGCGTTTTCTGTGGTGGGCAGACAGCAATCAAGATGTCTCCCAGCTTTTGTAACATATTGTCAGGCAAAGTTATTTCTCCCTCCGCCTGGTTTTGGAACGAACTGCCCACTCTGCCGTTTCGACTGCGTATTCAGTCAAGGAGTGTGGAAATGGTTGCTACGTCCAAAACGCAAGCCAACGGAACGGACATCCAGGCGGCACTTGAAGGCCAGCTGGCGGAACTGCGCCGCGAAGTCGCGAAGCTCAACAAATCGCTGGCCGCTCGTGGCACCGAAGCTTTTGATGACGCCTTGGACCATGCAGACAGCACCTATCGCGCCGCTTCGGCAACGGCTGCCAAGGCAATGCGCCATCTGCGCAGCCAGGCTCACTCGGTTTCCGAGACTGCTCGCGAAAATCCGCGTGCCACGACCGCCGTCGTCGCGGTTGTAGGTGTGTTGGCGCTGCTTGCCGGAATGGCCTTGGCAAAATCTCACACGGGCCGGGATAGCTACTGGTAAGCACGTTTCAGTGCCCGAGCCTACCCTGCTAACCGTGTGAGGAGATTGTTATGGCTGCTTCCATGCTGATCAGCATCCTGATCACCTTCCTTGTGATCGTGCTTGTGCTTTATCTCGTGCAGCGTTTGCCGCTCGATGGCCGCATCCGGCAGATCGTGCAGATCATCGTGATTCTGATCGGCATCGTATCCCTGCTCAAATACCTGGCTGTGTTCTAGCGACCGGCGGCAGTGATTGGCGTCTCTTCAACGGGACGCCAATCGCACATAGGACAATGTCGGCTGCGCTTTCCAGCGGCCTTTTCTTTGAAAAACTGGCGGGGGTGGATTGGAGCGGGTGAAGGGAATCGAACCCTCGTATTCAGCTTGGAAGGCTGCTGCTCTACCATTGAGCTACACCCGCTTCGCGTCCGCATCCATAGATGAGATGGCGGCAATCTGGAAGCCCGTCATGCGAGAAATTTGGCCGGTTGAACAACGACAGCTGCGTAGCAGCTGCTCGACCATAATTCTCGCGAAGAGGAAGTGGTGGGAGAAGTAGGACTCGAACCTACGAAGGCTTAGCCAGCGGATTTACAGTCCGCCCCCTTTGCCGCTCGGGACATTCTCCCTGAACCGTGGCCTGCCCCTGTTACGGGATAGGCCGGCCGGAAACCGGGTGCCTTATGGCGGTTGAGGTTCGGCCTGTCAACCACGGCTGGCAACCACCAAGATGATTTTCTTTATATAGGGCCGCACCTGCTCCAACCAAACTTCGCGGCTAACATCTCAAACGAAAAATTTGGCACCTTTCGGCCACGCATCCGGTCGATGCCGAAGGCCTCAGTTAATCACCGGACGGCCGTCCTGGTCCCAGGTTTCCCCATCTTTCATGACAAAATCGGCGTCATCACCGCGTTGATATCGGCAACAGAATCGGCCGGCGGTGCAATGATATCGGCGCTTACTGGGTTCGATCATCCCCTGGTCATCAACGCCCCACATCACTGCGCCGGAAAGAAAAGACGCCGCCCAGGTTTACTTTTGAACGCTGCCGCGACATTTCCGGTAAACCACTTGCACCATGCTGGAGCCCCCGATGAGCAACGACCCTAAGAAGGGAACGCCGAAGGACAGCCACTACGCGCGGCTGCGGCGTGCGCATCGTGAGGAAAAGACAGGCGGGGCTCCTGCTTTCCGGTCACGGCCGAAGATTGCACCAGGTGAAGGGCCAGCAAACGGGCTTGTGAGGCTCTACGGCCTGCACACGGTGCGCGCTGCGCTCGACAATCCAAATCGCCGCATTCGCTCAATGATGGTCACAAGAAATGCACAGGAGCGGCTCGGTATCCCAGATCTTAATGCCCTCCCCTTCGGGGCTGAACTTGTCGAACCGCGCGACATCGACAAGCTGACCGGATCGGACGCAGTGCATCAAGGGGTCTTGGTCGAGGCTGAACCGCTGAAGCCGAAACGGCTCGATGCGCTTGGAGACAGCAACCTTGTGCTGGTCCTCGACCAGGTCACCGATCCCCACAATGTCGGTGCGATCCTGCGCTCGGCCGTCGCCTTCGGTGCCGGCGCGCTGATCACCACCGCGCGTCACAGCCCCCAAGAAAGCGGCGTGCTGGCGAAATCAGCGTCCGGCGCACTTGAGCACATCGACCATATCGAGGTGAAAAACCTCGCGGATGCGCTCGGTGAACTGCACAAGGCGGGATTCCAGACGATCGGCCTCGATTCGGATGGCCCGGCAGAACTCGAGAAAACTTTCTCGGGTGACAGGATCGCCCTGGTACTGGGTGCCGAAGGCAAGGGTCTGCGCCAGAGGACACGCGAAACCGTGACGGCGCTGGCCAGGCTTGATATGCCGGGCTCCATCCGTTCGCTCAATGTCTCCAACGCTGCCGCGGTGGCGCTATACGCCGTGCGGCGCTTTCTCGGCTGATCCGCAAAAAAACGCCCCTCGCGTTGGGATCGAGGGCAAGGGCTTGCGCCTGAACGTTAACCCCGCCCAGTCCGGGTGGGATTGGTCAACCGGTCAGGTCGATCCACCTCGCCGTTGTACGAGATCTCGACGAGGTGGAGGCGGTCCGCCGCTCCCAGCCGAACCGCAAGCAGGAATACCCCTCGTTCGGGACCACCGGGCGTCTCCTCGGCACGTCGGTGCCAAAAGACGCTCAAGGTAGCCTCAAAAAGGACGCATCCCCAGAGGATGCGCCCAGGAGAGGTTCCCTGAAGATCAAGCCACTGGATGTCCGGCCATCAACTCCAGAGCCTTGACCACTCCGGAGTGATCATCCTTGGCACCGCCATTGGCTGCACAGGTGTTGAAAAGCTGCTGCGTGGTCGAGGTGTTGGGCAGAGCGACACCCAGCGATTTCGCGCCTTCGAGTGCCAGGTTCAGATCCTTCTGGTGCAGTTCGATGCGGAAGCCCGGCGCGAAGGTGCGCTTGATCATGCGCTCGCCGTGAACCTCCAGGATGCGCGAATTGGCCAGGCCACCCATCAACGCCTGGCGGACCTTGGCCGGATCGGCACCTGCCTTCGAGGCGAACACCAGCGCTTCGGCAACCGCTTCGATGGTGAGCGCGACGATGATCTGGTTGGCCACTTTGGCGGTCTGGCCGGAGCCGTTGGGGCCGACAAGGGTGATGTTCTTGCCAAGCTTGTCGAAAATCGGCTTGGCGCGCTCGAACGAAGCCTCCTCACCGCCGACCATGATCGCAAGCGATGCTGCCTTGGCACCGACCTCGCCACCCGAGACCGGAGCGTCGAGATAGTCTGCGCCCGTCGCCTTGATCTTGGCAGCAAACTCCTTGGTGAAGATGGGGGAGATGGAGCTCATGTCGATGACAAGCTTGTTCTTCGACAAGCCCTCTGCGACACCGCTGGCCCCGAACAAAACCTCATCGACCTGAGGGGTATCGGGGACCATCAGAATGATGATGTCGGCCGCACGCGCTACCGCATCATTGCCGCTCACGACCTTGATGCCCTTGGCGGCAAGCTCTGGTGCCGGCTTCGCGAAGTGGTCCGTTGTCACCACCTCGTAGCCGGCATCGAGCAGATGTCCAGCCATCGGCGTGCCCATGATACCCAGGCCGATGAAACCGATCTTTTCCATTGTTGATCATCCTTTCAATATCAGTCGTCTTCCCGTCCCTCGGCCGGCGCCGCTGAACGAAGCAGAAGTGTTTCTTAAGCGGGCTGTCAGGCCGCGGCGCTGCCCTTGCCGGTCAGAGCCTGGAACCAGGCCAGTCCGGCCTCTGTGCCGGCTTTCGGCTTGTATTCGGCGCCTATCCAGCCTGAGTAGCCGATGCGGTCGATGTGATCGTACAGGAACGGATAGTTGATCTCGCCCGTCCCCGGTTCGTTGCGTCCGGGATTGTCCGCAAGCTGGATATGCGCGATGCGGCTGAGATTGGCCTCGATGGTCCGGGCGAGATCCCCCTCCATGACCTGCATGTGGTAGATGTCATACTGCAGATAGAGGTTCTTCGAGCCGACGCGCTCGATGATATCAAGCGCCTGCTTGGTGTTGGTCAGGAAGAAGCCTGGGATGTCGCGAGTGTTGATGGGCTCGATCAACAGCTTGATTCCGGCCTGCTCCAGCTTTTCGGCGGCAAAGCCGAGGTTCTCGATGAAGACGTTCTCCAAGGCCTGGGGCGACACGCCGGCCGGCGCGATACCGGCGAGGCAATTCACCTGACTGCAGCCCAGCGCCTGAGCGTAGGTGATGGCTTTGGCAACACCCTGGCGGAACTCATGGATGCGCTCTGGCAGCACGGCGATGCCGCGCTCGCCCTTGCCCCAGTCGCCGACCGGTAAGTTGAACAGGACCTGTGTCAGGCCGTTCTTCTTCAACCGGGCGGCGACCGCTTCGGGGGTGTGATCGTAAGGGCCGATATATTCGACCCCCTTGAAACCGGCGCGGGCGGCCGCATCGAAACGGTCGAGGAACTCATGCTCGTTGAAGAGCATCGAAAGATTGGCTGAAAACCGTGGCATAGCAGAATTTCCTTGGAAATTGAATCAACGACTTCAGGAACAGATTCAATCGAGCAGCACGATCGCCGTCGGAGCGTCTTCGTTCTTCTCGGCCAATTCCTCGAACTCGGTGATGTTGTTGATCTCGGTGCCCATGGAGATGTTGGTGACTCGCTCCAGGATGAATTCCAGAACGACCGGAACCTGATGCTCCTTCATCAGCCGTTCGGCTTCTTTGAAAGCACCTGCAAACTCTTCCGGCTTGCGGACCCGGATGGCCTTGCAGCCCATCGCCTCGGCGACCGCCACGTGATCGACGCCGTAACCAGCCTGGGGGTCATCCTTCCTGTTCTGATTTTCGAAGGCAAGGCTGACTTCGTAGTCCATCTGGAAACCCCGCTGCGCCTGGCGGATGAGACCGAGATAGGCATTGTTCACGACGACGTGGATGTAAGGCAGCTTGTGCTGAGCGCCGACCGCCAGTTCCTCGATCATGAACTGGAAATCATAGTCACCCGACAGCGCTACGATATAAGCATCCGGATTGGCGGCACGGACGCCGAGGGCGGCCGGCAACGTCCAGCCAAGCGGGCCGGCCTGGCCGCAATTGATCCAGTTGCGCGGCTTGTAGACGTGCAGGAACTGGGCGCCGGCGATCTGGCTGAGACCGATCGTGGTAACGTAAGTGGTGTCCCGCGGGAATGCCTTGTTCATCTCCTCGTAGACGCGTTGCGGCTTCAGCGGGACCTGTTCGAAATGCGTCTTGCGCTTCAGGGTCTTCTTGCGCGCCTGGCATTCCTTTGCCCAGCCCGACCAGTCGCGCAGCTTGCCGGCTGTCTTCCACTCGGTGGCGACATCCAGCAGCGCCTTCAACGCGGCACCGGCATCCGAGACCAGACCAAGATCCGGCGCAAAGACGCGCCCGATCTGGGTTGGCTCGATATCGACGTGGATGAACTTCTTGCCTTTGGTGTAGACATCGACCGAACCGGTGTGGCGGTTGGCCCAGCGGTTGCCGATGCCGAACACGAAATCGGCTTCGAGCATGGTCGCGTTGCCGTAGCGGTGCGATGTCTGCAGACCGCACATGCCTGCCATCAGCGCGTGGTCATCGGGAATAGCCCCCCAGCCCATCAGGGTCGGAACAACCGGGACGCCGGTGATCTCGGCAAATTCGATGAGCAGGTCGGACGCATCGGCGTTGATGATGCCACCGCCGGCGACGATCAGCGGCTTTTCGGCCCCGTTCAGCATCGCCAGCGCCTTTTCGGCCTGCGCGCGGGTCAATGCGGGTTTGGCTAACGGCAACGGCTCATAGGCGTCGATGTCAAACTCGATCTCGGCGAGCTGGACGTCGATCGGCAGGTCGACCAAAACCGGACCCGGGCGGCCCGAACGCATCAGATAGAAAGCCTTCTGCAACGTCATCGGAACCAGGTATGGTTCCATGACCGTCACCGCCCACTTGGCGACCGGACCGGCGATGGCAGCAATGTCAACGGCCTGGAAGTCTTCCTTGGTGAGGCGGGCACGCGGCGCCTGGCCGGTGATGCAAAGGATCGGGATCGAGTCCGCTGCGGCCGAATAAAGACCCGTGATCATGTCCGTGCCGGCCGGACCGGAGGTACCGATGCACAGGCCGATATTGCCGGCCTTGGCGCGGGTGTAGCCCTCCGCCATGTGGGAGGCACCTTCGACGTGGCGGGCCAGGACGTGGCCAATGGTGCCGCGTGCCTTGAGAGCCGAATAGAATGGGTTGATGGCAGCACCCGGAACGCCGAAGCCGCACTTGATCCCTTCTTTCTCGAGAACGAGAACCGCCGCATCGACTGCGCGCATCCTGGCCATATCTGAGCCCTCCAAAAACGGTGATGTTCGAATGGTCGGAGTCTGCCAGCGGGTGACGTATTTTTCAATTTTTTCAGAATAATTTTTCATTATTCAGAATTATCATCTTCCCATTGTTTTTAAATGTTTTCTTGTTTTCCAAATAAACTGTCGCAAGCAATTCGGAAAATTTTTTTATTGCTGCAGGATCGGTTTTAGCGACAATGCGGATATGGAACAGACGGAAAAACGCCAGCGTGGGCGCCCACGCGCCTTCAATGCTCCCGCCGATGCAGCCCAGGTTCAGTCACTGGATCGCGCGTTGCGCATCCTTGCGATCGTCGCGGAAGCCAGCGGCATGTCGCTTTCGGAGGTCGCCAACGCTTCCGGCATCGCGGCCTCGACCGCCTATCGCATGCTGACCACACTGGAAGCGCATGGCATGGTCGAATTCGACAAGACCGACCAGCTCTGGTCCATCGGCGTTGAGACCTATCGCATGGGCGCCGCCTTCCTGCGTCGCCGCAAGCTGGTCGACCGTGCCCGCATCGTCATGCAGGAACTGATGGAAAAAACTGGCGAGACCGCCAACCTCGGACTGGCCGAAGATGATTGCGTCGTCTTCGTCAGCCAGGTCGAGACCCATGAGGCAATCCGCGCCTTTTTTCGTCCCGGCACGCGCAGCCCCTTCCATGCATCCGGGATTGGCAAAGCGGTCTTGGCCTATCTTGACGGCGACCGCGTCGCAGCCATTAGCCGGAGAGCCGGGCTGGAAGCTTTTACGCCCAAGACACTTTCCACCCTGCCCGCACTGGCGCTCGATTTGAAAGATATCCGCGAGCGCGGCTGGTCTGTCGATGACGAGGAGCGAAATCTCGGCATGCGCTGCGTGGCAGCAGCAATCTTCAATGAATATGGAGAACCTGTCGGCGGCGTCTCGGTTTCAGGCCCGACGGCGCGGGTAACTCCGGAAAGGTTGGCCGAAATCGGCCCCCTGGTGCGAGATGCTGCAGTCGAGATCACCAAGATGATCGGCGGCAGTACGAAACCCTGAGCCGCTCACCCCATGCCCGTGACGTGCCACAGCCAGAAAGCCAGCACGATAAACCCGATTGCGAAACTGACCCCCGTCCAATCGATATTTGCATCCAGACGGCGAGCACGATCAAACCGACTATGACGATTCGGATCACGGACAATCCCTCAGCCCATTCACGGCATACTACAGGGATATAGGTCTGAAACTCGCCGATTTCATGCCCAGCAAACGGCACGACTGCCTATATCGGTGCAGATGTTGCCGACAATTATCTTTACTGGCGCAGCAAATGTGCTAACCGGTGCGCCATGCCCTTGTAGCTCAGCTGGTAGAGCAGCGGTTTTGTAAACCGAAGGTCGCGGGTTCGATCCCTGCCGGGGGCACCAGTTTTTCCATCTCACGCCAGTTCGCTTCGCCCGCTGCTCCGGCAGGCAGCCTGATTGGCCGACGGGTTGTCGCCCTTGCGAACTCCGCCAGGTTCGATGCTTCGCCGCAGAAGCGCACCACTCCCCTTCCCGTTCACAACCCTCATCAGCGCCTGGTCAGGCACGGCATCAGCACGCCCGTGCATTTCGATGACACCACCGGCTGATTCATTTGGCCGGATGCCCGCACCACGATGGAAAACATCACGGCAAAGGAGCCGAGCATCAGGAAGAGGATCATCAGGCGTGACATCGACAAAGGGAACGCTCTCGACTTGGCCCCCGCCAACCGATCGCTGGCCGCAAGCATGACCAATGCAAATTTCAGAAAAATTAAGACGGAATTTAACCATGTTTCGCCATGGAGACGGAGCGGCTGTGATTCGGGGACGCCAGCGGGCGGCTGCGCGTGACCAGCATCATCACGCTCTTTGCAGGCGTGGGTCGACCATGCTACGCCGCGCTGGTCGATGTCGGGGATCAGCCATCGCCAGCCGGGAGCCATGACGAACACCGCAAGCCGCCTCGCCTTCGTTTCTTCCGAGACCGCCGACGCCAAGGCCGCGCTGGAACGGCTGAGCGCGCGCTATGGTCAGGTTCCCGTCGATGAGGCCGATACCATCGTTGCGCTCGGCGGCGACGGCTTTCTGCTGCAGACGCTACGCGATACGATGAGCAGCGGCAAACGCGTCTACGGCATGAACCGCGGCACGATCGGCTTCCTGATGAATGAATTCCGGGAAAAGGGCCTGATCGAGCGCATCGCCAGGGCGGTGCCGGAAACCATCCGCCCGCTCGAGATGTCCGCGACCAACGCCGAAGGCGAAACCATCGAGGCGCTTGCAATCAATGAGGTGGCACTGTGGCGCCAATCCTACCAGACGGCAAAGATCCGCATTGCCGTTGACGACCATGTCCGCCTCGAGGAGCTGAGCTGCGACGGCGTCATGATCGCGACGCCGGCGGGCTCGACTGCCTATAATCTGTCCGCCCACGGCCCCATCCTGCCCCTCGACGCACCGCTTCTGGCGCTCACGCCGGTGAGCCCGTTCCGGCCGCGACGCTGGCGGGGGGCGCTTTTGTCCAACAGGGCGACTGTGCGTTTCGACATCCTCGAGGCCGAAAAGCGCCCCGTGAACGCCGCCGCGGACCACACGGAAGTGAAGGCCGTGGCCTCGGTGACTGTACGGGAATCGCTGACTGCAACCGCCACGGTGCTGTTCGATCCCAACCATTCCTGGGATGAGCGCATTTTGGCCGAACAGTTCCGTTATTGAGCTTCGCTTCGGGTTGAAGCGTGTCCAGCCGCCACTAACTAAAGGCAAACGCCGCGCGAACCCCGGTTTCACGCCCGTTTGTGTTGACAAAACGTAGACTTGCGCCTATCGGCGTTCACGATATTGCAGACGCGGGGCGTCTGCCGCGACGGAAGCCGCCGCGCTCCCAGTACAAGCCAAAGACAGCGAAACTTGTCCTCAGACACCCAGACCGCTCAAGAAGCGTTGCTTTTTTCCGACCTCGGCCTTTCGTCCAAGGTGCTTTCGGCCGTCACCGATGCCGGCTATACGCAGCCGACACCGATCCAGGCCGGAGCGATCCCGCATGCTTTGCAAGGCAAGGATGTTCTGGGTATCGCTCAGACAGGTACCGGCAAGACCGCATCCTTCGTATTGCCGATGCTGACGCGGCTTGAAAAGGGTCGGGCACGGGCACGTATGCCGCGCACGCTGATCCTCGAGCCGACGCGCGAACTCGCCGCGCAGGTCGAAGAGAATTTCGTCAAATACGGTAAGAACCATCGCCTCACCGTGGCGCTGCTCATCGGCGGCGTGTCCTTCGAGGACCAGGAAAAGAAGCTGGAGCGCGGCGCCGATGTGCTAATCGCCACGCCCGGCCGCCTGCTCGACCATTTCGAGCGCGGCAAACTACTTCTGACCGGTGTCGAGATCCTCGTCATCGATGAAGCCGATCGCATGCTCGACATGGGCTTCATCCCTGACATCGAGCGCATCTGCAAGCTGATCCCCTTCACCCGGCAGACGTTGTTCTTCTCGGCGACCATGCCGCCGGAAATCACCAAGCTCACCGAACAGTTCCTGCACGCTCCGGTGCGTATCGAGGTTGCCAAGGCGGCCACGACGGCCTCCACGGTGACGCAACGTCTGGTCAAGGCCGGCTCCAAACCCTGGGACAAGCGCGCCGTGTTGCGCGACCTGATCCGAGCCGAAGAAGATGGCTTGAAGAACGCCATCATCTTCTGCAACCGCAAGGTCGAGGTCTCCGAACTGTTCCGCTCGTTGCTGAAGCACGACTTCAACGCCGGCGCGCTGCATGGCGACATGGATCAGCGTGCACGCATGACCATGTTGTCCAATTTCCGAGACGGTAAATTGAAGTTGCTGGTCGCATCGGATGTGGCAGCCCGCGGTCTCGACATCCCCGATGTCAGCCACGTCTTCAACTACGACGTCCCGATCCACGCCGAGGATTATGTCCACCGTATCGGTCGCACTGGCCGTGCAGGACGCTCCGGCAAGTCCTTCACGATTGCTACCAAGGGCGACACCAAATATGTCGATGCCATCGAGAGGCTGATCGGAAAACAGATCGACTGGCTGGACGGCGATCTCTCCACGCTCGCAGCGAGCGAAGAGGCCGATGAAACGCCTCGCCGGGGCCGAGGCGACAAGCGCAAGGGCGGCCGCAAGGATGGCGACGATCGCCGCAAGGACAAACGCAGCGACAAGCACGCCGCCAACGAAAACGGCGAGGCCAAGACCGCAGACGGTGACGACAAGCGCCAGCGCAAGGAAGCGATCCGTAGCGAAAATGCCGACCGCAAGGACCATCGCCAGCAGCGCGACAACCGTCCTGCCCGACGCCATGAGGAAGACGACAAGACGATCGGCTTTGGCGACGACGTGCCGGCCTTCATGAAGATCGTCGCCAGGGTTTAATTCCTCTGCGACGGGTTTCCCGTCTCTCTTCGATCACCGGCCTTCCGGACAATCCTTTGACATCAAAACAAAAATGGCCCCGTCGGGGCCATTTTTAGATCCGCAAGGCGTTGCCTCAGGTAAGCGGGGAAAGCTGGATCTCGACGCGGCGATTCTGCGCCCGGCCTTCGGTGGTGTTGTTGGAGGCGATCGGCCTGGTCTCGCCGAAGCCGGTGACCGCGAAGCGCCGCGAGTCGACCCCCTGCCCCGACAGATAATTCGCAACGGACAACGCACGGCGTTGCGACAGGTCGAAATTATGCTGGTCCGAGCCGGTCGAATCGGTGTGGCCATACACGTCGACAATCGTCTGATTGTACTTCTTCAGCACCAGCGCGACCGAATTCAACACCGGATAGAAGCTCGCCTTGACGGAGTCCTGATCGGTGGCAAAGGTGATGTCCGAGGGCATGTTGAGAACAATCTGGTTGCCCACGCGGGTAACCGAAACACCGGTGCCTTGCAGTTGCTGACGCAGCGCGTTTTCGTTCTGGTCCATCACCGATCCGATGGCACCGCCGGCCAATGCGCCAATACCGGCACCGATCAGTGCGTTGCGACGGTCATTACCGCCAGCCAACGTACCGAGTGCCGCACCGGCCAAGCCGCCGAGCACCGCGCCACCTGCGGTGTTGGAAACCTTCTGCTCACCCGTGTAGGGGTCGGTCGTGCAAGCACTGGCCAACACAGCCGTAGCCACCACGCTGAGCACAATCTTCTTCATAGGATATCCCTCTCCAAACAGCGGCCGCGACTCGGCTCACCGGGCCAGTCCTTAGCCGCCCTTCTAGCACGAATTGCGGCAAAAACCGGAGCATGAAATGGCGCAGCGCAGGGTTTTCCGCACCGTTTCGGCATCACCACATCAAGTCGAAAACGTCGGCAAGGTGACGGTTACCATAGGTTCTTGCCGTCGATGACCACCACCTCGACCTTGTCGAGATCGAAATCATCGAACAGTCGGGAGTTGATGCTGATCTTCGGATTGTCGAAGTCTGGTTCACCGGTCGACCAATCCGGTGTCTCGGTAAAGGTACCGCAGCCGCATGTCGCGCAGAAACCGTGCTTTATGGTCTTCGAGCCCCAGCGGTAGAAGCTCACATTTTCAGCCGGGCTCGTCAGTTTGAACTTATCCGGCGTGTAGTAGGCCCAGAGCGAGCCGCGCTTAGAGCAGAAGGAACAGGTGCACTGTGTCACCGTTTGCGGCGCTTCCGACACCTCGAAGGTCGTAGCCTTGCAGTGACAGCTTCCTTTGATGACCATTGGGCTCTCCTCGCTGTGCCGATGAATTAGCAACACAGCATAGAGATCGCCTCCTGACAACTTAACGTCAGGAGGCATGACAACGGCGCCTATGAACCCTAGTCGATGTCCGCGACGGGCTGCGACACACCGCCTTCGATGCGCTGAGACAGCGAGGCTTCCATGAAGTCGTCGAGATCGCCGTCGAGCACATCGGACGGGCTGGTCGATTCGACGCCCGTGCGCAGATCTTTCACGAGTTGGTAGGGCTGGAGCACATAGGATCGGATCTGGTGGCCCCAGCCGATGTCAGTCTTGGCCGCTTCCGTTGCACTGGCTGCAGCCTCGCGCTTCTTCAGCTCTTCCTCGTAAAGGCGGGAACGCAGCATTTCCCACGCCTTGGCACGATTCTGGTGCTGCGAACGGCCCGCCTGGCAGGCGACCGCGATGCCGGTCGGGATATGCGTGATGCGCACGGCCGAGTCGGTGGTGTTGACGTGCTGACCACCGGCACCCGACGAACGGTAGGTGTCGATGCGCACATCGGACTCGCTCACCTCGATCTGGATGTTGTCGTCGATCACCGGGTAGACCCAGATAGACGAGAACGAGGTGTGACGGCGCGCGTTGGAATCGTAGGGCGAGATACGCACGAGGCGATGCACGCCCGATTCCGTCTTCAGCCAGCCATAGGCGTTGTGGCCCTTGATCAGCACGGTCGCCGACTTGATGCCTGCCTCTTCGCCATCGTGGACTTCAAGCACCTCGACCTTGAATTTGCGGCGTTCAGCCCAGCGCGTGTACATGCGCAGAAGCATATTCGCCCAATCCTGGCTTTCAGTGCCGCCTGCGCCGGCGTGGACTTCCAGATAGGTGTCGTTGGCGTCGGCTTCGCCAGAGAGCATGGTCTCGATCTGACGCGCCCTGACCTCGCCGGCCAGCGAACGGATCGCCGCCTCGGCTTCTTGGACAATGCTCTCGTCGCCTTCTTCCTCGCCGAGTTCGATCAGACCGATATTGTCTTCCAGCGCCTGGGTCACGCCATTGACCGTGCCGATGCCCTCTTCGAGCCCCTGGCGCTCACGCATCAGCTTCTGCGCTTCCTGCGGGTCGTTCCAGAGGCTGGCGTCCTCGGCACGCACATTCAGGTATTCAAGCCTTTTTAGCGCCTGATCCCAGTCAAAGATGCCTCCTCAGCAGGGTTATCGCCTGCCTGATTTCGTCGACAATGTTCTGCGTTTCCGCGCGCATGATCTCTTTTTTCTTTTCCGGTTATGAGAAGTGTCTTTTCCGATACGAAGTGACAACTGTCACAATTCGGGAACTGCTTTGAGATTCGAACAATCCGCCTGGAAATGCCGGATCTCTCTACGGCTTGAATCTCACCTCGTCCAAGTTGGCGCGATACATAGGCATCGCTCCGCCGCCTGTAAAGCGAAATGGCCGGCACAAGGCCGGCCGATCGGCGACTGCAATCTTGTCAGTAGAGGCCGCCGCCACCAGACTGGATAGCCTGCGATGCCTGAGGCGAAATCCCGGATCCAGGACCATTCGAACCGTCCGAACCCATGCCGATGACCCAGTAGCTGTCGGCCGGTCCAGTGCCTGGCTTGAAGGCCTCCATGATCGTGTTGGGGTCGCCTTCATTGGCGCGCATGCCGGTCTTTCGGTTGATTGCGACCAGGGTCATGCCCTCCGGCACCTTGAACGCGATCTTCGGTTGACCAACCAGCGCATCGCGCATCATGTCCTTGAAGATCGGCGCCGCGAGGCCGCCGCCGGTGATGCCCTTACCGAGCGGCTTGGGCTGATCGTAGCCGAGATAAAGGCCAACCAGCAGATTCGGCGTGAAGCCGATGAACCATGCATCCTTTTCGTCGTTGGTGGTGCCGGTCTTGCCTGCCATCGGGTAGCCGAGTTCGGCAACGGTAGCGCCGGTACCGCGCTTGATGACACCTTCCATCATGGAGGTGATCTGGTAGGCCGTCATCGGATCCAGCACCTGTTCGGAATTGTCGGTCAACTCCGGCTCGGCCTGGTTCTTCCACTCGGTCGCGTTGCAATTCTCGCAGGTGCGCTCATCCTGACGGAATACCGTCTTACCGTAACGGTCCTGGATGCGGTCGATAACTGACGGTTTGATCGATTTGCCGCCATTGGCCATGATCGCATAGGCCGAAACCATGCGCATGACGGTGGTTTCACCGGATCCAAGCGCCATCGGCAGATACGGCGCCAGCTTGTCATAGACACCGAAGCGTTCGGCATATTCCGCGACCAGCTTCATGCCCATGTCGTTGGCAAGTCGCACCGTCATGAGGTTACGTGAGCGCTCGATGCCGTTGCGCAAGGTCGAAGGACCTGCCGAGTTGCCGTCATAGTTCTTCGGAGTCCAGGTGGTGTTACCGGACTGGATGGTAATCGGGCCGTCCATGATGACGGATGCTGGCGTATAGCCGTTATCCAGCGCCGCCGCGTAAACGATCGGCTTGAACGAAGAACCTGGCTGGCGCATCGCCTGCGTTGCCCGGTTGAATTCCGAAGCGGCATAGGAGAATCCGCCGACCATGGCGAGCACGCGGCCGGTGTGCGGATCCATGGCGACGAGGCCGCCCTCGACCTGCGGAACCTGGCGCAGCAGGTAGCTGGAGCCGCTGTCACTCTTCTTCTGGACAAAGACCACATCGCCGGGCTTCAGGACCTCTGCCGGCGACTTTGCCTTCAGCGTCTTGTCGTCCTGCTTGTAGCGCATGGCCCAGCTCATATCTTCGCGCGATACCGTTCCCTCGATGCGTTCCTTGACCAGATCGCCGGAAGCTTCGCGATCGGGTTGCAGGCCGATCGAAAGACCGTCGCTCGAACTGTCGAGAACAACGGCAAGCGACCATTCGGGCACATCGCTCAAGCCTTTGACGGCGCCCAGTGGGACTCCCCAGTCACCGGCGACCTCGATGTGAGTGACCGGCCCGCGATAACCGCGCAGCGTGTCGAACTTTATCAGTCCGTTCTGCATGGCCTTGCGGGCGAATAACTGCAGCTTGGGATCAAGAGTCGTGCGAACGGAGAGGCCACCTTCGTAAAGAGCGTTCTCGCCATAGCGAGCGATGATCTGGCGGCGAACTTCCTCGGTGAAATACTCGCCAGCGAAAAGGTAGGTGCCATTGCGACGAGGCTTGACGCCGAGCGGTTCGGCCTTCGCCTTGGCGCCCTCCTCCCTCGTCACGTAGCCGTTGTCGACCATCTGGTCGATGACCCAATTGCGGCGCTCAATGGCACGCTCGGTGTGGCGGAAGGGATGATAATTGGACGGACCACGCGGCAGCGCGGCCAGATAGGCAGCTTCCGCCACAGTCAGCTCGTTGACCGACTTGTCGAAATAGGTGAGCGCGGCGCCAGCGACGCCGTAAGCGTTCAGACCGAAGAATATCTCGTTGAGATAAAGTTCAAGGATACGGTCCTTGGAATAGGCCTGCTCGATGCGGAAGGCGAGGATCGCTTCCTTGATCTTGCGGTCGATCGTCTGGTCGGCAGTAAGCAAGAAGTTCTTCGCCACCTGCTGGGTGATCGTGGAAGCACCGACGGGGCGGCGTGAACCCCAGTTCTGCACGTTGACAATAATGGCGCGGCCGAGGCCAGTGATGTCGATACCGGGATGCGAATAGAAATTCTTGTCTTCGGCCGAGAGGAAAGCCGCCTTGACACGGTCCGGCACGGCCTGGATCGGCAGATAAAGGCGGCGTTCACGCGCATATTCCGCCATCAGCGCGCCGTCGGAAGCGTGGATACGGGTGGTGACAGGAGGCTCGTATTTAGCGAGCACCTCGTAGTCCGGCAGCTCCTTGGCCAAGCTGCCTACATAGATCGCGACGACCGCAGCGGCCAGCAGAGCCAGCATCGTGCCGATGCCGAAGAAATAGCCGATAAGACGAATCATGCCCACTCCAGTCCGTGGCCCAGGATTTCCCTAGCGCATGGTTCCGGAAATCGGAAAGGATTTCCCGGACGCGTCTGCGCCTCATTCATGCGTTCCGGCAATCCTTGCGTCCTGCCGTTTCACGAGACGCCATAAACGATACTGCCTGCCACGCAAGGCTTGGGGAGCACCCCAGCCCGCTCGCCGTCCTTTGTCTGGGCGATGTGGGCAAATTGCGGCAATCGCAAAATTCTTGGCCAACCGGCCAGAATATTAACACCCGGTGTTGTGAAGGCGCAACGCCACCACGGGCCGAATGGAAACACACTCCCTCTTCGAGGTGGACTCAGCCGCCCGCATTTACCCGGGAAGCCGCAAAGGTCGCAACCGCCTTGCTGATGCTTTCGGCCGCTTTGCCACGCCATTCGGGATTGGTAAGCTGAGCCTCATCCTTGGCATTGGAGAGATAGCCCAGTTCGACGAGAACGGATGGCACATCCGGCGCCTTGAGCACGCGGAAACCTGCAAAGCGGTGCGGGTTGTTTATCAGGCCGACCGTGGTCGAAAGCTCACCAACCAGGGTCTGGGCAAAACCCATGGAAAAAGAATGGGTCTCGCGGCGGATCAGGTCGATCAGGATATCGGTAACTTCCTGGCTGTCTTCCTTGATCTCCATACCGGCGAACTGATCGGAAAGGTTCTCCCGATCCGCCAGCGCCTGCGCTTCGGGGTCGGAGGCTTTGTCGGAGACGGTGTAGACCGTCGCGCCACGAATACCTTTCAGGCGGATTGTATCGGCATGGATGGAAATGAAGAGATTTGCGCCGCGCTGGCGGGCGATGCGCACGCGATCGTCGAGACGCAGGAAGGTGTCATCCTCGCGGGTAAGCGAGATGTCGTACTTGCCTTCCGCAGAGAGTTTGTCGCGCAGTTCTTTCGCAAAGGCCAAGGTGACGTTCTTTTCGACCGTTCCGTTCAGTCCCTCAGCGCCGCCGTCGACGCCGCCATGGCCCGGATCGATGACGATGGTGAACTTGTGGGAGGTTACCGCCGGCACCGGCTTGGCCAGGCGCTCGCGCTTGTCTGGAGAAACAGTCGAGGACGTGGTAACGGCCTGATCGGCCAGCGCCGCATCGAACTCACGGTCAGAAACCGCCGATATGTCGACCGCCATGCGGTAACCGGAACCATCTTCATTCTTGAGCACGTCCAGCTTGTCGACCCGGAACGGTCCCTTGCTGATCAGGATCAGCCGGGAAGCACCATTCTCGATCTGGCCATAGCGCACGCTCTTGACCAGCCCGCGCGCCTTTAGGTCCTTCGCGGAGAAAGTCAGCTTGGCGTTGGGCACATCGATGACCAGGCGATGCGGGCCGCGCAGCAGGAACCAGCGCGGATTGGGCTCGCGATCGAAATCAACCACGATCCGCATTTTTGTGGCGTCGCCCGCCATCTTGTAGCCGGTGGCGGCCAGCGGCGCCTCGCCAGCGTGCGCGATTGCCGGCAGAATCAGGCTGGCGAACAGGACGAATAGCGCGCAGCACGCCACGCCGACCCAGCCGCCAAGCCTCTTGTTGGTAGTCGCTCTCAGCCCCATCTCATTTCCAGTCGCTGCCCGGTCCGGTAAAACCAGCCCGGTTGTTCGATCGAAGACGCCGCTTAGGCCGTGAACTCGATTAACGATTGGTATCCAGAGAAGGTTAACCAAGCCTTTCAGGAGAGATTTCGCTGACGGAGCGGCCCTTTGCCGGCATGGAAATCAGGGTTGCCTTCCTACGCGTCAAATCATAAAAGCGACGGTGGGTCACTGCAATCCTGGGACCACCTTTCCCCTCAGCTTTCTGCTGGGCCTGGTGAGAGGTCAGGTTCTCGCCAAGGCGACAGGAATACAGGCGATCGCGACGAATTTCGCAGCCGCAAGCCCGAGGCGGGGGAAGCGGTTGCGGCAGGAAAACGGCAAGGGGGTATCCCGCGCCGGCTCGACAGGAGCAAACAAGCTGGTCCGGGTTTTCCGGGCTTAGGTTCAAAAAAGGTCCGTTCGGTTTTGACGGTTTCAGGTACTACATTGGAAAGGTCCGCATTCAACCGCGCCAACACGGCTGCGGGCGGCACCGCCATCACCCTGAAGCGGCCCACGGCGGACGAACAAATATCCGGCACGCACGCACAGACAGCTTCACGGCAACGGGCATTGTCCCGTCGGCCGCAGCTGGCGGCTGCCGGGAGGAAACATCATAATGCCCAACAAGATGCTAATCGACGCCTCCCACCCGGAGGAAACACGCGTAGTCGTCGTACGCGGTAACCGTATCGAAGAATTCGACTTCGAATCACAGGACAAGAAGCAACTCAAAGGAAACATCTATCTCGCCCGCGTCACGCGAGTGGAGCCGTCGCTGCAGGCGGCGTTTGTGGAATACGGTGGTAACCGCCACGGTTTCCTGGCCTTTTCCGAGATTCATCCTGACTACTACCAGATCCCGGTCGCTGATCGGCAGGCGCTGTTGCGCGCCGAGGCTCAGGAGCACGAGGAAGAGGACGAGGACGAAAACGGCGAGAATGGCGACGAGCGCCAGGAGCGCAATCGTGGCCGCCGCGGCCGGCGGCGCGGTCGCAACCGCGACCGTGGCGAGCGCAAGCGCGATGCAGCCGCCGACGAAAACGGCGAGGTCAACGAGGAGGCTGTCGCGGAGACCTCCGAAGACAATCTGGCATCCGCCGAAACCGAGACAATCGAAGAGAATGGTGATGTTGACGATACCGTCAAAGGCGGTTCGATCGCGGCCAGCGTCGAAGTCGATGTGATCTCGGAAGAAGTCGAAATCGCCGAGGAAACAAGCGAGGAAAAGGTCGAGGCTGCGGAAGACAGCAGCAACGACGAGCACGCCCCTTCCGCCGATGCCGACCGCGGCACCGTTGAGGAGGTGTCGCACGCGCATTCCGATGACCACGAAATCGAATCCGTCGGCGCGGAAGACGCGCTCGAGGAAATCCGCGACCGGCGCAGGCCGGTGCGCAAGCAGTACAAGATCCAGGAGGTCATCAAGCGTCGCCAGATCTTGCTGGTGCAGGTCGTCAAGGAAGAGCGGGGCAACAAGGGTGCGGCGCTGACCACCTATCTCTCGCTCGCTGGCCGCTATTCGGTGCTGATGCCCAATACTGCCCGCGGCGGCGGTATCTCGCGCAAGATCACCAACGCGCAGGATCGCAAAAGGCTGAAGGAAGTCGTGCAGGACCTCGACGTGCCGCAGGGCATGGGCGTGATCCTGCGCACCGCCGGTGAGAGCCGCACCAAGGCCGAGATCAAGCGCGATTACGAATATCTGATGCGGTTGTGGGAGAACGTCCGCAACCTGACGCTCAAATCCACCGCCCCTGCCCTGGTCTACGAGGAAGGGTCGCTCATCAAGCGTTCAGTGCGAGACCTATACAACAAGGAGATCGACGAGATCCTGGTCGCCGGCGAAGAGGGTTATCGCGAAGCCAAGGACTTCATGCGTATGCTGATGCCCAGCCATGCGAAGATGGTCCAGCCTTATCGCGATACCTCGCCGATCTTTGCGCGCAACGGCATCGAGGCGCAGCTCGACAAGATGGTCCAGCCGCAGGTGACGTTGAAGAGTGGCGGGTATCTCATCATCAACCAGACCGAGGCGCTGGTCTCGATCGACGTCAACTCAGGCCGTTCGACCCGAGAACATTCGATCGAGGACACCGCCCTTCAGACCAATCTGGAGGCGGCGGAGGAAGTGGCCCGCCAGCTCAGGCTACGCGATCTCGCCGGTCTTATCGTCATCGACTTCATCGACATGGAAGAGAACCGGAATAACCGGGCGGTCGAGAAGAAGCTGAAGGATTGCCTGAAGAACGACCGCGCCCGCATTCAGGTCGGCCGGATCTCGCATTTCGGCCTGATGGAAATGAGCCGCCAGCGCATCCGCGCTTCGGTGCTGGAATCGACAATGAAGCCCTGCCCGCATTGCGGGGGCACGGGCCATGTCCGTTCCGACTCGTCCGTCGCATTGCTCGTGGTAAGGGGCATCGAAGAGTTCTTGCTCAAGGATTCTCGCAGCCACATCACGGTGCGTACGCCGGCGGCGACCGCACTCTATGTGCTCAACCATAAGCGTTCGACGCTGGTGGAGTTGGAGGCGCGTTTCGGGCTCACCATCACCATCGAAGCCGACGAAACGGTCGGCTCGCAGCACTATTTGATCGTCCGAGGTGCAATTGCGGAGAAGCCGGAAGGCTTCATCGAAGCCAAGCCGCAATCGATCCCTGTCGAACCCGAGGAGCCGGAAGACGAGATCGTCGTCGAGGAAGAGGACGAAATCGAAGAGGAACAGCCGCGCCAAGAGCAGCACGCGCGCGATGGCGATAGCCAGCGCGATCGCAAGCGCCGTCGCCGTCGTCGTCGCCGCGGTGGCCGTGATCGCGACCAGACCACGGCAACAGACAACGGCGAGAGCGTTTCGGCAGACGCCGATGACGAAGCTGGTGACGAAGCAGTCGCGGATGACGCCGTCGCCGCACAGACTGAAGCCGAAGTCGTCGCTGCCGAGGCTTCCGACGACAGTGCGGCCAAGAAGCGTCGGCGCGGTAAGCGCGGAGGCAAGCGTAACCGCAAGGAAGATGGCGAGGACACCGTTGAGGCAGCGACAAACGGCGAGACCGAACCGGTAGTCACCGAGGCCGCCGCTGTGGAGCCCGCGCTCGAAGTGGCGCCCGCCGAGGAAGCCGGGGCTGCCGCGGAGCCGCCAGTTGAGAAGCCGAAGAAGCCGCGTCGCACAGCCAAGTCGAAAAAAGCCGAGGCTGCTGCCGACACGGCCCCGGTTGAAGCAGTGGCTGAAGTTCCTGCGGAAATCGTGGTCGAGACGAAAAAGGCAGAAAAGGCTCCCGCCGAGAAGAAGCCCCGTGCGTCGCGCCGCAAGGCAGTTGCTGCCGAAGCTCCGGCGGCGCCGGTTGTATCCTCGACTGTCACGGCCGAAGCCGACGACAGTGGGGAGGAGAAGCCGAAGCGCGCCGGCTGGTGGCAACGCAAGGGGTTCTTTTGAGGCGGCAAATTAGCCCGGCAGGTACGCCACAAGGCTAAACAGCGACCAGAGAAAAACGGCGGCACCAAGTGTCGCCGTTTTCTTTTGGTTGCCTTGGCGTTTTCGCCATGGGCGCTCCAAGGCTTTGTCTTCAAGCAATTCCGGACGGAAAAGCGCTACGCACTTTCTGGAATTGGCCCAGAGCATTTTGGGGCCAAGTGGAATCACTTGGCTACAAAAATGCGAAGAAAACAAAACTTAGAGCGTTTCCGCGTTTCCGTGAAAAACGGAAGCGCTCTAGTGATGGCGGATATGACGTTCCGCCGAAACCTCACCCTCGCTGAAAGCCTGAACGAACGGCATGAGCTGCCACACGGCCGAAAGGCCGATGATGACAGAGACCAGTCGAGCCAGCGGGGTGCCGGTTCCTCCGAACAGTGTTCCGAGGACGTCGTAGCCCACGACACCCATAACCAGCCAGTTCAGGCCGCCGATGATGATCAGGACGAGGGTCACAAGGTTCATGGCGCGCATTGGTGCCTCCATGAGTTTGTTGCCTGACGCAAAAAACGCAAGTCGATCCAGGGAGGTTCCACCCAATCGCGAAATCGTGAAGACGGCGTCAGGCCCGCTCGTTACTATTTCAGCCAGCGCTCGAGCCGCGATACGGCTTCCACCATCTCATCATGGCTTCCGGCATAGGAGAAACGCATGAAGCGGTGCCCCTGCCGTGGATCGAAATCGCGACCTGGCGTTGCCGCGACATGGGCTTCCGCCAGCATCTTGCCGGCAAATGCCATGCTGTCGTTCGTAAGGCGCGAGACATCGCAGAAAGCGTAAAAGGCGCCGTCCATCGGGGCTGCCAGCATAAAGCCCAGTTTCGGGAGGCGCTTCATCAGCAAATCGCGATTCCAGGCATAACGCGCCTTCACCGCTTCAAGCTCCTCGGTTGCCTCGAAGGCTTCGATGGCTGCCACCTGAGAGAGTTCCGGGGCCGAAATATAGAGGCTCTGCGCAATGCGTTCGACCGGTCTCACCAGTTTTTCGGGCAGCACCATCCAGCCGATACGCCAGCCGGTCATGCAATAATATTTCGAGAAGGAGTTGATCACCGTGACATCCCTACCGAAGGTGAGTGCGGTAGTATCGGGCGCACCATAGGCCAGGCGGTGGTAGATCTCATCGGAGATCACCGCGATGCCAAGTCGGTCGGCCGTTTGGACCAGCAGCTTCAGCGCTTCGTTCGGGATGACCGCGCCCGTAGGATTGGCCGGGCTCGCGAACAGCACGCCCTTCAGCGGTTTCTCGGCATGAGCAGCGGCCAGATGTTCGGCGTGGAGATAAGCGGCACCATCCAGTTCGATCTCGACAACCTCTATGCCAAGAGCTGCCATGATGTTGCGATAGGCTGGATAGCCCGGCGCGGCGATGGCGACCCGGTCGCCGGCGTCGAACATGGCGAGGAAAGCAAGATTGAAGGCGGCGGAAGATCCCGTCGTGACGGCGATGCGCCCCGGCGCAACCTCGATCCGGTAATGATCGCGATAATGGTCAGCGATGGCACGGCGCAAATCGGCCAGGCCCAGCGCATCGGTATAGCCGATGCGTCCGGTCTTTAACGCGGCAACGGCAGCCTCCCGCACAACGGCGGGCGCCGGATCCGATGGCTGACCGACAGCCATGGAAATCACCGGCGCGCCTTCGCCTTTCAGCTTGTTGGCACCGGCCAGAACATCCATGGCATGGAACGGCTCGACGTCCCCGCGCAGTGATAGCGAAACGACCATTTTTCGACGAAACTCCCGGGTAACGATGCCCCATCATCCGCGTCCGGCTGTTGGATCGCGCCGCACAATTGCCCGATTGATGGGGATCACAAGTTCGGTAAGTTTTCGCGCGCCGGCTTTTCATCGTCAACCGCCTCGTCTACCAGTGTACGCATCATGTTGAGCCTTTCACGCCACGGACAGAGGATCGCCAGGAGCGCACGCGCCCTGACGGCGTTAGCACTTGGCGCGGTTATCGCCGTTAATGGCACCGTCAATGCGTTTGCCCAGAACGTACCAGTGGTGCGCGATGCCGAGATCGAAGCGCTGGTTCGCGACTATGCCAAACCGATCTTCAAGGCGGCCGGTCTTTCCAATGCCGGCATCCAGATCGTGCTGGTCAACGATCCAAGCTTCAATGCCTTTGTGGCGGGCCGCCGGGTCTTCATCAACACAGGCACGTTGATGCAGGCAGAAACGCCGAACGAGGTGATCGGCGTGCTGGCGCACGAAACCGGGCACATCGCCGGCGGCCACCAGCAGAGGCTGCGCGATCAGCTTGAACGCGCCAAGACCATGGCGATCGTTGCCGGCCTGCTTGGCGCCGGAGCACTGGTCGCAGGTGCTGCCAGCAACAGCAAGGGCTTGGCTGGCGCCGGTATGGGGCTCGCCACCGGCGGTACCGAGTTGGCGCAGCGTTCGCTGCTCGCCTATCAGCGCGGCGAGGAGATGACGGCCGATCGTTCCGCCATCACCTACCTCAACGCAACCGGCCAGTCCGGCGCCGGCATGTTGAAGACATTCCAGCGTTTCCAGAGCGCGCTGTCACTGTCGGGCGCGCGTGTCGATCCCTACCGCGTCAGTCACCCGATGCCGCAGGATCGCATCTCGAACCTGCAGGATCTCGTCAGCAAAAGCCCCTATCTCGACGCCAAGGATCCGCCTGCCCTGCAGCAGCGTCACAACATGATGCGCGTCAAGATCGCTGCCTTCACGCAAGGCCAGGCAGCGACCTCCCGGCTCTTGCGCAAGAGCCCGGATCCTGTTGCCGTTCAATATGGCGAGGCGATATCGAACTATCTCAACGGCAATCCGAGTTCAGCGCTGTCCAAGACTGACGCACTGATCAAGACGCAGCCAAAGAACGCCTATCTTCAGGAATTGCGTGGCGATATCCTGATGAAGATGAACAAGCCCAAGGACGCCGCCGCTGCCTATGCCAAGGCCGTCAGTCTCGATCCGGTGAAGTCGGGCCTTCTTTCGGTCTCCTATGGTCAGGCGCTGCTTGCACAGCGCACGCCGGAATCTTTGAAAAAAGCCATTACACAGCTCTCCAACGGCCTTGAGCGCGACCGCGAGAACGCCGCCGGTTACCGTTTCCTGGCGCAGGCTTATGGCGAACTCGGTGACGTCGGCCAGGCGGAGCTGGCAACTGCCGAAGGTTACTATTACCAAGGCGCCATCAAGGACGCCAAAATCTTCGCCATGCGTGCGCAGAAGCTGCTAAAGCCCGGCGAACCGGCCTGGGTGCGGGCGCAGGATATCATCGGCGCCAAAGCGCCATCCAAGAAATCAAACTGAATACGGATGAGCAGCAATATCCCCGCTGCGGCGGCCACGACAGGCAAAGGAAGACGACCATGAAAAAAGCCCATCTGCTCAGCACCGCCGGAGCGGCCATTGCGCTTGCCGCATTCGCAGTGGGCTTCACAGCGAGCGACACCCGGCCAGCTTTCGCGGATACCAAGCTTGATCGCGCTCAGGTCGAAGAGATTGTTCGGGACTATCTTTTGAAGAACCCGGAAATCCTGCTGGAAGTGCAGGATGCGCTTGAGACCAAGCAGAAGGAGGCGCAGAAGCTTGCTTCGCTCGGCGTCATCAAGGAGAACAAGGACGAGATCTTCAACGCCTCCTATGATGCCGTCGTCGGCAATCCCAACGGCAAGATCACCATTGTCGAGTTCTACGATTACAATTGCGGCTACTGCAAACGCGCCATGACCGACATGTCGGAACTCACGAAGGCCAATCCCGACTTGCGCTTCGTGCTGAAGGAATTCCCGATCCTCGGCCCGGATTCCCAGAAAGCCCATATCGTCTCGCAGGCCTTCCAGAAACTGATGCCGGAGAAGGCCGGCGAGTTCCATCTCGAATTGCTGGGCAGCCAGACCCGCGCCACGGAAGACACGGCCATCAAGGTCGCCGTGGAACTCGGTGCCGATGAGACGAAGTTGCGCGAGGCGATGAAGGACCCGGCGATCATGGAACGCTTTGCAAAGACCTATGATCTGGCCAACAAGCTGGCCATCACCGGCACCCCCTCCTACGTCATCGGCAATGAAGTGGTGTTTGGCGCACTCGGTGCGGACGTTTTGACTGAAAAGATCAAGGCCGCGAAGCCGACACTCTGAGCATCGAGGATCGAGAAACCCGGACTGGGCAAGGCCGGGTCCGGTCAAACCGGCGTTGTGGACAGGGCAAGATGACACTTGCGCTCTTTTCGCGGCCGTTTATGCCCATTATAGAGGTCCGGCGCGCCAGCGATATTCGGCGCGAGGGTAAAGGTAGCCATTTTTGAAAACGGTTTTCGTCCTCAACGGTCCCAATCTCAACATGCTCGGCAGGCGCGAGCCGTCAATCTATGGCGACAAGACGCTGGACGACATCGCTGCCGATTGCGTGAAGGCAGGTCAGGATCTCGGACTGACCGTCGATTTCCGCCAGTCGAACCATGAGGGCCATCTGGTCGACTGGATCCAGGAAGCGGGAGAGGCTGCTGCGGGGGTTGTCATCAATGCCGGCGCCTATACCCATACCTCTATCGCCATCCACGACGCCATCCGGGGTGTTGCCCCGCTGCCGGTGGTGGAGGTGCATCTTTCCAACATCCACGCACGCGAGCCGTTCCGGCATGTATCCCGGATCGCCCCGCACGCCGTGGGCATGATCTGCGGCTTCGGGCCGCTTGGCTATACGCTGGCGCTGCAGGCGCTCGCCGCCCGTGTCTGAAATGGGCGGACAACAAGAAGGGTCGGACATGACGACGAAAAAAACCGGTGTTGACCAGCAGCTGATCCGCGATCTCGCGGGCATTCTGAACGACACCAACCTGACCGAAATCGAGGTCGAACTCGGCGATCTTAAGCTGCGCGTCTCGCGCCATGCGCCAGCGGTGCACGCGGTCGCAGCACCCGCTCCGATCGTCGCAGCCGCTGCCCCACAGGTCGCCGCAACGGCGATGCCAGCCGCGCCGACTGCTGCTGAAGCGGCCAAGAACGCCGTGCCTTCCCCGATGGTCGGCACTGCCTACCTCGCTCCCTCGCCTGACGCCAAGCCTTTCGTGGAAATCGGCCAGAAGGTGAAGGAAGGTCAGACGCTGCTGATCATCGAAGCCATGAAGACGATGAACCAGATCCCTTCGCCCCGCGCCGGCACGGTGACGGCGATCCTGGTCGAGGACGCGCAGCCGGTCGAATACGGAATGCCGCTCGTCGTGATCGAATAAGGCGCGGGGACGGACGGAATGTTCCAGAAGATCCTCATCGCCAATCGCGGCGAAATCGCGCTTCGGGTGCTGCGTGCCTGCAAGGAACTCGGCATCAAGACCGTTGTCGTGCATTCCACCGCCGACGCCGACGCCATGCATGTTCGCCTCGCCGACGAGAGCGTGTGTATCGGCCCACCGCCGTCGCGCGACAGCTATCTCAACATCCATCAGATCGTTGCCGCCTGCGAGATCACCGGTGCCGATGCCGTGCATCCGGGTTATGGCTTCCTGTCGGAGAACGCGAAGTTCGCCGACATCCTTGCCGCCCATAACATCACCTTTATCGGCCCCTCGGGCGACCATATCCGCATCATGGGTGACAAGATCGAGGCCAAGCGCACCGCCAAGCGCCTCGGCATTCCGGTCGTTCCAGGCTCGGACGGTGCGGTTTCCGAAGAGAAGGAAGCCAAGCGTATCGCCGCCGAGATCGGCTATCCGGTCATTATCAAGGCATCCGCTGGTGGCGGTGGCCGAGGCATGAAGGTGGCCCGCACGGAAGCCGATCTGGAAGTGGCGCTGGCGACCGCCCGTTCCGAAGCGGGAGCGGCCTTCGGCGACGACGCGGTCTATATCGAGAAATACCTGGAAAAACCGCGCCACATCGAATTGCAGGTGTTCGGCGATGGCGCAGGCAGGGGAGTGCATTTCGGCGAGCGTGACTGTTCGCTGCAGCGCCGCCACCAGAAGGTGTGGGAGGAGGCCAACTCCCCTGCCCTCAACGAGGAAGAGCGTGCTCGCATCGGGGGTATCTGCGCAAACGCGGTGGCCGATCTCGGCTATTCGGGTGCCGGGACCATCGAGTTCCTCTACGAGAACGGCGAGTTCTACTTCATCGAGATGAACACGCGTCTCCAGGTGGAGCATCCGGTGACGGAAGCGATCACCGGCATCGATCTGGTGCACGAGCAGATTCGTGTCGCCTCTGGCGGCGGGCTTTCGGTGCGGCAGGAAGATATCAAGTTCAACGGCCACGCCATTGAATGCCGTATCAATGCGGAGGATCCGCGCACTTTCACGCCTTCGCCGGGCACCATCACGCACTTCCACACGCCAGGCGGTCTTGGCATCCGCGTCGATTCCGGTGTCTATTCCGGCTATCGAATCCCGCCTTACTACGACAGCCTGATCGGCAAGCTGATCGTACACGGCCGCAACCGTGTCGAATGCATGATGCGCCTGCGCCGGGCACTTGACGAGTTCGTGGTCGATGGCATCAACACCACGCTACCTCTATTCCGCGACCTCGTCGGTAATCCCGATATCGCCAACGGCGACTACGACATCCACTGGCTGGAAAAATATCTGGCCAAGGCGGATTGAAAGACGGCGCGTCCTTCGACGATTGCTCGAAGGACGTACCTGTAGGGCGGCTGCAGTCGAGATGAATCCTGACTCTATCTCTTTGTCTTGTCGCATGATCTTTATCGAAAAGTCCGCAGCTTTTCGGGATCATGCCTGGACACAACGTTGAGATGACTCGTCCTTTCGCGCCCGGCTATCGCATTCCGACCGACCTTCTGCTCAAGGCCTATGCCTCGGGTGTCTTCCCGATGGCAGAAAGTGCGGACGACCCCGAAGTGTTCTGGGTGCGGCCCGAAAAGCGCGGCATCATCCCGCTCGACGATTTCCATATCCCGAAAAGTCTCGCCAAGACGGTCCGCAAAGCTCCTTTCGATATCCGCTTCGACCATGATGTCGCGGCGACCATCGACGGCTGCGCCGAGCAGCGGGAAGAGCGCCAGTCGACCTGGATCAACGCGCCTATCCGCGAGGCCTATCTGCAGCTTGCCCAGATGGATCATTGCCACTCGGTTGAAGCCTGGCGGGAAGGACGTCTTGTGGGCGGGCTCTACGGAGTATCGATCGGCCGGGTCTTCTTCGGTGAAAGCATGTTTTCGCGCGAGACCAATGCCTCAAAGGTCTGTCTTGTCCATTTGGTCGCAAGGCTCAAGGAGCGCGGCTTTGCCCTGCTCGACACCCAGTTCACTACCGATCATCTGAAGCGTTTCGGCGCTGTCGACGTGCCACGCAGCCGCTACGAAAAGATGCTGGCTGCCGCTTTGCAGGGCAAGGCAACCTTTAACCCAAGGCCGGCCTGAGGGACTCGGCAGCTCAGTTGGTCGACTGCGTACTATTTACCTTCGCTGGCGCGCCATTGGACGACGGCTTTGCTGCAGCCGGCGCCGGTACGTCGGACTTTTGCTTGCAGCCCTTCAGCCACACGTCATAGACGGCGTGCTCGACGGCGTTGATGCCGGGGCTTTCTGCGAACATCCAGCCGGTGAAGATGCGCCGGATCTTGCGGTCGAGTGTGATTTCGTCGACTTCGACAAAGGAATCCGTCTTCGGGGCCTCGGCGCCGGGGCGCGAATAACACACGCGTGGCGTCACCTGCAGCGCCCCAAACTGCACTGTCTCGTCGATGTAGACGTCGAAATTGATGATGCGCCCGGTGATCTTGTCGATGCCGGAAAACTCGGCGACCGGATTGGCGACGCGTTCAACCTTGGCCTCGGGAGTCGGCTTGCTCTGAGCCGGCTGCTGCTGACCAGGCTGGTCAGTCTGCGCGGGTTGTTGCGGAGCCGGTTCCTCCGCCGGTTGTTCCTGGGTAGGCTGTCCCTGGTTGGCGTCCGGCTGGATTTCGAACGGTATCTGGGCCGGCGTCTCCCCGGCAGGCGGATCCCAGGGCATCTGCTGTGCATTCGCATGGAGCGGGCAAGCAACCGCCAGCATCATTGCCAAGGCGCCGGTCGAAAGGCGGTTGAAAGATCTCATACGGACGGCCCGTCTTTGGGTGATTCTCGACGCCCAAAGGTAGAGCGTTCCGACGAAGCGAACCAGCTAAACAGCAAATGTGGCGAGAACCCGAACCGATGCCGGCTTAGGAGCCCGGCGTCCAGGCATCGTAATCGCCCGTCACCTGCGGACGGTGCTGGCTGCCCAACAGCGAGCCCTTCGGGCGGTAGGCCGCAGCGCTGCCGGTCAGGTTGAGCTGGTGCGGTTTCTGCCAATCACGCGGTTTGTAGGTTTCGTCGGCAGGCGCAACGTCGACGCGGTGATGAATCCAGCCATGCCAGCCGGGCGGGATCGCTGAAGCTTCCGACTTGCCGGCATAAATCACCCAGCGGCGGGTCTGTCCGTCGGAATTGACGCCACCTTCGTAATAGATGTTGCCGAATTCGTCCTGGCCGACTTTCTTGCCATGACGCCAGGTATGAAAACGCGTGCCCAGCGTCTGGCCGTTCCACCAGGTAAAAAACTGCGTCAGAAAGCCTGCCATGCTGGTCCTCGCGGGCGTTTGCCGTTGCCTGCTTATGCCGCCCTGCCGGGCGGAAGGCAAGGGTTTAGATCGTCGCGCGGGGCGGAGTTCCCTCGCCTTCGCTGGAGGAAATGGGAAAATCGCCTCTTCATTTCGCAACTGCTCAAATCCATCTCGCACTTGCAAAACAATTAGCCGCTCCGTATCCGTAGGTAGGCTCGGTCTACCGGGCTCTCGGACAGGTTCACCTGTCCGCTGAGGGAGGAAAAGATGGCTTCCGATGCGACTGCGGCCGCACCCCGCATTACGCCTGTCGAGCTGTCGGCCCGCAAGGGCGGCACGCCGATCGTCTGCTTGACTGCCTATACCTACCCTGTTGCCTACCTGCTTGATCCGCATGTCGATCTTCTTCTGGTCGGCGACAGCGTGGCTATGGTCCTGCACGGCCACAAGACGACGCTTGGTGCCACGATGGACATGATGATCCTGCACGGTCAGGCGGTGATGCGCGGATCGCGCCATGCCTGTGTGGTGCTCGACATGCCAGCCGGCAGCTATGAGGGTTCGCCCGCAATTGCCTTGGCCTTTGCCCGCCGCCTGATCGGCGAAACCGGCTGTAATGCCGTGAAGCTGGAGGGTGGAGTTGACGTGGCAGCGCAGATCGCCGCCATCACCAGCGCCGGCATCCCCGTCATGGGCCATATCGGGCTGCAGCCACAATCCGTGGAAAAGGACGGCGGCTACAAGATCAAGGGCGGCACAGATGCCGCAATCGCGGCACTGCTGGCAGACGCTGAAGCCGTCGAGCGCGCAGGCGCATTCTCGATGGTCGTCGAAGGCACTATGGAGCCGGTGGCGGCCGAAATCACGCGACGGGCCACAATCCCCACCATCGGCATCGGTGCGAGCGCGGCTTGCGACGGCCAAATCCTTGTCACCGACGACGCGATCGGCCTGACCGTCGATCGGGTGCCGAAATTCGTCAAGGAATATGCCGACCTTCGCAACACGGTGAGCGAAGCCGCAGTCCGCTACGCCTCGGAGGTGCGCGCACGCACCTTCCCAGGGCCGGAACATGTTTTTCAACCGAAGGGCACGAAAGAATCATGAAACGCCCGCAAGTCGTTGAAACCGTTTCCGATCTGCGCGCCGTCGTGCGGGAGTGGCGCCGACAGGGCCTGAGCGTCGCCATGGTGCCCACCATGGGGGCGCTGCACGACGGTCACGTCTCACTCACACGCATCGCGCTCGAACGCGCCGATCGATGCGTGGTGTCGATCTTCGTCAATCCGACGCAGTTCGCACCAACCGAAGACCTCGACAAATATCCGCGCCAGCTCGCCGCCGACCTTGACCGGCTAGCGGATGCCGGCGTGCAGCTCGCCTTCACGCCGACAGCGGCGGAAATGTACCCGCAAGGCTTCGATGCCAAGGTGACGATTGGCGGTCCCTCGGCTGGGATGGAAACCGATTTCCGACCCACCTTCTTCGAGGGCGTCGCCACGGTGGTCGCCAAGCTTTTCCTGCAGACTTTGCCCGACTGCGCGGTCTTCGGCGAGAAAGACTATCAGCAGCTCTGCGTCGTGAAAAAGCTCTGCCGCGATCTGGATATTCCCGTCGAGATCATCGGCGCACCGACGATACGGGATACCGAAGGTCTCGCCATGTCGTCGCGCAATGCCTACCTCTCGCCGGTTGAGCTTACCCAAGCACGACAGCTCAACAAAATCCTTCGAAAGACGGCGCAGGCTCTGCAGTTGGGCGCCGAGCCGCAAGAAACGTTGGACGAAGCCCGCCGACAAATCATCAATGCCGGATTCGACGGTGTCGACTATGTCGAAGCGCGCGAGAGCAACACACTGGCGCCCTGGCGACGCGACCGCGATGGCCGAATCCTCGTTGCCGCTCGTCTTGGCGCGACACGGCTGATCGACAATGTGGAAATCGCCGCCGTTTGACCCGGCAAGGGAGAGGCGCCGGCCAACCGCACACTCTCGGCGGAGAAGTTACAGATAACGACGATCCAAGCTGCAATCAAACCAGCGCGGCAAGACGACGTTTAGCAATGGCGACCTTCTCTCCATTTGCATAGATGGAGTGAAATAGATATTTCAGTCGGGTTGTCGCCCGTCACCAGCGACGCTTTCTGGCGTCGCGGCGGCCGAGTTCGCGAGCGGTCGCAGCCAGCCAGCGATCTGCGCTTGCCCTGCCATCGCGTTTCAGCCGACGTTTGTATTCAGGCGCGAGCATGCGGTGATACTGGGTCATCAATTGGTCACGAGAACCAACTGCCTTCTTGTCCGTCCGGAATCTTGGCGATTTGCCGCTCACGCTGCCTTTGTGCCGCATGATGTAGGTATCGTTCCAGGCCGGCACGTAGTTGGGGCTGTAAACTTCCTGTGCGATACCGTCCGCGGTTTGAATCAGAACCCAGCTCAAGGTTAGCGCCAAAACTCTCGTTTGCATCCACATCGATTGTCTTCCTTCGTCAGCCGAAGCGATAGACAGGGATCGACGGACCTTCAAATGATGGGAGGAGCTAGTACAAACAAATCTGGCATTCCGTCAGCCCAGCCGCTTCTCGAACACCAGCGCCGGGATGCCCGATCCGGCAGCACCGCAATCGCCGGTCTGCCCGATCTCGATGAAACCGTTGGCCTTGTAGAAGCGGATTGCCGGCGCGTTGGCCCCCTCCACCTCCAGCCGCAGCGTATCGGCTTCCGGAAAGCTGTCTTCGATCTCTTCCAGCAGCATGCTGCCGATGCCTTTGTGCTGGAAAGCGGGCAGCACATAAAGCTGGCGCAACTCGACCACCTTGGCATCATCCGTGGCGGCAGCAAAGGCCACTCCAGCGATAATCTTGCCGTCATCGGCAACCAGGAATTCTGAGTTCGGCTGCATTAAGCGCGCTTTGAGCGAGGCGGTCGAATGCCACTGGCTGGTGATCTCGTTCACCCGCTCCACGCCATAGATCGCGTCATAGGTGGCATGCCATGTCGCGGCGAGCAGCGCCTTGACCGTTTCGAGATCACGCTCGCTCGCCGTGCGCACGAACATGGGGGCTATTCCGTGATGCCGAGCTTGGCCTTGACGAAGTCGTTCACCGCCTGCGGGTTGGCCTTGCCGCCGGTCGCCTTCATGACCTGACCGACGAACCAGCCGGCCATCGACGGCTTGGCCTTGGCCTGCTCGACCTTATCCGGGTTGGCTGCGATCACCTCGTCCACTGCCTTTTCGATGGCACCCGTGTCGGTGACCTGCTTCATGCCGCGCGTCTCGACGAGTTCCTTGGGATCGCCCCCTTCGTTCCAGACGATCTCGAACAGGTCCTTGGCGATCTTGCCGGAGATGGTGCCTTCCTTGATCAGGTCGATGATGCCACCGAGCTGAGCGGGGGAAACCGGAGTCTCTTCAATGGCTTTGCCGGACTTGTTCAAGGCGCCCAAAAGGTCGTTGATGACCCAGTTCGCCACCGTCTTGCCGTCACGGCCCGCCGTCACCTGCTCGAAATAGTCGGCAATCGCCTTTTCCGAAACCAGGATCGAGGCGTCGTAGGCGGAGAGGCCAAGCTTTTCGACAAGACGTGTCTTCTTGTCGTCCGGCAATTCCGGCAGATGCTTGGCAAGTTCTTCGACATAAGCCTGGTCGAACTCCAGCGGCAGGAGATCCGGATCCGGGAAGTAGCGATAATCATGCGCTTCTTCCTTGGAGCGCATGGAGCGCGTTTCGCCCTTCACCGGGTCGAACAGGCGAGTTTCCTGATCGATCTTGCCGCCGTCTTCCAGGATGGCGATCTGGCGGCGCGCCTCGTATTCGATGGCCTGCCCGATGAAGCGGATCGAGTTCATGTTCTTGATTTCGCAACGTGTGCCGAAGCCTTCGCCCGGCCGGCGTACGGAAACGTTGACGTCGGCGCGCAGCGAGCCTTCGTCCATGTTGCCATCGCAGGTGCCGAGATAACGAACGATGGTGCGCAGCTTGGTGATATAGGCCTTGGCCTCGTCGGATGAACGAATGTCAGGCTTGGACACGATCTCCATCAGTGCTACGCCGGAGCGGTTGAGATCGACATAAGACATGGTCGGATGCTGGTCGTGCATCGACTTGCCCGCATCCTGCTCCAAATGCAAACGCTCGATTCCGACCTCGATGTCCTCGAACTCGCCCTTCTTGTCCGGGCCGACGGAGACGATAACCGTGCCCTCGCCGACGATCGGCTGCTTGAACTGCGAAATCTGATAACCCTGCGGAAGGTCCGGATAGAAGTAGTTCTTCCGGTCGAAAACCGATTTGTGGTTGATTTGGGCTTTGAGACCGAGCCCGGTGCGGATGGCTTGGCGCACGCACTCTTCGTTGATCACCGGCAGCATGCCGGGCATTGCGGCATCGACAAGCGAGACATTGGCATTGGGCGCAGCGCCGAACGCAGTCGATGCACCCGAGAACAGCTTGGCCTCTGAGGTCACCTGCGCATGGACTTCCATGCCGATGATGACTTCCCAGTCGCCGGTGGCGCCGGGAATCAACCGCTTGGGATCGGGCGTGCGAGTGTCGATGAGAGTCATGGAGGCCTGCGTTCAGGAAACGTGAAAATCGCTTTTTGCGTGAATTTGGGCTAGCGCAACCGGCGGCGCGAGGCAAGGCTTCGGGATCGAAGCTTCGTTGCTGTCTCGCGCATCGGTTTCAGAATAACTTTGCGCGCCACCATTTCGCACCTGCGAAAGAGAAATCTTTTCTACTCCGAAAGCCGCAAATTTTGAGACGAAATTCCTGTCCGGTCCACCTGTCGGGCAAAGCGATCCTTTGAACGAGAAGCCGGCTTTGTGGACGATAAGGACAGGCTTCGCATTCCGTGCAGCCAACCCTTTCGCCTCCCAAGGCTGTTTTTGACCGAGGACTGTTATGACCACCGCCTTTAAAAGCCCGATTACCCGCCGCGCCGGGCTTGCCGCATTGCTGGCTTCCGCCGTCGCACTGGTCAGCCTGGCCGCGCCGTCGTCCGCTTATGCCGAAGACAAGAAGACCGTGAAGGTCGGTATCATGTCCGGCGAAGACGAGGATGTCTGGCGTGTCGCCACCGCGGAAGCGGTGAAGTCGGGACTGACCATCGAGACTGTCGTCTTCAACGACTATACCCAGCCCAATGAAGCCTTGGAGCGCGGCGAAATCGACGCCAATGCTTTCCAGCATCAGCCTTATCTTGACAACCAGATCAAAACGCAGGGCTATCACATTGTTCCAGTAGGCTATACCGGCCTGTGGCCGATCGGTCTCTACTCCAAGAAGCATACCAAGGTCACTGAGCTGACCAAAGGCTCAGTGGTCGGCGTTCCGAACGATCCTTCCAACGAAGGACGAGCATTGCGCGTTCTGGAGAGCCAGAAGCTGATCAAGCTGAAGGACGGCACCGGCATTCTCGCCACCATCGCGGACATCGCCGAAAACCCGAGCGGCATCGAAATAAAGGAATTGGACGCCGGCATTGTCGGCCGCTCGGTCGAAGACCTCGATGCCGCCGTGGTCAACACCGACTGGGCGTTGAAAAGCGGGCTCACCGCCGAGAACCGCATAGCCCAGGAAGCGGTCGCCGATAACCCTTATCGCAACTTCATCGCCGTCAAGCAGGGCAGTGAAAACGAGCCTTGGGTAAAGGCACTGGTCGCGGCCTATCAGAACCCGACGGTGAAAGCGGAATTCGACCGCGTCTACAAGGGCACGGGCGTCAGCGCCTACTGAGGCCGATGCAACCTTATTTGGAACGGCGAGCAGCCCGCGGCCTTTCGGCAGGCGGGCTGCTTGGTTTGGAGCCGTTTGATGCATCGCTTCTGGCAACGCGGGGGCAAAAAGGATATTTCGTGAACCAGCATGTTCTGGCGGAGACGCCGCTTTTGGCTGACACAGCGGAAGACGATACCCCCACACGCTCGACCACTCATACGGCGGCGCGCGACGAGATCGTGCGGCTGGTCGATTTGAAGCGCCGCTTCGGTGAGACTCCGGCGCTCGAGGGTGTATCGCTGACCGTGCGCAAGGGCGAAATCCTCGGCATCATCGGCCGCAGCGGTGCCGGCAAATCCACCCTCATCCGCTGCCTCAATGGACTGGAGCGGCCAGATTCCGGTGAAGTCCATATTGAAGGGCGCGAAATCAGCCGGCTCGGCGAGAACGAACTGCAGCCGCTCAGACGTCGGATCGGCATGGTTTTCCAGCACTTCAATCTGCTTTCAGCCAAGACGGTGGAAGACAATGTCGCGCTGCCGCTGAAAATTGCTGGGCGACCGAAAGCCGAACGCCGGGCGCGTGCAGCCGAACTGCTCGAACTGGTCGGCCTGTCCGCCAAAGCCAAGGCCTATCCATCCTCACTGTCAGGCGGTCAGAAGCAACGCGTCGGCATCGCCCGAGCGCTTGCTGCCGAGCCGGCTCTGTTATTATCCGATGAAGCCACCTCGGCGCTCGACCCTGAAACGACGCGCTCCATCTTGGCTCTGCTGAAGGACATCAACCAGCGCTTCGGTCTCACCATCTTGCTCATCACCCATGAAATGGAAGTGATCCGGGCAATAGCGGACCGCGTCGCTGTGATCGATGCTGGCCGCATTGTCGAGGAAGGACCGGTCTGGTCAGTTTTCGCCGATCCGCAGTCTGAGATCACGCAAAGCTTGCTCGGCGGGATCCGCCCGCAATTGCCAAAGGAAATCGCCGAAAAGCTCTCGTCCGTTCCAGGCAAGGAGGCCATCTTGCGCGTAGACGTCGCCGGTGATGCGGCGAGACGTCCGCTGCTTTCGGAATTGGCCTCCGCCGTCCCCGGCCGCTTCCGGCTGATCCATGGCGGCGTAGACCATGTCCAGGGCGAGCCCATCGGCAGTCTCTTCATCGGCGTTGCGGCCAAGGACAGCCAGGTCGCCAAGATACTTGATTTCCTGACCGCCCGTGATGCCAAGGCAAAGGTGCTCGGCTATGTCTGAGGTCATGATCCAACTCTTGCTGCGGTCGATTTGGGAGACCGTACTGATGACCGCGGCCTCGGGCCTGATATCGCTGGTCGCCGGCCTGCCGCTTGGCCTGGCGTTGATCGCGACCGAGCGTGGCGGCATTGCCGAAAACCGCTGGGTGAACCGCATCCTTGGGATCATCGTCGATGGTTTCCGTTCGGTTCCGTTCATCATCTTGCTCGTGGCTCTGATCCCCGTGACGCGGCTGATCGTCGGCACCTCCATCGGCACATGGGCGGCGATCGTGCCACTGGCGATCGCAGCCACTCCCTATTATGCGCGCGTCGCCGAAGTGTCGCTTCGCGAAGTCGACCGCGGCCTCATTGATGCGGCGCGCGCCATGGGCGGCAATCGCTGGACGATCATCCGCGAGGTGCTCGTACCCGAGGCCCTCCCCGGCATCGTCGCTGGCTTCACGGTGACCTTGATCACGCTGGTCGGAGCCTCTGCAATGGCTGGCGCCATCGGTGCCGGCGGCCTTGGCGACCTTGCCATCCGCTATGGCTACCAGCGCTTTGAAACCACCGTCATGTTCGTGGTGGTCGCGGTTCTGATCGTGCTGGTGTACGGTATTCAGTGGTTGGGCGATCGGCTGGTCGCACGTCTCGACCATCGCGCTTGATCCTGCACGTCTCGAGCAGACTGGCATTCCGTGGCGGCTTCGCCTATATGGCGTTCATCCCATGGAGTGTGGATGTTTACTTCGTCTGAGTCCCGCTAAGGCCCCGACCTTCTCCTGAAGGCGGGGCGTGAAAACCTGAAACCCCGTGCCGCTTCGGCGGCTGCGGTTTTTTGTTTTGGCCAATTCGCATCCGCGTACCGAAATCGCATCGATTTCGGACCGATGCGGGCCAGGTTTTCCCAGGATCAATCACATGGACATTTCGCGCTTGGAACAGCGCATCCTGCACCTTCTGGCGCAGGGCGGACGCATCGAAATCGAAAAAGACGACGATCAGAAAATCGAAGCCGTATATTGCCTCACCCGCGAGGGCTGGCGCTATCCAGGCTTCGACATCGCGCTCTTCAGGAAGCTAAAGCGCAAGAAGGCAGTGGCTTCTAGCAATGGCGGACCTTATCGCATCACGCGCGAAGGCTTGAGGCTGGTGCGGTCGCAACTCGACAACCGTTGAAAGCAGGAAGACCCCGTCTGACAAAGGCGCCTCCCTGCCCGGTTCGTTGCGGCGTAGGGAGGCTCCTCTGTTCAAGTCCCAGATTCCGGGACGAATTCAGGCCGTGGCGATATAGGCCTTGATCTGCTCGGCTTCACGCTCGACCGTCTCGATGCGCCGTTTGACGACGTCGCCGATCGAGATGATACCGTCAAGCAAGCCATCCTTTTCCACCGGCAGATGCCGGAAGCGGCCATTGGTCATGATTTCCATGACTTCATTCACGGTATGGCTGGCGTTGCAGATCTTAACCTTCGGCGTCATCACAGCCCGCACAGGAAGATCGAGTGCTGCAGATCCTTCCTTGGCAATGACACGCACGACATCCCGTTCCGACAGGATGCCGACGATCTTTCGGTCGCCATTGGTGATGACCAGCGCGCCAATTCGCCTTTCGGCAAGCAGTCCGACCGCCTCGGCCAGCGTCGCGTTGGGGCCAAGCGTGACCACCGCGTGGCCCTTAGCCTCAAGAATTGCCTTAACAGTCATGGCGTCCTCCTCTGCAACCATCACCGTCGGCTTCCCAGCCGGCGGTACCGACGTCAAGCAGGAGCATGGTGCGCCGGGACGGAGCGCTTTTCAAGTATTGCGATCAACCGTAGTGGGCTTGTCGACGATCGAAGAAACGCAAACCGAGGAAGCCGGCGAGAAAACCGCCGATATGCGCCTCCCATGCGATCTGGCTGTCCTCGCCCGGCACAAAACCGACCACGCCGGTGACGATGTTGATGATCATCCACACGGCCAGGAAGCTCAGCGTGGCGCGCGAGCGGAAGACCGCGCCGAAAGGCAGCAGCGGTCCCGCGAACGCACCCTTGCCGGACGAGCGGTCGACATGAAAGGCAAAGCGTGCGGCAGCGCCCATCATGCCGGAAATCGAACCGGAAGCACCAACCAGGGGCGCCTGCATTTGCGGATGGATGGCGTAGAAGAAGAACGCCGCGGCGATCCCCGTCACCGCGAAGAAAAGCGCGAAGCGGAAGGCGCCGATGCGATTGGCAAGCGGTGAACCGAACGCCGCCAGCCAGATCATGTTGACGATGAGGTGCGCCCATCCGCCATGCAGGAACGTATAGGTTATCGGGCTCGTAAGTGCATAGAAATCGATGCCGTACTGACCGGAGTAGCGAACAGGGATGAATGCCGTGTCGACCAGTAGCTCGAGATCCTGCTGGGGTGTCAGCACGTAAAGGCGCAGGACATGGACACCGACACACAAGGCCATGATCGCCAACACGATGGCCGGCAGATTGAAGATCGGTTCGCGAGCCGGAATGTCATCATCCGTCGGCCGCCGCCCCGCCCCTGTCGTCTCGTTCATCTCGTCATCCCTGTTTCCGGTCCGCGTGCATGTAAGCCAAGGCGGTGCATTAGACAAACAGCACCGGGCTGGGCGAATCAAAGGTCGGGAATCACAGAAAAAAACCGTCCGAAGTTTCCTTCGGACGGACGGTCGAGCCCCCTTGCTCCCCTGAAAGCCTTCGACTTGAATTCCATCGCCCAAGCGGGCGATGACGAAAACTGGAGTGATTTCAATCTCGCACGAACAAGTTTGAGCAGCAATCTAAACCGTTTGTTAACCTTAATGACCCCGGCCGGTTAACAAACGCCATCCAGGCTGGCACGCATCCTGCTCCGCGTCCCATGTAGGTCATCGGAAAACGCACTCCTGTTCCCCGATGGCACACCGACGAAAGGATGGCGCGGAGCATATCGGCTATGAACTTGAACGGATCGATCGCACTGTTCCAATATTGGAACCGTCTGCGCAACGGCCGTCCGGCACCACGACGGACTGAAATCGAGCCAGCAGACATCAAAACGCTGCTCGCCGATACGTTCATCCTGGAAAAGGACACACGTGGCGAGGCCGTCTTCCGGTTGGCCGGCACGCGGCTGTGCGCGACCTATGGCCGCGAATTGAAAGGCTTCTCCTTCCCTTCATTGTGGCGCGAGAAAGACCAGAGGCTTGTATCGCGGCTTATGCAGGACGTGTTCGAGCGAAACGCAGCAGTCCTCGTTTCCTATGATGGGACAAGCCGGGGCGGATATGCGTGCGGCTTCGAACTTCTGGCCCTGCCGATCGACGGTGGCGCGGAACACCCACGTTGCCTGGGCGTCGTGAGCGCAATCCAAAAACCGTTCTGGCTGGGCGCCGACCCGATCGCGGACGCCACGATCGGTTCGGTTCGCGTGATCGATCCGGATAAGGAAGTTGCCGCATTGGCCAATCGCACCACGATTGCCGCCCCTTCGCTTGCACCAGCGGAACTCGGCCGCCCTCAAGCTCACGGACGGTTCGGCAGCGCGCGACACGTGCGCCACCTTGTCGTGCTCGACGGCGGGCGCAAGGATGAATGATCTCTCGGCCGCCGCATCAAAACGCGTCGTTCAGCCGCTCCGAAATGCTATAAGCCGACGTTAACATTTTCAGCTTTTTTAACCTCTCCTCATGTAGCGTTCCGCCGAAATTCCTCGCGACGGTGCAGGAATGCCAACGAGGTATTGAGCGGTGATAAGGTCAGCGGCGATCGAACAGGCGCCGACGGCAGCTGAGAGGCGCAACTTTCAGCGTGTCCGGGTGAAGATCTATGGCCGTTTCATGCTCGAAGATCGCACCGAGCATTCTTGCCAGGTCATCGACATGTCGCCCGGAAATGTCGCTCTGCGCGCCGATCGCGTCGGCGACCCTGGCGAAAAGGTGATCGCCTATCTCGACCATATCGGCCGTATCGAAGGTGTCATCACTCGACGCCTGCAGGACGGCTTCGCCATGACTGTCATCGCCTCCGACCGGAAACGCGACAAGTTGGCCGCGCAGCTGACCTGGCTTGCGAACAAGCATGAACTCGACCTGCCGGAGGATCGCCGTCACGAACGCGTCGCGCCGCGCAACCCGATGAGCGTGCTGCAGCTTTCCGATGGACGCCAATATCCGTGCCGTATCATCGACCTTTCGCTATCGGGCGCGGCTATCGAGATCGACGTCAAGCCGGCCAAGGGCGTGCAGGTGGTACTCGGCACCATGCGCGGACAGGTGGTGCGCCATTTCGAAGAAGGCATCGCGATCGAGTTTGCCGTGGTGCAGCGTCCCGAAACACTCGATTCAGAATTCAACAGGCCCCGCGCGTAGCTCGTCCCGGCCGGCACGATTCAGAAGATGGCTTCAAGCGGCCGCGGCATCGCAATGGCGAAGCCTTGCGCCTGATCGACACCTATAGCTTTCACGAGTTCAAGTGTCTTTTCATCCTCGACCTGTTCGGCGACGGTGACGGCACCCAGCCGATGGCCGACAGCGTTGATTGATTCCACGATGGCGCGATCGAGATCGTTTTCCGTGACCTGCCGGATGAAGCTGCCATCAATCTTCAGACCGTTTACCGGAAACTGCCTGAGATAGCTGAATGAGCTGAGGCCCGTGCCGAAATCATCCAGGATCACGCCGCAACCGGCCGTGCGCGCCTTGGACAGAAAGTGCTTGGCGGCGGAAAGATTGTTCATGACCGCTGTTTCGGTGATCTCGAAATGCAATCGTCCCGGCGACAGTCCGGAGCGATCCAGTTCCTCCTGGAGGAATGGCCACAGGAAGGGATCGTTCAGTGAATTGGCAGACAGGTTGATGGCAAAGGACAATTGCTCCGCTGAGGCCAGACGATCCCCGTAGTCACGGAATGCCGTGCGAATGACCCAGCGGTCGATGTTGCCCATCAGGTCGTAGTGTTCAGAGGCAGGAATAAACGCCGACGGCTCGACGATGCCGCCGTCGTCTCCCAACATTCTGAGCAGGATTTCATAGTGGCTCGCACCGCCAGCGCCAGCGTTTAGATCGCGCACCTCCTGCGCAAAGAGCCGGAACCGGTTTGCTTCGATGGCATTGCGGATGCCGGCTGCTACCTGAACCTGCCGATGGTTGCGATGCGCCTCGCTGCCGGCACCACCATAGACGGAAACCTGGTTGCGGCCAGCCGTCTTTGCCGTGTAGCAGGCAATGTCGGCCTGGCTCATCAATTCGTCGATGCGCAGCGCGCCAGGTCCTATCACCGCAAGACCGACGCTGGCGCCAATCTGATAGGTCTGCTCGTCCCAGACAAATTTGAGCGCGGAGAGCTGACGCAACAACTGCATCATAAGCCTTTCGCCCTCGGCGGCACCGCATCCATAAAGCAGCAGTCCGAACTCGTCGCCTCCCAACCTGGCGACGATGTCGTCTTCGCGGCACGACCTGCGCATCACATTGGCCACTTCACGCAACAGCGCATCGCCCGCAGCGTGACCCGCGGTGTCATTGACCAGCTTGAAGCGGTCGAGATCGATGAAACACATGACGTGTTCCTGCCCATGTAAACGAGCCTGTTCGGAGGCGATCCTCAGCCCCCGTTCAAAAGCGCCCCTATTGGGAAGGCCGGTCAGGCTGTCATGGTTGGCGGAATGCTCCAGCGCCTGCTGGAGTGTGCGCGCCTTGGTCACATCCTGGAACACCAGAACTGCGCCGATGACCTCGCCCGACGCGGTACGCACCGGGGCAGCGGAATCTCGAATGCTCCTGCGCTCGCCGTCGCGCCCGATCAGAATTGCAGCGTCGCTGAGATAGAAAGGCTGGAGCCGATCGAGGCAGGTCTCGACAGGGTCGGGAATGGGATTGCCGGTCTGTTCGTCGACGATCCGAAAAACCTCGCGCAAAGGCATGCCGGCCGCCTCGCTCGCCAACCAGCCTGTCATCTGTTCGGCGACCGGATTCATGAACGTGATGCGCGCTTGTGCATCTGTTGAAATCACCGAGTCGCCGATCGAGTGAAGCGTGATACGCAGCCGCTCCTTTTCCTCGAACACCGCCTGAGTCAGTTCGACGTGGTCGGTGATGTCCCAATTCATGCCGACGGCGCGCAGGGGCGCTCCGCTTTCGTCCCGTGATAGCTTGGCGAGTGACCGGATGTGACGCATCGTGCCCGAATGCTGGCGCCGAATGCGTACATCCATGGAAAATATCGACGTTTCCTGAACTCCGAGCTCATAGCGACGCAGCACTTCAGGTACGTCGTCGGGGTGGATGAAGGTCATCCAATGCTCGAGCGTGCCGTCGAAATCTTCGGGCGACAGCTCATACAGCTCGTACATGCGTTCGTCCCAGGTGAACTGCCCTGTTGCGAAGTCAAGTTCGAAAATACCGGCCTCGGATGCTTCGACGGCCAGTTGCAGGCGCTGGTTCAAAGCGACGATCGCCTGTTCCGTTTCCTTGCGCGCGGTGATGTCGGTATGAGTGCCAATGCAGCGCAGCGGCTTGCCTGCCTCATCCCTTTCGATCACCTTGCCCCGATCATAGATCCAGCGCCACGTGCCGTCCTTGGCGCGCATGCGATGCTCGAGAACAAAGTCGACCGTCTCATTGCGGAAGTGTCTTTCGATGATATCCATGCAGCGCGGCAGGTCCTCGGGATGGACATGCTCCGACCAGTCGCTGACCGTGTTGCCGATATCGTCTTCCTCGTAACCCAACATGCTCTTCCAGCGCTGGGAGTAAAAGACGTAGCCGGTCTCCAGATTCCAATCCCAGACCCCGTCACCGGCGCCATCGACGGCAAACTGCCAGCGCATCTCGCTTCTGCGTAGCGCGGCCTCTGCCGCCTTGGCCTCGGTGATGTCGCGCGAAATGCCGATAATGCCAACGATCTCGCCCTTTTCATCCAGGCGTGGCGCCTTGGTCGATGAATAAGTGCGCAGCACCCCATCGACCATAACGGTTTCCTCGACGGTAAATGGCTTTCCCGTTGCCATGACGTGCCTGTCATGGAGAACCACGGCGTCCGCCGTCTTTTTTGGGAAGACTTGATGATCCAGCTGGCCGAGGATTTCGGCACTTGACCGGCCGGCCAGTTGCTCGACCGACTTGTTGGTGAGCAGATAACGCCCCTCAAGATCCTTGGCGTAGATCAAGTCCGGCGTGCCCCGCATCACGGCTTCCAGGAGCGCGAGCGCATCATGCAGCTGCTTGGAGCGTTCGATCTGTTCGGTGATATCCCAACAAACACCGACAAAGCGCTGGACAACACCATCGGCTTCGCGGATCGCCTTGGTTGCAACGCGGATGTGGTGAACTTCGCCGGAAGCCGGGTGAATTGCTCTGTATTCGATCGAGGTGAGTGTATCACGCGATTCCGCGAAGAGACGTGTCCGCTCCCGCACGCGCGGAATGTCGTCAGGATGCAGCAAGCGCGAGAAGCTTTCGCGTGATCCGTCAAAGGTTTCCGGTGTCACGCCATGCAAGGCACAGGTGCGATGATCCCATTTGCGTATGCCCGTTGCGGGGTCGAGATCGAATGTGCCGATCTGGCCTGCCTCGAGCGCGAGCTGCAGATGATCGGTCGCACTGGAAAGCTGTTCCAACGTGTCCTTCAGTTGCGCTGTCCGCTCGATATCGGCAGTGACATCCCAGCAAGCGCCGATGCCATGACGGGCCACGCCGTCCGAATCCCGTTCCAACTGAACTGAAACGCGGATGTGCCTGTAAGTATCGGATTCTGGATTTTTGACGCGGTAGTCCGCCTGATAATGCGTTTCGCCACCGTTCAGCGCTGTTTCGCGGATGCGCTCGAGTTTTTTGACATCGTCGGGATGCAACAGCCGATCGAAGCCCTCTTGCGTATGGTCGAACGTTTCAGCCGTTACGTTGTGCAGCTCGTGTGTACGCGCGTCCCAATGCCGAAGGTCCGATGGATAATCGACATGGAAAATCCCGATACCGCCTGCCTCCAGTGCGATATCTAGCCGCTGTGACGCACTGGCGAGTTGCGCCTCCATCTCTTTTTGACGTGAAATATCGGTGATCGTACCAACGAGCCTGTGCGATCGCCCTTCCGGTGTCCGCGTGAGCACCTTACCCCGCGCGCGCACCCAGACCCAGTGTCCGTCTTCGTGACGAAGCCTGTATGTCTCGTCATGGGCAGGCAGCAGCCCTTTTACGACGCCCAACGCGGCCCGCGCGACGCGGTCGCGATCGTCGGGATGTACCCTTTCCTGCCACTCCTCCGCACTGACGGTCATCTCGCCGGCTTCGAGGCCAAGCATGACCCTCATCTGCGCAGAAACCCACATCCGGCCGGCAAGAATATCGTTGTCCCAAACGGCCTGTTCCGATCCGAGCAAAGCTTCGGTCAGACGTCGTTCGTTCTCGGCCAGCGCTTGTTCGCCCAGCTTGCGTGTATCGATATCGACGATCTGCAGGATGAAACGAAACGGGGTGTCCTCCGTTACCGGATCCAGCGATGAGATACTGGTGAGGCCATGAAAGACGCTGCCGTCGGCGCGAAGATAGCAGCGCTCTACGCTCGCTTCCGCAACCAATGGCTGGGAAATGCCGATGCGATCATCGAGATGTACGATATCCGCCAGGTAGAATTCGTCGCCCTCTACGGGATCACGACCGATCAGCGCACCGAATGCCACATTGGCGTACAGGCAGCGGCCTTTTTCACCAAGCAATGCCATCGCTATGGCGGCTCGGTCGACGATGCAGCGCAGCAGACTGTCACCTTCGAGAAGAACCATCGCCTTGTGACGATCAGACTTTAGACTGGCGTTCTCATCCATCTGCCGCTTCTTGACTGCCCTCAACAACTTCAAGTGGCATGAACTCGCTTTAACAGGGCAAGACTTGCGCCTCCATCACGCGAAAGGCAAGTCCTCCGCGCAAGGCGCAGGGCGCCGCGCTTTCCAGCAATTTCAATGAGGTATAAGCCTCACCATCGAATTTGCCCACCGCTCAAATCATCAGAGTGACCGGCAGCAGACATGGAAAGTACGGTTAATGAATTATGATAAAAATCGTAACTATTTTATACTTATTGTATTTGAAATAGTTTTCAAATCGTTCTTCCTTTTATTCAATATCTACTGCGTGATTTTGCGTCAAATAAATTCGACCGTGGCATTGTCCCCTCAAACGGGGAGACGACAAGATGGACGGAATTGGACGCAAGCTGCTGTTCGCAGTGGCGGCGCTGGTCGGCGCGGTGGGGACCGCAAAGGCTGGCGGCGACTCCATGCCGACCGGCGCTCGCACGACGCAGCCCGTTGGCCACTATCAACTGTGCAAGCAATTGCCGGAAGAATGCAGTCAGCGCACCGCGAAAGGAGCACCGATCGAGCTCTCACGCAAATTGTGGGCGACGATGATCTCGATCAACAATGGCGTGAACACGAAAGTGAAGCCGGTCACCGACCTCGAAGCCTATGGCGTCGAGGAATACTGGGCCTATCCTGATCAGGGCTACGGTGACTGCGAGGATTATGCCTTGGAGAAGCGCCGCCAGCTGATGAAGGCCGGCGTTCCGGCGGGCGATCTCCTGATCACGGTCGCCCGCCAGCCGAATGGCGACGGCCACGCCGTGCTGACGGTGCGCACGTCGATGGGCGACTTCGTGCTCGACAATCTGCAGCCGAAGGTTCTGCTTTGGAGCGCCACGCCTTACACCTATCTCAAGCGCCAGTCCGAGACGAATTCCGGCGTTTGGGTGACGATCACCGACGGCCGCGCCGACGCGGTCGCGAGCGTCCGCTGATGCGCCTGGGGCTGGGCGGCGACCCGGCCTCGCTCGTCCAGGACGCGTCGGAAAACCCGGTCGAGTCCCCACTCTCCCCGTCCCCGACGACCGGGTGAAGGAGCCGGCCCCGTCCCCGGGCCGGCTCCGCCGTTTTTGAATTGGAATACCCGTTGGCTGGTCTCCGCTTCCAGCGGATCAGGCCTCACTCAGCCCCGCCCTGAATCGTCTGCCGTTATCAACGTAATGCTTAGCCGAGCTACGCAGGCCTGTAACGGCCTGCTCATCGAGGGTTCGAACCACTCGGGCCGGAGACCCGACAATCAGTGAATTGTCCGGAAAGACCTTGCCTTCGGTAACCAGCGCACCTGCACCGACAAGGCAATTGTTGCCGATCCGGGCGCCGTTCAGCACGATGGCACCCATGCCAACCAGAGTATTGTCGCCAATGGTGCAGCCATGCAACAGGGCGCGATGCCCGATGGTGCAGCCGACGCCGATGGTCAGCGGAAAACCGATGTCGGTGTGCATGACGGTATGTTCCTGGACGTTGCTGTCTTCGCCGATCACGATCGGCTCATTGTCGCCACGGATCACCACGCCGAACCAGATGCCAACGTTGCGGCCGAGATGGACATCGCCGATCAAGGTCGCGTCGGGTGCAATCCAATTGCTTTCCGCCTCGACAAAGCGCGGCGCCTTTCCGTCCAATGCATAGAGCGGCATGATCTTGCTCAAGTCCCCTGGTTCGGATCGCGCGGACAGTAAAGGACCGCCAGCAAGCCTGACAAGCGCATGCCCATCTTTACCGTCCGTTTACCATAAATCCCCACAGTCATCCTTGATCAGCGCCTCGCCCGGAATCGCACCAAGGCTAGGCAGCAACCCGGAAATAAGATGAGCAAACCTGCAGCCGACACGTCCGAATTCAGGGTGGTCGATTCGGCAATGATGGTGAAGGTCTTCTATGCCTTTGCTCTTATCGCCCTTATCTCGGTCGCCATCAGCGTCGCCGGTAAATGGTTTGGTCACTCGATCGCTATGGGCGGTTATTCCGACGACACAAAAATGCATGAAGTCGTGATCGGCAATAACGTAATGGCTGTACCGGCCAATATCATTCGCTTTGAGAAGGCGCGTCGCGATGGCGTCACCGATCGGCTCGATCTCTATCTTCGCTATCCGAAAATGGACGGTTACAGCGCTGCGGCGCGCGACGACTTCAACAATGCACGCGGCCAGCGCACTATCCTGTTCATGACCATTGAACAGCAAGCAATGTCGCGCGACATGAGCGGCCGTTATGCCCCGATCTACTCATCGCTGATCTTGCAGCCCGGCACGCCTGGCCCCGCCGGCACGACGCTTTATGCGTTCACCGAAAAGTCCGGTTATCTCAATGAGACACTGGCGGTCGCCGAACGTCCGGGACAAGTACCGTTCGTTGCGCGTTGCCTTGCCGGGCCGAGCGCCGAGCAATCGCTTGCACCCTGCGAGCGGGACGTGCTGATCGGCGAACGCCTCAGCCTCACATATCGATTTCCGAAGGAATTCCTGGCTGATTGGTCAGCGCTCGACGCAGCAGTCTTGGCCTTTGCAGCGCGCAGCCTCAAGACGAGCGTCGCGCTGAAGAAATAACCGGCACCTCCAATCGGAGGCGCCTTACCGCATTACAGGTCGATGTCGAGAATCGCCATCGAGAAATTGTAATCGCCTTCTTCTTCATCCTTGTAGATCAGGCCCAGGAACTCGTCGCCGACATAAAGCTCGGCTGAATCTTCTTTGCGCGGGCGCGCTTTCACCTCGAGGTTCGGGTTCTGGAAGACGCGCTTGAAATAGGCATCCAGCTTTCTGATTTCGTCGGGTTTCAACGGCTTTCTCCGCTTAGGAAATGGCTGCCCGGCACCGAACGGCGCTCATGGCGTTCCGCGCTTCTGGCACGGTAACGATGGCTATGTAAAGGCAGAGCGGCTGATTGGTGACGTTGTAAAAAGCTCGCCGCACCGGGACGGATCATTCCCCGTGCGCCGCTTGCTCCGAATGAAGGCTGACCTCAGATCGGGCCGAAGCTCCGATGAATCCGCCATTCACCCAAGGATCACCATGCGCAAAAAACCGGCCCCTCCAGACCGGCTTCTTTTCGGGCGATCGACGCCAAATGCCCTAGATGTCGAAGGAGATGACATGCTCCATCGATTGCGACGGCAGCAGTTGGTCCATCTGGCGTGAAGGCTGATCGCATCCGGTTTCGCCGACAACACGCGCCGGCACACCGGCGACCGTCTTGTTGTGCGGTACAGCCGAGAGCACGACGGAACCCGCTGCGACCTTTGAGCAATGTCCGATTTCGATGTTGCCGAGGATTTTCGCGCCGGCGCCGATCAGCACCCCATGACGGATCTTGGGATGGCGGTCACCGCCAGCCTTGCCGGTGCCGCCAAGCGTGACTGCGTGGAGGATCGAAACGTCGTCTTCGATAACTGCCGTCTCGCCGACGACAAAACCGGTGGCATGGTCTAGGAAGATGCCCTTGCCGATCCGAGCAGCCGGATTGATGTCGGTCTGGAACACCGATGACGAACGGCTCTGCAGATAGAGCGCAAAATCCCGCCGGCCATGATTCCACAGCCAATGGGCCAGGCGGTGCGTCTGGATGGCATGGAAACCCTTGAAATAGAGGACCGGCATAAGATAGCGATCACAGGCGGGATCGCGGTCGAAATAGGCCTGGATGTCGGTACGCACGACATCGGACCATTCGGGCTGATCGTCCAACATCGCCTTGAAGGTCTGGCGGATCAAGTCGGCGCCGACGTCCTGGTGTGCGAGCCGTTCGGCCAGGCGGTGGATCACGGCCTCTTCCAGCGTCTCCTGATTGAGGATGGTTGCGTAGAGGAAGGCGGCCAGCAACGGATCGCGATTGACCGCCTCGGTAGCCTCATCGCGGATCGACCGCCATATCGGGTCGACAGGCTGCAACAGGCTGGAGCGGGCGATGCTGACACTGTTCATGGATAGTCTCCGCTGGCGGCTTGTCTTATCCGGCCGGTCCTATAAGCCATAACATAGCACGGGTGAACTCAATTTTCCTTAGTGCTTGTTCAAATGGTTTTAGCTGGCTGGATTTCAACCTGGCATGGAAAACGAACCCTTGATCGTGAAGGTCGCCGATAATGTGGCTTCCGTACGCATCAACCGGCCGCTGAAGAAGAACGCCATCACCTTCGCCATGTGGCAGGCACTTGCAGAGACATTCGAGACTTTGTCGGCCGATCCGTCTGTGCGGGCGATCACGTTGAGCGGCACGGGAGCTGATTTTTCGGCTGGCGCCGACATCGCTGAATTCGACACCTTGCGTGCCGGCGATAATGCGCGCAGTTACGAATCCGCTAATTCCGCGGCCTTTGCCGCTGTGCGCGGCGCTCGGGTGCCCGTGATCGCAGCGCTTCAGGGCGTATGCTTCGGCGGTGGGTTTGGCCTCGCCGCCGCTGCGGATCTGAGGATCGCGGCAACCGATGCGTTATTTGCCGTGCCTGCGGCCAAGCTCGGCCTCGCCTACCCGCAGGACGACATGCACGATATCGTTGCCGCATTGGGCTCACAGATGGCGCGCTACCTTACCTTCACCGGCGATCGTGTCGATGCGGGGACAGCCTTCAGGATGGGTTTTCTGCTCGAAGTCGTTGCTCCCGACGAGCTTGAGCCACGCGTGGCCAAACTCGCGGCAGCCATAGCCGCCAATGCCCCTCTTTCGGTGCGTGCCTCGAAACTGGCGATCCAAGCCGAACTGAGTGGCAACGCAGTCGATGCCGAACTCGCCCGGGAGGCCGGCGATCTGACCTTCGCCAGTGCAGATTATGCCGAGGGCCGCGCCGCCTTCCAAGCGCGCCGCAAGCCGGAGTTCATCGGCCGATGAGCGCCTCGCTGATCGCACCAGTTCTGAAAGCCGAACTGTCGGCGCTCTATCGCGCTGGCGATCGCCACTATCATGGGATCACCCACATCGAAGCCCTGCTCAGCCTGCTCGACGAATACCATTCCGCCTTCTCGGATCCTGCAGCGGTCGAGGCTGCGATCTGGTTCCATGACGCGATCTACGACAGCCGCGCCAAAGACAATGAGACACGGAGTGCCGACCTCGCTCGCGAAAAACTCGCTGGGAGCGTCAGCAACGAGCGACTTGATCGCATCGCCCGCATGATCGAGGCAACCGCGACGCATACGATTCCCGATATCAAACCTGCAGCCGCGAGACGCGACGCAGCTCTGCTGCTCGACATGGATCTATCGATCCTCGGTACAGCACCGGAAACATTCGATGCCTATGAGGCGGCGGTGCGGCGCGAATATGCCTGGGTAGAACAGCCATTGTGGATTGCCGGGCGCGGCGCTGTTCTGAAAACCTTCCTAGAGCGCGAGCATATCTTCCATACCGACATCTTTCGCGATCGCTTTGAGAAGCAAGCAAGAGAGAACCTCAGACGATCGATCGATACGCTCAGAGCCAGTTAGGGATCGTGGATATTGTGAGTCGATAGGTTCAAAGCGGATGTTCGGCGTAGAACTCCAGAACCCGCTTCTTGAAAGTGCGGTCGCCTACCGACAGCATGTGATCGCGTCCTTCGATGTGAAATGCCTCCGCGTTAGGCATCAGCGCTGCAAGATCGTCGGCCGAGCCTGCTATATCATCGGTCGTGCCGACCGCCACCAACGTTGGTTGCGCGATACGCGAAACCTCGTCTTCAGAAAGCAATTCGCGGGACGTTACGATGCAGGCGGCGAGCGCCTGACGATCGCTCCTGGTCTGGTCGGCAAAGCTGCGGAACATCTTGCCACGCCTGTGCGTGATTGCGGAAGCATCGGGCGCCATGAGGGCCTCGGCGATCGGATCCCAGTCACCGACGCCATCGACCATGCCGATGCCCAGACCACCCAGTACCAGCGTAGCGACCTTGTCAGGATCGGAAAGTGCGAGGAACGCCGATACACGCGCGCCCATCGAGTAGCCCATCACATGAGCACGCTCTATACCCAGATGATCGAGCAGCGCTGCCGCATCCGAAGCCATCTTGTCTGGCGTGTAGTCGGCGCCCTCGTAACTCTTGGTCGAGGCGCCATGTCCACGATGGTCAAAAGCGATGGCGCGGTAGCCGGCATCGTTTAATGTCTTGAACCAGCCAGGAGACACCCAGTTGACATAGTGGCTGGAAGCAAAGCCGTGGATCATCAACACCGGATCACCATTGCCGGTAGCCGGCTGGCGATCGAGAAAGGCGAGTTCGAAGCCGTCATGGCTGAAAAACTGCATTGAGCGGGACTACCTTCAGTTGACGCCTGAGACGGCATTGACGGCTGGATGCTTCACCAGATCGCCTTCCTTGATGTTTTCGCGCGCAGCCGTGCCCGCCTTCAGCTCCAGGACGAAACGCACGGGCTGGTCGGGCGCGATAACGGCTTCCGAATGCGGTGCACCCTGGCGGATCGCCTTGATGTGGCCATCCTGGCCGATGAACAGCAGATCGAGCGCCATCGGCGTGTTCTTCATCCAGAAGCCCACCCCTTGCGTCTGAGGGAACACGAACAGCATGCCGCGATCGTCCGGCATGGTCTCGCGGAACATCAATCCGGCTTCGCGTTCACCTCCGTCATCGGCAATCTCTATCTGGAAAGCACGGTCACCCTTGGCTGTCACCGCCACCAGTGGCGCAGGGTCGACGGGCAACATCATCGCCTGCCCTTCCGCAGCCAAGGACTTCCCGGCGACAAGACAGGCGATGGCAACGACAGCGAAGAGGAATTGCCGTAGCGAAAATCGAACCATTTCCAATCCTTGCGCGAGTCCGCTCCACAGCTTCACCCTAGACGGCTCGCAAACCTGCGCAAGCGTGTTGCAACGTGGTGCGAGACAAGCAGGAATAACTAAATATGATAAGTTGTCGGCAGTTCATGGTCATCGAGACCAGCAAGACAACAAAAAAGCCGCGCGGGCGCGGCCTCTAGCCCTGATTGCCTTGCGTTCAGTGGGCGACCGGCAATGTTCCCATGTCCGGATGAATTTCGGCGGCCATCAAGCCTTTGTCACCACGGCCGAAGCGCACGAGTACCACTTGGCCGGGTCTCAATTCCGTCACTCCGTAGCGGCGCAACGTTTCCATGTGCACGAAAATGTCCTCGGTGCCCTCGCCCCGGGTCAGGAAACCGAAACCTTTGGTGCGGTTGAACCACTTGACCAGAGCCCGCTCAAGGCCACTTTCAGGTGTCACCGTAGCGTGCGTGCGCTGTTCCTGCTGTTCCGCTGGGTGGACCGCAGTAGAGGTGTCCATCGACAGAACGCGGAAAGCCTGAAGGCCACGGTCGCCCTGCTTGACGAGGCACACCACGCGCGCGCCTTCCAGCGCGGTCTGGAAGCCATCACGCCGCAGGCAAGTCACATGCAGCAGGATATCGCCGGAAACGCCATCGTCTGGAAGAATGAAGCCGTAACCTTTGGCGACGTCGAACCACTTGATCGCACCGGAAACCTCCTGCAGATCCGTGGACTCGCCGATTTCGTCATGACCAGCGGTACTGCGGAGCATATCCCGCCCGGTCAGAGAGGCTTTTTCCCCCATCAGAACGCCCCCTTTCTCCGAAACTGCCGCAACTGATTCTTTATATGAGATTAACACTTGGCCTTCCGGGGTGTGCAAGACCTGACGTGCCTTTTTTCACCGTGACATACAGAGATATATTCAGCCGGCCTAATAAAAACGTCACCTGCCGAGGCCGTTCCGTCTTTTCGGTGTTTCAGCGTTGCGACCCGGAACTGAGCCCCCTATGTTGCGCCCACCCAAGGCTGGAGACGAAAAATGCGCTATCTGCACACGATGGTCCGCGTGACCAATGTCGATGAATCCCTCGATTTTTACTGCAATAAGCTCGGCCTCAAGGAAGTCCGCCGCATCGAAAACGAGCAAGGCCGGTTCACCTTGATCTTCCTCGCTGCGTCCGAGGATGAGAAGAGCGGCGTCGAAGCACGCGCACCGCTGATCGAGCTGACCTACAATTGGGATCCCGAAGAATATAAGGGCGGCCGCAATTTCGGCCACCTCGCCTATGAAGTCGACGACATCTACGCGACCTGTCAGCGCCTGCAGGAACAGGGCGTGGTCATCAACCGCCCGCCACGTGACGGCTACATGGCTTTCATCAAGTCGCCCGACGGCATCTCGATCGAGCTTCTGCAGAAGGGCGCCGCCAAGGAAAAGGCGGAACCCTGGGCCTCCATGGCCAATACCGGCACCTGGTGATTTCGGAACGAGCGGAACCACCGCCGCCTAACTTCTCGCGGGCACGGCCTCTATGAACCGGCCCGCTCCCTTCAGCCAGCACGACGCCAGCCAGACAGCCGAACGGAGAATTCCATGTCGACCAGCAATGCCGACGTCGCTACCGAACATGCCAGCCGCTATCTGCAGCAGCTCTGCAAGCACTGGGCACACAAGTTTCCCGTCACTTTCGATCCGAAACACGGGGAAATCGAACTGACCATCGGCCGCACCATAATGGACGCCGATGCGACCGCGCTGCACATAGCCTTGACGGCAGGCGACGCCGCCCAAATGGAACAGCTTGAACGCGTCGTGGAAGACCACATCAAACGGTTCGCCTTCCGCGAGGAGCTGATCTTCAGCTGGCAGCGCCCGGCAGCTTGATCTCAGCGCGTCGGACCGATCATCTCGGCGAGCGCAAGAACGCTTCGCCAGTTGCGCATGGTACCCGGCACTTTCAGCGTGCGTGGCAGGATTTCGGCGAATTTTGATTTGCCCAATCCATCCGGTGCATGCAGGTAAAGGATATCGCCTTTGACCTCGAAGCGCTCTGGTCCGGTGCATCTTTCTGCGAGCCTGCCGATTTCATCGGACGTCGGTTCGCGCTCAAGCGTCATCGCGTGCAATTTGGTCGGAGCTTCCGCAATCTCGGGATAAGGATTATCCGCAACCAGCCGCGCGAACCAGGCGGCATCACGCACCATGATACGGGAGTGAAAACCCCAGCGCTTTTCGAACGCCTCTTCCAACGTCTGGGTAAGCGCCGCAATGTCAGTCTGCGCCGAGCGGAAGACCACATTGCCGCTTTGCACATAGCTTGCAACATCCGTGAAACCGAGCTCTTCGAAAAAAGCGCGCAGTTCGGCCATCTTGACGATGCGGTTGCCGCCGACATTGATGCCGGAAAACAGCGCTACGAAACCATTCTCGCTCATATAATGAAGCCTGCCAGCGTCTCGTTGTCGGTGATGTCCTGATACTGCACGCCATGTGAATCGAAATTGGCGATCAGCAGATCGAAATTTCGGCGATCCTTGGTTTCGATGCCGATCAGCACAGAACCGAAATTGCGCGCCGATTTCTTCAGATATTCGAAGCGGGCGATATCATCGTCTGGTCCCAGCATTTCGAGAAAATCACGCAATGCACCGGGCCGCTGCGGGAAGCGGATGATGAAATATTTCTTCAATCCCTCGAAACGGAGAGCCCGCTCCTTGACGTCGGGCAGCCGCTCGAAGTCGAAATTGCCGCCCGACACCACGGCCACGACCGTCTTGCCCCTGATTTCCCTGCGGGGAAAATCCTTCAGAGCATCGATCGCCAACGCGCCTGCGGGCTCCAGCACCACACCTTCGACGTTCAACATTTCGACCATGGTAGCGCAGAGGCGGTTCTCCGGGACCAGCCGCACATCGCCCTCAGAAAATCCCTTCAGATTGCGGAGCGGTTCGCGGCCAATCTCGGCAACCGCGGCGCCGTCGACAAAATTGTCGACCTTCGCGAGCTTTACGCGCTTGCCAGAAGCGAGGCTTTCCTTGAGGCTCGGCGCGCCGGCAGGTTCGCAGAAGACAAAGCGTGGCGTCCTGCCCGCTTGTGCGAAATAGTGCGTGACACCTGCCGCCAGTCCGCCGCCGCCCACCGGCAGCATGACGATATCGGGTAGCCGTGCGCCTGGCATTTGGTCGGCAATCTCGTAAGCGACCGTCGCCTGCCCCTCGATAATATCCTTGTGGTCGAAGGGCGGCACCATGTGCGCGCCGCTTTGTTCGGTGAATTCGAAAGCGGCTTGGTAGCACTCATCGAAGAAGTCGCCGATCAGCCGGATCTCGACGAAGTCGCCACCGAACAGCCGCGTCTTGTCGATCTTCTGCTGCGGCGTCGTCACCGGCATGAAGACGACGCCCTTGCGCCCAAAGTGCCGGCAAACGAAAGCAAAGCCCTGGGCGTGGTTACCCGCCGAGGCGCAGACGAACAGTTCGGCTTCGTTGCCCTCCGCCAGCGTCTTACGGAAGAAATTGAAGGCACCCCTGATCTTGTAGGAGCGCACCGGCGTCAGATCCTCGCGCTTTAGAAGCACGCGCGCGCCGTATTTGCGCGATAGATAATCATTCTCCTGCAAGGGCGTCTCGGGGAAGATCTGGCGCACCGCAGCAGCTGCGTTGGCAACCCGATCGACAAAGCTGGTCATGAGGCAAGCCCTTGTAGAAATTACAGCAATCGTTCCTGACGCCATTTTGGCTTTGACGCAACACCTTGCACCCGACGGACACCCCGCAGCGCAACTTTCGTGGTGAAGGACTTACTTTAGCCGCACTTCGCCTGTCCGGAGACTGCTTTCAAAAGAGTAAACCGGCTGGAGTCGGATTTAGCAGGGCTGGACGTATCGTGCGTTTGAGAAGGTTCTTGATCGTTGCGTTGACGCTTGTTGCCGCCGGCTGTGCCAGCCAGGGGCCGCAGGAGGTTCTGGGCAGCGCCATGGTGACAGCCGCGGTTTCCGACATCGTCGGCAATCACGCGATCTTCATCACCACCACCCGCAAACGTTCCGACGATCCCAACCAGGGCTTCGACGGCGACCGTTCTTCGACGCTGAACTATGCGCGCGTCAACGTCACCGTGCCAAAGATCCACCAGGTCGGTCAGATCGAGCGTAAAAGCCGTGGCAGATCCGATGATCCGTCAAAATATTTCATGGCTTCCCAGATGGTCGGCTATGACACCGAGCCGAAGTTTGAAGCCGCGCTCAATGCCGACATCGCGGCCCGCGGCGGCCGCGCCATGGTGTTCGTGCATGGCTACAACACCTCTTTCGACGATGGCGTTTACAGGTTGGCGCAGATCGTCAACGATTCCGGCTATCCCGGCACGCCGGTCCTGTTCTCCTGGGCTTCCGGCGCTTCGACGACGGGCTATGTCTATGATCGCGAAAGCGCCAGCGTCGCCCGCGACCAGCTCGAAGTGACTTTGCGTACACTGGCTCGTTCGGGGGCACGACGCATCGACATCGTGGCGCATTCCATGGGTACATGGGTGACGATGGAAGCGTTGCGCCAACTCGCAATCACCGGCGACCGCAACCTGAACGGGAAGCTGGGCGATGTCGTACTCGCCTCGCCAGATATCGACGTCGACGTGTTCAAGAGCCAGATGCGCCGCTACGGCAAGCCTGACAAGCCATTCATCGTACTTCTGTCCGACGACGACCGCGCGCTGCGATTGTCCGGCATGATTGCCGGCTCGCGACCGCGCCTAGGCGACTACAAGGATGCTGCCGAGCTTGCCGACTATGGCGTGACCGTTGTCGACCTGTCATCCAAGTCCGGTACGGACAGGTTCAACCACAACAAGTTCGCTGACAATCCCGAGATGATCAAACTGCTTGGCCAGCGCCTGCGCGAGGACGATGGCTACGCCAGTGATCGTTCGGTCACAGACCGTATGAAGCAGCTCGGCATGATGTGAGCTGCGGCTCAATTGATCTGGACGGGGGCGGATTCTGCCTCTATTCGAAGTCGGAAGCGCCACCCTTGGGCGAGAAGGCATCGGGAGCGGCTTGATGCGCTGGAAGGCATTGTTCGTTGTCGCCGTCGCGCTTTCGGTTACCGGTTGCGCCGGGTCCAATTCGCACGATCTTCTCAACAAGACTGCGATCGAAGCGCCGGCTTCGGCGATCGCTGCCACGCACGACATCTATGTCGCGACCACACGTCAGGCGGCAAAAATCGAGCCGCGCCAGGTATTTGCCAGTGAACGCTCATTGCGCACGCAATATGCCCGCATCGACGTTTCCGTACCGAAGATCCATCAAGTGGGTCAGATCGAACGGGCGAGAGGCCGCGCCCAGAGCAATCCAGCCAAGCACTTCACCGCAACGCGCGCGACGCTCTACGGCAACGCCAAGGAGTTCGAGCATGCTGTGAGCACCGACATCGCAGGCGGTGATGGACGCGTGCTTGTCTTCGTGCATGGTTACAACAATGGTTTCGACGATGGTGTCTTTCGTTTGACGCAGATCGTGCAGGACACCGACTATCCAGGCACACCGGTGCTGTTCTCCTGGGCCTCTGCCGGCAAGACCACCGGCTACATCTACGATAAGGAGAGCGCCAACGCCGCACGCGACGATCTTGAGGCAACGCTGCGGCTCCTGGCCAAAACCAAAGCCAAGAGCATCGATATCATCGCGCATTCCATGGGCAACTGGGTGGCAATGGAGGCTTTGCGGCAGTTGGCAATCACCGGCGACCGCGACCTGTCCGGCAAGCTCGGCTATGTGGTGCTCGCCTCACCGGACATCGATGTCGACGTGTTCAAGAAGCAGATGATGCGCTACGGCAAGCCGGACCGGCCCTTCACTGTGCTCCTGTCGGCCGACGATCGCGCGTTGCAGCTTTCTTCTTTCATTTCCGGGGCCAAACCCCGTGTCGGTGATTACGGCAACGCCTCCGATCTTGCTCAGTATGGCGTCACGGTCGTCGACCTGACCAAGACCACTAGCGGTGACAGACTGAATCACGCCAAATTCGCCGATAACCCGCTTCTGGTGCAGTTGCTGGGCAAGCAACTTCAGACGCCGGCAGCGCTCGCGGCGGCCGAGCCGGCGAGCAATCAGCCAATCGAACAGCTGGGCACCGGCCTTGGCCAAGCCGTCGGTTCCGTAGCCGAAATCGTCATCACCACGCCGTTCAAGGTGCTGACAGTCGTCACAGGCGGGCAATAGGCGCCTGCGAAGGGCAAGAGCTAGCGGAAAGACAGATATGGCTGTTCAGAAACAACGGCCGTCACAAAATCCATCACCGCGCGCACCGCGGGCATTTTGCGCAAGTCACTGTGAACCGCCAGCCAAACGTCACGTGCGAAGGATGGAGCATCCTTTTCGACCCTGATCAGGTCACCATCTTGCTCCCCGATGAAACAAGGCAGACTGGCAACACCTAAACCAGCCTTGACGGCAATAAGGTGCTCGCTGGAATGGGTCAGCTCGCACACCACGGGTCGGTCACCAACGATGCCGAGCAGCCACGACTGCGCCGGTGTATGAGCATAGGTCGCATCCCAGACTATGAATTCCCAACGCTCCGGGGCGGCAAGATGGGCATAGGATCGGTGCGCGTAGAGGCCGAAGGGCATCGTGCCGATCTTTCGCGTCACGCTGCTGGCTTCGTCGGGCTTCACGAACCGCACTGCGACGTCGGCTTCACGTCGCGCAAGCGAAACGCGTTGAGGTTGCGCCGACATGGAAAGCCTGATGTCAGGATGTTCCGCCCTGAAGCGCGCCAGATGTGATGTGAGAAGATGCGTGACGAGAACGGGCGGAGCACTGAGCGCGATCCGCTCGACAAGCGGCGCCTGAGCGGCTTTAGCCAGCCGGGCGATGCCGTCTGCCGCGCTCTCCATTTCCAGAGCCCTTTCGAACACTTGCCGGCCCAGCGAGGTCAGGCGGCTGGATCGCGGCAGACGATCGATGAGCCTCACCTCGAGTGCTGCCTCCAGCGACGCAAGCCGCCGACTTACTGTGGCGTGGTCCACCTTCAAGTAGCGGGCTGCCCCAGATAGCGTCCCCTCCTGTGCGACAGCGAGGAAATGCCGGACGTCTTCCCAATCGATCATCTGTGCAAATTCTCAAGGTTGATCTGCGGATATGCCGAATTTTCGCATGGTATGCACCGATGTACTTTCGGTCACCAGAAAAATACGAAATGAGGATCGCGACATGACCGAACGCCGCTTGAGAGTTGGCATCGTAGGCCTTCAAGCGGGAAGGAGTTGGGCTGCCAGAGCGCACGTGCCTGCGTTGCAGGCCCTGTCCGACACTTTCGAGATCGTGGGCGTTGCCAATACCAGCTTGTCGAGCGCGCAGGCGGCGGTGGCCGAAATGGGCCTATCTTCGACGCCCTTCGCCAGCGTTGCCGAACTGGTCGCCGCGCCGGATGTCGACATCGTCACAGTGACAGTGAAGGTGCCGCCGCATTTCGACATCGTGAAAGCGGCGATCGCCGCCGGCAAGCATGTCTATTGCGAATGGCCACTCGGCAATGGTCTGGCCGAAGCCGAGGCCATGGCAACCCTTGCGCGGGAAAAGGGAGTGCTGGGCGTGGTTGGAACCCAGGCACGCCTCGCTCCGGAAATCAAGTATCTACGGCAACTTATCGCCGACGGTTTTGTCGGCGACGTGCTGTCGACCACTTTGGTCGCCCGCGCCGGGGCTGCACTCGGCGCTGGTATCATTTCGGAGAAAAGAACCTACGGTTATCTGCTCGATCGTGCCAACGGCGCCAACGCGCTCACGATCCCGGTGGGGCATACGCTGGCAGCCCTGCGCGACGTGCTCGGTGAGGTCGCGGAAATCTCTGCCCTGTTGGCTACAAAACGACCTCTGGCGTTTGCAGTCGATACACAGGAGTGGCTGCCGGTATCAGCCCCAGACCAGATTCTGGTCAGTGGCGTCATGGCGAGCGGCGCGCCCATCTCCATTCATTATCGTGGCGGCCCGGCACGGGACGACAATGGCCTGTTTTGGGAAATCCACGGCACGGAAGGCGACATCCGCATCACAGGCGCTTCCGGCCATACGCAGATGGTCCAGCTCTCGCTCCAAGGAGCTCGTGGCGAGGATAAAGTGTTTCGGCCATTGGAGGTCCCTGCCTCACACCGCGCCGGCTGGCCTCGGGAAGTGGAGCCAGGCAATGTTGCCCGCCTCTACGCCAGCATGGCAGACGACCTGCAGAACGGCACGCGCACCGCACCAAGCTTCGACGACGCGGTTGCGGTTCACCGTATCATAGCAGCGATAGAGAAATCCGCCGAAAGCGGAAAACGCGTTGAGCTGAGCTGAGCGACCGCTCAAACAAACAAATCGACTTTCTCGAAAGTCCTAACATCGACCAATCCGACGTCCGAGATGCGCAATTCCGGGATCACCACCAGGGCCAGAAGCGAGTGCTGCATGTAGGCATTGTTCAGCGAGCAGCCCATCTTGCGCATCGCCTCGGTCAGCTTCTCGGCCTTGGCCGCCACAATCTCGGCGCGCTCGTCCGACATCAGGCCGGCGATCGGCATTTCGACCAGCGCTAGTTCCTCGCCCTTCGAATAGAGCACCACGCCGCCGCCGACCTCGGCGAGGCGGTTGGCGGCGAGAGCCATGTCCTGCTTGTTGGTGCCGACGACGATGATATGGTGGCTGTCATGCGCGACCGACGAAGCCATTGCGCAGTCCTCGATGTAGCCGAAGCCCGACACGAAGGCGTTGGTGACGCCCCCGGTGCCGCGATGGCGTTCCACCAGCGCGATCTGGCAGACATCGCCCACCCGGTCGCTGGTGACCAACCCATCTTCGACGGCCAGATCCGCCTCCAACGCACGGGTCGGCGCCTGGTTCTCGATGACGCCGATGACCCGGGCGCGCACTTTGTTGGCCCCTTCCGGTGCCTTGATGTCGAAATCGGTCGCGGCAAGGCGTTTGCCGAGCTTCACCGTGTTCTTGGCGCTCGCAGGATAGTCATAGGCTGGAATATCGGCCTCTAGCCTGCCGTTCGCCGCGAGACGAACGCCACGGCCATAGACCTCATTGATGGTCATTTCGGCAAGATTCGATACGACTAGGAAATCGGCCAGGCGTCCCGGCGCGATCGACCCGATCTCACGCTCCAGCCTGAAATGCTGGGCGGTGTTGATGGTTGCCATCTGGATTGCCGTCACCGGCTTCAAGCCCTGTTGGATGGCATGCCTGACGACGCGGTCCATGTGGCCATCATTCACCAGCGTCCCGGAATGGCTGTCATCGGTGCAAAGGATGAAGTTGCGCGGATCAATACCTTGTTCCGTAACGGCTTTGATCTGTTCGGCAACGTCGTACCAGGCAGAGCCAAGCCGCAGCATTGCCTTCATGCCCTGGCGCACGCGGGCAATCGCGTCCTCGGCGCGCGTGCCCTCATGATCATCCTCCGCCCCGCCGGCGACATAGCCGTGGAACGGCAGACCGAGGTCCGGCGACGCATAGTGGCCGCCCACCACCTTGCCAGCCCTGACCGTCGCAGCAATCTCCCCCGACATGACCGGGTTGTTGGCGGCGACACCAGGAAAATTCATGACTTCGCCGAGGCCGATGATGTTCTCCCAGGTCATCGCCTCGGCGACGTCTTCGACAGTGAGCACCGCACCCGCATTTTCCAGCCCCGGCGCGGAAGGCACGCAGGACGGCATCTGCACATGCACGTTGATAGGCATGGCCAGCGCCTCGTCATGCATCAGCCGGACACCAGGCAGGCCGAGCACGTTGGCGATCTCATGCGGATCGATGAACATCGAGGTGGTACCATGCGGGATGACGGCACGGCTGAATTCAGTGACGGTCACCATGCCGCTTTCGACGTGCATGTGCGCGTCACACAGGCCGGGTACGAGATAACGCCCGCCGGCATCGACCACTATCGTCTCCGGCCCGACGGCATGGGAAGCATCCGGCCCGCAATAGGCGAAACGACCGCCGATCACGGCAATGTCGGTGCCGCTGATGATTTCTCCCGAATGAACATTGACCCAGCGGCCGTTGCGCACCACCAGATCGGCTGGCTTGCGCCCGGTGGCCACATCGACAAGCAGCGTCGCCATTTCGGTCCAGGGTTTTGGTCGGGAGAATTTTACTGGAATCACGTTTCGCTTCCGTCGATCGCACTGGATTTGCCACTCTGGCAAAACTGCAGGTCGGAAACCAGTTCGATGATGACGAGCTAACGGTTCATTTGCTTCCCCGCCCGCAAACACATTGCCTCAATCAGGCAATCGCGAATGAAGCAGGGAACCAAGGAAGTCACGTCAGAGCGCTGAATTTAAATCTTAAAGTCAGTCGGCGTGCCCTTCTCCAGCACTTTCAGCCGATCGGCGATGCCCAGGGCCTTGAAGGCGTGAGCGAGCTGTTCCTGGGTTTCGGTGAAATGCTCCCAGCCTTCATTGTGTATCGCGACGATGGTGGCCTTCGCGAAGGCGGCAGCCGCTTCGATCGCGTCATTGGCATCCATCGTGACATGGAAGGCACCGCGCGGTTTCGCAGATCCTGTGAACAGAACCGCAAGGCGCACATCGAAGCGCTTGGCGACCTCGGCGACACCATCGAACCAGACTGTATCGCCGGAAATATAGATGCTCGGTCCCTTCTCATCGCCCAGCGAAATGACGAAACCGATGACATCGCCGCTGATCGGTTCGAAGCCATGCGGGCCATGGCGCGCGGGAGCCGCCGTTATTACCAGCCGCTGGCCTTGCGGCGTCTGAACGTCCACGCTCTGCCAGGGATCGAGACCTTCAGCGAGATTTCCCAGGCGTTCTGCCCCGGCAGTCGTTGTCAGCACACGGCCGGCTTTCGGCAGGAAAGCGCGGCCGGCATGGTCGAGATTGTCGAAATGCTGGTCGTGGCTCAGAAGAACGGCATCGATGGGCGGCAATTCTCCGGGGGGCAAGGCCGGGCCGGTCAGCTTCACCAGGCGCACCCCTCCATCATAGGCCTGCGGCGCATCGAAGGCCGGATCGGTAAGTAGATTGAGGCCGCCAATGCTGATCAGCGCGGTCGGACCGCCGATCAGCGTTGCGGTGATGTTTGCAGACAATTCGTCAGGTCGGTTCGTCATGGCGCGCTCCATTGTCCTGGTCCACAGGAATCCGCATATCGGAACTGCCGCCCGCTCATCCAACGCTGTTGCGGGAACAGCGGATGTGCCGAAATACGCCCGCGATCACATCCGGTTCTCTCACAGCCTGCCGGTCCGTTGTACAAGATGGCACGCAGGCTATACTGCCTGCCGGTCAACCGGCGACGCTGATGCTCAAGCCACTTTCCAATAGACGCTGGTTCTGGATTGCGCTTCTGATCGCGCTCGCGGCGGCGCTCGCTTTCTATGGCAGCACCTTCGCGACACGAGCCTATCTCGACCAGGCGGCGACGCGCGGAAAAACCACGCTGAGGCTGGCTGTGGCCGCACTGCAAGGGCAGTTGAACCGCTTCGAACCGCTCCCTTCCCTGATTGCTGACAACGACGACATCAAGGAGTTGCTGGCGGCCCCGAATGATCCGGGACTGCGTGATCGTGGCAACGCTTATCTCAGGCAAATCAACACATTGCTGCAATCTTCCGACATCTATGTGATAGCACCAGACGGCGAAACGATCATCGCCAGCAACTTCGACCGGCCCGTCAGTTTCGTGGGAGAGAATTTTTCCTACCGCCCCTATTTCCAGGACGCGATCAAGGGCAAGCGCGGTCGCTTCTTCGCTCTCGGCACAACCTCGTTGAAGCGCGGATATTATTTCTCGGCTCCCGTACATGTCGGCGGCGCCATCCGCGGCGTCGTGGTGTTCAAGGTCGAGGTCGACGCCATCGAGGCATCCTGGCTTGGCGGGGACGATGAGATCATCGTTACCGATCCTGAAGGCATCATTTTCATGGCGGAGCGGCCGGAGTGGCTTTATGCCAGCTTGCTGCCGCTGACGCCGGAACGACGCGCCCGCACGGCCGCCTCGCGGCGTTATGCAAACGCGACGTTGCGCGAGCTGCCGGTCGCACGCGGTAATTTCGAAAACCGGCTCTCCCTGATGACCGTCAACTTCGAAAGGCAGAGTAGCGAGTATCTGGTCCTGTCGGAGGTCATGCCGGATGCAGGCTGGACGATCAACGTGCTGCTCGACACGCGCTCGGCGCGTACACAGGCATTGACCACAGTCGCCGCTGCACTGCTGACTTTGGGGCTGGCTGCCCTGGGCGGCTTTGTTTTGCTACAGCGGCGGGCACGGCTGGCCGAACGCATGGAGATGCAGCGCTTTGCCCGCGAGGAGTTGGAGCGTCGGGTCGAAGAGCGCACGCATGACCTTGCGTTGGTCAACACGCGGCTTGAGACAGAAGTCGCTGAAAGACGCACCACGGAACGACAGCTGAGGCAAACACAGGCGGATCTCATCCAGGCCGGCAAACTGGCCGCGCTCGGCCAGATGTCGGCGGCTTTGTCGCATGAATTCAATCAGCCTCTGGCAGCGGTGAAGACCTATGCCGACAATGCCGCCGTCCTCATCGAGCGCGACCGTGCCGCCGAAGCTCGCGACAACGTCGTACGCATCTCGAGCCTCGCCGACCGCATGGCGTCGATCAGTCGTCATCTCCGAAATTTCGCGCGCAAGCCGAACGAGAAACTCGGCGCCGTCGATCTGGCGGAGGTGGTGCGCGACACGCAGGAAATCGTGGCCTGGCGCCTCAAGGCGGCCAATGCGACGCTGCTTGTCGACCTCGGCCGCACTCCACTGGCTGTCAAAGCGGGATCTGTTCGGCTTCAGCAAGTGCTGGTCAATATCATCACCAATGCAGCCGACGCCGTCGAAGGCCTGCCGGACAGGCGCATCGAACTCCAGGCGCGGCGCAGGGCGGGTAAAGTCCTCATAACGGTGCGCGATCACGGCTCCGGCGTTGCCGATGCCATCGCGGAACGGATCTTTGATCCGTTCTTCTCGACAAAGGGCGTCGGCAAGGGGCTGGGGCTGGGCCTTTCGATTTCCTACAACATCATCAAGGACTTCGGCGGAAGCCTTGGTGTCTTGAATCATCCCGAAGGTGGTGCCCTGTTCACGATCGAACTCGAAGCGATGCGCAACACGGTGCGCGAGGCAGCCGAATGAAGCCGCCGATCGTGCTCCTGGTAGACGATGAGGAAGAACCGCGCCGAGCTGCGGCTCAGTCACTCGATCTCGCAGGACTTGCATTGCAGGAGTGCGCCTCGGCTGAACGCGCGCTCGATTTCATCACGCAAGGCTTCAACGGCGTCGTCGTGTCCGACATCCGCATGCCGGGAATGGACGGAATGACGCTTCTTGCCCGCATTCGCGAGATCGACGCGGATATTCCCGTCATCCTCGTCACCGGCCATGGCGATGTCCAGCTTGCCGTGCGCGCGATGCGCGAAGGCGCCTATGACTTCCTCGAAAAGCCCTATGTCGTGCAGCACCTGATCGAAATGGCGGGGCGGGCCATCGACCGACGCAGTCTCGTTCTGGAGAACCGGCAGTTGCGTGCGGCAGCCGGCAAGAATGATGACCTCGAGACCCGCCTGCCCGGCCGTACCCAGGTCATGGTCGAACTGCGCTACAAGCTGCGGGCCATTGCGGCTACCGATGCCGACATCCTTATCATCGGCGATACCGGCACGGGCAAGGAGGTGGCAGCCCGCGCGCTGCACGACATCAGCGGCCGTGCGACAAAACCCTTCATCGCCATCAATTGTGCAGCGCTGCCCGCCACGTTGATCGAAAGCGAGCTGTTCGGCCACGAAGCCGGTGCCTTTCCGGGTGCCTTGCGGCCACGCTTCGGAAAGTTCGAGCATGCAAGAGGCGGCACCGTTCTACTCGACGAGATCGGTTCAATGCCCGTCGACCTTCAAGCCAAGCTGTTGAGGGTCATACAGGATCGGGTCATCTATCGGCTGGGCTCCAACGAACCAATAGCGCTCGATGTGCGCTTCATCGCCACCAGCAAGGTCGATCTCGACGAGGAAGTCGCAGCCGGGCGGTTTCGTGCCGATCTGCTTTACCATCTCAATGTGGTGACGCTGAGAATGCCGGCACTCGTGGCAAGGCGCGAGGATGTGCCGCTGCTTTTCCTGCAACTGGTCCGTGAGGCCGCCGGACGTTATCGCCGCGATGATGTCGACGTGCCGCCGCATGTCATTGCCGATATCGCTGGGCGGGAGTGGCCCGGGAACGTCCGTGAACTCAGGAACGCAGCGGACCGTTTCGTGTTAGGACTCAGCACGCACGCCACCACTCAGGCAACCGAAACCGCCAACGGCGATCTTCGCCTGGCGGATCGTGTTGCGGAATTCGAAAAGGATGTCATTTCCGCAGCGCTTGTCGCCCATGGCGGCAGCCTCAAGCCGGTCTATGAACAGCTCGGAATCTCTCGCAAGACGCTCTACGAAAAGATGCAGCGTTATGGACTCGACAAAAGACAGCTTGGCGCGCCGGAAGCCGCCGACTAGCCGGATGTGTGGAAATCCACACATTGCCGGACAGCAATGTTACGACTTCCACCCATTGTCGAGATGTTTGGTCGGCAATACGGGCATTTTCCGCATTTGGACATTGCCGAATGCAACAAAGCCTCTTCCTATTGGCCATCCGTTCTTGGCGCTGGAGGAGACCTGCGCCAAAGCAATTCAAGGAAAGTGCGTAGCGGTTTTCCGTCCGGAATTGCGTGAAAGGGAGCGGAGCGTTTTCCGTCGAAAACGGAAACGCTCTAAACGAAGGATCTGGGAGGATTTCATGAAGAAGCTTATCGCCTCGCTGGCGGCTGCTGCGACCTTTGCCATGCTGGCAAGCTCCGCCACGGCACAGACCTATCCTGATAAGACGATCACTATGATCGTGCCGTTCGCAGCAGGCGGCCCGACCGACACGGTGACCCGGCTTGTCGCCGAATCGATGTCGAAGGACCTCGGCCAGCAAGTGATCGTGGAAAATGTCGGCGGAGCCGGCGGCACGCTTGGCGCGGCACGCGTCGCTGAAGCCGATCCTGATGGCTATACGCTGCTTCTCCACCATATCGGCATGGCCACCAGCGCCACGCTTTACCGGAAGCTTGCCTACGATACGCTGAACGCCTTCGACTATGTCGGCCTCGTCACCGAGGTGCCGATGACGATCGTCACGCGAAAGGATTTCGAGCCCACCGATCTCAAGGGCCTGATCGATTATGTGAAGGCCAACAAAGACAAGGTGACGCTCGCCAATGCGGGCATCGGCGCTGCATCGCATCTGTGCGGCATGATGTTCATGAATGCGATCCAGACACAGTTCGTGACGGTTCCCTACAAGGGCACCGGTCCGGCGATGACTGATCTGCTCGGTGGCCAAGTCGACATCATGTGCGACCAGACCACCAATACGACCAAGCAGATCCAGGGCGGCACGATCAAGGCCTATGCCGTCACCTCGCCTGCTCGTCTCGACGTGCTGCCCAACATCCCGACCACTGAGGAAGCCGGCCTGCCGAACTTCCAGGTCGGCATCTGGCACGGCATCTACGCGCCGAAAGGCACGTCGCCGGAGGTGCTCGACAAGCTCAGCAAGTCGCTGCAGAAGGCGCTGAAGGATGAGAACGTCATCGCCCGCTTTGCCGAACTGGGCACCAAGCCCTCATCCGAGGCGGATGCCACGCCTGCAGCGCTCAAGGCCAAACTTGAAAGCGAGGTCGCCCGCTGGAAGCCGGTGATCGAGGCTGCCGGACAATACGCGGACTAACGCCATTAGAAGGCCGGGCGAGCATCCCTCACCCGGTCTTCTTTGTCGGACGCATATTCAGACACCGGCACCGCAAAAACTTCCCGACAGGGAGGAAATGGCCGCTGTTGGATGACGGAAATCCAATGATCCGGCCTTCGGAGGGAACAGTGAACAAGCTTTCCATCGATCCAACGAACGGAGCGTGCGGGGCGATCTTCATCGCCGTCGGCCTGTTCTTCGGCTATCAATCGCTCGGCCAGGAAATCGGCAACGCCTTTCGAATGGGACCAGGTTATTTCCCGCTCGTTTTGTCGGGCATTCTGATCCTGCTGGGCGCCATCATCGTCGTACAGGCAACGCGTGTCACCGGCGAACCGATCGGGCAGATCGCCTGGCGCGGCATGATTTTCATTCTACCCGCGCCAATCTTCTTCGGACTAACCGTGCGGGGGCTGGGCTTCGTGCCGGCGCTGTTCGTCACCGCGCTCATCGCGGCCTTCGCCTCGCAGCGCATGCGGCCGGGTACGGCGCTCATCGTCGCCTTGGCGCTCACCATCTTTTCCACGATCGTGTTCAGCTACGCGCTTGGCTTGCCGTTCCAGCGTTTTGGCCCGTGGATACCTTGGGTGGGAGCATAAGCCATGGATCTCTTCGACAATCTCGCACTCGGCTTCATCACCGCTTCGACGCTGTGGAACCTGCTCTTCTGCCTGACCGGCGTGCTGCTCGGCACGCTGATCGGCGTGCTGCCCGGCATCGGCGCAACCGCGACCATCGCCATGCTTTTGCCGGTGACCTTCCAGATCGGTGATCCGGTATCATCGCTGATCATGCTCGCCGGCATCTACTACGGCGCGCAGTATGGCGGCTCCACCACTGCCATCCTGATCAACATGCCCGGCGAATCCTCTTCCGCGGTAACCGCCATCGACGGCTACCAGATGGCGCGTAACGGTCGCGCGGGAGCAGCTCTGGCCACTGCCGCTCTCGGCTCCTTCTTCGCCGGTACGGTTGCGACTTTCCTGGTCGCGCTGTTCGCACCGCCGCTGACAAAAATAGCGCTGCAGTTTGGTTCGGCGGAGTATTTCTCGCTGATGGTCGTCGGGCTGGTCTCCTCGATTGCGCTTGCCCATGGCTCGGTGATCAAGGCGCTTGCCATGGTCGTACTCGGCCTACTGCTCGGCCTGGTCGGCTCCGACATATTCGAGGGCACGCCACGTTTCACGCTGGGTATCCGCGAGTTTGCAGACGGGCTGAACTTCGTCGCGGTAGCGGTGGGTGTTTTCGGCGTTGCCGAAATCTTGCGCAACCTGGAAAATGAACATGACCGCTCGGTCATGATCCGCAAGGTGACCGGATTGATGCCGACGCGGGAGGATTTCCGTCGCATGACGGCACCCGTACTGCGCGGCACCGGCCTCGGTTCGGTGCTCGGCATTCTGCCCGGTGGTGGCGCCATTCTGGCCTCTTTCGCCTCCTACACACTGGAAAAGCGCGTCGCCAAGAACCCTGAGGAATTTGGCAAGGGTGCAATCGAAGGGGTGGCGGGGCCTGAATCGGCCAACAATGCCGCGGCACAGACCTCGTTCATTCCGATGCTGACGCTGGGTATTCCGGCCAACCCGGTCATGGCGCTGATGATCGGCGCGATGATCATCCAGGGCATCGTTCCGGGGCCCGACGTGGCCGCCGAACGGCCGGCACTGTTCTGGGGACTGATCGCCTCGATGTGGATCGGCAATCTGATGCTGATCGTGCTCAACCTGCCGCTGATCGGTCTATGGGTAAGACTGCTGACCGTGCCCTACCAGGTGCTGTTCCCGGCGATCATGGCGTTCTCGGCGATCGGCGTCTATTCGGTGAAGTCGAGCGCCTGGGACCTCTACTCGGTCGCCTTCTTCGGCTTCGTTGGGTATCTGCTTGCCAAGCTGCGCTGCGAACCGGCTCCCCTGCTCCTCGGCTTCGTGCTTGGTCCGCTGTTCGAGGAAAACCTGCGCCGTGCCATGATCCTGTCACGAGGTGATCCGACGATCTTCGTCACCAGGCCGATCAGCGCCATCCTGCTGCTTGCCGCGGCTCTCGTGCTGATCGTGGTGCTATTGCCTTCAGTCCGCAAGAAGCGCGAAGAGGTTTTCGTCGAGGAAGACGCCTGACCTAACGTTCCATGAGGGCATTCAACGACAGCGACGGCGGTGCCGTCGCTGTTGACTTTTCTGGAGGCAAGGCGGTTGATCTCGCCTTCCCTTCTGGAGGATCGCCCGATGTCGCGTTTGTGGACTTGCCTGAGCGTTGCTGCATTCCTGCTGTTCGCCGGCGTGGCCAACGCCGAGGAACGTTGGCAGACCCTGCCCGAACCTGCGCCGATGCCTAAAGCCGACGAAAGCGGTTTTGCCCCCGTCAACGGCATCCAGATGTTCTACGCGGTCTATGGCAAGGGTGAGCCGGTGCTGCTCATCCATGGGGGGCTCGGTCACGCCGACATCTGGTCGAGCCAGGTGGCGGAACTTGCCAAGACACGCAAGGTGATCGTTGCCGACAGCCGCGGCCATGGCCGCTCGACCCGCACGGAAGAGCCGTTCGGCTACGACCTGATGGCATCGGACTACATTGCCCTGCTCGACCATCTCAAGATCGATAAAACCGCACTCGTCGGTTGGAGCGACGGCGGCATCATCGGCATCGACCTTGCCATGAACCATCCTGACCGGCTGACGCGCGTATTCGCGCAGGCCGCCAATGTCACAACGGACGGCGTCGATCCGGGTGTGCTGACCAACAAGACTTTCGCCGCCTATATCGAACGCTCGGGCCGCGACTACAAAAAGCTCTCCAAGACACCCGACCAGTACGATGCCTTCGTCGGCCAGATCAGCAAGATGTGGGAAACCCAGCCGAACTGGAACACCGATCAGCTCGCAAAGATCACCACACCAATCGCCATTGTTACAGGCGATCATGACGAGGCAATCAAGCGTGAGCACACCGACGCCATGGCCAAGACGATACCGGGCGCAACGGAAGTCATCCTGCCGAATGCCAGCCATTTCGCGATGCTGCAGGCACCGGACGAATACAACAAAGCCGTGCTCGAGTTCCTCGACGCCAGGTAGACATCGCGCTGCCCGTTGGTCTGGGCGGCAACTCGGCTGATCTTTCCGAAAACCCGCCGGAAAAGTGCGAAATTCCTGCCGAAAAGCCCTGAAACCTGTATTGAAATCGATTTCATTCCTGATAATGTCGCCACCATCGCACTCAGGGAGGATCAAAATGAAGAAAACGATCGTATTAGCTTTGACGGCCACCACCGCATTGGCCGTGTCGACGTTTTCCACCTACGCAGAAGATTTCAAGATCGGCCTTTCCAACGGCTGGGTCGGCTCCGAATGGCGCACGCAGATGATCGAAGAAGCCCAGACCGCGGCAGCCGCCTGGAAGGACAAGGGTGTCAACGTCGAAGTCGTGGTGCAGAGCGCCAATGTCGACGTGCCCGGGCAGATCGCGCAGGTGCGCAATTTCATGAGCCAGGGCGTAGACGCCATCATCATCAACCCGAACAGCCCGACCGCGTTCGACCCGATCTTCAAGCAGGCCAAGGACGCCGGCATCCTGGTGATCGCCACCGACTCGGAAGTCTCCTCCAAGGACGCCACCTATGTCGGCATCGATCAGAAGGCCTGGGGGGCTGCCGGTGCCAAGTGGCTTGCTGAAACGCTCGGCGGCAAGGGCAATGTCGTGACCATCAACGGCGTCGCCGGCCATCCGGCCAACGAGATGCGCGTTGCCGGCTACAAGGAAGTGTTCGGTCAGTATCCCGATATCAAGATCGTCAACGAAGTGAACGCCAACTGGGATCAGGCGCAAGGCCAGCAGGCTATGCAGAACCTGCTCGCCACCCACCCCGACATCACGGGTGTGTGGGTGCAGGATGGCATGGCTGCCGGTGCCTGGAAGTCGATCATTGATGCCAAGAAGCAGTCCTCGATTGCCGCAACGGGTGAAATCCGCAAGGATTTCATTGATTTGTGGAAGAAGGATAAGCTGAATTCCGGTGCCTCGGTGAACCCGCCCGGCGTCATGGCCAGTGCACTCAACGTGGCGGTCCTTATGCTGCAGGGCAAGGAGTTGAAGGAACCTGCCGCAGCCGGTCAGTATGGCAACGCCATGTATCTGCCGATCCCCTTCATCGACAACAAGAGCCTCGACGATGCGGTGAAGGCGGTGGACGGCAAACCCGGCTACTATTCCTTCACCAGCCAGCTTTCGATCGAAGACGCGGAAAAGCTTTTCAAATAACCGGTCTTTGGACCTCCGCCCGGCAGCTCATGCTCCGGGCGGGCCAAGGACGAGGTTTTCGAGTAAGCTGACGATCCAGGGTTACCCCCAGAGCGTTTCCGCTTTTCATTTTTGCTGGAATTGCTCTAGCAGCCGGAGGAACGGCTTCGATGTCCGAACTTATCGTTCGCGGCGCGCGCAAGGCTTATGGCGCAACGGTTGCGCTGAGCCGAGGCGACCTGCATCTCAAACCCGGCGAAGTGCATGTGCTGATCGGCTCGAACGGATCAGGCAAAAGCACGCTGTGCAAGATCGTCGCCGGTAGCGTGAAGCCGGACGCCGGCGAGGTGTTGCTGGACGGCAAGCCTGTCACAATCGACGGGCCACGCGCAGCGCGGGCGCTCGGCATCGGCATTTTCTACCAGGAGCTCAGCCTGGCTGCCCGCCGCACGGTGGCTGAGAATATCCTGCTGCCGGCAATGCCGGTAAAAGGCGGCATATTCGTCGACCGCACCGAACTCGAAGAACGAACCGCCCGGATCATCGCCGAGTTCCAGGATGTTGCCGGCGAAGGCTTTGCCGCCGACGTGACCGTGGACAGGTTGCGTGCCGACCAGCGCCAGCTCGTCGAGATCATGAAGGCCCTCGCCAGCGAAGCCCCTATTCTCATTTTCGACGAACCGACATCCGCCCTCGATCGTGCCCAGGTCGATCGCTTCTTCGAGATCCTGCGTCGCCTGAAACAGGAGGGCCGCGCCATGGTGTTCATCTCGCACCGTATGGATGAGATCTTTTCGATCGGCGACCGGGTCACAGTTATCCGTGACGGTGCCACTGTCGCCTCGTCAGCCATCGCCGAGACGAACGCCGATGAGGTAATCCGCCAGATGGTGGGCGAACGCGAGGCGCTGTCGGCCGAAAGCAAACCGCCGGTGCCAGCCGCAGCCGGGGAACCCATGCTGTCTGTTGCCAATCTGAGCGGCGTCGGCTTCCGTGACGTTTCCTTTACCGTCGGCAAAGGTGAGATTCTCGGCTTCGGCGGTTTGCACGGCCAGGGTCAATCTTCCGTGCTGCGCGCCATTTTCGGCGCCTCGGCTCACCACACCGGTGCGATCGAAGTCGGCGGCAAAGCTTGTGCTGCACGCACGCCAGCCGAGGCCATCCGCAACGGCATCGCCTACGTCTCCGGAGATCGTGGCCGCGACGGCACGCTGACTGGCAGGCCGATCCTGGAGAACGTCACGCCGATCCATTTCCTGCGCAACCGGCTCCACCTTGCCCGTCCCAGTGTCCTAACCGCACTTGTCGAAGGGCCGCTGAAGGCACTGAAGACCAAATTCCAGGATATCGGTCAGCCCGTGAATTCGCTGTCCGGTGGCAACCAGCAGAAAGTGGTGATCGCCCGCTGGCTGATCGATCGCCCTTCGGTCCTTCTGCTCGACGACCCCACCAAGGGCATCGATCTTGCCGCGAAGTCCGACCTTTTCCAGCTCATCCGCTCCCTTGCTGCCGAAGGCATGGGCATTGTGCTCTATTCTTCGGAGGATGCCGAACTGCTCGCCAATGCCGATCGCATCCTGGTCTTCAATTCGGGCGTGGTGACGCGCGAACTGCAGGGCGAGGAGCGCACCCGCTACAATCTCTATCACGCCGCATATGAGGCTGCCTGATGAGCAACACAGCAACCCAGACCAGCACCGGCGGCCTTGGTCGCCTGATCCGGCGTTATCCTTTCCTGCCGGCGTTGATCATCCTCGTACTGCTTCTAGCCCTCAACGGCGTTTTCGAACCACGCAGCCTGAGTTTCCGTTCGATGACCGGGCTCGTCTCGACCTATCTGGCCTTGATGATGCTGGCGGTGGCGCAGACCTATGTGGTCTTTTCGGGCGACATCGATCTTTCGGCAGGCAGCATCGTGTCGCTGGTCAATGTCTCGGTGATCGCGCTGATGCAAAAATGGGGCGGCGATGGGTTCGCCGTCATTGCCGCCTGCCTTGTCGGCGCCCTGATCGGGCTGGCCTGCGGGTTGGTCAACGGCATCGTCGTCGCAGGCTTGCGACTGCAAGCGATCGTTGCGACCTTCGCAACCTCCATTTTCTTCACCGGCCTGGCACTCACCGTTTTGCCCGTTGCCGGCACGCCGGCGCCGGAGGCCTATTGGACGACCTATGGCGGCCGCTTCTTCGGCATTCCGTTTGTGCTTTACGCCGTCGCTGCAGTAGCAATCCTGCTCGCCATCCTGATGCGCATGCGTTTGACCACGCAGATGCTGGCGGTTGGCGATGACCAGCAGGCGGCGTTCCAGACCGGGCTGCCGGTGACCGCGATCCGCATCAAGGGGTATGTCTTCTGCGGCCTGTTCGCGGCACTCGCCGCACTTTGCATCACCGGCGACACCGCAAGCGGCGATCCGCTGGTCGGCGGCAAGATGACGCTTTATTCGGTCGCCGCCGTGGTGTTGGGCGGTTCGGCGCTGGCGGGCGGCTTCGGCACAGTGACGGGGTCGCTGATCGGCGCCCTCATCATCGGCCTCATCAACGCGCTGGTCTTCTTCGTGGGCACGCCGTCAGAATGGCAGAACTTCGTCCAGGGCCTCGCCATTCTGCTGGCTCTGATGGCCGGCATCCTCGTCAGCCGCGGAGCACGGGCATGAGCACGGACGCCCTCCCCTCCAGGTCCGCCGGGAACGCGGCACTGGCTTTCCTGAAGAAGCCGCTCGTGGTGGCATTGATCCTGATCGTGCTGCTGCTTGCCGTCGGCGAATGGTTGTCGCCAGGCTTTGCATCGCCCGGGCAGATCCTGCGGCTGCTGATCGTCGCAGCCCTGCTTGGCATCGTCGCGGCCGGACAGAACCTCGTCATCCTGGGCGGACGTGAAGGTATCGACCTTTCGGTCGGCGGTATCGTCTCGCTGGCAGCGATCCTGGCCGGCAATGTCATGAACGGTGCCGATGGCGGAATCCTACCGGCAATCCTTGTCTGCGTCATTGTCGGTGCCCTGTTCGGTCTCATTAACGGTGTTGGCGTGACGCTGCTACGCATCCCTCCACTGGTCATGACGCTCGGCATGCTCGGCGTGCTGCAGGGCCTTCTGGTGGTGATCCGCAACGGCATCCCGTCGGGCCGTGCCGCTCCCGGCCTGTCCGACTTCGTCGTCCAGCCGTTCCTGCTCGGTCTGCCCGGCATCATCTGGCTGTGGCTGCTGATCGGGCTTGCCATGGCTTTCCTGCTGCGCCGAACCGTGTTCGGCTACCGCGTCTATGCGATCGGTTCCAATGAGCAGGCTGCCTTCATGGCCGGCATGCCAGTGAAGACGACCCGCGTCGCACTGTTCATGCTCTCCGGTGTTTTCGCAGCCATCGCCGGCATGTGCCTGCTCGGCTATTCCGGTTCGTCCTTCGCCAATGTCGGCGAGCAATACATGCTGCCTTCGATCATCGCCGTGGTTCTGGGCGGTACGCCGCTCTCCGGCGGCAAGGGTGGTTACACCGGCACGATGGCCGGCGCCGTGCTGCTGGTGCTGCTCCAGAGCATCCTCACCACGGTCCATATCGACGAAGCCGGCCGGCAGATGGTGTTCGGCGCGACACTGGTGGCGCTGATGCTGTTTTACGGACGCGCCAAGGCGATGCGGGGCTGATCGGCATGGCCGGGCCCGCCAAGATCAAGGACATCGCTGCACGCGCCGGCGTGTCGCCAGCCACGGTCTCGCGCGCGCTTTCCGATACCGGCCTGGTGGCGGAACCAACATTGTCACGCATCCGCGAAGTGGCGCAGATGCTGAACTACCGCCCCAATGTCAGCGCCCGCAATCTGCGCACGCAGAAATCCATGGCTGTGCTGATGGTGGTGCGCGATGTCGGCAACCCCTTCTACCTGGAGATCATGAAAGGTGTTGAAGCAACCGCACGAGCCGCCGGCTATTCGGTGCTTATGGGCAATACGGAAAACAATGCCGAGCGCGAAGTCGAATATTTCGACATGCTGCGCGACGGCCATGCCGACGGCATGATCCTGATCACGGGCAAATTGCCGTGGTCGGCGGAAGAAAGCCGAACCCATCTGCAGGGCCTGCCGGTTGTGGTGGCCCTGGAAACGATCGAAGGCATGGGGCTGCCGCATGTGCAGATCGACAATGTCGGCGCCTCGCGGGCTGCCGTCGAACATCTGATCGGGCTCGGCCATCGCGCAATCGCGCATATTTGCGGACCCATCCCCGAAATCATGGCAGTTCGTCGCCGTGAGGGCTTTCGCCAAGCGATGCGAGCGGCAGGGATCGCCATACCCGACGGTTATGAACCCGTCGGCGACTACCTGCTGCACTCGGGCGAAGCCTTGTGCCGCGAGCTGTTCGAACGGCCCGACCGGCCAACCGCGGTGTTTGTCGCCAACGACGAAATGGCCTTCGGTGCGATCAACGAATTGCGCCGACTGGGCCTCGATGTTCCCAGCGACGTTTCCGTGGTCGGTTTCGACGATCTGTTCCTCAGCCAGGCCTATTATCCGCCGCTGACGACTGTACGCCAGCCGCGCGCGGAGATCGGTCAGGAAGCGATGCGGCAGTTGCTGCGGGTGCTGGCTGGAGAAAAAGTCGAAGCTGAGACGCTGGAAATGCCGACGACGCTGCAGATCCGTGGCTCAACTGCCCGGCCAAGATCAATCTGAAAGACAAGCAGAAAGGACGACCATGGCACAGCTGCCTAAGGAAAGATTGCGCGTCGGCTTCGTGGGCACGGGCTTCATCGCCCAGTTCCACCTGAAATCGCTGGTCGGCGTACGCAACATCGATGTCATTGGCGTCTACAGCCGCAGCAACGAGAAGCGGGAGCATTTCGTCAAGCTGGCGGAGGAACTCGGTCTCGGCGCCTGCAGAAACCACGACAGCCTGGAAAGTCTGTTTGGGGATCCGACACTCGACGCAATCTGGATCCTCTCGCCGAACTACACGCGTCTCGACGTCATGCGCACGCTGCATGCCGAAGTGAAAGCCGGGCGCTCCAAAGTGTTTGCGGTCGCGTGTGAGAAACCCCTGGCGCGCACCGTTGCCGAAGCACGTGAAATGCTACAGCTCGCTGAAGATGCCGGGTTGAACCATGGCTATCTCGAAAACCAAGTGTTCGCGACGCCGGTCATTCGCGGCAAGGAAATCATCTGGCGCCGCGCCGCATCGACCACTGGCCGCCCCTATCTTGCCCGCGCCGCCGAAGAGCATTCCGGTCCACACGAGGCCTGGTTCTGGCAAGGCGACAAGCAGGGCGGCGGTGTGCTGTCGGACATGATGTGCCACAGCCTCGAGGTAGCGCGCCATCTGCTGACCGCGCCGGGCGCCGTGCGTGGTTCGCTGAAGGTCAAGTCAGTCAATGGCACAGTCGCCAACCTGAAATGGACCCGGCCGCAGTATGCAGACGACCTCGCCCGTCGCTTCGGCTCCGGCGTCGACTATCGCAACCATCCCTCCGAGGATTTTGCCCGTGGCGTGGTGGCGCTGGAAGACGAGGCCGGCAACGAACTGATGATCGAAGCCACGACCTCCTGGGCCTATGTCGGCGCCGGCCTGCGCATCCAGCTCGAATTGCTCGGCCCCGAATATGCGATGGAGTTCAATTCGCTGGGCTCCGGCCTGAAGATCTTCATGTCACGGGCCGTGCAAGGTTCGGAAGGCGAGGATCTCGTCGAGAAGCAGAATGCCGAGCAGGGCCTGATGCCGGTGCTGGAAGACGAAGCCGGTGTCTATGGCTACACCGATGAAAACCGCCACATGACCGAGTGTTTCCGCAAGGGTGAGACGCCGCTGGAAACCTTCCATGACGGGCTTGCCGTGGTGGAGATGATGATGGGCCTCTACAAATCGGCAGAAACCGGTGAGACGGTGCGTTTCCCTGCACCGGAGCTCGAGCACTACGTGCCGCCGGTGGCACGCCGCTAACCACGCAGATCTCGATTTCCGCAAGGCAAGGCGCCACCAGCACCTTGCCTTTCTTTTTTGGCGGAAAGGAGAATGCTGGGCGTCCACCGCCCCCTGCCCTGTGACTTGTCCCGTCCGCCAATCGACAAGTCCTGTGCGCCAAATTATCTATGAAACATGGGCGCACAAAAAGAAGACACTCTCGCGGTTCGCATCTCGAAGACGCTGGCTGACCGCATCATAGCGGGCAAGATCGAGCCCGGCTCACGGCTGCGGCAGGATCATGTCGCCGAGGAATTCGGCGCGAGCCATGTGCCGGTGCGCGAGGCTTTCCGTAGGTTGGAGGCACAAGGTCTCGCTGTCAGTGAACCGCGTCGCGGTGTGCGCGTCGCCAGCTTCGACCTCGCCGAAGTGAAGGAAGTGGCGGAAATGCGCGCGGCGCTCGAGGTGCTGGCGCTGCGCCATGCCGCGCCGCATCTGACGCCTGCCATTCTCGACGCAGCCGAAGAAGCCACCAAGGCCGGCGACAACTCCCGAGATGTGCGTTCCTGGGAAGAGGCGAACCGCCGCTTCCACCGTCTCATCCTGGAACCCTGCGCCATGCCGAGGCTGCTGTCGGCCATCGATGACCTGCATGCCGCCAGCGCGCGCTTTCTTTTCGCCGCATGGCGATCCGATTGGGAAGCGCGGACCGATCACGATCACCGCACCATCCTTTCCGCCTTGCGCAAAGGCCAGATCGACGCGGCCTGCACCACGCTGGCCGGTCATGTTCAATGGATTGGTCGCCGGCCCCAAAAATCGGCTAGCGGCAGCGTTCGCGACGCATTCGCGATAGTCGGATAATAATATCTATAATTCTGTTGCGACTCGCTTCCTTTTGTGGATTCAATGTAGATATAGATTATAAATTATCTATAATTTACGAAAGGAACATCATGAGCCAGACCCTCACGCTGCGCGGCGTCCAGCCGCGCAAGGCGGCAAGAACTGCTGCGATCATCATCGCGGGCGTCGCCCTGATCACGCTCTGCGCCAAGCTGCGCATCCCGTTCTGGCCGGTGCCGCTCACCCTTTACACACTGGCCGTCATGGGCATCGCAGTTGCCACTGGCCCACGCATGGCGACAGCCACCTTTTTTACCTTCCTGGCGGTCGGTGCTGCCGGATTGCCGGTTTTCTCAGGCTCGCCGGAGCGCGGTGTCGGCTTTGCCTATCTGATGGGGCCGACGGGCGGCTATCTGCTGGGCTATCTCGTCGCCAGCTGGTTGACTGGCCGGCTGGCTGAAGGCCGGCAGATGTTCGGCCGCACCGTGGCCATGCTGGCAGGCCTTGCAGTCACTTACGCAGTCGGCCTCCCCTGGCTCGGCCTCTACATCCCCGCCAAGGATGTCATTCCATTGGGCTTCACCCCGTTCATTCTGGGCGACCTCATAAATATCGCCATGGTTGCCGTCGGCTCGGCGATGATCCCGGCGCGTCTCCTCGGGAGGATCGGTCGGTGACCGCGTCGGCCCCACCGGATCGCTCGTCTCTCATCGAGACGGACGATGTCCGCACCGACTGGACGCAGGCGGAAGCAGAAGCGATCTACGCGATGCCGCTGCCCGACCTGCTCCACCGGGCACAAAACGTTCACCGCAGCCGCTTCGACCCGACCGTGGTCGAAACCGCCAGCCTGCTCAGCGTCAAGACCGGCGGCTGCCCGGAGGATTGCGGCTATTGCTCGCAAAGCGCGCATCACAACACCGGCGTCAAGGCAACCAAGCTGATGGCTGTGGAGCGCGTGATCGAAGATGCAAAGCGCGCCAAAGCTGGCGGCGCGACCCGCTTCTGTATGGGGGCTGCTTGGCGCAGCCCCAAGGACCGCGACATGGATCGTGTCTGCGCCATGATCGAAGGCGTCAGGGCGCTGGGCATGGAAACCTGCGTGACGCTCGGCATGCTCACTACAGCTCAGGTCCAGCGGCTGAACGAAGCAGGCCTCGACTACTACAACCATAACATCGACACCTCTCGGGAATACTATCCCGAGATCGCAACCACCCGCAGCATGGACGACCGCCTGGAGACGCTGGCGTTGGTGCGTTCCGGCGGCATCAAGGTCTGTTCCGGCGGCATTGTCGGCATGGGCGAAACCATGACCGACCGCATCGCGATGCTGGTCATCCTGGCCACCCTGGAAAGGCACCCGGAAAGCGTTCCGATCAACATGTGGAACGAGATCCAGGGTACGCCTGTGATGGCAAAGAGCCAGCCGGTAGAGCCGATCGCCTTCGTGCGGCTGGTGGCGCTGGCGCGCATTCTCATGCCGGAAAGCGTGGTGCGGCTTTCAGCCGGCCGTCACGCCATGAGCGATGAGTTGCAGGCGCTGTGCTTCCAGGCCGGTGCCAATTCGATCTTTACCGGCGACGTGCTTCTGACCACCGGCAACCCGGAGCGCAACAAGGATTTCGCGCTGCTGAAAAAACTCGGCATGCGCACGGCCGAAGCTCCAGTCCATGCAAGCACCCGACCGGGCCAACCCCGCTCTCGGCCATCCCTGCCCTCGCTCGCGACAGACGCGCTTTGAATACCCGCATCGTCGTTACAGGCACCGATACGGATATCGGCAAGACGGTCTTCGCGGCAGGGCTGACCGGCCTGCTTGGCGCATCCTATTGGAAGCCGGTGCAGGCCGGACTTGGCGGCGAGACTGACAGCGATATCGTAGGGCGGCTTGGCGAGATTTCGCCGCGCCGTATCCTGCCCGAGACATGGCGACTTAATACGCCTGCTTCTCCACACCGTGCTGCGGCGATCGACGGCGTCGCTATCGTCCCCGAAGCGTTGATGGTGCCGGAAGTCGACGGGCCACTGGTTATCGAAGGCGCTGGTGGTGTGCTGGTGCCGCTGACACGGACCACCACCTTCGCCGACATCTTCGCGCGTTGGAGATTGCCGGTGGTGCTATGCGCGCGCACTCGGCTCGGCACAATCAACCACACGCTTCTGTCGCTGGAAGCCCTGCGTGCCCGCAATGTTCCGGTTCTAGGCGTTGCCTTTATAGGAGGCGCCGAACCCGAGACCGAAAGCATCATATGCGAGATCGGCAGAACCAGGAAGCTGGGGCGTTTGCCCATGCTCAACCCGCTGACTTCCGCGACGTTGCGACAGGTTTTCACCGCAGCCTTTTCGCCCGACGATTTTCTAAAGGCTTAATCGGCGAATTGCGTTTGATGGAAGATGGATATAGCACGGAACCACTAGCGTGTTGGGACGTTCATGTGCGTTCCCTGCCGAGGCCGGCGTTCTTTTGGCCTCCCTTCCATTTTCAGAAAGGCCTTCCCATGCACAATTTGCTGGCGTTCACGCCTGTCACTGTCACTGCTGAAGTTGGCGACAAGCGCGAAATCTCTTCGCTCTGCGACATGATCGAATTCCTGACCGAGTGGGCCAAGACCGGCGAAAGCAAGACGTGGGAAATTGCGATGAAGGCCTGTAACGCCGCGCAGGCGGGAGAGCTCGACCCTCAGACCGCACGTGAAGCGTTCCTTGTTTTCGCCCGACGTTCGAAGATCCTCGTTCCCGAGGACACCAAAAACATCACCGTGAAGCCCAGCGTTGCAGGGTTTGGTGGATTTGCCCTGTAGCATGACGCCAACGGCCCACGCGCGAATGCTCGAAGTGCAGAGCAGTTTCGCTCCGGCGCAAAACATGTGTTGACTACGCACGCCAACTCATTGATGTGACGGCGCGTGCGGACGTGGCGGAACTGGTAGACGCAAGGGACTTAAAATCCCTCGATCCTCGATCGTACGGGTTCGATTCCCGTCGTCCGCACCACCTCCTTACCACTGCGGCCGCTTACCCGTTCCCTTTCGTGAACGCAGTTGCTAGCCTGTCGTCATGAAAGCGATCGCCCAGAAGCCTTTGGCAACCGCGTTTCTGCTTGGCCTGCCCTTGTTGGCGGCCTGCGGTTCGATGAAATCGGTCGATCCGTCGCAATATGGGTCGATGAATTGCACCGAGCTCAACGTTGCGCTCGGTGAGTTGGCAAAAGGCGTGACGTCCACCGCGATCAGTCGCGGCAATATCTCAAATGCCCGCATCCCGTTCTGGCTGCCTGGCGGACAGAAAGCGGTGTCCGTGCTGAAGGATCGCCGAACTGCCGAGATCGAACGGCTGCAAGCGCAGGAAGCGGCCATCGAAGCAAGCCGAAAACAGCGCTGCCGGGGCGAACTTTAGGGCATTCGGACCGGCAGCAGGTTCCGCTTCCTAGCCGAATAGCGCCGGGTTCAACTTGAGATGTTGCAGCAACAGGATCGTCTTGGCGTCGATGATCCGGCCGTCGGAGATCGCAGCTATCGCATCGTCGACCGGCATTTCGAGCACCTCGATGTCTTCGCCCTCTTCCGGCGCACCGCCGCCTTCCGAAATGCGGTCGGCCGGCGAATAACGCGCTGCGAACAACCAAAGCCGCTCGGTGACGCTGCCTGGGCTCATATAGGGCGTAAGCAAGAGCTTGACGCTGTTCAGCCGGTAGCCCAACTCCTCTTCCGCCTCCTTGCGGATGCATGTCTCAGGGTCGTCCTTGTCCAGCAGTCCAGCACAGACTTCAATCAGCGGTTCCTTATGGCCGGTCACGAAAGCCGGCCAACGGAACTGCCGCACCAGAAGCACCGTGCCTCGGTCGGGATCGAAGGGAAGAATGGCGGCGCCATCGCCGCGGTCGTAGGTTTGGCGCACTTGCGTCTCCCAGACACCATCGCGGCGGCGGTAGTCGAAGGTGGTCTTTTTCAGGATGGCCCAATCGTCGGAAAGGATTTCCTGCGACAGGATACGGATGCGGTCGTCCATGCTTGCCTCGTCTCGGGGGATGGGCTGGGATAACGCGCGAAGCGTCAGACCGCAATGATGCAGGTTGACTAGATCAGCACCTGACTTGCAAACAATCTGGCGGGCAAGACCACTTCAGCTTAGAAGGCCTTCATATCAAAAAATCGGAGCCATAATGACCGCCGCTCTCTTCCAGCCGATTACGCTCGATGGCCTCGACCTGCCGAACCGTATCGCCGTGGCCCCAATGTGCCAATACTCCGCTGATGACGGCTCCGCTACGGACTGGCACCTGTATCACTGGATGAACCTAGCCATGTCGGGCGCCGGCATGATCACCGTTGAAATGACTGATGTCGAGCGCCGCGGCCGCATCTCCCATGGTTGCCTCGGCCTCTATTCGGATCACAATGAGGCCGCGGCCAAGCGCACGCTGGATGCTGCGAGGCGCGTCGCGCTGCCGGGAGCCAAGTTCGGTGTGCAACTCGCCCATGCCGGGCGCAAGGCTTCATGCCAGCGGCCCTGGGAAGGCGGTGGCCCCCTGAAGCCGGAACAGGATCCGTGGCCGGTCGTCTCGGCCTCCGCCATCGCCTACGACACCGGTTGGCAGGTGCCGCACGAACTGAGCGACGAGGAAGTGCTTGGTGTCATCCAACGGTTCGCCGAGGCGGCCAGGCGCGCCGAACGCGCCGGCTTCGATTTCATCGAACTGCACGCGGCCCATGGCTACCTGATCTTCCAGTTCCTGTCGCCGCTCTCCAACCGCCGCACCGACCGTTGGGGCGGCTCGCTGGAAAACCGCATGCGTTTTGCGGTGGAGATCGCAAAGGCGGTGAAGGCGGCAGCACCCAAGCTGATGCTGGGCGCCAGGCTTTCGGTGAAGGAATGGGTCGATGGCGGCTTCGACGTACCGGATGCAATCGAAGTGGCAAAAGCGCTAAAGGACGCTGGGCTCGCTTATCTTTGCTGCTCCAGCGGCGGCAATTCCCCGCTGCAGAAGCTGCCGACCGGCGCGGGCTACCAGGTGCATCTTGGCGAAGCGGTGCGCAAGGCCGTCGGCATCACCACACGCACCGTCGGTCTCATAACCGATCCGGAGCACGCCAATGCTGTCGTCTCCGAGGGCAAGGCCGACATCGTGGCGCTTGGACGCGCTTTCCTGGCCGACCCGCGCTGGGGCTGGCGCGCTGCGGCAAGCCTCGGCGAAAAGATCCAGCCGGCGCCGCAGCTTGCCCGTTCCGTCACCACCATGGAGCATTGGATCCGCGACGAGGATTGAGACTTGCCGGCTAAGGCCGCAAAAGGTTGAAATCTGTTTCAAAGTGCAGGAAAGTCTCGGATGGGAGGAGTGCCGTCACCGGAGGCTTTCATGGCGAAGTTGACCTACAGGATCGTCGAGCATGATGGAGGGTGGGCCTACAAGGTGGGCGACACTTATTCGGAAACCTTTCCAAGCCATTCCGATGCACTTCAAGCGGCCAGGATCGCCTCGTCGGAGCAACAGATCGCCGGTCAGACCGACGGCATCGAATATGAGGATGTCAACGGCAAGTGGCATTCGGAATTGGCCGACGGGCGCGATCGGCCAGAGACCGAAGTGCAGGATGATCCGGCCGCCTGACGCTGAACCGTCTTTAGCTAGAGCATTTTTGTAGCCAAGCGGATTCACTTGGCGTTACAAAAATGCGGCAAAAACAAAAGCTTAGAGCGTTTCCGCGTTTCCGTGAAAAACGGAAACGCTCTAGATGTTCGAGGCGGATACACGGTCGGCGAATGCTCGCTCGGCAATCCGCCGGATGAAAGCGGTGACCTGCTCCGGGCCGATGAACTGGGGCATATGCCCGAGATCTTCCGCAATCTCCAGGTCCAGTCCTTCGATCTTCTGCTTGACCGGCGTGCCCTGCACCTCCAGCGAGATGATCGGATCGACGCCGCCAAACAGCAGCCCTGACGGTACCTTGATCTCGTTGTAGCGTTCCGACAGCCGCGGCAGATCCATCTCGATGACTGTAAAATCGGTTGCGCTGGCGTAGTAGTGGCTCGGACGCAGCCCGATATACCCCCCATTCTCGGTCATGTAGTTTTCCGGTGGCGAATGCGGGGCAAAGATCAGGCCCATCGTTTTCATACCGTATTTCAGTCCCGCCGGCGCTGAGATCGTATGCGCGAGGACGAACCGCTTCAGCGGCGAAGACACGAACAGCGCCTTGAATTCCAGCCTGAGATCGACCTCCTTGTGGGTGAGTGCCGCCAGCAGCACCAGACCTGAGATCGCATCCGGATGTTCTACCGCGATAGCCAGCGCCACCGAACCGCCGAGTGAATGGCCGACAACGACCGGTTTTTCGAGCCCGAGTTTTTCCATGAAGGCGCAGACGATATCGGCCTGTTCCGGCAAGCGCCCGGTCGAACCGCGCGCACGTGTCGAATAACCGGACCCGGGCCGATCGAGCGCGATCAGCCGGTAGCCCGGCCCGAACACCTTGAACAGCGGATGGGTGAAATGGTGCAGCTGTGCGCCGAGCCCGTGCAGGAAAACGATCGGCGGCCCCTCGCCGATGTCGACATAGTGGATGCGGTTGCCGTTGATGTCGATGAACTTTCCGGCCGGTGGCATCGTCCGCTCGACCCATGCGGCGATGCGCCGTGTCTTGAAGACGAAAAAACCGACGATGGCGAGGCAAGCCAGGACAACAGCCCCAAGCAGCCAGAGAAGCGCGGTCAGTAACATCGGCAGCCTGCAAATTGACTATGCCATATCGACTTGCCCCGCTCTCTTCTGTCAAGCAGCGCTATCGCGGCACGGGAGTACGGAGATAAAGGCAGCAGAAAAGCGGACCGTTCGCAGAGCCGAAACGCAAAAATCCGAACCGTTTCCGGTCCGGACTTTCTGCATGTCCTTGAACGCCCCGCCCAAATCAGAGCACGCATTGGAAGAATACTAATCCGGATTACGTGGCGATATACGGCAAATGCCGTATATCCACCGGACGGAGACCGCGGCGGCTCGGTACCATTACACATAGAACGACACCCGCCCCGATTGGCACGGTCGGAGCGGGCGTGCTGTTCGATTGCCGGTTGCCAAGCCGACGATGCACGCCAGACTTGGCGTCGACGCAGGCGATCACCTATCGTGGAAAGCTCGAGCTATACCCGTCGGGATAATATCCGCCATCGCCGCCATTGGAGTTCGGTGTCGCTTCGCCGGTGGCTGCGCGAAGACTCTGCGAGACATCGTCAAGGCGGGCAAGCAACGCACGTGAGCCGTCGCCGCGCGCTGCTTCGTTGCGGATCTCCCGAGCCTGGAACGCCAATTCTCCTGCCTTCGAAGTGTCGATGAGATTGAGCCGCTCGGCATCGCGGATGCCCTGACGGACACCGTCGGCCTGATTGTAGATCGCCCGTGCCATGCCGTTTTCGAAACTGGATACCGCAATCGCATGCGTGGTCACGCGGGCATGATGATGTTCAGCGGCAAATGCACCGTCAGCAACCGGAAACAATGCAACGACGGAGGCAAGAATAAGTCTGGATGAGATAGGAGACATGATTGTTCCTCTGCGATTGAGAACAAGCAACGTCCGCTCCGCAGCCCGTTCCGCTGCTGGATCGTCTGGTTCCACCTGTCGCGATTTTTGCTTTCCTCGCCGGAAGTTCCCGATCCGCCAAAAGAAATGCGCCCTCCTCAACGGCGTTCCCACCTCACGGAAATATCATCCGCTGTGATCAACCCGAGATGAAATACCAGCACCAGGAGGTCGGAGTGCTTGCCGACCGGATAAAAAAGCGGGCGGCGCTTGCGAGCCGCCCGCCTGCCATGTGCCGGCCGTGAGACGCTCAGCCGTGCAGCCTGGCAGTGATTTCAGCCACCCGCTTGCCCTGGAAGCGCGCGCCGTCCAATTCCTGCGCCGATGGCTGGCGCGAGCCATCACCGTCGGATGTGGTGGTCATGCCATATGGCGCACCGCCGCGCACCACATCATTGCCCATCTGATCCTGATACGCATAAGACAGCGGCACGATGATCATGCCATGGTGCTGCAGGGAGACCTGCGTGCTGATCAGCGCAAACTCCGCGCCGCCATGTTGCGTGGCTGTGGAGGACATCACCGACGCAACCTTGTTGACCAACGCGCCGCGGGCCCAGAGCGGGCCGGTCTGATCCAGGAAATTCTTGATCTGCGCGGCCATGTTGCCGTAGCGGGTCGAGACACCGAAGATGATCGCATCATAATTTTCCAGTTCGAGCGGATCGGCGATCGGCGCATCCTGATCGAGCTTGTAGTGAGCGGCCTTTGCGACTGCTTCCGGCACCAGTTCAGGTACCCGCTTGATCGTGACATCGGCGCCAGCTTCCCGTGCACCCTCGGCAGCGGCCTTGGCCATCTGCTCCATATGTCCCCAGCTCGAATAATAAAGTACCAGTACCTTTGCCATGCGCGCAACTCCTTGCGGTGTTTCCGGGAAACGGCCCGTCCCCCAGCGCCGCAATCTAGTGCGCGGACCGTTCACCGAAAGCAGGCAATTCTGACACGCACTGTTCACCGTTTCAGAAGCATTGCCCGTACCCAGCCGCCGCGCTATTTCGACGGCATCCCATCCGGAGTGCGCCATGCCAGATATTGTCACAGCCGCCATGATCGTCATCGGCGACGAAATCCTCTCCGGTCGGACCAAGGACAAGAATATCGGACACCTGGCAGACATGATGACGGCGATCGGCATCGATCTGAAGGAAGTCCGGGTCGTTCCCGACGAGGAAGATGAGATCGTCGATGCCGTCAACGCGCTGCGTGCCCGCTATACCTATGTCTTCACCACCGGCGGGATTGGGCCGACACATGACGACATCACCGCGGACTCGATTGCCAAGGCCTTCGGCGTGCCGTGCGAGTATGATGCAAAGGCACTTGCACTGCTTGCCGCCAGCTATGAACAGCGCGGCATCGAATTCAATGACGCCCGCAAGCGCATGGCACGCATGCCGCGCGGTGCCGAGCATATCGACAATCCCGTTTCGGTGGCGCCTGGCTTCCGGATCGGCAATGTTCACGTGATGGCCGGCGTGCCCTCGATATTCCAGGCGATGCTGGACAATGTCGTGCCAACGCTGAAAACCGGAACCAAGCTGCTCTCCGCCACCGTGCAGTGCCCGTATGGCGAGGGTCGTATCGGCGGACCACTCGCCGAAATCCAGAAGGCGCATCCCGACACCATCATCGGCTCTTATCCGAAATATGCCGACGGTGCGTTCTGGACGGAATTGGTTGTGCGTGCCCGGTCGCCCAAAGTGCTGGAAGCCGTCCGCGCCGAAATCGAAGCCATGGTGCAAGGGCTCGCCAAAGACGGTTGAGCCCGCTGGCCGGGCGGGAACCTGTCCTGTATCCTCAGCGTTCTATCCGGGCCCGCTCATGACGGCGGTGCGAGCGTGCAGCAGGAGGGTTCCATGTCATTCAAGACCATCGTTGCCATCGTGCAGAGCGAACAGGACGCCGAGCGCGTTCTGGACGGCGCGATCGCGCTCGCTTCCCGCTTCGGCGCGCACATAATCGGGGTCCACGCGGAAGCCCTGCCGATGCCATATACGTCGGCAACCGGCTTCCCCGATACAGAGTTCATGCAAGTCTCGGCGGATCTCAACAAGGAGCGGTCGGCGAAGCTGCGAACCCTCTTCCAGAAGAAACTGCAGCCCTCCGGTCTCTCCTTCGAATGGCGGGCCGAGGAGACCTTTTCCGGCGACAGCGCGCTTTCCAGCCTCGCCAGCGTGCGCGCGGCTGATATCGTGGTGGCGGCGCAGCGCGAGGCTGGCAGCGATACCAACGCCGATATCGGTTCGCTCGTCTACGACGCCGGCCGGCCAGTATTCGTTGTGCCTCATGCAGGGCCCGTTGCTGCGAGCTTTCGCCATATCATGCTTGCGTGGAACGGCAGCCGTGAAGCGGCGCGGGCAGCTTTCGACGCCCTGCCCTTCATGATCGAAGCCGAAAAAGTCGAGATCTTCGTGGTCGATCCTGACGAAGACAGCGACGACGAGGGATTGGCAGGCGTGGGCATCGCCGCCGCCCTGACCCGTCACGGCGTGAAGGCCAGCGTGGCGACGCGGCAGACAAAGGGTGGCACTGTCGAGGACGCGGTTCAGAACCGCCTCATCGAAACCGGAGCTGATATGATCGTGATCGGGGCCTACAGCCATTCCTGGCTGCACCGATTGCTCTATGGCGGCGTAACGCGGACGGTACTGCGCTCTTCACCGGTAACCGCTTTCCTGTCGAGGTAAGGATCACCACTGCCCTGAACGTCGATCCATCGCGCGACTCGCATCGAGACCGTGTGGATATCTCGCGCAACATACGTGCCTGCGCACGTGCCACTTGCCAAAGGCGCAGCTTTCCGGCTAATTCCGCCCGCATTCCTTAGATCCTGCGCGCGGCTGGCGCGCCCGTGGAGTGCCCGATGTCCCTTCCCGAAAAGGCCTTTCCCGTTTCCTGGGACCAATTCCATCGCGACGCGCGTGCGCTCGCCTGGCGACTGTCCGGTGTCAACGGGCAATGGAAGGCGATCGTCTGCATCACCCGCGGAGGCCTGGTGCCTGCGGCGATCATTTCGCGCGAACTCGGCATCCGCATCATCGAGACGGTATGTGTGGCCTCCTATCACGATTATACGTCCCAAGGGCAGCTGAAAGTGCTGAAACAGATCGAGCCTTCCCTGCTTGCCGATGACGGCGCCGGCGTGCTCATCATCGACGACCTCACGGATACGGGCAAGACCGCTGGTGTCGTGCGCGCGATGATGCCGAAAGCGCATTTCGCCACCGTTTATGCCAAGCCGAAGGGCCGCCCGCTGGTCGATACCTTCGTTACCGAGGTCAGTCAGGACACCTGGATCTACTTCCCCTGGGACATGGGCTTCACCTATCAGAAGCCGATCGCCGACGACCACGTCGGCTGAGCCGATCAGTCATTTTTTGCTGCTTGAGCCGCGGTCGACCAGTTTGCGCATCCGAATCAGGAATGTGCAGATGGGGCTCAACGTGCAGTCATTTGCCATCCGCAAGGTGGGATCATCCCGTTCTGCGGTCTCGCTTGCACAGTTTTTTCTGCTTCCATGCGCATTTCGCGACAGTTCTGTGCGGTTTTTACTTTTGTTTCGCAAAATAGCGTCCATATTTCGTGAGACGGCAAAGAAGTTTCGGTTTCTTGGCAGTGACTTTCGAATGCTGAATGGACCTTTGGAAAACGCCAATCTGGCTGAACGGGTAAGGAAACTGTTCGGCACGGTGCCCTTGCGGCTTCAAGTGGCTGCCCTGCCTTGGCGCCGGCAAGCCGGTTCCATCGAAGTCATGCTGATCACAAGCCGCGATACCGGCCGATGGGTTTTGCCCAAGGGCTGGCCGGAAGCGCGTGAACCACTCTGCGAGGCAGCCGCCCGCGAAGCCGGAGAAGAGGCTGGATTGACCGGCACCGTCTCGACGATGGAAGCCGGCCGCTATTTCTATGCGAAGGCGCTTTCCACCGGCCAACAAGTGCCATGCGAGGTGCTGGTGTTTCCGCTCAAGGTCACCAACGTTGCCGCCAAATGGAAGGAACGGCACGAGCGCGAGCGCAAATGGGTGACACCCATGCAAGCCGCGCGCATGGTCAACGAGCCGGACCTTAGCCAGATCATCGCGTTTTTCGGAGAAAACCCGAAACGATTCGCAGCCTGATCCCCGGCTGCCGCCTCCGGCGGAACCAAGACGGTTCCGTCGAGTTTAGTGTCGTCTTTGTCTCGGGCTGAGCTGGAGATGGGCGATCTCGCTTTATGACAGTGCTTCCGGTCTGGTGCGGCGCATCTACGAAAGCCGGATCGACGCACCGCCCATCCTTGATACCGTGGTCGATTTCCCCAACGCGGAACGTTTCACCGAAGCATGGCAGGCAATTCGTGACGAGGCGCTTGCCGTGCGGATGGAAACAGTGCCGCGCTTCCATGAAATCATGCCTGAACAGGCTGATATATCCGCGAATGACGGGCTGGATTGGCGCATGTTCGTGCTGAAGGCCTACGACGTCGGCGTCCCGGAAAATCTCGCGCGCATGCCGGTGTTAAGCACCATCCTCGCAGGCTGCCCGGAGGTCAAATCTGCCACCGTTTCCTTCCTGGCCCCGCACAAGCATATTCCCCGTCATCGCGGTCCGTTCCGCGGCATCATGCGCTTCCATCTCGGCCTGCAGATACCGCGCCTGCCCGACGGCCGACCGGCCGCGATCATGATGATCAACGGTGAAGACCACCGTATTTCGGATGGCGAATGCCTGCTGTGGGACGACACCTATCCACACGAGGTCATCAACCTTTCCGACAAGCCGCGTGTGGCTCTGCTTCTGGATGTATGGCGCCCCCACATGCCACCCGACATGGAAGTTCTGTCGCGCGCCATCGTCGGTTTCGTTCAGTTGGGCATGCGTTATCGCGGCGTGTCTTATTCGGCCTGAGCCTGCTGAAGCAGGTCGCATAAAAGCGTGCCGCGGTTTTTGCGATAACGACATGTGTAAAACGATAGACCTGATGCGCAAGGAGCGAATCTGAATGATCGCGACGCGCCTTCGAGCGTTTCCGTTTTTCACGGAAACGCCGAAACGCTCTAAGTTTTTGTTTTCGTCGCATTTTTGTAACGCCAAGTGATTCCACTTGGCTACAAAATGCTCTAGGCGACAGACTTGCCAGCTTCGTCAGGCGCCACGCGCTTCGGCGAACTACCGGAAACCGAGGGCCCCTTGCCCGACCAGTCGCGCAACATCTTGAGCGCCGCCGCCTTCAGCGGTTTCCATTCCAGGTTACCACCTTCGCGAAGTTCGTCATCCCACTGCTGGGACAGGGCCACATTCTCGAAACCGCTTTCGGGGTCATCTTCGCTCAACGGCCATTGCGTCTGCGTGGGACCTGGCACAAACAGGCCACCCATCGGGGCCGGGGCATAGTCGCAGACCGCAGGGTCGCAGCATTCGTCGACCAGCGCGGCGAGCAAGACGAGTGACGGAGCAACAAACAGCCCGACGACCTCGCAGTCGACAGACTTGCGGACGAAATAGGCTTTCAACTGTCACCCCAACACGTGACGGCTGTTCCCTCTCAGCCATACTCCCCCGCGCCTCTTTTACGCACACGGGCCAAACAAGCAAGCCGTTGCGGGCAAAATCCTGACGCAACCGGTCATTTTGCCGGGAGCATTTTCTCCCCATTATCCACATATGTGACACACAATATGTTGGGGTCACAAAATCTACAAAAACGAACCCTTGACGCTTCGGGGCGAGTCGACTTTTATAGGTCATGTGCTCGCGTTTCGGGCGCGACCGGAAAGTTTAGAGCCCGGTCTTTTTTCCAGGAATTTGTGCGTTTTCGCTCGTTTTCCGCCTTAACCACAGGGCCGGCGGAGGCGTGCTTTTCGTCGAGCGAGAAACACTGAAAAGGAGACTTTTACGGCTGGAATAAATGACCTGTTAACACTATATTTAGTGTTTGCAGCGAAGCTCAGCCCTAGATAATGTAAAGGCCCTCGGACGAGGGAATCGGAAATTCTAGAGATTTGAGGGACCCGCGCCGGTCCGTCGACAGGCTGAAAAAAGGCTTCGCAGAAGCGGAGAACAGCAGGTCGACAGCAGGGTGCGGAGAGGAACCCCGGCTGTTGCGAGGCAGCCGGAAAGCTGGGACGTGCGCTTTTTGGGAAGGGACCGGGAAATCTCCCGCGAAAAGCGCTATATATAGACGAGAAGGAACCACGACGATGCGCATTGAGCGGCGTTTCACCAAGCAAGGACAATCGGCCTATGCGGAGATCGAATTCCGCAAGGCGCTTTCCGAGATCAAGAATCCGGATGGCTCCGTGGTGTTCCGCCTCGACGACATCGATGTGCCCGCGCAATTCTCGCAGGTTGCTGCCGACATCCTGGCGCAGAAGTATTTCCGCAAGGCCGGCGTTCCGGCACGCCTGAAGAAGGTCGAGGAAAACGACGTCCCCTCGTTCCTCTGGCGTTCCGTCGCCGATGAAGCCGAGCTGGCCAAACTGCCTGAGAACGAGCGCTATGGTTCCGAGCGCGACGCCCGCCAGGTCTTCGATCGTCTTGCCGGCACCTGGACCTACTGGGGCTGGAAGGGCGGCTATTTCGCGTCCGAGGAAGATGCAGCCGCCTTCCGCGACGAACTCGCCTATATGCTCGCCACCCAGCGCGTGGCACCCAATTCGCCGCAGTGGTTCAACACCGGCCTGCATTGGGCATATGGCATCGATGGCCCCGGCCAGGGCCACTATTATGTCGACCCATTCACCGGCAAGCTAACCAAGTCGAAGTCCGCTTACGAACATCCGCAGCCGCATGCCTGCTTCATTCAGTCGGTCGGTGACGATCTCGTCAATGAAGGCGGCATCATGGACCTGTGGGTGCGTGAAGCACGCCTGTTCAAATACGGCTCGGGCACCGGCTCGAACTTCTCCTACCTGCGTGGCGAGGGCGAAAAGCTGTCGGGCGGCGGCAAGTCGTCCGGCCTGATGAGCTTCCTGAAGATCGGCGACCGCGCAGCGGGCGCGATCAAGTCCGGCGGCACGACGCGCCGCGCCGCCAAGATGGTCATCGTCGACGCCGACCATCCGGATATCGAATCCTTCATCGACTGGAAGGTGAAGGAAGAGCAGAAGGTCGCCTCGCTGGTCGCCGGCTCCAAGATCGTCAAGAAGCATCTCGACGCCATCATGAAGGCCTGCGTCAACTGCGAAGGCCAGGATGACGACTGCTTCGACCCGGCCATCAACACAGCGCTCAAGCGCGAGATCAAGGCCGCCAAGAAGAATGCCGTGCCGGAAAACTACATCCAACGCGTCATCCAGTTCGCACGCCAGGGTTACACCGCGCTCGACTTCAAGACCTATGACACCGACTGGGATTCGGAAGCGTATCTGACCGTCTCCGGCCAGAACTCGAACAATTCGGTCTCGCTGAAGGACGATTTCCTGCGTGCCGTGGAAGCCGACGGCGACTGGAACCTGATCCGCCGTATCGACGGCAAGGTGCACAAGACGCTGAAGGCCCGCGACCTCTGGGAAAAGATCGGCTACGCCGCCTGGGCTTCGGCCGATCCGGGCCTGCACTTCAACACCACCATGAACGACTGGCACACCTGCGCTTCGGCGGGCGCCATCCGCGCATCCAACCCGTGCTCGGAATACATGTTCCTGGACGACACGGCCTGTAACCTCGCCTCCATCAATCTCCTTCCCTATCGCCTGGAGAATGGCGAGATCGACATCGCAGCCTATGAGCACACCACGCGTCTGTGGACCATCGTGCTCGAAATCTCTGTGATGATGGCGCAGTTCCCGTCCAAGGAGATCGCCAAGCTCTCCTACGAATACCGCACGCTCGGCCTCGGTTACGCCAATATCGGTGGCCTGCTGATGACCTCCGGCATTCCTTATGACTCGGACGAAGGCCGCGCCATCTGCGCAGCTTTGACCGCGATCATGACCGGTGTCGCCTACGCCACTTCGGCCGAAATGGCCTCCGAACTCGGCGCCTTCCCGGACTATGACCGCAACGCCGACAACATGCTGCGCGTCATGCGCAACCATCGCCGCGCCGCTTATGGCGATAAGGATGGCTACGAGAAGCTGGCCGTCAACCCCGTTCCGCTCGTCCATGCCGATCTGTTACAGACCGAACTCGGCCAGCACGCCAAGGCAGCATGGGACCGCGCCATCGAACTCGGCGAGGAGCACGGCTATCGCAATGCGCAGGCAACCGTTATCGCGCCGACCGGCACGATCGGCCTGGTGATGGATTGCGACACCACCGGCATCGAGCCCGACTTCGCGCTGGTGAAGTTCAAGAAGCTGGCCGGCGGCGGCTATTTCAAGATCATCAACCGCGCCGTGCCGGAAGCACTGCGCACGCTGGGCTATTCGGAGAGCCAGATCGCCGAGATCGAGGCCTATGCCGTCGGTCACGGCAACCTCAACCAGGCGCCCGGTATCAACCCGTCATCGCTGAAGGCCAAGGGCTTCACCGACGAGAAGATCGAGGCGGTGAACGCGGCTCTCAAGAGCGCCTTCGATATCAAGTTCGTCTTCAACCAGTGGACGCTCGGCGCCGACTGGGTGAAGGAGACCTTCGGTTTCACCGACGAGCAGCTCGGCGACTTCTCCTTCGAGATGCTGCCGGCGCTCGGCTTCTCCAGGAAGGAGATCGAGGCTGCCAACGTCCATGTCTGCGGTGCGATGACGCTGGAAGGGGCGCCTTTCCTCAAGGTCGAGCACTATGCGGTGTTCGATTGCGCCAATCCCTGCGGCAAGATCGGCAAGCGCTACCTGTCGGTGGAAAGCCACATCCGCATGATGGCGGCAGCCCAGCCTTTCATCTCGGGCGCCATCTCCAAGACCATCAACATGCCGAACGAAGCGACGGTCGAAGACGCCAAGAGCGCCTACATGTTGTCGTGGAAGCTGGCGCTGAAGGCCAACGCGCTTTACCGCGACGGCTCGAAGCTGTCGCAGCCGCTCAATGCCTCGCTGATCGCCGATGACGACGAGGACGAAGACGATGCCGTCGAGGCGCTGATCGCCGCGCCTGCTGCCGCCAAGGCCGTGCAGGTGACGGAAAAGATCGTCGAGCGCGTAGTGGAGCGTCTCTACCGCGACCGCGAAAAACTGCCGAACCGCCGCAAGGGCTACACCCAGAAGGCGATCGTCGGCGGCCACAAGGTCTATCTGCGCACCGGCGAATTCGACGATGGCCGCCTCGGCGAGATCTTCATCGACATGCACAAGGAAGGCGCCGCCTTCCGTGCCATGATGAACAACTTCGCCATCGCCATCTCGCTGGGTCTCCAGTACGGCGTGCCGCTGGACGAATATGTCGAGGCCTTCACCTTCACCAAGTTCGAGCCGGCCGGCATGGTCGTCGGCAACGACGCCATCAAGAACGCCACCTCGATCCTCGACTATGTGTTCCGCGAACTGGCGGTTTCCTACCTGTCGCGTCACGACCTTGCCCATGTCGACCAGTCGGATCTCGACAAGACCTCGCTCGGCAAGGGCATCACCGAAGGCAAGACGACCCCCTTCTCCAAGGGCCTCTATCGCGGCGCCTCGCCGGTGAAGCTGGTGTCGAACCTCGGCGCCGAGCCGAAGGGTTTTGGTGGCAGCCAGGCGCCTGCGGCCCCTGCCCGCCCGGCATCGACCGCCTTCGCAGGCTCCAACGTGCTGGCGCTGAAGCCGAGCGCCGACGACGCGCTCGCCTACAAGCGCGACTATGAGGAGCGCGCCAAGGAACTGGCCGAGGACATCGCTTTCGAAGAAGTCACCGAGGAAGAAACCCCGACGTCGGCGCTGTTCACCGACGCGGCCGCGCATGAAGCCGCGGAGGCGAAGAAGCTCGCCGCCGACCGCCGCGCCAAGTCGCTGCTGCAGGGCTACACCGGCAACAGCTGCTCCGAGTGCCAGAACTTCACGATGGTGCGCAACGGCACCTGCGAGAAGTGCGACACCTGCGGCGCCACGAGCGGGTGCAGCTGATTGTCAAAAGGGTAAACTTGACCGGGATACATCGTATCCTTCCTGAAAAAGCCTCCGTCGCGAAAGTGACGGAGGTTTTTTGTTGTCCCGATTCAACACCACCCCAAAGACATTAGTCATCTCCCGACCTTCGCCTCGACAGATTTGGGCTCAACGGCCCGAAAGCGCTTGCATAATCCGACCGGTCGGTCAATAATACCGCAAAAGAAGAATTTTGGCCGCCTGCGGCCTGGGAACGCATAGTTCAAAACCCGGGAGGAAACTGATGAACTTTGCCTTGAGGACCGCCGCAGCAGTGCTTCTGCTCGGTGCGGCATCGCCTGCCCTTGCCGATATCAAGATCGGAGCAACAGTTTCGGAAACGGGCCCTGCCTCGTCGCTGGGCGACCCGGAGGCCAAGACGTTGCGCATGCTGGTGGAAGAGATCAACGCCGCTGGAGGCGTGCTGGGGGAAAAGATCGAGCTGGTCGCCTATGACGACGCCGGCGACCCGAACAAGGCACGCACCTTTGCAACACGCCTGATCGAAGACGACGAGGTCGTTGCCATCATAGGCGGCTCCACGACAGGCACCACCATGTCGATCATGCAAGTGGTGGCGGATGCGGAGATCCCCTTCATCTCGCTGGCCGGCGCGATCGAGATCGTCGATCCCGTGCAGCAGTGGACGTTCAAGACGCCGCACACCGACCGCATGGCCTGCGCCAAGATCTTCGAGAACATGAAAGCCGCAGGCGTCACCAAGATCGGCATGATCTCAGGTTCCGACGGCTTCGGTGCCTCCATGCACAAGCAGTGCCTGCAGATCATCGGCGACTACGGCATCGAGGTGCTGATCGACGAGACCTATGGCCCCAACGACGCCGACATGACGCCGCAGCTCACCAACATCCGCGGCAAGGAAGGTGTACAGGCGATCCTCAACGCCGGCTTCGGACAGGGCCCGGCCATCGTAACGCGCAATTACGGCCAGCTCGGCATCAAGACGCCGCTCTACCAGTCCCACGGTGTCGCTTCCAAAGCCTTCATCGAGCTTGCCGGGCCGGCATCCAACGGCGTCAAGCTGCCCGGCACGGCCATCCTGGTCGCCAACCTGCTCAAGCAGGACGATCCGCAATACGCCGTGGTTAGCGCCTACAAGAAGGCCTATGAGGAGAAGACCGGTTCGCCCGCCTCGACCTTCGGCGGCTATGCGCATGACGCGTTGCGGCTTCTGGTCGACTCCATCGGCCGCGCAGGCAAGGCCGAGCCGGCCGCAATTCGCGATGCCATCGAGCAGACCAAGGGTTTTGTCGGCGTGACCGGCGTGGTGAACATGTCGGCCACCGATCATCTCGGCCTCGATCTCACGGCCTTCCGCATGCTCGAGATCAAGGATGGTGACTGGGCGCTGGCGCAGTAACAGGCCCACGCACGGACAACGGCGCGGCACTGGCTGCCGCGCTTCCTGCCCTCACGACAAGCGGAAGGGGTCGCAGTGACGGAGCTCCTGCAATATGTGCTGTCTGGCCTGACGGTCGGCGCGGTCTACGCGCTTGTCGCGCTCGGCTTCACCATCATCTACAACGCTTCCAATGTCGTGAATTTCGCCCAGGGCGAGTTCGTCATGCTGGGCGGCATGATCACCTTCTTCGCATGGCAGGCAGGCCTGCCGCTGCCGCTTGCCGCGGCCCTGGCGATCCTCGCAGCGGCCGCCGTCGGCGTGGCACTCAACAAGCTCGCGGTGGAACGCGCGCGCGGTGCTCCGGTGGTCAGCCTGATCATCATCACCATCGGCGCCTCCATCTTCCTGCGCGGCGGTGCGCAATTGGTCTTCGACAAGCAACTGCATCGCTTTCCGGCTTTCAGCGGCGACGAACCGCTCGTGATCGGCGGCGCCACCATCCTGCCGCAGGGCCTGTGGGTCGTCGCCGGTGCGGCGACGGTCTTTGCCCTGCTCTACCTCTTCTTCACGCGCACGCTGACCGGCAAAGCGATCCTCGCCACGGCCAACAACCGCGTCGCGGCCCGGCTGGTCGGCATCAACACCGACTACATGATGACGCTGTCCTTCGCGCTCTCCGCCGCCATCGGCGCGCTTGCCGGCGTGCTCATGACGCCGATCACGCTGACCAGCTACGATCTCGGCGTGGCCTATGCCCTGAAAGGCTTCGCCGCAGCCATGCTGGGCGGCATGGGCGTGCCGGCCGGCGCGCTCGTGGGCGGTCTCATGCTCGGCCTGATCGAGGCGATCACCGCCGGCTATGTCAGTTCGGTCTACAAGGACGCCGTCGCTTTCATCGTCATTCTCGCCGTGCTGTTTGCCATGCCGCAAGGCCTGTTCGGCCGCAAATCGACCGACCGGGTGTGACGATGCGGCTTTCCTCCTCCAAGCATCTCACCCTGCTGGTCCTGGCCGCGATCATTCTCATCGCGCCGTTCGGCTTCCCGTCGAACTTCTACTACCGCATCGGCTCGCTGATCTTCGTAAACGGCCTGGCGGTGACGGGATTGGTCATCCTGATCGGATTTGCCGGCCAGATCAGCCTGGGCCATGCCGGCTTTGCCGGCATTGGTGCCTATGCCTGCGCGCTGGCCCCGCAATATCTCGGCCTGCATCCGGCACTCGCCATGCTGCTCGGAACCGCGCTGAGCGCCGCAATCGCTTGGTTGATCGGCCGGCCGATCCTGCGTCTGCAAGGTTACTACCTCGCGGTTGCAACGCTGGGCTTCGGCATCCTGGTCTCGATGGTGCTGGCAAACGAAGCACCGATCACCGGCGGGCCGGACGGCCACGAAGTACCGGAGCTTGGCCTGAGGAAGCTGCTCGAGACGATTGGTCTCGACCTTTCCAATGCCCAGTTCTGGTATGCATTCACCGGCCTGTTCCTGCTGGCCGGAACCTGGCTTGCGCTCAATCTCCACGACAGCCCGTCGGGCCGGGCGTTGCGCGCACTGCACGATTCCGAGATCGCTGCCCGCACGGTGGGCGTCGATGTCACGCGCTACAAACTCTCTGCCTTTGTCCTCTCTGCGGTCTATGCGTCCCTGTCCGGTTCGCTTCTGGCGCTGATGAACAAGTTCATCACACCCGACGCTGCCGGTTTCCTGCACTCGATCGAGCTTGTCACCATGACGGTGCTGGGCGGCGCGGGCTCGGTGCCGGGTGCGGTTGCCGGAGCGGCGCTGCTTACCATGCTGCCGCAGGTGCTGACTGTCCTGCAGGACTACGAGCATATGATCCTCGGCCTGATCATGATGCTGGTCATGATTTTCATGCCGTCCGGGCTTGTGCCCAGCCTGTCACGGCTGCTGCGCGGGAGAACATGATGCCGCTGCTTCGCGTCGAAGGTCTCGGCATCGATTTCGGCGGCTTGCGCGCCGTCGACAATGTCGGTTTCCAGGTCGAGCCGGGTGAGATCGTTTCGGTCATCGGTCCTAACGGCGCCGGCAAGACCACGCTGTTCAACATGATCAGCGGCGCCTACCAGCCGGCGCGCGGCGCGGTTTCGCTGGACGGCGAGATCGTGACGGGCATGGTGCCGCATCTGCTTGCCCGGCGCGGCCTGTCGCGCACATTCCAGAACCTGCAGATCTTCCAGAAAATGACCGTGCTGGAAAACGTCATGGTCGGCTGCCATCTGCAGGAGCGCGCCAGCCTGCTGGCCGATCTGTTCTCCACCCCAGCCTCCCGCAAGCGCAGCGCCGAGACACGTGCTGCTGCCCTGAAGCTGCTCGAACGCGTTGGCCTCGATTGCGCAGCCGACAAGGAAGCATCGTCGCTGTCCTACGGTGCGCTGAAGCGGCTGGAGATCGCACGGGCGCTTGCGCTTGAGCCGCGTATCCTTTTGCTCGACGAGCCGGCCGCCGGCTGCAATGCCGTCGAGACCGAAGAGATCGATCATCTTGTGGCGGACGTCGCAAAGTCGGGCGTCGCCATCCTGCTCGTCGAGCACGACATGAAGCTGGTCATGCGCATCTCCAACCACATCGTCGTGCTCGACCGTGGCGAGAAGATAGCCGAAGGCCGACCCGGCGAGGTGTCGCGCGATCCGAAGGTGATCGAAGCCTATCTGGGCGTTCAGCCGAAGGAGGCAGGCGGCCATGCTCTCGGTTGAGAACCTGCGTTCGCGCTACGGCCGCATCGAGGTGCTGCATGGCGTCGACCTCGACGTGCGTTCGGGTGAGATCGTCGCGGTGGTGGGCGCCAACGGTGCCGGCAAGACCACGCTGCTGCGCTGTATTTCCGGCGTGCAGCCGATCAGCGGCGGCTCGATGGTTTTCCGCGGAGAGCCGCTGCAAACCGTCTCCGCGCACCGCCGCGTGGCGCTCGGCCTGTCGCAATCGCCTGAGGGCCGACAGATCTTCACCAATCTCACCGTAGAGGAAAACCTGCGTCTCGGCGCCTATCTCTTCTCGGACGCCCGGGTCGAGACGGACATGGCCGAGGCGTTCGCGCTGTTTCCGATCTTGAAGGAGAAACGCAACCTCGCCGCCGGCGGGCTGTCAGGCGGCCAGCAGCAGATGCTGGCGATCGCCCGCGCTTTGATGGCGCGGCCCGCTTGCCTTCTGCTCGATGAACCAAGCATGGGGCTGGCACCGATCCTCGTCGCCCAGATCCTCGACGTGGTGAAGAACCTCAAGGCGCTTGGCATCACCGTGCTGCTGGTCGAGCAAAACGCCTATGCCGCATTGCAGGTGGCCGATCGCGGTTACGTCATGGAAACCGGACGCATCACAATGTCCGGCCCGGCCGAGCAACTCATCGCGGACGAGCGCATACGTGCTGCGTATCTGGGAGTCTAAACCTGCGCTTACGAGGAAGGGCCTGAGCCGACGATCATATCGATTGGGCCGATATCGGCGCTGCCGCTAGCGTAGAATCTGATCGAGGATTGTTTCGATCTTGTCTTTCTTCGGTGCCTCTGGCGAAGGCGGTTGGTCCGCTGCGGGCTCCATTTCGCCCTGCGCCGCCCCTTCGGAGTCCTGCGGCGCCTCCGGAGGGCTTTGATCCAGGGCTCCTTGATCGGGCTTCTGACCCGGCAAGACGCCGTTTATGATGTCGGTCAGCCCGGATTTATCGCCCTTGTCCTTGACGGCGCCGTTGATCAGGTCGCCGATAAGATCGCCGGCTCCCTTGTCGGTACCGGCTTCTCCCGGGAGGATTTTGTCGAGGTTGAGCTTGCCGGTCGGCAATCCGAGGCGGTTCAGCATCTCCAGCGCACCCTTCGGATCCTGCAACAGCTTGCGCAGATCCGGATAGATGCGCGGTGCCGACAGCGAACCGTCCACGATGACCGGCACACCGATACCCTTTGCCGCGATGTCGCCGCCTTGCCCGGAGAGCGAAGCAACGACCCGTGGATTGAGATTGATTGCAAGTGTCTGTTCCGCAAGGTCGATCTGGCCTGTGCCGTCCATTCGCACAAGCGGTCCGAGCAGGCTGATATCCTGTGTCTGTGCGATACCCTTCTCGATAGCAAAAGAAGCGCCAAGTTCGGTGAAAGTCGTCTTCTTGTTGTCGTCCGACTTGAAGCCGCCGGCAAGCAGTCCAGCCAAATTGTTATAGACCTCCGCGATATTGATGCCGCGCAGCGCACCATCGCTGAGTTTCAGCGAGGCTTGACCTTCAAGCGACCGCCTCAGGGTCTTGGTGGTTTTCCCAGCACCCGACACGGCGACGTTCGTATCGAGCCGGCCCTCCAGCTTGTCGAACCCGGCCGCATCGTGGAGCAGCGACGCAGCGGTCGCGCCGGCGACTGCAAGGTCCAGTTTTATCGCCGGGACTTCGCTCGATCCGCTCGCGGTCACTTTTGCCGCAATGGTGCCTCCGTAGAACGGGCTTTGCGGCACGGTCAGATCGGCATCTCCGTTCGCCACCACGAGCGTTGTTTTGACCGGCCCTGCAAAGACCTTGCCATAACCGATCTTGTCCGCCGCGACATCGATCTTCACATCCATCCCTTTGAGGAAGGCAAGATCGATGGGAGCGTCGCTGGGACCGGCTGCGCCTTGCTTTGCACCGGCGGCGGCCTGCTCCCCTCCCGTGAGCGCGGCGAAATCCAGCGTCGCAAACTGGAGCGAGGTGCGAATATCGAGCGGCGTGCCAAGTTTGATCGCGCCGTCGCCCGATGCCTTGATCCCATTGAGGCCAATATTGGCCTTTGCGAACGAGACGCCTGCCGGACCGGCGTCAACGGTACCCTTGAAGTCGAAATCCCGCAGGCCGCCGGAAGCGCCCTGCCCCAACCACTGCAGCAGCTTGTCCAGCGATGACGTCGTGGCGGAAACCTGCCCCTTGAACGTACCGCCAGCAGCCACCGTGCCGTTCGCGCTCGCGCGCAACAACTTCGACGTTATGGAAAGGCTGACCGGCCCCGACGCCTCGGCAATCGATGGGCTGGAAAGGAAATCGGCTGGTGCAACCTTGGATTGGAAAGCGATCTCCTGCCCCTTCCAGGTCAGCTTTCCCGCGACATCGACCGGCTCGGCAATGTCTTGAATTTTTGCGTCGAGGCTCAGACCGGTGATGTCACCGCTTTTTTGCCCGGTAACCGCCGTCAGCGGGACCTTGCCCTGGCGAATGCCGACCTTCCCGCGCAGGTTGAGGCTCTCGCGCATCTTGCGCGCGCTCATCCCGCGAAACGCAAAAGCGGTATCCAGCGTTATCTTTCCAGACAGTGGGACCGACTGGCCGGCGAGCTTTGCCATGGCGCCGATATCCAGTCCCGAACTGGTGAGCTTGCCCTGGAAAGTAGGCGAAGCCTTGGTCACGTCCGTCGAAACCGAAGCCGCGATACTGCCTGCATCGAGACCGAGATGTTGCAGGCTCGCTTCAAGATGTCCGCTGCGCAGGGTCGCCGCAAATTGAACATCGGATGCGGCAAGGGCACCGCTGACCACTTGATCCACCGTGACGCTGACATCGGCGTCGACGTTCGACAGCATCGCCAAGCTGAGTTCGCCCTCACTCTCCGGCTCCGCCTTCCCGTTTTCGGCAGGGGCTAGCACGCCGATATCGATGCGTTTCGCGGAGAGGTCCGCCAGGAAGCGATGCGGCTTGCCGGGTTTGAACAGCGCGTCCAGTTGGAAAGACTGGTCAGCAAGCTCGAACTGCCCGCCCAGGATCTGATAGCCGCCATTTTCATTCAGCCGGATTTCACCGCTTGCTTTGACCGAAGCAAGCAAAGGAGACGGCGCGGGATCGATTTTCGCAGCAAGAACGACTTTGGCCGGTTGTCTCTGAAGAATTGGTCTCAGCGCCGAAAGGGTACCCTCCAGTTGCAAGCGTCGGCCATCCTGCGTGGCAGCCAGCGAGAACACCACCTCGCCGTCCAGATCAGGTGCCTTAAGATCAACATCGATCGCACCGACGGTGCTTGCCGCGCCGCTTCCATCGGTCGAGCTGAGGCTGCCATTTTCTATGGTGATCCGATTGACGGCCAGTCGCTCCAGCGCGCCGATCAGCGCAGCAAAGGGATCGCGGTCAGCCTGATCCGACGGCGCCGACTGCACAGTCGCGCCGTCGGCTGATGATTTGATGGTGATGGCGGGATCGACCAGCGCAATGGACTGGATTTCGAGCTTTTTGGACCACAGCGACGAAAGCGTGATCTCGGTCGAAAACTCGGGCACTTTCGCAGAAAGATCGCCTGTTTCGGACGAGATGGTGATGTCCTTTGTCACTACGGACAAACTAGGCAGGAAAGACAGCCGCACCGGACCGTTCAGACCGATAGCCATGCCGCTTGCCGACGACAGTTGCCGGCTGAGTTCAGAACGGGCCCAGTCCGTCGAAACCAGCGTCGGGAGGACGAGGAGCAGGCCAATGACGGCCGCAACGACGGCAATCACTGCGGCAGCAGCTTTTTTCATATCGATCAGCCAGCTTCACCGAAAGAATCAGTAACTGCACCATACATCAGCGCATTCCGGATTTCACAATCGGCTCGCCAGACGGCTCGCGCACTGGCGGTCCGGAAGATGATGAAGCTGTCGCCTCGCCGAAGCGTCACGCTACGCAGCAAGGTCCTTGGTCAGGAAAATCCGCTTAATACCAGGCCGCGCACAGGCAGGCCTCAGCGCCGGCGCAACCCGTCTACGAAGACATCGACGAGACGAAGCGCGGTGGGTTGCCATTCGGCCGCACCTTGCGAATAGAAGATGCCGACCAGGGTCCGCAGCAGGTCTTCCGGCGAAATGTCGGAACGCAGTTCGCCGGAGGCGACACCGCGTTCGAGCAGCAGGGCAATGGCCGCCGTCAGTCGCTCGAACGAGTAGGCCTTCAGCTCGGACGAGCCGTGCGCCACAAGCTGAAGCCCTTCGATCATACCTTTCTTGGTAGCGACGAGGCGGACGTTGGCATGCAGCCATCTGCGCAATGCTTCGACCGGCTCGATATCTTTGGCCAACCGTTCGGCAAGATCCGTCAACTGGTCGACCTCGTGGCGATAGACCGCCTCGAAGAGGGCTTCGCGCGTCGGAAAATGGCGGTAGAGCGTGCCGATGCCGACTCCTGCCTGCCGTGCCACCGCTTCAAGGCTGGCTTGCGGGCCGCCGGTGCTGAATATCTGCGTCGCCGCCTCGAGCAGCAGCTCGCGGTTGCGAATTGAATCCGCACGCGGCTTACGCCTTGTCTTTTCGGTCTTCGGTTCCATTTTCTCCAACGGGACACATTCCCCCTTGATAAACGGAGGCACCCTCCGTATATAGTGTTGCAGATCGGGACATTGCAAAGACAATCCCGGTCAGGGTCAACGGACCGTTTCGCACCAGATCTTTCCGCGCGCCCGCATCCTTCGCCGCTGGACAGCGGCTTCCATATATCACGATCACTGAATGGAGTACCGCGATGTCACTCTCCATCAGCCTCACCATCAATGGTCAAGCGCGCACGGTCGTGCTCGATGACCCACGCGTGACGCTGCTCGACCTCCTGCGCGAGCGACTGGACCTTCCCGGCACCAAGAAAGGCTGTGACCGCGGCCAATGCGGTGCCTGCACCGTGCTCGTCGACGGCCGGCGCATCAATTCATGCTTGTCGCTGGCAGCAAGCCTGGATGGCACCGAGGTCACCACGATCGAAGGGCTCGCCGAAGGCGAAGCGCTGCATCCGGTGCAGGCCGCCTTCATCGCACATGACGGCTTCCAATGCGGCTACTGCACGCCTGGCCAGATCATGAGCGCGGTCGGACTCATCAAGGAGGGTCATGCAAATGGCGATCCTGAGCGTATCCGCGAACTGATGAGCGGCAATATCTGCCGTTGCGGTGCCTATCAGGGCATCACAGAAGCAATCCTCGAAGCCCAGAAAGCATCGACCGAAGCCAACCGGAGGGACGCGGCATGAACCGCTTCGACTATATACGCCCGGTCAGCGTGTCCGAGGCGATCGCGGCAGCAGCCGTACCGGGATCGGCCTATCTCGCAGCCGGCACCAACCTGCTCGACCTGATGAAGGTGGGCACAACGCGGCCGGAGCGCGTTATCGACATCACACGGTTGCCGGGGCTTGACCGCATCGAATGGTTGCCGGATGGCGGCGTGCGGATCGCTGCGATGGTCCGCAATTCCGACCTTGCGTATGACGAACGCTTCGCCCGGACCTTCCCGGCGGTGGCGGAAGCGCTGCTTTCAGGCGCTTCGGCCCAGTTGCGCAATGCCGCCACCGTTGGCGGCAACCTGATGCAGCGCACGCGTTGCGCCTATTTCCACGACCTGGCGAGCGCCTGCAATCGCCGGGTTGCGGGATCGGGCTGTGATGCGCGCGATGGAGAAAATCGCCTCCATGCTGTGCTTGGTTGGAGCGAGCATTGCATTGCGACCCATCCGTCCGACTTCTGTGTGCCGTTGGTCGCACTGGACGCCTTGGTCGAGGTCGAGGGGCCGCATGGCGCCCGCGAGATACCGGTCGACCTGCTGCATGCCCTGCCCGGCGCGACGCCGGAGCGGGAAACCGCGCTGGCCCCAGGTGAACTGGTCGTTGCCCTGAGGCTGCCGGCCGAGGCTGCCGATTTTTCTGGCAATGCCCGCTATTTGAAACTGCGCGAACGCACATCTTATGCCTTTGCTGTGGTCTCGGCGGCTGCGGCGCTGGAACTGGAAGGCAAGCTGATCCGCAAGGCGCGCGTCGCGCTTGGCGGTGTCGCTGCCAAGCCTTGGCGCGCCCGAGAAGCGGAGGTAGCCTTGACCGGCATGCCGGCATCGGCGGAAGCCTTTGCAAAAGCAGCCGAAATCGCGCTCGCCGATGCGCTTCCGTCCGGCGACAACGCCTTCAAGATCGAACTGGCGCGCCGCATCGTCGTCCGTGCCTTGAGCCTCGCTTTCGAAGGAACGCCCGAGGTCATGCCGGCACTGCCGGCCTCACCATTCTCCACAACCGCTGGAGCAATCCATGTCGCTTGATACCGCTTCCCCAACCGCCCGCCGCCACGGCTCCAATGCCGGCCAGCCACTGACTCGCCGCGATGGACTGCTCAAGGTTACCGGCCGTGCGACCTATGCCGCCGATAACCATCCAGACGGCATGCTCTACGCCGTTACCGCCATCAGCCGCATCGCCCGTGGACGCGTCACAGCACTCGATGTCGGCGCCGCCAGGGCGCATGCCGGCGTCGTCGAGGTGCTCACTCCAGCCAATCGTCCGCCGCTGGCACATGACCCGGATGAAAAGATGCCGCCTTTCGGCTTCCGGGTGGAAGTGCTGCAGGATGACACCGTGCGCTATGTCGGCCAGCCGATCGCACTGGTCGTCGCTGAAACACTTGAGGCGGCAACGGAAGCAGCGGCCCTGCTCGATCCGCAATATGAAATTGCCGATGCGCGCACCGATCGCTCGAATGGCGACCGTTTCGGCCTCGCCGCGGTCGGGATCGGTGCGCCACCGCGCACGGTCCATGGCGATCTCGCGGCGGGCCTGGCTGCCGCAACGCATGTGACGGAGGCTGAATACGAAACGCCGGCGCAATACCATAACGCGATGGAACCTCACGCGGTGGTGGCTGAATGGCATGGAGACCGGGTAACCCTCGACATGCCCAACCAGGCCATGGCGCTGAGCTGTGCGGCCTATGGCGCCTATTTCGACATCCCGGCCGAAAACGTGCTGATCCGTTCGCCCTTCCTGGGCGGCGGTTTTGGCTCGAAGGCCATCCTCAACGGACCGCAGATATTGGCCATTCTTGCCGCCCGCATGCTCAAAAGACCGGTGAAGCTGGTCCTCACCAGGACGCAGATGTACGGGCCGGTCGGGCATCGCGGCCACACCTGGCAGAAACTGCGCATCGGCACCGACGCCCAGGGCCGCCTTACCGCCCTGCATCATCACGCCCTTTGCGCCACCTCCAGCTTCGACGAATTCATCGAACCGGCGGCGAATGCCTCCCTGCCGCTCTACGACAGTCCTGCCATTCTTGTCGAACATGAAGGCCTCAGGCTGGATATCGGCACACCGGGGCCAATGCGCGCGCCCGGCGAGGCTTCCGGTTCGGCGGCGCTCGAAGTTGCCATGGACGAGGCTGCCGTTGCCTGCGGCATGGATCCGCTCGAGTTCAGGCTGGCGAACTACGCCGAGACCGAACCCGGCACCGGCAGGCCGTTCTCGTCCAAAGCGCTGCGGGAGTGCTATCTAGAGGGCGCCAAACGCTTCGGCTGGGCCGGGCGACCGCTCGAACCGCGCCAAATGCGTGACGAGAACGGTTTCCTCGTCGGCTGGGGCATGGGCACGGCCGTTTTCCACTGCCCGCATTTCCCTGCAGAAGCACGCGCCACACTGCGCGCGGACGGTACGGCCCTGGTCGAGACCGCTGGTGCCGACATGGGGCAAGGTGCGTGGACGGCGCTTGCCCAGATCGCGGCGGAGGCGCTGGGCCTCGATCCTGATCAGGTCGAATTCCATTCGGGTATTTCAACCTTGCCCGATGGCGGCATCGCCGGCGGCTCCGGTCATACGGCGAGTGCCGGTCTGGCGCTGAACAATGCCGGTGAGGACGCGATCGCCAAACTCGCTGCAATCGCCACCGCCGACCCTGCGTCCCCGCTTTTCGGTGCCGGCAATATCGGTGTGGTAGCGAGGTCCGGGCGGCTCCACAGGATCGACGACGAGGGGCGCAGCGAAAGCTATGTCGATATCCTTGCCCGCGCCGGCCAGGCCGAAGTGATCGGAACTGCCAAGGCGGCACGCGATCCGGCAATCGCGGAGGCCCATGCGATGTTTTCTCACGGCGCCGTCTTCGCCGAAGTGAAGGTCGATCCCGATCTCGGGCAGATCCGTGCGACGCGCCTGGTCGGCGCTTTCGCGGCCGGCCGCGTGATCAATCCCCGTCTCGTCCGCAGCCAGTATTTCGGCGGCATGATCTGGGGGACATCCTTCGCGCTTCACGAAGAAGCGGTAACCGACCGTCGAACCGGCAGGATCATGAATGCCGATCTCGCCGAATATCACGTACCGGTCAACGCGGATGTGCCTTCGCTGGACGCGATCCTGATCGAGGAGGATGATCCCTACGTCAACCCGCTCGGCATCAAAGGCGTTGGCGAGATCGGCATCACCGGCACCGTAGGGGCCATTGCCAACGCAGTGTGGCATGCCACAGGCGTTCGCGTGCGACGCTTTCCGGTCCGCATAGAAGACCTTCTCATCGCCCGAGCCTGACGGGCGGCGAGAGACAGCCTCATAACTCCAGTCATCACCCGAGACAGCAATGCAGCAAATCGCACTCACCACCATGGTCTACAAGCCGCCGCTGACGGCTGCGATCGACGCAGAAAAATTCATGGTCAAGGCAGACAATATCCACCACACGATCGTCCACCTCCTGCAGGCATCACCGGCGAAAGAACGGTTGGTCCTGCTGCATCTCGATGAAATCCTGTCGAGTGCGGTCGTTGAGACGGTTGGACGAGCACCGAGCTGGAAATGACTTAGTCTCTTGCATTCGGCTCGGCCACTTTCCTTTGCCCCGCAGGCCTCCTGTCTTACACTCCGTAAGAACCTTTGATCGCGCAAATGTTGACCTGACAGTCTCAGTCCCGATGATGTCCGCCCGTGGGGGCGTAGTCGAAGGGACAGTAATGACCTCCAAACCTCATTTGCTCGCAGTGCTTGGAATCGCGGCATTTGCGCTCGCCGCATGCAGCCAGACGGATTCGCAAACCACACAGGCGCCGTCCACGACCGTCGCACCACCGCCGAGCACTATGACGACGCCAGCGCCAACCACGACGCCGCAATCGGCGCCGGTGCAATAGACCGTAGAGCAGCAATCGGAACCCCGCCCTCGGCGGGGTTTTCGATTCAGGCGTGGCATCGAACACAAGGCTTTCGGAGCAATTCCAGTCATTCCCGCCGATCGTAGCCGCGGGAATGATCGGTGAACTTTCATCGTTTTATGTAACGCCGTTCATAGATGGCGATCCTGCCGGCTTGCATCCTCCCGACGCGGCGATGACGTGGACCAAGGTCCCCGCCCCTAACACCAGTCAGCGCGTATGCCGCTCGCGGAAGGAGGTTCCGATGAAATTGAATGCCAAACTGCTCGCCATTATCGGCAAACGTATCCCCGCCATTTACGACGTCATCCCGCGAGGGCCACAGGGCTGGATCTCGCAGGTTGCCCTCAACCCGCAACCACTGCCGCCCGGACATCTGGGCGCTGCCCTGGCGACGGATTTCATCCGGTCTGCCTGGCTGGCCGACCGAGGCTCGCTCGATCTGAAGCAAGTCTTCGATGACCTCGACGACTGGTGCCCGACGCGGCCGAAAAAGATCAAGCTCCCACCGTGGTGGCCACCCATCCCGGAGCCCGAACCGCACCCGGAATGGTTTGTCGAGTTTCATCTCGGCTTTGCCGCGCGGCTCGCCGTCAGTGTTTGGGAACTCGGTGACACATCCCTTGCCCAATCGCTGAATAAGGCCATGGAAAGGTCTTTGACCGTCATCGAGACCACGAACTACTGAACGCAACAGCAAGCGGGCGGGTCAACGCAGCGGCCCGCCCTTGCATGTTGCTCTAAGCTACATTCTCGTCCCAGTCCGGCAGGCGGCCGCGCTGCGCCACCAGTCCGATCTGGTCGCGACAGAGGCCGAGGTCGGCCAACGCTTTGTCATCGAGTTCCGAGAGGCTCTTGCGGGTGCGGCGCACGGCTCTCCCGTGCCGTATCCCGGAAACCAGCCTGTCCAGCCAGCTGCCGCGATCCCTTGGCTTATCCCGTGCTCCCAGAGCCCATCGAGACACGATCGGCGCCTGTGTGCTCATGACATTCATGATCGTCTCCTTTCGAAGCATCGACCCTTGCGCAAAGAAGATCCGCTCCGCCGAACCATGGTTCCGCGGTCTGTTCGCTGCGCGTGATCGATTTCGTACAGATGTTACCGCAACTGGCGCTTTCGTGTTATCGTCATATCGCCGACTTATGTTTGCGAACCGCCAGATGATCCACCCAGACAACCACATTCATCCAGATCTCGGCCTCACAGCGCGGCAGGATTATCCGGCGGCAATTGTCGGCTATGACGGAACGATCCAGAAAGGCACACACTACGACCGACATCACCATCGCCGAGCGCAACTCTTTCACATCGTGTCGGGTGCGGTCACCGTCGAAACCGAGCGCGGCACCTTCGTCGCGCCACCGGAACGGGCAGTCTGGATTCCCTGCGACGTCGAACACGCCGTGACCTATCTGCAGGACACGGCACAACGTTTCCTGTTCTTCCGCCCGGAAGCCGTGCGGCATCTGCCGATTGTTCCGGCGGTCATTCGCCTGTCGCCCCTGCTGCGGGAGCTCATTGTCGCCTTCCTGGGTTATGGCCGAGAAGAAGCGACCACCGGTCCCGCGGCACGCATCGGCGCCGTCATCCTCGACCAGCTGGCGACTGAGCCGGCCGCGCCTCTGCATCTGCCAATGCCCGCGTCCACTCGCTTGCGCCACGCGGTGTCCGGGCTTGCCGCCGATCCGTCGCTGATAGACAGCCTTGCCGAGATTGCCGGAAAGGCTGCACTTTCCGAACGCTCCTTCGAGCGCCACTTCCGTGCCGAAACAGGCATCAGCTTCCGGGCATGGCGGCAACAAGCACGACTGATGAAGGCGGTGGAATGGCTTTCGCTCGGCCTCCCGGTTGGCGAAATCGCAGAGCGGCTGGGTTACGAACAGCCCAGTGCATTCGTAGCCGGTTTCCGCAAAGCCTTTGGCGTTACGCCCGGCCGTTATTTCGATGACGGGTCATGACTCTTCGGGGTTCTATTCCGCCGCCACCTTGTCCTGCGTTTTCGTCTCGAAGTCGCTGGCGTCGTGCCGCTCGCGCAGTTGGCCGGCGGGGTCGCCGGAAACGCGATTGACCATGCGCCCGCGCTTCACGGCCGGCCGCGCGTGAAGCTGGTCCGCCCAGCGCAGCACATTCTTGTATTCGTGCACGGAGAGGAACTCGCCTGCGCCGTAGTTCCAGCCTTTCACCATGCCGCCATACCAGGGCCAGATCGCCATATCCGCGATGGTGTACTGGCTGCCCGCCACATACTCGTTTTCAGCCAGCCGGCGGTCGAGCACGTCGAGCTGACGCTTGGTTTCCATGGCGTAGCGGTTGATCGCATACTCGATCTTCTCCGGCGCATAGGCATAGAAATGACCGAAGCCGCCGCCGACGAACGGCGCCGACCCCATCTGCCAGAACAGCCAGGACAGCGTCTCTGCTCGCGCCGGCTGTTCGGTCGGCAAGAAGGCGTCGAACTTTTCAGCGAGGTAGGTCAGGATCGCGCCGGATTCGAAAACACGAACGGATTTGCCGCCGCTGCGATCGACCAGCGCCGGAATTTTCGAATTCGGATTGACGTTGACAAAACCCGACCCGAACTGTTCGCCATCGATCTTGATCAGCCATGCGTCGTATTCAGCGCCCTGGTGGCCGGCAGCCAGCAATTCCTCCAGCATGATGGTAACCTTCACGCCGTTGGGAGTTCCGAGCGAATAGAGCTGCAGCGGGTGCTTGCCGACAGGCAATTCCTTCTCGTGCGTTGCGCCTGCGATCGGGCGGTTCGTGCTGGCAAAGGCACCACCATTGGCCTTGTCCCAAGTCCATACCTTCGGCGGCGTGTATGCGGATTGTTCTGACATCAACGGCTCCCATCGGATCGGCGGATGGCTGACTTCATGAATGGCCACCCTCGCGGACCAATTACATAGGCGCCTGAGCCGGGCTTTGACAGGCAGTTTTTGTTTCAAAACAAAACCCGTCCCTGCAATGATTTTCCTCGTTGATGCGTCCGTGTGGTCACTGCATTTCCTCCGCGAAATGCCGGGCATGGCAAACACTCCGGCTCTTCCCCATCAACAGCCTATTGATGTTTCCTTGATCCGAACCCGCTCAGTCCCCAATCGAATTTTGATGTCGATGTGAGCTACCTTTCTCCCATGCTCAAACCCCTCCCCCTGTGGTGGCCGACCAGAACGACCGCGATCCCAACCGAGTATTTCATCCTGGCGAACCTGCGTGCTGACGGTCCGGTGGTTGGTCATCTTGCGGGCAAGCCGATCCGCGAAGCCGTCATCGATCATGATGGCCGACGCTATCGCTTCGCCGGAGTGATGCCACGCACACGTATGGGCAGATTCGCCGTGGAAAATCTAAGGCCCGGCGAATGGATCGTGCAGCCGGGGCTGATTTACATCCTGGAGGAGCGCAAGGCCTTAACAGCTTGAATTTCAATCCAATGTCTCCCCCACGGCTCGCTCAGGGCACGCTACTGGGCACCGCCAAGGCCGAAAGAAGCTCCCTGATTGGGGAACCATCACGCGCTCGCATAGTTGAGAAACCAAACCGAAAAGGAGAGGTCTCTTGATGGATGTCACGGCGCTCGCCACCGACTATGACGAAACTCTTGCGGAAGAAGGCCTGGTGTCGGCAACGACATTTGCCGCGCTGCAGAAGCTGAAGGAAAGCCAACGCAAGCTTATCCTCGTGTCAGGGCGGCAGCTGCCCGATCTCAAGAGGGTTTTCCCACATCTGGGGATCTTCGACCGGGTCGTAGCAGAAAATGGCGCCATCCTGCATGATCCGGCCACCGGCCGAGAGCAGCTCCTGGCTCCCGTTTATCCGCCAGCCTTTGTCGATAGCTTGCGCGAGCGTGGTGTGGATCCACTTCTTGTCGGCCGCTCGGTGATCGGCACGCTGGTGCCGAACGAGATGATCGTTCTCGATGAAATCCGTCGCCACGGCCTCGAACTCGAAATCATCTTCAACAAAGGCGCTGTCATGGTGCTGCCCAGCGGCGTCAACAAGGCGACAGGCCTGATGGCTGCGCTGGACGATCTGAACCTGCCCGTCGATGGAGTGGTAGCGATCGGCGACGCCGAGAACGATCACGACTTCCTGCGCAGAGCAGGCTACGGCGTCGCTGTTGCCAATGCGCTGCCCAGCCTCAAGGAAACGGCAGACCGCGTGACGCTCGCACCCGCCGGGGACGGCGTCAGGGAAATCATCGACGATATCCTGCGAGGCGATGTCACGACCGCGGACGCGGAGACAAATGACGTTGCGATTGCACGGGTGGCTCAAGGGTAACCCGCGGGGCGAGCGGCGAACGCAATGAGCGAGTCATCCCGAGAGCCATCTGCACGATCCTGACGTCGTCACATCATATTCTGTCGGAACGATCCCGACGCTGATGCATTTGGCTTTTCATCACCGACCGTAGGAGGACTGCCGGGCCATGAGAATTGCCCATGTCGCACCGCTTTTTGAATCTGTCCCCCCTCAGCTTTATGGCGGCACCGAGCGCATCATCTCGTATCTCACCGAAGCCCTTGTCGAACTCGGCCACGAGGTGACCTTGTTCGCGGCGGGAGATGCAAAAACATCCGCAACCCTTGTGCCCGGGCGCGAGCGCGCATTGCGGCTGGATCCCCATCCACTCAAGTCGGAAATCGCCGCTCATCTCGCAATGCTGCACGACGTCAGAGCTCGCGCCGACGAGTTCGACGTCATTCATTTCCACTTGAGCCATTTCCAGCACTTTCCTTTCTTCGAGGACATGCCGGAACGGACGGTGACGACACCGCATGGCAGGCTGGACTACGCAGACCTGGCACCGACTTATGCACGTTTTCCGAAGTTTCCGATGATCTCGATTTCGCAGAGCCAAAAAACGGGCCTGCCGGACGCCAACTGGCTCGCGACCATCCACCATGGCATTCCTCCGCAACTTTACACGCTTGATTCAGAGGTCAGCGCAACCGGAACCTATCTGGCTTTTCTTGGCAGGCTTTCCCGCGACAAACGACCGGATCGAGCCATCGAGATCGCTCGTCGCACAGGGCTCAAGCTGAAGCTCGCGGCGAAGATCGGCGATGGCGATCGCGCTTATTTCGATGAAGTGATCGAACCGCTGATCGACGGCGACCAGATCGAATATATCGGCGAAATTCCCGAGCACAGCAAAAACGAGTTCCTCGGCAACGCCGCGGGCCTGCTTTTCCCTATCGATTGGCCAGAACCGTTCGGGCTTGCGGTCATCGAGGCAATGGCCTGCGGCACTCCAGTCATGGCCTGGAGCTGCGGCGCCATGCCGGAGGTCGTCGATCACGGCGTTACCGGCATTCTGGTCGAGAGTATGGAGGATGCGATAGCAACCATGCCCGAGTTGCTGTCTCTTGACCGGCGCCGCGTTCGGACGACGTTCGAGGAACGCTTTTCCGCCTCACGCATGGCGCGCGATTACGTGGCCGCTTATCGTCAGTTGCTCGACTTGCCTGCCGAGACCACGTCCCGCACCTCCGACCGGAATCTCCTTGGAGCGATCCATTGAATACCGTGCCGCTTGACGAGCAGAAGCTCGATCCGGCCATTGCGTTGGCCTCGTTGGATGAGGCGGCGCCAAGGGAACCGCATCGTCTGTTCGCCTTGAAGCATGGCGACTCCTTTGCCGTAGCCGATGCCTATGGCGACATACGCGGGGTCGGCGACGGGTTCTTCCGCGATGATATGCGTATGCTGTCGGAGTTCCGGCTCACCCTTGGCGGGCGCTCGACGTCGCTTCTCGGCGCCTCCCTCAGCCAGGACAATGTGCTGTTTTCCGCCAACCTGACAAACCTGCCGATCAAGGCCATCGACGGGAAAGAGATCCGACAAGGTGCGATCCATATCGAACGGGTACGATTGATATGGCAGGACAGGCTCTACGAGCGGTTGACGCTTTCCAATTATGGTCAGGAGCAGTCCGCTATCCTGCTTTCGCTCAGATTTGCCGCCGATTTCCGTGACATGTTCGAAGTTCGAGGTACGGTCCGGCAAAAGCGCGGTACTGCACATCTGGCCGAGGCCGGTCAGAATTCCATCGTGCTGCGCTATCAGGGCCTGGATGACGTCGAACGGGTTTCGGCGATCTCGTTCTCGCAGATGCCGGATCAATTGATGCCGGATCAGGCCGACTTCTTCCTCACAATCGCCAAGCGCGGCAAGCAGACGCTTTACGTGGAAGTCGGCACCGCCGTTGCTGCGCCTGATCGAGAGCGGTTTCGGGCGGCGGCGGCTCGCGCGCGCTTCGCCATGCGCGCCAAACGACGCCACGGCGCCACGGTTCACAGCTCCGGCCGGGTGTTCAACGATTGGATCAACCGAGCGCGAGCCGATGTCGCTCTGCTGACCACGGAGCTGGAAACCGGCCCCTATCCCTATGCCGGCATTCCCTGGTTCTCGACCGCCTTCGGCCGCGACGGAGTGGTCTCGGCGCTGCAGATGCTTTGGCTCAATCCGGGACTGGCCCGCGGCGTGCTGGCCTTTCTCGCGCAACACCAGGCTACCGAGACAGCCCCGTTCAGCGATGCCCAGCCAGGCAAGATCATGCACGAGACCCGCAAGGGGGAAATGGTCGCGCTCAGTGAACTACCCTTTGGCCGCTACTATGGCGGCGTCGACACGACACCGCTCTACATCCTGCTCGCCTGCTCCTATGCCGACAGAACCGGTGACATGGATTTCATCGACCGGCTGTGGCCATCGCTGCGGGCGGCCGCGGATTGGATAGTCGAAGCGTCCAGGGCCACCGGTTTCGTGACCTATCAACGGGCCGCTGCATCCGGCCTTGCCAACCAGGGCTGGAAAGACAGCTACGATTCCGTTTTCCACGCCGATGGACGTATTCCAAAAGGCCCTATCGCCCTGGTCGAGGTGCAAGGTTACGTCTTCGCAGCCTTGCGCGGTCTGGCGGGGCTAGCCGAGCGCCGTGAGGAAGCGGAACAGGCGGAAGAGTGGAACCGTCTCGCGGAAGCGCTGCGGGAACGGGTCGAACAACGGTTCTGGATGGACGAGCTCGACTACTACGCCTTGGCGCTGGATGGCGAGGGTGAGCCATGCCGGGTACGCACCTCGAACGCAGGACATCTGCTCTATGTCGGTCTGCCAAGTGCTGAACGTGCAGCGAAAGTTGCCGAGCAACTGCTGTCGGCTTCGTTCCATTCCGGCTGGGGTTTGCGGACGTTGGCCGACGATGCGGTTTTCTTCAATCCGATGTCCTATCATAACGGCTCGATCTGGCCGCACGACACCGCGATCTGCACAGCAGGGCTTGCCCGCTATGGTGTACGCGACGACGTGGTACGGCTCACCAGCGGCACATTCGAAGCGGCGGTGCATTTCAACATGCGATTGCCCGAGCTCTTCTGCGGCTTCACGCGCGCGCCCGGCGAAGCTCCGATCGCTTACCCGGTTGCCTGTCTGCCTCAGGCGTGGTCGGCAGGGGCGGCTTTCATGCTGATGCAGGCCTGCCTTGGCCTGCGGGTGGATGGATGGACGGGCTCGATCGAGGTGACGCGCCCTCGCCTCCCGATCGGTATCGACAATCTGATGGTCCGTCATATCCAAGTCGGTACGGTCGCCGTCGACCTGACTTTCCAGCGTGTTGGCGATCGTATCGGCGCATTCCTCTCCGATCAGCACGAAGGGTCCGTGCCGCTGATTGTCCGCAGCTGAAAATCGGAACCATCGCGGTCAGGCTGCGTTCCACCATACCTGCCAGGCAGGGAATTCTTCACGAGCCAGGAGATGCAACCGACGGCCGGGTCGGAAGCCGAAAGCATTGATGACAACCAGCGATTTCGTTCACTCGCTCCCTGCCCTGTGGCTTGCAGTTCTGGCGACCTTCTGTCTGGCAGGAGCGGCACTTGCAGCAGCCTTGATACGAACCGGAAAGTCCAGACAGCCGCCAGTAACGCCGGACACGACGCCTGACACGGTGCGGACCCTGCTGCGCGAATTCGAAAAAAACGGCCATTCGGCCGACGCGGCCCTCGTCAAATGGTCGCCCGACACGCTGCGCAAAATTCTCGCCACCGAATTGCCCGATGCACAGGTGATCGTGGTCTCGAACCGCGAGCCTTACATCCATAACCTCAAGGAGGACGAGGTCGAGCTGGTTGTACCAGCGAGTGGACTGGTCTCGGCACTTGAGCCGATCACCCGTGCCTGCGCCGGCACCTGGGTGGCCTATGGCGGCGGCTCGGCAGACCACCTCACTGTCGATGAAAACGACCGCGTCGCAGTGCCGCCCGATGACCCCTCCTATATGCTTCGGCGCGTCTGGCTAAGCGATGAAGAGCATGCGGGCTATTATCTCGGCTTCGCCAATGAGGGGCTCTGGCCGCTGTGCCATATCGCTTTCACGCGCCCGAACTTCCGGGCGGCAGACTGGGAGACCTATCAGAGCGTCAATCGCAAATTCGCCAATGCTGTCGTTGCGGAAGCCCGGAACGAACGGCCGATCGTGCTGGTACAGGACTATCACTTCGCGCTCCTGCCGCGCATGCTGCGAGAGCAACTTCCGGATGCGATCATCATCACCTTCTGGCACATTCCGTGGCCGAACTCGGAAGTCTTCAGCATTTGCCCTTGGCGCGAGCGCATCCTGGACGGATTGCTGGGCAGCTCCATCATCGGCTTCCACACCCAGTTCCACTGCAACAATTTCATAGAAAGCGTCGACCGCTTCCTGGAAACCCGCATTGAGCGCGAGGACGCCGCGATCTCCTATCAGGGGCGAACCAGCCTGGTTCACGCCTATCCGATCTCGATCGAGTGGCCCCCGGCCCAATTGGGCAAGGTGCCAGCGGTCCAGCAGTGCCGGGATCGCGTCCGCACCAGGCTCGGCCTTGCTGAAGGCGTCAAGCTCTGCGTAGGCGTGGAGCGGCTCGATTACACGAAAGGGATCGTCGATCGATTCCGCGCCTTGGACGAATTGTTCAACCGGCATCCCGAGTGGATCGGCAAGGTGACTGTTCTGCAAATCGCGGCGCCTAGCCGCGGCACCTTGCCGGATTATGAAAGACTGCACCGCGAATGCGAACGCTGTGCGGAAGAGATCAACCAGCGCTACGGCTACGAGGGCTACACGCCCGTACTCTTCATCGCCGAACATCACACGCAGCGCCAAGTCTATGAAATTTATCGCGCCGCGGATGTCTGTATGGTCACCAGTCTCCACGACGGCATGAACCTCGTCGCCAAGGAATTCGTCGCGGCACGCGACGACGAACAGGGCGTGCTGATCCTTTCCATGTTTGCGGGCGCATCAAAGGAATTGCTGGAGGCGCTGATCGTGAATCCGTTCGATGCTGCGACGATGGGGGAAGCGCTGCAGCATGCGCTGGCGATGAGCTCCGACGAACAACGCGATCGCATGCGGCGCATGCGCGAAATCGTGCGCGACAACAATGTCTATCGCTGGGCCGGCAGCATGCTTCTGGACGCAGCGCGCCTGCGCAAGCGCGCTGAGGTCGAACTCCCCGGCGCAGGCAACCCCATCGAAACCAACAACGTCGTCAGCCTGCCGGAGCGGTGGCGGGCAATGACATGACGTTCGTTGAACATAAATGAGAGGAGCAATCCGATGTCACATACGGCGAACCGGTTCGAACAGATGATGCCCCGTTGGGTGCGACATCTCAAAACCCGCTACAGGAGGCACAAGGCGTCTACGCCTGAAGACGTCGACGCTCACTGGCGTGAGATGGCAGAGAATGATCTCTACGGCGCGAATACGCCCGACTACACCCACGTGCCCAAGGAGAGTGCGCAAAGCGACCACCCGGCCAACCCGAAGCCGCAGCAATAGACTGCCGCCGGGATTTCCGCAGATCAACCACCGGCGACGGCACAGGCGCCTTGTCTGCCGGAACGAGCCGCGAAGACTGCGAGAATGATGTAGAATAAGCTTGCAGCGCCAAAGGCACAGCCATAGCCACGCACCACATCGCCTTGCGTCGCGGCTACCGACATCAGCACCGCCAACCCGACTGTTGGCCCCAGTTCCATCGCGGTGTTCATGACGCCCCCTGCCAATCCGGCCTGGCGTAGCGGCACATTCGTCATGGACAACACGGCCGAGCCCGAGAACATCAGCGACATGCCGATCGCGACCAATAGGGTTCCGGGCATCAGACCGACGAGATAGCTCGAGTCGCTGGCAAGCCCTGCTAGCAGCCCAAGCCCGAATGCGGCAACGACCAGACCGGCGATGGTGATCTGCACCGCGCCAAAACGGCTAACCAGAGCTGGCGAAAGATGGTTCGTAACGATCAGCGTCACGGCGAAGGGCAGGAAAGCCAGTGTCGTCGTGAGCGGCGACCAGCCCCGAACCTGTTGCAGGTAGAGCGACAGGATATATTCGATCGCGATCGAACCGACGGCGGCCAACATCATGCCGAGAAGCCCGGTAATACGGCAAGGATCGGCAAGGAAGGCCGGCGGCAGCATGGGATCGCGCATTTTCCCTTCCACGGCAAAAAACACGGCGAGGAGGATTGCGGAAATGGTCAATGGCGCCAAGACTGGTGCTGATGCCCAGGGATGATCACCGGTCATGATCAGCCCGTAGCTGCCGAGAACGATGCCTGCTGTTGCCAGCAATGCTCCGAGTGGATCGAGACGCGGCCTGGCAGCAAGATTTTCGTCGCCGTGACGCGGCAGCAGCACGCTGGTGCTGATCAAAGCGACCAATGCAACCAGGATGGGGACGGCAAACATCCAGCGCCAGGAAATCCAAGTCGTTACAATTCCTGAAAGAACGAAGCCCAAGATGGCACCCAGTACCGACACTCCACCCCATGTTGCCATGGCTTGACCGAAATCCTTTGGGTCAGGAAACAGCCGATGCAGCAGCGACATCGCGGCCGGTGCGATCATCGCCCCGGCGACGCCCTCGAGGAAACGCATTGCCGTCAGCAGTCCGTAGGTCGGCGCTATCGCGGCGATGACGGAAGCTCCCCCAAACAAGATCAGGCCAAGTATGAACATACGCCTGCCGCCGTAGCGATCGGCCAATCGGCCACCGAAAAGAAGCAAGCCGCTGAAGGGCAAGCCATAGGCGACCTGAAGCGTCAGCACGTCTGTCGCGGTTAGATCGAACTCGGCAGCAATCTTTGGCAGCGGCACCATGATCAGAGCGATCGTGAAGATCAGCGAGGACTGTACGAAAGCCAGCATTGCGAAGGCGAGACGTGCCGCTGGTGAGGTCGCCATTTCAATTCCTTTCATGGAGCGCAAAAGGCCACGGCCCGTTTCGCACGAGCCCGCAGTCCAACTTTTTTGAAAGCGCAGTCTGATTGCTCAGGAGCGATCAGCCGCTGTTGTAATGTCCGTCTTCGACGTCCAATCCGGCATCAAGCCAATCAGGAAAACCCTGCTCAAAACGGCGCGCAACCCAGCCATGAGCCCGCAGGATGGCCAGCGCGTCGGCAGACAGGACGCAGCGAACGCCTCGACAATAGGCGACGACCAGTTTGTCGCGCGGCAGTTCGGCAAGGCGCAGTTCCAATTCCTCAACCGGAATATTGATCGCCCGCGGAAGGCGTCCGGTCGCAAATTCGTCTGCGGGTCGCACGTCGAGAAGCACGATGGAATCCTCGTTCATGCGCCGTATGAGCTCTTCGCGGGAAATGTTCTCCAGCCGCGCGGCTGTGTTGGCTGCACCGCCCTCGACCAGTTCGCGCAACTGCGCGTTGTTGTGTTCGGCTAGACTGCGCAGGGCTGCCAGCACCATTTCGATCGGCCCGGCTGCCAGCCGGTAGAGCACTCTTTTGCCGTCTCGTCTGGTCTGCACCAAGCCGGCGCGTTTGAGATGCTGCAGGTGCTGGGAGGTGTTGGCAACACCGAGCCCGGTCAGATCCGTCAGCCTCTCTACCGCTTTCTCACCTTCGGCGATGTGATTGAGCAGAACAAGCCGATGGGCATGTCCAAGCGTACGCGCAATGTCGGCAGACAAGTCGAAAATAGGATGATGGGTGTCACTATCTGTCATGAACGCTTTCTAACATCACTCAATCATTCAATCAATCTATTGAATGATGATTTTTGATGCTTTATGAACGGCATCTCACATTGCCAGGAGTGCATGATGGATAGCGGTTTGGACTTTGCTTTGCGGGCCATTGCGATCGGCGTGGGGGCAACCGCAGTAATGGATCTTTGGGCGCTATTCCTGAAGCGGGCGTTCAGCATCCCCTCCCTGGATTATGCGTGGGTCGGACGCTGGATCGGTCATTTTCGAAACGGCCGCTTCGCGCATGCAAATATCGGACAGGCCGCCACCGTTCCGGGCGAAGCCATCCTCGGATGGGGTGCTCACTATGCCATCGGTATCGTTTTCGCTGGTCTTCTTCTGACGCTCGCCGGGGTCGACTGGCCTCAAAGTCCGACACCGTTGCCCGCCATCGCGTTCGGCGTCGTCACCGTGGTTATCCCCTTCTTCCTGATGCAGCCGGCTTTCGGTTTCGGCATCGCCGCCTCTCGCACGCCCAAGCCTGCCATTGCCCGACAACGCAGCTTGATGGCGCACTTCTCGTTTGGTGTTGGGCTCTATCTTTCGGCGCTGCTGCTAGCTTCGTTTTCGTCCTAAGCTATGCTGATTCCGTGGGCGGCGACGGAAGCACGGCCTAGCGAAGAAACGATGAAAATCCTGGCAATCTGCGGCAGCCTGCGCGCCCGTTCCTCCAACCTTGCCGTCCTCCAGGCTGCAACAATGCTCGCGCCCCAATCGCTCGACATCACCCTCTTCGATGGCCTTGAGGCGCTGCCCCACTTCAATCCGGACCGGGACACGGAAATCCCTCCTTCCCCGGTGTTGAAGTTGCGAGAGGCTGTGGGTCGCGCCGACGGACTGCTCATATGCAGTCCTGAATACGCGCGTGGCGTTGCCGGCGTCATGAAGAATGCGCTGGATTGGCTGGTGAGCAGTTTCGAATTTCCGGACAAGCCGGTCGCCGTCATCAACGCTTCGCAGCGCTCGACTCATGCCGATGCCGCCTTACGCCTGACGTTGGAGACGATGTCGGCCCGACTGGTCGAGGAAGCGTCGATCACCTTACCTTTGCTGGGACGAAACCTCGATGCGGACGGGATCCTGCAAGATTCGCAGGTTTCATCTCAACTAAGGACGGCGCTCGAGCACATGCATCGATTCATCATCGGCCCAGCCGGGAAGCTGTAGCCCCGGCAGGCAGAGGGGGCCGGTCTATTTCCAGGCTGTCAACTGGCCAGTTTTCGCTGATACCCGGCCGCACTTTCGAAATCGAAGAACTTCTGGATGGCAAGTGCGGACGCTCCCCGCAACCAGACATTGTTGCCCCAATCCACTTCCAGCGGCGGCGGCGTTCCGAAGGAATTCTCCCTCACCGCCCTGGCGAGCGGATCGACCAGTGCCCTTCCGAACCGGACCGCTTCGCCGCCCACGATGACGACCGCTGGATCCACAAGGTCGATCATGCTCACCAGCCGCTCGCCGATTTCGCGTCCGATCTTGCCCAGATAGATCGTTGCAAGCGGATCGCCATTGGCGGCCGCCTCCTGCAGATCTGGGGCTTCTGGACCTCGCAGCTCCCGCCAGCCCCTTATAATCCCCGGCTCGGAAAGGCGCCGATTCCAGCTCAACCGATCGCTTGTCGCCCAGCTGTCCTTGTCGCTGCGCAGGAAGCCGATTTCGCCTGCTGCAAAGCGCGCGCCGCGATGGATCTGGCCATTGAAGACCAGCGCAGCTCCCACACCCGTGCTGATGACCAGCACCAGAGCCGAACCGCGGGTGCGACCATATCCGAACAGTTGCTGAGCGATCGCAAAAGCATTGACGTCGTTGTCCACCCAGACCGGAACACTCGTGCGCGCTGCTATCAGTTCGGCAATCGGCACATTGACCCAGCCGAAGTCGTGAAATTCAAGGCAGACACCCCGATCCACATCGATCAGGCCCGGCATAGCGACACCGATACCGACAAGCTTGCCTGAATTGCTTTTCTGCTCGCGCAGCAACATCGAAGCGCCATCCTCCACCGCCGCGGCGACGGCAGCAGGATCATGGCTGGATAATGGGATCTCGCATGTGCCGATCGGTTGCGTGGATAGGTCCGTCAGCGTGCCTTCCACCTTGTCATGTGTAAGCTTGAAGCCGATCGACCAGCGTTGCCGATAATCGATGTTGAGCGGGATTGGCTTGCGCCCACCGGTGCTTTGCATCCCCTTGCCTTCAACGAGCATGCCTTCGTTGATGAGTTCTGCAGTAACTCCGGTCACGGCCGCAGGGCTAAGCCCGGTCTTGGCGGCGATTTCCACACGGCTCAGGCTGCCTTCGCGGCGGAGGCAGTTGAGAATCAGCCGCCTGTTCAGCGCGCGCGTGGTGCTTTGATCGCCTTTGAGGGTCACGGCCTGATTCTTTAATTCAATAACTTAATCCAAAGTTGGCGCATGATGCGCATGCCTGCAAACCAGATCAAGTGCCACGACGGCAACAACTATTGACGCGACGGCACGATCTCTCTTGGCGTCACGCCGAAGCGGCGTCTGAACGCGGTTGCGAAATTTGCGGGGCTTGTATAGCCGGCGATATCGCTAGCGCCTTGCACAGTCACCTCCCCAGTTTGCAGGGCAAGGAAGGCACGCTCCAGGCTTCGCTCGCGAATGTATTCGAACACGCTGGTGCCTTCGACCTGACGGAACAGTCGCTGCAGGCCGCTGGCACTGATGCCGGCGGCACGGGCGATCATCTCCACACTCAGGGAGTTGCCCGGACGGTTGTCGATAAGCTCCTTGGCTCGCCGCAGCCGCATGATGTCCTGGCGGGCGATGCCGCCGCCCGACGACGGTCTGCGCCCAGACTTTGTCACGGCGGCGAGCGTCTCAAGAATTATCTCGATCGCACGGCCCTCCAGATACAGCTTGTGCAATGCCGGTGAGAGTCCCGAAGGTGTCATGACCTGCTGGACAAGATCGATGACGCGTGGTGTCAGTGTCCAGGCATGATGGGCGAGATGATCCTTCAGAAAGCGCCCCGCCAGTCGTGCATCCTGCATCTCTTCAAGCCCATCCTGATCGAACCATTCCGGGGTGGCTGAGACTACGAGATGGCGAACGTGCTGGCGGCCGCGCGAGGCTCGCCTGAAACTTTCCGCGTTGACACTCATGATGGCGCTGCCCCGCATGGCGCTTCTCGGGTCTCCCTTGAACTCGAAATGGCGGTCGCCGATGTCGAGATCCACCTGGCCATCGAGGAAGATGATGCAAGACAAGCCCTCCTTGAGATGGGAGGTCACGGTGAACATGCGTTCCTCCACGACATCACCGCCATGGAGAAAGAGGCCGCTTCGCAATTCCTGATGCAGCAGCCTACCCTCGATCAGCGTGTCCTCATCGGCAAGACGATCATCGGGGCAGTCGAGAACGACGCCGTCCCTGGCCATGAAATCGCGAACACGGACCCGCTTCCCGAACTCCGGGGAATCAATTTCCTTATCGGTTCGCGCCACTGTCGACATCGCTTTCCGCTCGCATACCGCTCGCCGATATTACAAGGCTGAAGAATCATTCCCGCGCAAAGATGTCTGAGCGTCCGGCAAAGGTACCGGCGTTGTCACATATGCTTTGCTGCCCTATCCACTACGTTAACTTGACAAATGTAGTCAAATTTATTTGGGGCTTGGAATGGTTCGAATTGGCGTCACGGCATACCCTGGGGGACGGATTACATCCGGCTGTCGCAGTTGGCTGCTGCGCGGTTCCGTCCTGACTTTCGGGATCATGTCGGTGCTCCCGCTGCCGGCAAGCGCCCAGGAAGCTTCGGCACCCACCCAGCTCGAAAAGATCACCCTGGAAGGTGAAAGTGCCCGCGGGCCCGACAAAGGCATCGTCGCCAAGCAGAGCACCAGCGCGTCGAAGACCAGCACCCCGCTCAAGGAAACGCCGCAAGCCGTCAGCGTCGTCACGCGCGACCAGATGAAGGCTCAGGGCGTTGACAGCGTCGCGGATGCATTGCGCTATACGCCCGGCGTGCTGCCCGACCCGAACGGCATGGATGTGCGCTACGACTGGCTTTACATTCGTGGCTACAATACGTTCGGCACAAGTTGGTTGGATAGTCTTATCCTGCCGGGCGACCCCACGGGTTACGCAACGCCGACAATTCATCCTTTCGCTCTCGAGCGGGTGGAAGTGATCAAAGGGCCTGCATCCGTTCTCTACGGACGCACCGTGCCAGGCGGTCTTGTCAATCTGGTGAGCAAGCGTCCCCAGGAAACGGCGCATCGCGAAGCTTCGATCAAAACCAGCGCCTTTGGTGGCGTCGAAGGCGCCATCGATGTGACGGGACCACTAACGCCGGATGGCGAATGGCTGTATCGCTTCACCGGCCTGGCCAAGAACATGCATACCCAGATCGATATGGAACGCGATCGCAAGATCATGCTGGCTCCGAGTCTGACCTGGAATCCGTCCACCGACACCTCGCTCACCCTTTACGGTTACTACCAACGCGACCGCGATATCTTCAGCCCGCGTTTCTATCCGGCAATCGGCACGTTGCTGCCCAATCCGGCAGGGCAGATCCCGCGTGATGTCTTTCTGGCTGATCCCAACGCGAACCAGTTCAACCGCGACTTCTTCGCCGCCGGCTACGAGTTTTCGCATCGCTTCAGCGAAACCTGGACCGTGCGTCAGAACCTTCGCTATGCCCGTGCCGAGCAGGACATGTTCCTGGCCCTCGTCAACCCGGCCTTCGCTTATACAGGAGCGCCGTCCAGCCAGTTGAACAGGGTGAGCGGTGTCTCGGACGACAAGCTGTCCACCTTTGCGGTCGACACCCAGGCCGAAGCGGTGTTCGATACCGGCGCGCTCAACCACACCGTTCTTTTCGGTCTTGATTACGTGCACAGCGTCACGGACACCAACTTCGGCAATACCGGTGCCGGCGTTCGCGTCCCACCGCTTGATTTCCTCAACCCCATCTATGGGCTGCCGGTTCCGACTGCGCCGATACAGCGCTCGGGCTTGCAGAAACAGGACCAGATCGGTTTCTACGCTCAGGATCAGATCCGCTACGACCGCTGGGTCGGCACATTCGGATTGCGATACGATCGCTCCAGCATCGAAAGCACGAACCGCATGCTGTCCGGGTCGCAGCCTGTTGAGACGGATGATAGCCGCCTCACTTGGCGTGCGGGCGTCACCTACCTCTTCGACAACGGCCTGGCACCTTATGCGAGCTATACGACATCGTTCCTGCCGACCTTAGGAACCGACAAGTCGAACAATCCTTTCCGCGCCCAGACCGCTCAGCAATTCGAAGTCGGTGTCAAATACGAACCGGTCGGAGCACGCGGCATGGTCGGCGTGTCCGTATTCGACCTCACGCTCGAAAATGCGCTGACCCCTGACCCGACCGACACGCGTTTTTCCGTGCAGTCCGGCAAGCAGCGTGTTCGGGGCGTCGAACTCGAAGCCAAGATGGAACTTACGCCTGAACTCGACGTGCTTGGCGCCTATGCCTACTCGCATTCGGAAGTGCTGCGTTCGAACAGAGCTGTAGAGCTGGGCCGTGAGATGCTCAGGCTGCCCGAACACCAAGCCAGCTTGTGGGCGATCTACCGGCCGAGCTACGTGCCGGGCCTTGCGCTCAGCGCCGGCGTGCGCGCCATGTCGTCCTACCAGACTGACAGCACCTATCTGGCGCAACTGCGTATTCCGGCGCGTACCCTCGTCGATATCGGCGCGGAATACGATTTCGGCGCCGTCGACAAGACATTCGAGGGGACCAAACTGCAGGTCAACGTCAGCAACCTGCTCGACAAGAAATATGTCTCGCACTGTCTGAATCTGACCGGCGGCAGCTGTAACTACGGCGCCGGACGGACCATCACCGCAGGCATCAACTACACATGGTGACCGTTTCGGTCGGCCCGGTCGGCAGGCTCCGTTCCGCCTTGACAGGTCGCGGCTCTCTGCGTTCGTCGGCTCTGCTGCTCGGCCTTTTTCTGTGTGGCCTCATGGCGGGACCGGCGCGCGCGGAGATCCTTGTGACCGATGCCGTCGGCCGTGAGGTTCGGCTTGCGAAACCAGCAACGCGGATCGTGACGAACGAAAGCCTGCTGCTGCTTTCCCTGGCACTGATCGACCCTGATCCCGCGGCGAAGATCGCGGGCTGGGCTGCTCCCAGACGTCTCGACAGCGGTGTCTATGCCGCTTTCCGCCGGAAGTTTCCGCAGGCGGCAAACATCCCGGAAGTGGGCGGCGTGCTGCCCACGAAAAGTTCCGCAGAAGCTATATTGAGCGCCCGGCCAGATCTCTTCGTCGTCAGCATCTGGGACCCGGGCTGGAACGACATCGTCGAGATCCTCAAATCCGCGGGTGTCCCCACGATCTTCCTGGACAGCCCGAAGAACAGCACCCTCAGTCCTGCCGAGGTGACCGCCGTCTCGATGACATTGCTCGGCAAGGCGATCGGCCAGGAAGCAAAGGCAAGCGAGTTCGCCGGCTACGTCAAGGATAGATATCGTCTGATCGAAGAACGGCTCAAGGGTGCAAAGGAACGGCCTAGCGTCTTGATCGACGCCCATGCCGGCACGGTCTGCTGCTCGTCGCCCGGTGCCAGCAACCGTATGACCGAAGCCATCGAAATGGCCGGTGGCCGCAGCATCGGCGCCGATATTCCCGGCTATGACGGGCAACTCAGCGCTGAGTTTGTTCTCGGCATCGACCCTAAGGTCTATATCGCGACCGGGGGCCCGCACCTTGCCGCGCAAGGTGGCTTGGTGGTTGGCGGCGACGTGAATACGCAAGCGGCCCGCGCTTCGCTGCAGATGGCGATCGGCCGGGATTTCCGCGGCGAGTTGACTGCGGTGCGCAACGGACGCGCTTATGCCGTGTCACACCAGCTTTCCATCTCCGCCCTCAACTTCCTTGTTTTCGAGTGCTTCGCCAAATGGCTGCATCCGGAGCTCTTCGATGACCTCGATCCGGACCACACCTTGGCCGAGATCAACGAACGCTTCATGGCCGTGCCGCTGCAAGGCACGTTCTGGATCGGGTTGAAGGAAGCTGCCGCAGCAACCGCGCAATGACTTCGTCTGGACGCCCGCAGTATAGCAGTTCGAGCGCGTGACAGAACCCAAGCTTGAGTGCAAGGCTTTGATCATGATGACATTTTCCGCCCAGACCCGCGTGGTGCTTTCCGATCCCGAGGCAATCGTCGCACCGGTGTGCGAACATATGCTCGAGCATGGGGGCATCGCGCGAATGGAAGACGGCGTCCGCATTCTCGAATTCTCCGGGGCTCGTGTGCGGTTCAGCCTGATGGACGATGGCACATTGGTGGATGTCGAGGCCAACAGCCTGGAGAACCTCTATTTCGTACGTGTTGCCGTCGCCTCGCACATCCTCGAATTCGCCGAGCCCGCCACTCCCACCATCGTCTGGAGCGGCGACGGCGGCGATTTGGCGCGTCCGCCGAATTTCCAAATCCTGCGCATAACCGACGTACAAGACATCACGCCGCACATGCGCCGGATCTCATTTCACGGCGACAATGTCGCGCGTTTCGCGGGAATGAACGCGCTGCATCTCAACGTCCTGTGCCAGCATCCCGATCTCGCGGCACCGCAATGGCCGACAGTCGGCAGCAACGGACTTGCCCAGTGGGAAGATCCGTCGAGACGTCCAAGCTTGCGGAAATACACTGTGCGTTCGCTCGATGTCGCCGCCAACAGGCTGGACATCGACTTCGTGCTCCACGCGGACGCCGGTCCCGGGTCCGCACTCGCCGAGGCTGCACGAATAGGCGCCGAGATCGGCGTCATCGGCCCCGGCGGCGGCGGCCTTGTCGATGCCGACTGGTACCTCTTTGCCGGAGACGAAACTGCCCTGCCCGCCATCGCCCGCATGCTGGAACGTCTTCCTGCACAGGCGCGAGGCAAGGCCTTCATCGAGGTTGCTGACGAATGCGAAGTCCAGCATCTTGACTTCCGGGCCGGCATCGAGGTGACTTGGCTTTATCGCAACGGTGCCGCTGCCGGAACGACATCGTTGCTTGTCGATGCTGTGCGAAGCAGCGCGCCTCCGGATGACGAATCATCCGTCTACATCTGGGCTGGCTGCGAATTCGCCACGTTCCGGCAGATCCGCAGCTATTGCCGCACCGAATTGCGGCTCAAGAAGGATGAGCACCTGGTGGTATCCTATTGGAATCGCGGCAACAGCTCGGAATAACACGCGTTCGCCAGGTCTCGTGGGCGAACATCCCGATGAGTCATTCCTCGGGGATGAACGCCGGATTGTAGACGACTTCCCAAAGATGATCGTCCGGGTCCTGGAAATAGCCGGCATAGCCGCCCCAGAACGTTTTCTGCGCCGGCTTCACCAGTCGAGCGCCGGCAGCGATGGCTTTTTCCATCACGGCATCGACCTCGGCTTCCGTCGCTACATTATGGCCAAGCGTGAGCTCTGTGGGACTGCGCCCGGTTTTCGCGATCCCTGCATCGTGGGCAATGTCGTCGCGCGCAAAAAGCGCGAATTTCAGCCCGCCCTGCAGGTCGAAGAAGACAACCGCACCATGCTCGAATTCAGTACCGATAATGCCTTCTGTCTGCATCCCCAAACCGTCACGGTAGAACTTAAGCGACGCTTCGAGATCGTCGACGCCGAGGGTGATGACGCTGATCCTTTGTTTCATGGTTCTGGCCTTTCCAAACTTTGCAGTTGTTGGCCGATGCTGAATCGGCTCTCCTCCTATCTGCTCCCAAGCGGCCGGTGTTGCTTGAACATTTCGGCCAATCTCACCGTTCGGAACAATCCGTAGGTTGAACCTCGAGCCTGCCGCGCGTACCTGTTGCAGAAGAGACCGGCCAAGTTGGACGGCCAGGGAGATTATCATGCAGGCGGTGCCAGCACAGGCAGCCGGCCATTATCATGAACGTCCAGCCGCGCATTTCCTGCGCGACTGGTTCTCCGCTGTCTGGGTACACCATTTGCCGCAGGGCGAGGCTCCGCCGGTGGTGATCGCGCCGGATGGCACAATCGATTTACAATGGATCGACGGACATTTCCGGGTTGCCGGTCCCGACCGGGCGCCGCAAACCGAGACGATCCCAGCCGGCACAGCAGTCATCGGTTTCCGCTTCCAGCCCGCAGCCGCCGCCGCTTGGCTTGGCGTTCCTGCCGTCGAGTTGCTTGGACAGCGGCTGGCGCTTGAGACCGTGTTGGGTCGAACAGGACGGCTGCTGGGTGCCGATATCCGAAATCAGCCTGATCTCGCCTCACTCATCGCGTCGGTTGAGAAAAGCATTGCAGGTCATAGTCGTCGCGATGCAGCGGACCACACCATGCAAGCCGCATTCCGCCTGACTGAGGCCGGCCCTCCTCCGGATGCACCCCTCATTCCGTGGCTGGGGCGAGCACTGGCAATGAGCGAGCGCACACTCAGACGGCGCTTCGATGAGAGTTTCGGCTACGGTCCAAAAACGCTCGACCGGATCCTGCGCTATCAACGCTTCCGGCGGCTGTCGCGAAACTCGAAAGCCTCGACAGCCTTGCTCGCGGTGGAAGCTGGCTATGCGGATCAGGCGCATCTTGTGCGGGAAAGCCGCCGCCTCACCGGCAACACGCCGGCGCAGCTCGAGCGCGTCTTCGCCCGCCCCTGAAGCGTTTCCGCTTTTCACGAAAACGCGTAAAAGCTCTAAGTTTTTTCGTCGCATTCTTGTAACGTCAAGTGATTCCACTTGGCTACAAAATGCTCTAGCCGGTTGCCCATGCCTGTCCCGCAACGATAGCGGCATAGCGGGCAGCCTTTCCAGACCCGACCAACACCACGAAAAGCCATAGGCTGACGCGAGCCGCCCCCGCCGCGACAGTCAGAGCATCACCCATGATCGGCAGCCAAGCGAAAGGCAATGTCCAGAGGCCGTAGCGCCTGAACAGGCTTCCGGCCTTTTCATACCGTTCGCGAGATACGGGGAACCAGCGACGACCATGCAGCACTTCGGCGCCGCGGCCGATCGCCCAATTCACTACAGATCCCGCCGTGTTGCCGATGGTGGCGACGACGACAAGAAGTGTTGGATCGCCACGGCCGGCGGCGAGCAGTCCGAGCAGGACCAACTCGGACGACGCCGGCAGCAGCGTTGCAGCGAGAAACGCGCTTGCGAACAACGCTCCATAGGGTGCGAGCACTTCCATTAAAATCATATTGCCCGCGAACCATTTCGCCTTGACGCCCGTCAGACCGTTACGTCGACAATGCCCATCATGCCAAGCTGCTCGTGTTCGAGAATATGGCAATGGTACATGCGCTGCCCCGGCAAATCCTGCTTCAACAACAGTCGCACGGTTTCGCCTCGTGCGACGTTGATGGTGTCCTTCCATGCCCGATAGGCAGGCGGCGTCACCTTGCCGTCGCGTTCATGCTCGACCACCTGGAACTGCGTGCCGTGGACATGGAAAGGATGATCCATGTCAGCCCTGTTGATCACTTCCCAGAGTTCGACGTCGCCAGCCTTGACGGTGACGTCGACGCGGTTCATGTCGAAGGCCACGTCGTTGATGAAGAAACCCATTTCCATACCGCCGGCGCTCATGCCCATCTTCTCGGTGAAGACGAAGCGGCGGTTGACCACAGGAGTGCCAAGGGCCGCCAGGGTTCCCAGCTTTTCGGGCAGCGGCGGCATTGGCTCGCCCGGCGTATCCGAGACGTTGACCGTCAGCAGCGCAAGCCCGGCGTCGTTTGGCTTGCCGGGCCCCATCCAGCCGCGCTCATAGGCTAGCGTTTGCAGTTGCACGGTCCCGGGCCTTTCAAACGACACCACCAGTTCGAGCCGTTCCGCCGGCGCCAGCAATACGTCGTCAACCGCGAACGGAGCCTCCAGCAGCCCCCCGTCCGTGCCGATGACGGTCATGGCAGCCGCACCGAAAGAGAGCTTCAGAAAGCGTGCGTTGGTTGCGTTGTAGAGGCGGAAGCGGCGTTTGGCGCGGAGAGGCACGTCGAGCACCGGATTCTTCTGGCCATTGACCAGGACGTGGTCACCGACACGTCCATTCATCAGGTCGACCATCGAATTTTCGGAAATGGCTCCATCGGCACCGAGGCGCAGGTCCGTGAAGACAAGCACCGTATCGCCATAGGCCGCTGGAACCGGATCGGCTTTCGGCTTGACCAGGAAGATGCCGGCCAGCCCGCGATAGACCTGTTCGGCTGTCTTGCCGTGCGGATGCGGGTGAAACCAGTAGGAAGCAGCACTGCCAGCTGGCAGATCGAATGCATAGCCGCGGGTTGCGCCAGAGGCGACGGGATCCATGGGGTTGCCATCCTGGTCGGCAGGCACCGGCATTCCGTGCCAGTGGATGGTGCTGTCCTCGCCGGGAATATCGTTGGTGAAGTCGATCTCGATACGATCGCCTTCAAATGCCTCGATCAGCGGGCCGGGCGCCATGCCGTTATAGGCAAGGACCTGTGTCTCAACGCCCTCGGCAAATCGGACCGTCGTCGGCGCAGCAGTCAGCTTTGCTTGGAACAGCCCTGCGTCGGAGGCTTGACTGGCCAGCCGAGGCAATTCACGCAATGCCTCGCCTTCCTTCAACGTCAGCGACACCGCAGGCTTGGCCGGCTTAGCCGGCATGCCGTGGGCAGAATGATCCATGCCCGGCATTGCGTTCATGTCGTCCATCTTCATCTGCGCCAAGGCGTGACCGGCAGTCGCGAGGGTAGCGATACCAGCCGTCAGAAAGGTGCGGCGGTGCATGGGAAAACTCCTTTGCGATGTTCTCTGCTGTCTAGACTCAGTGCGCGCCGTAGCGTCTCGAGGAGGCACGTTTGGGTTTCGGCGGAACTGCTTCGTGGCCACTCGAAAGCTCTTCGATGATGGGGCAGTTCGGCCGTTCGTCCCCATGGCAGGTCTTGGCCAGATGCCGCAGCGTATCCGCCATGGCGCGCAGCTCGCGCATCTTGCGTTCCAACTCAACGACATGCGCCATCGCGAACCGCTTGACGTCGCTGCTGGCGCGCGAACGATCGCTCCACAGCGCAAGCAGATTTGTCATCTGCTCGACGGAGAAGCCGAGATCGCGCGCGCGCCGGATGAAGCGCAACATGTGCACCTCGTCTGGCGAATAGTCCCTGTAGCCAGCTTCGGTCCGCGCCGGGCTGGCGATCAATCCAACCTGTTCGTAGTAGCGGATCATCTTGGCCGACACGCCTGACGCGCTGGCTGCTTGTCCGATGTTCATCGACCCACCTCCGTCTCGCCAGGACAAGCGACGGCTTGTGGGTGGATGAACAAGGCTAACAGAATCATGAGCTTTGCAACTCCCTTTCCGGTTGTTGCTGAAGCAGATAGAGCTTCCAGTGACTGGAAGGTCAAGCGTTCGTTTTCAGAATTTCATCGGCACGCAAGTCCTGCATCGTGAGCATGTCGCGCCGGGCGCTTGACCTTCCCAGCATGGCAAGCCCCACAACCGGTTCATCAGCCCACGAAAGGAGTGTTTGCGATGCTGAATCTGAAAGTCCCCGAGATGACCTGCGGCCACTGCGCCAGCACAGTCGAAAAGGCGGTGAAGGGCGTCGATCCAAAGGCCAAAGTCACGATCGACCTTGGCGCGTCCACCGTTTCGATCGACGGCGCCAGCGATGAGGAAGCGGTTTCGGCTGCGATCCAGCAGGCAGGCTATGCCAATGAGAAGCTGGCCGTCACCTGCTGCGGCAGCTGCCACTAAGGCCGCCCCGAACACTTCCGCGAGAGCAGAAACGCCATCATGAAAACGGCCCCGCTCGTTGTCGGGGCCGATAAACTTTGACAAGCGTCGTGATTGCCATACTCAAATGGCTAGCCGGCAAATCTCGCTTAGCCACCCATCCATTGCGGCAAGCAGGCCTTGGCAATGATATGTGCCGGCGGGATCGTCGTCTCGATGCCGGAACGCATTCTGGCCCTTTCGAGAAGCAGGCGCACGTGCTCCGCTCGCCAACCGTCGCGCTCCATCACGAGTTGCACGATCTGGTCGCCCAAAAGCTCTTCCAGTGTCTCTTTGTGCTCGCCCATGTCTTGCCTCTTCGAAGGCCACCCGCGATGCATAAATAGGGCGCCAAACATGGCAACCCAATGATGGTTCGTCGGCTATTTCGAGGAATTTAAAGAAAAAATTGCGGCAGCGTCTGCGACGTGCATCACATTTCGTCGAAGAGCTCGCAGGCTGATGGCAGCGGCCGTTCATACGGGTGGCGGTGCATCCTCGAATTGCGGCAAGTTGTCGTCGAGGACGAGCCAAGGCTGCTTTGAACCGGTGAAAATATGCATCTGGGGCGCGAAGGCTGACGGATCATCCAGCGAACCCGAAGTCACCCCCATGACGCCGGCTTTCTCGCGCCGAGAGAACAACGTCGTGCCGCAATGCGGACAGAAGCCCCGTTTGATTTCGGCAGACGAACTGGCCAAGGCCAACGGCCCGTCGACAGTCACTGCATCGATACGAAACAAGAGCCGTGCGTTGAACGCCGCGCCGATCGCCCTCTGGCAAAGGCGACAATGGCAGATCCGCTGATTGATCGGCTCGCCGTCAGCGCAATAGCGCACCGCGCCGCACAGGCATCCACCTTGGTATTTCATCGTCGTTCCGGCATCCTCAAAAAAGAAACGGCACGGTAGCTTGCCGCTCCGTGCCGTCAAATGAAAAGCCGTGATGCGGCTTATTCACGTCGTCGATCAAAGTGTCTTGGCCAGTTCCTCGAGTTGATCGGCACAGATGCCCCAGCCTTCGTGGAAACCCATCTGCTCATGCTGCTCACGGTCGGCAGCAGTCCAATGGCGAACGCGCGCAATGTAACGGGTCTTGCCGGCGCCCTCGTCTTCGAAAGTCAGCACGACGGTCATGAAGGGCTTTTCGGAAGGCTGCCAGTCACCGACATAAGCGTCGGTGAAAACCAGCTTCCGGCCGGGAACCACTTCGAGATATTGGCCGGCATTGGGAAATTCACTGCCGTCCGGTCCAGCCATGACCACCAGAGATGCCCCGCCGGCGCGCAGGTCTACTTCGGCGCGCGGCGTCGTCCAAGGTTTCGGCGCAAACCACTGCGTCATCAGCGTCGGGTCGGTCCAGCAGCGGTATACGGCTTCGCGTGGTGCTTCGATGATACGCGCCAGCACCAGTTCGTTCTCCGAAGAGGGGGCGATGTCGAGTTTGGTGGTCACTGTGTACTCTCCTGGATGGGTTGATTTCGGTCTTCGCACCGAGGACGGATTGCCTGGCAGCGATCCGACATCTTCCTCGAAATTTTTTTGTGGGAGATGTGAAAACCGAACTCATTTCAGGCGTTTGCGGGCAGAGGCAGAGCGTCAATGCTTTCTCGCCTGCACCAGATAAGCGTCAATGGTTTCCTCACCCAGCCATTTGGCAGCCTCCAGCCGATGCAGCCCTTCGACCAGGACGTGGCGCTTGCCGTCATGGCGAACCTGGATCGGCATCTTCATGCCGTTTTCCAAAATGTCTTCGGCAAGATGGCGAACCGTCTCTGGATGCAAGGTCTTACGTCGCGCCGTTGGCACGTAGATGTCATCGACCTTGACCTTTTGAACTCTCAGCATGGCCGCTCCCAGGAAAAACATCCGCGCGTCCTAGATAGTCGGTTTATGAGCCTGGACCAAGCTGGCCCGATGCTTTCCATTTGACGGCCGATGGAGCAATGGCCGAAATGACTGGATACTCAAGAGCCTGCCATGAACCGATTGCCAGCGACATTCTCGGACTTCGGCTTGACCGCGCAGCAGCGCCACACTGCAGTGCGCAGTCACTATTGCGAGAAGCCGACATGGATGGCGCGCGCGGCGAAATCTGGGCTTACCCCGATCGCCTGTTTTACGCAGACGCTCAAGGGCGGGAACCGGGTGGCGTTCAGATGACCGGCATAGAAGACGCGCCTGTTAACATCCGCCCTGCTCGCGCCGAAGACACCGATAACATTCACGCGGGCCTTCTGGGTATCGCCAAGACGGTTGGCGAACTGCACAAAATGCGGTCGACGCCCGACGACATCCGGCGTGATGGGTTCGGTGACAGGCGACATTTCCACGTCCTGATCGCGGAAATCGATTCAGAATTCGCCGGCATGTGCTTGTATTTTCCGATCTACTCTAGTTGGAGAGGTCGCCCCGGCGCCTTCGTTCAGGATCTTTTTGTGACGGAAAGGTTCCGTGGGAAGAAGGTTGGCGAAAAGCTGCTGCGGCATCTGGCACAACAGGTCAATGACGAAGGCGGAGCCTATCTGGAACTCGCTGTCGACAGCGGCAATGTCGGCGCACAACGCTTCTATGAACGCATCGGCATCACCCATCAGGCCGACGATCATGTCCACAGGATCATCGGCGATGCGTTCTTCGCCTTTGCCACTGGCAAGGAATTGCGGAACGGGACGTGAAGGCCTTTTACGCCGATGAACTGAAACGCGGTCTTACTCACGCCGGACTATCTCGACTTGCTCGAACATATCTTCGAGCGCTGGAAGCGCTTCGAAGGCACCTCAGCGGAGGTGATGCCGAACATCAATCCACTTGCGCGCACCGGCTCCTACCCCCGCCTCTGCAGCCAGGCCGGTTATCACATGGCCGACACGGCTTGCCCGATTTCCGTAGACATCTGGAGCAGCGCGTTCTGGAGCGCCTGGAGTACCGTCGAGGCTGCTGAAGCCGGGCTTTCAGGCAAACCCGCAGCCTACGCGCTGTGGCCTGCCGTCTGTGCGATGCACTCAATGCCAACCTGACCAGCTTCCTCACCGGTTTCGGCAATAATCATCGGTATAGTGCCGGTTACACTCGGCGCTGCTGCCGCAGCATGGCGATGGTGCGGGTCACGCTTTCCAGCGTTTCAGCGATCTCCGAAGCGGTGTTGTAGTGTGCGATGCCGATGCGCACGACACCCTGGTCGGCCGGAATGCCAAGTTGGTGAACGATCTCCCAGGCGTAGTTGTGGCCTGACCACAGGAAAATCCCTTCGCCGTTCACAGGCTTTACGATGCTCTCCGGCTCGATGCCTTCGACTGTAAACGAGACGGTCGGCACCCGTTCATGCACCCGCGCCGGACCCGTAATGCCATGGATGGTCAGTCCCTCAATGGCGGAAAGCCCCTCGATCAGTTGTAACGCCAGCACATTCTCGTAAGCGATGGAGGAACTGAAGGCTGCTGCTATCTTCTCGCGCCGCGAACCTTTCGAACCGGCTGCTTGGCCCAATTGCTCGAAATGGCCGATCGCCGCGGTCAGCCCAGCCATCAACTCGATTTGCGGCGTGCCGAGTTCGAACCGTTCCGGCAGTTCGTTGGAAGAACACCGGCATTTGTAGGGCTGCAAGGCGTCGATGACCGCGCGCCGACCCCAGAGGATGCCCATATGCGGGCCGAAGAACTTGTAAGCCGAGCAGACCAGGAAGTCGCAGCCTATTTCGGTGACGTCGACGAGCCCATGCGGCGCGAACTGCACGGCATCGACATAGACCAGCGCACCGGCAGTCCGGGCCATATGGGTGAGCTCCTTCACCCGATTGATCGAACCGGTGAGGTTGGAAGCATAGTTCAACGCCACCAGCTTCGTTCGATCGCTCAGGAGTGCCGCCAAGGCAGCCGGCTCGACCTGCCAGCTTTCCTGATCGAAAGGCAACCAGCGCACGACAAGGCCGCGATCCTCGGCCAGTTGCAGCCAGGGCGAAACGTTGCCCTCATGATCCATGCGGGTGAGGATGATTTCGTCGCCCGGCGCAAAACCGCGGCCGAGGGTGCGCGAGAGGTGATAGGTCAGCGTCGTCATGTTGGCGCCGATAATGATCTCCTCGGCCGTTTCCGCGCCGAGGAAATCCGCCATGGCGGCGTGAGCATCGTCCACGACCTTCTGGGCGGCCACTGTCGTCTCGAAGAAACCGCCGAGATTGGCATTGGTGCTGAGAAGACACCGCGACACCGCCTCGGCAACCGATTTCGGCACCTGCGTACCAGCCGGATTGTCGAGATAGATGCGCCGACGCCCATTATCGGTCAGCGAAAGCGCCGGGAATGCTGCGCGTACGGTCTCGATCGGAAAGTCCATCCTGTCCTCCCTCAGTCTGTCCACCCCTTCATGCTGCATAGGCCAGCGCGGAACTAGGGACAGGGATTGCCGACACGCTGATGCACGGCGTCGACAGCTTTTTGCATCTCTTCGGTCCAGATGACGTCGGCAGCGGCAAGTGCAGTTTCGAGTTGAGCGACGCTGGTGGCACCGACAATGCTCGACGTGACGAAAGGCCGGCTCACCACATAGGCGCCGGCAAAGAGTGCCGGCTCCACACCGAAGGACCGTGCCAGTTCGTTGTATTCGAGCAGCACTTCGGCGGCATTTGCCGTCTCGTAACGCTGACCTCGATTGAAGAGCTGCGAACGAGAACCCGCCGGGCGAGCGCCATGGTCGTATTTGCCGGTCAGATAGCCTTGCGCCAGCGGCGAATAGGCAAGCAGGGAAATGTCTTCGCGGGCGCAGACCTCGGCGAGGTTCACCTCGAAAGTCCGGTTGACGAGGTTGTAGGCATTCTGCAGTGAAACGGCACGCGGCCCCACGCCTTTGTCGCTTTCGGCCAGGAAACGCATTATGCCCCAGGAACCCTCATTCGACAGACCGAGATGGCGGATCTTACCGGCCTTCACAAGCTCGTCGAAGACGGCCAGCGTCTCGCCGATCGGCGTTTCCTCGCCGCCAGGCGAATCCGCACGCAGCTGCGTACCGCCGATGCGCGTGGGATTGGCGCCCCATGGCACATCGCGATCCGGCCAGTGTATTTGGTACAGGTCGACATAATCGGTGCCGAGCCTAGCCAGCGACTTGTCGATGGCATCGAAAATGTCGACGCGCACCAGCCTGGAGGGCCGCCCCCCACGGAACCATTCGTTGGCGGTGCGGCCAACCACCTTGGTGGCCAGAACAACCCTGTCGCGGTTGCCACGTGCCTTGATCCAGCTGCCGATGATCGTTTCGGTATGCCCTTGCGTCTCCGCCTTAGGCGGAATCGGATAAAGTTCAGCCGTATCGATGAAATTGACGCCTCGCTCGAACGCCAGATCCATCTGCGCATGCCCTTCGGCTGATGTGTTCTGCTGGCCCCAGGTCATGGAACCCAGACAGATCTTGGAGACGAGAAGATCTGTCCGACCGAGACGGCGTTTCTGCATTTTTTCTCCGGAGCGGATTTGGTCTGGATGCGCTGCAAAGCGGGATGGAACCAAGCATAGGCGTGGCCGGCTCGAAGGCCAAGCCGGCCCGGCCACACAAGCTGGGGTGGACTGGTCTAACGGCGGCGGGTGGCGGCCAAGGCCCTTTTCTTGGCCTCGTCGATAAGCATGTTGGCCACCTGCATGCGGATCATGGCGCGCTGCCTCAGATGCGGCGCAACCCGGTCCGGATGATTGGCGAACGCGAAATCACGGCGCAGGCGCGCAAGGTCAGCCGCTTTCGCTATATGGCCGAGGCCGAGTTCCGAAGCAATCGCGTCGGGATCGATCGGCGGCAGCGCTTCTTCCGGTTTGGGATGCTCGTCCGCCAGCACGACTCGCGCCTGGTCAAGCAAAGCCGAGAATTCGGCTGCCAGGTCAGCACCGCTTTCACGATATTCGGCTGCCGCCGCCTCGCCGGACACCTTGATGCGACCGGAATGCAGCTCGTCGACAACGGAAAGATAGTCGAAGGGAATGGTCGGTTTTGCTCCAGCCTCGTCCGCTTCTCCTGAAGCGACAAAGAGATCGTCGAGCAAGGAAGCGAAATCCCGCTTGGCTCCGGTAGCGATGTCAGCCTCCCAGCAATGCGCGCCAACGTGCGCGAACGATACATCCGGCTCGTTAAGAATGCATGCCATCGGCGACAGGATTTTTAGCGATGATCCGCCCTGAGAACGTCGTCGAAGACGCTTTCGGATGCCCGTTGAGGGCTGCGACATATTGTGCAGCGCAGCATAAACCCGGCCAATGTGACTATGCTGCACTGCAACAACGATCCTGAATCACCTATATTTGAAGTGGGAGGACCAACCGGAGCCGAGAACCATGGGGTTCTTCACCGAGATGTTCGCCCGTCCACGCCCGCAAGAACAGGTGGGTTATCGTGCCTCGCTAGCACTCATCTATGCGATGAACCGTGCCGACCGCGCTGAGTCTGGCATCAAGCCGGCGGATTTTCCCCGTATCGCCCGAACTCCCGCGCTTCGCTGACCGGCGCCGCAATCGGGATTTGCCGAGAGGTGCTTAATCTCAGGCTCGTTGTTGCCCACCGCTGATGAAGGTGACCTTGCCCAGCGGCACGCCATTGTGGCGCAGGATGTCATAGGCGGTGGTGACATGGAAATAGAAGTTGGGCATGGCGAAGTGCAGCAGATACTGCAAGCCGGGCATTGAAAGTTGCCGGCCACCCAGCCGAAGCTCAATCGTCTTTTCCTCGGATCCAGCAATGTCTTGCGCGGTGAACGTCGCCAGATAATCCGTCGTACGGCCGATACGAGCGTGCAAATCATCGAAAGTCTGCTCGTCGTCCTCGAATCGCGGCGCATCACGCCCCGCAAGCCTCGAGCTTGCACCCTTGGCGTGATCGGTCGCGATCTGCACTTGCCGGGTCAGCGGGAACATATCCGGCGCCAGACGTGCAGAAAGAAAGACTTCCGGATCGATCTTGCGTTCGGCCGCATTCTTCTCAGCAGCTTCCAACACGCCGGCCAATGCCTTCAGCCTGGCCTGAAACACCGCGACCGACGCGTCATACATGGATATCGCCATAACCGTTTTCCCTGCTGCCGATCGAGACGTAGCGCTTTCGCCGGCGGTTCTTCAAGTGTCGCCGAGCCGTCACGCGCCTGCCTCATTCGGCACCGATGCTGGTCGGGTCGAGTGGAGATTCTCCGATGAAAAGCGCCTTTTTTGCCGCGACCACAATCATCGGCGTTGCCGTGTTCGGTCAAGCTGTCCGAGCAGCCGAACCGCCTTACCTCGACGACCGGACCGATGCCGCAGCTATCATCCGCTCGCTGTATAACGCCATCAGCCGCCACGAGTATGCGCGTGCCTGGGACTATTTTGGGGACACGAAGCCAGCCAAGGATTTCGACAGCTTCACCAAGGGATATGAGGGGACTGAGACGGTTGAGGTACTGACCGGGAATGCGGGCAGCGAGGGGGCGGCCGGCAGTATTTACTATACCATTCCGGTTGCGATCCGTGCCGTCGACAAAGCCGGCAATGGCAAGGTGTTCGCCGGCTGCTACACGCTGCGGCAGGTCAATGCCGAAGTTCAAGCACCGCCGTTCAACCCTATTCGCATCGAGAAAGGAGCGCTGAAGCTTTCCGATAAGGAATTCGGGGAGGCTTTGCCGGAAAGCTGTGGCGACAGCCCACCAATTCCAAAGAAGGATGCGGAACTCGATCAGGCAAAAAGAGCCTTTCTCGCAAGCTATGGCGAGGCATGCGATCCAGAGGGTCCTGCTGGCCGCCAAATCGGCGATCCCACCGTCTACGACATCCGCTACAAGTCCGCGGACGATCAGCCGGAGAAGACGGCGCGGCTCTTTCAGTTCTTTTGCTCGATGGCGGCCTACAACGAAAGTTCGATCTTCTATTTTTCGGATGCCGAGCAGAGCGTGAACCAGTTGCAGTTCGCAGTGCCGGACCTCGATATCCGTTATGAAAACGGCAATACCGAAGGCAAGGTCGAGCATGTCGGCATCGTCGGGTTCCGCACCGTCGATCGGCTTATCAATGCGAGCTACGACGAGAACAATCACACGATTGTCTCTCATGACAAATGGCGTGGCGTCGGTGATGCATCATCGGACGGCACGTACCTGTTTCGCAACGGGGTATTCGCTCTGGTGCAGTACGATGTCGATGCGAGCTATGATGGCGAGGTCAACCCGGAAACGGTGATCGACTACAACACCGCGCCCTGATCTCCGTCGCTCTATTTGGACCGCGACAGCATCCAATTCAGTGTCTCGCGCCAGTCGGTCATGCGGATCGGTGTGCCGTGCGTACCCGTCTCGAAGCGCACGAAACGGGTCGGGTAAGCCTTTGATTTGGCGAGGATCGAACGGAAGAAGGTCTCCTGGTTTTCGACCGGAAAGACCGGATCCTTGCTGCCCTGACCGAAAAACACCGGCACGCGCCGCTTGAAGGCGGGACTGGTGAAGAAATTTTCGTCCCACAACGACCCGAGCAGCACCAGCCCGTCGATACGGTTGCCGGTGTCAGGGCGACCCGCCAGTTTCCAGCACAGCGCTCCGCCCATCGAACCACAGGCGACGAATATCTTCGCGCCGGGCGAACGCTCGGCATAGTAGCCGATCAACGCCGCCACCTGCCCCGCCCCTTTGTCGCCGAAATCGGTGAAATCCGGCGACAGATACAGGCCGTTATTATTGGCCATCAGGTTCTTGAGACGATTGAAGTTGCCGCCGAAGGTGAAATCATCGACGCCCTGCTTTCGGCTGCCGCCTTGCCCGTGCAGGTAAAGCACGATGATGGCGGCTCCTTCCGTCTTGCCGACGGCGACATGGCGCAACGTGCCGGCATCAAGCTTCAGCGCCAGATCCTGCTGCATACTGCGCACGGCGGTCGAGGTGTATTGCGGACGCACCCGCCGCTCCGGCACCGCATCGCGCTCGTTGATATCGCGCATCTCGCGGTAGTCGACCACGCGATAGACGTCGCCCTTTTCAGCGGAAAGAATGCCCGGATAGGCAAAAAGCTCGTCTTTGAAGGGCTTCAACGCTTGCGCTTCGGCGAAAACGACTGTCGAGGCAGATAACAGCAGGAGCACCAGCGGAAAGCGGAGGCACCGCGCAAGGCTTGATGTGAAGGAAGAGGTAACGATCGCGTTCATATGCAGAGGGTTGCTTTGCCGCAGGCCCTCTTGTCAATCCTGCAGCACACCGCCAGCGTTTGCCAACGCCTCGCGGGTATCGACATCGACGAAAGCGCCTGCACCGATCTCAACGTCTATGATATCCAACCCTTCCGCCTCAACGATATGGCGCGCTCCGGTGTCGCCTTCGAGATGGCTGACGGCAGAGAACAGCGAACGCGGCAGGATCACGGGGTTACCCCGCCGGCCATTATGTGAGGCACGCACCACCGAACGCCCCCCGGACGCGCGAAAGGCATCGATCAGCCGGTCGAGATCCGATGGCGATACGCCAGGCATGTCGCCAAGCACCACCAGGACCCCCGCTGCATCATCAGCAAGCGTGGAGACACCCACCTTCAGTGACGTCGACAATCCTTCGGCGAAATGCGGATTCTCGACAAAGGTCACCTGGAGACCAGCGAGCGCATTTTTCACGCGCTCGCCCTGATGACCAATGACCACGAGGACGCCGTTTGCCTTTGAGGCAAGAGCCCGCTCTGCGCTCAGCCGCGCCAACGGCGTGCCGCCGAAAAGCGCGAGAAGCTTGTTCGGACCACCCATGCGACTGGAGCGACCGGCCGCCAGCAGCACGACCGGCACTTCCAGGGCTACCTCTTTCGCCCCACCTTTGCCGGAGACAAGTTCGCGGGGCTGCGGCCGGGTCGGGATCTCCATCAGGAGTCCCCCCACTCCCATGCCGGCGATATCCTCTTTCGTCACCGGAATGCCGGTCATCAATCGATCCAGCACCCAGTCGAAACCGTTCAGCTTTGGGCTGCGCGCACAGCCCGGCGCGCCGAGCACGGGTTTGCCCTGCCGCTCGCCCAGCACGAAAAGATTGCCGGGGTCGACCGGCATGCCGGAGCGGTGAACGATCCCGCCGGCGGCACGGATGGCGGCCGGGATGACATCTTCATCCGGATCGCTCATCGCTGAAGCGCCGAACACCAGCACCATGTCACTGCTGGCGGCCAGTTGTTCGATGGCGCTGGCGACTTCCGGTGCGGAATGCGGCGTGCGGATCTCACCCGAGATCGAACTTCCGGTACGCCCCAGGCGCTCCTGGGTAACCTGGAGGGTCTTGTCCAGCACACTGCTCTTGATCGAAGGCAGAACGGTTTGCACCACGCCCACCCTGAAGGGCTTGTAGGGATGCATGCGGAAGGCTTCCCGGCCCCGCCCCAGCTCAAGTGCGCGCTCCAGCACGTTTTCCGAGACCGCAAAAGGGATGATCTTGATCGTTGCCACCATCTGTCCCTCCACCATCGGCGCGAAGGGCGGCATGGTGGCGATGGTGATGTCCGGGTCGACGAGGTTGATGGCATCGATCAGTTGCCGATCGACCGTGAAGACGCCGGAAACCGTGGCATGAAGGTTGACGCGGCCGGTGGCCGCCGGCCTAGCCTCAATGCCGGCGAAGGAAAGGCCTGCGGCCAGCCGTTCTGCGGCAGCATTCTCCTCGACATCGTCTTCGGCCAGCACCGCAACGATGATGTCTCTCAAGCCGGCGTCCCGCATCGCAGCGACGTCTTCGGCAGAGAGGACACGCGCCTTGCGGAAGCGCTTTGCGCCGACCACGGTCGAATGGGCCAGGATTGCGCCTTCGGCTTCCTCCAACGGCACAGAACCGAATTTCACGCTGCTTCGCCCTTGCGCTGAAGGCCACGCGAGCGGAAGGCGTCGATCACTTCGGCCAGAACCGCCACTGCGATCTCGGCCGGACTCGCCGCGCCGATATCAACGCCGATCGGCGAATGGATGCGAGCGATATCCTCGACGCCCGCACCGAGGGCCAACAGGCGCTCGACACGCTTGGCGTGCGTCTTGCGGCTGCCGAGTGCACCAACATAGAAACAACGCGCTTCGAGCGCTGCCTTCAGTGCGAAATCGTCGATCTTGGGATCATGGGTGACGGCAGCGAGAGCGGTGTAGCCATCGAGCGGTTGCCGTGCCAGCACATCTTGTGGCCATTCGGCATGCAGCGGTACGTCCGGAAAGCGGTCGGGCGTCGCGAAAGCGCTGCGCGGATCGATGATCTCGACCGGATAGCCCGCAATCCTGGCCATCGGCGCAAGGGCCTGGCTGATGTGAACGGCGCCGATCACCACCAGGCGCGGCTGCGGCAAATGAGCATTGAGGAAAAAGCTACGTCCCTCCGCTTCCACGGAACCGGAAAGTCCGGTGCGAAAGGCCCGTTCAATGGCGGCGCCCAATTCTCCGGCAACCGTATCGCCCTCGCGCACGACACGATCGCGCCCGTCGCCAAGATCGGTTACCAGCACCGCGGCACGGCGCGCGCGGCGCTCTGCGTTCAATGTCTTGAGAACATAGGGATCCATGTGACGTGCTAACCCAGCCGTTCGAGATAGACCTTGATGCGCCCGCCGCAAGAAAGCCCTACCTGCCATGCCGTTTCGTCGGCAACGCCGAATTCGAGCATTTTGGCCTTGCCGGACCCAATGACATCCAGCGCTTCGGCGACCACGGCTCCTTCGACACAGCCACCGGAGACCGAGCCGTGGAAATTGCCTTCCGCGTCGATGACCAGATGGCTGCCGGCCTGGCGCGGCGCCGAGCCCCAGGTTTCGACAACCGTGGCGATGGCGACGTCCTTGCCGTTCTTCATCCAGTCCTCCGCGATGAGCAACGGGTCGCGAACCTCATCGAGATAGGTACTGTTCATGGCCATTCCTCCAGACATCGGCTAGGCTGCCCTTGCCGTCACGGCATCGAGCCAGCGGCGCGGGTCGTTCTCGCGCCGCTGGCTGCGGCCCAGCGATACGCAAAGATCGGCAAGCGCGTTCAGATTGTGTACGGGTCGGAATTCGTCGACATGCGGCAGCATCGCCCGCACACCGCGCGCACGTGCCTCAAAACCATCGAAGCGCAGCAATGGGTTCAGCCAGATCAGGCGACGGCAGGATTTGTGCAGGCGCTCCATTTCGCCGGCGAGCCCGTCGACATCATCGCGCTCCAGCCCATCGGTGATCAGAAGCACGACCGCCCCCTGGCCCAGCACACGCCGCGACCACAGCCGATTGAAGTCGGCAAGCGTCTGGCCGATGCGGGTGCCGCCCGACCAGTCCTTCACAGCAGCAGAGGCATCGGCGAGAGCCTGATCCGGATCGCGATGCCGCATCTGGCGTGTCAAATTGGTCAGCCGCGTGCCGAAGACGAAGGCATGCACGCGCCGTCGTTTCTCCGTCAACGCATGCAGGAAATGCAGGAAGATGCGCGTGTACTGGCTCATCGAGCCGGAAATATCGGCTAGCACCACCAGCGGAGGGTGGATCTCACGCGGCGAGCGGAACTTCGGCAGGATCAGCGCCCCGCCGGTGCGCGCCGACGCCCGCATCATGGCGCGTGGATCGACTCGTCGGCCGGATGAATCAGCCTTGAAGCGCCGCGTCGCCACCATGTCGAACGGCAGGCGCAATTCCGAGATCGCCCTGCGGGCATCGACCAATTCTGCCGCGCTCATCTGCGCGAAATCCTTGCCGCGCAGCATTTCATTGCCGGAGACCGTGAAGCGCGCATCGATTTCGATGTCCGGCACCTCGCGCGGCGGCGTCGCGTTCTGATGTCCTTCGAACATCGCGTCGCTTACCCGGCTCTCAGCGGCGCGCGGCTTCTGACGTTCGCGATTCTCCAGTGCCACCGGTGAAAACATGGCGAGCAGTTTTTCGACGAGTTCACGCGACTTCCAGAACAGGCGGAATGCCTCGTCGAATGTGGCGTGATCCTCATGGCGCGTGACCAGCACCGCGTGCAGGGTCCAGTAGAAGTCGTCGCGGCTGCCGATGCCGGCGGTGAGCACCGCCTCCATGGCGTCCTTCACCGACGCAGGCCCGACCCGCATGCCCGCCTTGCGCAGAGCTCGCGCGAAATAGACGATGTTGTCAGCGATCCGGCCTTCCGGCTGGCTGCCTTTCATTTGATCCTACTCCGCCGCCGAGGCGAGTTCCGCCTGGACCTCCTGGAGAATGCGCCGTCCTTCGCCCTGTTCGATGCGAGCGATGTCGTCCTGGTACTTCAGCAGCACACCGATCGTGTCCGATACGGTTTCCGGGTCGAGCGCGACCTTGTCGAGTTCCGTCAACGCACCAGCCCAGTCGATGGTTTCCGCCACGCCCGGTGCTTTGAACAATTCGATCTGTCTCAGCTTCTGGATGAAGGCGACGACTTCAGCCGACAGGCGCTTGTTGGCACCCGGCACCTTGCGCCTGACGATCTCCAGCTCGCGTGCCGCATTTGGATAGTCGACCCAATGGTAAAGGCAGCGGCGCTTCAGCGCGTCGTGGATCTCGCGGGTGCGGTTGGTGGTGATGATGACGATCGGAGGCTCTTCAGCCTTGATGGTACCGAGTTCAGGCACGGTCACCTGAAAGTCGGACAGGATCTCAAGCAGGAAGGCCTCGAAAGCCTCGTCCGTGCGGTCGAGTTCATCGATGAGGAAGACGGGAGCGGCCCCTTCCTTGCCGGTCAAAGCATCGAGCACCGGGCGGCGGATCAGATATTTTTCCGAGAAGACGTTGCGTTCCATGGTGGAGCGCTCGACCTTGCCCGCAGCTTCCTCCATACGGATTTCGATCATCTGGGCGGCGTAATTCCACTCATAGACCGCGGAGGAAACGTCGAGCCCTTCATAACACTGCAGACGGATCAGCCGCCTGCCAAGGGCCGCTGCCAAAACCTTCGCGATCTCGGTCTTGCCTACGCCAGCTTCGCCTTCAAGGAAAAGCGGCCGCTTCATGCGCAGCGACAGAAACAGCACCGTCGCCAGCGACCGGTCGGCGACGTAGTCCGCGCCGGTCAGAAGATCGAGCGTTTCGTCGATCGTCGCCGGCGCGGGGCGCGGTTTCAGCTCGGTCATCCTGGCTCCGTGAGTGCCCGCTTCCTAGTCCTGCAGGATGCGGTAGCCGCGGTTATGATAGATAAGCGGCTTCAAATTATCGCCGATGCGCAGACCTGTCACCTTGCCAAAAAGCACACGATGGGTGGCCAAGTCCTTGGTATCGAACAGTTCGCAGTCGAAAACAGCGAGCGCGTCTGACAGCGTCGGGGCACCTGTCGATATCGTATCCCATTGCCCGAGAGCGAAGCGATCCTCAAGCGAAAGACCGGTTATGCCCGAGAAGCCGGCAGACAACGGCTGATGATGCGAAGACAAGGTATTCAGCGCGAAATTGCCGTTCTGGACGAATGCCTCGTTCTTAGGATTGACCCGGTTGAGGCACACCAGCACCATCGGCGGCGTGTCCGATACCGAACAGGCTGCTATGACGGTGGCGCCACGTCGGCCGGCGACCCCATCGGTGGTAATCACGTGGACGTGGCCGGCAAAATGGCTCATCGCGTCGCGATAGGCTTGCGGCTCGACATTGTTCTTCATCAACACAGGCGATTTCCAGACATCAAACCCCCACCGCTATATATGGCTGTACCTTGCGCACCACAAGCGAAGTGGTTGATGCGGCTTGTCGAAATTGCCTTGTTGCACCAAGACCTAGCAGCCTTTAGGTCTTGACCGAAGCTGGTCCTGTGGTCAGCGGGGGAGACAATTCATCGGTATGCGACTGCCGCACGCACTCATAGCCCCACTGGGCGGCCTGCTTGCCGGGTTGATCTTGACCGGCGCAACCATTGCCGCTCCACTCAACATCGGCGTTGCGGCACCTTTAACCGGCTCCTCTACAATCCTCGGGCGGCAGATCGAATACGGTATCCGGCTGGGCGCCGGCACTGTCGGTGCCGAAACAACCCTTGTCGACGACAGATGCAACGCCGAAGGAGGTGCGGCAGCCGCCGCGCAATTCGTATCTCGCAAGGTTGATGCCGTCGTCGGTTTCCTGTGCACAGAGGCGATCGAGGCAGCCATGCCGATCCTGAAACAGGCCGGCATTCCGGTGATCACGCTCGGAGTGCGCACGGAAAGTCTCACGGACCGACGCGCCAAGACTGGCTGGCCGGTATTTCGGCTCGGTCCACGTGGAGACGCAGAACGCGATGCTGCCGGCATGATCCTGTCCAAGCTGTGGCGCCAAGCATCTTTTGCCGTCGTCGATGACGGCACTATCTATGGGCGCGAATTGGCAGAGGCGGTGCGCGTCGCGACGCAGCAAGCCGCGCTGAAACCGGTGTTCACCGACACGTTCCGCCCCGAGCTCGACAACCAGGTCGGGCTGGTCGGCCGTCTGCGCAAAGCCGGAGCCGACGCCGTCTTTGTCGGAGGCGACGGCCGCGACGTGGCCATTATGGCCCGTGACGCTGCCAAGCTGGGCTCAGAAATGGTCTTCGCCGGCGGCGAGGCGCTGCGCGAAGCCGCAAGTGAGCTGCCTTACGCGACCGGCACCTTGATGATCGCCATGCCGGAATGGGCAGATGTGGCGGACAAGAAGACGTTGGATCTCTTCTCCACTGGCAAGCTCCAGCCCGAAGGCTACGCGTTGCCCGCTTTTGCCGCCGTCGAGATCTTGGATGCGGCCAAGAAAGCGTCCGAAGCCGATGGCAAACCGCTGCCGGCTTTATTGTCCGGCCGGACTTTCACGACATCCATCGGCCCTGTCGCCTTCGACCAGAAAGGCGACCTGACCCACAATCCCTATCGTGCCTTTCGCTTTGACGGCACACGCTTCGTCCCTCTCGAGGAGCAATGATGTTTCGCACCGGTCAACGCAACCTGATCACCGACGTGGCCGGCTTGCGTGTCGGCAACGCCGGGGACGCCAAGCTGAAGTCGGGGAGCACGGTCCTTGTTTGCGACGAGCCGGCGGTGGCCGGCGTGCAGGTCTTGGGCGGCGCACCGGGTACGCGTGAGACGGATCTGCTGGAGCCGTACAATTCGGTCGAGACCATCAATGCGCTGGTGCTTTCCGGCGGCTCCGCCTTCGGTCTCGATGCCGCTTCCGGCGTGCAGGCAGCACTGCGCGAACAACGTATCGGCTTCGAGGTCGCGGGCTTCCGCGTACCAATCGTGCCGGCAGCGATCCTGTTCGACCTCCCCAACAACGGCGACAAGAATTGGGGCCGTTATCCGCCCTATCGCGAATTCGGGCATGAAGCAGCGCTTGCGGCGTCAGCGGATTTCGAAATCGGCACCGCCGGCGCGGGTATCGGAGCCCTGACTTCCGGCCTGAAGGGCGGGCTCGGCTCCGCTTCGACCTTGCTGGACAACGGCATCACCGTCGGCGCTCTGGTTGCCGCCAATTCGACGGGTTCGGTGACGGTCGGCCGTAGCCGCCATTTCTGGGCAGCTCCCTTCGAGATCGACAACGAATTCGGCGGGCTGAGCTATCCTTGTCCCCTGCCCGAAGACAGCCGGCAAATCCGGTTGAAGTTCCGCGACAATCCGGTCGGCGCCAACACCACTATCGCAATCATCGCAACGGACGCGGTGTTGCCCAAAGCCGCAGCCAAGCGGCTTGCAATCGCAGCGCATGATGGCTTCGCCCGCGCCATCTGGCCGACACACACGCCAGTGGACGGAGACCTCGTCTTCGGCCTGGCGACAGGCAGAAGCGGTATCGCACCCTCCCCGGTCGAAGCCATAGACCTCTATGCCGCAGCCGGCGCCACCATGGCACGGGCGATTGCGCGTGCCGTCTACAATGCCACACCGTCGGCAGGTGACCTTTTTCCAACCTGGTCTTCGTTGAAAGGCTGAGTGTACAGCGACCGGCGCTGGCATGCATATTGCGGCCGGAGTTCGAGAGGAGCAAATGATGCGGCTAGCGAAACTCATAGAGGAATTCCAGGAAAAGTGCGCAGCGGTTTTCCGTCTGGAATTACGCAAAAACAAAGAGTTAAAGCGGCTTCGCGTTTTCGTGAAAAACGCGAACGCTGTCGGCTTGGCAAGCGTGCTTTGGTTGGGGACCGGCGTCGCCTGGGCTGGGGATGTTGCGCAATTGCAAATCCTCGGGTTCAGCAAAGGCGGCGGCATTTTTGCCTTCGAAGAATACGGCGTTCAGGACGGCTCCGGCTTTCCCTACGCCAATCGCTACTACATCGACACCGCTACTGACACTTTCGTCAAAGGAACGCCGGTGCGTGTGCGGCTCGATGACGAGAATGCCACCTTGGAAGCGGCCCGCAACAAGGCGCGCGAACGGGGCGAGGCGGTTGTCAAGCAGGCCGAACTTGACGCCAATGCGGGTGTTACCGCCGGCAGCAACCCGGTGACCGAACTGTCGGCTGACCCGCAGCGCATGGTCGTGAATCCGCGCCCCGTCTTTCCGGCGATCGATGAGCCGATGGAATTCCGGCTGAACGAATTCGCGCTACAAGGCGACGACGTCTGCGCCAGCCAGGGCGAAACCAAGGGGTTTCGTCTGCTGCGTATCGAAGCCAGCGCCAATGGCACGACGAAGTTGTTGCACGAGGACAAATCCATCCCGAAAAGCCGCGGCTGCCCAAATGGCTACGGCATCGGCGCGGTGCAGGCTTATGGTGGCGATGGCCTGTCGGCTTATGCCGTGCTGATCTGGACCCGCGGTTACGGCTTCGAAGGCCCGGACTATCGCTGGATTGCGGTGACCGGGCGGCTGTGAGCGCTTCCGCCCCACCAGTTCCAATCATCCGCGCGCGCGGTGCGGTAGCGGCACGTATGCGCCTGGCCCTCCCAACATTGCCTACCGCGCTTTTCGGCGCCCTTACCTGGGCCTTTTTGATGGGTACAAGCGCCTTTGCCAAACTGTGGATGGCCGAATGGCAGACGCCAGGCGGCATCGTGACGGTCGTCCTTTTGTTTGCTGCCGGCGCCGCCCTCGCCTTTCCGCTCGGCCTGTATACCGCACGGCTTATTTCGCTTGGCCGATCCGGCGAAGTTGCCTTTGCCGCCCTGTTTGCTTGCCTGCTCGCGGCAACGCTTGGTTTCACCGCTGGGCTCTATGTCCTGCAGTATCGCTCCTATTATGCCGAATGGCATGGCACGCCCTTCAGCGTGCGCTGGTTCCTTCAGTTCGCCTTTACCAGTGCAGGCGCGCTCTACCAGTTCGCCATCCTCGGCATTCGCTTCTATTTCCCGCTCGGATTCATTGCACTGTTTGCTGCCGGACTGTGGTTTGTCCGTCAGCCGCGTTGAGCATTTTCTTCTGCTCTGTTAGGAGGCGGCGTAAGTTTTCCCGAGACATCAGGACGGACCGATGATCCCACGCTATTCCCGGCCGGAAATGGTCGCCATCTGGTCGCCGGAAACACGCTTCCGCATCTGGTTCGAGATCGAGGCTTATGCCTGCGACGCACTAGCGGAACTCGGCGTCATTCCGAAAGAAGCCGCCAAGACCATCTGGGAGAAAGGTGGCGCAGCCAAATTCGACGTCGACAAGATCGACGAGATCGAACGCGTCACCAAGCATGACGTCATCGCCTTCCTGACGCACCTGGCTGAATTCGTCGGCCCCGATTCACGTTTCATCCACCAGGGCATGACCTCGTCCGACGTCCTCGACACGTGCCTAGCCGTGCAGCTCACCCGCGCCAGCGACATCCTGCTGGCCGACATTGATGCCTTGCTGGCGGCATTGAAGCGTCGCGCCTTCGAACACAAGGACACCGTCACCATCGGCCGCAGCCATGGCATCCATGCCGAGCCGACCACCTTCGGCGTCAAGCTGGCGCAGGCCTATGCCGAATTCAGCCGCTGCCGCGAGCGTCTCGTCCATGCGCGCGAGGATATCGCCACCTGCGCGATTTCCGGCGCCGTCGGCACCTTCGCCAACATCGAACCCTATGTCGAAGAGCATGTCGCCAAGAAACTTGGCCTGAAGCCGGAGCCGGTGTCGACACAGGTCATCCCACGCGACCGTCACGCCATGTTCTTTGCCACGCTCGGCGTCATCGCCTCGTCGGTGGAGCGCCTGGCCACCGAAATTCGCCATCTGCAGCGCACTGAAGTGCTGGAAGCGGAAGAATACTTCTCGCCCGGACAGAAGGGCTCGTCAGCGATGCCGCACAAGCGCAACCCTGTGCTGACCGAGAACCTCACCGGACTGGCCCGGCTGGTGCGTGGCATGGCTCTGCCTGCGATGGAAAATGTGGCGCTCTGGCACGAACGTGACATCTCGCACTCATCTGTCGAGCGCATGATCGGGCCGGATGCGACGGTAACACTCGACTTCGCCTTGGCGCGGCTCACCGGTGTTGTCGACAAGCTGCTTGTCTATCCGGAAAACATGGACAAGAACCTCAACAAGTTCCGCGGACTGGTCCACTCGCAGCGCGTGTTGCTGGCTTTGACGCAAGCCGGCGTCTCCCGCGAGGATGCTTATCGGCTCGTCCAGCGCAATGCCATGAAGGTCTGGGAACAGGGCGCTGATTTCCTCGAGGAACTGCTTGCCGACGAGGAAGTGACGGCGGCACTATCGGAAGCTGAAATCCGCGAGAAATTCGACCTCGGCTACCATACGAAGCATGTCGACACGATCTTCAAGCGCGTCTTTGGATAACACGTCATGCGGCTGGCAGTCGTTTCCGATATCCACGGCAATCTGCGCGCACTGGAAGCGGTGCACCGTGAGATCAAGGCCGCCGCGCCCGACCTGATCGTCAATCTGGGCGACTGCCTGTCCGGCCCGCTTTGGCCGGAGGAAACCGCACAATATCTTGCCGCTCACGGCTGGCCGACCGTGCGCGGCAATCATGATCGGGAACTTGCCGAAACGCCGGCTGCCGAACTCGACACGATCGATGCCTTTGCGCATCGTCATCTCAGCAAGGCTTCGCAGGACTGGCTTTCTGCTTTACCGGCCACGATGAGCGTAGAGTCGGATATCTTTCTTTGCCACGGCAGTCCGTCCAGCGACGAAATCTTTCTGCTGGAGGACGACGGTGGCAATCACTTCTTCCCATCCACAGAGAGCGCGGTCCGGCTCAAGCTGGGCAATGTCACAGCGGAACTGGTGTTGTGCGGTCATTCGCACACGCCGCGCGTTGTCCAGGCCACCAAGGATCAGAGCATCCTCAACCCGGGCAGCGTCGGCGTGCAGGCTTTTCCAGGTCTAACCGCTACCGGCAGCCCGCACGCGCGTTACGCGCTGGCCACACGCCGGAACGGCAGGTGGTCATTCGAACTGCGCGCCATCGATTATGATTGGGCGGAGGCCGCTCGCCGTGCCGACGCCGCTGGCTTCACCAACTGGGCGCACGGGCTCTCGACTGGCTTCGCAGCCGACGCCATCGGCACCTGACACATCGGTGATAAAACCAGATAGCGGGTTAATGCCAAGGCTTCATGTCTGTTTTGGCGCGATGTTGTCGGAAGAGAAACTGCAGGAAGACCCGGCTAAAAGGTCGCCTTCATCCGCCGAAAGCGCGAACAAAGCTGAGCGCACCGCGCGGCACGGGTCCACGCAGCACCAGCCGCTGTACATATCTTGTATCGATATCCAGGTAAGTCAGCTGTCCATCGCTCACGAAGCCAGCATGGCTGTATACATCCGGACTTCCGATCAGCGCACATCCGCTGGCGCCCTGCTCATCGAGCAGCTTCAACCCAGCAGCGATCAACGCCTTGCCGATACCCTGGCGCTGCCTGCCGGGCTTGACCGATATCGGGCCGAGGCCAAACCAGTTGTCATCGACTCCGTCGATAGTTACCCGGGAAAACGCCACATGGCCGACGATTTCGCCGCCGTCCTCAGCGACCAGAGAAATTGCCAGATCGCCATCCGCACGGAGGGTTCGAATGATATCGGCTTCCGTATCGTCGCTGAACGGCATCGGCTTGAACGCAGCCCAGGTAAGCTCATGGATCGCGTCATGATCAGCGGGCGTTTCGGACCGGATCAACATGTCATGCAGGAACTCCAGGAACCGAGCGGATCACCGTACCCCACGGATCGATATGGGTCGACGGCGTCGTGGTTTCCGACGAGCGCATCTCCACCCAGGACAGACCTGAACGGCCGGCGTCACGCTTGCCCGCACCAGCGCTCTGCCAAGTGTTGGCACCGATGTGGTGGTGATAGCCGCCAGACGACAGGAACACCGCCTGTGTGCCATACTTGGTGACCGTGTCGAAGCCAAATTCCTTATTCCACCAGGCCTCGGCCTGGTTGGGATCGCCTACCCGCAGATGAACATGGCCGACCACCGTGTTTTCAGGCGCGCCCTTCCAGCCGGCGTCGCCTGAAGGTACGGAGCCGATCACACCGGGAATATCCATGCGGACCGTCGCCATCTCGACGGTCGGGCCATTCCACTTCCATGTCTCGCGCGGACGATCGGCATAGATTTCGATGCCATTGCCCTCGGGATCGGTGAGATAGGCCGCCTCGGAGACCAGGTGGTCCGAAGCGCCTTCGACCGCGATCTTGTTTTCAATGGCGTGGTTGATCCAGCGGCCGAGATCGGCGCGGCTGGGCAGAAGAAAGGCCGTATGGAACAGTCCGGCGCTGCGCGGATCGTCCGGCTTGGCGGCCGGGTCGCGCTCGAGCACCAGAAGCGGGCGACTGGCCGCACCCAGCGTGATTGTCTCGCCGTCGCGGCTGAGTTCTTCCAGCCCGACTACTGCGCTGTAATATGCAGCAAGCTTGTCGGCATCACGAGCTTTCAACCCGACGCGGGCGACGCTGACCGGTGTGGTGGCGGCAAAAGGCAAAGTGCTCATTCTGGTCTCCGAGCGGGCCGCGCCAGTGATGGCTCCCAAAGCCAGCGCACCGGATGCGCCCATCATTGTACGTCGCGTCAGTCGCAAATCCCAATTCTCCGAAGGCACGCGGCGGTAATTGTGCTGGCTAGCAAATGGAAGATTTCCATCGTTCACACAAGCTGGCAAAAATCGAACACGTCGTTCACATCTCGGCGACGATACCACACCATTGCACCCGGCGACGCCGCTCGCTACATCGGGGCCATGAAAGTCAAGGACGCCGACATCCTCATCGTACCCGGCTACACCAATTCGGGGCCTGACCATTGGCAAAGCCGTTGGGAGGCGAAACTGTCGACAGCGCGCCGCGTCGAGCAGGCCGAGTGGTCGAAACCTGTACGTGAAGATTGGACGGCATGTGTGGCCGAGGCCGTCAACGAAGCAACCAAACCGGTCGTGCTGGTGGCGCATTCGCTCGGCGTTCCGACTGCGATCCAGGCACTGCCGCTGTGCAAGAAGCCGATTGCCGGCGGTTTCTTCGTGGCGCCACCGGACGTGGCCAATCCGAAGATCAAGCCGAAACACCTGATGACTTTCGGCCCCTACCCGCGCGACCCGTTGCCTTTCCCCTCAATGGTGATCGCCAGCCGCAACGACCCGTTCTGCGATTTCGAAATCGCAGAAGACCTGGCAGGCGCATGGGGTTCGCTGTTTATCGATGCCGGCGAGACCGGACATCTCAATTCCGAATCCGGCCACGGGCCGTGGCCGGAAGGTTCGATGACCTTCGCGCATTTCCTGTCGAGATTGTGAGCGAATAGAGAGTAGCGAGTAGCAAATTGGTGGCTTACCCCTATTCGCTACTCGCTATTTCACTACTCACTGCCCAATCGACGCTTTCACACCCGCCAACAGCGTTTTGGCGCCCAGGCCAACCAATGCCTGTTCGGAGCCCATAGCGAGCAGCCGGTAGCCCATCTTGACCAGACGGCCACTGAGGCCAGTGTCCAGAACGTAGATAGCGGCATGCTTGCCTGCCTTACGGCTGCGTTCGGCGATCAGCGCAACGGTTTCCATCATGTCCTCGAGCGTCGAGTCCACGACCGCGCCATTGCTCCAGGCAATCGAGAAATCCGAGGGGCCGACGAAGATGCCGTCGATGCCAGGGGTTTCCAGAATGCCATCCAATGCTGCGAGCGCCGCGCGCGTCTCGACCATCGCAAAAGCCAGCGTCCGCTGGTTGCTGTCCTTGAGCCAGTCGGCCTGCGTGCCCTGGCCATGGCGCGGAAAAGCATAGGTCGGGCCCCAGGAGCGCTCGCCAAGCGGTGGATATTTCATCGCTGCGGCAAAAGCTTTGGCGTCGGCCACCGAATTGACCATTGGCGCGATCACCGCCTCGGCGCCGAAATCCAGCGCGCGGCTGGCCATGTCAAAACGGCCGACCGGGATACGCACCAGCGCAGGCTTGCCGACGGACTGGATCGGCGCGATCGAGCGCAGCACACTGTCTTCGTTGTGGCCGCCATGCTGCATGTCGAGTGTCACCGCGTCGAAGCCCTGTCTGGCGACAATCTCGACAGTCAGCGCGTCCGGCACGCCAGACCAGGCGGTGCACAGCGTTTCATCGGCTTCCAGGCGAGCTCTCAGGGACATCGGCAATTTCCTCTTGATTTGAATCCAGTTTCAACCGGAAATGACGGAAAAGGCAAAGAAAAACCGCCCGGAAAAACCGGGCGGTCCATTAGTCCAGCTATGCCGGTCTCGTTGTCCGGCGATCAGCTGTTCTTGATCTGCTCGATGGCCTCCGCCATCAACTCGTCCATGGTGCGCCGGATCTGATGATCGGACTGGTCGATGCCAGCGGCATCGAAATCCTTACGGATCTTGCGAAACACGTCGTGGTCGCCAGCCTCCTCGATGTCGGAAACCACGACTTCCTTGGCATAGGCTTCGGCATCGGCACCGGTCTTGCCCAGCTTTTCGGCCGCCCACAGGCCGAGCGCCTTGTTGCGGCGCGCATTCGCCTTGAAACGCAGTTCCTCGTCGAAGACGAACTTGCGCTCGAAGCCCTCTTCGCGGTCCTTCATGCTGCTCATCGCAAATCCTCCGGTGGAACCGATTCGGTTGGTGGTCGATATATCCCTATCGGGATTTCTCAAACCAAATGGCTGGCGCGCGGTCAATATGCGATCTTGCCCGATGCTCGCTTGTTGCGTTGCGGCATTTCAGCCCGGAAAGCAGTGATTCAACCGATTTGCCGATTGAGCGATGTCCGCGATTGCGGTAGAGACCGCGATTGAGACCATAGACGCGCCAATGTGCCGCGAAAGAAAGGGACCGGTCGTTGCTACCTGCCCTTCCAACCAGAGAAAAAATCAAATGAAGTCACGCCGCCGCATTTATGAAGGCAAGGCCAAGATCCTTTATGAGGGACCCGAGCCCGGAACGCTGATCCAGTTCTTCAAGGATGATGCGACCGCGTTCAACAAGAAGAAGCACGAAGTGGTCGACGGCAAGGGCGTGCTCAACAACCGCATTTCCGAGCACATCTTCAACCATCTCAACCGCATGGGTATTCCGACCCACTTCATCCGCCGGCTCAACATGCGCGAGCAGTTGATCAAGGAAGTCGAGATCATTCCGCTGGAAGTGGTGGTGCGCAACGTTGCCGCCGGCTCGCTGTCCAAGCGGCTCGGCATCGAGGAAGGCACCGTGCTTCCGCGCTCGATCATCGAGTTCTACTACAAGGCCGACGCGCTCGACGATCCGATGGTGTCCGAAGAGCACATCACAGCCTTCGGCTGGGCAAGCCCGCAGGAAATCGACGACATCATGGCACTCGCCATCCGCGTCAACGATTTCCTCTCCGGCCTGTTCCTCGGCGTCGGCATCCAGCTTGTCGATTTCAAGATCGAATGCGGCCGGCTGTTCGAAGGCGATATGATGCGCATCGTCGTGGCCGACGAGATCTCACCCGACTCCTGCCGCTTGTGGGACGTCGCCACCCAGGACAAGCTAGACAAGGACCGTTTCCGCCGGGATATGGGCGGGCTGGTCGAAGCCTACCAGGAAGTGGCGCGCCGCCTCGGCATCATGAACGAGAACGAACCGATGCGCCCGACCGGGCCTGTCCTGGTCGCTTCCAGCGGCCCCAAGGACACCAAGCACTGAGATGAACACCGCGCCGGCTTCCATCGGGGTCGGTGCATCTGGTTTCCGGAAAACAGTTTTCCACGAGCCGACAACGATCGAAATGAGGATTGCATAGCGTGATTAAGGCCCGCGTCACCGTAACCCTGAAAAATGGTGTGCTCGACCCGCAGGGCAAGGCGATCGAACATGCGCTCGGCGGCCTCGGCTTCGGCGGCGTCGGCCAGGTGCGCCAGGGCAAGGTATTCGACATCGAACTCGACAGCACCGACAAGGCTCAAGCCGAGATCGACCTGAAGGCCATGTGTGACAAGCTGTTGGCGAACACGGTGATCGAGAACTATTCGGTGAGCTTCGTCTAGCCGATGGCAAGGGTGATGAGCAAAAGTATGCTGAAGCTCATTGCGGCATTGCTCCTCACCTCGATGTCGCTGGGAGGTCCGGCCGTTGCGCTGCAGCTTACCGACCTAAGTAAGGTCGATACCAAAGCGCTTGCCGGCAAATGGTCCGCAAAACCCGAGGGCAGCAATCGGCTCGTCCTGTCCTGCGGCGACTGCAGGGGCTTGACGGCAATCGATGTCCAGCTTTCGAAAGCGCCGGCTGGGATGGAGGATCGGGTTCGCGCAGGCAAGACCACAGCGCAGACGATGCTCGATATCTGTAGGAAAAATGCCGCCAAAAGCGGCACTGAATGCTACGGCTTGAAAAAATCGAACCTTAAAAGCGCAGTCGGTTTTGTCAGCGACGTAAAGATCTCCGACAATATCTACGCCAATACCTATACGCTCTATCAGGATGACCAGCTCCTGCTTATGCGCTGTATCGCCGGCAGCCGTGCCGAGGCCAAGCGCATCGGCGCCCTCGCCTTCCAGAAAATTGCTCCACAGATTGTGCGATAGACAATGAAAACAGCCGTCGTCCTCCTCCCCGGCCTCAATCGCGACCGCGACATGATCGCGGCGCTGACCAAGATCTCCGGCACTGCGCCGGCAACCGTCTGGCAGACCGACACTGAAATCCCAGATGTCGACCTGATCGCCATTCCGGGCGGCTTTTCCTTCGGCGACTACCTGCGCTGCGGGGCGATTGCGGCGCGTTCGCCGGTGATGCGGGCTGTGGCCGAGAAGGCCGCAAAGGGTGTCATGGTCGTTGGCGTCTGCAACGGCTTCCAGATCCTGGTCGAGGCCGGCCTTTTGCCCGGCGCTCTGATGCGCAATGCCTCGCTGAAATTCGTCTGCCGCGAGGTGAAGCTGCAGGTCGCCAATGCCAACACGGCCTTTACCCGCGGCTATCAGCCGAACCAGATCATTCGCTGCCCCGTCGCGCATCATGACGGCAATTATTTCGCTGACGCCGACACGCTAGCGCGTATCGAAGGCGAAGGCCGCGTCGTGTTCCGTTACGCGGAAGGCACCAATCCGAACGGCTCGATCAACGACATCGCCGGCATCATCAACGACAAGGGCAATGTGCTCGGCCTGATGCCGCATCCCGAGAATCTGATCGAAGCGGCACATGGCGGCAATGATGGCCGAGCCCTCTTCGAAGGCGCGCTGGGCGTCGCGGCCTGAGTTGGTGATCTCTTCTTCCGACAAAACTTCATCTCGACTTGGGAAAGCCGAAACGATGAATGCAGCAAAAATGGCCATCCGCTTCGGTTTGGTTGCCCTGGCAGGCCTCGCACTGGTGGGCTGCCAGTCGAAGTCTTATAATTCCGCCCCCACTGGCGGCGGCAAAAGCGCTTCGCTACGGGCCATGGAGCAGGTTGCGATTGCAGCGCACAAATGCTGGATCGCGTCTAAGGACCCCGCCTTCAAATCCTATCAGATGGCCAACGAGCTCAACAATTTCGGCGGCACCCCCCGCTTCCTGCTGGTGCCGGCGAAACATTATGGCGGCAAGCCGCTGCTGGTGGTGCAGGCGCGCGGCAACTCCAATCGCGTCGAGGTGTTCGGCCCGCTGATGGGCGAGTCACTTGGTGGTCGCATCGGTTCCGACATCGCGCGCTGGCAGACCGGCAGCAGCGATTGCGGTGCCAAGGCCTGACCTGCGCAGCGCGTACCAGGATTTCGATCGCGCGAGTTCCGGCACAGCCGCTCCGGCTGTCTTCATTTCACCCTTTTACGCCGAGGCATGCCGAGTTCGGCAAGCTCCTCCTCACCGAGCTCCATCAGCCCTCGGCGCGTAAGCTGATGCTGCGGGAGCGCGTTCCAGCCGCGCGCCAGCCTTTCGATCAACCTTGCGAGAGGCGCCCGCGCCGGATCGGTGGAATGTATGGGCGCAGGGTATCTTTTCTTCCGTTCCATCGTACTTGCCTTCAAGTGGAACCGGCTGCTCAATCGAAGAAGGAACGCGTTCCTTCACGATAGGCGTCGGAACGAGTGACCCCGATGTCTTTCAGCTGCTCGTCGGTCATTTCGAGCAGCGCCAAGCGGCTGCGGCGGCGCTCCAGTGCCTGGCCAAGCCAGGTTGTGGACGAAGTCATCATCACCGTCACGCGACGGCAGAAACCCGAGAAGCCCGACAGCCGCTCTCCATGGAGGACCGAAGACGATTGTCTCCTGGAAATTGTCTCTATTGCACTCGCCATAGCAGCACCATTGTCACAATCGCCGCGACAACCGCGGTGCAATGCATATGTATTGACTCTGAAATCGATACAATATACTAAATTGTCACCATGACAAATTGGCTACCAGACCTTTCATCCGGCGCAGGCCCGCTCTACCAGCGCCTCGCCGACCGCATCGAAGCCGATATCGACCGCGGTGTGCTGGCAGCGGGAACAAAATTGCCGCCACAGCGCGATCTCGCCTACGACATCGGCGCCACAGTGGGCACGATCGGCCGTGCCTATCAGCTGCTGCGCGAGCGCGGCCTGGTCAGCGGCGAGGTCGGACGCGGCACATACGTGCTCAGACGGCATTCGGACGACTCACAGCAGGATGGCCCGGCCCTGCCCTCTCATCCGGAAGGGACGCGCCTTGCAGTCGCACCGCCCGGGAAGCTGCGCCTCGACAGCACGGCAGCGCCCGACACCGGCCAAGGCGGCATCATCACCGAGCTCTTGGCGCAAATCACGCGCGACCACGCCTATGAAATCGCTAGCTATACGCGCGACTTCCCTCAGCGCTGGATGGATGCCGGCAGCCTCTGGCTTGCCCGAAACGGCTTCCGTCCTGCCCCTGACAGCATCGTGCCGACACTCGGCACGCATGCGGCGGTGATGGCCGCAATTGCAGCCTTGACCGCACCCGGCGACTACATTGCCTTCGAACACCTTACCTATTCGCAGGTCTCGCGCAGCGCGGGGCTGGTCGGGCGACGTATCGCGCTGGTTGGGTCAGATGCCGAGGGCATCGATCCCGAGGATTTCGAGCGCGTCTGCGCCCAGAAACATCCCAGGATGGTGTTCCTGATGCCGACGGTGCAGAATCCGACGCTGGCAACGATCGATGTCGGTCGCCGTCGCGACATCGCCCTGATCGCGCGCGAATACAATGTGCTGCTGGTCGAGGACGATCTCTATGGCGGCCTTACCGAAGACAAGACGCCGCTGCTTGCCGAATTCGCACCGGAGCGCACCATCGTTGCCAGCGGTCTGTCCAAATCGGTGTCGGCAGGCGTGCGCGGCGGTTGGCTCTCGTGCCCGCCAGCCTACCGGCACCGCATTCAGGTGGCGCACAAGATGCTGACCGGCGGCATGCCCTTCCTGCTCGCCGAAGTCGGCTCCAGGCTGGTGCTGTCCGGCAAGGCGCATGAAATTCGCCGTGACAGCATCGCTGAGATCAATGCCCGCATCGCCATCGTGCGCGAGAAGCTCGCCGGCTTTGCCTTCCAAGCCCGGGACAACGTGCCCTTCGTCTGGCTCACTTTGCCGGACCCGTGGCTTTCCGGCACCTTCAAAAATGCATCCTACGAGAACGGCGTGCTGCTCGACGATGAGGACGAGTTCAAGGCCGGCCGATCCGAACAGGTGTTCCATGCCGTACGCTTCGGCATCTCAGCGCCAAGCCAGCGTGCCGATGTGGCGCGCGGCGTAGAGATCATCCGCAGGCTGCTGGAAGAAGGTCGCGCCGGTTACGATTCCTTCGGCTGAGCCGCTCAAAAACGCTTCGCACAGGTCGCTCGGCATAGGTTTCAACCAAACTGCCTGTGGCATGCGGCCATTTTTCTGAAATCGGCAGTGTCGCAGCGCCGACTGTTCGGCTATAGGGGCCCCAACACGCTCTCGGAGTTGCCTGCAGCACCATGACCATCTCCAACACCGTGAAGATCACGCCGGAACTGATCGCCGCCCACGGGCTGAAGCCTGACGAATACCAGCGCATCCTCGACCTTGTCGGGCGCGAGCCGACCTTCACCGAGCTCGGTATCTTTTCGGCGATGTGGAACGAGCACTGCTCGTACAAATCCTCCAAGAAGTGGCTGCGCACCCTGCCGACCAAGGGCCCCCAGGTCATTCAGGGCCCTGGCGAAAATGCCGGCGTAGTCGATATCGGCGACGGCGATGTCGTGGTCTTCAAGATGGAGAGCCACAACCACCCCTCCTTCATCGAGCCTTATCAGGGCGCGGCCACCGGTGTCGGCGGTATCCTGCGGGACGTCTTCACCATGGGCGCACGTCCCATTGCGGCGATGAATGCGCTGCGCTTCGGCGCACCCGACCATCCCAAGACCCGTCACCTCGTTGCCGGAGTGGTTGCCGGCGTGGGCGGCTACGGCAATTCCTTCGGCGTGCCGACTGTCGGCGGCGAGGTCAATTTCGACGCCCGCTACAATGGCAACATTTTGGTCAACGCGTTCGCGGCCGGCCTCGCCAAAGCCGATGGCATCTTCCTGTCGCAAGCCAAGGGTGTTGGCCTGCCGGTCGTCTATCTCGGTGCCAAGACCGGTCGGGACGGCGTTGGCGGCGCCACAATGGCCTCGGCCGAATTCGACGACAAGATCGACGAGAAGCGCCCGACCGTGCAAGTCGGCGATCCCTTTACCGAGAAGTGCCTGCTGGAAGCCTGCCTGGAGTTGATGGCATCCGGTGCCGTCATCGCGATCCAGGATATGGGTGCAGCCGGCCTCACCTGCTCGGCCGTCGAGATGGGGGCCAAGGGCGACCTCGGCATCGAACTCGAACTCGACAAAGTGCCCGTGCGCGAAGAACGCATGAGCGCCTATGAGATGATGCTCTCCGAGAGCCAGGAGCGCATGTTGATGGTGCTGCGCCCGGAAAAGGAGCAGGAAGCCGAAGCGATCTTCCGCAAATGGGGGCTCGATTTCGCCATCGTCGGCAAGACTACCGACGATCTGCGCTTCCGCGTCCTGCACCAGGGCGAGGAAGTCGCCAACCTGCCGATCAAGGAACTCGGCGATCAGGCTCCCGAATATGACCGCCCGTGGGTTGAGCCAGCCAAGCGCGCACCGCTGGCGGCCGACGACATCCCGCAGGCGGACGTGGCCGACGCCTTGCTGAAGATGCTCGGCGGCCCGGACCTTTCGTCCCGCCGCTGGGTCTGGGAGCAGTACGATACGCTGATCCAGGGCAATTCGCTGCAGATCCCGGGCGGTGACGCCGGCGTGGTGCGCGTCGACGGCCATGCCACTAAGGCGCTGGCCTTCTCTTCCGACGTGACGCCGCGCTATTGCGAGGCCGACCCCTATGAAGGCGGCAAGCAGGCGGTCGCTGAATGCTGGCGCAACCTGACCGCGACGGGATCGCTGCCGCTCGCAGCCACCGACAACCTCAATTTCGGCAATCCGGAACGGCCCGAGATCATGGGCCAGTTCGCCAAGGCGGTCACCGGCATCGGCGACGCCTGCCGCGCGCTCGATTTCCCGATCGTGTCGGGCAACGTCTCGCTCTACAACGAAACCAATGGGCAAGGCATCTTGCCAACCCCAACCATCGGCGGCGTCGGCCTGATCGACGACTGGTCGAAGATGGCCAAGGTCGGCTTCGGCGCTGAAGGCGAAGTCATCCTGCTCATCGGCGGCCCTGCCGGCTGGGGCAGCCACCTCGCCCAGTCGATCTATATGCGCGACATCCACAATCGCAGCGACGGTCCGCCGCCGCCGGTCGACCTCGCGCATGAGAAGAAAGTCGGCGACTTCGTGCGCAAGCTGATCCGCAGCGGAGCGGCAACCGCCGTTCACGATCTATCGGATGGCGGCCTTGCCGTGGCGTTGGCCGAAATGGCGATGGCATCCGGCATCGGCGCAACGGTGCCCGGCCTGAGCGATGCAAATCCGATCCCGGTCTTCTTCGGCGAGGACCAGGGCCGCTATCTGGTCACGGTGAAATTCGGCGGCCAGTCTGAAGAATTGCAGGCGCTGTGGAACGAGGCCAAGGCGCTCGGCATCTTCGCGCCGTGGATCGGAAACACCGGCGGCAGCGAATTGAAACTGGGTTCGGCACGCGCCATATCAATCAAAGACTTGAAAGCGGCGCACGAATCCTGGTTTCCTCGCTTCATGGGGAACTAGAGAAAAAGGAACGTCCCATGGCTATGGACTCCCGCGACATCGAACGGTTGATCAAGGAAGGCATTCCGGACGCCAAGGTTACGATCCGCGATCTCGCAGGCGATGGCGATCACTACGCGGCCGAAGTCGTGGCCGAGAGCTTTCGCGGCAAGAATCGTGTGCAGCAGCACCAGATGGTCTATGACGCGCTGAAGGGCAACATGGGCGGTGTCCTGCATGCCCTCGCCCTTCAAACCAGCGTGCCGGAGTAATCTCAGCCCTCATGAAGGGCTAATGCATTTTTTAGCCAAGTGGAATCACTTGGCGTTACAAAAATGCGAGGAAAACAAAAACTTAGAGCGTTTCCGCGGTTCCGTGAAAAACGGAAACGCTCTAATGCTCACTGCTCTCCACGGCCAAAATGGGTCCGGCTGGAAACGACCCTCCGACAATCGAGGCCGTGCCATTGGAGAGCGCGGACACGGCACCGTCGAAAAACAGCGCGTTGCGGCAGCCCAGTGCATCGCGAAACAGCCGCGCAAAACTACCAAGACTGACCTCACTGCGCGAGATCGCCAGCACCACCGTATCAGGATCGCGCACGCCGACGCCGTTGCGGATATAGCGTGAGGTGCCGTTCGGCTCGAAGCGCGGATGCAGCGTACCATCAATCACCAGCATCGGGCCGGATTGCGTGGCATATGCGGCTGCTGGTTTGGCAGCAGCAAAAGCGCCGGTTTCCAGAACGCCTGGCTTGCCGTCGGTGCCGACATAAAAAACGCCATTCGGCTTGAGGAAGAAATTGCCTTCTGCATCATCGCGGTTGAGCGGTGTTTCCTCGTGACCGTTCTCGACGAACAAACCGACCGGCGACAGATCCTTGTGGTACATGCCGGCATTCATGGCGAACAGCACCGGTGTTCCGGCCGCGTGCATGGTTTGGGCGAATTTTGTCACGGAGCCGTATGGTTTGGCTGTCGCATCCAGCCTGTGCAGCGAAACCCTATACCGACGTAGATTCACCTCGCACACGACATAGGTCACCGCTTCGAACGTGAGGTCGCGGCATGGTTCGGGCAATGCTGCCTTTGTCGACGCGGGAGGTGGAGCGGGCTGCAGATCCGAAGGCAGAGATTGCGGAGCCGACGGTGATGCCGGTGGGGCTGGAGGTTGGCTGGCAGTCTCGAACCGCTGCGGCCGCAGGGCGAGCCAGCCCGCCAAGCAAACGCCGGCCAGCAATAAAATCAGGAGAACGAGCCGGGTCCAGCGTGTCATCGGCTGCTGAAGACTCCGTTCTGCTTGGCCCAGCAACCGGCCGTTGCTTGCGCCATTTCGGAATGGTGATCGGCAAACATCTTGTTTCAGCTCGCTGTCGGGGTTATCTCATGATGATGTTACAGGCCCGACTCCAGCGGGCGCAGAAGGATTTTGGCCCATGAGCGGAATCAACGACTACATCGACAGCGAAGTGAAGAGCAACGACGTCGTCCTGTTCATGAAGGGCACGCCGGGCTTTCCGCAGTGCGGCTTCTCGGGTCAGGTCGTGCAGATCCTCGACTACATCGGCGTAGACTACAAGGGCGTCAACGTATTGACCTCCAACGATTTGCGCCAGGGCATCAAGGACTATTCCAACTGGCCGACCATCCCGCAGCTTTATGTGAAGGGTGAGTTCGTCGGCGGTTGCGACATCGTGCGCGAAATGTTCCAGGCCGGCGAACTGCAGGCCTTCTTCGACGAGAAGGGCATCAAGGTCAAAGGCGCAGCCTGACCTGATCCTCGCCGGGCAGCCCCCTGCCCGGCTGAACCAAATCGTCCGCTTCAGGACATCAAGCCGATGTGCCGGCCAACGGTGCATCGGCGTTTCGGCATTGGGGGATCCTCATGGACACGCAAGCCCAGCAAGACGCCCGACAAGCGGCCTTTGCGATCCCACGCTGGGAATTCATCAGCATCTGCGCTGCACTGATGGCCCTTAATGCTCTCGCCATCGACATCATGCTGCCCGGCCTGCAGGAGATCGGCTCCAGTCTCGGCGTCTCCAACGAGAACCACCGGCAATATGTGATCTCGGCCTATTTCGGCGGTCTGGCAGCCGCCTTGATCTTCTTCGGGCCGCTGTCGGACCGTTTCGGCCGCCGGAAGCCACTGTTGGTTGGACTTGTCATCTATATCTGTGCTGCTGCCGGTGCGGTATTCGCGCCCAGTTTCGAGATACTGCTCCTGTTGCGTTTCATCCAGGGCATAGGAGCCGCCTCGACCCGCGTCATCGCGGTCTCCATGGTGCGTGACCGTTTCGGTGGCCGTGCCATGGCCGAGGTGATGTCCCTGATCTTCATGGTGTTCATGGTCATTCCCGTGGTGGCGCCATCGATCGGACAGCTGGTGATGATCTTTGCGAACTGGCACATGATTTTCATGGTGATGGCGGTGATCGCCACGGCGATCGCGCTCTGGACCTTCATCCGCATGCCGGAAACGCAACATCCGGAAGATAGGCGGCAGATCGATCTCGGTTCCCTCGTACAGGGTTTCGGGATCGTGCTGTCAAACCGGCTGTCGCTCGGCTACACGCTGGCGTCGACTTCGGTGTTTGCCGCCCTGTTCGGCTTCATCAACTCCGCACAGCAGGTCTATATCGGCATCTACCAGCTCGGTTACTGGTTTCCGGTGTTGTTCGCGGCGATTGCCGGCATGATGGCGGTATCGTCTTTCCTGAACTCCCGGCTGGTCATGCGTCTCGGCATGCGCCGCCTGTCGCACGGAGCGCTGATCGGCTTCACCATCGTTTCGACGGTCTGGTTCGTGATATCGCTGTTCGGACCGGTACCGTTGCCGCTCTTCGTGCTTCTGTTCGCGCTGGCGATGTTCCAGTTCGGCTGGATCGGTTCGAATTTCAACGCTATCGCCATGGAACCGCTTGGCCACATCGCAGGTACGGCGGCATCAATCCAGGGCTTTATCCAGACGCTGGGCGGCGGTCTCGTCGGCGCAATCATCGGGCAGGCCTTCGATGGAACGGTCACCCCCTTGGCCGCCGGCTTCTGCGGCGTAGGCATCGTCGGACTGGTGTTCGTGCTGATTGCGGAACGGGGCAAGCTTTTTACCGCTCCGAGTGCGCAGCAAGCCGTCAGCGCAGAGCCTTCCCATTGAGAATACGGCCGGCAGTCATCCTGCCGGCATTATTCTGCCCACAGCTCGCGTTTGATTTCGGCCCAGCTTGCCTCGTCGGGCGCCACAATCAGGCCGCCTGAGATATGGGATGGCAGGTAAGCGCTCCCGTCGAAGCGTGCTGCATGACCACCCGCCTCCTGGTGGATCAGCACGCCGGCCAGATGGTCCCACGGCATCATGACATTTTGGACGATGAAATGCGCGTGTCCGCCGGCGAGTACGCGGTATTCGTGCGCCGAACAGCGGTAGCCGATGTAGGACAGGCATTTCGCCTGGTTCTTCGCGAGCAGCGAGCGCTGCGGTTCGTCAAAGGCCTGCCAGCCAAGCGCACCGGTCATCTGCGAGAACGGCACCGGCTCGGCCACGGTCACGCGCTCTCGCCCCTGCCTGCTCACCATGTGGCTGCCTGCCCCACGAACACCGATCAATGCGTCCTTGCCGACCGGATCGTAGATGATGCCGGCGATCGTCTCGCCGTCTCTGATCACCGCCAGGATGACGCCGAACACCGGCACGCCGGATGCGAAGTTATATGTGCCGTCGACCGGGTCGATGACAAAGGCCAGCCTGCTGCCGCCGAGCTTCGCCAACAATGTCCTGTCGGCCTCGCAAGCCTCTTCGCCGACGATCAGAGCGTCCGGATATCGTGTAGCGATCGCTTGCGTTATCACCCGTTCCGCATGAATGTCCGCCTGGGTGACGAGGTCGGCGGCCGACTTCTTCTGCTGCACGTCATTTGCACCGAGACGGCGAAAACGCGGCATGATCTCGCGCTCAGCCGCGTCGGCCAGAACCCCGCTCAACCATTCGACATCGCGATCGTCAAAGCGCATCGGTATTCCCGGCAGAAGGCGCCAAGGCCGCGAAATCGAACAGCTTGCGATCCAGAAGATGCGATGGCCGCACATTGGTCATGGCGCGGATCATCGTATCCTTGCGGCCGGGCATGCGCTTCTCGATATCGTCCAGCATCGCCTTCATGGCGTTGCGCTGCAATCCCTCCTGGCTGCCGCAGAGGTCGCAAGGGATGATCGGAAACGCCATGGCGTTGGCGAATTTCTCCAGATCATCCTCGGCGCAATAGGCGAGCGGGCGCAGCACCATCATGTCGCCCTCGTCATTGAGCAGCTTGGGCGGCATCGCTGCCAGCCGTCCGCCATGGAAAAGGTTCATGAAGAAGGTTTCGAGAATGTCCTCGCGATGATGGCCGAGCACCAGTGCCGAGCAGCCCTCCTCTCGCGCAACGCGATAGAGATGGCCGCGCCGCAGCCGCGAGCATAGCGAGCAATAGGTCGAGTTCTCCGGCAGCTTGTCGGTGACGATCGAATAGGTGTCCTGATACTCGATGCGGTGCGCAATGCCGTTGGCCGTCAGGTAATCCGGCAGGATGTGCTTGGGAAAATTAGGCTGCCCCTGATCGAGGTTGCAGGCGATGAGTTCGACCGGCAACAGGCCACGCCATTTGAGGTCGAGCAGGAGCGCCAGCAGTCCGTAGGAATCCTTGCCGCCTGATAGCGCTACAAGCCAGCGCTCGCCGGGCTTCACCATGGCGAAATCATCCATGGCCTGACGTGTCAGCCTGAGCAGGCGCTTGCGCAGCTTGTTGAATTCCACCGATGACGGCACGTCGCGAAACAACGGGTGGCAACCACCGTCGAGATCGGGAATCGTGTCTGCTGGTGCGTTCATGGTGTTGCGTTCCGCAGTTGATGCCGCGCCTTATACCGGGGCTCGCTTCGTCAAACAAATACCTGAAACAAAAAAGGCCACCCGAAGGCGGCCTTTCTGCATTCGAATTCGCGGACTTGATCAGCGCGAATAATATTCGACGACCAGGTTCGGCTCCATCTGGACGGCGAACGGAACGTCCGCCAGGCCTGGAACGCGGGCGAAGGTCGCGGTCATCTTGTTGTGGTCGGCTTCGATGTAGTCCGGCACGTCACGCTCGGCGAGGCCGACGGACTCCAGAACGATGACGAGCTGCTTCGACTTCTCGCGCACCTCGATGACGTCGCCCGGCTTGCAGCGATACGAACCGATGTTGGTGCGCTTGCCGTTCACATTGATGTGGCCGTGGTTCACGAACTGGCGTGCGGCGAAGATGGTCGGCACGAACTTGGCGCGATAGACGACGGCGTCCAGGCGCGACTCAAGCAGGCCGATCAGGTTCTCGGAGGTGTCGCCCTTGCGGCGGTTGGCCTCTTCGTAGGTCTTGCGGAACTGCTTTTCCGAAACGTCACCATAGTGACCCTTCAGCTTCTGCTTGGCGCGCAGCTGCAGGCCGAAGTCGGAAAGCTTGCCCTTGCGGCGCTGACCGTGCTGGCCGGGGCCGTATTCGCGCTTGTTGACCGGGGACTTCGGGCGACCCCAGATGTTTTCACCAAGACGGCGATCGATCTTGTATTTTGCGGATTCGCGTTTGCTCATCGCATTCCCTTTCAAAACAACAGACCCGAACCACCACGGTCCGGGCGAAGGAAACGCGCCCTCCTCTGGCCTCCGTTTTCGAGACCTGACAGGGTTTTCCGCGCAAGCGACTGGAAAACCCACGGGACACGTCAGTGATGCAAAACCCTGGAAACCTATGGCATCGTCAGATCTTGCGGCATAAAACAAAGCACCGGACCTCACGGCCCGGCGTTGCGCGGCTTCGATAGACCGCTGTCATCTTCCTGTCAAGCAAGCGAATGCGGCAACGTTGGCAAAGTTGACGCAGGCGAACACGCCGGTTCAGGCTGCAGCGTCGAAAGCAGCCCGGGCAGAATGCAGGTTGTCGCGGTTGCCAGCGGCCCATGCACCGAGAGCAGCGATCGGCACCGCGAGTGACTGGCCGAGTTCTGTCAGCGCATATTCCACTTCCGGCGGAGTGGTCGGGCGCACGGTTCGACTGACCAGACCATCTCGCTCGAGCGAACGCAGCGTAACCGTCAGCATGCGCTGGGAGATGCCCTCGATCGTGCGCTTGAGTGCATTGAACCGCATCGACGCCGGCTGCAGGTTGAGAATGACCAGGATGCTCCAGGTGTCACCGACACGGTCGAGCACCTCTCGGATGGGGCAGCTGCCACCTGCATCGGTGGCGAAACCCGGTGTGGTGTAGAGCAGCGGCACACCCTCTTCGTTCGTCCTGGCGTTCATATGGTTCCCTTGGCGTAACCTGGGCACAAAATCATGCGTTCTTTTCGCGGTTCCCGGTCGCAGCTATGTAGTTACCGGCGATAACCTGATTACTCAAAATATCCATCTTTCCTGAAGAGGGAAAGGGACAAGACAAGGAGACCAACCATGAAGATCGCTCTCATCGGAGCTTCCGGCTTCGTCGGTGGCGCGCTGCTTAAGGAAGCCATCCACCGTGGCCATAGCGTCACCGCCATCGTACGCAATCCGGAAAAGGTGGCCGCAACTTCCGGTGTTACCGCCGTCAAGGGCGACGTCAACGACGTCAAGCAGCTTGCCGCTCAGCTCGCCGGTCATGACGTCGTCATCTCAGCCTTCAACGGCGGCTGGGGCGATCCTGAAATCTACAACAAGCATCTCACCGGCTCCCGCTCCATCGCGGCGGCTGCCAAGCAGGTCGGCGTGCGTCTGATCGTGGTTGGAGGCGCGGGCAGCCTGCACGCGCCGGACGGCAGCCAGTTCGTCGATTCCCCCGATTTCCCGGAAGCCTATAAGGATGGCGCCCGTGCCGCCCGCGATGTCCTCGCCGAACTGCGCAAGGAAAGCGGACTGGAGTGGTCATTCGTGTCGCCTGCGGCTCATATCGCCCCCGGCGAGCGCACGGGCAAATTTCGGTTGGGGGGCGACGAACCGGTGCTGGATGCCAAGGGCGAAAGTCACGTTTCGGTCGAAGACCTGGCCTATGCCATCCTCGATGAAGCCGAGACGCCGAAGCATACCCGCAAGCGTTTCACACTAGGCTACTAAACGGCCTCGACAGGATCCCGAACGCGTATGTCCTGCCGGGCAGGATTAGTCTTTAAGACTTCTTGTCCGGCAAGCCCTTGCGCTTGGTTTCCGCGAATTCCTCCAGTTCCTTCTCGCTCATCGATTCGAACATCTGCTTCGACGCGCCGATGAGTTCACTCTTCTTGATTTCGCCGCGCTTGGCGGCAAGTGCAGCACCTGCGGCACGCTGCTGGGCCTTGGAAGTTGCGGGCATCGCTGCTTCTCCCGTTTCCATCTGGATTGGAAACGCCGCGCTCGGCTGTGCGTTCCGGTAATTTCAGGAAGTGGTCAGCCCGAAACCCTGCATCAGCCGTCGCGTTGCGAAATTCGGCTTGCCCGAGGTGAAGACGGCGAAATCAGCACCTGTGCTTGGGAGATCCATCGTTTCCTTCGGGCGTCCATCCTCCAACAGGGACAATGCGCGACGCGCGATCGCTTCCGCCGGGTCGATCCAGTCAACCGGCCATGGCGCAGTCTTGCGCATGCGGTTGACGAGAAAAGGATAGTGGGTGCAGGCCAGCACCACGATGTCCGTGAATCGGCCGTCCTGTTCGATGAAGCATGGGGCGATCTCGTTGCGCACGGCCTCCTCATCGACGAAACCATCGCGCATGTAGATTTCGGCAAGTCCGGCCAGCGCAGTCGAACCGACCAGCCGGACATGGCATTTTTGCGCCCATTTGCCGATCAGGTCGCGTGTGTATTGCCGCTTGACCGTGCCGGGCGTTGCCAGCACCGAAACCAGACCGGAGCGCGTGCGCTCGGCTGCAGGCTTGATGGCGGGCACCGTGCCGACAAAAAGATGATCGGGGAACGCCACGCGCAACGCGTCGATGACCAGCGTGGAGGCGGTATTGCAGGCGATGACCGAAATAGCCGGCCGATAGCGCTCGAGCAATTGCCCGAAAAGCGCCAGAAGATGTGCATTCAGCGCCGGCTCTTCCCAATTGCCGTAAGGAAAGGCTGCGTCATCGGCGATGTATATGAAGCGCCGATCAGGCATCAAGACGCGCGCTTCGCGCAGCACGGTGAGGCCGCCGACACCGGAATCGAATATCAGGATCGGCTGCTCGGTCATTTATGCCTCAATCGTTGTCCAACCCCTTGCCGCAGACGGGTGGCAGGGTGTCGGCATCGTCGCCATCCTCCGAGGGGTGTGCGGCGCGATCGGCCTTAGCCTTGCGCTCGGGATAACCGGCGCCGCGCGGCTCCTTCGGCGAGAAATAATCAAGCGACGCAACAACGCCACGCAGCACCTTCAGCTCCGGCTCGGCGAAGCCGGCGCGGGTCAAGACCGCGCGCAAATTGTCGACCATCTTGGGCTTCTTTGCGGCGGGCCGGAAATAACCGCGCGCCTCGAGCGCTGCCTCGAGATGGGCGAAGAGGCCGTGCAGCTGTTCCTTGGTGGCCGGCAGCATCTCCGGAGTGGAGAAATTGGTATCGGTTTCCTTTTCCAAGCCGGACTTCATCCATTCATAGGACATCAGAAGCACTGCCTGGGCGATATTGAGCGAGGAAAAGGCAGGGTCGACCGGAAAGGTGACGATCTCGTCGGCAAGACCGACCTCGTCATTATAGAGCCCGAAGCGCTCGCGCCCGAACAGGATGCCTGTCTTCAGGCCATCGCGAGTCCGAGCCCTCAGCGACCGGCCCGCCTCCACCGGTCCGCGCACCGGCTTGAAGCCGTCGCGCTCACGCGCAGTGGTGGCGAAGACAAAATTGAGGTCGGCTATCGCCGACGGCAGGTCGTCATACAGCTTGATCGCGTCAATGACATGGTCGGCTCGGCTGGCGGCCGCACGGGCCTTCTCGCTCGGCCAGCCGTCACGCGGATTGATCAGTCTCAGCTCGCCCAGGCCGAAATTCGCCATGGCCCGTGCGACCATGCCGATGTTCTCGCCGAGCTGCGGCTCGACAAGGATGATGGCGGGGCCAGCGGCCTGTTCAGGGGAATTCGTCATGACAAAACGCTCATTTGCGGCACTGTCGCGTCCCCTGCCACATCCGGTCGCGAAATTGAAGCTTTGCCTGCTCCCTCCGACCGCAGGCGTTTCAGCGATGCTGCAACGCCAGGCGCACGCCAAGCGCACAATAGATGGCGCCGACGACCTTGCCCTGCCATTTCAGGATTGTCGGATTGCGGCGCAGCAGATTGCCGAGCGCGCCTGCGCCGAACGCAAAAACCAGCGTACTCACCAGTCCCAACACGACAAAGATGGCACCGAGACTCAGCAGTTGGAGAGGAACCGGCCCATTCTCCGGCCGCACAAACTGGGGAAGGAAGGCCAGGAAGAACAGCGCGGTCTTCGGGTTGAGGACTTCCGCCAGGATCGCTTGGTGAAAAGCCTTGCCGGCGCTGATCGGCAACGTGTTTGCGGCCAGCTCTGTCGGAGCCTTTGCCAGTATGGTACGGATGCCGAGATAGATGAGGTAGCCGGCCCCGAGATATTTGACGACGCTGAAGAGCATGGCCGACGCGGCAATGATGGCCGATATGCCTGCGATCGCCAGCACGGTGTGGACCATGTCACCCGCGGCGATACCGACGCCGGTAGCCACGCCCACTCTCGTGCCCGAACTGGTCGAGCGCGCAATGGTCAGAAGCGTCGCCGGCCCAGGTATGAAGACAAAGCCGAACACGATCGCGACATAAGAAATGAGCGTGGCCAGATCAATCATGTGTGAGCTCCCCGTCGATGACCGCCACAGCATCACTGTTTCGGTTGAAAAGCAACGTACCGCCAGCCGGCGTGTGTCTCCGCGGTCAAGCGTCTGATGCCGACTTGCGGGCCAAACATCTGTTCTCAGCGTTTGCACCCCTAACCGCGCTTTGATATAGGGGCCGCATCTCTTGGCCGAGCCGTACGCGAGGCCCTTCCCGACCAGCAGCGAGGCTTCTTTCCATGGCGAAGATCAAGGTGGCTAACCCCGTCGTCGAACTCGACGGCGACGAGATGACCCGCATCATCTGGCAGTTCATCAAGGACAAGCTGATCCACCCCTATCTCGACCTCAACCTGGACTATTACGATCTCGGCATCGAGCACCGCGACGCGACCAACGACCAGGTCACCATCGACGCCGCCAACGCCATCAACAAATATGGCGTCGGCGTGAAGTGCGCGACCATCACGCCCGATGAAGCCCGCGTCGAGGAATTCAAGCTCAAGAAGATGTGGAAGAGCCCGAACGGCACCATTCGCAACATCCTGGGCGGCGTCATTTTCCGCGAACCGATCATCATGAAGAACGTTCCCCGCCTGGTGCCGGGCTGGACCAAGCCGATCATCGTCGGCCGTCATGCGTTCGGCGACCAGTACAAGGCGACCGATTTCAGATTCCCAGGCAAAGGGAAGCTTTCGATCAAGTTCGTCGGCGAGGACGGCCAGGTGATCGAGCATGATGTGTTCGATGCACCGGGCGCCGGCGTGGCAATGGCCATGTACAATCTCGACGAATCGATCCGCGAATTCGCGCGCGCCTCGATGAATTACGGCCTGCTTCGCGGCTATCCCGTCTATCTCTCGACCAAGAACACCATCCTCAAGGCCTATGACGGCCGCTTCAAGGACATCTTCCAGGAAGTCTACGAGAAGGAATTCGAGGCCGCCTTCAAGGAAAAGAAGATCTGGTACGAACATCGCCTGATCGACGACATGGTTGCCTCCTCGCTGAAGTGGTCGGGCGGTTATGTCTGGGCCTGTAAGAACTATGACGGCGACGTGCAGTCCGACACCGTTGCACAGGGCTTCGGTTCGCTGGGTCTGATGACCTCCGTGCTGATGACTCCGGACGGCAAGACGGTCGAGGCGGAAGCCGCGCACGGCACCGTCACCCGCCACTATCGCCAGCACCAGAAGGGCGAAGAAACCTCAACCAATTCGATCGCCTCGATCTTCGCCTGGACCCGCGGTCTCGCACACCGTGCCAAGCTGGACGACAATGCCGAACTGAAGCGCTTCGCCGAGACGCTGGAGAAGGTCTGCATCCAGACCGTGGAGAGCGGCCACATGACCAAGGATTTGTCGCTGCTGATCGGTCCGGACCAGCCCTGGCTGTCGACCACCGGTTTCCTCGACAAGATCGACGAGAACCTGCAGAAGGCCATGGCCTGATCCTGGCGGTTACAGGATTGGAAAAGCCCCGGAGCGATCCGGGGCTTTTTTGTTTGGAAACTGACCCGATCCTCGGCAGGGCGCGAGACGTCAGCCTCTCAGGCCAGCGGCAGATGGATGTCGATCAACAGCGCGGCCGGTGCAACGTCGCAGCACCGATGCTTTCCAGGCATCCCGCGCTTCTGGACCGGTGGCACGCGATACAGGCCCGGGAAAGCTTCACGGCCACGAACCCGACCAGCTAGCCGGGCATCCGGAAGATTTTTTGCCATAGGCTGCCAAAAGGGCAGCGTGTTTTCTTGCCCTCGCCGGTCAAGCGCCCAAATAGATACAGCGGCTGTTCTCGCCGCCAGCGTCCTTCAGATCTGCAGGTCACTGCCTGAAGCGGACGCCTACCAATCGCTGTCCTTTCAACACATTCTAGGAAAGAGACCCATGAGCCCGACAATCCGTTTCAATGACGGCAAGGCCATCCCGCAACTCGGTTTCGGCGTCTGGCAGGTACCTAACGAAGGCGCCAATGCTGCTGTGACAGCAGCCATCGAAGCCGGCTACCGCTCGATCGACACCGCCGCCATCTATGGCAACGAACAAGGCGTCGGGGACGCGCTCGCCGCTTCAAGCGTCTCCGACATCTTCCTAACCACCAAGCTTTGGAATTCGGAGCAAGGTTACGATTCAGCGCTGAAGGCCTTTGATGCCAGTCTCAAGAAACTGCGTCGCGACAAGATCGATCTCTATCTGATCCATTGGCCGGTGCCGTCACGCGATCGGTATGTCGACAGCTGGAAGGCGCTGATCAGGCTGCGCGAAGACGGTCGCGTCGCCTCCATCGGCGTCTCCAACTTCCAGATCGCCCATCTTGAGCGGCTGAAAGCAGAGACCGGCGTGGTACCCGCGATCAACCAGGTGGAGCTGCACCCACGCTTCCAGCAGAAAGAGCTGCGCGCCTACCACGCCAAGGAGGGTATCGTGACTGAGGCATGGAGTCCTCTCGGCCAAGGCACGCTGCTGCAGGATCCGGTGCTTGTCGCGCTGGCGAAAAAGCACAACAAGACCGCCGCCCAGGTAATCCTGCGCTGGCATCTCGACACCGGCAATGTCGTCATCCCGAAGTCGGTGACACCGTCACGCATTGTCGAGAATTTCCAGGTCTTCGATTTCAAACTGGCGCCGGAAGACATTTCCGAGATCGAGAAATTGGACAGCGCCAAGGGCAAGATCGGCCCGGATCCGGACACATTCGCGGTCGGGTAGCTCAAATTCTGGCGCGTTCCGCCGGAACGCGCCAGCCATTTTCGCGGCTGCCTTCAAGCGGCGCAGCTTCGTCCAGATTTCGTCCCGGTTCTCCGCATAGTCTTTCCGCCAATCGGGGGAATCATGCGCAAACGAACCGTCGCCTTGTTCGGGGTACTCGTCGCCGCCGCCGTCATTTGGGCGCTGAACAGCAGTCTGCTTGCCGACAGCACGAAGCGGCAGCCGATGTTGATCGCGCATCGCGGACTCGGACAAACCTTCTCTCCCGTCGGCATCGGCAACGACACTTGCACGGCCGACCGCATCTATCCGCCAGAGCACCCACATCTCGAAAACACGATCGAAGGTTTCCGAGCGGCATTTGCAGCCGGTGCAGACATAGTGGAGCTTGACGTCCATCCGACCACCGACGGCGATTTCGCAGTGTTCCATGACTGGACGCTGGATTGCCGTACGAACGGCAAGGGCGTGACGCGCGAAAAGAGCCTCGAAGAGCTGAAGGCGCTCGATATCGGTTATGGCTATACTGCCGATGGCGGCAAGAGCTTTCCGTTCCGCGGCATGGGAATCGGAAAGATGCCGAGCCTTGGCGAGGTGCTCAGCGCATTTCCGGACAAGCGTTTCCTGATCAACATCAAGAGCGATGACATCGCCGAGGGCCGCCTGCTGGCGAGAAAGATCGGCGCGCTGTCGCCGGAGCAGCAAAAACTCATCATGGTCTATGGCGGCGGAAAGGCGATCGATGCCTACAAGGCCGCCTTGCCTGACGCAGTCGTGCTGGGAACGGACCGCGTCGTTCCCTGCTTGCTGCGCTATGCCGCGCTCGGCTGGAGCGGCTACGTGCCAGAGGACTGCCGCAAGACGCTGTTCATGCTGCCGGCCAACTACGCTCCCTTCGCCTGGGGCTTTCCCAACCGGCTCAGCGAGCGGCTGGAGGCCAACGGTTCGACGCTTGTCATTCTGGGCGACAATGACGGTTCGAAGTACTCGACCGGCGTCGACGACATCGCGACGTTCAACAAGTTGCCCGCCCGTTTCGACGGCGCGATCTGGACCAACCGCGTCGACCGGATCGGCCCCGCACTGGCTGCCCCACAATAGAAGATGCCGGATGTTTCACCCGGCACCGACAATCACCCAAACTGTCAGTTGGTAGTCCGCTTTGCGGTCTAGGCGGCCAGCGCCGCCTTGACCGCAGCGATGGCGTCATCGGCCTTGGAAGCGTCGGGACCGCCGGCCTGTGCCATATCCGGCCGACCGCCGCCGCCCTGCCCGCCGAGCGCAGCAGACGCGACGCGCACCAGATCGACGGCGCTGAAGCGACCCGTCAGGTCGTCGGTAACCGCGACAACCACGCTCGCCTTGCCTTCGGCTTCGCCAACCAGCACGACGACACCGGAACCCAGCGCTTTCTTGCCTTCATCGGCGAGCGGCTTCAGGTCCTTCGGCGATACACCGCTGACCGACTTGCCGAGGAAACCGACGCCTGCAACGGTCTCAGTGGCATTTTCAGCTGCACCGGCGGAACCGCCACCCATGGCGAGCTTCTTGCGCGCGTCGGTCAGGTCACGCTCGAGCTTCTTGCGTTCCTCCAGCAGCGTTTCCACCCGCGCGAGCACATCAGCCGGCGCAATCTTCAATGCAGCCGCGACCGCCTTGAGACGCCGGTCCTGTTCGTCGAGGTGGCGACGTGCCGCTTCGCCGGTCAGCGCCTCGATACGGCGAACACCGGCTGCCACCGGACTATCGGAGATAATGCGCACCAGGCCGATGTCACCGGTCGCCTTCACGTGGGTACCGCCGCAAAGCTCGATCGAATACGGCCGGTTCGCTTTCTCGCCATGCAGTGCCGTGCCCATCGACACGACACGCACCTCGTCGCCGTACTTCTCGCCGAACAGCGCCATCGCACCTTCGGCGCGCGCATCATCGACCGACATCAGCCGAGTCGTCACCGGGCTGTTCTGGACGACGATCTCGTTGGCCATGCGCTCGACCTCTTCCAGTTCTTCCGGCGAAATCGGCTTGTTATGCGAGATGTCGAAGCGCAGGCGGTCCGGTGCCACCAAGGAACCTTTCTGGGCAACATGCGTGCCCAGCACTTCGCGGAGCGCCTCATGGATGAGATGCGTTGCGGAGTGGTTGGAGCGCAGCCGTCCACGGCGTGCATGGTCGACCTCGAGCTCGACGGCCGCCCCAGTTTTCAGGGACCCCTTGATCACCTTGCCCTGGTGCACGAAGAGACCATCTGCCTTCTTCAGCGTGTCGGTAACTTCAATTCGGAAGCCTTCGCCAGTGATCGTCCCGGTATCGCCCATCTGACCGCCGGACTCGCCGTAGAACGGCGTCTGGTTGACGATGATCGCGACGCTGTCGCCTTCCTTGGCGTCGTCGACGACCTTGCCGTCGCGCAGGATCGCGGTGACGATGCCTTCGGCCTTTTCGGTCTCGTAGCCGAGGAACTCGGTCGCGCCGGTCTTGTCGCGCACAGAAAACCACACCGTCTCGGTTGCCGCCTCACCAGAACCGGCCCAGCTGGCACGCGCCTCGGCCTTCTGCCGTTCCATCGCATCGGTGAAACCGGCGAGGTCGACGGAGATACTGCGCTGGCGCAGCGCATCCTGCGTGAGGTCCAGCGGGAAGCCGTAGGTATCGTAAAGCTTGAAGGCGGTCTCACCGTCCAGCATGTCGCCGGCACCGAGCTTGTCGGTGGCATCGGCGAGCAGGCCAAGGCCGCGCACCAGCGTCTTGCGGAAACGTGTTTCTTCCAGCTTCAGCGTTTCGGTGAGCAAGGCTTCGCTGCGGACGAGCTCCGGATAGGCCTGGCCCATTTCGCGCACCAGCGCCGGCACCAGCTTCCACATCAACGGCTCATTGGCACCCAGCAACTGCGCGTGGCGCATAGCGCGACGCATGATGCGGCGCAGAACATAACCGCGACCTTCGTTAGAAGGCAGAACGCCATCGGCCACCAGGAAGGACGAGGAACGCAAATGGTCGGCGATCACACGGTAGGAAGCGACATTCTCGGTGTTCGGGCCATGGCCGAGCGCAGAGGAAGCCGCGTCGATCAAATGCCGGAACAGATCGGTCTCGAAAACGCTTTCCACGCCTTGCAAGATGGAGGCCATGCGCTCCAGACCCATGCCGGTATCGATCGACGGCCGCGGCAGGTCGATGCGCTCGTCCTTGGTGACCTGCTCATACTGCATGAAGACCAGGTTCCAGAACTCCAGGAAGCGATCACCATCCTCTTCCGGGCTGCCGGGAGGGCCGCCCCAGATGTGCTCGCCCCGATCGATGAAGATCTCCGAACATGGACCGCACGGACCGGTGTCGCCCATCGCCCAGAAATTATCCGAGGTCGCGATGCGGATGATGCGGTCATCCGAGAAGCCCGCAATCTTCTTCCAGTAGCCGGCAGCCTCTTCGTCGGTGTGATAGACGGTGACGAGCAGCTTGTCCTTTTTCAGCCCGAAGTCCTTGGTGATCAGGTTCCAGGCGAGCTCGATCGCACGCTCCTTGAAATAATCGCCGAACGAGAAGTTGCCGAGCATCTCGAAGAAGGTGAGATGGCGGGCGGTATAGCCGACATTGTCGAGATCGTTGTGCTTGCCGCCAGCGCGTACGCTCTTCTGCGCGGTCGCGGCGCGCGAATAGGCGCGCTTTTCCAAACCGGTGAAGACGTTCTTGAACTGCACCATGCCGGCATTGGTGAACATCAATGTCGGATCGTTGCGCGGCACCAGCGGGCTGGAGGCGACGATCTCGTGGCCTTCCTTGCGGAAATAGTCGAGAAAGGTCGACCGGATATCGTTCACGCCACTCATCGAAACTGCCTTTATGGTGAAGCCGCCAGCCAAGCCGGCGGTGATGGACTAGGCCTTTTAGCGACAGCCTTCCAGCCTGTCCAGAAACAGGAAAGACCTGCCCGGCGGAGACCGGAGCTACCGCCCAAACGCAAACCGCCGGCACAAGGCCGGCGGTTGAACAACATCGTCAGGCGACAGGCTTCAGAGCGCCCCGTGGCTTAGCCTTCCGCGGCGTCGTCCAGATCGTTGTCGCTGTCGCCGCCATTGTCGAGGAACTTCTCCGCGATCAGTCCGGCATTCTGCCTCAGCGCCTGCTCGACCTCACGGGCAAGATCCGGATTGTCACGCAGGAACATCTTGGCGTTCTCACGCCCTTGGCCGAGACGCTGCGAGTTGTAGGAGAACCAAGCTCCCGACTTCTCGACAATGCCAGCCTTGACGCCGAGATCGATCAACTCACCGGTCTTGGAGACGCCTTCGCCATACATGATGTCGAATTCGATCACCTTGAAGGGCGGGGCAAGCTTATTCTTGACAACCTTGACGCGGGTCTGGTTGCCGACCACCTCATCCCGGTCCTTGATCGAGCCGATGCGCCGGATATCGAGGCGCACCGAGGCATAGAACTTCAGCGCGTTACCGCCGGTGGTCGTCTCGGGCGAACCGAACATGACGCCGATCTTCATGCGTATCTGGTTGATGAAGATGACCATGGTGTTGGAGCGCGAGATCGACGCGGTGAGCTTGCGCAGCGCCTGGCTCATCAGGCGAGCCTGCAGGCCTGGCAGAGCGTCACCCATTTCGCCTTCGATTTCAGCGCGTGGGGTAAGCGCGGCAACCGAATCGACCACCAGAACGTCGATGGCGCCGGAACGTACCAGCGTATCGCAGATCTCCAGCGCCTGCTCACCGGTATCCGGCTGCGAGATCAGAAGGTTTTCAAGATCGACGCCCAGCTTGCGGGCATAGACCGGGTCGAGTGCGTGTTCGGCATCGACGAAGGCGCAGATGCCGCCCTTCTTCTGTGCTTCGGCCACCGTATGAAGCGCCAGCGTAGTCTTACCCGAACTTTCCGGCCCGTAGATTTCAACGATACGGCCGCGCGGCAGGCCGCCAACGCCAAGCGCGATGTCGAGCCCCAGAGAGCCTGTCGGCACCGTCTCGATCTCGACTGCCTGCTCATTGGCACCGAGCCGCATGATCGAGCCCTTGCCGAATGCCCGTTCGATCTGCGACAGCGCAGCGTCGAGCGCTTTTGATTTGTCCACCGAATTGTCCTCTACAAGCCTCAAGCTATTCTGAGCCATGATACATCACCCCTTGGTCGTCAATGAAGGCCGGACAGTCCGGGATCCCTTGTGAATATGTACCCTTTTTGTTCTGTTTTGGCAAGCCGCACCAAATATTTGAAAAATATGATAAATCTGCATTTGTTCTTTTTTTGTTTTGTCAGGAGCATCCGAAAAACATTCTTACCGGCGCACGTCACATTGGCGCGAGGCGGACGGCGCCGATTCGGTACTGACCTGCTGGCCAGCCATTGCGGGACCACCCGTGCAGCGGTGCATGCATGAGCCCCACGCCGAAGCTTTTCGCCGCCGGCGGCGCGCATATCGACCGGCGCGGACAGGTCAGCGGCCTCTATGTGCCGGCAGCGTCCAACCCGGGCACGATGCGTGAGGATGTCGGCGGCGGTGTCTTCAATGCATTGCGTACGGTCGTGCGACGCGGGGTTTCCGCTTCGCTGATGTCGGTGCGGGGCGGCGACACGGCGGGAGAGACAGTTGCCCGGGCGGTCGCGCAGGCGGGCATCAAAGACCTCTCTGTGACCTTCCTTGACCGTGCCACGCCGAGCTACACGGCGATCCTCGACAATGAGGGCGAGCTCGTGGTGGGCTTTGCCGATATGGGGCTCTACGACCTCGCCTTTCCAAAGCAGATGCGACGCGCCAACATCCGTGGCGCAGTCGAGATGGCGGATGCCGTGCTGTGCGATGCGAACCTGCCAACCGCAGCGCTCGAACGGCTGGTGGCACTGGCTGGAGTTCGGCCGCTCTTTGTGATCGCCATTTCTCCGGCGAAAGTGGTGCGTCTCGCCTCGTTGTTCGAGCGGCCGACGCTGGTATTCATGAACCGTCGCGAAGCTGCCGCGCTGACCGGCCTCTCGCGCGAAGCGCCAGAAAGCGAACTGGTGGCAGGCCTGCGAGGCATCGGCATGCGCGGCGGCGTGGTGACCGCGGGGGACCGCCCAGCCCTCGGCTTCGACAAGGACGGCGCCTTTTCGATCACCCCGCCTCCGCCCGGGGCCGTGGTCGACGTGACCGGCGCGGGCGATGCGTTGGCGGGAGCCACCATCGCAGCACTGCTGCGCGGCCTGCCGCTGCGCATCGCGTTGCGTGAAGGTGTTGCCGCAGCAAGGCTCGCCATCGAAAGCCCGCTGGCGGTGCCCGACTTCACCCAGGCATCCTTTGCCGCAGCCCTGGCCCTTGTGCCGGAGGCGCGGGAAGTGGCATGAGGACGGCTCAATCAGACTGTCGAGCGGCGCCCCGCGAGGGCAGACGCCGCGACCGGAGACCAAGATGATGCTCGAAACCGCCCGCCCCTATATCGACATCCACGCCCCAGTGGCCGAGGCATTGGCCGCGGGTCGCCCGGTGGTGGCGCTGGAATCGACCATCATCACCCACGGCATGCCTTACCCAGACAATGGCGCGATGGCGGCCAATGTCGAAAAGATCATTTCGGATGAAGGCGCGGTGCCGGCGACGATTGCGGTCGTCAACGGTCGCATCAAGATCGGCTTGTCCGACGGCGAACGGGAATCGCTCGCCATGACCGACGACGCCATGAAGCTATCGCGCGCCGACTTTGCCTTTGCCGTCGCCGAAGGTCGTACCGGCGGCACCACGGTGGCGGCCACCATGATCGCGGCGCATATGGCCGGCATCAAGGTATTCGCCACCGGTGGTATCGGCGGCGTGCACAAGGGCGCTGAGAAGAGCTTCGACATTTCCGCCGACCTCGACGAATTGGCGCGCACGCCGGTCATCGTTGTGTCGGCCGGTGCCAAGGCCATCCTCGACATTGAAAAGACGCTGGAAGTTCTGGAAACGCGCGGCGTGCCGGTGATCGGCCATGGCTGCGAGACGATGCCGGCCTTCTGGTCGCGTCAATCGCCCTTCCGGGCACCGCTGACGCTGGATGCACCCGAAAAGATCGCCAAACTGTTCAAGACGCGCCAAGCGCTTGGTGTCGACGGCGGCATGCTGGTGGCCAATCCGGTTCCGGAGACCGACGAAATCCCTGCCGCGGAGATGGCAGGCTATATCGAGGCAGCGCAGAAAGCGGCGGAAGCGCAGAACGTAACCGGCAAAGCGGTGACGCCGTTCCTGCTCGGCAAGATCCTCGAGATCACCAACGGCCGCAGTCTGAAGACCAACATCGCCCTGGTGGAAAACAATGCCCGCGTTGCGGCAAGGGTCGCCAAGGCACTGTAAGCGACCGGACAGTTATTTTCCGGAGCGCAGACCAGCCTCATAAGACTTCTTCGCCCAGATGGCCATTTCATCGGGATCGTCTGCGGCTCCATCCGGCAATGTCCAGTAAGGCATAGCAACCTGCTTGCCATGGTGCGAGCCAATATAGGTCCATTGCGTGCAGCCGGCTGCGTCGAACTCGCGGGCAAGTTCGGCATCCCCCTTCAGCATCAGCTCGCCGCGCAGTTCGATGGCGACGATCACGCCATCGAAATAGATGCCCTTGCCGCCAAACAGGCGGCGGATGCTGACAGGGCCGAGGCCCGCGAAAAGGTCTGTGATCGCGTCATTGTCCATGGCCGATCTTGTCATGAACCTCAGGGCAATTCCAGGAAAAGTGTGCGCCGGTTTTCCATCAGGAACTTTGTCAAAACAAAGGGTTAGAGCGTCTCCCCGTTTCCATGAAAAATGGAAATGCTCCAGCGGTCGTCACGGCGCAACCAAAGCTCTCCTGACAGGTTTAACCCTCACAGGATCTAGAATTTCGAGGAAACGATCATGCCCCTGCTTCTTAAAGGCTCCTGCCGTTGTGGCGCCGTCAATTTCCAGGCGGAAAGCCAGACGCCAGTGCCTTACCAGCTCTGCTATTGTTCGATCTGCCGCAAACAGCAGGGCGGAGGCGGATATGCGATCAACCTTGGTGCAGACTCCGCCACCTTGAAGATAACCGGGAGCGAAAACCTCGGCGTCTATCGCGCTGAGATTCAGGACGACGAACGCCCGGTGTGCGAGACGTCCACAGGCGAACGCAATTTCTGCAGGAAGTGCGGTTCGGCGCTGTGGCTCTACGACCCAACCTGGCCGGAACTCGTGCATCCATTTGCGTCAGCCATCGATACAGACTTGCCCGTGCCACCGGAGCGCACGCATCTGATGCTGAAGTACAAGGCAAGTTGGGTGGAACCAGAGATCCACGAGGGCGACAAAGTGTTCGATCTCTACCCTGAGGAATCGATTGCCGACTGGCACCGAAGAACCGGTATGTGGGTGGAGTAAGTTCGATTCTTCAATTAACGGAGAAGAGAAGGATTAGTCTTCGCCGGCAAAATCTTGAAGCGCCTGCCCCGTTAGGCGGAAGAACACTTTCTCCTCCTCCCGCATGGCGCCCGTCTCATCATAGAAAGCGAGCAGCCGGACATTGTTGCGGTCAGCAGTCCAGTCGACGCGAGAGAGGCCGCGTGCAACGGCGAGGCGGGCAAGTCTCCGCAAGAGGGCTTGACCAACACCGCGGCCGCGTACCGCCTCGGCGACGAACAGATCCTTAAGAAAGAACCCGCTCTTCAGGCCAGGACCGGGATAAATCGTCGAGAAGGTGGCAAAACCGATCAGTCGGTCGGTTTCAGCGACGAGAATTTCGACGCCTGCCGGCAAGCTGGCGAGATCGGCGAGGATCACATCCTTTGCCGGACACGGCACGCCATAATGTTGCTGCATCTGTTCGAAGAGCGCGGCAAGCTTGATCAAGTCGGTCTTTTCAGCAGGGCGGATGGAGATCATGCCCGCCTCTCCTGCATCACCGCTGAAAGATTTCAGGCAGCGCTCTGCGCGCGGGCTTCGGCCAGTGCCTTGAGGTCGGCTGGTTTCAATTCCACGGACTCACCGCAACCGCAGGCCGAGGACTGGTTCGGGTTGCGGAAAGTGAAGCCGGTGCGCAGCGTGGTGCGTTCGAAATCCATCTCGGTACCGAACAGAAACAACGCTGCTTCCGGGGCGACATAGACATGCGCGCCGTCGCGCTCGACATGGTCGTCCTTGGGATTCGGCTCGGTCACAAGGTCGACCGTGTATTCCATGCCGGCACAGCCGCCCTTCTTGATGCCGAGACGGATGCCCTGCGCGTTCTCACGCGTGGCCATGATCTCGCGAACGCGCTCGGCGGCCTTGTCGGTCATTGAGATGACGGCGAAGCGTCCCATGTCATTCTCCAGTTTCACGCGGGTTCAAGGCCCACGGAACAAAGTCTAGCTATAAGATGGTGAAGTTTTTACAGCCGTGCAAGACGGCTTAGTACCACCCCACCGCGACCTGAGCCTCTTCCGACATGCGGTCGGGCGTCCATGGCGGATCGAAAACCATCTTGACCTCGACGCCTGAGACACCCTCCACGGCGCCGACGGCATTTTCGACCCAGCCAGGCATTTCGCCGGCCACCGGACAGCCCGGGGCAGTCAGCGTCATGTCGATTTTGACGGTGCGGTCATCCTCGATGTCGATCTTGTAGACCAGCCCGAGTTCATAAATGTCGGCGGGGATCTCCGGATCATAGACCGTCTTCAGCGCCGAAACGATGTCGTCGGTAATACGCGCCAGTTCGTCTGCTGGAATAGCCGAAACGGGAGCAGTCTCGGCTGAGACGGCCTGCGGCGTTTCCGTTTCAGTGATCGCGGCGTCTTCCATAGCTTTACCCGAAGAATTTCCGTGCTTTTTCCAGCGCCTCGACAAGCGCGTCAACTTCCGCACGCGTGTTGTACATGCCGAAGGATGCCCTGCATGTGGAGGTGACACCGAAGCGTTTCAACAGCGGCTGGGCACAATGCGTGCCCGCGCGGACCGCAACACCCTGCCGGTCAATCACCATCGACACGTCGTGGGCATGGATGCCCTTGAGTTCGAAGGAGATGATGGCGCCCTTGTCCGGCGCGTCGCCAAAGATGCGCAGCGAGTTGACGGAGCGCAGCCTTTCATGCGCATAGGCCTTCAAATCAGCCTCGTGCGCCGCGATCCGCTCCCGACCCACCTTTTCCATATATTCGAGCGCGGCACCCAGGCCGATCGCCTGCACGATCGGCGGCGTGCCGGCCTCGAAGCGATGCGGCGGATCGTTGTAGGTGACGATATCTTCCGTCACTTCTTCGATCATCTCGCCACCGCCCATGAAAGGCCGCATGGCCTCCAGCCGCTCCTTCTTGCCGTAGAGGACACCGATACCGGAAGGACCATAGACCTTGTGGCCGGTGAAAACGAAGAAGTCGCAGTCGAGATCCCGGACGTCGATCGGCATGTGCACGGCGCTCTGGCTGCCGTCGACTAAAACCGGAATGCCACGCTGGTGCGCGATCCGGCAGATCTCTTTGATCGGCGTCACCGTGCCCAGCGCGTTCGACATCTGGGTAATGGCGACAAGCCTGGTGCGGTCGGTCAGCCGCTTCTCGAATTCCTCGACGTGGAATGCCCCGAAATCGTCCACGGGCACCCAGACCAGCTTGGCGCCCTGGCGCTCGCGGATGAAATGCCATGGCACGATGTTGGAGTGGTGCTCCATGATGGAGAGCACGATTTCGTCGCCTTCGCCGATATTCGGCATGCCCCAGCCGTAGGCCACCGTATTGATGGCGGCAGTGGTGTTGGAGGTGAAGACGATGTTGTCGGTGCTCGGCGCATTCAGGAAGCGCCGCACGGTTTCGCGTGCATTTTCATAGGCATCGGTGGCTGTGTTCGACAGGAAGTGCAGGCCACGATGAACGTTGGCATATTCCTTGGAATAAGCGTGCTGGACAGCGTCCAGCACCGCCTGCGGTTTCTGCGCCGAAGCACCATTGTCGAGATAGACCAGAGGCTTGCCGTAGACCTCGCGCGACAGGATCGGGAAGTCGCGGCGGATCGCCTCGACATCGTAGGGGGTGGTGTTCAGCACTTGGTCCATTTCCTACCCAAAGTGAATAGTGAGTAGTTGTCAGTCAGCGGCGGCATGGTTCCCCTCTACTCACCACTCACTATTCGCTACTCACTACCCGTGCGTCGCGAACCATTCATCGAGCTTGCCTTCCAGCGTCTCGACGATCTGCTCGTCTTCCAGTTCCTCGATCACTTCCGCGACGAAGGCCTTCACCAGCAAGCCGCGCGCGGTCTTCTCGTCGATGCCGCGCGCCATCAGGTAAAAGAGATGACCGTGGTCGATCTCGGTGACAGTCGCGCCGTGGCCGCACTGGACGTCGTCGGCGAAGATTTCCAGCTCCGGCTTGGTCGAGAACTCGCCGTCATCAGACAAAAGCAAGGTGTTGCAGGCCATCTTGGCATCGGTCTTCTGCGCATATTGATGCACATTGATACGACCCTGGAAAACGCCGCGCGCCTTGCCGGTGACGACGTTGCGGATCACTTCCGTCGACGTCGTGTGCGGCACGGCATGGTCGAGCACCATGGTCACGTCGGTATGGGTGTCACCAGCCAGAAGGTTGACGCCACGCAGCTTGAAATCAGCGCCTTCGCCCTTGGTCGCCACTACGACTTCCTGGCGCACCAGCTTGCCACCGGCATTCAGGAAGAACAAGGTGAGCTTGGCGTCCTTGCCGATCCAGGCCTTGAACTGGGCAAGATGCGACGCCGTCTCCGGTTGTTCCTGCACGATCAACCAGGTCGCTTCCGCACCCTCGTCCAGCGTCAGCTGGCTGATGGACGATGTGAGTGCAGTGCCCTCGCCGGTCTGACGTTCGACGATAACCGCCTTGGCACCCTTGCCGACGCGCACCGGCAGCCGCACATGGCTCTGGCCACCGGCTTGCACGTTCTGCAGTTCGATCGGCTTTTTCAGTTCGACCCCATCAGCGATGTCGACAAACACGCCGTCGGCGACAAAAGCCGTGTTCAGCGCACCGATAGCATCATCGGCACCATACAGATCGAGCGCCGGAGCGAAGCTGCCGTCGGTCAGCTTGTCCGATAGGCGGGCGAACGAGACACCCTCAAGCGTCGGGAACTTGGCGGTGGAGGCGCCGTTCAGCACCGAAACCACGGTCGAATCTTCGATCACCGGTGTCACCGCCTTGGCGGCAGCGGACGGATCAAAGCCAGGAACTGCCGGCAGCAAGGTGCGCAAATTGGTATAGTGCCAGCTTTCGATGCGCTTGGTGGGCAGGCCAGCCTTCAACGCTTCGACGGCGTTGTCGCGCCGAACCATGACTTCGCCGTCACCCGGCAGCAGCGACTGCCGCTCGCCGAACGCATCGATCAGTGACGTCTCGGCCTGCGTCAGCTGCTGTGGAACATGTGCGTTCATGACAGTCCCCTCACGCAGCCTCGCCGATCACGCCGGCGTAACCATTGGCTTCGAGATCGAGCGCCAGCGATTTGTCGCCGGACTTGATGACCTGGCCCTTGTAGAGCACGTGTACGCTGTCCGGCACGATGTGCTGGAGCAGGCGCTGGTAGTGCGTGATCACGACAATGGCGCGGTCGGGCGAACGCAGCGCATTCACGCCATCGGAGACGATCTTCAGCGCGTCGATGTCGAGGCCGGAGTCGGTTTCGTCAAGCACGCACAGCTTCGGCTCGAGCAGCTTCATCTGCAGGATCTCGGCACGCTTCTTCTCGCCGCCGGAGAAGCCGACATTGAGCGGACGCTTCAGCATGGCGATGTCCATGTTGAGAGAGGCCGCAGCTTCCTTCACCAGCTTCAGGAATTCCGGCACCTTCAGCGGCTCTTCACCACGCGCTTTACGCTGCGCGTTCATGGCCACCTTCAGGAACTCCATCGTGGCCACGCCCGGTATCTCCATCGGGTACTGGAAGGCGAGGAAGATACCGGCGGCGGCGCGCTCGGCCGGATCCATCTCCAGGATCGACTCGCCATTATAGAGAATGTCGCCTTCGGTGACCTCATAGTCCTCGCGGCCGGCGAGGATGTAGGACAGGGTCGACTTGCCGGAGCCGTTCGGGCCCATGATGGCTGCGACTTCCCCCTTGTTAACCGTGAGGTTCAGGCCGCGAATGATCTCGGTGCCGTCCTCGGCAATGCGGGCATGCAGGTTCTTGATCTCAAGCATTTGTTCTTCCTGAATCTTTTTAAGCGATCAGCCGACCGAGCCTTCGAGCGAAATGCCGATGAGTTTCTGCGCCTCGACGGCGAACTCCATCGGCAGCTCCTGAATGACATCCTTGACGAAGCCATTGACGATCAGCGCGATAGCCTCCTCTTCGGGAATGCCTCGCTGCATGACGTAGAACTTCTGGTCTTCGGAAATCTTCGACGTCGTCGCCTCATGCTCGAACTTGGCGGTCGCGTTCTTGGCTTCCATGTAAGGAACCGTGTGCGCGCCACACTGGTCGCCGATCAGCAGCGAGTCACAGTTGGTGAAATTGCGCGCGTTGGTCGCCTTGCGATGAGCCGAGACCTGGCCGCGGTAGGTATTCTGGCTGAAGCCGGCCGCGATGCCCTTGGAAATGATCCGGCTCTTGGTGTTCTTGCCGAGGTGGATCATCTTGGTGCCGCTATCGACCTGCTGATAACCGTTCGAGACCGCGATCGAGTAGAAATTACCCTGGCTCTCGTCGCCGCGCAGAATGCAGGATGGATACTTCCAGGTGATCGCCGAGCCGGTTTCGACCTGCGTCCAAGAGATCTTCGAACGATGGCCGCGACAGTCGCCACGCTTGGTGACGAAGTTGTAGATGCCGCCCTTGCCCTGCGCGTCGCCGGGATACCAGTTCTGCACGGTCGAATATTTGATCTCAGCATCGTCGAGCGCAACCAGTTCGACGACGGCAGCATGAAGCTGGTTCTCATCGCGCTGCGGCGCGGTGCAGCCTTCCAGATAGGAGACGTAGGCGCCCTCCTCTGCGATGATCAGCGTGCGTTCGAACTGGCCGGTATTCTTCTCGTTGATGCGGAAATAGGTGGAAAGCTCCATCGGGCAACGAACGCCCTTCGGCACGAAAACGAAGGAGCCATCGGTGAAGACCGCCGAGTTCAGCGTGGCGTAGAAATTGTCCGAAGTCGGCACGACCGAGCCCAGATATTTCTTCACCAGTTCCGGATGTTCGCGGATCGCTTCCGAAATCGAGCAGAAGATCACACCTGCCTTGGCCAACTCTTCCTTGAAGGTGGTAACGACAGAAACCGAGTCGAAGACAGCATCGACCGCGACGCGACCGGACTTGTAGACGTTGTCGCTGGCATCCTCATCCGACAGTCCGTCGACCGGTGCCTTTTCCTTCTGCACGCCGGCGAGGATTTCCTGCTCCTTCAGCGGAATACCGAGCTTCTCGTAGACCTTGAGCAACTCGGGATCGACCTCGTCCAGCGACTTCGGACCAGACTGGTTCTTCGGCGCGGCGTAGTAGTGGATGTCCTGGAAGTCGATCTTGGGGTAGTCGACGCGCGCCCAGGTCGGCTCTTCCAGCGTCAGCCAGCGGCGATACGCTTCAAGACGCCATTCCAGCATCCAGTCCGGCTCGTTCTTCTTTTCTGAAATGAAACGGATAATGTCTTCCGAAAGGCCTTTGGGTGCCTTGTCGGTCTCGATCGTCGTTTCGAAGCCATATTTATATTGGTCGACATCGATCTTTCGGACTCGATCGATCGTCTCCTGCACAGCAGGCATAAGCGTTCTCCATCCATGCCGAGGTCAAGGCCCGGCCGTTTTCAAACTATGGCACCGCCGATCCGATACGGACCGTGTGGCGGCGTAAGTTCCATATAGTGTGCTCCGGCCAAGAAAACACCCGGCCAACAGGAACACACGGCTCTACCAGGCCGAAGCCTGAATTCTTTCCACCTTCAGGCGGCTCTTTCCCGTGCTGCGCGGCGAACGACAATGCTCTCCAGCGCCTTGCGAAACCGTTCGACGTCGTCGGCGCTCGAATGAGCGCCGATCGACACGCGCAGAGCTCCACCCTCCTCGCCATAGCCCATGGCCTTCAGCACATGGCTGGGGCCGACCTTGCCGGACGAACAAGCTGAGCCCGCCGACAATGCAACACCCGCCAGGTCGAAGGCGATCTGCACCGTCTCGGCCTTGGCGCCCGGAATAGCGAAGAACGTCGTGTTGGCAAGACGCTCCACGCGCTTTCCGAAGATTTCAGCGTCCGGCACCAGTTCGACAACGATCGTTTCAATGGCGTCGCGACGCTGCCGTACGGCTTCGATACCGCCGAGACCTGCACGTGCCTCACGCGCGGCTGCGCCGAACCCCGCGATGGCAGCAAGGTTTTCCGTGCCGCCACGATGGCCCTTCTCTTGCCCTCCACCCGAAACCAGCGGCTGCGGCATCATCAGATCGGAAGCGGCAACGATCGCGCCCACCCCCTTGGGACCGCCGATCTTGTGCGAGGAGAGAATCAAGTAATCCGCGTAAGGCACTGACATATCGAGCGGATAACGCCCCGCAGCCTGCACCGCGTCGACCACCAGGACACCGCCGGCCGCTTTCACGGTTGCGGCGATCGCGGCCACCGGCTGGATCACACCGGTTTCGTTGTTGGCGGCGTGGATGGCAACCAGAGGAAGACCCTCGGCCTTGTCATGCCCGGCAAGTGCCGCCCCCAAAGCATCCAGATCGACGAGACCGTCGGACGTCACGCCAATGCGCGTAACTTTGTCCGACGTGAAGCGGCCACCGTTCAGCACACATGGATGGTCGGCAGCCGAAACATAGAGGCGTGCCATGCGCAACGCCGCACGCCCCATGCGCCAGTCTGGCGAGAGCAACGTCACCGCCGCCTCTGTCGCACCGGAAGTGAAGATGACATGGTCGGGTTTGGCGTTGACCAGCGCCGCCACATCGCGGCGCGCATCCTCGATCAAACGCCGCGCCGCACGGCCCTCGGCATGCACCGAGGAGGGATTTGCCGCATCCAACGCAGCGACCACAGCCACGCGCGCCGCCGGAAGCAGCGGTGCACTGGCATTGTAGTCGAGATAGGCGCGAGGTTCGGCCATTTCGCTTAGCGTTTTCCCTTCAAAACCCGCTCTCGTCGAGAGAAGCGTTATTTCCTTGAAATTCCAAGGCCAGCCGTCCTATTACGCGGCTTGCGGCAGCAATGGCAGAGCCTTACATCTCAGCCATGCAGTTTTGAACAGTTCTAAACTAGCTTCTAGGTAGACGCTCGCCTTGCGTCAAGCTTGGATTGGGGCCGGAGCGGGAATTGTTCGGACGCCCAGTATATGACCCCGAAAATCGGAATCGACTTTCGGAAAGGATCATGTGCTAAACCAAAGTGTTAGAGCGTCCTTTGGCGTCCAAAAGGACGTGCGGCACTCTAGAGCGTACACCAGGAGTTATTTATGCCAGAGGTCATTTTCGCCGGGCCGGCCGGTCGCCTTGAAGGTCGCTACCAGCCCTCCAAGGAAAAGAGCGCGCCGATCGCCATCGTCCTTCATCCGCACCCGCAATTCGGCGGGACGATGAACAACAAGATCGTCTACGACCTCTTCTACATGTTCCAGAAGCGCAATTTTACCACGCTGCGCTTCAATTTCCGCAGCATCGGTCGCAGCCAGGGCGAGTTCGATCACGGCACAGGTGAACTTTCGGATGCCGCTGCAGCACTCGACTGGGTGCAATCCCTGCATCCCGATTCCAAAAGCTGCTGGGTGGCCGGTTATTCCTTCGGCGCCTGGATCGGCATGCAACTGCTGATGCGTCGCCCGGAAATCGAAGGTTTCATCTCAGTGGCGCCGCAGCCCAACACCTATGACTTCTCCTTCCTGGCGCCTTGTCCGTCATCCGGCCTGATCATCCATGGCGACGCCGACAAGGTTGCACCAGCCAAGGACGTGCAGGGTCTGGTCGACAAGCTCCATACCCAGAAGGGCATCACCATCACCCAGAAGACGCTTCCAGGCGCAAACCATTTTTTTGCCAACGACGCCGAATTGCTGATCGAGGAATGCGCGGACTATCTCGACCGCCGTCTCGCCGGTGAGTTGGCTGACCCGCGGCCGAAGCGGCTGCGCTAAAGGTTCCTACCGGCCCCGCCGGCACAGGATCGGACATGAAAATCAGGCCCTACTCGGACGAGGACAATGCGCGCCTCGTCGATATCTGGCTCGCAGCCGTGCGCGCCACCCATGAGTTCCTGACCGAGGAAGACATCCAGTTCTTCCTCCCAAAGCTGCGCGACCAATACATACCCGCGCTGGAAGTCTATATTGCAGAAGACGATGACGGCCAATTGCTAGGCTTTTCCGGACTGGACGGCGCAAACCTTGAGATGCTGTTTATCGATCCCGCTCACCATGGGTTCGGCATCGGCAAACTGCTGGTTGACCATGCCGTCGCGCTGAAGGGGCCACTCAAGGTCGACGTCAACGAACAGAATCCCGGCGCACTTGCCTTCTATCTCAAATGCGGCTTCACCCAAGTCGGGCGGTCCGAATTCGATGGTACGGGAAAACCCTTCCCGCTGCTGCATCTCGCGCAGTTCGGCTGAGACAGCCGTAAACCGCGACAGGCGCATTGCCTCAGGGGCGCATTGACTTCAGGGTGGTCCTCAGGAAGAAGGATCTTACCCTTGTATCAGCCGCCGCATTTCAATGAGACACGCCCCGAGGTCCTGCACGCACTGATCCGCGCGCATCCGCTGGGACTGTTGATTTCGAATAGCGTCGGCGGGCCGGTCGCCGATCCGATCCCATTCCTGCTCGACGCAGAAATCGACACTCACGGTAAGCTGAGAGCGCATCTGGCCAAAGCCAATCCGCATTGGCGGCTGCTGGCAGACAATCCGGCGAACAAGGTCTTGATCGTCTTCCAGGGCAGCGATGCCTACGTCACGCCCTCCTGGTATGAAACCAAGCGGCAGACCGGCAAGGTGGTACCGACCTGGAACTATGCCATCGTACAGGTGCGCGGCACGGCAAAGATCATCGACGACGGCGCCTGGCTTGCCCGCCAAATCGCCGATCTGACCGGTCAGCACGAGGACGGGCGCGAGCAGGCCTGGGCCGTCACCGACGCTCCGCCGGATTTTATCCAGGCGCAGATCAAAGGCATTGTCGGGCTGGAAATCACCATCGAGGACATCACCGGCAAATGGAAAGTGAGTCAGAACCGGCCGATCGCGGACCGCGAGGGTGTGGCAAGGGGCCTTGACCATGAAGCCTCGCCCCAGTCACCGGATATGGCCACCCTCGTGCGGCGATACGGTGGGCTGAATGGGGAATGATGCCGAGCGAAGACACGCGCGTGGTACGCCATTGGTTCGTCAGCTTGGCGCATTTGTTTCGTCGCGGGTTCTGATCCTGGGAGGCATCTCTGCGAAACCTGTTTAGTGCAGGGTTACCGCCTGACCATGAACAGCGTACGAGCTTAGGTGTCGCTCGGCTTTCGGCGTGCACCACACCGTTCGTCTCAGCCGTGGCAGTCCAACCGGATTGGAGCGGAACAGGAAACCCAGTCGGGCACAGATAACCGCCGCCATCACGGCCAAGCCGAAGCCAAGGCCGAAGCCGACAATGGTGTCGCTTGGATAGTGGGCACCGACAAGGATGCGCGTCGAGGCAAACCAGAATCCCAGCAACAAGAAAATGTACTTTCCGCGCGGGAACAAAAGGATGAGGACGGCAGTGACCGAGCCGATCGTGGTGGCGTGACCCGAGGGAAAGCTGGCGAAGACCGCCTTCACCGTGAATGGATGGAATGAAAACGCGCCATATTGGTCATAGAGCGCTGGGCGCGCGCGACCGATCAATATCTTCAGCACAATGGTGAGCAGACCAGGCAGACCAACTGCCACGAGCACGAACAGTGCTATGCAAGTGCGGTTGTAGACTGCGATAAGCTGCTTGCGCCCTAGACCGGACCAATCGATCTGGTTGGCGATCAGGAGCCAGGCAGCCGCCGGCCAGAGATACCATTCGCCAAGCCCGAGAGGCGTGGAAATTTCCGCCAAGGCGCTGAAGGCCGGTGGCCAGCTTCTCACGGCGGCGTGATCGAGGAAGACTGCTGCCAGCCCCGCGAGCAAAACGCAGGCGAGCGTCCAGGAGAGCCAGAACATACGGTCGTATCGCGCCGGGCGCTGGCGAAAGCGTCGGGCAATCACCGCGAAAGTAGCACCCGAGTTTTCCCGGCTGCGCGCAAGCATGCGCAGGAATAGCGGCCGCGACGGCACGCCGGCGTCCTTCATGATCTTAGCCCCTCGACCCCGTCTTGCCACATGGTGGCAGCAACACATCGATAGAGTGACGCTATCATGACAGATCATCAAGGTCTGGCTAATGAATGATCAAGGGCTGGCGACCCTATAGAGCCCGAGGGCCAAGTTGTCGCCGGATGAATAATTGATGCCGTCGATTTCCGTCAGACGCGTGGCGGTCTTTCCCGAACTTGCCAATCTCGACTGAAGCGTCGTTTCATCGGCAATCGGAACCAAAGCGAGCGCGCAGGCCGAATCGGCTGCGAGATGGGCCGCGGCACCTTCGGCATCAGTCAGTTTGGTGCCGGTGCCTGCCATGAAAATCAGACTCGGCTCGTGATATAACGAAGACGCCAGGACGGATTTTTCGCATGGCCGATACTGGTCGATCGCCGCAACGATGCGCGGCGTCAGCCAAATCGGCGTCAAACTCGGCACGACGAGACCGATCAAAAGCGCATAGGTCGCGCCGGCCGCCGCAGCGGCAGCGCCGATACGACCGAGCGAAAGCCGCGTTTGGCGCGGAAATGCCAGATAGCCCGTCGCGAGTGCAAAGATGGCGGTCGGAATGCTCCAAGGATTGAACACGCCGGTCAGATAAAGCGGCGCCCCGACCGCGATCGCTGCCAGGCCGAGCGTCACTACGACGAGCCCAAAGGCGGTCGCCCAATAGAGCCAGGTTTGCCAGCGTTTCAGTGCAGCCTGTTCAGGCGACAAGGTGAGCAGCCAGCCGACCAGCAGCGCTACCGCTGGATAGGCCGGAAGCACGTAGTGCGGCAGCTTGGTAGGCACGAGCTCGAGCAAGAGCCAGAATGGTATGTACCAGGCAAGACAGAAACGAAGGCGCGGATCACCGCGCACATGGTTGAGGGCAGCCAGCCCGGCGCCAATGGCGATCAGGCTGAACGGCCACATGAAAAGCGAATAGGTCAGCGAATAGTAGCCCGGCGGCATGCCGTGCGATTCCTGGCCATCGGCGACCTTGCCGACCAGATCCTTGCCGACCGCTTCCTGCCAGAAGGCACCACCGCTCTTCCAGGTTATAAGGGCGAGCCACGGCACGACGATCAGCACCGTAAGCAAAAGCCCACGCCCGGCCTTGAGGCGCGAAAGCCATCGGGCATCCCGCTCGAACGCGAGTAGAACCAGAACGGTCAGAAGCGAGATGGCCGGTGTGATCGGCCCTTTGATCAAAATACCCACCCCTTGCGCTATCCAGAACAGCCAAGGGAGATAGTTCGCCGACGGCTCACTGCGGCGGGCCGCGACATAGATCTGCGCCAGCGAGCCTTGCGCGAGCACACAGCAGGCAAGAAGGAATGCATCGGTCTTGGCGATACGTCCTTCGAAGGCAGTTGCGAAAATCGCCGCCACAACCAGCCCTGCAGCCATGCCGGCGTTGGTGCCGAACAACACGGTAGCCGTCCACGCGGTGGCGACCACTCCAATGGCGATGCCGAGGGCAGAAACCAGGCGATAAACCCATATCGGCGCAGCAGCGCCCTCCCCGCTCAGCGCAACTGCCGCCGACTGAAGCCAGTAAATGCCGATCGGCTTCTTGTAGCGCGAGGCCTCCTGGAAGCGGATATCCATGTAATCGCCGCTCTCGGCCATCTGCTTGGTGGCCTGGACGAAGCGCGCTTCATCGCGGTCCACGACCGGCAGGCTGGCCAGCCCCGATGCGGAAAGCACGAGGCTGAAGAGGAAAAGGAAAAGGTATTTCCGGGTCATCTCCACGCGCCCGATCCCTTATTCAAAGATTGACCCGCCGTGGACGGCAGTACCATGAGGTCAGTCTACCTTGCTCATGGCGGCTTTACGCTCGTTGGCGATCAGCCAGAGATTGCGGATATAGATGAAGAGACCCAGGCCTTGCCCAGCGATGAAAACCGGGTCGCGACGCGCGATCGCGTAGACCAAAAGCAAAGCGCCGCCGCCCAGCGAGAAAAACCAGAAAGCGATCGGTACCACCGAGCGTTTGGCACGTTCCGACGCCACCCATTGCACCACAAAGCGCATGGTGAAGAACATCTGGGCAACAAAACCTAGCAGAACCCAGCCATCGAACTGCAGCACGAAGACTTCGTGCATCCAGGTCAACAACTCCTGGAACACATTATCCATGCGCGATTTCCCTTGCCCTTGGCATGCGCCGGCGGCGGCGGCGCAGCCACCAGACCCCAAGCAGATCGGCAGCACCCTGTAGGCCCCGATCAAAAATGCCGTAGTTGGATTTGCCGTGGCGGCGCGAGCGGTCCACCACGTCGCGATGTACCACACCATAACCTTCCTGGATGACCAGCGCCGGCACAAAGCGATGCGTGCCATCGAAGAATGGAAGCTTGCGGAACACGTCGGTGCGAACGGCCTTCAGCCCACAGCCGGTATCGCGTGTCTGATCGTGTAGGATCGCGTTGCGCAGCCAATTGGCGAAACGCGACGCAAGCTGCTTGGCCTTGCTGTCGCGCCGCTTGAGCCGTTGTCCTTGAGCGGCAGCGATCTCTGGCCCTGCCTCACGCAGCGCATCGACCAGAACGGGAATATATTGCGGATCATTCTGACCATCGCCGTCAATGGTGGCGACGATGTCGCCGTGCGCCGCCCAGACGCCGGAACGAACGGCAAGGCTCTGGCCGGACGACTTGTCATGGCGAATGTGACGAACCGGAAAAGGTCGTGCTGCAGCTTGAGCAGCAAGCACCGTCCCAGTGTCGTCTGTCGAACCGTCATCCACGACGATCACCTCGAATTCGCGCCCCCTCATGGCGGTTGCGATCTCGTCGATCAGCAGTGGCAGATTGGCCGCCTCGTTGCGGCCTGGAATAACAATGGAGATCAAGGCGTCCGCCATGGCAATCAGATCGGCCGGAATAGCTTCACGGATGTCAAGCGACGCGGTCGGCCCGACGCGTGCTTTGGAACGGCGGCGCGTCCACCGGAACGCGGGCTTTCCTTACGCCAGCGGCCGGACCGTGGCAAGCTCAGGACATGCCGCAACAGCTTTCACGGACGCGTGATCATCCCGCCTGGATGAGCCTTCCATATCCGAGGGGTGAATTTCGGCGGCGTCCTGCATTCGCCCAAGACTGCGCTGCGCCATCGAAGCCAGCAACCTCGAAACATTCTCGCCAGCCGCTCATGCAGATTGGAGCATTCTCGACCGACATTCTTGTGACATCGGGCCCGGCGATGCTAAAGGGCGCGGGGCAGCCCGCGCCAAAGGTCCGGCTGTTTTCTTGTTGTTCCGGAATCTCGTCATGCCTGCTTTCAAGTCCGACTTTCTGCGCGTTCTCGATGAACGTGGTTTCATCCATCAGATTTCCGATCCGGAAGGGTTGGATGCGCTGGCCAGCAAGGGCCAGATCTGCGGCTATGTCGGCTATGACGCCACGGCGACCTCGATCCACATCGGCAACCTAATCACCGTCACCATGCTCTATTGGCTGCAGGAAACCGGCCACAAGGCAATCACCTTGATGGGGGGCGGCACCTCTATGGTGGGTGACCCTTCTTTCCGCGACGAACAGCGTCAGCTACTGACCCCGGAAAAGATCGCCACCAACATCGAGAGCATCAAGAAAGTCTACAGCAATATCCTGCGCTATGACGGCTCGAACCCCGCCATCATGGTCAACAATGCCGACTGGCTCCTGAAGCTCAACTACGTCGAATTCCTGCGCGACGTCGGCCGTCATTTTTCGGTCAACCGGATGCTCTCCTTCGACAGCGTCAAGCTCAGGCTCGATCGCGAGCAGTCGCTATCGTTCCTGGAATTCAACTATATGATCATGCAGGGGTACGACTTCACCGAGCTCAACCGGCGCTACGGTACGGTGCTGCAGATGGGAGGTTCCGACCAATGGGGCAACATCATCAACGGGGTCGACCTCAACCATCGCATGGGCGGTCAACAGCTTTACGCGCTGACCACGCCTTTGCTCACCAAATCCTCGGGCGAGAAGATGGGCAAATCCGCGTCGGGCGCGGTCTGGCTCAACGGGGATCTCTTCAGCCCCTATGATTTCTGGCAGTATTTCCGCAATACGGAGGACGCCGATGTCGGCCGCTTCCTCAAGATCTTCACGCGGCTACCTCTCGCGGAGATCGCGAAGCTGGAAACGCTGGGCGGTTCGGAGCTCAACGAAGCGAAGAAGGTGCTCGCCACCGAAGTGACAGCCATCGTGCACGGTCGAGCTGCCGCCGAAGAAGCCGCTGAGACAGCGCGCAAAACGTTCGAGGAAGGCGCGCTGGCCGACAATCTGCCGTCAATCGAAGTGCCGGGCTCCGAACTGGAGAGCGGCATCGGCCTGCTGGCGCTGGTAGTACGGGCCGGACTCGCCGCCTCCAATGGCGAGGCGCGCCGCCACGTACAGGGCGGTGCAGTGCGGCTCAACGACGAAGCTATTACCGACGAGCGACGCACGGTGACGCTTCAGGACCTGAGTCCGGAAAAGGTCGTAAAGCTTTCACTCGGCAAGAAAAAACATATCCTGGTGGGGGGGGGGGGGGGGGGCGGCGGCCCCGCCCCCCCCCCCCCCGCGCGCGAGAAGACACCCGCGCGCGCCGCCCCCCGCGGGGGTTTTAGTAGAGGGGGATTTGGTGGGG
>NZ_JAKREW010000070.1 GCF_022347545.1 Terribium retamae
GCTCACCTTCGCCGCCATGATGGTGCGCGAAGGCGAGGCCGACGGCACGGTCGGCGGGGCGGTTGCCACCACTGCCGACACGGTGCGGGCGGCACTGCAATGCATCGGCCGCGCGCCCGGCGTCGGGCTGGTCTCTTCCTTCTTCCTGATGATGCTGTGCCAGCCCCATCACGTGAAGAAGGGCGCCTTCGTCTTCGCCGATTGCGGCCTGGTGGTCGATCCCGATGCTGCCGGCCTTGCCGACATCGCCCGCATGTCGGCGCGCTCCTACCAGGCACTGGCCGGTGCTGCGCCCAAGGTGGCGATGCTGTCCTTTTCGACCAATGGCAGCGCTACGCATGAGCGCGTCTCGAAGGTGGTGGAAGCCACCCGCCTTGCGCACGCCGCCGATCCGGAACTGGTCATCGACGGCGAGTTGCAGTTCGACACCGCCTTTGTCGAAGTGGTGAGTGCCGCCAAGGCGCCTGGCTCCGCGCTGCATGGCGAGGCCAATGTCTTCGTCTTCCCCAATCTCGACGCCGCCAACATCGGCTACAAGATCGCCCAGCGCATCGGCGGCGCCACCGCCATCGGTCCGATCCTGCAGGGCTTGAACAAGCCGGCTAATGATTTGTCTCGAGGATGCAGCGCCGAGGACGTGTTCTCGATGATCGCGGTGACGACTGTACAGGCGAATGCGGTGGCGGCGTGAGGCAGACTGTTGGCGAGAAACGTCGATCAGTCCCGATGTGGTGGGTGGAAACGAGCTAACTCCAGCTCCGCATCGGCTAATGCTTGCTCCCAGAAAGCCAGGTCTTCGGGTGTGGCAGGATTAGGCAACGCATTGGCAGCATATGCATCGAGCATCGATTTCGCCGCCTTCCTGCGCGCGGTAGCCGCCTCTAGAAGCAGCTCATAAACATCAGGTTCGGTGGCGCCCTCTGTCTTTTCCATCAGTTTTCCTAACTTGCGCGCCTGACTGGCATTGGAGCTTTGCAGTTGTCTGTCAAACCTGACCTCAGCACAAGCGTGTGGTCAGTTGTTCATGAAGGCACTCTCGAAAAGATTAGAACCGATTATTTACGAGGCTCCAGCGTCACCGATGCACCCAAGGGGACGGCCTTAAGCGAGCTGAGACGAGGTTCCAGCTCGATCGCCGAAGAGATGGATATCAGGCGCCCATCCGACACCTGGTGAGCGAACGTCCCGCACAAAAACTGCCAGTCGCCGTCTTCGTCACGCGCGACGAGGCCTATCGGGTGGCCTTCCAGCACATGGCTGCAGGTAATGCAGGCCAAGCTCTCGGGAAATTCTTCGCCTGCCAATCTTAACATGACATCGTCCACCGAAGTACAGCTTGGATATCTACTCCATCTGCCGGATAACGCGAAGCCCCGCTCGCTCGCAGCGCCGCCTTCCTACCCCCTCCTGAACTCCACGATCGCCTTCGCCACCGCTGTCGGGTTCTCTAGCGTCGGGAAATGCGTCTGGCCGGGGATGTGGACGGGGCGGAACCAGGGGTGGCCGGCGGAATAGTCTTCCTGGAACTTGCGGTATTCGGCCGAGAGCGGCTGCGAATAGATGTGGATGAGCTCGGGCTGTTTCTTCAGCCCTTCCATGCGTTTGAGCGGCGAGCCGTATTTTGTGTAGGCCTTGAGGATCTCGCGGCAGGCGCGCATCCACATCGGACCGGAGAACCAGGCCATTTCCTTCTTCATGTGGTTGATGACGTCGACATTGTCGGTCGTCGCCTCCCATTCGTTGAAGAAGCTGTCGCGGCCTTGCTTGTAGCGCTCAGGGTCCTGCCCGTCCTCGAGCTGCTTGATGAAGCCCGGATGCGGCTGCATCAGCCAGTCGATCAGGATGGTGCGCTCATAGCCCAGCCGCTCGCACAGGCCGATATTGACCCAGCAGCCATGCGAGGTCGAAACCAGCATCGGGTTCTTCGGCGCCTTGAGCTCGATGAAGGCGGCGATGTCGTCGATCAGCTCCTCGGTGCCGAAGTCGCCATGCACGGTCTCGTTGGCGTCATGGCCGCGATAGTCGGGCACCAGCACATGAAATGTCTCGGCCAGCAGCGGCGACAGGTTCTTGAACAGGCGGTTGTCCTGCGCCCAGCCGGACAACAGGATGATGGTGTCGGCCTCAGGGTCCCCGAATTCCAGATAGGCGATCGGGTGGTTGTTGATCTGCACGGTCGGCATCGGTTTCTCCCATTCCTGGCCCGGGCGCGCGGGCTCCATCACTGGCCATCCGTTGCAAGTTTCTTGTTCTATAACGAATGGCGTTCTCTTATGAAAAGAGTCGAAGCCTGTCGATGTCAATAGAGAATGTCGTTCTTTTTTGAGGCGGACGTGCTTAGCCTTGCCCTGGCATGGTCATTTGTCGGCCGGCCGTTTGACCGGCGCAGATTCCGCGCTTAAGCGTAGTGTCTCAAATTCGTGCGAGAGGGGTGATCTTGGCCCGCGTGAAGAATGAAACGGTTCGGCAGGCGATCCTGACGTCGGCGGCGTCGCAGATCGCGATGACCAGCTATATGGACACCACCGTCGCCAAGATCGCCAAGGGCGCCGGCATCGCGCCGTCCAACGTCTATGTCTATTTCGAATCCAAGCTGCAGATCTATTTCACCATCTACACGCCCTGGTTCGAGGCGCAGATGCTGGCGCTGGAGCGCGCCGTGGCGCGGCTGAAGACGCCGGAACGCAAGATTCAGCGCCTCGTCAGCGGCCTGCTCAACGACATCGCCGACGACAAGACCGGCTACACCTCGGCCCTCATGGAAGGGCTGGCCATCGTCATGCCGAAGGACAAGTACAAGCCCGATCTGCTGCACTGGGCCGAGAACAAGATCGTGCAGATCGTCTGCGACGCGATCGAGGGCTCCAAGCCGGAAGACCCGCGCCTGCGCGCCTTCGCACACCTCTTGATGCTGACCTTCGACGGGGTCGCCATGCGCGTGAAGTCGCAACGCGCCGCCAATGAGAGCACCGCCAACAGGAGCGATGTCGAGGAAGCTTTGGTCGGCATGCTGATCGGCAACCGCTAGGTATTTCGGGCTGTTCTGGACCGCTGCGCCTGCGTCCATGTTCCGGAATGGATCCCCGACACTCTCCAGTCGCTTCGCTCCTTACGAGGTCGAGGATGACGGAGCTCCCTATTCGCCTTCGCTAATCGCCGGAGCAGGAGCCAACGTTGGCGATTGGCCTCGGCCACCAACGCAGCCGTCATCCTCGACCTGGTGAGCGACCGGAGGGAGTAGCGAGTGTCGGGGATCCATTCCGGAACTGCGGAGGAATGGAGCCGGCACGAGCAAGCACATGCAGTGCCGATTCCCGCCGCTGGCGCGGCCATCCGCGCCCTCTTCATCGCCCCGCGCCGAGATGCGCAATCGGCTACCTCCAGGCCACGACACACCTCTCGATAAAAGAATATAATTCGCTATTGACACTCTCCTGCATATCGTCGTTCATTAAAGAACGTCATTCGTTCAAGAGTGCGAACACGCACCGGGCCATGATGTGGGAACAGCCCCGTCGGGGGCATGGGAAGGCAGCGCAGCAAGACGCGCCGGAGGAGGACATATGACTTTCACGATAAGCCGCAGGACGTTCCTGGCCGCCGCAGCCCTTGCCCCGGTGACGACGCGCCTGGCGATGGCCGCCGATGGCCCGCTGCGCATCGGCTATTCGATGTGCCTGACCGGGCTGTTCGCACAGGCCGCGCCCTCGCAGGTCAATGCCTATGAGCTGTGGAAGGACCAGGTCAATGCCGCAGGCGGGCTCGACATCGGCGGTGGCCAGCGCCGCCCGGTCGAGTTCGTCAGCTATGACGATCAGTCCAACCCGGCCAACGCCGTGCGCATCTACGAGAAGCTGATCACGCAGGACAAGGTCGACCTGTTGGCCGCCCCCTGGAGCACGCCGATCCATCTGGCGATCGCGCCGGTGCTGGCCAAGCACAAATTCCCGATGGTCGGCAACACCGCTGCTTCCGTGAAGCTGCGCGAAGTGAAGCCCGGCTACATCTGGTTCCCCACCGCCGTCATCCCCGACAAGGTCGGCGAGGAGCTTGCCGCCTTCATGGCCAAGCAGAACGTCAAGACGGCGGCCGTCTTCGCCAACGTCCTGCCGCTGGCGCAGGAGATCAAGACCACCCTTTTGCCGGCGCTGGAGAAGAACGGCATCAAGCTGGTCGCCAATGAGGACTTCCCGCCCGATATCAAGGACATGACGACGCTGATCAGCGGCGCCAACCAGTCCAGCCCCGATGCCTTCATCGTGCTGAGCTATCCGTCGGATACCTTCCTGTTCGCCACCCAGGCCAAGCAGCTCAACGTCAAGGCGCCCTTCGTGCTGTCGCTGATCGGTCCGACCATCCAGGCCTACCAGCAGGCCTTCGGCACCGGCGCCAACAACATCGTGACGGTCGGCCACTGGTCGCCCAACCAGAGCAAGTGGCCGAAGGCCAAGCCGTTCTTCGACGCCTATCTCGCCAAGTACAAGGAAGCGCCCGACGCGCTGGACAGCGTTCTGTCCTTCATGTCGCTGGAGATCCTTCAGCAGGCGGTGGCGACGGCCGGGCTCGACAAGGAGAAGCTGCGCGAGACGATCGCGTCTGCGACCTTCGACACCATCAACGGCCCGGTCAAGTTCGACGGCGTCCAGAACACCACGACGCCGACCTCCTTCCTGCAGATCCAGGACGGCAGCCTCGAACTGGTCTGGCCGGAGCAGATCAAGACCAAGGACTTCAGGCCGAAGACCGGTTGGTGAGAGGCCATGTTCCAGCAATTGTTGTTCGCGGCGGTCGTGTCCGGCGCGCTCTATGCCCTTGTCGCGCTTGGCCTAAACCTCGTCTACGGGTCGCTCAGGCTGCTCAATATCGCGCATGGCGACCTGGTCATGATCGGCGCCTATACGGCGTTCTGGTCTTTCACGCTGCTCGGCATCTCGCCGGTCGTTTCGCTGGCCACCACCACGGTGCTGTGCGCGGCGTTCGGCTTCCTGGTCTATGTCGTGCTCCTGAAACGCCAGCTCGGGTCGCCGGCGCTGGCGCAGCGGCTGGAAGCCAACTCGCTGATCATCTTCTATGGCCTGTCGGTGATCCTGCAGAACGGCGCCTCGCTGGCCTTCAGCGCGACGTCGCGCGGCTACCAGTTCCTCGACGGCGTCCATATGTTCGGCGGCGTTTCGGCCACCGGCAGCATGCTGTTGCTGCTCGGCGTTGCCGCCGCCATCACGCTCGGCGCGCTCGCCTTCCTGCGCTTCCATGTCGCCGGCTGGAGCCTGCTCGCGGTCATCGAGCGCAAGGATGCGGCCGCCGTCGTCGGCGTCAATGTCGAGCGCGTGCAGATGATCTCGATCTGCGCCGGCTTCGCCATTGCCGGCATCGCCGGCGTGCTGGTCTCCATGACGCAGCAGATCACGCCCTTCATGGGCTTTCCCTTCACGATCGCCGCCTTCGTCGTCGTCATCATGGGCGGGCTCGGCAACATCGCGGCCGGCATTGCCGCGGGTTTCGTATTGGGTTTCATCGAGACCTTCGGCGTTGCGCTCACTTCGGCCACCTACCGGTCGATCCTCATCTACGGCATCTTCGTCGGCGTGCTTCTGCTGCGTCCGCAGGGCCTGTTCGGCAAGGCGGTGCAGGCGCGATGACCGGCAAGCCTTTCCAGATCGCTGCCTTCCTTGCCGTCGCCGGCCTGCTGGCGCTGGTGCCGTTGCTCGGCTCCGAATACTGGCTGGGCGTCGCCTTCATCGTCGCCATGTGGATCGCGCTGATCCAGAGCTGGTCGCTGCTGTCGGCGACGACGGGCTACATCTCGCTCGGCCACGCCGTCTTCTACGGCATCGGCGCCTATGTGCTGGTCGTCAGCCTGGACTGGATGCCGGTGCCTTATGCGCTGGCGCTGTCGGGTGCGGCCGCCGGCCTGCTGGCGCTCGTCGTCGGGTTGCCGGTTCTGCGCGTCAAGGGGCCGTATTTCGTCATCCTGACCTTCGGCTTCGCCGAACTGGTCAAGAACCTGGTCATGCTGTTGGAGACCCGTCTCGGCCAGTTCAGCCGCATGATCTTCGACGCGCCGTCGCTGGAAGCGCTCTATTACGCCATGCTTGCTCTGGCCGTCATCGCCACGGCGCTGGCCGCCTGGACCGCGCAATCGCGCTTCGGCCGTGGGCTCGCGGCCATCCGCGAGAACGAGGTCGCGGCCGAAGCCATCGGCGTGCCGGTGACGCGGCTGAAGCTCTTCGCCTTCGTGGCCTCGGCAATCATCCCCGGCATCGTCGGCGGGCTGCTGGTGCTGCGCACCAGCTATTTCGCCGCCGACCAGGCCTTCGATCCGGTCGTCTCTTTCACCATCGTCACCACGGCCATCGTCGGCGGGCTCGGGCGGGTGTCGGGGCCACTGCTCGGCACGCTGTTCCTGGTCATCCTGTCGGAGCTTTTGTGGGCGCGCTTCCCGCAGGCCTACATGATGATCCTGGGCGCCTTGCTCATCGTCTTCATCCTGTTCGTCCCGCAAGGCCTGGCCGGCCTCGTGAGCAAGGGGCTGAAACGCTGATGACCATCCTCGATGTCCAGAACGTCTCCAAGCAGTTCGGCGGGCTGAAGGCGCTGCAGGATGTTTCCTTCGGCGTCGACGAAGGCACGATCTTCGGCCTGATGGGCGCCAACGGCGCCGGCAAGACAACCTTGTTCGGCGTCATCGCCGGACAGATCAGGCCGAATGGCGGATCGATCAGCTTTGCCGGCAAGCCGCTGGCCGGGCAGCGGCCCGACCAGATCTGCCGGCTCGGCCTCGGCCGGACGTTCCAGATCGTGCGGCCTTTCGGCAATCTCACCGTGCTCGACAATGTCATCGTCTCGGCCATGTACGGCTCGGCGCGCGCGCACCGGCTGGCGGATGCGACCGCCGCCGGGCGCCAGGCGCTGGAGGATGTCGGCCTGGCGCCTCTTGCCGGCCAGCTCGCGGCAAGCCTCACTTTGTCCAACCAGAAACGGCTGGAGATCGCCCGCGCATTGGCGACCGGCGCCAGGCTGGTGCTGCTCGACGAGGTCATGGCTGGCCTGACCGCGACGGAGGTCGCCGGGATGACCGAGACGCTGTTCCGGCTGCGGCAGGAGCGCGGCCTCACCATCCTCATCATCGAGCATGTCATGGGCGCGCTGATGAACCTGTCCGACCGCATCCTGGTGCTGGACCACGGCGTGCCCATCGCCATGGGGCCGCCTGAGCAGGTCGTCGCCGACGAGAATGTCCTGAAGGTGTATTTCGGATGACGGCGCTGCTCGACATCAAGGGCCTGTCCGCCGGCTACGGCCCGGTGGTGATCCTGCGCGACATCAGCCTCGGCGTCGAGCCGGGTTCCATCACCGCGCTGGTCGGCCCCAACGGCGCCGGCAAGACCACGCTGATGAAGACGATCCTCGGCCTGATCCGCGCCAACAGCGGCTCGATCGTCTATGACGGCGCCGATATTTCCCGCAGTCCTTCGCACAGCCGTGTCGACGGCGGCATCGCTCTGGTGCCGGAAGGGCGCATGGTGTTCGCGGCGCTGACGGTGGAGCAGAACCTCAGGCTCGGCGCCGTCGTGCCGCGCGCCCATGGCGGCGCGCTGGAGCGGCTGGAGGAGATCTATCGGCAGTTCCCGAGGCTGAAGGAGCGGCGCCGACAACTGGCCGGCTCGATGTCCGGCGGCGAACAGCAGATGCTGGCCATCGGCCGCAGCCTGATGGCGAAGCCGCGGCTGATCCTGCTCGACGAGCCGACGCTGGGGCTGGCGCCGATCATGGTCAAGAAGGTGTTCGAGATCATCAGCCAGCTGCGTGCCGACGGCTACACCGTTCTGTTGTCGGAGCAGAATTCGAAGCTGGCGCTCGAAACCGCCGACCATGGCTACATCATCGAAAACGGCATCGTGACTCTGTCGGGACCGGCGCACCAGCTGGTCGACGATCCGGAAGTGAAGCGCCGCTATTTCGGCATGTGACGAGGCGTGGCCGCAGGCGTGCGGCAAGAGGAGGAAACAATGGCAGGCAAACCAACGGCGCTCATCGCCGGCGCGGGCTTCGCGGGGCTGACGGCGGCAACGGCGCTGGCACAGCGCGGCTGGAAGGTCACCGTCTTCGAACGGCAGGCCGAACTCCGTGCCTCCGGCGCCGGCATCTATATCTGGGAGAACGGCCTGCGCATCCTCGAGGCGCTGGGTTTGAGCGACCTGTCGAAAAACGCCTATCGCGGCCACGCCATGGAACAGCGCGGCCATGACAACGCCATCCTCGACGATGGCGGCCTGCCGCCACAGGTGCGGCTGGTGACCCTGCATCGGCGCGACCTTCTCGAAGGCCTGAAGGGTGCCGCCGAAAGAGCCGGGGTGGAAATCCGCACCGGCCAAGAAGTGATCGGCGCCGGCGCGCAGGGCGAGCTGCTTTTTGCCAACAGGCGCTCCGTGCAGGGCGACCTCGTCATCGGCGCCGATGGCGTCTGGTCGTCGATCCGCAAGTCGCTGGGTCTCGAGCTCAGCCACCAGCAGACGACGGAGGGCGCCATCCGCACCATCATCGAAGGCGACATCGAAGACCTCGGCCAGGGCGGCGAAGACAAATACATCGAATGCTGGTCGGGCATGCGCCGCTTCCTGATCACCCCGCTGGCCGGGCGACAGATCTACCTCGCGCTGACCTGCCAGGACACGGACGAGAAGGGCAGGGCCTACCCGCTCGACAAGGCGACCTGGCGCGCCTCCTTCCCAGCCTGGGCGCATCTCATCGACCGCATCGGCGACGTGCTGGCCTGGAGCCCCTACAGCATCGTCACCGTGAAATCATGGTCGGCCGGCCGCGCCGCGATCCTTGGCGACGCCGCGCATGCCCAGCCGCCGAATCTCGGCCAGGGCGGCGGCATGGCCATGCAGAGCGCGCTGGCGCTCGCCGCCCATATGGAAGACCTCGCCGACCCGCGCGACATCCCCGCCCGGCTGGCCGCGTGGGAGAAAAACGAACGCCCGCTCGCCGAACACTGCCAGCGCTGGTCGTGTCTCTACGGCGAGGTCTCGACGCTGCCTGACGATGTGCGCGCCCGCGCCGTTCCAAGCGCCATGGCCGATCCTTGGGTCCGCTCCGAACTGTTGCGCGCGGCGAGGAGTGAGCCGACGGGGACGTGAGCGGATAAGCAAGCCCTCAGTAAGTCGCCTCGGCCGCCTGAAGCAGCTTGGCGCCGTCTCCCGATGAGAACACCTCGCTATATTGTTCATAGGTGAGGCGGTTCTGGGCGATGGCGTTGACGATGCGCCGACAGGCGGTGCGCGATACCTCGCGCGCCGGGATCTTATGGCGCGCGGCGAACCGGTTCCGCTCCTCGGCGGGGGCACGATCCGCATCATTGATGCAGCTCTCCATTGCGCCTTGCCTGAAGGCGGGGCTGGAGCGCATCTGGGCCTGCCCGACCTCGTAACTCTCTCGCGACGTGCCACACCCGGCAACGCTCAAGCCGATGACGATCAAAATTATGGAGCGGAAGCGGATCATCTGATTTCCTTCGGGCGATCAGCCTAGGCGATGCCGGTCTGGTTCGAAAGCATTGCGCCATCAACTCTCATTTTGCAGGGAAATATCGGCAACCTCGCGGCAGCAGACGTCAGTTGCCTCTACACACACCTCCTCGGTATGGTCCGCCCGGGCGGTTTGATTCTCGGTCACGGAGTGATCCGAATGCCCTTTTACAAGAAGCTCCTGATCGGACTCGCTGCCGTCGCGGTGGTGGCTGCCGTCATCGTCGGCACGGTGTTTTATTTCACCAGCGGCATCAGCGACGCGGCAACGGATTTCTTCGCCACCACCGCCAGCTCCGGCGCACCGGCAGCGTATAGAAAGGCAGCGGGCGGGTTTCGGCAGGCGGTTTCGGAGCAGGAGTTCGAGGCCATCGCCGATCGTCTCGGCCTCGCCGGATTCAAGAGCGCATCCTGGCCGACGCGCGAGATGCAGAACGGCCGCGGTAAGGTCGTCGGAACCGTCACGCTGGAAGGCGATGTCACGCTGCCGGCCACTGTCAACCTCGTCAGGAACGAAGCCGGCCAGTGGCAGGTGTTCAACTTCGAATTGACCCCGCCGGGTGCCAATCCCGGCCAGCAGGCCGCGCAGCCACAAGCGCCTGAGCCGCCGAAGCAGGCGGAGCAAACGCCAGCGCCGCCGATGAAGCCGCAAGCGCCGAAGGCAGCTGAGCAGAAGATCGAATCCACTGCGCAGGCGGGTGACGGCATCAGTGCCAAGATCGGTGACAAGGAGTGGTCATCGTCCGGAACCGGCATGATTGCGGTTGCGCTCGGCAACGTCCTACTGGTCCAGACCACGCCGTCAGTAGAGTCCGGCGACATCGACCTGACCACGCTGAAGCTGCAATTCGACGCGACGTCGCTGCAGGAACAGACGCTGGCACGCGACTGCAACGCCAATGGGCCCTGCATCGAGCTGAGCCGCGACGGACATGAATTCCTGATCGACCGGGCTTCAAAGCAACCCGCGGTGCTGAAGATCACCAAGGCCGACGGCAATACCGTCGAAGGCACCTTCTCCGCCGACATGGAATCGCTGGACGGCAAGGCGGCAATCCGCGATGGCCACTTCCGGGTGACGTTGAAGTCCGCAGGCTGACGGTGGGCTTCTGGCCCGACGTGGGCGTGCGGATTGAGACTCTTGCGCGGGCAATTGCAAGGGGCGGCCCTGGAAGCGACCCCGCTATTTCTCGATCTTGAACGCCGCCCGCCCGCTCGTCAGATCCGCCACCATGCGTGCCATGTTGTCTGCCTCGTCCTTCGGAACCAGGACCGACAGTTCCGCCCCCGCATCGGTGAATGCCTGGCTGCGAAGCTGCGCGCCGGGAAACGCCTCCAGCCGCGCCTGCACGAGAGCCAGATCGCCAAAGCCGCATCGGACCGTCGCCGCTATCGTGTCGACGAGCGGTATCTTTTCCGCCTCCCGCAAGCACATGGCCGCGGTGCCGCCATACGCCCTGATCAAGCCACCGCTGCCGAGCAGCACGCCACCGAACCAACGCGTGACGACGACAGCGACGCGGTCGAGCGATTGACCGTCGATGGCCTGCAGGATCGGCTTGCCGGCCGTTCCGCCGGGTTCCCCGTCATCACTGAATCGATAGGCTTGTCCGATCCGCCACGCCCAGCAATTGTGGTTCGCGGTCTGGTCGGAATGCGCAGCGATGAACGCCTTTGCCGTGCTCTCGTCCGGCACAGGGCTGGCGAACGCGGCAAAACGGCTCTTTTTGATCTCCTGCCGGGCCGCGACGGTCGCCGCCAGGGTGCTGAGGCTGCTCATGCTGCCTTGTAGCGGCGCTCGGCGGCCCGCTTCAAGGATGGCACTTGTGCTGCCCCTCGATTTGTCGGCGAATTGCGTCGTGGCTTATCGATGAGGAGGACGTGACGGCTCGGTTGCCCGCAACTGGTCGTTGCGTGACTTCAACTCCCCTTTCCATGCTCGATCGCTGCGACAAACTCTGCAAAATTACGCCCGAGAACCTCGATCTCTTCCTCTATCGGGCCAGAAAACACAAATGGCACGGATATGAAGTTGCCATCATACACCGCATAGGCTGTTGAACCGGCATTGGACCCGATCAGGAATCTGTTCTGGCCGGACGGAAAAAACTCGTAATCATCAGCACCGATGAGTTCACTGACTGACCACAATTGGAGGTATCCTTCGCCAAGCTCGCCATTGCATCCGTCAGAGCGGAGCAGGAACTCTTCGAAATCGTCCGGCAAATTAACGCCACGCTGCTGCTTGAAGGAGTCGACTGAAGCCTGCGATGCTCCCGGATGTCCATAGGCATGCAAGAACCGGGCGAACGTATTGCTCATTGTTTCTCCCAAGGATGGCGATCCAGTCCGGTCCGAATGAAGATTTCGAGCCATTGCAGGTTCGATCTTTTCAAACGAGACAAGAAATGGAAAGCCCCGACGCACGCTTGAGACGATTGCAGAGCATGCGATCAGCGTGGGCCCAAGGCAGGTCTCGAGGATCGATCATGTCCCGTCACCGACGTTCGAGACCCGCGGTCTGCCGGGTCACATCCGATGGCGCGGGCGACGGATTTCGCCGCGTTGGGTACCGATCGCCATTTCGAAACTGTCGGCGATCCTGCGCGCTCGGATGATGAAGGCGTTCGCTGCCCCTGGCGAGCAGAGCTCTTTCGCCGTGGCCTCGAAGAGCGCCAGCCAGCGGTCGAAATGCTCGTTTTCGAGCGGCAGCGTCAGATGCGGGCGCATCGGGCGGCCATTGTAGCGGCCGCTGCGCAAGGTCACCGACGACCAGAAAGCGGTGATGTTGGCGATGTGCTCATCCCAGTCATGCACCGCTCCGGCAAAAATCGGCCCGATCAGATCGTCCGTGCGGGCGCGGTCGTAGAAGGTGCGGACGAGCCGGGCGATCAGCGCCTCGTCAATGTCTGGATGCGCGACGTTGGGATCCGTCAGGGGATTGTCACTGCTCATATCCGGCAATGTAGTGCCCGCAGCCGTTCGCCTGCATTTCGCATTTTGTCACAGCGGGTGGAGGCGACAGCGCGAGGGAACTCTGCGCCGGAAAACTGGAAGTGGTGCCGCTTGCGTGACTCGAACACGCGACCCCATCATTACGAATGATGTGCTCTACCGACTGAGCTAAAGCGGCCCGGCGGGCTGAAAACCCGCAAGATGGCTGCGTGATAGACGCAAGCCTCGGCAAATTCAAGATGGGTCGTCGCCGATTTTATGGGAAACCCATAGGGTTCGCCGACGACTGTTGCGATGGTGCGGCAATGTCTCGTCCCCCTTGAGAGAAGACAGCGCCGCCTAAGCCGCCAGCCTCATCTTCGCCGCCTCGTATTCGCGCACCAGCCGCTCGACCAGTTCGGCCGCGGGCACGACCTTGTCGACGGCGCCGATGCCCTGGCCGCAGCCCCAGATTTCCTTCCAGGCCTTGGCGCTGCCGAAATCCATCTTGGTCGGGTCGGAGACCGGCAGGTTGTCCGGGTCGAGGCCCTGGGCGCGGATCGAGCCTTTGAGGTAGTTGCCGTGCACGCCGGTGAAGAGGTTGGAATAGACGATGTCGGCCGCCTTGGAGTCCACGATCATCTGCTTGTAGCCGTCCGTCGCGCGCGCTTCTTGCGTGGCGATGAAGGGCGAGCCGATATAGGCCATGTCGGCGCCCATCGCCTGCGCCGCCAGCACCGCGCCGCCATGCGCGATCGCACCCGACAGAAGCAGCGGCCCGTCGAACCATTGCCGGATTTCCTGCACCAGCGCGAAGGGCGACAGCGTGCCGGCATGGCCGCCCGCACCCGCCGCCACCGCGATCAGCCCGTCGGCGCCCTTTTCGATGGCCTTGCGCGCATGGCGGTCGTGGATGATGTCGTGCAGCACGATGCCGCCGTAGGAATGCACGGCGTGGTTCACCTCCTCGACCGCACCCAGCGAGGTAATCACCACCGGCACCTTGTATTTCACGCAGAGCCGGAGATCGTGCTCCAGCCGGCCGTTGCTCTTGTGCACGATCTGGTTGACGGCGAAGGGCGCGGAAGGGCGCTCGGGGTTGGCCGCGTCGTGGCGGGCAAGCTCCTCGGTGATCTCGGCCAGCCAGTCGTCGAGCTGGGCTTCGGGACGTGCATTCAGCGCCGGAAACGAGCCGACGATGCCGGCCTTGCATTGCGCCAGCACCAGCGGCGGATGCGAGATGATGAACAGCGGCGAGCCGACCACCGGGATGCGAACGGTCTTGGTGAGAATGTCTGGCAGGGCCACGCTGCAGTCTCCCTTTGCATTGACGTTTCCGTAAACGTCAATTTCATAGCGCAAGGCCGAAGCCTGGGCAATCGATGGTGTTTCCGTTTTCGTGGAAAGGCTGCCGCTCCCTGTCTCGCGCAAATTGCGGAGGGAAACCGGATCCACACTTTTCCGGAATGGCGTCCGCGACGCTGACGCACGTCTCCCAAAGCCCGCGCAAACTCCAGCCACGGGCGCGAAAACCGGCATCGATTTTGACAACGCGCGATGAGCAGAGCTCAAAAATTGCTTCCTGAAAGCCACGATCGGCGCCAAAAATGCGAATAATAGGTACTGCTTAGGGGCGAATGGCGGCTGCCGACCGTTGATTGATTGTGTTCCGGCGGCTAACCATCAGGAAAATGTGACCGCCGCCCGGAAGGAAATCGATTTGGACCCGATCGAAAAGGCGATCCGTAACGCCTTCGAAAAAGGCAACCCCGACGATCGCGCATTCCGCGAACGGGTCTACCGCTCGGCCTTTGCCGCGCTCGACCGCGCCTTGCTGGCCAATCCGAACGTCACCGTCGAAGTGGCGATGAAGCGCCGCAAGTCGATGCAGGCCAAGATCGCGGAGATCGAATCGGAGTTCCTGCCGGCGGTGCAGGACATCGCACCCGAGGTCGATCTCGACGGAGAGATGGACGAGCGTGCGCCATCGCCTGCCAGCCAGCTCGGCGGCCGCGTCGAGCCGTCGCTCGGCGATGATGCATCGCGCTCCCGTGTGCTGCCGGTGGTGCCCGACATCATCCCGGAAGGTTCGTTGCCGCCTTCGCCCGAGGAAAGAGTTCTGGCCGGCAGCCCGCAGGTCGCGCCGGAGCGCGACAAGCGCCGCATCGGCCGCCGCCTGCCGCTGACGGCGATCTTCTTCGGCGTGACGATCCTGGCGCTCATCGGCATCGGCCTGTGGTGGGCGCTGCAGTCGAATGCCTTCAAGACCGGCGAGCAGCTCGGCCAGCCGCCGGTGCAGACGCCGACCGTGTCGGACGAAGATTACGAACCGGAAGGCGCGCCGAAACTGTCGGGCGAAGAAGCGCAGAACCGCAACTGGATCAACGTCTTCTCGCCGGACAATCCGGCACAGGTGGCGACCCCGTCGGACGCGAAGGCGGAAGTGATGAAGGACGATTCCGGCTCCTTCCTGCGCGTCACCTCCGGCGCCTCCGGCTCCGCGGTTTCTTTCGACGTCGGCCAGGGCATACTGGAGCAGATCGCCGGCAAGAAGGCGGTGTTCGACATCATCGCCCGTGCCGAGGACGGCAAGGAAACGCAGATGTCGGTCGACTGCAATTTCGGCGAACTCGGCGATTGCGGCCGCAAGCGTTACGCCGTCGGCAACGAGCGCAATGAATATCTGTTCGACGTCCAGCTGCCGTCCAGCCGCCCCGGCGCGGCCGGCACCATCGCCATCAACTCCGACTTCGACAAACAGGGCAAGTCGGTGGATATCTACGAGATCCGGGTCTCGGTGACGGAGTAGGAGCGCGGCGCCTCTATCTCCCCCCTTGCGGGGGGTGAGGGCCTGGTTCGCCACAGGCGAATTGAAAGGTCCAGTGGACCTTTCAAAAGGCACGAACGCCTGAGGTCATAGCCGAAGGCCGGGTAGCGAT
>NZ_JAKREW010000071.1 GCF_022347545.1 Terribium retamae
TGGTCGCGCGGGCGGGGGGGCGGGTATTTGTGAAAACCACACCGCATCGACCGCTCCGCCGCCGAGAAGGCTGCCGAGGATGGCTGCGCCACCGACGCCGCCGATCGCGCCACCGAGGATCTTGGGAAGCTGAGACATTGCAGCCTGCTGCAGCGCCGCACCCGCGGCCTGACCGCCGATGATGCCGGTGACCACCTGGACGATGATCGGAAGAAGTGTTTCCATTCTATAGTCCCTCCTTGGATGCCTGCCGCCGCAGGCAGACATCGAAATGAGACCGCGAATCGGTTGAAAGTCAAATGGCAGAAAAAAGCGCGAGCAAAAAAGCAGCGCATAACTGCTCTTTGAACACGAGCAGCCAGACTTGCTGGGCCGCAGCGACTGCCCTTGCAGGTTGCACAGCATCCGCATAGGCCTGAACAAGCGCTCTGCTGATGGTGCCATCCGAGAGCCCCTGCCTCCATGCACGTGAGAGACATACCTGGCGACATCCGAACCAAACAGGCCGACGTATCCGGGCCCGGCGCGCACAGCGCAGTCCAACTCTGGGTTATCTGGTCTTTCGCGGGGTGTCGCACATCGAACTCGGCGCGCCCCTATATACATAGTAGTCGTATCCGCCATACTGAAACTGCGATGCTCTCCGCATTTGCAGTTTTTCATGAGCGCGAATGGAAGCGAGATTGTCGTTTCGGATGAAGAGCACAGCCTCCTCGCCTTCCCGGAATTTTTCTATTCCAGAGTATAGCAAAGCCAATAAACCAGCCCCACGCTGATCCTGCGCAACACACACAGGACCGTAGATATAGAATGGTCCTGCCGGCCTATAGGCTGAAAGCATGGCTTCTATGATCGCAGGCTGATCCGTTGACGGGGATTTGGAGAACAATACACCAACAACACGATCCTGTTTCTTGGCAACGACTGCTTGGGCCCCCTTTTCAAAGGCCAAACATGTCACCTTTCCAATGTCATATTCCCCGAAGAGACCGCCGCCGCGGGCAGCGGAATTCGCGCGCAGCAGCCCGGTGATTGCCGGGAGATCGGTTTTGCAGGCTCCCGCCACTTCATATTCTGTATTCATGGTCCCTCAGCTTCTTATGAACCCGCTTGCCGTTTTGGCTGTACATCCGTTGATCGCAATGGAAACCTCAAATTTCGCCGTCAGGCGATTTCGCGGCGGATAATGGCAGGGCCAGGCCCGAATTCCTTTTGCCGGGCATGGTAAAAAGCGGCGAAATCAGCGGCAGCCAATGGCTTGGAAAAGAACCAGCCCTGACCGTACTGAACGCCATGTTCGACAAGATAGTCGGCTTGCCTTTGCTGCTCGATCCCTTCGGCCACGATGAGGAGATCCAGCGTCTTGGCCATGTCGATAATGTGCGGCGTGATGGAACTCGTGGCCGCGTCCAGCCCGACGGTGCCGACAAAGGATTTGTCGATCTTCAGGGCGTCGAGAGGCAAGTCCTTCAAATATTGCAGGCTGGAATAGCCGGTACCGAAGTCGTCGATCGCCACCGAATGGCCAAGCCGCCTTGCTTCGTCGATCGTGGCACTGGCGGAGGTTACATCCATGAAGCCTCGTTCGGTTGCCTCGAGCCAGATCTGCTGGGCGAGGACATTCGTCCCTGCGAGCGCACGTTGAATGACTTGCAGGACGCGACCGGAATGGATGTCAACGGCCGCAAGATTGATCGCCACGTGCAAGGAACGATCGGCCGCAAGCAGGCCCCCCAGGTCCTTCATGACATTTTCGATCACCTGATCGGTGATATCCTTTATCAGTCCGCTTTCTTCGGCGATGGGAATGAAGATGTCCGGCTGCTCCATCTGTCCATCGGGTCGCCGCCATCGCACCAGCGCTTCCGCTCCCACGCAGATGCCGCTCTTGAGCTCGATGATCGGCTGATAATGAACGACGAACTCCCGCCGGCCGACCGCGATTGCAAGTTCTCCGCGCAGGGAAAGCCGCCGTCGCGACACCCAGACAACCAACCCGATCATCAGTGCGGCGATGAGGACGCCAAGCGATAGAAGCAACAACTGCTCCCGGTTCATGTCCATCACCAAGCCGATCTCCGGAGAAAGGGCCACGGCAACCCACGCCCGGCCCCTGGCGGCGGCGGAGAGCATCTGCGTGTCCACATCACCTTGCGGATTGGCGACGATGCGCTTGACCGTGTCGGGGTCGGGGTCGTTGAGCGCGGCGACAATCATGCCGTCCTGGGTAGCAATGGCCAGACTCGTGCCGGTACCGGCCAGCACGTCAGCCAACCGGGCAGGATCGGTGACGACGCTGTAGGATCGAAAACGGAAATCGATCATTGGGGCATCGTTGGCGATCCGCAACTGGAGCTTAGTCACACTTACGCCGTTCGCAGCCGTGAATTCCGCCTTTGGCCGGGCAACTGCCACATCAGGCGCTCCCCAGGAATTGCAGATGAGCTGGCCGTTCGCGAAATAACCGATATCTTCGATCGAGCGGGTGGTGATGACGATCGCGCGCATTGCCGCGACATGCTCAGGCGAACAGGCTGGCGCAACCAGATGGTCGGCGGCCTTGAGCGCGCGTGTGGCGTCGTCGAAAACCGCATCGGCGCGGGTGACGGCATATTCGGCGAGTTCCTTCAGCCGGGCTTGTTCGCGGCTGACCGCGAGCGTCCATGAAACATAGAACGCCGCCAGAATCGGCAGAACCGCACAAAGTGCGGCCACGATACAGGCGAAGATGACGATATGTGATCGTTCCAAGAAAGCCTCGTAGGTTGAGTGCCGAGGCGCCCGGCAGGCCACCGGCAAACGGATTTGGCGAAGCACGAGTTCTCGCCACGACCGCCTTGAGATGTTCGTCCCGGCTTGTAGATTTCCCAGTTCCGAAAAGGGTCATCCTATCTCGAATGACACCGCGCGTCGGCCATGTCAGCACAACGCGGTTAAATAACGAGGTTAACTCTTGAACCGATCGCCGAATGCTTTGCGATAGGCTGCCGGCGCCAGCGCGTATTGTCTGCGAAATTGATGCCGCATGGCCGAAGTCGAGGCAAAGCCGGTGACGCGGGCCACGTCCTCGATTGGATCATAGGTGTTTTCAAGAAGGTCGACAACTTTGGAGAGACGCACTGAATTCAACCACTTTGCCGGTGTCGTCCCCGTGGCCGCTTCGAAGCGGCGCAAGAATGTGCGCCTGCTCATGCCCGCGATCTCCGCCATTTCCGGAATGGAGTAGGTTGTTGCGAGATCGGAGCGCATTTGGTCGAGCAACTTCCCCAATCGTCCTCCTTCGTGCACCGACGGCACCGCGCGATCGACGAACTGCGCCTGCCCCCCTTCCCGATGCGGCTGGACAATCATGCGGCGCGCCACCATGTTCGCTGCCCTGGTTCCAAAATCCCTGCGGATGAGATGCAGGCACAAGTCGATGCCGGCAGCCCCGCCCGCAGAACTCAGGATATCGCCATCGTCCACGTAGAGGACATCCGGCAAGACAGTCACCTGTGGGTAACGTTGCGCCAGATGTCGAGCGTGCTGCCAGTGCAGCGTCGCCTTGCGGCCGTGCAACAATCCGGCAGCCGCCATCACCATCACGCCGGAACAGATCGACATGATGCGGGCACCGTTGCGATGCGCCAACCGCAGCGCTTCGACGAGTCGGTCTGGAACCGGCGCATCGAGCCCCCGCCATCCCGGAACAATGACCGTGCCGGCCTGCTCTATCAGGTCGCAGCCGCCGTCGGCAAGAATGCGGATGCCGGCAGTCCCGCGAAGCGGCTCCGCTTCCAGCGCCGCCACCGCAAACCGATACCAATTGCTTCCCATCTCCGGACGCTCCAATCCAAATATCTCCACCGCGATGGCGAATTCGAAGGTGCAGAGACCATCATAGGCAACAACCACGACGAGAGGGTTGGGCAGCCTGGGCAAGACGATCGAATTTGGCACGAACTTGGCGAAATTTGGCACCTGGTCCACTTTCCGGTCCTACCACACAGCTCTTATCTTTACCGAAGCCTTGCCCGGAGAATCCGGAAACTGAGTTCCTTCTTGATCTTTGCAAGACGCAAAATCGCAAAGAACAGCAGATCGCCAAACGACGGCAAGACATTCGAGTTTACATACACGAAAATTCCCCAGCACAAAAGAATTATAGAGACCGTATCAATACATGCAAACGAAGTTCATATTCGCAACGTTCGTGAATTTTGCTTTTATATACATTGGGCTCTTTTATATTTTTCGAGAACTGACTTCAGTGAAACCCGTTCGAACCAGCGGCTTGGGAATTTTACGGACCGGCACCGCGCTTGGGGTCTTGATGTGGTCGTCGACCCTGCTGTCCTTCATGCTGGCACGTCACGGCCTAAGGGATGTTTTCGAAGCCGTTCCCTTGTTCGCGGCGTTGCTGATTGCCGTTATGGGCTGTTGTTACGGGACGGCGCTCATCATGGCAACGAGCTTCCGAAATGCCTCGGTTTTTGGTGGAGCCGCGATAGGATTCACGGTCGCATTCACCCATTTTGCGACGATGATTGGACGGCATCCCTCCACGCCCTATGAATGGCGCCTCGATCCGCTCCTGCTTGCGCTGGCAATGGCGATCGTCTTTTCGGCCCTTGCCCTGCGGATCATCGCGACGAAGCCATTTTCCCGTTCGTTCGAAATCGGTTGCGCGACCCTTGCGGCAGGCACTTCCGTGACGTTGGCATTTTCGCTCCAGGCAGTGCTTCCCCTATCCGCCACCGCCTGATTTCCACCCCGCTGCACAGGCGCCGACGGGGACAACGACAGCGCCGGAAGAATCGGTCCGGCGCACCGACCATCGGTCGAGCAGTCTTTTCTTGATATTATCAAATATTAATTTCAACAGTACATGTATAATCCTCAAGACAATTAACTCGTTAATAACTCAAGACTCATAGAACGCAGTGAACCGTCACCTGCATCGTCTCGAGTCTTCCCATGATGTCTGTTATTGCCTGCATCACCTTTGAGCACGATCTCCGGCTTGTGCTTCTTGCCGCGGTGATCTGCATCGCCGGGTCATGGTGCGCGATCAGCCTTTTCACCCGCGTCGTGGCCACCGGCGGTCTCCAGCGCGCGGGGTGGCTGGTGCTGAGCACCATTGCAGGTGGCGCCACCATCTGGTGCACGCACTTCGTCGCGATGATCGGCTACAAGGTGGATCTCCCAATTGTTCTCGATCCCCTGATAACCGCATTCTCGCTGTTGATTGCCGTCATCGGCGTGGGCCTGGGGTTCTGGCTCGCCACGGCACGCGGACCTCTGGCTCCAGCGGCTGGCGGCGCGATTGTCGGCCTGGCAATTTCCGCCATGCACTACGGCGGCATGATCGCTTACCGCGTTCAGGGGATCGTATCCTGGGATAACCACTATCTGCTGGCGTCGATCCTACTTGCCGTGGTGTTTTCGGCTGCGGCAGTTCACGTCGCTGTCCAAACGACATTTCGGCACCACAAGGCAATGGCGGCCGGGCTTTTTGTCACTGCTGTCATTACCCTCCATTTCACCGCCATGACGGCGTTTCGCATCCAGCCCCTCATTGTCGAACCGGGCCAGGCAAATGCTGAGGCCCTGCTGACGCTTGCGCTGGCGATCTCCGGCGTGGCACTGCTGATCGTAATATCCGGCGCCGCAAGTTATGTGATAGATGATCGCGCGCGCGCGGACTCGTTCGAACGCATCCGTCAATTGGCTCTGAACGACAGCCTGACGGGCCTGCCCAATCGCGCCAGTTTCCGCGAATTCATGGCCTGCGAGGTTCAGGCGGTGCGTCGTGATGGAGGCGAGCTTGCCATGATCGGCATCGACCTGGACCGCTTCAAGGAAATCAACGATTTTCGTGGCCATGCCGCTGGCGACGAGGTCTTGAAGATCCTGAGCGGCCGTATGCGGACATCGCTTGCCGAAGGTGAATTCATCGCACGACTGGGCGGCGACGAATTTGCGGCGGTGCATCGCAAGCACAATGAGCAAAGCTTGCGGAGTTTCCTCGATCGGCTGGAGAAGGCCCTGACCCAGCCGATCCATCTGGACGACTACCAGTTCAACCCCGGGGCGAGCATGGGCGTCGCGATCTACCCAAGGGACGCAAAGGATCTGGAAACACTTCTGAGCAATGCGGACCTGGCGCTATATCGGGCGAAGTCGAGCAAGGCGGACAAGATCTGTTTCTACGAACCCGAAATGGATGAAGCCGTGCGCGCCCGCAGATCATTGGCCGGCGACCTGCGAGATGCCATCGCCAGCGACCGCCTCGAGGTCCACTATCAGGTGCAGACATCGGTTTCGACCGGCGAGATCAAGGGCTTCGAAGCGCTGTTGCGCTGGAACCATTCCGAACGCGGCTACATCCCGCCTGCCGAGTTCATTCCCCTGGCAGAAGAAGAGGGACTGATCCTGCGCCTCGGCGAGTGGGTGCTTCGTCGAGCCTGTGCGGACGCACTTACCTGGGATCCAGCCTATCGGGTCGCCGTAAATTTTTCGCCATTGCAATTCATTCATGCAAATCTCGGCGCGCTGGTGATCTCGGTTCTCATGGAAACGGGCTTGGCGCCCCGCCGCCTGGAGCTCGAATTGACGGAATCCGCGATCTTCGCTGACAGGGATCGTGCCCTGCACATGCTTCGTCAAATCAAGTCGCTTGGCGTCAGCATAGCCCTCGATGATTTCGGGACCGGTTATTCCTCGCTCGAAACGCTTCGTTCTTTCCCATTCGACAAGATCAAGCTCGATGCCTCATTCATTCGGGAAGTCGAGCGAAGCCCTCAGGCAATCGCCATTGTACGCGCGGTACTGGCGCTGGGCAAAAGCCTCGACATTCCGGTCCTTGCCGAAGGTATCGAAACAGAAGGCCAGCTTGCCCTGCTGCATCAGGAAGGTTGTGACGAGGCTCAAGGATTTCTGCTCGGTCGTCCGGCCACATTGCCGGATATCCTGGAGAAGGCCAAAGGTCGCGTGGTAAGATTCGCGGCAGGCAGGTGATAATCGAATCTGCAACCGGGACATCCGGTGCTGATTTTGGCGTTGACTTGGGCAGTTGCCGCCTTGCGGTTCACACCCTGCTCTTCCATTCGGCCGCGGAAGAAATCCTTGATGTTTTCCATGATCTCGCGCGCGTCCCCGGGACAGGGGTCGACAGGATCAACGCATTCCTGCAAGCTTCGTGCACGCTGCTGTTTCCTTTTCTGCCGAGATCATCCGTTGGCTTGTCGTTCGGTCCAACGGCGAGCCCCCTCCCCGCTTTCGGAGGGATGCCGCAGTCGAATATCGTCGAAACTCGTTTGCCCAGGCGCCGCCTTCCCCGCGATGATGACAAGGTCATCGAGCGCTGAGCGGATCAGAGGCCAGGGAAATTCGCCGTCGTGTTCCGATGGTTCTGCTTCCTTCAGAACGGCATCGAGTTTGGCCGCCACTCCGGCAAGCGACTTGGCGGGGGTCTCGCACAGCGCCCCCAACAGGGCGTCCATCCGATCGGCCGCCCCCTGCTCGGCATGCAAGGCGTCTGAATAGCCGCACGCCTTATCGGCGGCATCCCACCGCGCCTGGAGCACCGGGACGCCCGCCTGGGGGATTCCAACCGTTTCCAGGAGTCTGCGCTCCAGGGACTGTTGCTTGCGACACAGCCGTTCCGTTTCCTGACGAGCCAGTTGCCATCTGCGCCACACCACGAGCGAGGGATCGGAAACCGGCTCCGCTTCCCCATCGGCGCCGACAACCGCGGCTTGATCACACGCCGCAACGGCAACCGCAGCCCCCAGCAATACTGCCCTGCGGGTGACGGAGGGCAAAGTCGTGCTATTGTCGGAATCAGCCATTGATCCGAGCTCCTCACAGCTTGTGGGATGGTTAGGTTGGGCAGATGCAGCAACATCTGTCCAACCGATTTTTGAAAATCGACTAACGTCCGCCATTTAAGCAGACATCCCATGCAAAAGTCAATCAAAAAGCCTGATTTTATCTGATGAACCAAATCTCTTTGGAGCAATGCAGAGGCGCTAGAGCGATGCTTGGCTGGAGCCAGACCGATTTGGCAGTGGCTGCGCGTGTTTCGCGTGCAACGGTTGTAGATTTCGAACGAGGGTTACGCATCCCTCACCGAAATAATCTCGCTGCCATTCGTGAAGCACTCGAATCTGGCGGTATCCAGTTCATTCCGGAGAATGGTGGCGGGGCTGGTGTGCGATTGGCACGGCGGTCAGGCATTATATAGCCGTAGCTCGAAGACCCAGAGCTTGGCAGGCCGGCAACGTATGGCAATTGGATGAGCTGGCTTTGTTGCCTGTTGGAATGTCTTGCACTCAGCAGGCGCGAGCTCGTCACCGTCATTTCTCGTTCTGCGCCCGCAAGTACTCCAACTCCTCTCCCAATGCCGCAACTAACGCTGACACACGACCGCGCAGCTTAGGATGTAGTAGCAGCAGTCTCTCAACCAGATGACGGCCCTCCGCGCTGGCAATATATTCTATGCGCACGTCAATAGGGAGTGAGGTCATCGTTGTGCTATCTTCGTTGTTTCCTGGCAACCCTTTGAAAAAGCGGCTGACGGGAACACCGAGCGATCTTCCGATCTCATAAAGCATAGATGCGCTTACGCGGTTCTTTGCGTTTTCATATTTCTGGAGTTGCTGAAAACTGACTCCGATAGATCGGGCGAGTTGGACTTGCGATATGTCGGACTGGACTCGCACCAAAGCAATCTGCCTGCCAACATGCTGGTCAACGTGATGGGTAGTGCCTCTGACGCCAAGGTTTAGCCGCGCCTGAACGGAGCGCGAGCCGGTGGATCTCGAAAGAGCTCTCCGATGCTGCATTTGTCCCTCCCCGGATGGAGAGTTTGTCGCGGTACGCCCCCGCGAAACTCACCAAGCCTCCGAATGATCGGGGAGTTGCAACCGCACGAAACGGCCCTGCAGCCTTTAGTTCCGGAGAACCTGGACATACGCCACAGGCTCCCCGACCCGAAAGGTCAGAGAGTTCGATGCTGAGTCAACCAGCACCAGTCGTTCGTGGGGGTTGCAAGCCCCAAGGCAGCGCGTACTGCCTCGCATCAAGAGGTAGGAGAAATCGCCGGCTTTTTCCAGTCATTTATAGCCAACGTGTCAGCCGACGCGGACGCGATAAGCAATTCCGCGACCACCCCGTGCCAAGGCAGCCAAGTCTTTTGACTGACAACGGGGCGGCCACCAGGCTGAGACCCGCGATAGCGACCGCCCATCCAGTAAAATTTTCTAAAAAGAGCGAGGCGCGCAGAAGGTACCTTCCTGTCGAACACCGAAGCTGGCGTATCGCCCGCATTATTCTTCCTCGTCACCAGGATCAACCGAGAGGCCACGACGGAGAAGAAATCGATCGCATTGTTTTGCCAGGGGCTTCCACAAGGGTCCTATCCCGCTTCCGCAAAGGCATGCCCATGCGGTCCTGCCACGCTGTGATGTGGACGGGTTGGTTCGGTGTGGTCTGTGACGGCGATGTCATGCCCGCCAGGCAGTTCGACCTCCCCTCTCAGGTCCGGCGCACGTCAATCGGCGCTACGCAAAGTGAATGATACATACCAGGACACAAGGCCGTCATCTGTCCAAAGGCGGGACGCTCAAAATTCGCGCGAGGATCGCCGCTCGGTACGACAAGGCCCGAAGGTCATACCCCGGGTCCGTCACTGCAGCCAGTCTCCGGGTAGTCAGTCCGCCAGACTTCTATTTGCCATGCCGTCTTGAATGCCACCAATGGTTGTGATAATAGGACAAACACAATCCAAGATATATTAATCTTGTTGAATGATATCGAAAAACGGGGCTGATGAAGGATAGCAATGATGATGACGCATCCGCAAAATGCCACCGGTGGAGTGACCACCGACATCCCTGTCATTGTCTCGGTACAGGATAGCGGCGGCAGAGTGCCGGACGGTGGAATGACTTCGGATTCGCGTTTCATCTTGACGGGCACCGCAAGAGCCGGAGAGCGCATCAAAATCCAGATCTTCCCCTGGATCGGAGAAGGCGCTTCAGGCGAAAGCGATGTCGCAGCAGACGGCACGTGGCTCTATACTGCGGAGAATGTTGCTGACGGCAATCATGGCATCGTGGTCAAGGGTTTGTATGGCGACGAACCGATATCAGCACCGCGCCGGTTGCTGGTGGCCCGAGAGGCATTGAGCGCGGCCGAGGACTTTGAAGACATCGCGCTGGGTCCCACGAAAGAACTCCTGCGACCGAAAATGAAGATATCTTCCAGCACGGAATTCTCGATCGAAGACGGCGGGGGATTAGCGCCTTTCATTTCTGGAAGATACCTCATTACGAAAGGAGACAGTATACTGATCTCCCTCAACAGGCCTTACAACACCTTGTCCTTTTCGTATTCGGTCGGAAGATGTGATGCTTATCTCTATGATGAAGATGGCAAGGAGCAAGGGACGATATTGTACGGCACCGCGTCTGCTTTCTGGGCTTTGTCCAAATCGATAAAGAGAATCGAGATCAGGAGAATCTCCGGTATATTGAAAATTGACAACATGCTGTTTATGGAGATGGAAGACATCTCGCTGAGAGCCTTCTCGCTGTAGCGCGACGCGCAACATCTATTCCAAAAGAGCGCAACATCTCAATTCCAAAAGATATGAGATCGAGGCCGTGGACTTTCTTTTAAGTTGCTGGTGGCTTCCTGTTCGGTGCGAACATCTCGATGACGTTTATCAATGGCAAAGGCCAATCATCAAGCAGAGGTCCATGCCTCCCTGGCATTGGCGACTTTCTTTGATAATTCTTAATGCGGGGATCCCTGTTGCCCGACTGCATTAAAAGTACGTCGTCACCTTCACACGGCCCGCCCTTTGACGCAGAAAAAAGCAATGGAAGCCAAAGGCAGCTGCGAACCACGCGAACGCCTCGCCAACAGCCAGCCGATTGATGGAGTTGCCGAGGAGCGTTATTGCAAAGAAGATGAGCGTTGAAACATAGCAGTGCCAGGCTGCCGGATCGATAAGCTGTGCGCGTGCTGCGTCGTGCACCTGTGCCGCGGCCCACAGAAACATGAAGATGAAGAAGGCGAGCCCCACCAAGCCGTACCGCACGGCGACTTCGAGATAGCCGTTGTGCAGCACATCGTCGATGCCATCGCCGACGACGTCTAGCCATTCGGCGGCCCAGTTTGAGCCTGCGCCGAAAAGCAGGTGGTTGCTCCACACTTTGAATGCGTCGTTCCACAGCAACAAGCGCACCTTGAAAGCTTCCGGCGCTGCCTCTCCAGCCAGGGCTTCCTGAACGGTAAACGGTACCCCGCACAGAAGGATATCAGCGACAAAATGCCAGGCAGACAGGGCCGTGTCTCCATCTGTCGTCCAGACGAACTGCCAGCCAAAAGCGGCGATCGCGACCGACACGACCAGCACGAGGCAAATGGCGAACCGTTCACGACGATTGCCCTCCAACAGCACAAGCGCGGCAAGCACAGGAAACGCGATGGCCAGCGCCGTCCATGCGCTTCTGGACTGCAGGGTGAGCAGATTGACCACGGCCAACACTGTCACCGCGGCGGCCAGCCCCCCCAGCCAGAACCGTGCAACAAGGGTGGTATCGTACCTGCCGGTAATGTGGATGGTGAATCGCGCCGCACTCAGAAAAACGACAGCGGCTGCGACGGCTGCGTGCATCGCATTGTCGAACATCCAGATCCGAGGCTCACCCCCCCGCGCGATCGCTGAATGGTCGGTGCCAATGGCAAGCAGGGCCAGGCTTAGTCCCATGAAAGCCAGTATTGCCGCACCGGGCCGCCGCACATAAGCCCACAACGCAAAGCCCGTCGTGGGATAAAGCAGAGGAAGCAGATAGCTTCCCTGCAATGTCTCGAACTGTCCGGTCTCGGAATAGGCGATCGCGAGGCGGGCAAGGACATGGATGCCCCAACCGACGCACAACAGGCCCACCCAGCCGATCAATGGCTTGCCGTAGGTCCACAGGTCGAAACGGAACCAGCGCCAGACGGCAGCGGCCACGAAGATCAGCCCCGCGAGGCGGTAAGTTTCGGCTTCGTACCAAACGGCCGAAACGAAGACCATGAGCAGCATCAACGTCACCACGGCCCAGCCATTGGTTTGCGGCGGCTCCGGTGTGTCGGCATTCAACGTCGTCCGGCCGAGTGGCGGCTTCTTAAAAACATGATGAAGACGCCGAAGATGGTCCTCGATGCGAAAGACGGCTGCACCGAGCCGCTTTTGCCAGGCAAAACGCATCGACCTATAGCTTCCCGATGGACCCACGATGCTCGATCGAGCACGGCTTGGGGAGAAGGCAAGCACGTTACGCCGCACGCAATAGACGTCGGTGTTGGCGGCCCAGAAACGCTCGAGTGCCATGTCCCAGGGCAACTCCATCACCCTGAGGGTTTCGCATAACCTGCGCGCGCCCTCGCGCGAGACGAGATAGGCCGCCGCCGATCCTTGCGGGCCATGCAGCGTCCGACCGATCTCGTCGCCCATAGCGGTGCGGGCGGCCCGGATGAACAGGCGCACCCGGTGACTGGTGAGCTTGACAGCATCAAACGCGGGGACTGCTGCGACGATCGCGTCGATACGCGGCAGGGTATCGGCGTCGAACGACACGTCGTCCTCAACGATCAGGCCATATGGCCTGCCATCCTCCAGGAACCGTTCCAGCGCCCGCAAATGGCTGCGATAGCAGGCACATTCGGCCGCCAGGATCTCCCGGCCATTCTGCCTGCGCGCGCTGGCCAGGTCGATATCGGTCCAGTCTTCAGGTCTCAGCGTCCTGCCGTCGCAAGCAGCAATGCGTGTGAGCACCACCCCGGCCTCCCTGGCACTCGCCTGCAGTTCGTTCCAACGCCCGGTCTCGCGGTCCAGGTTGATGACGAATATCGGAAAACTCATGACACCGCGCTTACATCAGAAATCGCATGCGTGGCTACCCGGGAGCCGGGTTGAGGAATTCCGGAATCCCGAATTTATGGCTGATCTTCCGATCACAGATGCTTTATCTTCGGGCTGTGCAAGGCCCGTTTGCCCGGCTCCCTTCTCCCGGACACTGGACGCCGCCGTCCGCTGGCGCTATCGCACGCCCATGATTTTCAGATTGGAACCTGCATGGAAATGGGGCGCTTTCCTGGCTCGCCTGCGGAGCCGGCTGCGCAGGCTCCATTATGGCGCGACGCCGGCGGCATTCCGCTTCCAACTCGCCGCAATCGCGGTGGACCTGGCAATCATCGCCTTCTTTGTCGCCACACCCGTGCTGCAGGAATGGCAATCCTTCCTGTGGCTCGACTACGCCATCGCGATATTGGTGGCAGCCGACATGGCGGCGCGGCTGCTGGCATCGACGGATGCGTGGCGCCTCATCAAGCGGCCCGCAATGTGGGTGGATGGTTTTATCTTGCTTACACTTCTATTTCCCGCCGCGCTCGCCAATCTCGCCTTCCTGCGCATTCTGCGGCTCTGGTCGGTCTCGCGCAGCGGCGCGCTTTGGCGGCATTTGAAGCGCGTGGAGGTCTGGCGCGAACCCGTACAGGCTTTCGTCAACCTCGTTACCTTTCTTTTCGTGGCGACAGGCTTCGTCTACACCTTCTTCTTTCGCAACGGTTCCGGTTTCGAGGATTATGTCGATGCCATGTACGTGACCGTAGCCACGGTCACGACAACTGGCTTCGGCGATATCGTCTTGCCGGGCGTTGCGGGAAAGCTGACAGCAATCGTAACGATGATCGTCGGCATTTCCCTGTTCATGCGATTGGCGCAGGCGCTATTTCGGCCCACGAAGGTCCATTTCCCATGCCCACGATGTGGCTTGATCCGCCATGACCCGGATGCTGTCCATTGCAAGGCGTGCGGGCAGATCCTGAACATACCGAACAACGAATAGCGGCCATGCTGCAGGAGCCACCGGCAACTGGGATATCGGGTTGCGTCGCGGCGGCCCAACCATCCGGTGACGCGATAATCAAGCAAGACGGTGCGAGGCTCGCGACCATCGAAACATCGGCCTGAAGGATTGCCCGACGACACCGTGAAGAAGCGACCGACCGGCATAGCATGCGCGCATCGTGCCGGCCCCTTGGCCAACTGCCTCCGGCGACAAGCTGGCCAGTTGCGCCAAAAAAATGCCGCAAAAAACACAGATCAGGCGACCGTGCGCGAACGACCGCTTCCTCTTCGCCTGCGAAAGGGGTGTTTCGTGAGCCCCTTCGGTATCCGTCTCAGTCAGTCCCGGCTAGGTCCAAGAACGTTGTTGCTCAGAATCCATGGTGCGAAAGAAGAGCGCGTTGAGGGAGATAGATTTCTCCCGCCCTTCGGCGCGATTTTCGGGGCCGGAGCGCCAACAGCCTCTCGGACATCGGCGCCTCGTCGCCTGGTTCTGTATACGAATTTTTAATCAACATGTAATCCATGTTTCCGCGGGCGACAGTATCATCGCTGTCATGCCCGACCCACCCAGGGCCGTCCGGCTCCCGATTGGTAATCGACACGGGCCTTTAGGGGTCAATTTGCAACGGCGGTCCGAGACTGTCGGCCAGCGCCCGCGCCATCGACGCGGCAACAGCACGGAATCGGTTTTTTGAACGAAAACGGGATCAAGAAGCATATTTTCAGCCTTTTCGGCACGCCAAAGCTGGCGGCTTTGGTCGCATTCCTCGGCATGACGGGTGCAGCGCTCGCCGAAACCCGCACGCTGAAACTGTATCAGGTTCATACCAACGAAAAAGCCGAGATCGCATACAAGCGTAACGGTCGCTATCTTCCCGATGGGTTGAAGAAGATCGACCACTTCTTGCGGGACTGGCGCCGCAACGAACCGACCAAGATGGATCCACGCCTGCTCGATCTGCTTTGGGAAACCCATCGCGCCAGCGGTTCCGATTCCCATATCAATATATTGAGCGCCTACCGCGCTTCCGCCACCAACGCCATGTTGCGCGAACGCAGCAGGGGGGTCGCCAAGAACAGCCAGCACACGCTGGGCAAGGCCGTCGATTTTTACATCCCCGGCGTGCCTCTGAAGAAGCTGCGCAACATCGGCCTGCGCTTCCAAAGCGGGGGCGTCGGCTACTACCCTTCCTCCGGCTCACCTTTCGTGCATCTGGATGTGGGCAGTGTACGCCACTGGCCAAGGATCAGCCGCCAGGAGCTGGTTGCTGTTTTCCCGCAAGGCAAGACGCTGCATGTACCTTCCGACGGCAAGCCGTTGCCTGGCTATGAGCAGGCACTCGCCGCCTCCAAGGTGGATCGTGGCGGCACCGCCACGCTGGCGCTCGCGGGCAACGGCACGGACCGGCGCAAGTCCGGTGGCCTGCTGGCGGCCCTGTTCGGCGGCGGCGGCGATGAAGACGAAGAC
>NZ_JAKREW010000072.1 GCF_022347545.1 Terribium retamae
CCCCCCCTCGCCCCGCCCGCGGCGGGGCGGGGGGGGGGGGCCCGCCCGCGGCCCCCCGCCCGGGGGGGTGTTTGGGGGGGGGGGGGGGGGCCCCCGCTTCGCGAGCACCTCAGGATGAGGACCGTTGTGCGGCTCGCCGCACGGCGGCCCAAAACACCCCAACCAAACCTCAGCCCGGCAAGCCCCCATCCAGCGTCGCCAGCCGCCCGTAAAGCTCGGGGCGGCGGTCGCGGAAGACGCCCCAGGAGCGGCGCTGGTGGGCGATGGCGTCGAGGTCGAAGGCGGCGGTCAGCACGGTTTCGGTCTCCCGGTCCGCCTCGGCGACCTTGGCGCCGGTTGGATCGGCGATGAAGGACGAGCCGTAGAAGGTGATGCTGGTGCCGGCGCGGCCCTGCTCCGTGCCGATGCGGTTGGAAGCGAGCAGCGGCATGATGTTGGCCCCGGCATGACCCTGCATCACACGCTGCCAATGGGCGCTGGAATCGAGACCCGCATCATGCGGCTCGGAACCGATCGCGGTGGGATAGAGCAGGATTTCGGCGCCCTGCAGCGCCATCGAGCGCGCGGCTTCAGGAAACCACTGGTCCCAGCAGATGCCGACACCGATGGTGCCGGCCTTCGTCTTCCACACCTTGAAGCCGGTGTCGCCGGGAGAGAAATAGAACTTCTCCGTATAGCCCGGACCGTCCGGCAAGTGGCTCTTGCGATAATTGCCGAGCACGGTGCCGTCGGCATCGATGACGGCGAGGCTGTTGAAATAGCTCTGGCCGGCACGCTCGAAATAGCTGAGCGGCAGCACCACGCCGAGCTCGCGCGCCAGGCCCGAGAAATGCGCGATCAACGGATTGTCCGCAAACGGCCGGGCAAGCTCGAAGAAGCCGTGGAACTGGTCCTGGCAGAAATAGGGCGCGGCGAACAGTTCCTGGATCAGGACGAGATCGGCGCCCTTTCCCTTCGCCTCCCGCACCAGCCGCTCGGCGCGCGCGACATTCTCCTTCTCGTCCCAGACGCAGGCCATCTGTGTGGCGGCGACGGTTACCTTGCGCATGATGAGGCGGGCTCCTTTGTTACGGGCGGCAGACATTAGAGCGTTTCCGTTTTTCACGGAAACGCGGAAACGCTCTAAGTTTTTGTTTTCGTCGCATTTTTGTGACGCCAAGTGATTCCACTTGGCTACAAAATGCTCTAGACGCAAAAGCGCTGCACGCTGCTGCTGGAATTGTTCCGGATTGCTGTATCAACTTGAATTCGCGCCGGCACGGGATATCGTTCGGGACATGCAGCCGGCTATTACTCTCGAGCAGTTCGGACACTGGAGCCAGGGCGTGGCTGCGGCCGCGAAGGCCGGCTCGACCGAAGAGATCTCTGCCACTTTCACCGCCGCCGCGAACGACCTGCTGGCTTCCGACCGTACCTATGTCGGGCTTTACCTGCGCGACCACAGTTCGGTGACCATCGACGACCGCGGGCCGGATCCGTGGAACCGCAACTACGACGCGCATCTCTACAGGCTGGACCCGTTCTTCCGCAGGTTCGCCAGCACCAGGCAGGATTTCCTTTTGCCGCTGGCCGCGCTCGATAGAGGCGACTTCCAGCGGACCGCCTACTACCGGGACTTCTACGAACCGTCGCAGAGCTTCGACGAGATCACCGGCGTCTTCAACCTCGACGCAAAAGCCGCGGGCTACGTCACCTTCCTGAGGTTTCGCGGCGCGCCGGCGTTCCGCCGGCAGGACCTTGCGCTGGCGGAGGCGATCAGCGGCGCGACGCGGCTGGTGCTGCAACAGCTGTGGCATCAATGGCGAACCGAACAACAGGCGGGAGCCGGCTATGGCGAGGACGGTTCCGCCTTGCGGCTGTCGCGGCTCAGCGCCCGCGAGCGCCAGATCGCGGACCTGCTCATTGACGGCGGCTCGGCCAAATCCATTTCACGCAGCCTTGCCATATCGCCCGGAACCGTGCGCAACCACATCAAGAAGGTCTACGCCAAGCTCGGCGTTCATTCGCAGGTGGAATTGATGGCTGCGGCGAGGGCAGCGGAGCTGTAGCCGACTTCCCGGGCGGGGGATCGTTTCTGACGTTCCCTCTCCGCCGCTTCGCCGAAGGGCACACGCAGATGTCCGATGTTGCCGCCGTCCCTCACCTGCCTGCCGGCATCCTCTCCCCGTATAGTGACGGGGAGAGGGAAGCTCGCGCCAGCGGTTTCGCCAATCGCCAGCGTTACGGAAAAGGCGCTGCCGTTGCGGCCAGCCTCCTTCTCCCCGTTTACGGGGAGAAGTGCCCGGCAGGGCGATGAGGGGCGGCGCCGGCACCGGCTGTCTGCGTGCCCCCAGCCGCTCATCACCGGCACCCTCCCCGCGCTCATTGCCCCGTGACGACACGCGTCCACAGCCGGTTCTGCAGGCGCAGCTGCTTGCCGTCGGCGGCATCGACCACGAACAGCTTGGCCTTCACCTCTTCCGGCGGGAACACGCCCGGATCCTTGGCCACGGCCTGATCCATCAGCGGCAGCGATTCCGGGATCGGATTGGCAAAGGAGATGTAGCTGGAATTGGCGGCCGCAATGTCGGGACGCATGTTGAAGTCGATCCAGGCATGGCCGTTCTGCGGATGCGGCGCATCCTTCGGCACTGCCATGGTGTCGAAATTGATGAGCGTTCCTTCCTTCGGGATCGAATAGGCGATCTCGAACTTCTTGGAGGCCTCCGCCGCGCGCGACTTCGCCTGCAGGATGTCGCCCGACCAGCCCAGCGTCACGCAGATGTCGCCATTGGCGAGATCGTTGATGTATTTCGAGGAATGGAAATAGCGGATGTGGGGCCGGATCTTGCCGAACAGCTCCTCGACCTTGGCGAGGTCGTCCGGATTGGTCGAGTTGGGATCGAGCTTCAGATAGTTCATCGCCATCGGGATGATCTCGGCCGGCGCGTCGAGAATGGTGACGCCGCAATCGGCGAAGTTCTTCACCACGTCGGGATTGAAGATCATGTCGAGCGAGTCGACCGGCGCGTCGGGCATGCGCTTCTTGACCGCTTCGATGTTGTAACCGACGCCGTCGGTCACCGCCATGTAGGGCACGGCATGGACATTGTCCGGATCGGCGCCGGCGACGAGCTTCTGCGCCTGCGGGTCGAGCTTCGCGAAATTCGCGAGTTTCGTCCTGTCCAGCGGCGAGAAAGCGCCGGCCTTCACCTGGTTCTTCAGGAACGGAAAGGCCGAAGGGTAGACCACGTCGTAACCCGACCCGCCGGTCAGCAGCTTGGTCTCCAGCACCTCGTTGCCGTCATAGACGTCGTAGACGACCTTGATGCCGGTCTCCTTCTCGAACTTCGCAGCCGTGTCCGGCGCGATGTAATCTGACCAGTTGTAGACGTTGACGACTTTTTCTTCTTCGGCCCAGGCGCCGCCTGAAAAAACACAGCAGCCAAGCACTGCGGCAAATGCCGAAATCATGGAAGTACGCATGCCATTCCTCTCATTGTTATTTTCCCCTTTGACCCGCGGAGCGTTCGCTCTCTTCAGGCCGATGTCTGCCCGGCATAGACCGGCAGCGTGATGCAGGCGACGTTGCCGCCGCCGAGCAGAATTTCGCGTGAATTTTCGATGCCGACAATACGATGCTGGGGAAACAGTTCGGCAAGTTTCGACTTTGCTTCGGTGTCGAGCTTCTCGTCGGCGAATTGCGGCACCACCACGACGCTGTTGCCGGGATAGTAGTTGATGTAGGTGGCCGCGACCCGATTGCCTTCGGGCCGCGCCCAGGTGGCGTCGACGCGGTCGACGCCGGCGGCTTCTTCCGCCGTCATCTCGATGGGCAGCGGATGGCGGATGCGATGCACCTCCAGCCGGCGGCCGCGCGCATCGGTCGCCGAGCGCAATATGTCCTCGGCCTCGCGCACGATCTCATATTGCGGGTCGTCGCGCTCCTCCGTCCAGCTCAGCGCCACCACACCCGGCCTGACGAAACAGCAGAGGTCGTCGATATGGCCGTCGGTCTCGTCGAAGGCGAAACCGCGCGGCAGCCAGATCACATGATCGAGGCCGAGATAGTCGCAGAGCTGCCGTTCCACCGCTTCCTTGCCCAGATGGCCGTTGCGGTTGCGGTTGAGCAGGCACTGTTCGGTGGTCACCAGCGTGCCCTGCCCGTCGCACTGCAGGCCGCCGCCTTCGGCGATCAAGGGCGATCGGTAGCGGTCCATCCGCTCCGTCTCCAGCACCTTGCGGGCGACGAGATCGTCCAGGTCCCAGGGCGTATAGAGCCCACCGTCGAAGCCGCCATAGGCGTTGAAAGTCCAGTCGACGCCGCGCACCTCGCCCTTGTCGTCGATGACGAAATTAGGCCCGCTGTCGCGCAGCCAGCTGTCATTGGTGGCCATTTCGACGAGGCGGATATGATCCGGCAGCATGGCGCGGGCATTGAGCCATTGCCGGCGCGACACCGCGATGGTGACCGGCTCGCTTTCTGCGATCGCGGCCGCCACCTTGACGAATTCCCGCTGCGCCGGCTTGGCGCCCAGCCGCCATGTGTCGGGCCGTTCCGGCCAGATCAGCCAGCAGCCGGCCTTGGGCTCGAACTCGCCCGGCGCCCGGAACCCGTCCTGTTTCGGCGTGGTGGAAAGCGTGCGCGACATCGACAACCCGTTCTTCGAAGATCCGGGCCGGATGAGGCCGCAGCCGGGGGGCCGCGGTCAATGTCCCAATTGGGATATGGCGGGGGCGGTCAGGCGGCAGGTGTGGGGTTGCGCAGCAGCCGCACCGCGATGATGAGATCGTTGGCAGGCCTCGCCAATCAACTGTTCTGAACCGCTGTGCCTTTGTCGGCGTTCCGGAATGGATCCCCGACACTCTCCGCTCCCTGCGGTCGCTCACGAGGTCGAGGATGACGGGCTGCATTTGCTGTCGCGGCTAACTGTCATCGTCGGTGCCTGGCGTTACCCAAGATGTCGTCACCAACGTTCGAGATTTGCCGGGGCGCTCTTACCCCCGTCATCCTCGACCTCGCAGGGAGCGAAGCGACCGGAAAGTGTCGGGGATCCATTCCGGAACGCTGATCGATAGCCGCCAGGCGACCCTTGCATATTCGCTAACGCCAATCTCTCGACAAGTTCATTGTTGCGTTACCGCGCGCTCGCCTAAGCACGGAAACATCATCTTCGGGCAAGGATAGCGATGTTTTCCAGCGTATCCATGCGACCGCAATTGCTCAGCCTCATGCGGATCGCCATCGCATTGACATTTTCCCAGCACGCGGTCGTCAAGCTGCTCGGCTGCGCCAGCGTCGGCTGCATTCCGCAACCGTTCACGCCGCTATGGCTGAGCGGCATATTGGAGATCATGTTCGGATCGATGCTGCTTTTCGGCCTGGCTTCGCGGTCGGTCGCGCTTCTGCTGGCCGGTGAAGCGGCCATCGCCTATTTCACCATGCACACGCAGCAGGGCTTCTTTCCCTTTCTCGACGACGGCACGCTCGCGATCGTCTACTGCATCGCTTTCCTGTATCTGTCGGTGGCCGGGCCGGGGGCATGGAGCATTGATGCCATCACCGGCACCAAACCCGCGCGGGCGGCCTAGAACGGTTGCCGCCTCGCTTATCGTGAAGCAGCCGTTCAGGAGCCAAAATGAGAAGTCAGCTTCGCTTCATCATGCATCCCGATGACGAGCGCGACTTCGTGGCTCATATCCTGTCGGACGATCGCGTGTTCCTGATCGACGAACATTCCAACGACCCGGCGGGGCCGCCCTTGCTGCGGTCCATGGAGCCTGTTGCAGGCAGCCTGTGCAGCATCGTGCTGCGTCCGGCCGGCGGAGGCGCGAACCATACCGGTGCAGCCTCCGGGAAAATCCAGTTCAGCCGCTCGCAGATCGTCGGACCCCTTATCACCGAAGGAAGGATCGCGATCGGGACGATCGCCGGCTCCGAAGAGGCGGCCTGGGTCGAGCGGCAGTACAAGGCGCTGTCGAAGTTCATCAAGGCGCGCTACACCAACTCCATCCTGCGCTGGTACAATCCCAACCTGCCCTTCGGGCCCGGCGAGCCCGGACGTTCGGCAAATCCCGGCAAACCGGACCCTCAGGTCTGGGTCGGGCCATCGGTGCGCGGCTGGCTTGCTGAAGACCCGGAGCGGCGCATCAAGCAACACTGGAGCTACGGCGCCTTGGCGTTCCTGGAGCCGAAGCCAGCAGGCTGACCGAGGCGGCAGGAGGCGGAACGATCAATCCGACACCCGAACGCCGCGTCTGTGCATCCAGAAGAGCAGCGCTGCTCCGAGCGTTGCCAGCGCCAGTCCACCCCACCACGGAAGCGGAAAACCATAGGCTGCGAGGATGCCCGGCAGCGCGATCTTCTTGCTCCAGACGAGCTCCACCAGGGTTGCGACAAGGCCCTGGCCGACAAACACGATCCAGACTGCTGCAGCCCATGGCGAAATGTGTTTCTTTGCAGGGCCACCCGTTTCGTTCGATTCACTCAAGGTCGTTCTCCTTATGTGATACGATCGTATCATAAAACCAGCACCAGGCAATGCTTCATGCCGAAACGCGTCGATCACAGTTTGCGTCGCCTTCAGATCGCCGAAGCGCTCTGGAGGATTGCTGCGAGCCGCGGCCTCGAAGAGGTTTCGATGCGCCAGGTAGCGGCGGAAGCCGGCGTGTCGACGCGGCTGGTCCAGTATTATTTCGAGACGCGCGATCGCCTTCTCGTCGAGGCGCTGGCGCTGCGCAACGAATATGACCGCAAACGCATCGAGAGCCGGTTGCCCGAAGGCGCTTCGCTGAAGGAGGCGATCCGCGTGCTGCTGCTTGGCCTGCTGCCGCTCGATGACGAAAGCCGGCAGTCGACACTGATCCATCTTGCCTACGGCATCAGGGCGGTGAATGACCGGCTTCTGGCCGAACATGTCACCAATCATGCCAAGCCAGGGCTGGAGGACATCGTCGCAGACATGCTTCGCGGCGCGCAGGCGGGGGCACAGCTTCGCGATGGCCTGGACCTCGACCGGGAAGCCGCCACCCTGCTCGCGCTCTCCAGCGGGATGACCTACGACGTGCTGATGGGCATCCGCACAGCCGACGATGCAATCGCCCTTGTCGACTACAATCTCCGGCGCGTGTGGCGCTCTGAAAGCGCGACTTAGGCCATTCAGATATCGTTTCGGAAACGATACGACTCCTTATTTCCTGCTCTTCCAATCCAGTCCTAAAGTCCGCTTCGAAAACTTATTGACTAAACAGTTAGTAATAATAATCTCACCTTCGGGAACAAGATCGGTCAGCCAGCGCCAGCCGGTGAAGGCCGCCCAGGGAACATGAGAAGGAGACCGCCGCCCGGCAGCGCCGTCGCGGCCCAAACGGACCCATCGGCTGACAGCCGGGTCCCCAAAGGGAGAATGCACATGAAGCTTAAACTGGCAGTCGTGGCGCTCGGCCTGTCGCTTGCCGCCGCGACGGGCGCAGCCCGCGCCGAAGGCGTGCTCAACATCTACAATTGGGGCAACTACACCAGCCCCGAACTGATCAAGAAGTTCGAGAAACAGTACGACATCAAGGTCACCGTCACCGACTATGATTCCAACGACACCGCGCTCGCCAAGGTACGGCAAGGCGCGTCCGGCTATGACATCGTGGTGCCCTCGGCCAGCGTGATACCGATCTGGATCAGCGAAGGGCTGCTGCTCGAAACGCGCCCCGACCAGATGGAGAACTTCAAGAATGTCGACCCGCGCTGGGTCGACGTTCCGTTCGATCCGGGCCGCAAATACACCGTGCCCTGGCAGTGGGGCACGACTGGCATGTCGGTCAACAAGTCCGTCTATTCCGGCGACGTCAACACGTCGGCGATCTTCCTCGATCCGCCGCCCGAACTCACCGGCAAGATCAACGTCGTGCCCGAGATGGGCGACATCCTGTATTTCGCCATCACCTATTTCGGCGGCAAGTTCTGCACCGAAGACAAGGAACTGTTGAAAAAGGTGCGCGACAAGCTGGTCGAGGCCAAGGCGAAATGGCTTTCGCTGGACTACGCCGCCGTCGATGGGCTCGGCCGCGGCGACATCGCGGCCGGCGTGAACTGGAACGGCATCTCGCTGCGCCAGCGGCTGCAGAACAAGGACATCGTCTACGGCTATCCGAAGGAGGGCTATCCGATCTTCATGGACAATGTCGCCGTGCTGAAGGACGCCAAGAATGTCGAGAACGCGAAGCTGTTCCAGAACTTCATCATGGATCCCGAAAACGCGGCGATGATCTCCGCCTTTGCCCGCTACGCCAACGGCATCAAGGGGTCGGACAAGTTCATGCCCGCCGACATGAAAGGCGCGCCGGAGGTCGACATCCCGGCCGAATTCCTGGCCAAGGGCGAGGTCATGCCGATCTGCCCGCCGCCGGTGCTGCAGCTTTACACCAAGATCTGGACCGACATCCAGAAATAGCACCGCTCTCGACCTGACGGGCAGTGCCTGCTCTGCCCGTCACCCCACTCTCAGCCATAATCGCGATCGCCCGATCGCCGGAGATTTCGCATGTCCGACCTCGACCTTTGCTACATGCCGGCCCACCAGGCGCTGCAGCTGTTCAAGACGAAGAAGCTTTCGCCGGTGGAGCTGATGGAAGCCACCATCCGGCGCGCCGAGGCCACCAGACCCACGATCAACTGCCTGACCTTCACCTATTTCGACGAAGCGATGGCGCTCGCCCGCAAGGCCGAGGCCCGATATGCCAAGGGCGCCAGGACCGGTGCGCTGGAAGGGCTGCCGATCGGCATCAAGGACGAGAGCTACATCAAGGGCAAGCCGACCTCGCACGGCTCGCTGCTGACGCAGGGCGCCGTCAGCGACCATACCTCCACCATCAACGACCGCATCATCAGGGCGGGCGGCATCGTGCATGCGCGCACGGCGACGCCCGAATTCAGCTGCGCCGGCTATACCTGGTCGCGGCGATGGGGCGTCACCCGCAATCCGTGGAACCCGGACTACACGCCGGGTGGCTCCTCGGGCGGCTCGGCAGCCACGCTTGCCGCCGGCACCTCGGCCATCGCGACGGGGTCGGACATCGCCGGCTCGATCCGCATCCCGGCCTCCGCATGCGGCCTCGTCGGCTTCAAGCCGCCCTATGGCCGCAACCCGGACGAGCCGCCGTTCAACCTCGATTTCTACTGCCACACCGGGCCGCTGGCGCGCACCGTCACCGACGCGATCCTGCTGCAGAACGTGATGTCCGGCCCCAGCCCGCTCGACATCGCGACATTGCGCCCGAAGCTGAGGCTGCCGCTCGACTACAAGCCGATCAAGGGCTGGAAGATCGCCTTCTCGATGGGCCTCGGCTCCTTCGAGGTGCATCCGGACGTGCGCAGGAACACGCTGGAAGCCTGCGAGGTGTTCCGCTCGCTGGGGGCTACCGTCGACGAGGTCGATCTCGGCTGGGGCGACGAGGTGCTGAAATCCGGCATGGCCTATCTCGAACACATCTTCGGCGCCTCGCTGGCCGGCCTGCTGAAGGAGCATGGCGACGACATGACCAGCTATGCGCGAAAGTTCGCCGAGGACGGCCAGAAGTCGAAGGCCACCGATTTCGTCGGCACATTGGAGGTCGCGGCGCGGATGTATCAGAGCCTCGGACCCTTGCTGGAAAAATATGACGTGCTGCTGTGCCCGACCAACGCACTGCCGGCGGTACCGGCCGAGTTCGACCAGACCACGGGCACCGTGGAGATCAACGGCAAGACGGTGAACCCGTCGCTCGGCTGGGTGATGACGACGCCGTTCAACATGCTGAGCCGCTGCCCGGTGATTTCCATACCATCCGGCCGGGCGACGAACGGCGTGCCGACGGGCATCCAGATCGTCGGGCGCACCTACAGCGATGCCGATGTATTCCGCGCGGCGATGGCCTTTGAAACGGCACGCGGCCAATGGTACGGCAGCGGGGCACGCCCGCCGCTGTGATCGCGTATCGCGCGGCCTGTCATGAAATGAGCCGGCTCCGGGCATTCAGCCTGTGGCCGGTGTTGGGAAAGCAAAATGGTTCAACGCAAGGCAGCCACGGCTGAAAAAACGCAAACCGCGCCGGCGAAACGTCCGGCAGCCCGCCGCGACCGCCGGCGTGAACGCGGCGAAGCCAGCGTCCAGCGCATCATCGATGCCGCCATCGATCTCATCGCCGATGCGGGCTTTTCCAGCCTGACCATGCAGGCCATCGCCGCACAGGCGGGCGCCTCCAACGCGCTGGTGGTCTTCCATTTCGGCAACAAGGAGAACCTGCTCAGGGCTGTGCTGCAATATCTTAGCGACCAGTATGACGCGCTGTGGACCACGCTGGTGCGCGCGCCAGGCCTGTCGCCGGTGCAGCGCGTGCAGGGCGCGGTCGAATGCGGGCGCCGGTTCGCGCGCCAGCATCCGAAATGGGTCTCGGTCTTCGTCATCTTCGGCAGCGACCGCAAGAGCATGCAGATCTACAAGGAGATCGGCCTGCCCGGCGACCTCGCCTACAATGCCGAAGCCAGCGAACTGCTCGCCGAGATCGTGCGCCTGGGCAACTACACCGACGTCGATCCCAAGACGCTGTCGGAAAGCCTCAACTGCCTGGTCCAGGGGGCCTGGTACTGGGGCCACCTCAATCCGCCCGACCGCGATTCCGAGGTTCCGGCCAAGACGATCGCGACGCTGCTGCACCACGCCTTCCCACGGCATTTCGCGCCGGCATGAGGCGAGTTTCGCGGGACGGATCCTCGCGGTCATCTCGCGCTCGGCGACTAGCATGAACTGTCCGTCACAAACGGCTTTCCGCGACGCATGCTTTTGAACCGTCGCACTTTGCTGGTAATGGGGTTGTTCGCAACGACGGGTTCAAAAGCTGCCGGAGCACCCATGGTCCAGGTCCTGCACAAAGGCGACCTTTTTGCCGACTACTTCCAGATATACCTGCGCGACGAAGCCGATCCCGACCTGCCCGACGACTATGCGGACGATCTGCTAGAGCGCCGGCTGATGGTCGGCCCCCATGCGATCATCTTCCACACGGCCCGCAACATGACCGTGCCGGTGCGCGTCGAATGGCACGACCGGCGGCCCGACCCCGACCTCGACGCCTACCAGCATGTGGTCGAGGCCGGTTTCGACTGTCCATCGGGCAAACTCGTGCTGGCCGGCATGACGGACTATGAACCGGACGCTGCTCGTCTGGCCGTGAAAGCCGGGCCGCTCGGCGTCAGGGTGAACTTCGCCGGCCTCGACACGCTGAGCGAGGACGAGCTCGACGGCGACGACCGCTACGTCGTGCAGCTGTGGCCCGGAGCCCAGCCGGAAGGCGTGCAGGTGTTGAAGGCGTGGCTGGTAGATTGAAGGGCAAGGCACCGGACCAGTCATCGCGGCGCAGGCAACCGTCTAGCGCTGGGCGATCTGCGCCATGAAGAGGTGAAGGGTGTGATGCATCGCCTCGGGCCCGGCCACGTTCCACTCCGGGAAATGCCCGTCGATGGCCATGCGGGCCAGACCATAGACCAGGGCGCGGGCGCCGAGCAGTACCTGGTCGAAGTCCAGGTCATCGGCAATCCGGCCGCTCTGCCGCGCGTCCGCCAGGAGGTTGATCATCTGCTGGCGGATGGCCTCGTTCTGGTGGCGCAGGACCTCCGATGAATTGAAGTCGATCAGCGTCCGCGAACTGATGATCTGGAAATGCGTGGGGTTGGCCATGGCCCAACGCAGATAACCGTGGCCGATCGCCTCGAAGACTGCCAGGGGATCGCCACCTTCCGCATCCGCACTGGCTTGCGCCACGGCTTCGGTCAGCCTGTTCATGGCCTGCTCCGCAACGGCGGTCATCAGCGCCGTTTTCGACCGGAAATGCCGGAACGGAGCGCCAGGCGAAACACCCGCGCGCTTGGCCGCCTCCCGGACGGAGACATGTTCGACGCCGCGTTCTTCGATGATGTCTATCGTCGCTGCGACGAGCGCCTCGACGAGGTTGCCATGATGGTAACGCCTGGCCTGTTCCGCCTGCTGATCCTTATCCATGTCGGACAGCTACCATGAAGCCCGCCATGTAATCACCGATTATTTTTCTTGCCTCGGGAAAGACTCCGGTGTAATCGGCGATTACATTTTTGGAGATTCTCCATGTTCCGCTCCGTGACCGCCATCGGCCTGGCAATGCTCTCATTCACCGTCGCGCGAGCTCAGGAAGCTCCGACGCTGGAGATCGTCTGGCCCAAGGCAGGAACTATCGTCGAGCTGGGCGACGACCCGGAACGATCGGTCGGCGTCGTCGTGAAAAGCAGTTTCAAGCTGCTCCCCGCCAGCCAATGCGGAGAAAACCGCCAGTGCGGCCACGTCCATATGAAGATCGATCCCGACGGCGACACGTGCAATATTCCGGGCCGCCCGTACAACAGCATGAACAGCGACTTTGGCGGCGACCTGATCAAGGCCCGTTTTGGCCATTGCCCCAGCTCCACCGGACGGCACGTCATTGGCGTTCTGCTTGCAGACGACCATCATCAGCCCATTCTGGTGAATGGCAAACCCATGACGGCCCTTGTCGAGGTAACGACGAAATAGAGCAGTTTCAGCCAAGCGTGCAGCGGCGTTTCGCCCTACCCGTGCGGCATCCGCTCGAATGCCTGCAAGGCGGGATCGATCGTGTCCCAGGCATGGCCGCCGATGGCATAGGTGAGCACCTGCGGGTTGAACTGGCCGGGGTCGTCGAGGCTGGCCGCGGGGACAGCGATCAGATCTGGCATCGCAACGGATGTCTGGTAGACCGGCGTGCCGCAGGTCGGGCAGAAGGCGTAGATCTTTTCGTTGCCGCTGTCGCTGGTGACGCGCCAGGTCCTGGCCTCGCCGGTGATGGTCATCTCGTCCCGCCGGGCGAAGGTGAGATAGGAACCATGGCCTGTGCCGCTGCGCCGCTGGCAATCGCGGCATTGGCAATGGTTCTCGAAGATCGGCTCGGCCGCCGTTTCGTAACGGATCGCGCCACATGCGCATCCGCCTGCGAAGATCCTGCTCATTTCGGATTCTTTCGTTGCTGATGGATCAAAGGCCCGCCGGCGGACAGGCCGCCTTCGGCTTGGCGAAGAGGTCGATGCCGCGGCCGGTCTCCAGGAAGGATTTCAGGCTGGACAGGATCACCGGCCAACCCTGTGTCACCGCCTTCGTCATATCGCCGCCGATCTCGAGGTCGTCATGGGTGACGGTCAGCCGCACCATGCTCTCATATTCCTCGATCGCGAAGGTCACCCGGCTGTGGGCTGCGGGGTCGGCGGCCTGCGCGGGAGCGGCCCAGGTGATGACGAGACGGCTCGGCGGCGTGGCTTCGACAACCTTGCCGACGACCTTCACGGCGCGTCCGTCGTCCGCGCGGACGTGCTGCCAGTCCGAACCGGGCTGCCAGTCGGAGATGTTCTCGTGACCCCAATAGCGCCGCGTGACCTCCGGCTTCGCGATCGCCTCGAACACCTTTTCAGGGGTCGAGAGGATATAGATCACGTAGACAAAGCGGGTCGTCTCCTTCAGGCTCTGTTCGGCCATCGTCACTCTCCTTCGAGTTCCTTTTTCAGATCGTGCAGCAGGTCGAGCCGCTGCCGTTCGAATTTGCGTACCCATCGCTCGTAGACCTCGTGGAGCGGCACGGGGTTGATGAAATGCAGCTTTTCCCGGCCGCGCCGGACCGTGCTGACCAGGTTGGCTTCTTCCAGCAGATCGAGGTGCTGGGTGGCGGATTGCCGGGCCATGCCCAGATGTTCGCAAAGCTGACCCAGCGTCTGCCCATTCTTCTCGTAGAGAAGGTCGAGCAGCTTCCTGCGTGTCGGATCGCCCAGCGCCTTGAAAACCTTGTCAGCGTCCATCGGCCTCACTCGGATCTGGCGTGATAATATGCAGGTATTTACCTGCATGTCAACATCATGCAGGTAAATACCTGCATGATTGCTGTCGCGTTGACATGGGATGTCTCCCCTACACCGCCATCAAAAGGCCAATGATGCGGCTACTTGTCCTGCCCGAGCAGGAGGGGCGATGTTCAAAATCCTGGTGACGCTCGTATTGGCCGTGCTGGGCGCAGGCGCCCATGCTGCTGACAGGCCATCGTTGAACGACCTTGCCGATAGGGGCTTTACACCTGTCGCAGGCGGTTACCTGACCATGAAGCGTGTCTTCCTTGTCGTGCCAACGTGGACCGGTTTCGCAGCGCAGAGCGATCCTGTCGTTTCGATGAGCGGCGAGGGCCCCATCCCCACAGGCGAACTGCTCGATATCATCGGGCGCAAGGGCGTGTTCGTCAGGATGGCGAAGCAGGCTGAAGAATATGTATGCGTGTATTACAAGACTGAAATCTGCTATCGCGTCACTTCAGCCCAATAGATCGGCATCCTTGACGCCGGTCGCGGAACCGCCGTTGCGAACAAACCGGCCCGATACGGAATGAGGGAAACGCACCGGGCCGGCGTGGCAGGCCGATGGTGGGGAGCCATCGGTCCATCTCCAACACGCCTTGCCGGAAGCTGTTCCAAAAACCTGCGCCTGCCGAAAGCAATTTCGCAAAACATGCAGCGGGAGTTGTTTCCGCGTTTCCGTGAAGACGGGAAAAGGAAGGAGGCCGGCGCGGTTGGGGCAAAAGTGCGGACGGGGCGCCGGCCTGCGGAAACATCGTCTCCAGCGCCATGGTAACCCGGAGCCGCTCTGCCGGTTCCAAAAAAGAGCGCCGCCTGGCAAAGCCGGGCGGCGCAGTTGGGAGCACTTCAAATGAAGTTCCATGGAAACGGCGATGGAGGAGCCGCGGTTCAAAAAAGATAAGGGGGCCCCGGTTGCCGCTGTCGACGAAACGCACCTGTGGCTCGCCCTTTTCCGCCATGGTGGTCATGCCCGACCGATCGGCGACACGGTAAATGCCGTCCATGACAGGCATGGATACACAACGCATGGGCATCTCCTTCCTCTCCCTCGCACAGGTTCCACTGACCGAGGCATGCGAGGCGCTGAACAAGGGCTATGAAGGCTATGTCGTCCCTATCGCCTTCGATCCCGCCGCACTCGCCCGCCGCATCCAGGCCGAGCACATCGACATGGTGGCGAGCCGATTGCTGCGTGTGGACGGCAGAACCGCCGGCATCCTGCTGATCGCACGGCGCGGCCGCACCAGCCGCATCGCGGCGCTCGGCATCGC
>NZ_JAKREW010000073.1 GCF_022347545.1 Terribium retamae
GGATCACGCCCGGCAACCGCTCGCGCTTCGGCCGCGGCCAGCGCGCCAGCATCCAGGCCAACCGCCTTCTCATCGGCCGCCCTCGAATCGTCGTCATCAAGACCCGCGTCGTCCGCCAAACCGCGCGCTCGGCCCCGCTCGGCGCACACCTCAACTATCTCCGCCGTGAGGGCGTAACCCGCGATGGGGAGAAGGCCCGGATGTTCGGGCCGGAGAGCGACGAGATGGACGCGCGGCACTTCGCGGAGCGCTGCGAGGGCGACCGGCATCATTTCCGGTTCATCGTTTCGCCCGAGGACGCTGCCGACATGACTGACCTCAAGGCTCACGCCCGCGAGCTGATGGGCCAGATGGAAAAGGACCTCGGCACGAAGCTCGATTGGGTCGGCGTCGATCATTGGAACACTGACAACCCCCACATTCATGTCATCCTGCGCGGCCGCACCGATGACGGGCACGACCTCGTCATCTCCCGCGACTACATCAAAGAAGGCATGCGCGCCCGTGCGCAGGATTTGGTCACGCTGGAGCTTGGGCAGCGGACGGATTTTGATATCCGCCGCAATCTGGAACGTCAGGTCGAGGCAGAACGCTGGACCCAACTCGATCGCCAGCTCAAACGCGATGGCGGGAAGACCGGCATCATCGACCTTGCACCGCTCCCTGACCGCCAACCGGACGCATTCCACGCGCTAAAAGTCGGGCGGCTGCGTACGCTGGAAATTCTTGGGCTGGCCGGACAGGTCAGCCCGGCTCAATGGTTCATCAAGGAAGAGGCGGAGAAGGTCCTGCATGAGCTGGGCGAGCGCGGCGACATCATCAAGCGGATGCATCGCGCGCTGACCGAGCACGGCATCGATCGTGGCTCTGCCAGCTACGTCCTCGCAGCCGAGAGCCTTGACGTGCCCGTCATCGGTCGGCTGGTCGAGCGTGGGCTCGACGATGAGCTGAGAGGCACGGCCTATGCTGTGGTCGACGGCGTCGACGGCCGCACCCATCATATCAAGCTGCCGCATCTCGACGCGGCAGGCGACAGCGCTCCCGGCTCGATCGTCGAACTCCGTTCCTATGAGGACACGCGCGGCGAGCGCCGGGTTGCGATCGCCGTCCGCTCCGACCTCGACATCCACGGACAGGTCAAAGCGACAGGAGCGACCTGGCTCGACCGGCAGGCGGTGGCGCGTGAGTCGATCGCGCTCTCGGACGGAGGCTTCGGCGCCGAGGTGCGCCAGGCTATGGATCAGCGCGCCGAGCACTTGGTCGGCGAAGGCCTCGCAGAGCGGCAGGGTGGGCGCGTCGTCTTCGCGCGCCGGCTGCTCAACACGCTACGCGACCGGGAAATCGATGCGCTTGGCGAGAAGCTTGCAGGCGAAACGGGCCTGCCGTTCAATCGCGCCGGCAGTGGCGAGTTCGTCGCCGGGACCTTTCGCCAGCGCTTCGCGCTCGCCACCGGCCGGTTCGCCATGATCGACGACGGTCTCGGCTTCCAGCTCGTGCCCTGGTCGCCCTCGCTCGAAAAGCAGCTCGGCCGCCATGTCTCCGGCGTCGCTCGCGACAGCAGCGGCGTCGATTGGGATTTCGGCCGCAAGCGAGGTCTCAGCCTCTAGCTCCAATCAGAAAGGATCACCGCGATGTCCGCGACAAAAATCCTCTGGGGACAGATCCTCACCGTCTTCCTGATCGTGCTGATGACGACCTGGGGCGCGACACAATGGACGGCATGGCGACTGGGATTCCAGACGCAGCTCGGCCCGCACTGGTTCGAGTTCGCGGGCTGGCCCGTCTACTATCCGCCGGCCATCTTCTGGTGGTGGTATTTTTATGAGGCCTATGCGCCCGACGTCTTCGTGGAAGGCGGACTGATCGCAGCGTCCGGCGGCTTCATCGCCATCGCTGTCGCCATCGGCATGTCGGTCTGGCGCGCGCGGGAAGCGAAGCATGCCGCCACCTATGGTTCGGCGCGTTGGGCCGACAAGACCGAGATCAAGGCGGCCGGTCTGCTCGGTTCCGATGGCGTCGTGCTCGGGCGATTTACGCAGGAATACCTGCGGCACGACGGGCCGGAACATGTGCTGTGCTTCGCGCCGACACGGTCCGGCAAGGGCGTCGGTCTGGTCATTCCCTCGCTGCTGACCTGGCCGGGCTCGGCAATCGTCCACGACATCAAAGGAGAAAATTGGCAGCTCACCTCCGGCTTCCGTGCCAAGCACGGCCGTGCGCTGCTGTTCGATCCTACCAATCCGAAGTCGTCCGCCTACAATCCGCTGCTCGAGGTCCGCCGCGGCGAATGGGAAGTGCGCGACGTCCAGAATATCGCCGATATCCTGGTCGATCCGGAAGGTAGCCTCGACAAGCGCAACCATTGGGAAAAGACCAGCCATAGCCTGCTGGTCGGAGCGATCCTGCACGTCCTCTACGCCGAGCCCAACAAGACCCTGGCAGGCGTCGCCAATTTCCTGTCCGATCCGAAGCGGCCGGTCGAATCGACCCTGCGCGCCATGATGAAGACCGCGCATTTGGGGGAGGCGGGACCGCATCCCGTTGTCGCCAGCGCGGCGCGCGAGTTGCTGAACAAATCCGACAACGAGCGCTCTGGCGTGCTCTCCACCGCCATGTCGTTTCTCGGCCTCTATCGCGATCCCGTCGTTGCCGAGGTCACCCGGCACTGTGATTGGCGGATCAGAGACATTGTGGGTGCTGAACAGCCCACGACGCTCTATCTCGTCGTGCCGCCGTCCGATATCAACCGGACGAAGCCGCTAATCCGGCTGCTGCTGAACCAGATCGGCCGACGCCTGACCGAGGATCTCCAGGCCAACCGCGGCAGGCACCGCCTGTTGCTCATGCTCGACGAGTTTCCGGCGCTTGGTCGCCTCGACTTCTTCGAGACGGCCTTGGCGTTCATGGCCGGCTACGGCCTAAAGTCGTTCCTGATCGCGCAGAGCCTCAACCAGATCGAGAAGGCGTACGGTCCAAACAATTCGATCCTCGACAATTGCCACGTTCGCGTCAGCTTCGCCACCAACGACGAGCGGACCGCCAAGCGCGTGTCGGATGCGCTCGGCACGGCGACCGAGATGCGGGCGATGAAGAACTACGCCGGGCATCGGCTGTCTCCCTGGCTGGGACATCTAATGGTATCGCGGCAGGAGACCGCCCGAGCCTTGCTGACCCCCGGGGAGGTGATGCAGCTTCCGCCGGCCGACGAGATCGTCATGGTGGCGGGTATTCCGCCGATCCGGGCCAAGAAGGCGCGCTACTACGAGGACACGCGATTCAGGGAACGCATACTGCCGCCGCCGGAATTGCCGAGTTCGGCTGAGATTCACCCCGACGACTGGAGCAAGTTACCGATACCGGTACAGCCTACGACGGCGACAACGTCAGGCGTGCGGCAGGAGGACGACGAAGACCCGACCGAATCCGAGCGTCGCCGGCAGCCCGAGTTGGAGCGCGTGAAGCCGGTCGAGAAGAAGGAGCCGATCGAGAACGAATTCGAGATCGACCCGAGCGACGATGGTGACGATGACGATGCCGTGCGCAATCGCCGCCTGACCCGCCTCATGCAGGGCATCGCGCGTCAGATCTCTCTCGATCCGAACGATGGCATGGAGCTGTGAGCGCCGTGACCAACCGTAGAAAGAAGACCAAAATCTCCGCCTATCTCGACCAGGATGTCATGACCATGCTGGCCGATTATGCGGCGCGTCGAAACCAGCCGCAGTCGATGATTGCCGAGGCCGCCATCGCGTCGTTCCTGTCGCCGGATGCGGCCGAGCGGCGGGAAGCGGCTCTGGTCAAACGTCTCGATCAGCTCGACCGGCGCATGACGCGGCTTGAACGGGACATGGGCATCGCGATCGAGACATTGGCGGTCTTCGTCCGGTTCTGGCTGACCACGACACCAGCTTTGCCCGAACCGGCGGCGCAGGCCGCCCGCGCCAAAGCGACGGAGCGGTACGAAGCTTTTATCTCTGCGCTCGGCCGGCGCCTGGCCAAGGGGCCGAAGCTCGGGCAGGAGATTTCCGAGGATGTTACGTGTAAGGAAGGCGTTGACCAATAGCGTTTGGGCGGCGCTATTTTCCTCCTGTAATCATAGTGCCAACACGCGTTTCTTCGTCATCAGACGGGGACAACTTGGTGGTGTATGATGAACGGGCCCAGTTCGCCTCTCTTGTGGTAAGTCTCTCGGCAATTGCTGTCATGAGGGCGAATGGAGGATTTCTTCATCTCGCCCGGCGCATCCATACCTAGATCCGAGAGACGTGCTCGGATTGCGGCCGCAATCGCAGCAAAAGCCGAAGTGACGTTGCCATCAAAGACGTATCCAAGCATACCGCCATGCTTAACGCGCTTGCCGTACTTGCCCCGTATGAAACGCATCATCCCGTGCGTGACATACTCTGTTGCAAACGATCGTGTCGTCGTGCCGTCGGGTACGCTGAGCCTCTTACATTCAAGGCAGAAGTAGATGTCCTCGCGCGGAACCATCGGGGAAAAAGCGATGTCCAGACGCCCTTGGGTTTCACCGGGAGTAGGATCGAGCTCCACCATTTGGATATCAATCCGGAACGGAAGATCGCCGCTGGAGCGATTGGCACGGAGCAAACGGCACAGCTCTTCGGTGATTGGGTCTTCGCGAGTATCTGGAACGATCGTAGGCATGAGTACCCAAGAGGCGACGATCAGCTCGAGGATGTCAGGCACCATGGAGTCGATAAGGTCGATCCACTCGTTTGGTACGCCGATCGTCTTCATGCACCGCCGCTCGACTGCATGAGGAGCGTGGAGGCAACCTGATCCGCGTCGTTGAGCGCGGCGGTCTCTGTCCAGAAGCGGTGAGCGATCGACTTAACCAGATAGAGACGCGAGCGATCGAAGACCATAACATCGCGAGGCAGCGCGATCGGTTGCTGGGCACTCACACCTATCGCACGTATCCTTTCCAGAGTGGCGAGCAACTGGTTGCTGTCGTCGCTTAGGGGCGTAGCTACTTTTGCACCGCGGTCCAATATCACGACGGCAACGCCCAGAGATTGAGATGCGATCGTGAAACCGGTCACCGCGTCGTGCTTTGCCCATGCATTGAGCGTGTTGCAGATGCGGTCTACGTAACGTTGCCGTTGATCCGAGTTTGCTGGTTCGACGGACGGCACGGGCATACGTGCGAAGGTCGGCTGAATGCTGGTCGTGACCGTCTGGACGGTGTCACGAAGCAGAATCCGTTCTGATTCCTGAATGCCGAAATATTCTTCGATCAACGACTCCAGCTTTGCACTCGCTTGCTGGATTGCTTGCACACGGCTCAAAAAGTTGGAGCGCGCACGTTCCGCTGCGCCGTCAACGATTTTTGCGACCTGGGCCACGATTGCTCGTGCGCGCTTTGGGTTCGCGAGGTCGTCGGGCATTGGCATCGGAAGCCGCAGAAGTTCTTGGACATGGACTTCAGGACGGTAGATTCCCCAATTCGACGATGTGTGGAACATGAAGAACTGCGCCAGCGACGTACGCAGGTAGGCGGCGAGGAATGCGAGAAGATCCCGATCTGCTTTGGGACCGTGAATGCCGCGAAGCGCGTGCCGGAAGGACACATCAAAGTCGGCAAACGCAATACGCTGAAAGCCCTTGGTGATCAACACATGAGGGCCTTCGAAAACCTGCACGTTGGTGTTCGATCTTTGACGCAACTCGACCGTTCGTCGGGGCAAATTTTCGCAGTCCTCCGGCAAGAGAAACAGGTCAATGTCCTTGCTCTTGGCGGAGATGAACAACGAGGACGGTAAGGTGATCGTCTTCGCCTTTTCCTGATCATCTTTGGCGCCAAGCGGCTGGAACCCCTCGGCTATAATCCACGGCTTTGTGCTGTCGGGTCCGTCAGACGGCCGTCTGACTCGGTCGCGCAGCCTCGGAAATTGCGACAGTCGGTCGATCAAACGCTGATCGCGTGGCGAGCCCCAGAAACGTTGGGTCCAAAGTTGAGGCGCATCGGCACCTCTTAGGTCGTGAAGCAACTCGTCCGAAGAGAACGACGAACGATCGCTCGACGAAACGGTAATCACCTCCCCGAACATAATCTGCCAGTCTGCCTTGGGAACAAGGTACTCGATCTCGCTATCGCCTTTAGGCGGAGTGGGACGGAAGCGAATGACCACCGCGGGATGGATCGCCTCGTTAAAGAGGAAATATCGAAGGTCAGCGAGGTTGAGCACCCATTCCAACTGGTTCTGGGACGCCCAGGCTGCTTGGAACGCGACGGCGTTGTCACCGTGATTTAGCAAAATGCCATGGGGCAACACGAAGCACACGTGCCCGTCCGCCTTGACGTGAAATGTCGCCTTCCAAACGAAAGCGGACCCAATCTGATTGTCGGGAATTGCCTTCTTGTTACTGGCGCACCACGTGGCCGCAAGGGTGCCCTTACCCGCCAGGCTTCCCCACGGCGGGTTTCCGATGACGAAGTCCGCCTCCTTTGGAAGCTGCGCCCTCGTATCGAAGAAGTCGGCGCATATGATGTTGCCGTCACGAGCTCCTTCGTCGGACGTCTGAAGCAGCAGGTTTGGCAGAGCCCGTCCTTTTGCTTGAAGCCCTTTGATGTCTCTCGGAGAGAGCTTGTCGAGGTAAGCCAGATAGAGGCTGAAGGCCGTAATGCGGCACGCTATTGGATTGGTATCGACGCCGTAGAGCCTGCTCTGCATGAGCGTCATGAGCTCGCGCGCGCGGCGCTCATTGCGCGCCTTTGGGTTTCGCTGAATCCATTCTTCTGCGATGCGGTTGAACAGGCCTACGAGGAAGATTCCTGACCCGCATGCGGGATCGAGGAAGGTCTTGTCCAGCAATGTTTTCTCATTGCGTAAAGCTGCATCAAGGACCAGTTCCACGAGGAAGCGAGGAGTATAGAAGGCACCGTCGCGTTGAGCCGCTGTACCGATGAAGTGTTCGTAGATGGCGCTGATAGCCTCGATCGGAATGTACCCAAAATCGTAGGGCCAGAACCTGCGCTGCCCATCGGCGATGTTCGTGCCTTGGAAGAAATCATTGAGCGTGCTGACCTGTTCGGTCGTGATGGACCTCGCTTCCTTCTCCAGGTCGCCGCTGAACAGATCCCCGTTGAAGTCTTCACCGAGTTTGCGAAAGAGCGCATAGAGGTGCGCCTTGGCGTCAGCAGTGGGCGTGACGCTTAGAATATCTCGAAGGTGCGACAAGTTGCTGGGGAGACCCGTATCAGCGACATACTCCGTGTCGATGACGCCACGGTCAAACAGATAGCATGTGAACACCAGTCGACAGAGCAATGCATCCACGCTGGGAGCAGTCCTAGCCTGATCTCCGCCGAGTGCGGCTCTGGTATCTCGCAGATTCGTAAGGAGGTCGCGATCGACGCGTTGGTCCGGGTCGAATGCACGGCTGTGACGATGGAAGTAGGAGCCCGACTCTACGGCGATGATGAACTCGGAGAGTCTGTTAGCGACTCTCTCAAGTGTTTCGATGAGTGCAGGCACCTCGCCCGTTAGATCATCGGATGACGGACGAACCATCCCGGAAAAGATATGGACCCGAACCGGCGAAATCAGCACGAGGATCGGCGCACCACCATGGTTCCAGAACTGGCGATGCATCGTACTGGATTGTGCGACCTGTTTCTCCTCGATCTCCTTGAAATAGATCAGCGGCTGGTTCTCGATGCAAAGGATGCCATCGAGTTCCAGTAGATCAAACGCGTGCCTGAGAATGTGCGCTTGAGGGACATCAGCGGTGAGCTGGTCTCTGGTCGTAAACAGACCCGGATGAAGCGATTGGCCAAGACCGAAATCGCTTCGCCAATCTGAGGGGACGCGCGCCATCACGTTCCCCTTCGCGCTGTGCGCGGGCTATTAATGCTTTGATCTAGGCGGTATGCCCAACCCGATTGGATGCGGACGGACACGATCGGGTGCCCGCTCTGACGCAGAAAGAGAATATCGCGATTGACCGTAGGCTCCGACACATGAAGTGCCTGAGCCAATCCTGACGCCGAGTAGTCACCCGACCTCACCAAACGCAATAACTCTTGGTGCCGTCGAGGAATGGCGAGTGCCCGGTCAAATCTCATGTTGCTGCATAACCTGAGTCTATCGCGAAATGATAGACATCCATCACAGAATTGCAAGAACATAAAAGGAACATTTGCGGGGGATGTCGCGGCTGCCCCTTCGGAGGCTTGCTCGCGGTGCATCGCCTGAGGTTCGTGGGGTAACATAAGGAGCGCAGAATCTCCCTGCCGAGTTTTCGCGATAAGACGCTCGGCGTTGGCCGATTGGGATCGCTGGCATCTGCGACGATATCGAATCAGGAAGCGTCGCAACACGCCATGGGTGATGAGCTTCACGAACGAAGACCAAGGCATTACCGTCGATTTCCTGTATTTGCACGCTGCTTCCCTACTACGATCGAAACTTGTTGAACGCGCCTGATCTGAGGCTCTTTTAGTCGCCCCACTCGGGGAACGACTTGTTGAGGCCCCGTCACGAACGGGGCCGGGATGTCGTCCACTCACCACAGACAGGAAGCGAGTCAGCGCGGCGCGCGCATGCTGCGCACAGCGCTCGGCGCTGCCATTGCCCGGCTGCTGGAAGAGCCCGCAGTGGTCGAAGTGATGTTGAACCCGGACGGTCGCATCTGGGTGGACCGGCTATCAGAGGGCCTGGCCGATACCGGCGAAACGATGTCGGCTGCCGATGGTGAGCGGATCGTGCGGCTGGTCGCCCATCATGTTGGCGCTGAGGTCCACGCGCGTCGACCGCGCGTCTCGGCCGAGCTGCCCGAAACCGGCGAACGCTTCGAGGGCCTGTTGCCGCCTGTGGTCGCGGCTCCGGCCTTCGCCATCCGGAAGCCTGCCGTCGCCGTGTTCACGCTCGACGACTATGTGGCCGCCGGCATCATGACGGGCGATCAGGCCGTGGCGCTGCGCTCCGCAGTCACGTCACGCGCGAACATTCTTGTCGCCGGCGGCACCTCGACTGGCAAGACTACGTTGACCAATGCGCTGCTCGCCGAAGTGGCGAAAGGCGCCGATCGCGTCGTCATCATCGAGGACACGCGCGAACTGCAATGCTCCGCGCCGAACCTCGTGGCGATGCGCACAAAAGATGGCGTCGCCACGCTCTCCGATCTGGTGCGGTCCTCGCTGCGCCTGCGGCCCGACCGCATTCCGATCGGCGAAGTTCGCGGCGCCGAGGCGCTCGACCTCTTGAAGGCGTGGGGCACTGGCCATCCTGGCGGAATCGGCACCATTCATGCCGGCTCTGCCATGGGCGCGCTCCGCCGTCTCGAGCAGCTCATTCAGGAAGCCGTCGTCACCGTCCCGCGCGCGCTGATCGCCGAGACCATCGATCTCGTCGCCGTGCTGTCCGGCCGCGGTTCCCAGCGACGGCTTACCGCGCTCGCACGCGTCGAGGGGCTCGGCCCAGACGGCGACTACCGCATCACCCCGGCCTCACCGAACGCAGGAGACCCCACATGATCCGCATACTCTCGTGCGGCTACCGCGCCACCGCGACTGCCGCAACCACGCTCGCGATCAGCATCATGCTCGCGCCGGCGGCCTACGCCTCCGGCTCGTCCATGCCGTGGGAACAGCCGCTCGAAAAAATCCTCCAGTCGATCGAGGGGCCGGTCTCCAAGATCATCGCAGTCATCATCATCATCGTGACCGGCCTGACGCTCGCCTTCGGCGACACGTCAGGCGGATTCCGCCGGCTGATTCAGATCGTATTCGGCCTGTCGATCGCCTTCGCGGCGTCTAGCTTCTTCCTGTCGTTCTTCTCGTTCGGCGGTGGGGCGCTCATCTGATGCCCGCCGCCTTCGAACAGCTCGACGCCGTGCCGGGATTCTCCATCCACGTTCATCGCGCACTGACCGAGCACATCCTGCTCGGTGGCGCTCCGCGCTCCATCGCGATCATGAACGGCACGCTTGCCGGCGCGATTGGCCTCGGCTTGCGCCTGTGGCTGCTCGGACTCGCGATCTGGGCGATCGGCCACTTCGCGGCGGTTTGGGCGGCGAAGCGCGACCCGCTGTTCGTGGAAGTCGGGCGCAGACACCTGCGCATCCCCGGTTATCTGGCGGTGTGAGGGCGCGGCCATGATGAACCTTGCCGAATACCGCCGCACCGCGTCTCGCCTCGCCGATTATCTGCCCTGGGCGGCTCTCGTCGGCGAAGGCGTCGTCCTCAACAAGGATGGTAGCTTCCAGCGCAGCGCGCGCTTTCGCGGTCCCGATCTTGATTCCGCCGTTGCGGCGGAACTGGTCGCTGTCGCGGGCCGCATCAACAACGCCTTCCGCCGTCTCGGCTCGGGCTGGGCGATCTTCGTCGAGGCGCAGCGCCACGCGGCCTCGACCTATCCCGACAGCACCTTTCCCGATCCGGCATCGGCCATGGTCGATGCCGAGCGCAAAGCCGATTTCGAGGAAGCCGGTGCGCATTTTGAATCAAGCTACTTCCTCACCTTCCTTTATCTGCCACCGCCCGAGGAAGCCGCGCGCACCGAAGCCTGGCTCTATGAGGGCCGCGAGCGGTCGGGCGTCGATCCGCATGAGATCCTGCGCGCCTTCACGGATCGGACCGACCGCGTTCTCGCGCTGCTCGATGGTTTCATGCCGGAATGCGCCTGGCTCGATGACGCCGAGACGCTGACCTACCTGCATTCCTGCGTTTCATTGAGCCGCCACCGCGTCCGAGTCCCCGAGACGCCGATCTATCTGGACGCGCTGCTCGCCGACCAGCCGCTGACCGGCGGACTCGAGCCGCGCCTTGGCGAGCAGCACCTTCGCATTCTCACCATCGTCGGTTTCCCAACCGCGACGACGCCTGGCCTGCTCGACGATCTTAATCGGCTCGCTTTCCCGTATCGCTGGTCGACGCGCGCAATCCTGTTGGACAAGACGGACGCCTCACGCCTGCTGACGAAGATCAGAAGGCAGTGGTTCGCCAAGCGCAAATCGATCGCCGCGATCCTGAAAGAGGTGATGACCAACGAGCAATCCGTGCTCGTGGATACTGACGCAGCGAACAAGGCCGCCGACGCCGACATGGCATTGCAGGAACTCGGCGCGGATGTCGCCGGCATGGCCTATGTCACCGCGACGATCACCGTCTGGGACGCTGATCCGCGTCTGGCCGATGAGAAGCTGCGGCTGGTCGAGAAGGTCATCCAGGGTCGCGACTTCACCGCCATGGTCGAGACGGTCAACGCCGTGGACGCCTGGCTCGGCTCGCTGCCCGGCCATGCCTACGCCAATGTCCGCCAGCCACCGATCTCGACGCTCAATCTCGCCCACATGATGCCCCTGAGTGCCGTGTGGGCGGGGCCGGAACGGGACGAGCACTTCGACGCGCCCCCGCTGCTTTACGGCAGAACGGAAGGCGCGACCCCGTTCCGGTTTTCTCTGCATGTCGGCGATGTCGGCCATGCGCTGGTCGTCGGCCCGACTGGCGCGGGCAAGAGCGTGCTGCTCGCGCTCATGGCCTTGCAGTTCCGGCGCTACAGCCGAGCACAAGTCTTCGCCTTCGACTTTGGTGGCTCGATCCGTGCCGCTGCGCTCGCCATGCAAGGCGACTGGCACGACCTTGGCGGCAGCCTGACCGAAGGCTCCGAGTCTTCCATCTCGCTCCAGCCGCTCGCGCGCATCCATGACACCTATGAACGTGCCTGGGCGGCCGACTGGATCGTTGCGATCCTCCTGCGTGACGGCGTGCCTGTCACCCCTGAAGCCAAGGAGCACATCTGGACGGCATTGACCTCGCTGGCCTCCGCGCCTGTCGAGGAACGCACGATCACCGGCTTCAGCGTGCTGCTCCAGTCAAACGACCTCAAGCAAGCCTTGCGGCCGTTCTGCGTCGGCGGTCCCTATGGCCGCCTGCTCGATGCCGAGACCGAACACCTTGGCAGTTCGCAAGTGCAGGCCTTCGAGATCGAGGGCCTGGTCGGCACCGGGGCGGCGCCGGTGGTGCTCGCCTATCTCTTCCACCGTATCGGCGACCGGCTCGATGGCCGCCCCACCTTGCTTATCATCGATGAGGGCTGGCTTGCCTTGGACGACGAGGGATTCGCCGGCCAGCTCCGTGAATGGCTGAAGACGCTGCGCAAGAAGAACGCCAGCGTCATCTTCGCCACGCAGTCACTTTCCGACATCGACAATTCCGCGATCGCACCGGCGATCATAGAGAGCTGCCCGACACGGCTGCTCCTGCCCAACGAGCGGGCGATCGAGCCGCAGATCACAGCCATCTACCGGCGCTTCGGCCTCAACGACCGTCAGATCGACATCCTCGCGCGGGCAACGCCGAAACGGGACTATTACTGCCAGTCACGCCGTGGCAATCGCCTGTTCGAGCTGGGCCTGTCGGAAGTCGGTCTCGCGCTCTGCGCCGCATCCGCCAAATCCGACCAGACGCTGATTGCTGAGATAGTCGCCGAGCACGGCCGCGAGGGCTTCCTCCCCGCCTGGTTCAACGCCCGAGGCGTTAACTGGGCCGTCGATCTCCTACCCACTTTCCCGACCCTCATTCCCCAACCCGAAAAGGAGGTCCAATCATGACCCGTCGTTTCGCCCGCTCGCGCGCCGTTTTCCTGGCCGGAACCATGCTCGTCGCGCCTATTGCTCTCGCGCCCGTCCTGACCACGCCGGCACATGCCTGGAAGATCGTCTTCGATCCGTCGAACTACGCGCAGAACGTGCTCACGGCCGCGCGCACGCTGGAGCAGATCACGCACCAGATCACCTCGCTTCAGAACGAAGCGCAGATGCTCATCAACCAGGCGCGCAACCTCACGAGCCTGCCGTTCTCCGCTCTCCAGGAGATCCAAGAATCGGTGCAGCGGACGCAGCAGCTTTTGCAGCAGGCCCAAAACATCGCCTTCGACGTGCAGCAGATCGACCAGGCCTTCCAGCAGCAATACGGCGATGTGTCCATGTCGGCGACGGATCAGCAGCTCGTCGCGGATGCCCGCACGCGCTGGCAAAATACCGTCGGCGGATTGCAGGATGCGATGCGCGTGCAGGCCGGCGTCGTCGGCAACATCGACACCAACCGCACGCAGATGTCCGAGCTGGTGAACCAGAGCCAGGGTGCGACCGGCGCACTTCAAGCGACGCAGGCCGGCAATCAGATCCTCGCGCTCCAGTCGCAGCAGCTCTCCGACCTGGTTGCGCTGATCTCGGCCAACGGCCGTGCGGACGCATTGACTGAAGCGGAACGCACCGCGGCGGTCGAGCAGGGCCGCGAACAGCGCCGGCGCTTTCTGACGCCCGGCGGCGGCTACCAGCCGGGCAGCGCTCAAATGTTCAACGGCAATTGAGGACGGGCGGATGGACGGCAAGATGCTGGCCCGGCTGGGCGCTGTCGTGTTCGTCGCCGTCGCCATTACCGCGACGGTGATCGAGCTGACCTGCAAGGATGAGACGCCGGCATCGCCGCCCGATCGTATCGTCCAGCCTGGCCACGATCCGCTGCGCGAGGGCCAGCGCCGCTGCCAGCAGCTCGGGCAGAAGGCCGCCGGGGATGCCGACTGCTTGCGTGTCTGGGCCGAGACCCGCGATCGCTTTCTCGGCAGGACGCGCCCACCCGTCTCACCGTCCTCCAGCGAAGGGCGCTGACACATGGGCGGTTCGGGCGTCATCGACAATTTCCTCGGGGTCTTCACCCGCTACATCGATTCTGGCTTCGGCCTGCTCGGCGACGAGGTGGGTTTCATCGCCTCCACGCTGATCGTCATCGACGTGACGCTGGCCGCGCTGTTCTGGAGCTGGGGCACCGACGAAGACATCATGGCGAGATTGGTCAAGAAGACGCTGTTCGTCGGCGTCTTCGCCTACCTCATCTCCAACTGGAACAATCTCGCAAAGATCGTCTTCGACAGCTTCGCCGGCCTCGGCCTGAAGGCATCCGGCACGGGCTTCACCGCGCGGGACCTCATGCGCCCGGGCAAGGTCGCTCAGACAGGTCTCGACGCCGCTCGGCCGTTGCTGGAATCCATCTCCGAGCTGATGGGCTGGGTCGCGTTCTTTGAGAACTTCATCCAGATCGCCTGCCTGCTCTTCGCCTGGGCGCTGGTCATTCTCGCCTTCTTCATTCTCAGCATCCAACTGTTCGTGACGCTGATCGAATTCAAGCTGACCACGCTTGCCGGCTTTGTGCTGATTCCCTTCGGCCTTTTCGGCAAGACCGCCTTCATGGCCGAACGCGTGCTCGGCAATGTCATCTCGTCCGGCATCAAGGTGCTGGTGCTCGCCGTCATCATCGGCATCGGCTCGACACTGTTCAGCCAGTTCACCCAAGGCTTCGGGGGTGTCACGCCCACCATCGACGAAGCCATGGCCGTGGTGCTCGCGTCTTTGTCGCTGCTCGGCCTCGGCATATTCGGTCCCGGCATCGCATCCGGCCTGGTCAGCGGTGGCCCGCAGCTTGGCGCCGGTGCTGCCGCGGGCACGGCCTTGGCGAGCGG
>NZ_JAKREW010000074.1 GCF_022347545.1 Terribium retamae
CCTCCCCCCCCCCCACCCGGCCCCCCCCCATCACCAAACCCCCCCCGGGGCGCCCCCCCCTCCCCCCCCCCCGGCCGCCCCCCCCCCCCCCCCCCCCCCCCACGCCATGCAATGAGTGTGAATCTCATGAAGCGGTTTTTGAAAATCTACCTGGACAAACCCGAGCTCGCCGGTCTCGCGCTGCTCATCATCCTGATCGTGGTTTTCCAGATCAAGTCGAACGGCATCCTGTTGTCCGTGGAGAACATCCGCGGTGTCATGGGACTTCTGCCGGAGATGGCGCTTGTTGCCATCGGCGTGACCATCCTGATGATCTGCGGCGAGTTCGATCTTTCCGTGGGGTCCGTGTTTGCGCTGATGCCGATGAGCATTGCGGTGATGTTGAACGGCGGAGTTCCCTTTCCGGTCGCTTTGCTGCTGGGGCTGGCGCTCTGCGCAATGATCGGCCTCATCAACGGCTATATCACCCTGCAGTTCGCGATACCGAGTTTCATCACGACGCTTGGCATGTTGTTCATCGCCCGCTCCCTCACCATCGTCATCTCAGGTGGTTTTCCGCCGCTTCTCCCTGACAATCTGCCGACTTGGCTGTTCACCGACTACATCTGGCAGGGTTCTATCCTGCGGATGTCCTTTGTCTGGTTCGTAGTAATTGCGGTTCTGGCCGGGGCGTTCCTGTCGCTGACCAATTTCGGCAACTGGATTCGCGCCACAGGCGGCTTCAACGAGGCAGCCGCCTCGATGGGCATTCCCGTCAAACGCGTGAAGATCATCTGCTTCATGCTGTGTTCGATGCTGGCTGGCTTTGCCGGTCTGCTGCAGGTGCTCCGCCTCGGCTCACCCTTACCTTCGATCGGCGAGGGACTGGAACTGCAGGCGGTGGCCGCCGCCGTCATCGGCGGTACGGCGCTTGCCGGCGGCATCGGCACGGTCTTTGGCGCGATCATCGGCACGCTGCTCATCCGCACGATCGACAATGGCCTGGTTCTATCGCGCGTAGACGCCAACTGGTTCAAGTTCGCGATCGGTCTGCTCACCATGTTCGCAGTCATCGCCAATGCCTGGATGGCCAAGATGTCGCGTAAGATCAAGGTGGAGGCGCACAAATGAGCACGCCGATCATTGAGTGCCGCAATCTCCAGAAATGGTATAGCGGCGTCCACGCGCTGAAGAACGTCTCCCTTACGATACACCCTGGCGAAACCGTCGGCCTGGTGGGCGACAATGGCGCCGGAAAGTCGACGCTCATCAAGATCCTTTCCGGCGTGCACCACCAGGATGCAGGCGAAATCCTGATCGAGGGTAGGGAGGTCCATTTCCGCTCGCCGAAAGACGCCATGCATCATGGGCTGGAAACGATCTACCAATACAATTCCATGGTTCCGACCATGTCCATCGCGCGTAACCTTTTCATCGGCCGCGAGCCGCTGAAATGGAACATCGGCGGTTTCGGTCTCATGGATCAGAAGCGCATGCGCGCAGAAAGCGTGCAGGCGATCGCCGATGTCGATCTGCACCTGCGTTCGCCGGATGCACTGGTCGGCGAATTGTCGGGCGGTCAGCGTCAGGGCGTGGCGATTGCGCGCGCCATGCACTTCAAGTCGAAGGTGTTGATCCTGGATGAACCGACCAATCATCTGTCGGTCAAGGAAACCAACAAAGTCATCGGCTTCGTGCGCGGTCTGAAGACCCAGGGACTGACCGGAATTTTCATCTCGCACAACATGCAACATGTGTTCCAGTCGTGCGACCGGATCGTGGCGATGGCGCGCGGGGAGATCGTCTTCGACCGGCCGACGACCGAAACCTCGATCGATGAAGTCCACGATCTTTTGTGAGCACTAAAGATGGCAACACTCGCTGGAAAAACCGCGCTTCTGACCGGGGCGTTGGGAACCTTGGGTCGCGCCCAGGCAGATGTTCTCGCAGGGGCGGGAGCAGATCTTTTCCTGCTCGATCTGCCGGGCGGGGATGGTGGCGAGGCGTTCGCGGATAAGGTCGCCGCGACACATGGTGTCCGCTCTTCCTATGTCGGTCACGATCTCAACGACCTTGCCGCGACACAGGCGTGTGCCGAAAGGCTCGCGGCAAGCTGCGGCGGTATCGATATCCTCATCAACAATGCGGCGTTGATCATCAACAAGCCGTTCGAAAAATTCTCGCTTGAGGAATATGAAGATCAGTTGCGGGTGAATTCCGCGGCTGCCTTTGCGCTTGCCCGTGCGGTGGCTCCGGCGATGAAACAAAAACACTACGGCAAGATCGTCAATTTCTGCTCGGTGACTCTGAACGGCCGCTGGGATGGCTATGTGCCTTACGTCGCCTCGAAGGGAGCCATGCTCGGCTTGACCAAGTCGCTCGCCCGAGAGCTGGGGCCGCATGGCGTGCGCGTCAATGCTGTTTCGCCCGGTGCGGTCGTTTCAGATGCCGAAAGGCGGGTTTTTGCCGATCGCCTGCAGGAATACAATGACTGGATCCTTGAGAATCAGTGTCTGAAGGAACGCATCGAGCCATCACAAGTCGCCGAGTTGGTGTTGTTCCTCGTTTCGCCGTCATCCGACCTGATCACGGGACAGAATATCCACATCGATGGCGGCTGGTGATGGCACCACTCAGCCTGTCCAACGCGACCGCCAGGATTACGATTCGGCCGGACCTGGGCGCCGGGTTGACGTCGTTCGATGTGATGCATCGCGGTGGCTGGACGCCGGTATTCCGTTCCGTCGATCCTGAAACCGAGCATCCTTTCGGCTTGTCGAACATCCTGCTGATTCCTTTCTCGGGGCGGGTCTCGGGAGGCGGCTTCGCGTTCGAGGGTGCATTTCATCCGGTCGAGCGGAACATGCAGAGCGAAAAACATCCCATCCATGGCAGCGGTTTTTCCGTTGCCTGGGCAACCGCAGAAAGGACAGACGAGGCCATCACGCTCTTCCTGGATGGAGAGGGCCCCGGTCCCTTTCGATATGACGCCACGATGACCTATAGGCTTTCGGGTGCGACGCTGGTGATGGAACTCGCCGTCACCAACAGGGCAGCATTGACCTTGCCTTATGGTCTCGGTTTCCATCCGTGGTTTGTGCGCGATCGCAATACCCATCTGACGGCTCGCGCCGAGCACGTCTGGCTTGAGCATGAGGACCATCTGCCGAAAGCGCGTGAGGCTGTGTCTGCGCATTTGGAGCTGGATTTCAACCGAAGGCGCCAATTGCCAAGATCCTGGGTTAACAACTGGTTTGCCGGCTGGGATCGCCAGGCCCGCATCGATTGGCCGGATCGAGAGCTATCGGTCGCGGTCGTGGCGAGTGAGTTGCTGAGCCAATATGTCCTGTTTTCTCCGTCGGGCGACGCTGACTTCTTTTGTTTCGAGCCGGTCTCTCATCCCGTCGATGCGTTCAATCTGCCTGAGGGGCCCGTCGACCACGGCATGGTGAAGCTGGCGCCGGGGGATGAATTGAAAGCCAGCGCCAGTTTCTCGGTTGCCAGCCAAGCTGATCCTAACGGCAATGCTGTTGTGAAAGAGCCGTGAAGTTACATCACCAGAAGCGGTGCCTTTCCAGCAACGCGGTCGTACAGGTCGATCACGTCCTGATTGAACATGCGCACGCAGCCTGCAGAGGCTGACTTTCCGATCGAACGCCACTGTGGCGATCCATGGATGCGGTAGAGCGTATCCTTGCCGTCTTTGAAAATGTAAAGCGCCCGCGCGCCCAGCGGGTTGGACACGCCAGGCTGCATGCCATTGCGCCATTTCTCCAGCTTTTGATCGCGGCGGATCATGGCCGCCGGCGGCGTCCAGGTCGGCCATTTGCGCTTCCATTGCACGATCGCACGACCTTTCCAGGCGTGCCCCTGCTTCCCCAGGCCCACGCCATAGCGCATGGCCTTGCCGTTCGGCTGCACCAGGTAGAGGAAGTTCTTCTGCGTATCGACGACGATCGACCCCGCTGGTTCTCCCGTCGGGTCGTCGACCAACTGGCGCAGGAATTTGGGATCGACTTTGCTGGTGTCGATGGCCGGCAAGCTATAGCCGCCATCGTCAACGGCCGCGTACCGCTCCGCATCCTTGCTCTGATAGGACACGGGTTCGACCGCTGCGGGTGCTGCGACTGCGGCAATGGCCGGCGTCGGTGGGAAGACAGTCGTGGTTTTCGTATTGGGCTGCACGGTCTGCGAGCAACCGGCGGCGATCATGAGCGGCAGAACCGCAATGCCCGGCAAGCATCGCCGAAGCATCGAGATGATAGTCATTTCTAGTTTGTTGCCTTTTTTGGGAATGAGATATGCGGCTAAAGCCGCGCTTTCTTCTTCATCTCAACATGACCACCATATGTCCGGCAGCAGCCGCAAAGCAGATTGTTTTGCGATGTGGTGTGCCGGCAACATCTTCCATCCTGATTGCTGATCAGAAGAAGCGACGAGCAGGGTGCGAGTAGATCAGCCTGGCTGGGTCGTCTCGGTCAGATCCCGGCGGAGAAACTCGTTCAGCCGCTCGACCGCCGGCGTCGCAGACATCGGATTGCGCATGATGCCGATCTCCAGATCGGGAAGCGGTGGCAAGCCCTCGTTTTCGCCGATGATGCGCAATGATGGCGGCACGCTCAACTGCGCCAGGCCCGCAACGGCCAGTCCGGCCTGCACGACCGCTATGAGGCCGAGCAGGCTGGCGCTGGAATAGGTGCAATGGAAGGCATGATCGATCTTGGCCAAGACCTGCAACATGTTCACCCGGGCGGCGCAGCCGGGTTCAAACAGGGCGACCGGCAATGGATCCTTTTCCCAGGCGACATGGTTTGGCGAAGCGACCCAGACGCACCGCTCCAGTCGCAGCACTTCCAGCGCCTGATCCGGCAGACGGGTGATGATCGCAAGATCCAGCCTGCCTTCTTCTATTGTTTTCACCAATGCGGTCGACTGCTCGCAGACAAGTTCCACCGTCACCAGCGGATGCGCTGCCGAAAACCGCGACAATACCGGCGGCAATAGATAGGCGGCATAGTCGTCCGGAACCCCAAGGCGAACGCTGCCCGCTTCTTCGGGGCGGGTGACGCTCGCTAAGGCTTCATCCGAGAGTTTCAATAGTCGGCGGGCATAAACCAGGAACTCTTCGCCAGTGGCGTTCGGTACGACGGCGCGTGGTGTGCGGATCAGAAGCTGCTTTCCGATCGTCTGCTCAAGCCGCTGCATCTGCATGCTGACGGCGGACTGGCTGCGCCCGACGCGGGGAGCAGCGTTGGAAAAACTGCCGCTCTCGGCGATGGCGACGAAGGTTTTCAGCAGGTCGAGGTCGAGGGGCAGGGCCATGGTGCTATCAGCATAACGAATAGTTTTCTCCAAATCTATTCGTTTGCATGAAGGAAGAGGTGGTGGCTTGCTGACCGTCCCTTCGACGCGGACGACCCCATATGACCGACACCAGCCGATTTCCTGCCCTGACCCTGGCGGTTGCGATGATGATCGCCGGCACGGTGGGCGCCTTCGTCACGGAGGCTGGGGTCGATCCCATCACCACGGTGTTCTGGCGCTGCGTTTTCGCGACGCTGTTTCTCGGCGCATGGTGCCTGCTGCGCGGCTATCTGCCGGACCCTGGCCTCTCCAGGGCACGGCTCCTGCGCGCAGCGATCTGCGGCGTATGCATGGTGCTGAGCTGGGTCGTCTTCTTTGCGGGCTTTGCCCGCACATCGATCGCCGTGATGACGATCATCTACCACATCCAGCCATTCTTCGTCGTGTTGATCGGCGTTGCGTTCCTTCAAGAGCGGGTAAACGCGGACCAGATCATCTGGATGGTTCTCGCCTTTGTCGGCGTCGTGCTGGCGAGTGGTCTCGTCGCTTCGAGCACAGCGATCACCACGACCTGGGCCGTCGGTATCCTCATGGCGCTGGGCGGCGCAGTGCTCTATGCAATCGTCACGGTGCTCGCCAAAGGCCTTGGCGAACAGCGCCCTGAGGTGACCGTGCTGTGTCAGGCCGTGGTGGGAGCGGTCATGCTGGCGCCGTTGGCCAACATCTCGGCCATCATCCCGGCTGCGTCCTGGGGTTGGTTGGCCGGCATCGGCGTGCTGCATACCGGTATCGCCTATGTGATGATGTTTTCAGCCTATCCACGTTTGTCCACCCCGGTAATCGGTGTGCTGACTTTCATCTATCCTGTGGTTGCCATCCTTATCGACTGGGCGATCTACCAGCATCCAATCGGCCTGCCACAGGCTATCGGCATGATAATGATCGCGGCCGCGACATTGGGTGTGCGTTTGGGATGGCGTTTCCCGGGACGAACGGCATCCGTCTCTCCAGCTGAATAGGTTGCAATTGCTGCCGGCTGTCACACAGCCTTCAAGCCGGAAACCTACAGAGCGGCTGCAACATCTTCCCTTGGAGCAGCCGTGGCCTACCAACGAAACGACGCCTTCGCCGAAAACTTCACCGAAATCGGCAAGAGCGCGCCGCCCCATTACCTTAATCGTCGATTCGACGCGGACGGCACGTTCCTGCTGGAACCCGGCAACACCATCGTCAGCCATGTCGTCGACGGTTCAGCGACACAGCAAGCGCTGGTGCGCGTACGCGAAGCGCTGAAGGCGCTGCCTTATGGCGACCGTTTCGCCTATACGCCTGTTTCCAGCCTGCACATGACCGTGTTTCAAGGCACGATCGAGGGACGGCGACAGCCTGCCTATTGGCCGCGGGAACTCGCTCCGCAGGCGCCGATCGACGAGACAACGGCCTTCTTCCTCAACCGCCTGAAGGCATTCCCCAAAGCATCGGAGTTTCGCATGCGGCCAGTCGAGGTCACGCCCCTCGGTGTGGTCGTGACCGGTGCAACGCTCACCGACGAACAGAAAATTCGCGCGCTGCGCGATGAATTGACCGCGCCTTTCAGCTACAGCCACCCCGATCACGACAGCTATACCTTCCACATCACGCTCGCCTATCTGAAAGCCTGGCTGCCAACGGGAGCCGAAGGCATCTATCTGCCGGCTCTGGCCGAACTGACCCAGAATCTCATGGCCGAGGTCGATGTGCTTGAACTGGATGTGCCGGCATTCTGCACGTTCAACGACATGACCGAATTCAAGCCGCAGCACTATCTTGCTTGAGTCCGGTCCTAGCGAAAACTGAAAACTAATCCTCAAGCGTGCCGGAGCGGGCGTCGTCGCTGCGCTTGCTGCCCACCAGCTTGACGAGATCGTCCCCCTTGCGCGTGATGCGATGTGAACGGCGGGTGAGGATATAGCCGTCCTGCGGCGCGAAGATCTCGACACGCCCGCCAGGTTCGCCTGGCGCATGCACGATGGTCGCCAGCCGGTCGCCCTTCTTCACCCAGTCGCCCGGCTTTGCGTCGTAAAGCAGGGCGCCGGCCTTGGGGGCAGGCACCATATCGATGTTTTCGAGCGGCGCGACGACGCCTTCGAAACGGCCGGGCTTGACCACTGTGGTGTCGGTGATGACACCGCGCGTGGCGAGCAGCCGATAAAGGCCCGCAGCATCTGCTTCGGCCGTTGCTCCATCGACGTCGACAATGCCGCGATATTCGACCGTGGTAACGACGAGATTCTCAAGTCTCGCCTTATCACTGGCGAGATACGGCTGCAGCGATGCTTCCTCGAAGGCCGAGCCGCTCTCGCCTTCCCAAAGGAGGACGGCTTCCACGCCCATCGCGGCGGCGCAGTCCTGCATTGCAGGCCACAAAACAGCGGGCACGTAGAGATAGGCGGTGCTCTCGTCGTCACAATGCAGATCAAGCACAATGTCATGGCCGACCGACAGTCTGAGCAGGCGTGCCTTCAGGCGCTGGTCGATCGTCGGCAGGTCTTCCTCTTGCGGCAGCAGTGAGACATCCGGCTTGTCGATCAGCGGAAAGTCACGGTTGAAGTTGACGCGGTTCGGCAAATGGAAACGGCCTTCCAGTTCGCCGAACAGATATTGCGCGCGACCCACCGGGTTGGCCCATGGCACGACGGTGATCGAGCCTTTGACACGTCCTTCAGCTTCTGCTTTGGCCAGCAGCGGCATCAAAGCGTCGATGGCTACCGTACCCGGCAACTCGCCGGCATGCAGTGCTGCCTGCAGATAGGCAGCGGGCGCCTTGGGATCGGTGCCCTTGAAGCGATAGACCGGAAATTCATAGGCAACACCCTCACTGTCGCCTGCCAGCCGCTCTATCGTCTTTTCCATGATGTTCTCCGCAGGAGCAATTCCAGCGATTTTGCGTCCGGAATTGCGACAAAAAGTTAGGGCGTTTCCGCGCAAAAACGGAAATGCTCCAGCGAATGCCGTTCTTGCCGTCTCGCGGGAGGCGAGTCGAGTGGTCCAGCCGCCGCGATGCTGAGCCAGCAGCGTGCCGGACGTGCAGGTCATCATCGCTCAGACGAGCGGTTTGAGCTCCTGCGCAATCGTCGGCAGCAGTTCGGCGACATTGGGATGGATATGCACGGCGCGCTGCAGCGTCTTCACCGGCGCTTTGGCGTACATCAGGTCGAGCACGCAGTGCACGGCTTCGTCGCCGCCCGGGCCGAGCACCGAACAACCAAGGATTTCGCCGGTATCCGCATCCACCAGGATTTTCATGAACCCTTGCGTCTCACCCTTTTCCACAGCGCGGCCAACCCTCGTCATCGGGCGCTGGCCAATCAAAGCGCGGCGGCCGGATTTGCGTACAGCTGCCTCCGTCATCCCGGCGCGGCCGAGCGGCGGATCGGTATAAAGCGCATAAGCTTCGATGCGATCGGTGACCTTGCGGGGATCATTGTCGAGCAAGTTGGCGGCGACGATCTCGTAGTCGTTGTAGGAGGTGTGCGTGAAAGCTCCCTTGCCGTTGCAGTCGCCCATCGCCCAGATATGAGGCACGCTGGTCTGCAACTGATCGTCGACTTCTATGAAGCCACGCTTGTCGACTGCCACGCCGGCTCTGTCGAGGCCGAGGTCATCGGTGTTGGGGACGCGGCCTAGCGCCAGAAGAACATGGGAGCCGATCACCGGTTTCTTGTCATGCGCGAACGTGACCGCGGTTTTGTCGCCCTGTCTCTCGAAGGAGATGTCCTCTGCGCCGAGATGGACGGTGACACCTTCCTTCTCGAACATGGAGAGGATCGTGCTGGAAACATCCTCATCTTCCCGGCCGATCAGGCGAGGAGCCCTCTCAATGACGGTGACTTCGGAGCCGAAACGGCGGAACATCTGCGCGAATTCCAGCGAGATGTAGCTGCCGCCGACGACCACGAGATGCTCAGGCAGGATGTCGACGTCCATGATTGAGGAGTTGGTAAGAAACGAGATATCTCGGATGCCGGGCAGCTCCGGCACAGAGGCGCGTCCGCCAACGTTGAGGAAAATCCTGTCGGCGGCGAGCAATTCCTCGCCGACTCTTACGGTGTGCGGATCTTCGAAGCGGGCGTGTCCGCGAAACAGCGTACAGCCAGGCATGGAAGCGATCCACTCTTCCAGACCCTTGCGGGCGTCGTTGGAAACCTTGTCCTTGCGCGCCTTGATCGCCTTCATGTCGACGCCGACCGGCCCGGAAAGCATCACCCCGTAGTCGGCGGCGCGCCGTGCCAGATGCGCAGCATATGCGCTGGCGACCATTGCCTTGGTTGGCATGCAGCCGGTATTGACGCAGGTGCCGCCGACCAGTTTGCGTTCGACCAGTGCCACCGACATGCCGGCGGCGCTCAGGCGACCCGCCAGCGAGGGCCCGGCCTGGCCACAGCCGATGATGATTACATCGAATTTTTTTGGCATGGCGGTCATGCGATGGCAGCCACGATCAATGCGGCACCGACAATGGCGATCACGTCCTCGACCAGAGCGGCAGGAAGGTCGCGCCCGAAAGCGGCCGATAGCCGGGCTCTAAGCTCTGCGCCGCCATAAGTGCCAATCACCGCCCCAACGATGCCGGCAATCAAACCGCCGATCACTGCGCCACCGGTCGTGCCGATCACAGCGCCGGCAAAGGCGCCACCGACGAGCCGCGCGCCGAATTGTTGCGGTACCTTGCGGCTTGGCGTGGAAGGGAGCTGGTCGGCAATCAATTCAGCCAAGGCGAGTACGGAGAAGATGGCGACGGTGATCCAATGCCCCACGAAGCTTGCCCAGGTTCCGGTCAGCGACAGCCAACCCAGATAGGTGCCCCAGGCTACCGCAGCGGGCGCCATCATGGTCCTTAGTCCCGCGATAACACCGATCAGCAACGCAAGCAGATAGAGCATCCCAGTCCCCCTCAGTGACCGATGGCAGCCAACATAAGCAACGTATCATATGACTGGCGTTTGACCATGGGCTCGGTTTGGGTGACCTCTCTTAGAGAGAAGGTTTCGGAGACCCGATATGACAAGAAGCGAACGGGAAAAGATGGAGGCCGGCGAATGGTACAATTGCGTCGATCCGGAACTTGATACCTTGCGCATCGCGGCAAGCGAAGCGGTCTTCGAGCACGGTTCCTTGCCGCCTCGGCAGCGCGGCGACATCGCACCGAAGCTGCATGCGCTTCTGGGGCAGGTTGGGGAGGGAGCACGTATCGAAGCGCCGTTTCATTGCGCCTATGGCTTCAACATCTTTCTCGGGGACGGTGTCTTCCTGAACACCTCCTGCACTATTCTCGACACCGCATCCGTGCGCATCGGCAACGCCACGATGCTTGGTCCGCATGTGCAGATCTATTGCCCGGAACATCATAAGGGCGCCGCCGAGCGCCGCGCCGGTCTGGAGATCGGCCGTCCCGTAACGATCGGCGAAAACGTCTGGATCGGCGGCGGCGCCATCATCCTTGGCGGCGTGACGATCGGCGACAACGCCATCGTCGGCGCAGGGGCTGTGGTCACCCGAGACGTCCCTGCCGGAGCCACCGTTGTCGGCAATCCGGCTCGGCCAGTTGGCTGAAACCGTTGTTCCTGCGGGTTGACAGGCAAGCCCCCTGCCGCATTACTAGCGCCGTTAATGTTCTCAGGGCGGGGTGAAAGTCCCCACCGGCGGTAAGAGCTTCGGCTCAAGCCCGCGAGCGCTTTCCGGCTTGCCGGAAAGGTCAGCAGATCCGGTGTAATTCCGGAGCCGACGGTCACAGTCCGGATGGAAGAGAACGAGCGGATGAACGGCAGTGCAAGCTGCCGCTTTTCCGTGTCGTGCGTCCTGATTCTGGTTCGAAACGGAAGGAAGGACCCATGAATCAGCAATCCCAGAAACAGTTCGAAACCCGTCGTGTCGCCGTCATTCGTGCACGTTGGCATGCCGACATCGTTGACCAATGCGTCGAGAGCTTCGTTAAGGAGGTCGAGGCGCTGGGTGGCCTTGCCGTCGACATCTTTGATGTGCCGGGCGCCTATGAAATCCCGCTGCATGCCAAGACACTAGCCGGGAACGGCCGCCATGCGGCGATCCTCGGTGTCGCCTTCGTGGTCAACGGCGGCATCTACCGTCACGAATTCGTGGCGCAGGCAGTGCTGGACGGCATGATGAACGTGCAACTCGCGACCGGTGTGCCGGTGCTCTCGGCAGTGCTGACACCGCATAATTTCCATGACGGTGCCGAGCATCACCGCTTCTTCTTCGAGCATTTCAAGGTCAAGGGCGAAGAAGCGGCTCACGCCTGTGTGGAAATCCTCAAGGCCCGAGACTTGGTCGCGGCTTGATCGTCCCTGTAACGACGCTCCTCCCGTTCGACGGGAGGAGCTTGTGAAATTCTTCAAGAGAGAACGCTCTAAGGTACCTTTCGCTCGATCGGTGCGAAGCTGCTCAGGCCAAGCCAAGCCTGCATCGCACGGGCAATGCGGTCATCACCGTCGACTTCCAGTCGGCCGGAATCGATCTCCTGGCTAAGCCGCGCTATGCCCATCCAGACCGCCGTCATGCTGCGTAGCGAGCCGGTGACCTGCAAGTCTATCTCGAATCCCGGGTCGGAATTGCACAGGTCTACGGTACCGCTATCAACCACGAGCCACCAATTCTGCCGTGTTTTAGAGACTTCGGGATACAGAAAGTGAATCGTGCAGCGCTGTGGTGGGAGAGGTTCCGGCTTCAGATTCCGGCGCATGTCCCACATCAGGAGCGAAGGGTCGAGATTTCTCAGGGTCAGCTGGCTTTCCACCCAACGGTGTCCCCATTCCCCGAGACCGAGAATGATGGGGCGCAAATGCTCGCCTGCTTCTGTCAGGCGGTATTCGGTTGCGCCCGCGCGGCCGGACAATATCTGGATGACGCCCGCGCGCTCCAGGTCCTTCAGCCGTTTCGACAGAAGCGCAGGCGACATTCTGGGCACACCTCGCCGCAAGTCGTTGAAACGGCTCGATCCCATCAGCATTTCCCGTACGACCAAGGTCGTCCAGCGCGTGCAGAGAATCTCTGACGCCATTGAAACCGGACAGAATTGGCCGTAGCCGCCGCGATCGCCCATTTCGCACCGCTCGTAGGTGCCGCTATCAATAGCACAAATCCCGGTGGCCCGCATCTACGCCACAAGGCTTAAGCCTCTCGTAGCGATTCACTTCCTGAACTGGAACACTCCGAGCAATGGCGCGATCCTCCGTTCAACAGGAGGAGAGACGATGACAAACATTGCAGAAGCTCGCTTGAGCACCGCGAGTGGTAATACGGCGCCGACGGACGTGGTGGGCGCAGCTCGTCAGCTGACATCCATTCTTGTCGAGCGGGCCGCGCGTTTCGACGAGGATGATCGTTTCGTCGCGGACAACTACGCGCTTCTGAAGGAGGCTGGCCTTGTGCAAGCCGCTGTGCCGCTCGAACTCGGCGGCGGCGGGGCAGGAATTGCCGAACTATGCGAGATGTTGCGCATCATGGCACGGTCTTGTGGCTCAACCGCGCTTGCCTTTGCCATGCACACGCACCAAGTGGCGATCCCCGCTTGGCGCTGGCGCTACCAGAATGTTGCAGCCGTCGAGCCTCTGCTGAAGCGCGTGGCGACAGAAAAGATCATTCTCCTTTCCAGCGGCGGATCCGACTGGATCGGTGGTTCCGGCAAAGCCGAGAAAGTTGAAGGCGGCTATCGCATCACCGCTCGCAAGGTCTTCACCTCCGGTGCAGCCGCTGGGGACCTGCTCATGACCGGCGCGATATTCCACGATGCGGAAGAGGGCGACAAGGTTATCCATTTTGGGGTGCCGATGCGGGCACCGGAAGTGCGGATCATGGACAATTGGCGTACGCTCGGCATGCGCGGCACCGGTTCCAACGATGTGATCATCGATGGGCTTTTCGTTCCCGATGCTGCAGTAGGCTTTTCGCGTGCTGCCGGCCACTGGCATCCGGTGTTTCAGATCATCGCCACGGTTGCCTTTCCGCTGATCTACTCAGTCTACCTCGGTATCGCAGAAAGTGCGCGGGACATTGCCATCGACATCGCCCGCAAGAAGCCAGTGAGCGAGAATGCGCTGAACCTTGCGGGCCGGATGGATACGGCCCTGCGTGGCGCTCAGATGGCGCATCGCGCCATGATCGAAGCTGCTGAACGGAATTCACCCTCAGCGGAAAGCGTCAATGAAGTGATGATCGGACGCTCGCTGGTGGCAAGCCAGGGCCTCGAAGTCACTGCGTTGGCCATGGAACTCGCAGGCGGAGCGTCCTTCTATCGCGACCGCGGGCTCGAGCGCCGCTTCCGCGACATGCAGGCCGCACGGTTTCACCCACTCCAGGCCGGGCCGCAGGCGCGTTATGCCGGAGCCATGGCGCTTGGTGTGCCGACAGGCGATATTTTTTGAGGTAGCGGGGGCGTAAGGCAGTAGGGGATTAGGGCAGTGAGCAGGTCGTTTCCAACTGCCCTATTCCCTCATTGCCCTACTGCCTTTGCCCTTAGAACAGTCCCTCGATCTGGCCCTGATCGTTGAGGAAGATCTTCTCCGACGATGGCTTGGAGGGCAGGCCGGGCATGGTCATGACCTCACCGCAGATGATGAC
>NZ_JAKREW010000075.1 GCF_022347545.1 Terribium retamae
TGTTGTGTATAAGAGACAGCATCGAGGCGATCCTGCTCGACAGCAGGGCGCCGCGTTCGGGCGATGCCTATCTGCGTTTCATCCCGCGCACCGAAATGGACATCGCGGTGGTCAGCGCCGGCGTCAACCTGACGCTCGACGAGGCGGGTGTCGTCAAGACGGCACGCGTGGCGCTGGGTGCCGCGGCGCCCACCGTGCTTCTGGTGGAAGAGGCGGCCGAGGTGCTGGTCGGCTCCAAACTGGATGAAGCGACGCTGGAAAGGCTCGCCAAGGTCTGCGCGGGGGCCTGCCGCCCCATCGACGACAAGCGCGGCACCATCGAATTCAGACGGAAAGTCGCGGGCGTGCTGGCCGGACGGGCCGCAGCAAAAGCTTATGAACGTGCAGGAGGCAAGTGATGGCTGGCGTAGCGGTTTCAACGACGATCAACGGCGATCATGTCGAATATCTCTGCCAGCCTGACGAGACGCTGCTGGACGTGCTGCGCGACCGGCTCGGGCTGACCGGCGCCAAGGAAGGCTGCGGCACCGGCGACTGCGGCGCCTGCAGCGTCATCGTCGACGACCGGCTGGTCTGCTCGTGCCTGGTTCTGGGCGCGGAGGCGGAAGGCCGGCGCATAGAGACCATCGAAGGCATGGCGCATGGCGAGAAGCTGCATCCGCTGCAGCAGAAATTCCTGGAGCATGCCGCTTTGCAATGCGGCATCTGCACGCCGGGCTTCCTGATTGCGGCCAAGGACCTTCTAACCAAGAACCCGGACCCGACCGAGGAGGAGATCCGCTTCGGGCTGGCCGGGAACCTGTGCCGCTGCACTGGCTATGACAAGATCGTGCGCGCCGTCCAGGACGCCGCCAGCGTGATGAGAGGCTGAGACGATGAATTTCGATCCCCGTCTGACCAACCGCAGTTTCACCTCTGTCGGCACGCGTCCCGTCCGTCCCGACGGCATCGACAAGGTGACCGGCCGCGCCCGCTACGGCGCCGACTTCAACATGGCCGGCCAGCTGGTCGGGCGCGTGCTGCGCAGTCCGCACGCCCATGCCGTCATCCGCGGCATCAATACGTCAAAGGCCGAGGCGCTGCCCGGCGTGAAGGCGGTGATCACGGCGGCCGACCTGCCGGATCTCACCAATGGCGACAGCGCCATGTATGACATCCTCGACAATTGCATGGCGCGCAAGAAGGCGCTCTATGACGGCCATGCCGTGGCGGCGGTCGCCGCGATCGATGCCCGCACGGCAAGGCAGGCGCTGAAGCTGATCGAGGTCGATTATGAAGTGCTGCCGCATGTCACCGATGTCGACGAGGCTTTCCAGCACGGCGCGCCGCTGATCAACGACGCCGTCTTCACCGAAGGGCTGGAGGAGAAGCCGGTCAAGCCGTCCAACGTCACAAAGCGCACGCAATATGGCCATGGCGACGTGCATAAAGGTTTCGCCGAGGCCGACACGATCGTCGAACGCTCCTTCAAGACGGAACAGACGCACCAGGGCTATATCGAACCGCATGCCTGCGTGGCGAGCGTTAGCGCTGACGGCATGGCAGAGCTCTGGGTCTGCACGCAGGGTCCTTTCGTCTACCGCCAGCACTGCGCCCAGCTGCTCGGCATGGAAGCCTCGAAGCTGCGCGTCACCTCTTCGGAGATCGGCGGCGGTTTCGGCGGCAAGACCCATGTCTGGGCCGAACCGGTTGCCTTGGCGCTGTCGCGCAAGGCGGGCCGGCCGGTGAAGCTGGTGATGACGCGCGACGAGGTGTTCCGCGCCTCCGGCCCGACCAGCGCTACCTCCATCGACGTCAAGATCGGCGCCAGGAAGGACGGCACGATCACTGCCGCGGAAGCGACGCTGCGCTACAGCTGTGGCCCCTATCCCGGCATGTGGGCCGAAATCGGCGCCATGACGTCGTTTGCCTGCTACAGGCTGGAGAACGTCAAGACGGTCGGCTTCGAAGTGCTGGTCAACCGGCCGAAGACCGCCGCCTATCGCGCGCCTTCGGCGCCGATGGCTGCGTTTGCGGTGGAAAGCGCCATCGACGAGCTGGCCAAGAAGGTCGGCATCGATCCGGTCGAGTTCCGCATCAAGAATGCGGCCCAGGAAGGCACCCGCGCCTCCTACGGTCCGGTCTACGGCCCTATAGGCATCGGCCCGACGCTGGAAGCGGTGAAGAACCATCCGCATATGAAGGCGCCATTGGCCAAGAACCAGGGGCGCGGCATGGCCTGCGGCTTCTGGTTCAACTTCGGTGGCCAGACCTGCGTCGATCTCAACATCGGCATGGACGGTTCGGTGTCGCTGGCCGTCGGCACGGTGGATGTGGGCGGCTCACGCGCCTCGCTGTCGCTGGTGGCGGCGGAAGAGCTCGGCATCGACTATTCCCAGGTCAAGGCGATCGTCGCGGACACGTCGAGCCTCGGCTACAACGACATGACCGACGGCAGCCGCGGCACCTTTTCCTCCTCCATGGCGACGATTTCTGCGGCCCGCAACGCGATCAAGATCCTGCGCGAACGCGCCGCGCAGATGTGGGACATCCCCGTCGACGACGTCACGTGGGAGAAGGGGCATGCGATCGCCAAGGGCGAGAAATACGGCAACCTGTCGCCGCTTTCGCTGAAGGAGATCGCCGCCCAGTCCGGCACCACCGGCGGGCCGATCGCCGGCCACAGCGAGCTGGTCGCCGACGGCGCCGGCGTCTCCTTCGCCACCCATATCTGCGACATCGAGGTCGACCCCGAGACCGGCTCGACCCGGGTATTGCGCTATACGGTGGTGCAGGATGCCGGCAAGGCGGTGCATCCGACCTATGTCGAGGGCCAGTATCAGGGCGGCGCGGCGCAAGGCATCGGCTGGGCGCTCAACGAGGAATATATCTACGGCAAGGACGGCCGGCTGCAGAATGCCGGCTTCCTCGATTATCGCATCCCGGTCTGCTCGGACCTGCCGATGATCGACACGCAGATCCTCGAGATCCCCAACCCGAACCACCCATATGGCGTGCGCGGCGTCGGCGAGACCTCGATCGTGCCGCCGCTGGCGGCGATCGCCAATGCGGTGTCGAACGCGGTCGGCGTGCGCATGACGCATATCCCGATGTCGCCGCCGCGCATCCTGGCGGCGCTCGAGGCTAGCGCATCGGCCCACGATGCGTAGATTCAAAGTGATAGAGCGTCCTTTGCGCGTCCAAACGGACGCGCGGCGCTCTAAACGGGGCGGCTGATGGTCGCCGTCACGCTCTGGGGATCGCTCGCCGCTGTCGCCGGAGGCAAGGACAAGCTCGACATCGAAGCCAAGGATATCCGGGAACTGTTCAGGAAACTCGCTGAACAGTATCCCGCCTTCGAGCCGTTCATCGACCGCGGCATCGCGGTCGCCATCGACGGCACCATCTATCGCGACACCTGGTCGAAGGAACTGCCGGAAGGTGCGGAGATCTTCCTGCTGCCGCGTCTGGCGGGAGGGTAGCGGCGCTTCGACCGGCAGGAATATCTCCCGGCCTCGCGTCGAGCTTGCTCACTCGAGCGTTGGCCCCCATCCCCTTCCACGTTCCGGAATGGAAGGCGCCCGTGGCGCCGGTCGGTCGCTTCATCGCCGAAGACCCGTGACCGTCATGACGCGGTCTGGCCCGGCGCGGCTTTCTTGACTGGGCCGCACTCCTGAGATATCGAACGTGAGGTACGTACATCAAGGTCGAAGAAATACAGAAACCTCGATGAATCGGGGCGCGCCGATGCTACGCGCCGCGCGGACGGGAACGAGTTCAAGAAAAACAGGGGGATGGAATGGACGGCGTGAATTTGAACCCGGAATTCTCCGTGACGAATGAGGAAGCGCTTCGGGCCCTGTTCGAGGCCACGCATGATCTGGCGATACAGAAACACCAGACCGCCCTCGGCAGGCATGCCCAGGAGTTCATCCGGCGATCGCCGTTCCTGTGCATCGGCACGCAGGATCGGAACGGGAAAGCCGACGTCAGCCCGCGTGGAGACCCTCGCGGTTTCGTCAGGATCCTCGACGAGCGTACGCTGGCGATACCGGACCGGCCGGGCAACAATCGCCTCGACAGCCTCGTCAACATCCTGGCCAATCCCAGCGTCGGGCTGATGTTCGTCATCCCGGGGTTCGACGACACCTTGCGCGTGAACGGGCACGCCACGCTCACAACCGACCCCGATCTGCTGGACAGCATGAGTGTCAATGGCCGCACGCCGAAGATTGCGATCGTGGTCGAGGTGAAGGGCGTTTTCATGCACTGCGCCAAGGCATTCCGGCGCTCTCGTCTGTGGGACCCCGAGCATTTCCAGGATCGCGCCGAAATGCCATCGCTGATCAAGATCATCCTGGACGAAACCACAGGCGCGCCGCTCGCCGAAGAAGAGATGCGCAAGAGGGACGACGACCTGGAAAAGGACTACCAGGCGACACTCTACTAAACGCCTGCACGCTTCTCTCGGAAACGCTCTTCCGAGAGCCTTCCGCGATCACCTTCGGCTCGTCAGCTTCCTAAATCCGCCGTTCGGTCTTGACGTCGAACAGATGCAGTTGCGCGGGTTCGAAGTCGAGGCCGACCGTCTCGCCGGCTGCCGTCCCGCCGCGGCCGTTGATGACCACGGCGAGTTCCGGGGTCGTGGCGGTGGTGAGGTAGGTGGCCGCGCCCGTCGATTCGACGACGGCCACCGGTACTTTGAGCATCGCCTTGTCGGGCGGCGCGAGGGTGATGTGCTCCGGGCGCAGGCCGACGGTCAGTTCGCGGCCGGGCTGGACGGGATAGCCGACATCCACGCTCTGGGGCTGGCCGAGGTCGAGCACGACGGAACGGCCGTCCTGCCCGCCCTGCGCCGGGATGAAATTCATGGCCGGCGAGCCGATGAAGCCGGCGACGAACTTGTTGGCCGGCTTGTCGTAGAGATCCAACGGTCGGCCCTGCTGCTCGATGATGCCGGCCCGCATGACGACGACACGGTCGGCCATGGTCATCGCCTCGATCTGGTCATGCGTGACGTAGACGGAGGTCGCGCCGAGCCGGTCGTGCAGCGCGCGGATCTCCTTGCGCATATGCACGCGCAAGGCCGCATCGAGATTGGAAAGCGGCTCGTCGAACAGGAAGGCCTTGGGGTGGCGGATGATGGCACGGCTCATCGCCACGCGCTGCCTCTGGCCGCCGGAGAGTTCGCGCGGGTAACGATCCAATAGATGCGAAAGGCCGGTGGTGCGCGCCACCTCCGCCGCCGCCTTCCTGGCCTCGGTCTTCGGCATGCCGCGGACGCGCAGGCTGTAGGTGAGGTTCTCCTCCACGGTCATATGCGGGTAGAGCGCATAGGACTGGAAGACCATCGCCACGTCGCGCTTGCGCGGCGGCACCTTGTTCATCACGTCGCCGGCGATCTTGAGCGTCCCCGTCGAGATGCTCTCGAGTCCGGCCAGCGAACGCAGCAGCGTGGACTTGCCGCATCCGGACGGACCGACAAGCGCCGTGAAGCTGCCCTTCTCGATCGACAGGTCTATGTCCTTCAGCGCGTGATAGTTGCCATAGTGCTTGTTGACGCCGGTCAATTCGATCTGCGCGATCATTTCAGGGCTCCCGAGGTCAGGCCGGAGACGATGCGGCGTTGCAGGAGAACGAACACCGCCAGGATCGGCGTCACATAGATGGTCGCGAAGGCCATGATGTTGTTCCACTCATTGGTGTTGGGACCCATGAAGGAGTTGAGTCCGACGCTTGCCGGCTGCAGCTCGATGCCCTGGATCATCGACTTCGAATAGACGAACTCGCCGAAGGCCTGCATGAAGATGAGGATGGCGCTGACGAGGATGCCGTTGCGCGCCAGCGGCAGCACGATGTTGACGAAGGCGCCGATGCGGCTGTTGCCGTCCACCAGCGCCGCCTCTTCCAGCTCCTGCGGCACGGCCATGAACGTGGCGCGCACGAGGATCACGAAGAAGGGCATGCTCTTTGCCGCGATCGCGACCACCACGGCGAGACGCGGATAGTCGAGCACGCCAAGCTGCGAGAAACCAACGAAAATCGGCGTGACCATCAGCGATGCCGGCAGCACCTGCAGCATGAGGACCAGGAACAGGCCGATATCGACCCAGACATTGCGGTAGCGCGCCAGCACATAGGCGCAGCCGACACCGAGAACGGCGATGAGCGTCGTGGCCCCGATGGCGATGACCAGCGAGTTCCACAGGAAACGCCCCATCTGCCGGCTCTGCCACACTTCGGCGAAGGTGTTCCATCGCGGCGCGGCCGGCCAGAAGCTGGGCGGCGTGGCGAACATTTCCGAGCCGCTCTTGAGCGCGGTTATGTACATCCAATAGAGCGGGAACAGGTAGATCCCCGCCAGCAGGATGGCGAGTGCGAGCATGACGCGGTTGTGGGTCCTCTCGCTCATCCCCGCACCTCGTGACGCGTCGAACGCACATAGACGACCGAAGCGAACATGACGAACACGATCATGATGACCGAGATCGTCGCGCCCTTGGCGAAGTCATATTGGCGGAACGAAAGCTCCCAGGCCCAATATTGGGTGACGTTGGATGAGTTGTTCGGTCCGCCGGAGGTGATGGCCGCGAAAAGATCGAACTGCTGCAGCGTGAAGATCAGGCCGAGCGCGATGATGGCGCCGATCGAGGAGCGCATCATCGGCAGGGTGATCGTCCAGAAGCGCTGCCAGGCATTGGCGCCGTCGAGCTCGGCGGCTTCGTAGAGATCGCCGGGGATCGCTGAAAGACCGACAGAGAGCAGGATCATGTTGAAGGCGGTGCCGAGCCAGATGTTGGCGATGATCACCGCGTACAGCGAATACTGCGGGTCCGAGCGCCAGAAGATGTTGCCGGAGATGATGCCGCTCTCCCTGAGCAGGAAGTTGAGCACGCCGAAATCCCCCGACAGGATCCAGTTCCAGACGGCCCCGACGACGAGGCCGGGCATGACCCAGGACACGAGGAACAGGCCGCGCAGCCAGGAAGCACCGGGGAAGTTGACCCAGAAGAACAGCGCCAGACCGAAGCCGATCAGGAACTGTCCGGCGATCGAGCCGACGACGAAGACGAGGGTGTTGTAGAGGATCGGCCAGGTCTCGGGCTGGGCGAAGAGATCGCGGTAATTCTTCAAGCCGACGAAGGGCCGCGAGAAGGTGCCCAGGCTGAACATGTCGACTTCCTGGAAGCTCATGACGGCGTTGTAGATGAGCGGCAGGCCGGCCATCAGGAAAAGGAAGCCGAGCGGGAAGGCGACCAGCAGGATGTCGAAGCCGTGCCCGTCCCTGATGCTTGAAAGGATCCGTCTCATGGCGTTCGTCTCATGGGGGTCCTGCGATGTTCCGACCTGGACCGCCTGACCCTTTCGGGCCAAGCGATCCATGCCGGGAGGAAACTTCAGGCGGCCCAGGGACCGCCGATGGACGCGAGATCAGCCGAGCACGGCCTTGATCTTTTCGGCGGCCTGATCGAGCGCTTCCTTCGGGCTCATCTGGCCGGTCAGCGCCGCCTGGATGGCATCCTGGATGGCCTTGGAGATCTTTGGCCATTGCGGATGCGGGCCGCGTGGCTTGGCATATTTCAGCTGCTCGAGGAACACCTTGAGGGCGGCGTCCTTCAGCGGCTGGCCGGTCTCGGGGATCGAGATGTCGGAGCGGGCTGGCAGCTGGCCGAAATTCTTGAACAGCTTGTCGTCCTGCGAGACGAAATATTCGAGCGCCTTGAAGGCTTCGGCCGGATGCTTGGTGCTCGAGAAGATCGCCCAGTTGAAGTCGCCCATCGCGGAGGAGCGCTCCGCGCCTTCCTTCGGCACAGGCAGCAGCGCGACGCCCCAATCGAATTTCGCTTCCTGGGTCATGCGCTCGAGTTCCCAGGGACCCGAGATCGCCATGGCGGCGTTGCCGGAATTGAAGGTGCCGGTGGAGTCCCATTGGCCTCGCGTCATGGAGTCCGGAGAGGCGAGCTTCTCGTCGATGATCGTCTTCCAGGTCTCTAGCGCCTTGACAGCGCCATCGGCATTGATGTGCTCATAGCCACCGCCGCCCATCTGCGCCCAGGGCAGGAACTGGAACGTGCCTTCCTCGCTGGCCTTGGCCGAGAAGGCCAGGCCATAGACGTTCTTGGCCGGATCGGTCAGCTTGCGCGCATCCTCGACCAGTTCGTCCCAGGTCTGCGGCGGCTTGTTCGGGTCGAGCCCCTTCGCCTTGAACATATCCTTGTTGTAGTAGAGCGCGATCGTGTTGGTCGCCTTGGGAACGCCGTAATACTTGCCGTCCCACTCGACCGATTTCAGCGGCCCGGGAAAATAGTTCTCCGGCTTGATCACCGTGGACCCCTTGATCATGTCCGTAAGATCGAGGAAGGCGCCACGCGACGAGAACAGCGCATGCTCCGGATTGTCGACGGCGATGATGTCGGGCGCCTGGCCGGTTGCATAAGCGCGCATCGCTTCGGTGACGACGTCGTCGAACTGGATGAGACGGTACTCGATCTTGATGCCGTTGTTCTGCGCGTTGAATTCCTTGATGAGATTGGGCGCCGGCTGGATGTCCTTGTCCAGCGACCAGAGGGTCAACGTCACGTCTTCCGCCTTGGCCGAAAGGCCCATGAGGGAGACGCCAGCCAGCGCCAGAGCGCCGATGACTGCAAACTTGCGGATGGTCATAGTTCTCCTCCTTTGTGGTTATCGGTGCTGGATCAGGATGGTTCGACTGAGCTGCCATTCCGATCCAACTCTTTGTTTGAGCATGATCTTTTCCGAAAACCGGTTCCCACTTTTCGGGATCATGCTCCAGCCGGCAAAATTTCCTCCTCGCCGGCCGGGTGTCTTCAAACGGGGTCGATGACGAAGTCGCCGCCCCGGGCCTGTTTCAGATGGTTGAGCGCATGCACCTGGCCGGTCATTTCGAGCGCGTCGCGATAGACCGGGTCGTGCCAGCCCTCGATGTCGATCGAACCGGACCAGCCGGCCAGCCGCAGCTCGGAAATGACGTCCGTCCAGTTGGTGTCGCCAAAACCGGGCGTGCGCATGAAGACGAACTTCTCCTTGCCGAAGATGCCGTGCTCGCGGATAACGTCCCAGCGGATCGTCGCGTCCTTGCCATGGACATGGAAGATCTTGCCCGCCCATTTGCGGATCTGCGGCAGCGGGTCGATGAGATAGACCATCTGGTGGCATGGCTCCCATTCGAGGCCGATATTGTCGTGCGGCGTCTCGTTGAACATCAGCTCCCAGGCATCGGGATTGTGGGCGATGTTCCAGTCACCGGTCGCCCAATTGCCGTCCATGGCACAGTTCTCGAAAGCGATCCTGACGCCCTTGTCGGCAGCGCGCCGGGCGAGTTCGCTCCAGACCTGCCTGTAGCGGGGCAGGCTTTCGGGAAGCGGCTTGCCGCGCAGGCGGCCGGTGAAGCCGGCAACACAGGTGGCGCCGAAATGATGGGCGTTGTCGATGCAGTCCTTCCAGCCCTGCAAGGTCTGCAGGTCGATGTCGGTCTCCTCGAGCGGATTGCCGAACATGCCGAGCGTGGAGATGGTGATGTCCCGTTCGCCGATCGCCTCGCGGCAGCGCTTGCCCAGTTCGGCGAGGTCCTGGCCGTTCGTCGTCTGCCAGAAGAAGGGCTCGAAGCTTTCGAAACCCATACCGGCGATCTGGGCGATGCGCGTGGCCGCGCCGCCGTCCGAGGCGCGCACCATGGTGCCGATGCGAATGGATTTTGCCGGGTCGGTCATGAAGAAGTCCTATGCTGCAATGGTGATGCGCCGGGCCGCGCGCGCGCTTTCGATCGCGCCGAAGACCATGGCCAGGCTCTTGATGTTGTCGCTGCCGTCGGTTTCCGGACGACGGCCGGCGGAGATGGCTTCGAGGAAGCGCTCGATCACGCTGGCATGGCCATGCGTGTCGGCGTCGTCTTCCGGGGCGGGAACCTCCAGCGGCCCGGTCGGGCGGAAGAAGCCCTGCGTGCCGGTGACGATGTTGGCCTCGAACCGCTCCGCGCCATCCCACATCAAGGTGCCCTTGGTGCCGGTGACGCGCCAGGCGCTCTCCCAGCTCGTGGGAGCCCCTTCGGCGCACCAGGAGCCGCGATAGGTGAAGACGACATCGTCGGAGAATTCGAAAATGGCGTTGGCCGACGCGCCGTGCCGGTACCAGGAACCCGGCGGGTTGGAGGCGTGGCAATAGACGGCCTGCGGGTCCTTGCCCGACATGAAGCGCGCGGCATCGAAAGTGTGGATCGCCATGTCGAGCAGCAGGACGTTGTCCATCTGCTCCCGGAAGCCGCCGAAATGCGGGCCGAGGAAGAAGTCGGCGTGCAGGCTGGTGAGACGGCCCAGCGTCTCCTCCTCGATCATGCGGCGGATGCGGCGCACACCGGCGATGTAGCGGCGGTTCTGCACGACGGCGTGCAGTTTGCCGGCCTTGTCGGCGAGATCGCGCAGCTCGCGCGCTTCCTCGAGCGAAGCCGCCATCGGCTTTTCGCTCAGCACGTGGCAGCCATGGGCGAGGCCGGCGGCCACGACCGCCCGGCGCGCCTCGGGAACCACGATGTCGAACAGGATGTCGGGCCGGGTCGCGGACAGCACGGCATCGAGGTCGGTACCGGTCGCGGCGTCCTGGAGATCGAACTCGGCGGCGAGCGCATCCGCGGCCGCCCGGTCGAGGTCGACCAGGCCGACGACGCTGACACCCTGCTTGAGAGCCGGGGTATCGCGAAGCGCCTTCAGCCAGCCTTTGGCCATGGCTCCGCACCCGCACAGAACGACCTTGTACGTCACGAATTTCCTCCAGTGACAGAGGCCAAAAAGCTCCTCGACCGACCTCCGTAAACGTTTACGACCTTATGAGTTGAAGCTATTTTATGTCAATAGGGACTCGCGCATCTGGCGAAATGAGGAAGATCGATGAAGGGCATCCGCCAACTTGCCGAGCATCTCGACATTTCGATCGGTACCGTTTCCCGTGCCCTCAACGGCAAGCCGGACGTCAATGAGGAGACGCGCAAGCGCGTGCTGGAAGCCGCCATGTCGCTCGGCTATGTCGCCAACCAGTCGGGCCGGGCGCTTCGAAAAGGCTCCACCGGAGTCATCGGCTTCATGATCCAGACGGGCCAGGCGATCACCGGCCATGGCGATACTTTCTTCATGAGCGTTTTCGATGGCGTGCAGTCGGTGCTCGCCCGCCACAAGCTCGACCTCGTGGCGCTGCTGTGCTCGTCGGAGGAAGATCCTCTCGACTATCTGAAGCGCGTCGTCGCGCGCGGCTTTGCCGACGGCATCATCCTGTCGGCAACCCAGCGCCACGACCCGCGACTGGAGATGCTGGCCAAGCGCAAGGTGCCCTTCATCACGCTGGGACGAAGCCTGACGGATGTCGGCCAGCCATGGATCGACCTCGATTTCGAAGGCATGGCAGAGACCTCGATCGAGCGGCTCGTGGCGCGGGGCCATCGCCGCATCGCCGTCACGCGCCCGCATGACGACATCAATCTCGGCTATGTCTTCGTCGATCGCTGCCGCGAGGTGCTGGCCCGCCACGGCCTCGAGCTGGCGGAGGAGCACATCTTCCGCTCCCTGCCGAACGAAGCGGGCGGCTACCGGATCGCCCGCGACCTGCTCGCCTGCGAGCAACGCCCGACGGCGATCCTGCTGATCAACGAAGCGCTGGCGACCGGGCTCTATCGCGGGCTGAACGAGGCAGGCCTGCAGCCCGGGCGTGACATCGCGGTGATCGGACGGCGCAGCCCGCACTCGCATTTCCTTTCGCCGCGGCTGTCGGTCTACGACCTGTCGCTGCGCGACCTGGGCATTGCGCTTGGCGAAACCTTGCTGGCCACGATGCCAGCCTATGCCGGGAGCTATGCGGAGCGCCCTGCCCGCATGTTGTGGCCAATGACCTTCGCGCCGGGGGAAAGCGATGGCGAGGCCCCGGCCGACAGAGGCTGACATGTTCGACGCATGAAGGCTCTTGAGGCGACGCTCGCTTCAGCGGGTCAGACCATGCCTGTCGCCAAGCCATAAAGCACGCCGAGCAGCGCGCAGCCCGCCAGCACCCACAGCATGCCCACCCTGAAGCGGAACACGGCGAGCAGCGCGACGACCGCCAGCGCCAGCGCCGCCAAGTCCACGCTGGCCAGGACAGGTATCTCCAGCGTCGCGCCGAGCGCTTTCATTTCCCGGACCTCGGCGAACAGCACATGCAGCGCGAACCAGACGGCGAGGTTCAGTATCACCCCGACAACGGCCGCGGTGATCGTCGCCAGCGCAGCCGAGAGCGCCCTGTTCGAGCGCAGCGCCTCGATGTAGGGCGCGCCCAGGAAGATCCACAGGAAGCAGGGCGTGAACGTCACCCAGGTGGTGAGCAGGCCGCCGAGGGTGCCGGCGAGCAGCGGATGCATGCCACCCGGCGCACGGAACGCCCCCATGAAGCCGACGAACTGGGTAACCATGATCAACGGACCGGGCGTGGTCTCGGCCATGCCCAGCCCGTCCAGCATCTCCCCCGGTTTCAGCCAGCCATAACCCTCGACCGCCTGCTGGGCGACATAGGCGAGCACGGCATAGGCGCCGCCGAAGGTGACCACCGCCATCTTGGAGAAGAAGACGGCGATCTGCGAAAAGACGTTTGCCTGTCCGTAAAGCAGCAGCAGGGCCGCCACCGGCGCCAGCCACAGTACCAGCAGGATCGCGGCCATCCGCAACGACGACCTGCCGGCATTGCGGGCATGGGCCGGAATGTCTTCACCCAGCGCGGTGTCGGCATCCGCGACCTGATGCTGTCCGGCCTTGCCGTGGCTGCCCGTTGCCATGAAGGCAGCCCAGCCGGCACGGCCTCCGACGTAGCCGATGAGGCCCGCAACAAGTACGATCAGCGGGAACGGCAGGCGAAAGACGAAGATGGCGACGAAGGCGGCAGCGGCCAGTGCCACCATGACGGCGTTGCGCAGCGCCCGCCTGCCGATGCGCATGACGGCTTCCAGCACGATCGCCAGCACGGCGGCCTTGAGGCCGAAGAACAGCGACTGCACGATCCCGACGTTGCCGAAGATGGCATAGATCCAGCTCAGTGCCATGATGGCGACGAGGCCGGGCAGCACGAAAAGGATGCCGGCGACGAGGCCGCCCTTCGTCCGGTGCAGCAGCCAGCCGATATAGATGGCGAGCTGCTGCGCTTCGGGGCCGGGCAGCAGCATGCAGTAGTTCAAGGCATGCAGGAAGCGGGTCTCGCCGATCCAGCGCTTTTCCTCGACGAGGATGCGGTGCATGACCGCGATCTGCCCGGCCGGACCGCCGAAGCTCAGCGCGGCGATCCTGGCCCAGACCTTCACCGCCTCGGCAAAGCCGATGCCATGCGCCGCCGGACGGTCGGGCGCCGGCGCCTCGGGAGCCGCGACGGTCATTGCGCTGCTCCCGGTTTGGCGCTTGGCCAGTTGTGGCTCTCATCCGTCGCGTCGCGGCACCAGCGGTAGAAGGCATCGTAGAGCGTCATGCCTGCTTCCAACTGCGCCAGATCGTCGGAATACATACGCGAGAGGCCGAGCGAAGCCGCCAGCAATCCCGCCGCTTCCGGCGCCAGGTCGAGCCGGGCGGTGTCGGCGCCGCGCACGATGGCGGGGGGGCGCCGGGGCGGGGGGGGGGGGGGGGGGGGGCCCGGGGGGCCGGGGGGGGGGGGGGGGGGGGGGGGCGCCGGGGGGGCGGGGGGGGGGGGGGCGGGGGGCCGGCGGGGGGGGGGG
>NZ_JAKREW010000076.1 GCF_022347545.1 Terribium retamae
TTTTCTGCTGGTTTTTTTTTTTTCTGTGCCGACAAATTTGTTGGTTTGGTTCCCTATATTTGGGGGGGTTGGGGGGGGGGTTTTTCCCCCCCCCGGGGGGCCCGGGGGTTGCCAATTGCCCCACCCCCCACGCGGTGAAAACGTTGGCGATTCACGAACGGTTTTCCGATGCCGCGCCGGCTGAGATGCGATAGAACCGCGGCATGAAGTGGACGGTCGAAGAAATCAGGACGTTCCTGGATGTCATGGAGGCAGGCACCGTTTCGGGTGCTGCCGCACGCTCCAACCTGTCGAAGTCGGTCATCAGCAAGCGCATCACCGATCTCGAGGCGGCGCTCGGCACCGCGCTGTTCCGGCGCCATGCCGGACGCATCACGCCGACGGAAGGCGCGGAGGAACTGGCGCTCAGGCTGCGCCCAGCGCTGGCGGAAATGAACGATGCCGTCGAAAGCGCCGCCTGGGGCATGGTCGGGCTCAGGGGCTCGCTCGCCATTGCGGCACCGATGAGTTTCGGCATCAACCATCTCAGCCCCGTCGTCGCCGATTTCGCGCGCCAGCATCCCGAACTCGCCATCACGCTCGATTATGACGACAGGACGGTCGATCTCGTGCGCGGCCGTTTCGACCTGGCCGTCAGGATCGGCCAGCTGCGCGATTCCGGGCTCATGGTGCGCAAGCTCTGCGAAGACCCCAGGGTCGTGGTCGCAAGTCCGGACTACCTGGCCCGTCGCGGCATGCCGGAAAGCCTCGATGACCTGCAGGCGCATTCCAGCATCGGCTACCTCAATGTCCATGCCGCCAGCGTGTGGCAGTTCTCCAGCGAAGACGGGACGGTGACGGGTGTTGCGATGCAAAGCCGCGTCACCGCGAACAATGGCGAGGCCATGCGCGATATGGCCATCGCCGGCCTCGGCGTCGCGCTGCTGCCGCTGTTCGTTGCCCATGAGGCGCTGCGGCAAGGCCGGCTGGTGCGGATCGCGTCAAAGCTGACCCCGGTGCCGTTGCCGATCTCGGTCGTCTGGCCGCCGGTCAAGCCGATGCCGATGAAACTGCGTGCGATCGTGGATCACCTCGCACAGGCTTTCAGCGAACGTCCGCCCTGGCTGGATTAGCGCTGGGCTTTGCGTCACTCATTCCTGTGGTGTAGTGCGGGGCAGAATCTGGAGATGGGCAACATGACCGACGACGTGGTGGTACGCGACAGCAATGGAACGCAGCTGAACGACGGCGATTCCGTCACGCTGATCAAGGATCTGAAGGTCAAGGGAACCTCGGAAACCCTCAAGCGCGGAACGCTGGTCAAGAACATTCGACTGAACGGCAATCCGGGCGAGATCGAAGCCAACACCAAGCAGGTCAAGGGCTTGGTGCTGAAGACCGAATTCGTCAAGAAGGCCTGAGCCGCAAAGCGGGCGACGGATGTTTGTCGCGACAAGGCAGCGGCCGCAACCGGCGATGCCGGCGGGTCACTTCCGCAGGATCTTCTCCATCGGCCTGCCTTTGGCCAGTTCGTCCACCAGCTTGTCCAGGTAGCGGACTTCGCGCATCAGCGGGTCTTCGATCTCTTCCACCCGTACCCCGCAGACCACGCCTGTGATCAGCGAACGCGAGGGGTTCAGCCTGGGTGCCTGGGCAAAGAAGTCCTCGAAATTCGTCTTTTCCACCAACCGGTCGTTCAGTGCCTCCTGGCTGTATCCGGTCAGCCAGCGAATGATCTCGTCGACCTCCGCCTGCGTGCGGCCCTTCTTTTCCGCCTTCGCGACATAGAAGGGGTAAACGCCCGCCACGCTCATGGAATAGATGCGATGTTTCGCCATGCCGTCTCCTGATCTCGCGGGGCGATCATCCGACCGAATGCCGCCGGGATCAAGCCGATCTTCCTTGAGCGAAGAAAGGCCTGGCAGGCTGCTGCACAGGCAACGACCGCCCGCCGGCATCGTCACGCGGCGTGGAAGAGCGCCAGCGCATCCGCACCCGCCGGGAAACGCAACCTCCCGGTGGTGTCGTGGACGGCGTTCCAGACAGCTTCGGCCACATCGGTCTCCTTCGTGGTGGCCGCCGGTTGCGCGAATGCCTGGAAGATCGGGGCAGCGAAATCGGCATAGGCTTGCGGAATGAGATCCTCGACGCGGACCGACGTGTTCTGGGCAAAGCGGGTGGTCGGCGCATAGCCTGGCTCGACCAGCTTGGCGCGGACGTTGAAGTGTTGGAGTTCATGGGCCAGCGAGCCGGTGAACCCCTCGATGGCCTGCTTGCTGGCCGTATAGGCGGCGGCCAGCGGCATCGGGGCGAGCGTTGCGCTCGATGTGACATTGACGATCATGCCCGACCGGCGCTCCCGCATCTGGGGGATGACTGCCTGTGTCATGGCCATGACGCCCAGCGTGTTGGTTTCGAACACCTTGCGGATATGGGCCATCGGTGTGGCTTCGAACGCGCCGACGACACCGATCCCCGCATTGTTGACAAGCACATCGATCGGTCCCGTCGCCTCGATTGCATCGGCGATGCTGCCTTCATCCGTCACGTCGAGCGGCAGGATGCGCAGGGCATCCGAGCGTGGCAGCGCGTCCTGGCGCGGGGTGCGCATCGTCGCGACGACATTCCATTGCCTGGCCAGGAAATGGCGCGCGGTCTCCAGTCCATAACCGGAAGAGCAGCCGGTGATCAGTATGGTCTTCATGATTGTCTCCATTGGTGAGCGTCCATGAAACCATGCTAATCAGCGGCTGTCAGACTATCTACAATTGAAAGTCCATATATTATTTGCAATAGTCCGGATATGATTGACCCTCTTTCGCAAGTCATCGGTCTGCTGCATCCCCGCGCCGTCTTCACCAAGGGCATCAGCGGTGCGGGGCGGTGGGGCGTCCGTTACGCGGATTTCGGCCATCCCAGCTTTGCCATCGTCATCGAGGGTTCCTGTCGCCTGGCCGTCGACGGACAGAAGGAACTGGTCCTGGAGGCGGGCGATTTCGTGCTGTTGCCGACGACGCCCGGCTTCACTATGTCAGGCTTCGAGCCCGTCACACCGCAATTCATCGACCCTCTCTTGGCGAGTGCGGAAACCGGGGAGGTTCGTCATGGCAGGCAGGATGGCCCGCCGGATGTTCGCCTTCTCGGCGGGTATTTCCTTTTCGGCAATGAGGACGCCAGCCTGCTGGTATCGCTTTTGCCGGAGCAGGTTCATATCCGTGGCATGGAACGGCTGTCCGTCTGGGTCGGGCTTCTGATCGAAGAGGCGGCCGCGGCGCATTCGGGGCGTGAGCTCGTACTGAGCCGACTTGTCGAGATCGTGCTGGTCGAAGCCTTGCGATGCGCGCAAACGCCCGATGCTCCTGCGGGATTGCTGCGTGGGCTGGGCGATGCCCGGCTGGCGCAGGCCATCCGGAAGATGCATGCCGACCCCGCTCGTCCTTGGACGATGGCCGAACTTGCGGCACAGGCCGCACTTTCGCGCTCGGCCTTCTTCGACCGCTTCACGCGCAATGTCGGCATGCCGCCGATGGAATATCTGCTTTCCTGGCGAATGGCGCTGGCAAAGGACCTGCTGCGCCGGCAGGAAGCCGACATCGCCGATGTCGCCGAGCGCGTCGGCTATGGATCGGCGAGTACGTTCAGCACCGCTTTCAGCCGCCATGTCGGCCAGCCGCCCGGCCGTTACGCCCGTAGCGCTGGACACGCTCAGCCGGCCTGAGCCCCTTCAATCCTTGCGGAAGACGATGCGGCCGAGCCAGCCGGTGATCATGGCGAGGCAGATGGCGAAGAAGCCGTAGAGGAAGGAATAATTGTGCGCGGCGCGGAAGATCGACTGTTCGAAACCTGATTTGCGGATTTCGAGCTGGGCCGAGTTCTCCTTCACGAAGACGCCGTTCTTGAACAGGAAAGCACGCGCCTTATGCGTGCCCACCGGCACGCTGGGTGCCAGCCGAACGGTGGCGCGGAACAGGTTCTGCGACAGGAACTGCACGCCGCCGACATTCTCGCTGTACTGGCCGGTCGCGGACTTCCTTTCGCGCAGGGCCGCGGTGAATTCCGCGATGGTGGCCGGGCTCTCGCCTTCCTCCATGGGCTGCATGTAGATGTTGTTGGCACCGAGCGAGAGCTGCTTGTAGCTGGCGGGCTCGGTGATGTCCTGGAACGGGCGCGTGGTGGCCACAGAATAGGAGACCGGCACGTTCTCGAAGGTTTCCGATTCCAGGTTGATCCACACGCCGAGAATGCGATCCTTGCGGCGCACGACCACCGGGCGGGCCGGGCCTTCCAGCACGACGATGACATCATAGCGTCCCTGCCGCGCGATCTGCGGGTCGCCATCTTCCAGCGCCCCGAAGATGGTGAGGTCCGCACCGGTGAAACCGGCGGTGATCATCACCCTGTCGGTGGAGAGGCCGATCTGGATGTTTTCCTGGTGCGGCGACTGCGCCGCTGCCGGAAGAACGAAAGCCAGCGCGAACAGGAAGAGCAGCCCGCATGACCCCGAAAAGTTGCAGACTTTTCGGATAAGGCTCATGCGGCAAAACAAGAAGCATGACCCCGAAAAGTTGCAGACTTTTCGGATAAGGCTCATGCGGCAAAGCAGGGATCCGGCTGCCATCAGCTCAGCCCCAGCACGGCAAGCGAATAGCGGTTGGGCGGCGTCACGAACAGGTCGAAGGCGAGGCGGAGCGCCACCGCCAGCACCAGCAGGGCCAGCAGCGCGCGCAACTGCTCGCCGCGCAGCTTCTGTCCAGCCCTGGCGCCATACTGTGCCCCGGCAACGCCGCCGACCATCAGCACGAAGGCCAGGATCACGTCCACCGTCTGGTTGGTGGTGGCATGCACCAGCGTGGTGTAGGCCGAGGTGAAGATGATCTGGAACAGCGAGGTGCCGATGACGACATTGGTCGGCACTTTCAAAAGATAGATCAGGGCCGGCACCATGATGAAGCCGCCGCCGACGCCCATGATCGACGACAGGAAGCCGATCGCGGCACCAAGACCCAACACTGGAATGACGCTGACGAACAGCTTGGACGCGCGGAAGCGCATCTTGAGCGGCAGCCGGTGGATCCAGTTGTGCTGGCCGGATTTCTTCAGCACAGGTGCTGCGCCACTGCGCGTGGCGCGCAGCGCATTGACGCTTTCCACCATCATCAGCCCGCCGACCGTGCCGAGCAGCACCACGTAGAGCAGGGAGATGAACAGGTCGAGCTGGCCGATCTCGCGCAACAGCCCGAACACGTAGATGCCCACCGTCGAGCCGACGACACCGCCGGCTAACAGCACCCCGCCCAGCTTGAAGTCGAGCGTCCCCCTTTTCATGTGCGACAGCACGCCGGACACAGACGAGGCGATGACCTGGTTGGCGCCCGTGGCCACCGCGATCGCCGGCGGAATGTTGTAGAAGATCAACAACGGGGTGATGAGGAAACCGCCGCCGACGCCGAACATGCCCGACAGGAAACCCACCGCTGCGCCCATGGCGAGCAGCACCAGGATGTTGACGGAAATTTCCGCGATCGGGAGATAAATGCTCACCCGTCAGTCTCGATCAATACAGCCTTCGGCGACAGAACCTCTGTCCGGTATAACACCGAAAAGCTAACTCGTTCTTGCGCCCGCACCGCACCCGGGAAAGCCCGTGTCACGCTTGCCGAAACAAAAACCCATTCAAGCAGTTAACGAGAGACCTAACAGGCAATTTGATGGCAAGGCATCGCGAAGGCGACGCCTTTGGCGCTATTTGCGCGAGGTGATGCGAAAGGAGCACGATCCGGTCGTGGAAGGGACCACACCACGTCGCATCATAGGCGCGGGTTTATCCTTGAGGACGCTTCCTTCCGGCCGGCCACGACCGACCGGTGATTCTACACGGCCAGTTTCGGCACCGCGTCGAGCAGCATTTTCGTGTAGGGCTGCTGGGGAGCCTCGAAAAGCTGAGCCACGTTTGCCTCTTCCACGATCTTGCCGTGGTGCATGACGACGACCCGGTCGCACAGATGGCGCACCACCGACAGGTCGTGGCTGATGAACAGCAATGTCAGGTTCAGCGTGCGGCGCAATTCGATCAGAAGGTTGATCACCTGCGCCTGGATCGAGACATCGAGCGAGGCGACCGGCTCGTCGCAGACGATCAGTTCCGGCTGCATGGCGAGCGCGCGTGCAATCGCGATGCGCTGGCGCTGGCCGCCGGAGAATTGATGCGGATAACGGTCTGCGAGCGCAGGGTCGAAGGCGACCGCTTTCAGCCAGCGGTTCACATAGGCTCGGGCGTCGCGACGTGTGGTGAGGCCATGCGCCAGCGGTCCGTCTGCGACGGACTGGAAGATGGTGCGGCGCGGGTCGAGCGAGGCATAGGGATCCTGGAAGATCATCTGCACCCCCGTGCCGAGCTTGCGCTGACCTTCGCGCACCTTCCTGCCCCCGACGGTCACATTGCCTGCCGTCGGCGTATAGATGCCGCAGATGATGCGGCCGAGGGTCGATTTGCCCGAACCGCTCTCGCCGACCAGCCCGAGCACCTCGCCCTGCGCGATGGTCAGCTTGGCGCCCTTGACGGCATGGACGGCATGGGACGGCTGGCCGATGCCGAATTTTTGCGTGAAACGCCCGACGCGGCCAACGGCACGCTCGAAAACCATATCGACATCGTCGACCTGAACGAACGCGCCGTCGGCAGCCTTGGGAGCGGTTTTGGCCAAATCATCGAGCACGATCGGGCCGGAACTTTCGGTCGTCGCGGAAGCCAGCAATTCGCCGGGCCTGGCGCGCGAGGGCAGGGCGTCGAGCAGGCCTTGCGTATAGGGATGCTGCGGCTGGCCGAGCACCTCGGCCACTGTACCGGTCTCCACGATCTCGCCGCGCCGCATCACCGCGATGCGCTGCGAGATCTGGCTGACCGTCGCCAGGTCGTGGCTGATCCAGATCATCGAGACGCCGAGTTCCGCCACCAGCGCCTTCATTTCCTTGAGGATGTCCGCCTGTACAGAGACGTCGAGGGCCGTCGTCGGCTCGTCGGCGATCACCAGCTTGGGTTTGTGCAGGAGGGCGATCGCAATGGCGACACGCTGGCGCATACCGCCGGAGAACTGGTGCGGATATTGATCGATCTTCTTTTCGGGCTCGACGATGCGCACACGCGCCAGCGCCTCCACGGCGCGGCGGCGCACCTCCTGGTCGCTGGCCTTTTCATGGGCGCGGATCGCCATGGCGATCTGATCGACGATCTTCAGCACAGGGTTCAGCGTCATCATCGGGTCCTGGAAGACCATCGCGATCTCGCGGCCGCGGATCCTGCGCAACTCCTGGTCCGGCAGGCCGACGATCTCGCGTCCCGCGAGCTTGATGGAACTGCCCGGCTGCACCTTGCCGTTGGCGTCGAGCAGGCCGATCAGCGAGAAACCGGTGATCGACTTGCCCGAGCCGGATTCGCCCACCAGGCCGAAGATCTCGCCCTTGCGCACCTCGAAGGAGATGCCGTCGACCGACTTGACGGTACCGCGCTCGGTTTCGAAATAGGTGCGCAGGTTCTCGACTTTGAGAAGTTCGGTCATTTGCGCAGCCGTGGATTGAGTTGATCGCGGACCTGATCGCCGACCAGATTGATCGCCATGATCAGGATGATGAGGGCGACGCCCGGATAGATCGAGATCCAGTAGCGGCCCGATAGCAGATACTGAAAGCCGTTCGAGATCAACATGCCGAGCGAGGGTTCGGTGGGCGGTAGGCCGACGCCGAGGAAGGAGAGCGTCGCTTCCAGCGAGATGGCGGCGGCGACCTGCACCGTGGCGACCACGATCAGCGGCGGCAGCGAATTCGGCAGGATGTGCCGGGTGATCACGAACCAGCCGCTCATCGGAATGGAGAGCGCGGCCTGCACATAATCCTTCTGCCGTTCGGCCGAAGCAGCGCCATGGGCGGTGCGCACGAAATAGGCGTATTGGGCAAAGACCAGCGCCAGGATCAGCTGCCCCTTCCCCTGCCCCAGCAGGGCGGCGACGACGAAGGCGAGCAGAATTGCCGGGAAGGACAATTGTACGTCCACCAGGCGCATGATGAAGGTCTCGAAACGGCCGCCGGCATAGGCGGCGAAACAGCCGACAATGGCGCCGATGGTGAAGGCGACCGCGCCGGCGATCAGGCCCATCTCCAGCGAGATGCGCAGGCCATAGATGATTGCGGACAGGAGGTCACGGCCTTGGCTGTCGGTGCCGAGCAGATAGTGCATGCCATTGGCGCCGACGAAGCCAGGCGGGCGGCGCGCGTCGCGCAGCACCAGCGAGCGCAGGTCATAGGGATCCTGCGGCGTGATGAAGGGCGCGAAGATGGCGACCAGCACGATGACCAGTACCACGCCCAGCGCAATCGTGGCGACCTTGTTGCGGAAGAAGACGCGCCAGAAGTCGCGCCAGGCAGAAGCGGGGGGCGCGCTTTCGAAATTGTCCTTGATGATGACGTCGCTCATGTCAGCGTCCCCCATGTCAGCGGCCTTTGAGCCGAAGGCGCGGATCGAGCGCGGCATAGGCGAGATCGACGCTGAGATTGATGACGACGAACAGCACCGAGACCATCATCAGATAGGCCACCATGACCGGGCGATCGAGCGACGCTATGGAATCGATGATCAGCTTGCCGAGGCCCGGCCAGTTGAAGATCGTTTCCGTCACCAGCGCGAAGGCCAGTGTCGAGCCGAGCTCGAGGCCGAACACCGTGACCAGGGGGATAGAGATCAGCTTCAGCACGTGCTTGCGCAGGATGGTCCGTTCGGGAATGCCGGCGGCGCGCGCGAACTTGATGGCGTCTGTGGTCATCACCTCGCGGGTGCCGGCAGCGGCGAGCCGGCACATCATCGACATCTTGAACAGCGACAGGTTGAGGACGGGCAGGAGCAGATGCTTCCAGCCGTCCAGCGTGAGGAAGGAGAAGGGGATTCCGAACAGGCTGGCCGTCTGACCGCGTCCGCCCGCCGGCAGCACGCCGAACTGGACGGCGAAGAGCATGATCAACATCAGACCAATCCAGAAGGTCGGCACCGAAAAGCCAAGGATCGAACCCGCCATGATGATGCGGGAAGCGAGGCTGTTGGGTCGGTAGCCGGCATAGATGCCGAGCGGAACGCCGATCAGCGAGGCCAGCAGCACGGCGATCACCGCCAACTCCAGTGTCGCGGGCAGGCGCTGCGAGATCAGTTCTCCGACAGGCATGTTGAAGACGAAGGAACGGCCGAAATCACCGGTCGACATCGAGCCGACGAAGTCGAGATATTGTTTCCACAGCGGCTGGTCGAGGCCGTATTCGGCAATCACCTGCTCGCGGATCGCCTGGGTGGCGTCGGGCGAGATCAGCACGTCCACCGGATTGCCGATCACATAGACCCCGGTGAACACCAGGATCGACATCACGATCAGCACGATGACCGCCTGACTGAGGCGCTTGAACACGAAGGAGGTCATGCGGCGACCTCGAAACGGTGCTTGCTGTGTTTCATATGCCCTCCCGCAACAGATATCCCTGACTTACTCCAGGGGATGTACGCCAGCACTTCGCGGTGGTTGTGAGTTCCTAGGTACCAACCGTCGGCGCCGCCCCTCACCTGCCTGCCGGCATCCTCTCCCCGTGAACGGGGAGAGGGCGGCCCCCGCCGGGGATTTCGCCAATTGCCAGCGTTGCAGGACAAGCGCCAACGTTGCGGCCAGCCGCCTTCTCCCCGTTCACGGGGAGAAGTGCCCGGCAGGGCGATGAGGGGCAGCACTGTGCCTGGCTGATTGTCGTAACCTTCCTTTTCCCACAAGGGGAGAAGGGGTAGGTCGCAATGCCGCCGTCCACCCATCAATGCCAGCCGTTCTCGATCTCGTCGCGGGTCTCGGCGATGGCGACGTCCCAGATCGCGAACATGTCCGCGTCCGGACGCTGGAACACGCCGTGATAATTGCCCTCGGCGATGCGCTCGCGCTTGCGGCCGGCATCGACGCGGCCGGTGGCTGCGAAATCGATGCGATCCTTCTTGAAGTTCGGCACCGGCGCGCCTTCGAGGCGGGTCCAGGGGAAGTTCTCCATCCAGCTCGCATGGCTCGCGGCCGGGTCGATCTCCTGTACCTTGGCCATGGTCTGTGGCGCGCGCCACCAGTCGTGCAGCTTCACCGAAGTGTCGCGATGGCTGTTCATCCATTCCGACAGCAGCGGGGCGATTGGCGAATTGCCGCCATGGCCGTTGACGATGAGGATGCGGCGGAAGCCGGAGCGATAGACGCTGTCAAGCATGTCCTCGATGACATTGATGTAGGTGCGCAGCGTGAGCGTGATGGTGCCGGGGAAATCAGCAAAACCCGAGGCCATGCCATAGGGCAGGCAGGGGAAGACGGGCACGCCCAGCGGTTCGGCAGCTTCCACCGAAATGCGCTCGGCCAGGATCATGTCGGTCGCGAGGCTGAGATAGGCATGCTGTTCAACCGAGCCGATCGGCAGGACGCAGCGATCATCGACCTTGGCGCGCTCTTCCACCTGAGCCCAGTGCATGTCCTGAATGCGCATTTCCGAAAACTCCATTGTCTGCGACCGCTATTGCCCCGATTGGGGCATGCGCCAGCCTGCCCAGATGCGGCACGGACCGGCAACAAAACTGCGAGATATCTCCAATTAAGTTCCATTAGGAACAAAAATATCAGGTTGACGCAACAAAAATTTCAATTACCGTCCCGTTTGGGACTAAATGCAGGGGCGAGGTTTTATGGATCGATTGCTGAGCACGGCCCTGCATGAGGCGCGCGCAGGCCGGGAGACGCCGGGCTCGCAGCATCTTCCGCAGGACGATCCGCTGTTTCCGAAACTGTGGGACAACCCCTGCTGGCTCTCGTTCCGGCTGAACTTCCTGGCCCTGCAGTTCAACAATCCCGTCTATGGCCGCATCCAGCAGCAGCTTGGCCTGCTGCGGCCGGAATTCGTCGTTTTGTGGTCGCTCTATCTCGGCAATGGCCTGACACTGACCGAGGTGGTTCGTTCGTCCAACTTTCCGAAGAACACGCTGAGCCGTGCCGTCAACAAGGTGGCGACACTCGGTCTGATCGACCGCGAGATCGATCCCTCCGATCAGCGCCGCGTCACCTTGACCTTGACGGAGAAGGGCCGCGCCGCCGTGGTTTCCGTCAAGGAACTGATGCTCGAGCACGAGCGCGCCATGCTCGAATGCCTTTCACCCGCCGAACGGCTGACCCTGTCGGACCTGCTGACCAAGATGGTCGTCGCTTCCGGCAGCTGGCCCCGCGATCTGGACCTGAATGCCGAGGCGGCTACCACCGACTGATCCGCGGTCGACATCAAGAAACAAGAACCAAGAGGAGATCCCAATGAGAACCGCTTCCTTCCTGCGCTCGGCCTTGCTGGCTTCGACACTGTTCGTGTCGCTGCCGGCGCTTGCCGCCGACCTGATCATAGCCACCAAATCCGGCCCGGCCTCGATGGACCCGCATTTCACGGCCACGTCGGCCAATGCCGAGGCCACCAAGCACGTCTTCGACACGCTGCTGAAGTCCGGCAACAAGCTCGAGGTCGAGCCAAATCTGGCGGTGAGCTGGAAGCCGGTCGACGCTACGACCTGGGAGTTCAAGCTGCGCGAAGGCGTCAAGTTCCATGATGGTTCGGACTTCACCGCCGAGGACGTGAAGTTCTCGATCGAACGCATTCCCAATGTCACCGGGCCGAACCCGTCGACCATCTATGTGCGCCGCGTCGCCGGCGTCGAAGTCGTCGATCCGTTGACGGTGCGCATCAAGACGCATGGCTCGGCGCCGACCCTGCCCAATGATTTCGTGCGTCTGTTCATCGTCTCGCACAAGGCGGCAGCCGCCTATTCCACCAAGGAGACGGCGGCCGAAGGCTTCAACACCGGCAAGGCCACCATCGGCACCGGCCCCTACAAATTCGTCAGCTGGGCGCCGACGCAGGACCTCGTGCTGGAGAAGTTCGACGGCTACTGGGGTGGTGCGCAGCCCTGGGACAAGGTGGTACGCAAGGAAATCCCCAATGACGCCGCCCGCGTCGCCCAGCTCAAGGCTGGCCAGGTCGACCTGATCTCCAAGGTGCCGGCGACCGACCTTGCCAATCTCGAAGCCGATCCGGCTATCGACGTGGTCAAGGACGAGTCTGTCTACATCCCTTATCTGGAATTCGACTTCCGCGCAGATTCTCCAATGGTGTGGGACAAAGCAGGCAAGAAGCTCGACAAGAACCCCTTCCTCGATCCGCGCGTGCGTGAAGCTTTCGATCTCGTCATCGACCGCCAGACCATCGCCGATGTCGCGCTGGAAGGCATGGGCGTTGTGCCGACGCAGCTCGTGAGCTCCAACATCTTCGGTTACAACAAGGAGATCCAACCGGCGGCCTATGACGTCGACAAGGCCAAGCAGTTGATGACCGAGGCCGGCTTCCCCGACGGCTTCAAGGTGTCGCTCAACTATGCCAACGACCGTCTGCCGACCGAGCTCGGGCCGACGGTGGCGCAACTGCTGGCAGCGATCAACGTGCAGGCCGATGTGAACGGCGTGCCGGCCGCGGTGTTCAATCCGGCCAAGACGCGCGGCGAATATTCGCTCTACATGGCGTCCTGGGGCACGCTGACCGGCGAGGCGAATTACATGCTGTCTTCGCTGATGCACACCAACGACAAGGAGAAGTCGCTCGGTGCCTTCAACACGCGCGGCTATTCCAATCCCGAGATGGACAAGCTGATCGAGGAGGCCGGCGTCGAGATGGACGAGGCCAAGCGCCGCGAACTGCTTGAAAAGGCGAACCTTCTCGTCGCGACCGATCGCCCCGATCTGCCGCTGGCCGTCAACGTCTCGGCCTGGGGCGTGAAGACGGACAAGATCACCTACACGCCGCGTTCCGACGAGGACACACTGGCGATGGACGCCAAGCCGAAGCAGTAAGTTTCCAGGAACCCACCGCGGGAGGCGGCCTTCACGGGCCGCTTCCTTTCTCTTGAAGGTACGGACGATGACGAAATTCGCATTGGCGATCCATGGCGGCTGCGGCGTCATGGCCAAGCTCGATCTCAATGAGGAAGAATGGATTGCCGCGCGCCGCGATCTCGGCCGCGCGCTGGAAGCCGGCTACGCCATCCTGAAATCCGGCGGCCGCGCGCTCGACGCCGCGCCGGCCGCCGTCGTGGTCATGGAAGACAGCCCGCATTTCAACGCCGGTCACGGCGCTGCGCTCAACGAAAACGGCGTGCATGAACTCGACGCCTCGATCATGGATGGGCGCTCGCTGGCCGCCGGCGCCGTCAGCGC
>NZ_JAKREW010000077.1 GCF_022347545.1 Terribium retamae
CCTCCCGGCCTACGAGAAAACTGTCACCCATCTAATCGGTCTACTCTGTCACCTATCTATCCGGTTCGGACATGAAAATCCTTTCTCCCCCGCAAGGGGGGAGATAGAGGCGCTGGCGCCTCCGCGACACACGGCCCTCGGCCTCCACTGACCTTTCAATTCGCCTGCGGCGAAACAGGAGGGGCGCCGCCCCCATCATCACGATCCCCTTTTGTTCCAAATTCCGCTTGGCTCCCGCCCGCACCCGCGCTAGGTCTCTCCGGTGACCGTCAAACCGCGCCTGACTGCCGAAGACCTGCTGCCCGAACCCTTCACCCGGTGGTTCGCGGCCAAGGGCTGGGCGCCGCGCGCGCATCAGCTGGAGCTGCTCGGCCAGGCGCGTGCCGGCCGCTCCATGCTATTGATCGCGCCGACCGGCGCCGGCAAGACGCTGGCCGGCTTCCTGCCGTCGCTGACGGAACTCGCCGGCCGCCCGAAGCGCCGGCCGGGCGAGCGGCATCGCGGCGTGCACACGCTCTACATCTCGCCCTTGAAGGCGCTGGCCGTCGACATCGAGCGCAATCTCGGCAAGCCGGTGGAGGAGATCGGCCTGCCCATATCCATCGAGACCCGCACAGGCGACACGCCCGCCCACAAGCGCCAGCGCCAGAAGCTGGCGCCGCCCGACATATTGCTCACCACGCCCGAACAGTTGGCGCTGCTGATCGGCTCCAACGGCGCCGACCGTTTCTTCGAGGACCTGCGCTACATCGTGCTGGACGAGCTGCATTCGCTGGTCACCTCCAAGCGCGGCCACCTGCTGGCGCTGGGGCTGGCGCGCCTGCGTTCCTTCGTGCCGGACCTCACGGCAATAGGCCTTTCCGCCACCGTTGCCGAACCCGACGACCTGCGCCGCTGGCTGGTGCCGCAGGGGCCCTTACCCTCCCCCTTGCGGGGAGGGTCGGCGAGCGCCTTGAGCGAAGCGAAGGGCGAGAGACGGGGTGGGGGTATTGTAGCGCCGACGATTCCGACCCCCACCCCGGCGCTTCGCGCCGACTTGCCGGGGCGAGCCACGCGTCTCGCCCGTCCTGCGGACCCCCTCAAGGGGGAGGGCAAGGCGGCGATCCATCCCCCCATGGCCGGCCTCATCACCGTCGCCGGCGGCGCCAAGCCGGACATCTCGATCCTCGAATCCCGCGAGCGCGTGCCCTGGTCGGGCCATTCGGCGCGCTATGCCATTCCCGAGGTCTACGAGGCGATCCGCCAGCACAGGATGACGCTGCTGTTCGTCAACACGCGCAGCCAGGCCGAGATGCTGTTCCAGGAGCTGTGGCGGGCCAATGAGGATGCGCTGCCGATCGCGCTGCATCACGGCTCGCTCGAAGTCGGCCAGCGCCGCCGCGTCGAAAAGGCCATGGCCGACAATGCGCTGCGCGCCATCGTTGCCACCTCCACGCTCGACCTCGGCATCGACTGGGGCGATGTCGACCTCGTCGTGCATGTCGGCGCGCCGAAGGGGGCGAGCCGCCTTGCCCAGCGCATCGGCCGCGCCAACCACCGCATGGACGAGCCCTCCAAGGCGATCCTCATCCCGGCCAACCGCTTCGAGGTGCTGGAATGCCGCGCCGCCCTCGACGCCAACTATCTCGGCGCGCAGGACACGCCGCCGCTGCTTTCCGGCACGCTGGACGTGCTGGCGCAGCATGTGCTGGGCTCGGCCTGCGCCGCCCCCTTCGACGCCAACCAGCTCTATGCCGAGATCCGCACCGCCGCCCCCTATGCCGAACTTCCCCGCGACACCTTCGACCGGGTCGTCGATTTCGTCGCCACCGGCGGCTACGCGCTGAAGAGCTATGAGCGCTACGCTCGCATCCGCCAGACCAAAGAAGGGCTGTGGCGCGTCACCCATCCGCGCGTCGCCCAGCAATATCGGCTCAACATCGGCACCATCGTCGAGATGCCGGAGCTCAATGTGCGCTATGTGCGCCAGGGCCGCGGCATGGCCGGGCGCGGCGGCCCGGTGCTGGGCAAGGTCGAGGAGTATTTCGCCGAGACCTTGCGGCCCGGCGACAATTTTCTGTTTGCCGGCAAGATATTGCGCTTCGAAGGCATCCGCGAGAACGAATGCATCGTTTCCAACGGCACCGGCGCCGACCTCATCGTGCCGAGCTATGCCGGCGGCAAGTTCCCGCTCTCCACCTATCTGGCCGAGCAGGTGCGCGCCATGCTGGCCGACCCCAAACGATGGCAGAACCTGCCCGAGCAGGTCGCCGAATGGCTGGCCATGCAGAAGCTGCGTTCGGTGTTGCCGAAGAAGGGCGACATGCTGGTCGAGACCTTTCCGAAGGGCAACCGCCACTACATGGTGTGCTATCCCTTCGAAGGCCGCCTCGCGCACCAGACGCTGGGCATGCTGCTCACCCGCCGGCTGGAACGCGCCAATGCCCGCCCGCTCGGCTTCGTCGCCACCGACTATTCGCTGGCCGTGTGGGCGCTGGACGACATGGGCGCGCTGTTCAAGGCGAAGACGCCTTCGCTCGCCGAACTCTTCGACGAGGACATGCTGGGCGACGATCTCGACGCCTGGCTGAACGACAGCTGGATGCTGAAGCGCACCTTCCGCAACTGCGCCGTCATCGCCGGCCTCATCGAAAAGCGTTACCCCGGCCAGGAAAAGACCGGCCGCCAGGTCACCGTCTCGGCCGACCTGATCTACGACGTGCTGCGCAGCCACGAGCCCGACCACATCCTGTTGCAGGCCACCCGCGCCGATGCCGCCACCGGCCTGCTCGATGTCAGCAGGCTTGGCCTGCTGCTCTCGCGTGTGCGCGGCCGAATCGTGCATAAGGTGCTGGACCGCATCTCGCCGCTGGCCGTGCCGGTGATGCTGGAGATCGGCAAGGAATCGGTGAATGGCGGCGCCAATGAATCGCTGCTGATGGAAGCGGCCGATCTGGTCGAAGAGGCAATGGGACCCCAATGAATTTCTCCGCCACCCGCGCAGTGACAGCCATCGGCGGCGAGGCGGTGACCGTCGCCGGCGAGCGCGCGCTGTGCGACCCGCGCGGCACGCTGTTCTTCCCCGACCTTTCCCTGCTCGCCGTCTCCGACCTGCATCTCGAAAAAGGCTCGTCCTTCGCCCGCCGCGGCGCGCTGATCCCGCCTTACGACACCGTCGCCACGCTGGCCCGCCTGGAAGCGGTGATCGCCGACTACCAGCCGAAGATCGTCGTCAGCCTCGGCGACTCCTTCCATGACGGCAAGGGCGCCGAGCGCCTGCATCCCGATTTCCGCCAGCGGCTGGAAGGGCTGATGGCCGGGCGCGACTGGTTCTGGATCGCTGGCAACCATGATCCCGAAGCCCCGGCAGACCTGCCCGGCGAAACCGTGCTGGAACTCGCCGTCGGCACCGTGCTGTTCCGCCACGAGCCGTCAAGGCAGCGCATCGACGGCGAGATCGCCGGCCACCTTCACCCCTGCGCCCGCATCGTCCAGCGCGGCCGCTCCGTCCGCCGCCGCTGCTTCGCCGGCGACGGCACTCGCCTCATCATGCCCGCCTTCGGCGCCTACACCGGCTCGCTGAATGTGCTCGACCGGGCCTATAGCGGGCTGTTCAGGCGGGAAACGCTGATGGCGTACATGCTGGGCGCGGAGCGGGTGTTTGCGATCTCGGGGGCGATGCTGAGGCCGGGGTAGCCGCTTTGAAATCTCGCATCCACTTAAGATTGGGCGGTTCTGCCTGAGTTTGCAGGCCAGCTATGGCCCGAACTCGGCTGCCTTCAAAGTCTCGGACAGTGTGTGTCGCTACCTGCATTTGGCTATCAGACAATTCGGGCAGGCATGGGGAGCATGAAGGTGACAAACGCTGCTGCCCAACTGAGCCCCCCATTTCGACGTCTGCCGTCACCATAATTGGGCGATCCATTAAATAGGCTTGAACATACTTTCCGCGGAATCTGATTTGAGGCGTGCCCAGAATTCCATCGCGTATCTGTCAGTCATGCCCGCTACGAAATCACAGACATCGCGTGCCTTTACCGCGACATTCGGTGCCACACGAACCCGTTCGCGGACGTCAGCAGGCATAAGCAGTCCGCCACGATCGCTCATCAATGCATCGAAGATGTCTCGAACAAGATCGTATCCCCGATACTCGCCGATCTTCACCCTCGGTGCATATATTGCAGCCTCATACGTGTACTGTTTCAGTACCTCCTGCTGCATCCGCTCATCGTGGGGCAGGTACACCGCGCTCAGTGGAGGACATTCCGCGTTGTAGTCCAACTTAACCGCCGAAATGAAACGATGGACTAGCTCTGAGGAAAAAGCAGTCCGATCGTAGCCATCTTCGCTGTTCAAGCGTGACGCCCGGTAAGCGAGAATGAATGCCGACACATCTTGGCTTTTGGTTTCTTCATCGCCGCCAAGCGATGGACCTTCTTCCGTTAGACCCTGCGTGGCGTCGGCATGCTCTTCCGTCTGGGATTGTTCACCAGCCGGCCTCTTCGGCTTGAAGACGCTCGCAAATATGTCAACCAGAATCGCTAAGACTGTAGCTGCCCCTATGGGTTTCTCCAACTCCATCTGATCAGATACTCGCTCGGCCACCTTTTCCAAAAGCGGCTCTTCTGACGCTATGATCTCCGCTGCGGTCAGGAAGCCGACCTTCAGGCAATCTTCGAGATCATACACTGAGTATGCAATATCGTCTGCCAGATCCATTATTGAGCATTCGATCGTCTTGAATTTCCCAGGCTTTGGTATCTTGTAATCCCCGATCACCGACTTTTTGACGCTGTCGACGATTTCCTTCTCCGAAGCGTAATATCCCTTGGCTATCTTGTCGCCGTCGGCCCGAATGGCGGGGATTTTCCTGTCGTACTTTAGGACTGCCGCCAGCGTTCGGTGGCACAAGTTGAGTCCTGCCCGAATATCACCGGTTTTGGGCTTGTCGTATCGCTCCTTCTTCTCCAACCGGGTCAGAATTCTGAAGGTTTGAGCATTGCCCTCGAAACCTCCGAATTTGCGCATCGCGTCGTCCAGTGCCCGCTCGCCATTATGCCCGAATGGAGGATGCCCGATATCGTGAACTAGGCCTGCAGTCGCACACAGGCGGGCATCGATCTCGCCGCCCAATTCTTCTTTGCAATTGTAGTTGATCTGCTCTGCGATGCCTTGGGCGATCTGCGCGACTTCGAGTGAATGAGTCAGTCGATTTCGGAAAAAATCGGATTCTCGACTCGGAAAAACCTGCGTTTTTCCCTGTTGGCGCCGGAAACTCGCGCTGTGTATTATGCGACCGTAATCCCGGGTATAGTTATTACGCCAGTCTTTGGCGTGAGTGTCGTTTCCATCGACCTCACGCCTTTCGTCCTCAGCCTTGTTATATAAAGGCTTACGCGGCTTGTTCTTTTCGTTCGGCGTTGTTGAGGGCTTCCTCGGCTTCTGCATTATAACCGCTCTCTCCCCGCATGAGCCGCTCCGCGCGTAGACGCAGAGCCTTTTCTAGGATTCCAAGCTGCGACTCAGCCCTCTTACGGGTGTTTTCAAGAGAGGTCAAAACCATCTTACTTTCCTTCGCTCCGCAGGTTGTTAATACTGTGAGAACTTGGCATGTTCTCATTATGTTCCGCTTTTCACCAAAGTCAATCTCAATCGACCGCTGCGTTGATCTCGATCCGGGTCGGCACAGCCGCCTTCCGAACTACGTCGGCAATATGACTTGTGAGGCCAACTTCTCCCTCCAGCAGAAGACCATGACCAAACGGAATCACTTCTAGCGCCTTACGTAGCGCGTCGAGTCCTAAACGAACATCGAAACTTTGCCATACCGCAGCGTCACCTGGAACAATTGTCGAGCCCGAGGAAACGCTACGCCCCTTGTGCAGTTGCACAAGCCACGCGATCGAACCGTCGAATACCCATTCAAACCTAACTGGACCTAGTTGACTCGAAAGTTGTTGATAGAGAGTTTCCACAGCTTGGCGTACGTCAGTAGGAAGTGCCGCTGGAGCGGCCTTCCCTAACATGAAGTTGTCTCCTGTTCCCGGGACACCTTCAACGTGAAGCGCGCTTGCTGCGTCCAATATTGCGGCGCCAGACCAAACTGCCGCGACACCCTCCTGAGAAATAACCGAGGCGATTGAGCGGTGGTCAGGATCTTCGCCTGCTAATAGGCGGAATGGATCTATCCAACCACGGGCGGTAGTGAAGCGACCTGGTACCTGCTCCTTCGGACATGTGCGTGTCCAGAACTCCGCAGTCCCGGTTGCTCTGCCAAAAGAGAATGGAGCGACGCGCCGTGAGATTACCGTGGTTCGAGGCACGGGCGCCCCGGCTAAATGGCCAATAAGGAGCCCGTAAGCTTTGTCCCCGAGCATGCGAGAGAAGCTATTAGGCCATCTTGGCTCGATCTCAGCGGTATGTAGCTTCTCATGCCGGCCGAATTCCCAATAAATTACATGAGATTGCCGGTAACCCCGCGGCCGTGGGTGTAAGCTGAATTCCAGGCGAGCGCGGCTCGCCGCGTCGAAGTCGGGACTAAAACCGTAGACGATGTCGAACAGCGCCCTTGCCCATGCTGTAGGCAATGTTGCGAAGCCCGCTTTTTCAACGCCACGCGGTGTCACGTCCGGGCCGAATTCAACAACGTTATCGAGTACAACGCCGGACACTCCTCCGTCCGAGACGTCGACCGTCTCGTTGACGATGGTGTGCCAGCCTTGCGATGACAGCCGAGTGACTGCTGCGATAACGTCTGCTGGTGACCCGAGTCCGTATAGGAACTCCGCGCTTTGGGGTTGGTCTCTATTGAAGCTACGAACGTTCAGCGTACCCTCGACGCTGCGCGAAAAAAGAACCTCGATCGCTTCAGTGGCGTTATTGAAGCGATGGTCTGTGGGAATGCCGGCGATACGTGCAAACTGCTGAACTGGTCCCTCTGCGCTGGGCGCGAAACTGACGAACTGGGCAACATTGAAAGCATCGGCCAAGCGTGAAAGCACCGCGTCCTTACGGAACGCCGGCAAAAACTCGACTTGAGTATCGGAGGCTCGCGCCTTCATGGCTTCAACTCTCGAGGCTGCGCTCGCAGGCGCCTAGCCGCCATCTTAAGGGCTGATCGCCGGGTTGGGATAGCGCTGTCGCGCTTTGATGAGGACATCTCACGCTCCGCGTTTGCCGGATGCTACGACGCTACATCCGCTAATCCGTATAAGGCCCGGCCTAATGTCAGGCAAGGTCTGCCAAGCCACGAAGAATATGAATAATATTCCTCTTTGTGGTCCTCTTGGTTGCAAGAAGGCGGCGAATTTGGCTTTCCAAATCGGCGTCTAAATCATCGCCACTCTCCCTCTGGGCTGTCACCCACCTTGTCAGGCGTGACTCAAGCCCAGGCGATACATTGTTATGTTTTTTCAATAACTTGGATAGGTATGATTGCGAACAGCCGCAGGCTTCAGCAACCTTAGCTTGAGTGATCTTTCGATCGGCCATGATGCGGACGATTTCATCAATGAGTGTGTGGTTTGCGTTTGCCATTTAAGGAATAATTGCTATTCAGTCTTATGAATATTATGCAGAGAGAAAAGATGCAACAGGTCATCGCCCTTAAAGACGGACAGCCGGTCTTTCTCAGCCTGCCGGCACCCGGAGAGGAGGTTCTGCCCTCCGTGATATGGGGCGATTTCGCATATCTACTGACTCCGGCTTTTTGGGCGGCACAATCGTGGATGGCGGCTGTAGATCGACCGGCCCAATTTGGCTTAGGCGATACCTTGGCTGAAGAGGTGGTGGCCTGCCTGCTGGGTGGGTACGGCGCGCCTGCAGAAGTGGGGCTAGCCGCTTATGATCGCGTTCGTGCTCATTTGAGGTCCTTTGGTCCAGCGTTGTCTCTGGACACTGCGGAAGAGCTTCTGACGCGGCCGCTGCAGGTTCGCGGGCGTTCCATCCGCTATCGGTTCGCAAAGCAACGCGCTCGATACTTGCACGCATGTCTAGTTGGATTGCTCAATATCCAGGAAGATCAACTTGGCGACCGCGAGCTTCGGGACAGTCTTTGCACATTGCCAGGAGTTGGGCCGAAAACGGCCTCCTGGGTGGTTCGCAATCGCCGAGATAGCGACCAGGTTGCTATACTGGACGTTCACATCGTCCGCGCTTGCTGTGAGATCGGGGTCTTTCCAGCAAGAGCCAACCCCGCTGTTGATTACCATGGCTTGGAGGAACGATATCTTAGTTTCAGCCACGCGATCGGTGTGCGTGCGTCCGTTCTTGATGCCGTAATGTGGAAAATCATGCGGAGTATCAGCCTGAAATCTTTGAAGCAGTTGCGACGGGACAAGAATCGAGGTTTCTTCCTTCGTTGAAGAGGGGGCAGAGATGAGCGGTAGTCGCGGAGATCGAGACGATTTAAAGCAGCCCGGTGGCACCATCAGTGCTAACTCGTGCAGGCAGAGCTACGAAGCGCCAATAAATAGTCCCAAGGCATCTGTACTAGGAACTCTTAAGATTGACGATGTCCTTGAGGTCGTGGTGCACACCGTGGGTTCGTCATCTGCGTTGGTAGTTATGAGCAACGGACAGCTCGCGGGCGCACTGACCTTTGTCAACTATCAGCAAGTAATCAACTGCATAGTGGAGCAAGGTATAACCTACACGGCGAAAATTACGTCGATCCAAGGCGGCATCTACATGGTTAGGGTGTCTCCGACTTGAAGCGAGATATCACGGTCGTCGGGGGAGTGTATCGAGAGCGGTGCCTGCAGCCGAGTTGGGACGAGGTCTTGGGGTCGGCGGGGCGAGCGGCGGTTGTGGCATCGGGATATGCCAAAGGCCGCGTAACGCTCAGCGCTTTTTGCGGGCAGATGCAGCGAGACCGCTTTGGAGTGACTGCTCTCCTCAACGATATCGAGCTCGATCTCGTTCACACCGACCAGCCTGTGACGTTCGACTATGTCCACACGCTCGGTGTACCGCTGATCACTCCATCGCCAGCAGTTCTGCGCAGGAGAGAGAGCCTCAGCGTTTCAAATGATGTCGTGTTTCGGTACGGCATGATTGAGGGCGATGCCGTGGTCGAGGCGCAGACCGCAATCTATGATCCGCAGTCTGCCTTCGATGCACGGCCCTTCCGCGAGAACGGCTCATCGGCGACTAGGCTCGCCATAGTGCTCAACCGGCTTGAGATGGAGACCATCACAGGTACGAGTCACCCTGATCAGGGTGCCAGATGGTTGTTCGAGAATGATCAGGCAGAGCTGGTCGTCTTGAAAATGGGTGCAAAGGGAGCCTTGGTCATGTCGCGCAGTGGCCAGACGAAAATTCCTTTGTTTGCATCGGAGACTGTCTGGAAACTTGGGTCTGGTGACGTGTTTTCAGCGACATTTGCTACGCTCTGGGGAGTGCACGGAATGTCCGCCGAGATCGCCGCAGATTTCGCGTCAAAGGCTACAGCTTGGTATTGCAATTCCCGAGCACTTCCGCCGCCCAACGTGGAGGGCCTGAAAAATTCGGCGCCGATACCAATTACGTCCGGCAGAGGTTGTATATACTTGGCTGGACCATTTTTTGATCTCGGTCAGCGTTGGCTGATCGAAGAAGCTCGCCTGTCGCTTAGAGACGCTGGCGCCGACGTTTTCTCCCCGGTTCACGAAATCGGCCCTGGTGACGCACACGTTGTTGCACCAGCCGATCTGGAAGGGCTGGAGAAATGCAGCGTGGTCCTTGCCATTCTCAACGGCATGGATCCGGGAACGGTTTTTGAAGCAGGGTATGCAATCAAGAAGGGCATTCCGTTGGTGGTTCTCGCAGAAAATGAGAAGCCGGAAGATCTCAAGATGTTCATTGGAAGTGGTGCGATCGTGACTGCTGATTTCGTGACCGCCATATATAAAGCTATCTGGGCGCTACCCAAATGAGGACGGCACTTCTGCTATCGGGGGGCATGGACTCCGTCAGCATTGCTTGGTGGCGGCGCCCAAGCTTAGCAATCACGATCGACTATGGCCAAAAGCCAGCTAAGGCTGAAATCGACGCGGCTACACAAGTCGCGAAGCTTCTGAATATCAGGCATGAGATTATTTATGTGGACTGCTCCTCGCTAGGGTCGGGTGATATGGCTGGCACCTCTCCTTCCTCTGTAGCCCCGGTCTCTGAGTGGTGGCCGTTCCGTAATCAGCTTCTGATAACGCTCGCTGGCATGGCTGCCGTCCGCAGTTCAATCGGCAAACTGTATATTGGGGCCCTAGCAACGGACGATTTGCATGCAGACGGGCGGGCAGAGTTCGTCGAAGGTATTTCCAGCTTGATGGCTAATCAGGAAGGCTCAATCACTGTTGAGGCACCAGCGATTGGTCTTGATGCTGTCACTCTGGTCAAGACCTCGGGAATTCCCCAGGAGGTACTCGCCTGGGCTCATTCATGTCACACGGGCGACTACGCGTGTGGTCGATGTCGCGGATGTGCGAAACATTTCCACACCTGGAAGGCACTGGGCTGGATACCTCATTGAGGAGCGTATGAATATGCCCTGGTGTTCGTTGTGGTCACCGATAACAGTTCCACACGTGTAGCGGATGGAATGCGTGACAATTCGCCGAGCACTACGTGGCCCAGAGCCTTTGCCAAAGAAGAGGTCCGGGAAGTGGGCAGCATGGCTGCCGGACGGCGCTATTGTGACAAGTCTGAAGGTGCCGGAGAGCATACCGGACAGACCATTCCTGGACGTCATGGGATCTCGACGTTCAGCGGTCGGCGAGCACATCTCGTGGGCCGAGGTAGAGCGCTTGTTGTGGTATGGCTGTCGGACGATGAAGCGCTACGGAATGGGTCGGGCGGGGTTGCCGATCGAAAGCCGGATGGCCCCTGCCAGCGGTGGACTGCATGCGATACAGATCGTCTGTCATATGACTGGGTCATACGACCCACCTAGGGTGTATTTGCCGGGACGTCACGCATTCGCCTTGCTCCCTGCATGCGAAGAGGCCCATGGGGCCAATAACGCCAGCGTTGAGGCGACTGTGGGGCGTATCGTCGGTTGCACCTTCAGACTGATTGCGGATTTGGAAAAGCTCGCTGCCGCATATCAGCATCCTTCTACTCTGGCCTGGAGAGATTCCGGCGCCTTGGCTGCTACGATCTGCTTTGTCTCGCAATGGCTCGGCCTGAAATCCAACATCCTTGGGTTTAATGGGGATAGCTATCTTCCGATGATTGGATACACGGCCACGCGTTTCATGGCTGTTGGGGGAGTCCAGATTTCGAAGTAAGGTCGTCGACCGCAACTGGGAAGCCGATGCCATCGCGTGCCGGCTGTCGCGCGATACGGGGTCGGATTTCTGGCGCAGCGGCGACGACGAGCCGGAGATGATCCGGTGGCTGAGCTGGGGCAAGGAGAACTTCGCGCGGGCGTGCGACATCGTGCATTTCGAGCGCGGCACCAAGCAGCGCTACGGCCTCGGCCCCGTCGACCAGGAACAGGTCGAGGAGGGGCTGAGGCGCTTCGCCACTTCCGCCGCGATCCTGGAGGCCGAGCTTGCCTGGCGAAGCTGGCTGGTGGGGGATACGGTTTCTTACGCGGACTTCCGGATGGCCACCTTCCTGCCTTTCAACGATGCCGCCCGGCTGCCGCTCGGCGATTATCCTTCTCTCAGCCGCTGGTATGGTCAGCTCGAAGCGATCGAGGCCTGGCGCGATCCGTTCCAGGGGCTGGATGCGCCCGCATTGGCGCCCATCCCGGGTGAATGAACTGAAATGCGCTGCGACGGCGACGAGACCAGAGCTATTGAGGTTGCGGTCGGCACTCTGAATATCGGTAGACGTTATAGGGGAGGATAAGTTCATCCTCTTTTGGAGCGAAACCTCCGAGCAAGTCGGCGACGAGACCGCCGTAATTCTTCCCCTGCATGACCGCACCGCGCTCGCTCTGGTAAACATCTTGCCGTAGAGACGGGATTACAAGCACGCTGCTGTCCACGATTTCGTAAGGGAGTATGACATGCCTGCCGCTCATCAGCGAGAATGATACCCGGCAGATCGACGCGCCGTTAGAACATGTGTGCTCGCCTCGCGAGACCCAACGGGGCTTGCCTTCGGCGAACTCGGTTAAGGTCACAGCACCGTTCTCAATGCCTTCCAGGAATTGCAGCTCCTGATATGTTCCAGGTTTCTGATCGTCCGTCGCCTGAAATATCTGGGAATTGAAGTCGCATTGCGTCGCCTTTGGTGGTGCATCTTTAAGAGAGCTGCAGCGCTTCAGCATCTGAAAAGGTGGAAATTCGGCTGCCTTGTCGTTCGGCAACTTAAAAAGCATCTTGCGGATTTTCCACGGAGGATCTCCCTCGGGACCTTGGCAATGGAGGTCGAGGATGACGGCATCCAGTCCGCTAATGGGCGTCTTTTTGGAAATCGTACAGCCGTCCTCCCAGAGTTCAACGGTCTTGTCTGAGTAGGTGGCGATTGAATCATTGTCGCCGCAGGCCTGAACGCTGTCTTCCCAAATGAAGGAATCGTGCCACCATTCCGCCGAACTGGCCGGTCCAATCAGTCCCAGTACAGCGATGACTAATGCCCCAGCTCTCACATTGCCCACTGCATCCCCCATGGCAATATCAGTGGATGCTGACAGAGGTTGTGTCGGAGTCAATGGCAGCGGGAGACGACTGCTAAATGACACGCCCCGGCGCAGGCGCTCACCCGCCCCGATGCCCGCCCCCTACAACTGTGCCGACACAACACAACCTTTGGCACCTAGGCGAGATTGGTGTCGAAGTGGTATCACTTTGGTATTAATGGGATGAGTAAGCCGGCATGCTGACGTTTGAAGGGTTCAGGCTGAACCCGTCGACCCCCGCCTATCGACAGCTGAAAAGCTGGATCGCCGACGCCATCCGCAACGGCCAGGCCAATCCCGGCATGCCGCTGCCGTCGGAGCGCGAGCTTGCCGAGCAGCTGGGGCTCTCCCGCGTCACCGTGCGCAAGGCGCTGGATGAACTCGTCGCCGACGGGCTCGTCACGCGGCGGCGCGGCAGCGGCACCTATGTCTCGGAACCGCCGCAGCGCATCGCCCAGAGCCTGTCGCGGCTCTATTCCTTCAGCGAGGACATGCGCGTGCGCGGCCGCGAGCCCGGAACCACCT
>NZ_JAKREW010000078.1 GCF_022347545.1 Terribium retamae
CGTCTCGGCGGAAGCCGGCCATCGCGGCCTGCTGCACGCGCTGGGCCTGACGCCGCTGCTCGACCTCGGCATGCGGCTCGGCGAAGGGTCCGGCGCCTGCCTGGCCGTCAACCTGGTGCGCTCAGCGCTCGCCTGCCACGCGGGCATGGCAAGTTTCGCGGAAGCCGGCGTTTCGGAAAAATAGCTACCGGCAGCGACCAACGTTTCGAACGGCTGCGGCAGGCCTTCGGCTAGCGGCATTGCCAACTCACGGCTTTTCGGAGAATCTCTGCGGCTGAGGGGAACCTTCGCCGCGGCTGCAGCTTTTCTGGCCACAAGCGAACGGCATGGAGATTGGCGATGAAGCACTTCGCGACCTGCGCACTGACGGCGCTTCTGGCAATCGCCCTGGGCACCCCGACCTTCGCCGGCGAAAAGAAGCATCATCACAAGAAGCAGCGCGTCCATCACGAGGAGCGTTACGTGCCTGCCGGACGCAACATCGTCGAAATGCTGTTCGGTGGCCCGCGCTACTACGACAACCAGATGTTCACGACAGCTGCCGGGCGTTGCGCCTATCACCGCATCGGCCCCGACGCCAACGCGGTCAACGACATCAACGACCATTATTGTGGGAAATAGTGGCAATCAGCAGGAAGCGCTGGCGGCGAAACGGAACTCTCCATCTTTGGCTCTAGAGCGAGCCGGATCGATGTTTCGACGGATGGCATTTTGCCTCGATTGGCGACCCGATCTGACGCCTCATCCGCGGGTATCTGGAAGACGCCGGGCAATTAGGACCAGACCTTCCTCGTGATCAACCTGAACCAGCCAGTCCCGCCGTGTAGAAGAGCCATCGCGGCAGAGATCTCTGCGGCTTTCCGTCTCACAACGATTACCGGATCCAGCGGTGCAGTAGCGCCGGCAAATGCGCCTTAGTTCTGCGATCGTTGCCGCGTTTGCGATGCGCGCAACTACGCCCTGTTTCATTGTCAATTGCCCTCCCAGCCCGCGCCCGAAGGTCCTCTTCGAAGGTTACATTGGGAAGCAATTCCTTGAACGCAAGTTCAGAACTAAACAGGAACATCATTCAAGCTTGTGAGTAATGGGGAAACTGTCTTAGATTTTAGATGCTCTGGGGAGGGCTTGGGGAATGAAGTTCGATTGCTTGGCTATAGCGCTTTGGTGCATCTTGTTGACCGGGAACGCGTTTTCCCAGTCAAACAGCGGCGAAATACCATTTCGCGAGATTCCATTTGACGATCGAATAGCCGGATCATTCACGGCAGCTCCGGAAGCGATCACCTGGTACAGAACAGGCAGTTCCATCCAGAAGACGCCTCTTTCAGTTGCAGATGATCGTCTTCCAACTGACAGCAGGCGGCCAAATGGAGAGCCAGCTGGCGTACGCAGTCCCGTAACTCCTCCCGATACGAGCATCGGCAAGGTCTACTTTAAGGATGCGTCCGGCAACCCTTGGCAATGCACTGGGACTCTCGTGACAGGTGATCTCGTCGTTACCGCAGGCCACTGCGTTCACCCCGGCAATGGAGGAAACTTCTACAGCAGTATTGAGTTTTTACCGGGGTATGCCGACGGTAGTTTCTTGGGCCGATTCACTGCCGAAGAAGTGACGGTCTTTGCCGGATGGTACTATTCCGGCGACTTCGCCCATGACGTCGCCTTTATCCGAGTGACGCAAGTGCCGCGCAGCGTCCATCGAGTTGGATTGGGCCTTTACAAGCCAACATGTCGGGTTGGAGACAATTTCCTGTTCACGCGCCACGGATACACGCCATTGCTCAACAATGGTGAACGGCAGTGGGAAAGTGGTGAGGCCGTAAGTGGCTGCTACCAAGGCCTGGTGTACGGATCAAAACGTACCCATCCTGGTTCGAGTGGGTCGCCGTCAATGGCGCGCATTTCTGGGTACGTCTTCGGCGTTCATTCTGCAGAAGACGATGAGTTCCCATTTGGAAGCTATGATGCGCTGCTCACAAAGGCGAAACTCTGCTTCGCACTGAGATTCTACGCCCCAAGTTGTCCAATCTAGCAAGTGCTCATCCGGACCGCTGCGTCCCACTTCCAAAAGGTGCATGGCAGGTTCCTAAATGGCAGCAACAATGGCGAAGAATGGCCAATACATGAACACACTAGTCTCGATCTTGAGCCGCCAATCAGGTGTGGCTCTTCTCGTAGGCAATGGCATCAATCGCTTTGCCAATCAAAATTCTAGCTGGGAAGATTTACTCGCGACAATCTCGAGACGGCTGGAGATCGACCTTTCGCAAGACGAACTCCTCGAAATGTCGAACACAGAGTTTTTCGACATCCTCGATATTTCGAGACAGTCGTCCGACTCGACTTATTTGAAGCAGTTGTTCTGCGATCTGATGAGACATTGGATGCCCGGTGCCCACCACTCCCGTCTAATCGGATGGGCACAACGTTACGCATCACCGATCATGACGGTCAATTTCGATGAAAACCTTTCCCGAAGTGCTTCAACCAAATTTATACTGACTTGCGGACTAGCGCCCCCAAAAGTGGGCTTCAGCTCCTATTACCCCTGGCAGTCCTTTTTTGGACCCGAGAATGTGGAGAATCCCGCTGAGGCATTCGGCATTTGGCACCCGCATGGGATGTTGCGCTACTCTCGCAGTATCCGGCTCGGGCTTAGGGATTACATGGGTTCCGTGCAACGTGCTCGCAGTTGGATCTACCACGGCGAAAACTCGCTGGTGCGTTACTTCAAGCAAGACAAACAGAGCTGGCGCGGCTTTCAGACTTGGCTGCATCCGCTTTTCACATGTGACATTGCCCTGGTTGGTTTCGGCTTCGGTAAGGACGAGACCTTTCTCCGTTGGTTGTTCCTCGAACGTGCCCGCCTCCACAAGCAATTTCCTTTGCGAGCGCGCAGAGCGTGGTTTGTAACCGTTGACGACGCACGAAATCGTCATCGCGAACCCTTCCTCACGCGCCTCGGAATACAAATGGTCGAGTTGAAATCACATCAGCACATCTATGAATCGGAAGCTTGGGACAAGTAACGGGGAAATTGTAGGCGGTTTTCACTAAGTGCCCAGTCATCACCGGGACGTTTCCGGTGTTCATTTTGGCTACGAACAAATCGATACGCACTATGGGAGGCTTGAATGGGGAAGCTTGTCGACGGCGACGACGGCTTGCCGGTCGAGGAAGTTGGGATGTGGGCCAAGGAGAAGCACACCTATTTGTGCCGATACATTGAAATCTCGTCTGCGACCCGAAAGAAATATCTCGGCCCCGAAAAAGGTGGTGCTGCCTATGTCGATCTGTTTTGCGGGCCTGGGAGATCATTCATCCCTGAAAGTCGCGAGTGGATCGACGGTGGCGCCGTTGCAGCCTGGAAGCGAAGCCAAGCTGTAGGATCTCCATTCACACGGATTATTGTCGGAGATGCCGATCCGATACGCCTAAGTGCTTCTGTTACTCGCCTGAGGAGCCTAGGCGCGCCCGTCATCGCCTTGGCGGGCACGGCCAACGATGTTGCGTTGAAGGCGATTCAGAAGTCCCCCGTCTACGGCCTCAACTTCGCTTTCCTCGATCCGTACAATCTTGAAGCGCTTGATTTCAAGATTATCGAAATGCTGTCGCGCATCAAACGCATGGACATCCTGGTGCATGTCAGCGCGATGGACCTGCAACGCAATCTGGGTACGAACATCTTTGGCGAGCAATCAGCCTTCGATGCTTTTGCACCCGGGTGGAGAGACGCCGTGAACCTCGCTCAGTCCCAACCCAGCATCCGACGCGACGTTTTTGACTACTGGCGCGCGATCGTCGCCAAACTTGGAGTCTGGCCCTCTACGGAGATCAAACTGATCACCGGCAGCAAGAACCAACCCCTATACTGGCTGCTTCTCGCTGCCCGTCACGAATTGGCGCACAAGTTCTGGGCGACCGCATCGAACCTCAACAGGCAACGTAGCTTGTTTTAGACAGACGCTGTTGGCATCTCGTCGTAGGTGCGTCCGTTGAGCATGCGTCCAGCGGCCTTCTTATTTCGACCGCCCCACTGTTTGAAGAAGAAGGCGGTTCCGGCGCCCCGGCACATGCGCTCGATTTCATCAACCCATATTGGCTCCATGGAGCGCGCCTGCGGACCACTCTCGCCACCGACGATTGCCCAGTGAATACCCTTCAAACTGGCACCCGCGACTGAACCGATCAGCGGCTCGAAGGAAATGAAGCGCACGGCCGCCGGTACATTGCGAAGTTCATCGATCCGATGAAGGACGCGGCTATCTTCGACGCTCGTGCCGAGCCATACGTTCGAAAGCTTAGGTAGATCGGGTACGATCTCGATCATCCGGTCCGGCCGCTTCGTCAGGATCTGGTATGTGTGGCGCGGCGTATCCGCCATCACCTGCCACACTTCAGATATAAATTCTGGCGGGACATCTAAATGGAATAGATCCGACATCGAATTCACGAAGACCTGGCGCGGCTTCGACCACGAAGCCGGTATCGATAGAGCGTTGCGATCAAGTGTGATCTTGCCGGTCCACTTTGCGCGCCCGCCGGACTTGCGGGTGAGGCCAGCATATTTTTCTACCCCCATCGCCTCCAAACGAGCTGCCATGCGCATGGCGTAACAGTTCGTGCAGCCCGCGGTCAGGATAGTGCAACCCGCAACAGGGTTCCACGTGGCGTCAGTCCATTCAATTGAGGTCTCAGCCATTGGAGAATCTCCTTCACGTTGATGGTTAATTCAAGGTGATGAAGCTTCCGTTAGCCGGTTCTGAAGGTTGCGAGAGGGAGGGTTCCTACTATAGCTTCCCCTACCCCATGACAGAAGCCATGAAGCCGGGGAAACCATGGGCGGTGTCTTGAAGGCCGGAGCCAGGGTGGATACGTGCCAGGACCCTCTCAGCCATCCGTCCGCATTTTCAGGCGACACAGTAGGACTCTCGCTTCCCGCGCCTGCGGCTTCACCTGCTCGGGAGTTGCACCCGGTCCCGCTCATCTGGCGCTGGCGACGTCAGCCCGCTCAAGACGCTCCACAATCCTCTGCAATACAATGTTCGACCGGATGTCGCCGATCTCCATAAAGAGGGCTTGATGGGCTCGAACTGCTGGGTCAGGATAGGCTAAACAATTGAAATGGTGGGTGATGTAGGGATCGAACCTACGACCCGCTGATTAAGAGTCAGCTGCTCTACCAACTGAGCTAATCACCCACGCGGGGCTGGCGAAAACCAGCTTGGGCGGGCATATAGCCGCCGCTCCCCCTCCTGTCCAGCCCCCTCGCTTCATTTCCCGACAAATCGATACGGTTCTTTTCGGCGCACCTGATTGCGCTGCGTTTGGAGCTGTTCCCTCACACGAACAGCTTGCCCTCGGCTACCTTCACCGCCTGGCCGCCGATGCGGGCGGAGGCGAGCTTGCCACCTTCGACATCGAGTTCGAGACGGATTCGCGACGGGCGCCCCATTTCGAGCCCCTGCTCGATCCAGCAGCGCGTCATGCCGTCGCCCGGCCGGTCGAAATGCATGATCGCGCCGGCAAAGGCTGCCGCAGCCGAACCCGTCGCAGGATCTTCGTAGGATGGGTTGCCGGGTACGATCATCCGCACATGGAAGGCGCTTTCCTTGTGAACAGTCTCGCGGCAATAGACGTAAGGGCTGGCAAATGCCCATTCGCTCTTCTTCGGCGCGAGCTGCGCCCACATTTCGTTGTTGAGCCGCGCCTTGGCTGCGGCCGCCAAATTCGCGACCGGGATCGTCACATAGGGTACGCCCGCACTGAAGAAGGCGACCCTATGGTTCTCGAAGCCGATCTCGTGCGGCCCCAATCCCAGCGCCGCCCCGATCGCTTCAGGCTCGGCGGTCAGCTTGAGCTGCTCCGGAAGTTTCGCAAGGTCGAATTCGGCAAAGGTGGTGTCCCGACTGCGGCTGACCGCGCAACGCACGGGCCCGATATTCTCCTCCAGCACGAAAATGGCATCGTCATTGCCTTCCTGCAGTTCGGTCAGAGCGACGGCGCTGCCGACGGTGGGATGGCCGGCGAACGGCATCTCGTAATCCGGCGTAAAAATGCGAATGCGGGCACGATGCCGCGGATTCTCCGGTGGCAGCACGAAGACCGATTCGGACAGGTTGAACTCGCGGGCGATGCGCTGCATGGCATCGAGATCCAGCCCCTCGCAATCCAGCACCACCGCCAGCGGATTGCCGGTCAACCTGTCGGCCGTAAAAACGTCATAAATCAGATAGTTGCGTGCCACCATGGCCGAATTCCCGTGTGCCTGTTTGCCAACATGACTGAAAATTAATTTGCTATTGCCCGCACAAAACCTGATGTGTCGCAAGTAGGGACATTCGAGCAGCATAGGGGTCCGACGTGGACCAGACTGTCAAGCGGCCAGAGGCGGACGAGGCTTCCGCCATAAAGGCGTCCCTCAATCTCGATGCACCCGGCGCGGGAAGACAGCGCCGGCGCGGGTGGCTTTACGCGGTACTCGCCGTGTTTGTCATTGCTGCCGCCTTCGGCGGCTGGCGCTGGTATGCCGGGGCACCGGTTCGCGTCGACTACACCACCCAACCCGCCGCACGCGCCGATCTGACTGTCCAGGTTTCAGCCACTGGCACTTTGCAGCCTCTCACCCAGGTCGACATCTCCTCGGAGCTCTCCGGTATCGTTCGCTCGGTCGCCGTCGAAGAGAACCAGCAGGTCAAGAAGGGCGACGTCCTGGCTTCGCTCGACACCTTGAAGCTGGAAGTGCAGATCGAACGCGCGAAGGCTTCGGCCAAGGCGGCAGCCGCCGCAGTCGAGACGGCACAGGTTACCCTGCGCGAAAGCGAACAGAGCCTGTCGCGCACGTCGGAATTGACAAAACGCGGTATGGCCACCCCGCAGGCGCTGGACACCGCGCAGGCCGCGCGCGATCGCGCCAAAGCCGCCCTGGACAGCGCGGAAGCCAGCCTGGCGATCGCCAATGCCGATCTCAAGGCACAACAGACAGACCTCGCCAAGAGCACCATCTATGCGCCGATCGACGGCATCGTGCTCACCCGCTCGGTCGATCCCGGCCAGACGGTTGCCTCTTCGTTGCAGGCACCCGTGCTGTTCGTCATTGCCGCGGACCTGAAGAAGATGGAAGTGCAGGCCGCGATCGACGAAGCCGACATCGGCACGGTGCAGCCCGGCCAGAATGCCCGCTTCACTGTCGATGCCTTCCCCGAACGTCCGTTCAACGCGCAGATTCGCGAAATCGCGTACGCCTCTGTCACCACCGACGGTGTCGTCACTTACAAGGCACGCCTCGAGGTGGACAATGGCGAATTGCTGCTGCGGCCCGGCATGACCGCCACGGTCTCGGTGGTGACCAAGCAAGCCAAGGATGCGCTGACTGTCCCCTCGTCCGCCTTCCGCTTCCGTCCGTCCTCGGACGCCCGCAACCGCGAATTCAGCCTGCTGTCGATGTTCACCGGCCGTCCGAATCGCGGCAATGTCGGAGTTCGCGACCGCCAGCAGGCGCGCGGGCCGGAAGGCACGCGCCGCCTCTACATCCTGAAAGATGGTCGACCTCGCCCCGTGGACGTTACCGTGGGATCGACCAATGGCGACCTGACCGAAGTTCTGTCGGGACTGGACGAAGGCGATCTCGTCATCACCGCCGCCCAGCAGCGCAGCTGACCATGTCCGGCGCGCCCCTGATAAACTTCGATAAGGTCTGGAAGACCTATGGCGAAGGCGAGGCTCGGGTAAATGCCCTCGCCGGCGTCGATCTTGCCATCCCCCGTGGCCAATTCGTGGCCATCATGGGCCCTTCCGGCTCCGGCAAGTCCACGGCGATGAACATCGTCGGCTGCCTCGACACGCCGACCGCCGGCACCTACAGCTTCATGGGCGTGGATGCCGGCAGGCTCGACCGTGGCCGCCGCGCCACCTTGCGCAATTTGCATATCGGCTTCGTGTTCCAGGGCTATAATCTCCTGCCGCGCACCACGGCAGTCGAGAATGTGGAACTGCCGCTGATCTATCGCGGCGTGGCCCACACGGAACGCCGCCAGCTTGCCATGCAGGCATTGGCCGAGGTCGGCCTGATCGGGCGCGAGCACCACACGCCGGCCGAGCTCTCCGGCGGTCAACAGCAGCGGGTGGCGATCGCCCGTGCCATAGTCAGCCGCCCGACCCTGCTGGTGGCCGACGAGCCGACCGGCAATCTCGATACGGCGCGCAGCCACGAGATCATGGACCTGCTTACCCGACTGAACCAGGATCTCGGCCTGACCATCGTCATGGTCACCCACGAGCCGGATATCGCCGCCTATGCCGGCAGGACCGTCCGCTTCCTCGACGGCCATGTCGCTTCCGATGCCAGGACAGCGGAGGCAGCGCTATGATCTGGGAAACCATCCGCCTTGCGTTGCGCTCCGTGCGCCGCAATGCACTGCGTTCTTTCCTCACCTTGCTCGGTATCGTCATCGGCGTCGCCGCCGTCATCGCCATGCTGACCATCGGCTCCGGCACGACACAGAAGGTCAAAGCCGATATCTCCAAGCTGGGATCGAACCTGCTCGTGGTGCGCTCGGGCCGCTTCAATGGCCCACGAAGCTCGGACACGGTTGCCCGGCCGCTGGAAGAAAAAGACGCTGAAGCGCTGTCCAGACAATTGTCCGGAGCTCGCGCGATCGCACCGGCTGCCCAGAAACAGGTACGCGCCGTCTTTGGCACGGAAAGCCTGGTCACGGGTGTCACCGGCACCGAGAGCGCCTTCCTCGAGGCCCGTGACTGGACGCTCGCTTCCGGCCGGGTCTTTTCCGAGTCCGAAACCCGCTCGGGTGCCGGCGTCTGCCTGATCGGCGAAACAGTGCGCCAGCAATTCTTCGGCGCCGGCGATCCAGTCGGCGAGGCAATCCGCGTCAACCAGATGAGCTGCCAGGTGATCGGCCTGCTCGAGGCGAAGGGCTATACCGGTTTCGGCCAGGACCAGGACAATGTCGTGCTGATGCCTCTGCACGCCTTCCAGCGGCGCATCGCCGGAAACCGCAATGTCGACAACATCTATGTCGCAGCGGACGAAGCGACGCCGACTTCGATACTTCTGCCGCGCGTCGAAGGCATCCTGCGCGATGCACGGCGCGTCCCGCCGGACGGCGAGAACGACTTCGACATCCGCGACATGACACAGATCGCGGACACGATGGCGAGCGCCACTGCGACCATGACCGGCATGCTGGGCGCTGTAGCAGGCGTGAGCCTGCTGGTCGGCGGCATCGGCATCATGAACATCATGCTGGTATCGGTCACCGAACGCACGCGCGAGATCGGTATCCGGCTCGCCATTGGCGCGCATGAGCGCCACATCCTCATCCAATTCCTGGTCGAGGCGACGGTGCTGTCCCTGCTCGGCGGCATCATCGGCATCCTGCTTGGCCTGTCATTGGCCGGATTGGCGGCCGTGACGATGTCGATCCCATTCGCACCAAGCCCTGCCGTCATCCTGCTCGCCGTTGGCTTCTCGGCACTAATCGGCATGGTGTTCGGCTTCTTCCCTGCCCTGCGCGGCGCACGGCTCGACCCGATCGAGGCGCTGCGGCACGAGTAGAATTCAGGCGAAGTGCCACCGCGAGATGGCAGCGAGGTGGTTCAACGTTCCTTCCGGCAGTTCGCCCGCCGAGCGGATGATCACCGGACCCTCGATTTCCGGTTCGGCTTCCGACGCCACGAAGGCACGGATCCGGTCGGCCACGGTTTCGGCATCCTCATCGAGATAGTAGCGACGAAACAGCATCGTCGAGCCGTTGATCGAATGCAGGTGATAGCCCGCCTCGCGAGGCGTGTGGGTCAGGTCGAGCCCGGTTTCCTCCATCACCTCGCGGTGCATGTTGCCGACAGTATCGGCGCGTCCGTCGACAAAATCTTCCGGTTCGAAGGAGCCGGCGGCAAAATAGACGCGGCCGGCATTGGCCGTATGCGGCCCCATGCGCACCGCAATCAGCGCACCGTCCCGTGCCACCAGCGCGGCCTGCGCAAAACAATGTTCGATACCGGGACTGCCCTTGTTCTTGCGCCAATAGAGCATCGTCGCAAACCGCACCGCGTGGCAACGCCCGATCAGCGCATTCTGGCCATTCAGCTTCAGCTCGGACGGCAGCATCAACGTGCCATCATAGAGGTAAGGATTGGCAGCGTGTTCCTGCTGCCAATTCTCCTCGATGACAGCGACGTTCTCGATTTCGAACGGGTGCGGCTGGGGATCGAGCCGCACCTCCACCGAAGCCACCGGCAGGATGATGCCGCGCGGTATCTCGAAGGGCGCCATTCTCAGACGAGATCCAAGGTGACCGCCACCGGACAATGGTCGGAGGCCTTCGGCCGATCCCAGCCGATGCGCGGAAATCGCTCGACCTCCTGGCCCGGCGGGAATGGCGTGCGCCAGGGCTGGCCGTTGCGGATGATGTCGGGGATAGCCGCATTGCGCGCCGCCAGTCCTTTCGACAGCAGGATATAATCGAGCTGGCACAGATGCCGCTCCTGCGGGCCGCGCGTGTGATAGAGCGTCCAGCGATCCATTTCGGGACGCCGCTCGACGATGTTCTCGGCAAAGCCATCCGAAAGAAAGACGTTCAGGCAGGACTGCGTCTCCGCCATCGGCTGAAAATTGTAACCGGCGTAGGCATCACCGCCGATGAGAATGCGATGACGATAGTCATTCATGTCGCCGCAGATCGCCCAGCGCTTATCGGCGGCATGTTCTGCCCCAAAGCGCTGTTCGATGATGCGGCGCACCGCACGCGCTTCCGCTGTGCGCAGCGGCATGGTGGCGGCACGGCCGTCCAGCCCGTTGCGCGGCGGCCCCATCGACTTGAGATGCACGAGATAAAGGGTCAGCGGCACACCGCCGACAGTGACATCGATTTCCAGGCAATCGCGCCGGAAGATACGTTCATTGGCTTCGTAGCCGAGTGCCGCAAGCTCCGGCGTGAACAGACCGAACTGTTCGAACGTGACATAGGCGTGGCTGGTCATGCGCACGAAGTCGATCGGCTGGCCATGCGCGGTTTCAGTGCGCATCATCACGGCGACGTCGATGCCGCGCGAATCATTGCCGTCGGTGGTGTATTTCTGGCGGTACCCCTCGCCCACCATCTTGAACAGATAGCCGTATTCGAAGGCTTTCAACGCTTCGATATTGTCCACTTCCTGCAGGCAGATGATGTCGGCGCGCGTTGCGGCAATCGCCAGCGCCGTGAGCTGCCGGGTATCGTCGGAATGGGCAATCACCCGCGCCTGTTCGAGCTGCCGGTATTCGGCTTCGCTGCGTATATCGAAGAGCGCCAGCGTGCGATCTTCATTCAGCTGATTGCGGTAACCTGAGAAATCGAACCTGTTCATCAGGTTTTCGACATTGAAGGTGGCGAGGCGCAGCGACATGGGGCGAGCTTTGCCCGTAAGCCATTCCAAAGACAAGGGCTGATCCTGTTCGATAACGACACGCGACAAGCGGTTTGGAATAGTTGATGAAACCTTTCCGTTCATTGCCCGTTCATGGACCGAAGCCCATTGTCGCGCCCTCCCTCGGAATCCAAGGGGCGCGGGGCCTGAGGTTCATTGGAGAGTGTTATGAAACGGCTCATCAACTTCCGCACCGGGCTCGTGACGCTCGGCCTGCTGGTCGGTCTCTCAGCACCGGCCTTCTCCGTCCCGATGCCGGCGCCAGCGACGCCGACAGCTCCCATAAACACTGATACCCTCAAGGTTCGCGATAGCTGGGCCGGCGGTGGCGGCGGTGGTGGGGTGCGGGTCGACGAATGGCGTCGCGGTTGGCGTGGTGACCGCGGTTGGCGCCGCGACGGCGGCTGGCGAGGTGATGGTTGGCGCGGCCGTCATTGGCGCGGCCACCGCCACTGGCGTGACGACGGCTGGCGCTATCGCCGCCACTATCGGCGCGGCTGGGACAATTCCGGCGTCTATCTTGGCCTTGGCCTGCTCGGTTCCGGGCTGCTCTACAACGACAACTACTATTATCGGCCGCGTGTCTATCGCGCCCCGCGTGCTTCCGGTCACGTCCAATGGTGTTATTCGCGATACCGCTCGTACCGGGCCTGGGACAACACCTTCCAGCCCAATTACGGCCCGCGCAGGCAGTGCATTTCGCCTTACCGTTACTAGAGCCGAGATAGGCTAAAGCGCTGAGGCCGGGGGGGGCCCCCCCCCCCCCCCCGGGGGGGGCGCCCCCCCCCCCCCCCCCCCCCCGGCGGGGGGGGGGGGGCGGGGGGGGGGGGGGGCCGGGGGGGGCAAAAACCCCGCCCGCCC
>NZ_JAKREW010000079.1 GCF_022347545.1 Terribium retamae
CCGCGGTTGCAGCGAAGCCGGCAACCAAGGCCGCAAAGGCGCCGGCAGCCAAACCGGCAGCATCGAAGCCGGCCGCAGCATCCCAACCGGCAAAAGCGGCCGCAGCCAAGACGGCAAAGGCGACGTCGGCCAAGCCGGACGACCTGCGCCGCCTGATCGGCATCGGGCCCGTCAATCAGCGCCGCCTGAAGGAACACGGCATCACCACCTTCGCCCAGATCGCGGGCTGGACCGCGGACGACATCAAGCGGGTGGAGGAATATCTCCAGTTCGACGGACGCATCGAACGCGAGCGCTGGGTCGAGCAGGCAAAGCTCCTGGCAGCCGGCAACGAGAAGGAATTCGCGCGTCGGTTCCCCACCGCTTCCGGTTCCGACAACACTTGATCAGAAGTCCTGGATGTCGGGACATCCAGGACACCTCAATCGGCGGCGCGGGCTTGCCTGCGCCGCGTCTCGACATCAGGCGCCAAGGCTCTTCGCCAGGAAGGTGCGGGTCCGGCCCTTCGGAAAATCCGGCAGCGTTCCGAAGGGTTGATAGCCCTGGCGCTGATAGACCTTCAGGGCCGTCGGATTGAACGTGTCGATATAGGCGCCATGACAGCCGCGCGCCGCGGCCTCCTCTTCCGCAGCCTGCAGCATCTTCGCCGCAACGTTCCGGCCGCGCAGGCTCTCGTCCACCCACAGCCATTGCACGTAGAGCCAGCCCCAGGCGGTATAGCCCGAGATGCCGGCCGCCACCTTGCCCTGGTCGCGGACCAGCACCGCCAATGTACGCCGTTCCGCCGGTCCGACATCCTGGACATTGAACGCCGAGAGGCTGTCGCCGACCAGAGCGAGCGCCAAGGGATCCGGTGTGTCGGTGACTTCGAACTTCATGCGGCGCTCCACCTGCCGGTGCGAAAGCGGGTGTAGCGGCCTTTGCTGCCGCCTTCAACGGCGCCGACCTCGCGGGACCGGAGCAACCCGTTTCATGGAATACGGAAAGGCTCGCCTTTCTTGTAAAACCGATGCACATTTCTGCAAAAAATTGCCCTAGTCCACATGTGCTAGTCGCAGTTGGGCGGCAATCTGATACCGCTGGAGGGTCGATTCAACAAGCTTCGCCAAACCGGCAGACGTATCAAGGCCCCATGGATTCTGCGCGCTCCTCGCCAAAGAGAATCGTTGTCGCGGACGGACAACCAATCTTCAGGGAAGCGATGCTGCGGATCGTGCGACGCAGCTTTCCCAAAGCATTGCTTTACGTCGCCAGTGACCTGGAAAGCCTGATGGCGCGACGCGAAGTCGACCCCGAACTGATCGTGCTGGATTTTCTGTGCCCGGACTACGATCCGGTCTTTTCGGCACGCTGGCTGCGCGGTGAATTTCCGCATTGCACGATCATCTTCGTCTCGTCCCTGGACGACCGCAGGATGATCGCCAATGTCGTCGCCAACGGCGCCGATGGGCATATTGGCAAATCGGGCACGCCTGGGGAGATCGCCGAGGCATTGCGGTCGATCGTTGCGGGTGCACCGGTCGCGCTGCGGGCAGAGCCTCTGCCCCGCAACCGGGGCGAATTGACGCCGCGCCAACGCGAGATACTCGACCTGATGGCCGAGGGCCGGTCGAACAAGGAAATCGGCCGAGCGCTCAACATTTCGCCTTTCACCGTCCGAATCCATGTTTCGGCCGTGCTGCGGTTCCTGGAAGTGGAGACGCGGGCCGCTGCCGTGGCGAAGGCGATCAGCATCGGCCTCTATCCGCGATTCTGACCGGTGCCGAAGCCTGCATGACGATCAGAGCGTTTCGCTCTTCACGGAAACGCAGCGCTGGCCCGACATCAGGCTGCCGCACATTCTCACGGAAAGGCTATCAGATCGGAACACAGGGAGCCCAGGTCACGCAAATCAAAGTCGAGGCGAAACCCGGCTCGAGACAAGACGTTGAATTCACAGAAAGGCCGCTCCGGTGTAGGGATGGCGATCGCCCGCCTGTCGAGGCGCACAGAGGTGGGGCAATGGTCATGCGCGATCGCGCAAATATCTCCGGTTCGAAGCTGTCGGCCCTTGCGGGCGGGAAGGAACGCTACGACACCGAACGCGCTCAGGCCGTGGTGCGGATGATCCTTACACCGACCTTCGGTTTGTATATTACAACAGTCGCCATTCTCAATGGATTCGAGTCTGCCGGCCTGAATGCCGTCGCGGTCTTCTTCGTCTCCTACATGCCGGTTTCGTTTCTTCTCTACTGGTGGATCATCAGGAAACCGGGCGCCTATGTGAGACGCCGCGCCCTCTCCATGAGCGGAGACTACGCCGCCATCACATTTGGAATGTCGATCGGGGGCGCGGCCTTGCTGCCGGTGTATTCGGCGCTGCTTTGGGTAACTGTCGGCAACGGGCTTCGTTTCGGCGCGCGCTATCTCGTCGTCTCCACGGGGCTGGCGCTGCTTTCGATCGCCGCGACCACCTACTTCAACGCCTTCTGGTGGGACAATCCCTATGTGACGCTGACCCTGGTCATGACCACCATCCTGGTGCCGGCCTATATCTATGCGCTGCTGCAAAAGGTCTATGAAGCCTACGACGCCGCGCATGAGGCCAACCTCGCCAAGTCGCGCTTCCTGGCGCAGGCCAGCCACGACCTGCGCCAGCCGATCCATGCCATCAGCCTGTTCACCGCCTGCCTGCGCGACACCGGCCTCGACCGCGAGCAGAAGCAGATGGTCGAAAACATCGACCGCTCGCTGCATTCGGTGTCGGGCCTGTTTCGCTCGCTGCTCGACATCTCCACCCTCGACAGCGGCAAGGTCACCCCGCATTTCGAAGTCGTCGCCGTCCAGGACATCATCGACGAGGTGCTGGCGCAGAATGCCAGCCGGGCTGAATGGTCGAACACCACCTTCAGGCTGGTGCGCACTAGGCTTCATGTGCGCACCGATGCCGCCCTGCTCACCACCATCGTGCAGAACATCGTCTCCAATGCGCTGAAATATGCACCAGGCAGCGAGGTGCTGATCGGCTGCCGCCGCCATCGCTATGGGCTGTCGATCGAAATCCACGATCGCGGCGAAGGCATCGCCGCAGAGCACCTGCCCAGGCTGTTCGACGAGTTCTACCAGGTGCGCGAACGCGGCGACAAGGATGTCGAAGGCGTCGGGCTCGGCCTTGCCATCGTCAAGCGTCTTGCCAATCTGATGTCGCTGCGGGTGTCGATCCGCTCGGTCAAGGGGCAAGGCAGCAGCGTGCGCATCGCCGGCCTGCCGGTGGTGTCGGCGCCGGAGCAGACCAGGAAGATCGCACCGGAACGGTTTGCCTCGCCGCTGGAAGGGTTGCGGGTGCTGCTGGTGGAGGATGACGAGGACGTGCTTTTGGCGACGGCGTCGCTGCTGGAGAAATGGGGCTGCATCGTGCAGGTCGGGACGGGCACGGAATTGTCCGCCTCACCATGCGACCTCGTCGTCACCGACTTCGATCTCGGCAGCGGCGTCGTCGGTGCGGACTTCATCCGGGCGGTGCGAAGCCTGGCAGGCCGTGACATTCCAGCCATCGTCATGACCGGCCATGACGAGAACCGGGTGCGCGAGGAACTCGGGCATGACGACATCCCGATCCTGTCCAAACCGGTCCGTCCTTCCGAACTGCGCTCGACCATGATCGCGCTGTCGCTCGGACGGGCACGTAGGGCGTCGGCACGGAGCGCAATTTCCGTCGGTGGGAAGAACGGCTTCACGTTCTAGCGGTTTCCAGCCTGCGAGCCTCCGCGGTCTGGCTCAGGATCCAGTCCCGGAAGACCTTGATTCGGGCGCTGTTGCGGCGGCTTTCGAGATAGACCAGCCAGTATCCGTCGCCGTCCGAACCCATCGCCTCGAAAGGCTGGATGAGCTGGCCCTTGGCGACGAGGGTACCGTAGAGATTGCGGGTGAGGATCGCGGCGCCCTGGTCGGTCATCGCGGCCATCGCATCATAAACCTGTGAGCCGAGATCGGGCCCATGGATGGCTCGGCTCGGATCATAGGTCGCGCCGGCCGCTTCGAACCAGATCTTCCACCATGGATCATCGGCGCAGCACAGCGGCACCTTGTAGAGATCCTCGGGCGTGCGGATGCCGCCGACGCTTTCCGCAAGCCGCGGGCTGATCATCGGGCAGTAATCCGCCTTGAACAGATAATGCGCGGCCAGTCCGGGCCAGCTGCCGCTGCCGGTGCGAATGCCGACATCGGTCGCTTCGCGGGTGAAATCGACGAGACGGGGCGATGTCTCGACCTTCACGGCAAGCTCTGGATGCATCAGCTGGAATGTTCCAAGACGAACGGCAAGCCAGTTCGACGCGAAGGTCTGCATCGTCGAGACCGAGAGCACGCCGCCGGCCCCGCCCTTCGCCGCCAGCCAGGCGTCGGCCAGCGTCGCAAAGGCCGACGATGCTTCTGGCGCCAATCGCGCGCCCGCCTCGGTCAGTTCTATCTGCCTGGTTTTGCGAATGAAAAGTGGCGTTCCGGCGCGCTCTTCCAGAAGCTTGATCTGATGGCTGGCAGCAGACTGGGTCATGCCGAGCTCGTCGGCCGCCTTGGTGAAACTTCCAAGCCTGGCCGCGGCTTCGAACACGCGGACGGCTCCAAGAGGGGGCAGTTTCCAGCTCATGATGCATTACTCCTCCTCATGCATGCTACTCGACGTTCGATTGGAAATGAAGCGCGGATGGGCGCAAGATCATCTCATCGGATCACAGAAAGGAACTTGCCATGACCACGCTCTCGCACCTTTCCAATCGCCGGCATCTCGCCCGCCTGCTGCTCGCCCCGTTCAAGCCACGGCCTCAGGACCTGCTCGCCCGCAGCGATCTGCCGGACTATCTCAAGCGCGATATCGGCCTGCTCGACGGCGATAGCGTCGTCTAGACCGCGAGGGGATCGCCATGGCCATCACCCCGGAAGCGCTGAAGCAGAGCCGGCAGGTCATCGACATGTATGAGGCCTATGCCGACCGCTATGACGAGATCGTCGGCAATGAGCCGATCGAACGCGTCAAGGCAGCGCTGAAGCGCCTGGCGGCCGAAGTCGGCACCGGCGGCCAGGTCCTGGAGATCGGTTCCGGCGCGGGACGCGAGGCGGACCTGCTGGAAGATCTCGGCCTGCATGTGCGGCGCACCGATGCGACGCAGCGCTTTCTGGAAATCCAGGCAGCGCGCGGCAAGAAGGGCGAACTGCTCGACGTCGTTTCCGACCCGCTAGGCGGCCCCTATGATGCGGTGGTCGCGCTTTGCGTCCTGTTCTATGTCTGCCGCGAGGAGATCGCTGCGGTCCTGAACAAGATCGCCCATTCGCTGCGGGCCGGCGGCGCCTTCCTGGTTTCCATGCGCCATGGCGACGGCGAAAAGAACGGCGACTACCAGACCGTGCTCTGGCGCCGCGACGACTTTGCACAATTGCTCGAACAGGCCGGCATGGCCATCGTCTGGGACGAATTCGCCATCAACAGCGGCAATGGCGACGAATGGATCACTTTCCTCGCCATAAAGGGCTCATGACCTGCCGGTTGGCAGGCCTTCGAACGGCTGCACCGTTTCGTCCAGTTGCACCCAGTCATGCTTCGATTTCTCGAACACCGACAGGGCAGGCGGCGCGAAAGCGGGATCGGCGAATGCACCGACTGCCACGCCGACTGTTTCCGGAGATGCCTCCGCTTTCCAGTAAAGGGTCGAACCGCAGGTCGGGCAGAAATACATGCGCACCTTGCGGCCGCTTTCGGCGGTGCGGACGAATTCCCTGGGCTCTCCCGAAACTTCGACACAGTCGAGCGCGTAGAACGCATTGGCGCTGAACGGCGCTCCGGTCCTGCGCTGGCAGGCGAAGCAATGGCACAGCGCCGTCAATTGCGGCGGCTCGAGAAGCGTCACTCTGAGGCCGCCGCAAGCGCATTGGGCGCTGGAGCGCTGCGCGCCCTTCCGGGCGGGCACGGATGATTTTGTTGGACACATAGAAACTCCTCCCGCTTGCGCGGCGACAAATGCGTTGGATTGTTTGCTGGGAAAGGCCGAACCGCGTTGCGGCTGGCGATGCGAAGACCTGACGCGATGTCAGGCCCGCGATCCGGTGAAGGTAGGCCGTGCAGCCGTCGAAGTCCAGGCCGCGACGCGTGGCACGGAATCTACATGTCTCTTGTGTGTCCGAATGCACGCTCTGTGTCAGCGCAGGGATTGGAGACACCGCCGACGCCTTCGACCAGCGCGCACTGCCATTGGCGTTGCGCATCTGCGCCTACATCGCCGACAATTTCCGCGACGACATCAGCATCGCCGACATCGCCGCCGCGTTCGCCATCCATCCGAAATACGCGATGAGCGTGTTCCGGCTGAGCTACGCGCAGGCGATGCTGATGCGTGAGGATGCCAATGTCCTGCACATCGCCATGGAAAGCGGTTTCGGTTCACTGAGCGCCTTCAACAAATCCTTCCACCGGCTGGCCGGCATGACGCCATCCAGCTTCCGGCGCGCGGGATCGACGGCATGACGATGATCGCAGGCGGATGACCCGCAGGTCGACAAGTGACGAAGGCTGCCGTGCAGCCTTCGTTGGCCCGTCACATGTTGAACATGCGCTTCAATGACTGCGCGAAGGTCTCGTCGTCCTGTTCGCGGCGCATGTCGATGAACATCTTCGCGTCGTTGCCGCTCGGATAACGGAGGCGGTCAGCGTCATCCGTGGCTGCCTCGAAGATCGTCTCCGCGACGTCCGCTGTCTCCGCCGAGGGCAGAGTGGCAAAGGCCTCCACCGTGCCCTTCACCAGCGCAGCATATTCGGGCATGGATTCGTCGGAGCTGAAGACCAGCGAGCGAGTGCCGAAATCTGACTTGGTCATGCCCGGCTCGACGAGCTTCACGCGCACGCCGATCGCGCCGAGCTCGTAGGTGAGCGCTTCGGTAAGCCCTTCCACCGCGAACTTGCTGCCGTGATAGAGCGAGCCCAGCGGGAAGGCGACGCGGCCGCCCATCGAGCTGATGTTGACGATCGTGCCGCGGCCGCGGCTGCGCATATGCGGAACCACCGCCCTGGTGACCGCCAGCAGGCCAACGACATTGGTGTCGAACTGCCTGCGGATGGTTTCGAGCGACGTCGCCTCGAGCGGACCGTAGGCACCGAAACCTGCATTGTTGACGAGCACATCGATCGAGCCGAACGCGCCCATACCCTCGGCTACGGCATCGCGAATGCTCGCCTCATCCGTCACATCAAGGCGCAGGACGCGGACATTGTCGAGCCGGTTGAGCTCGCTTTCGCTTTCCGGCGTCCGCATGGTGGCGATAACGTTCCAGCCACGGGCATGGAAGAATTTGGCGGTTTCCCGGCCGATCCCGGTCGACGCGCCTGTTATGAGAACTGTCTGTGACATGCTCTGCTCCTTCGCCCACCGGCATACGGCAGGCTCTGACTTGCAACCCAGGGATTGGGCTTGCGATGAGGTGGCATGTAGCAATTCCGATTATGAAGATAATCTGCCGGCAACGACAAGGGTCTTGAACTTGAGGTTCATAGTTCTAAGCTGCCGCAAACGACCCATGACGTTTGGACTGGCTCAATCCGATGAATCGCGACCTGTTCGACGGACTGCCGCACTTCCTGGCTGTCGCGCGTCACGGCGGGTTCACCGCCGCCGCCGAAGCGCTCGACATCAGCCCGACCGCGATGAGCAAGGCGATCCGGACGCTTGAGACACGCTACCAGACCAAGCTTTTCCAGCGCACGACGCGGCATGTGCGGCTGACCGATGCCGGCGCGGAACTGTTCCAGCGCCTTGACCGCGCGGCCAACGAGATCAGCGATGCGCTGGCCACGCTGAGCACGGCCCAGTCCGTGCCGGCAGGCACGCTGCGCCTCACCATCCCCCGAAGCGCCATGCGCTATCCGGTCCTACCGATCATCGAGCGTTATCAGGAGCTGTATCCGAGGGTGGTGCTCGACATATCGCTGAACGACGCGCTCGTCGACCTTGTCGCCGATGGCTACGACGCCGGCATCCGCCTCGGCGAGGCGATCGACAAGGATATGATCGCGGTACGGCTGACGCCGGGAAACAGATGGGCCATCGCCGCGAGCCCCGACTATCTCGCCCGTTCGGGTACGCCGAAACGGCTCGAGGACCTGGCGCAGCACAAGGCCATACTGTTCCGGTTCCAGGCCTCGCGGACGCTTCACATCTGGGAGTTCGAGCGCCGCGGACGAACGATCCGCGTGAAGATGCCCCAGCATCTGATCGTGGACGACCGGCTGGCCCTCGTCCGCCTTGTGAAGGCCGGGATCGGGCTTGGCTATGTTCAGGAGCCGGAGGTCCAGGAAGAGGTCGAACGCGGCGAACTGCGACTGCTGTTCGCCGACCAGATCGGCAAGGATGACGGCATCTTCCTCTATTTCCCGACGGCGATGCAGAGCCAGCCGAAGCTGCGCGCCTTCATCGATGTCGCCAGGACGGTACACAGCCGATAGCGATCGTCGCGGCGCCCGCGCTAGTGTTGTAAGCTCAGATCGGCCCGTTCGACTGCCGCCGATAGAAGGCAACAAACTCGGCCTTGGGCAGCGGTCGGGAGAACAGCCAGCCTTGGGCATAGTGCACGCCGCGCTGCGCCAGATAGTCGGCCTGCTCCTGCCGCTCGACACCTTCCGCCACAACGGACAGGCCGAGCGATTTCGCGATGTCGATGATGTGCGGCGTGATGGTGCTGGTGGCGGAATCGATGCCGATCGTGTCGACGAAGGACTTGTCTATCTTCAGCGCGTCGAGCGGCAGATCCTGGAGGTATTGCAGGCTCGAATAGCCGGTGCCGAAGTCGTCGATGGCGACGGCGTGTCCGCTCTGCCTCGCTTTTTCGAGGGTGACGCGAGCCAGCTTCGCATCGATGAAGCCACGTTCCGTTGCTTCCAGCCACAGCTGGTCGGGGCGAACACCGGCAGCTTCCAGCAGCGTTGCCATGAACGGCAGGAAGCGGCCGGATTGAATGTCCTGCGCCGACAGGTTGACGGCGATGTGCGCCGAGCGGTCGGCGGCGAGAAGGTCCTTGAGTTCCGCGACCACGATCTCGATAACCTGATGCGTGATCGGTTCGATGAGGCCGTTTTCCTCGGCCAGAGGGATGAAGATGTCGGGCCGGACGGTTTCGCCATTGGGCCGCCGCCAGCGCACCAATGCTTCCGCGCCGACACAGGCGCCAGTCTGCAGGTCGATGATCGGTTGATAGTGGACAATGAATTCACGCCGGCGAATGGCCGTCGCCAGTTCGCCGAGCAGCGACAGCCGGCGGCGCGACAGCCACACCACGAGGCCAACCATCAAAAGCGATGTGGCGACGCCCACCGCCAGGAACATCGGCAGATCGTCGCCCAGGTCTCGGAAGACATCTGGCTTGGGCGAAACGGCGATCACCGTCCAGTCCCGATCGCGCGCGATGTCGTAGAGGGTGCGTTCGCTGGGCGCGGGTTTTGCGCCCCCTGCCAGCTTTTGCAGCAGGGACAGGTCCGGATCATGCCGCGCGCCGACGACCGTCCGGCCTCCGGCCAGGACAGCCAGTTTCACCTCCTTGTCCACAGGAACGTCGGTGAAGCGCCCCGGGCTGGTCAGCGCCACATAGGCTCCGGAATGGAAGCCCGTCAAAGGCGTGCCGCCGCTGATGAGGGGGCGCAGGCTCGCGGTCACGCCTATATCGCTGCTGAGCGTGACATCGATGGCAGAGCGAGGCACGGGGATCGTCGGCCGCCCCCACGAACCGCACTGCAGCATGCCGTTGGCGAAATAGCCGATGTCCTCGACCGAACGCGTATTGACGACGATCGCACGCAATGCGGCGATATGGGTGGGCGAACAGGTCGGGTCCGTCAGCCGCCTCGCCGCTTCAAGCGCATTGGCGGCATCGCCGAATGTCGCCTGGGTCCGCGCAAGCGCATAGCCGGCGATATCCGCCAGTTGCGTCTGCCTGCGGGCCTCGACGACCGCCCACGCCATGTAGAAGGCCGCGAGGATCGGCAGGACGCCCGCCAGGATGCCGAGCAGGCTGGCTATGGTGATGATGCGGGATCGGCCCAAAGGCATCTCTCATCTGTTCAAAGACGGCTTTGTACAACACGATCCTTGAACGAAAGATGTGCGCTGGCAAACGCGGTGATTGCCGCACATTGCATCCTGTGGCATCGCCACCGCGCATTGTGCTCGCGCGAGTCTCTTGGTAGTTTTGACCAAAAGATAAAAAGCCAGTCAGGGGAACCAAGCAACATGTCGACTTTCAACTCCTTTTCACCGTCCCGCCGCACAGTCCTGAAGGGCGTCGGGGCAGGCGCCGCACTTGCCATGACCGGCGGCTTCGCCGGCCGTGCCTTCGCCGCCGACCCCATCAAGGTCGCTGCGGTCTACACCGTGCCGGTCGAGCAGCAATGGGTAAGCCGCATCCACAAGGCGGCCAATGCAGCCAAGGAACGCGGCGACATCGAATATGTGTTCTCGGAAAACACCGCTAACACCGACTATGAGCGCGTGCTGCGCGAATATTGCGAGGCCGGCCACAAGTTGATCCTGGGAGAAGTGTTCGGCGTCGAGGACGCGGCACGCACCGTCGCCGCCGACTATCCGGACGTCGCCTTCCTCGCCGGTTCCAGCTTCAAGCCAGATGCGGAGAAGGCCCCGAATTTCGCGACCTTCGACAACTACATCCAGGACGCTTCATACCTGACCGGACTGATCGCCGGCGCGATGACCAAGTCGAAGAACATCGGCATGGTCGGCGGCTATCCGATCCCGGAAGTGAACCGGCTGATGAACGCCTTCATCGCTGGCGTGAAGGAAAGCGCGCCCGACACCAAATTCCAGGTCGCCTTCATCGGCTCCTGGTTCGATCCGCCCAAGGCCAAGGAAACCGCCTTCGCGCAGATCGATGCCGGTGCCGACCTGCTCTATGCCGAACGCTTCGGCGTGTCGGACGCGGCCAAGGAGCGCAAGGTGCTGGCGGTCGGCAATGTCATCGACACGCAGAAGGACTATCCCGACACGGTGGTCGCCTCGGCGCTGTGGCATTTCGAGCCGACCCTCGACCACGCCATCGCGCAGGTGAAGGCCGGCGCCTTCAAGGCCGAGGACTACGGCGTCTATTCCTTCATGAAGAACGGCGGCTGCTCGCTGGCGCCGCTCGGCTCCTTCGACGGCAAGGTGCCGGCCGAAGTGATGGCCAAGGTCGCCGAGAAGGAGAAGGCGATCAAGGACGGCACCCTGACGATCGAGATCGACGACAAGGAGCCGAAGTCGAGCTGATAGGGGTCCGCTTCATGCAGCATCGACTTGGTGCGTCCTTCGAGGCTCGCCTGGCCAAGGTGGGAGCTTACCTTTCAGCGATCTGCGGGCTCGCACCTCAGGATTGTTTGAGCGGGTTGGTGTAGATTGGCGGCCGAAGCTACCGGCCGTGCATAGCCGG
>NZ_JAKREW010000007.1 GCF_022347545.1 Terribium retamae
GCCGCCATCTCCGGCGGAGCCGCAGCCATGCGCGGTGGCGCTGCTGCCGCCGGCGCGGCCTCGGCGGCCTACAGTCTCGGTTCCCTGGGCCAGACCGGCTCTTCTGGTGTGGCTTCCGGCCTCGGAGGTGTTGCACGCGCCGCAGGATCGGCCGCCGTCTCACCGCTGAAACGCGCGGCCACGCGCGCAGCCGAAAGCGTCAAATCCAGCGTCTCCGATGGTGCCAAGGCTGGCTTTGGCGCGACCGGTGGTTCCTCGACCATGGGGACCATCGGCGGCACTGACGATGATGCCGCCGCTGCCCTTGCAAGTCCGCCGCGCGATGGAGCGCCCGACTGGGCAAAACGCATGAAACGAAGCCAGGCGCTCAGCCATGGCGTCTCAGCCGCCGCACACGCCGTCCGTTCCGGCGACAGCCACGGCGGCGGCTCTTCCGTCAATCTCTCCGAAAGTGACCGCTCATGAGCTTCTTCAAACGACCCGCAACCCACTACGGCAAGACGCCGGAACCCGAGACGCCTTACCAAAAGGCCTCACAGGTCTGGGACGACCGCATCGGCTCGGCCCGCGTGCAAGCGAAGAACTGGCGCTATATGGCCTTCGGCAGCCTAATCCTGTCAGCCGGTTTTGCCGCAGCCCTTGTCTGGCAGTCGGCGCGCGGCACGGTCGTCCCCTGGGTGGTGCAGGTCGACGATCTCGGCCAGGCACAGACCGTTGCGCCTGCCTCAGTGGGCTATCGGCCCACCGATCCGCAGATCGCCTGGCATCTGGCACGCTTCATCGAGCAGACACGCTCGATCCCTGCCGACGCCATCATCGTGCGGCAGAACTGGCTTCGCGCTTATGAATGGACGACGGATCGTGGCGCAGCCGCGCTCAACGACTATGCACGCACCAATGACCCGTTCACCAAGGTCGGCCGGCAGCAGATCGCCGTCGAGGTGTCGAGCGTGATCCGGGCCTCGCCGGACAGCTTTCGTGTCGCCTGGACCGAGCGCCACTACGAGAACGGCCAGATCTCCAGCACGCAGCGCTGGACCGCGATCCTGACCGTCGTGATCCAGCCGCCGCGCGACGCCGAACGCCTGCGCGCCAATCCGCTCGGCATCTACGTCAACGCTATCAATTGGTCGCGGGAGATGAGCCAATGAGCCGGTCGACGATCCGCACATCCGCCATTCCGGTTCTCCGTAAACCTGCCTTCGCGGCTTTGCTCCTGTCCGCGACCATGCTGGCAGGCTGCGCTACCTACAAGCCGCCAGAAATCAGCTACGACACCAACGTGCCGCCACTGCCGGCCGTGCCCGTGGCCGTCACCGATGACCGGCCGCGGCCGCTGCATGTCCCACCGGTCTGGACGGTCGCCCGTGGTGGAAATACCGCCGGCACGCCGACCGCACGTGTCGAGAACGCCAATGCCGCCGCCCGCGTTCAGCCGCGTCGCGAGGGCTACTACAACTCCATCCAGATCTATCCCTGGTCGGAAGGCGCGCTCTATCAGGTCTATGCGGCGCCGGGCCAGATCACCAATATCGCATTGGAGCCGGGTGAAAGCTTGACCGGCGCCGGACCAATCGCCGCCGGCGACACGGCCCGCTGGATCATCGGTGACACCGAGAGCGGTTCTGGAACAACCCGTCGCGTCCACATCCTCGTGAAGCCGTCGCGCGCCGACATCACCACCAATCTCGTCGTCACCACGGACCGCCGTGTCTACATGATCGAGCTTCGTTCGGGCGAGAAGCCCTATATGCCGGCCGTCGCCTGGGCCTATCCTCAGCCGCCTGCAGGGCAACGGCAAAGCGTTCCGGCCACACCGGTCATCCCGGTCGCCTCCGCTCGCAACTATCGCTACGGCCTCACCGGCGACACCCCGCCATGGCGTCCGGTTTCCGTCTATGACGACGGACGCCGTGTCTATGTCGAGTTCCCCCGCGGCATCGTGCAGGGCGAGATGCCGCCACTCTTCGTTCTCGGCTCGAACGGCGAAACCCAGATCGTCAATAACCGTATCTATCAGAACGTCCTGATCGTCGATCGCCTGTTCGGCGCGGCCGAGCTGCGCCTCGGCAGCGGTGACCGCCAGCAGGCTGTCAGGATTGTCCGCACCGACGGGAGGCCAGCGTCATGAGCAATCAGGAAAACAATCAAGAGACTGGCGCTCCGCTCACTGGTGCGGCTGTCGATCCCGCATCAACCATGCGGCTGCGCGCCGAGGCGCCCCGCGTTACGCGACTGTCGCGCAAGGTTCTGGCGAGTGTCGGTCTCGTCGCCAGCCTTGGCATCGGAGGCGCGCTGATCTATGCGCTTCAGACCCGCGACGGCGGAACTGGAAACGAAGAACTCTATTCCACCGACAACCGGGCGACGGCCGATGGTCTCGCCGGTCTGCCGCGCGACTACACCGGTCCGGTGCTCGGGCCGGCACTCCCCGGAGATCTGGGCCGACCGATTCTTGACGCCCAGAACCGCGGTCAGCCGGTCGTGCCCCCTGCCATGGCGACGCCCCAGGTCAACGCTGAAGAACAGCGGCGCCTCGCCGAAGAAGAAGCCGCCCGCACAAGCCGGGTCTTCTTCCAGACCGCGCCAGGCTCAGTCGCCCGTACGGGAACGTCCGCCGGCATTGCTAATCCGAATCTCGCCGGCCTCGGTCTTCCCGGCCAGCAAGGCGCTCCCACCGCCCAGGATCGGCAAGCCGCGTTCCTCAACGCCGCAGTCGACCGTCGTACCGTCGCTGCCGATCGCGTCATGGCTCCGGCTTCGCCCTATGTGCTTCAAGCCGGGGCGGTGATCTCTGCCGCCCTCATCACCGGCATCCGCTCCGATCTGCCCGGTCAGATCACCGCTCAGGTGACAGAGCATATCTATGACAGCCCCACCGGCCGCGTTCTCCTCGTGCCCCAGGGCACCCGCATCATCGGTCAATACAGCAACGATGTCGGCTTCGGGCAGCGCCGCGTGCTGCTCGTCTGGAACCGGCTGATCCTCCCCAACGGCCGATCCATCGTGTTGGAGCGTCAGCCGGGCGCCGATACGCAAGGCTACGCGGGGCTCGAAGACGGTGTCGACTATCATTGGTGGGATCTGGCCAAGGCCGCCGGGCTCTCAACGCTGCTCGCGGTCGGCGCCGAGCTCGCCGTCGATGACGAGGACCGCCTTGTTCGCGCCATTCGCGACGGCGCGCAGGACACCATCAATGATGCCGGCCAGCAGATCATCCGCCGCCAGTTGCAGGTCGCACCGACGCTGACGATCCGGCCTGGCTTCCCGGTCCGCGTGATCGTGACGCGAGACTTAGTATTCGAGCCCTACGGAGGTTGACCATGGCGAAGTTGAAACTGGGGCCGCTGTCCGACGACAAGCCTGTGAAGGTCACGGTGGAGTTGCCAGCCGGGCTGGCGCGCGATCTTGCCACTTATGGCAAGCTATTAGCCGACCCGGGCGGTGCTCCCATAGAGCCGGTGCGCCTCATCGTGCCGATGCTGGAGCGCTTCATTGCTACGGATCGGGGCTTTGCAAAAGCTCGCCGGAGTGCGTCGTCTTCCCATTAGCCAGACAGGCCCCGCACTTCTTCGAGAGCATTTTCGCGAGGCTGAGCAGACGCCGGAAAGCGGGATTGTCGTTCTTGGGTGACCACACCGCGCAGAAAGGCAGAACCTCTCCGGCAAGCGGACGATAAACCAGACCGGAGAACTGTGTGGCGATGGTCGCCTCGCTGGTCAGCGTCAGGTGATGGCCTCCGGCCACGATCTGCATCAGGTTGTCGCGATAGACCGCCTGATGGTCGATCGTCGGGGACCGGCCGAGTGCGGACAGGTGTTTGACCAGATAGTCGGCAATCTCAGGCCCGGGCTGCACCTCGCTTACGACAAAACGCTGGCCTTGCAGATCGCTCCAGGCGAGGTCTTGCTTGCCCGCCAGTTCGTGCCGGTCCGACATCGCGACAAAAACCCGTTCGTTCCACAGATGTGCAAGATCGCATCCCTCAGCGATCGGTTGCCCGGTCAGGAATGCCACGTCCAGTCGATGCTGCTGCACGGCCGGTACATGCTCCTCCGGTCCAGCTTCCACATATTCCAATCTAACGGCCGCATGGTGGGCTTTGTAGCTCTCGACCAGTTCAGGTAGAAAACCTGAGGCGAGGGACGAGATCACACCGATCCGAATGACGCCTGCCTGTCCTTGCCCGATGACCCCCGCGTCCTGGACTGCATGACTGGCCAGAGACAGCGCCTTGCGGGCCTGCTGCAAGAACCGCTCACCCGCGAAAGTAAGCGTGACGCCACCCTGTCCCCTGATGAACAGGGCGGCGCCGATCTCGTTTTCCAGGTCCTGAATGCGGCGGCTCACAGCGCCAGGGTCGACTCCAAGCCGACGTGCAGCACGGCGTATACCGCCCAGTTCTGCCGTAGCAACCACATAGCGAAGATGGCGGAGCTCGAAGCCAGGATCATCCGTGTTCGCCATACGTGCTCAAACCGTTCGTAGCTGCCACAGCAGATCCGAAGCCTTCTTGGTCCGATGCCGTTCGATCGGCGGAGGTAACGGAGTTCAGCTGTCGCGCGACAGTCCGGTCTTCATCACGGACGCACCTCATGTTTTGTTGCCAACTTGTGTAGTGAGCACGGCAAGCAGGCATTCTGCGGTGAAGCTCCGCAGGTGTGAAAGTGGCGCAATGCAAATTGCGCACCGCAGATTTGGGATAGCTGACAGCGCAGCGTTCCCCTAACCAGATATTGTTCTCAGGCAAAGCGGCTTGGTGAGAATGGTGCGAGCAGATCTTCATCGACGCCCCCCGTGATGAGACCAGTCACCAATCGTGCGGTCTCCGGACCGGCCGCAAAACCGACGTGACCATGGCCGAAGGCCAGGACAACATCGGCAGAACGTCGACTGCGCCCAATCGCAGGACGGCCGTCTGGTAGAGACGGGCGACGTCCCATCCATGTAGAAAGCTTCCGCTGAGCGCCACTTTTCAATATTGGCAAGGCGTCGGCCACCAGATCATGCAGGACCTCAAAGCGCAGTGGATTCGCGGGTGTCTCAAGGCCGGAAAAATCGACCTGACCGGTAACCTTGGTGGCGTCTTTGAACGTGCGCACAGTGATCTTGTGATCAGTCAAGAAGAGGCGGTTGCGAAGCTTCGGACCTTCGCCCGCAACGACGATATGGTGGCCACGCTCAGCCTCCAGGGGGATATTGTTTCCGACTTTCCTGGCAAGCTGTGCCGACCATGCACCTGCCGAAATTACTGCCTTGTCACACGAAACGGTGCCGTCTGCCGTGTGCACGCCGGCGAGCCGACCGCCATCGAAAGCGAAGTCAAGCGCACTCGACTGCCGGTATTGCACGCCCTGTGAGAAGAGGTACCGGGCAATTTCAGCAACGAATCCACCGGGATCAACACAGTGGCCGCCAGCCACCAAGACCCCGAACCTGTAGCGTTCGGGGACATTGGGTTCTTCGATGCGAAGCTGCTGCTCGTCAAACTCTGTCCAAGTTGCTCCAAATTCGCGACGTAACGCCCAAGGCAAGGCCTCTCGTTCGAAGGCCTGCCGATCCCGATACAGAAACAAAAGGCCGCGTGGCTCGATAAGATGATCCGCGCCGATTTCCCGGGCAACTTGCTGATGCAACTCCGGGCAGCTTCCAACCAGAGAGCTCAAGGCTTTGGATGTCGGCCTTACGCGACGCTCGGTTGCCCCACTCCAGAGAAAGCGGAACAACCATGGCAGCAATCGCGGCAAACGCCGGATGTCGATCGTGAGCGGGCCTTTTGGATCAAGCAACATTTTTGGAACTTGCTTCCAAAGGCCCGGCATGGCACCAGGTGTCACTAGGCTTGGACTAAGCCAGCCTCCATTTCCGAAACTCGATGCACGCATATCACCCGGCTCCGCAGGATCGATGACGGTAACCGAACAGCCGGCCCGGAACAAATAGTAGGCCGACATCATCCCAACGATGCCGGCACCTATTACGGCAACTCTTTGTTCTTTTGCCGGTAATTGTACTTCTGCGGTCAATTTCGACGGTCCTTTCTGGCGTCAGTATCGCGACGCTCGTCTCGAGGCAGGAAGTTTCGATGCCGCATGTTTGGCCAACCTCTCAGAGGGTCACCGCCCCATAGAATGGAGGCTTCCCCCACACGCGAAGGTCGTAGCTTTTCCTCAAGCCAAGCTTGAAATAGGGGTCGCTCTCGATCAAAGCGATAGCCTCGTCCGCACTGGCGACGTCGAAAATCCAGAGCCCGCCAGACGGATGTTCGTCGACACCGGGACGAAGCGCGCCCGCAAGAACGATCCTCGTCTTGTTCGCTTCGAGAAAAGCCAGGTGTTCCCCGCTATGATCCCGACGCACCCAATCAAACCCGACATTGTCCTCAAAGATCGCCACGAAGCGTGTCATCTCGTATCCTTGTTCTGGACAGCGTTGCGCTGTATCGCCCCCAAGGGTGACGACTGCAGGCTAGGCGGCAACGATCACGGCAATCTCGACCAGCGAATTGCCTTGCAACGCCGATTGGACGCAGGACCTCGCCGGTCTGCGATCCGGGGCAAGCCACTTGTTCCAGACCAGATTGAGTTCGTTCACATCGCGGATCACGTCGTGCATCCAGATGGTTGCGGACAGCAGCCGGGTCTTGTCAGTACCGATATCAGCCAGACGCCTATCGATCTCGGCCAATATCTCTGATGCCTGCTCCGTAACCGAGCCATTCTTGTTCGATGATTTGACGCCAGAGACATAGGCGACACCGTTGTACACAACCGCGTCTGAACGATGCAGGAATGCGCCGCTGTCGAAATACTTGGGCTGAGTCTTTTGATCGGTCATTGAATTCTTCTCTTTGTTAGGGACGGCAAGGCGTTTGTCGATTGGCCAGCGCCCGAAAGAGGCACCGGCAAATGGTGTGGCAATGGCTGGTTTGCGAGGCCTCTCAATCGTCGATCGGGTTTCGCCTCACTGCTACGACGGAATTCTCGACCGCAGTGCTGCCGGCAAGGGTCGCGCCAACACAAGGGCCGCCCAATATCCCAACCATCTCGACGTTTTTCGAAGTTGACTGCAAGACAGGTTTTGCAAGCGCGTGAGACATCTGAAAGCAGTGATGCCACAGATGTCTCTTCATCGCGGTAAGCGAGCAGTATTCGGAACGGCGCATGGCAAGAGAAGCTACTGATTGGCGTCCCTCCCCGCTGACTGCTGGCCGGGTGTGGCTTGCAGCTCTGAAGCTCCAATTGCGCGCGGTGGCAACGACCCAAAGATGATGTACTTCCAACGCTTGCTCCTCTAATGGCACTTTGTCGAGTACCAAGTGACTTAGGTTGTGCTCGCTCTCGCTTCTCCCGCAACGTCGCTCGTCAGACATCCGCATCGGTCCCGACCAGATGAACGAGCTTTCACAATGAACGTTGTGGTCGAAATCCGCACTACCACTCGACCGAAACGTATTGTGTCTCAAGGAATTCCAGCATTCCTTCATGCGCCCCTTCGCGACCGATGCCACTCTGCTTCATTCCGCCGAAGGGGGCGGCCGGATCGGATACCAGCCCGCGGTTGAGTCCGATCATCCCGAAGTCAAGTTCCTCGGACAAAGCAAGTCCTCGGCGCAAATCTTTGGTGTAAATGTACGCCACGAGCCCGTACTCGGTATCATTGCAGCGACGTACCAGATCCTCTTCATCGGAGAAGCGGGTAAGTGCGGCGACAGGGCCGAAAATTTCCTCCCGGAAGCACTTTGCGTCTTCAGGAACATCCACGAGCACCGTTGGCGGGTAGAAGAAGCCTGGACCATCCACGGCTTTTCCGCCGGTCAAAGTCCGGGCACCGCGCGAGGTTGCGTCCTCGACAAGTTCGATAACCTTGTTGCGTGTCTGGCCGTTGACCAGCGCGCCCACTTCGACACCTTCGTCGAGCCCGTTGCCAACCTTCAGAGCGGCCATGCGTGCCGCGAGCTTCTCCGCGAACTCGTCGAACAGGATTTCGTGGACATAGAAGCGGTTGGCGGCCGTGCAGGCCTCACCGAGGTTGCGCATCTTGGCCAGGAGGGCGCCCTCGACAGCCGCATCGACGTCGGCATCAGCGAGCACGACGAACGGTGCGTTGCCGCCAAGCTCCATCGCCGGATTGATCACCTGATCCGCGGCAGAATGCAAAAGCTTGCGCCCCACCTCCGTCGAACCGGTGAATGAGACGACGCGAACCCGTGGATCATGGAGCAACGTGTCGACGAGCGGACCGGCACGCCTCGAGGGCACGACGTTGACGACGCCGGCAGGCACTCCCGCGGCCTCCAGAATTGGCATCAGAGAAAGCATGGTCAGTGGGGTCTCGGAGGCGGGCTTGATCACCACCGGGCACCCGGCTGCCAAGGCAGGGGCGATTTTTCGGGTGCCCATAGCAGCGGGGTAGTTCCATGGCGTGACGAGCACGGCAATTCCAGCAGGCTTGTGGTGAACAAGCATGCGGGCTCCGCTTGCCGGGGCTCTCGATACCTCTCCGATGTTGCGGACAGCCTCTTCGGCGTTCCATCGGAAGAACTCGGCCGCGTAGGCAATCTCGGCAAGAGAATCCGGCAAGGCCTTCCCGTTTTCCAAGGTTATCAGCCGAGCGAGTTGCTCCTTCTGCGCCATGATCAGTTCGAAAGCTTTTCGAAGGATCTCGGCGCGCGCTCGCGGTCGGCGTCGTGACCAATCCGCAAAGGCGGCCTGCGCTGCGTCGAGAGCCGCCAGCCCGTCTTCCGGCGTTGCGCTGGAAACATTCGCAATAACATCCAGCGTGGCCGGATTGCCGACTTCAAACGTTGATCGATCCGACGAGTCTTTCCATGCGCCGCCAATGTAGAGTTGCGGTTTGAGTTCGAGATCAGCAAGGTTTTTCATCAGGTGAGATCCGCTTTCGACTGGAATGTTCAAGAAACATGAAGGGCGAGCCGGTTGCCCGCATGCGCCGCTGTGATGATCGCAAGCACGCTTTCGACATCGAGAAGGCGCGGGTTGTTCTTTATGAGCCTTGTGGCGCCCATTGCCTGTTCCGCCGTCCAGGACAGCTTCGTCTCCGGAAGACCAAGCTCCGCCAAGGATTTGGGTATGCCGACTGAGGCAAAAAGTGCCTGGACTGCCTCGATCGCCTGGGACGCGAGTTCTGCGACAGGCGCTCCAACATTCCCGATGCCGAACGCTCTTGCGATCTGGGCCAGTTCTTCCTCACACGCCGGTTGGTTGAAGGCCATCACATAGGGCATGAGTGTCGCTACCCCCACGCCATGCGGCGTGTGGGTCAAGGCACCAACGGGATACTGAATGGCGTGTGCAGCCGCGGTACCGGCAGTGCCGAATGCGAGCCCCGAAAGCAATGAACCCAACATCAGTTGCGACCGGGCCTCTTTGTCCCCACCATCGCGGACTGCCGCATGGAGATTGGACGCGATGCAGGAGATCGCACGCAGGGCGAACTGATCACTGAGAGCGTTCTTGCCGACAAAGACATGGGCATGAGCCAGATCACCGTCCGGCGATCTGCGTAGCGCGGTAAAGGCCTCAATTGCATGTGTGAGTGCGTCCGCACCGACTGTCGCGGTCAGTTGTGGTGGGCAGCTGTATGTGAGTTCCGGGTCGCATATCGCGGTATGCGCGATCAGGTGCGGGCTGGAGACTCCGACTTTCAGTGTCCGTTCAGCGTCGCTGATAACGGCGACTGGCGTTACCTCCGACCCGGTTCCGGCTGTTGTCGGTATGGCGATAAGTGGCAGCACCGGACCCGGCACTTTGAATTCGCCATAGAAGGAACTCAGCTCGCCTCCGTGGCTCAACAGAAGGGCGGTGACTTTCGCAAGGTCAAGACAGCTCCCACCACCAAAACCGATGACGAGATCAGGCTTGAACTCTCTGCCTTGCTTCACACAACGGTCGATGCAATCGCGGGGAACGTCCGGCTGTGTGTCATCAAATGTGGAACTGACAACGCCGACGGCCGCGAGGTCTTGCCTAAGCTCTTGAATCTCAGGTGAATCACCAAGTCGCTTGTCAGTGCAGATCAATGCGCGCCGCCCAAGCCGGCTGGCGGCATGGCCAACGGCCTTGCGCTGACCGGCGCCAAAGAGAATTTCGCGGGGCGCTCTTGTAAGGCCAAACACTGTCATTGAAGGGTCCCCTGATCTCGCTTTTGATGTTGCGCTCCCGCGAGCTCGAGCAACTCGCCCCAGACTTCGTCGGGAAGAGAAATTCCTGCCGTGAGACGTTCCACGCGGCTGGCGCGCGATCGGTCGCCGGGAACGGTCACGGCAGAAAAACCGTCAATCGGGGGGCAGTTGCGAACCGCGTTCAGATAGCGGGAGAGTTCGTCGGCGGTCTCAGTTTCTATGTCAGGCGAAATGACAATGAAAACGTCGCCCTTGTTGCAGACTTTCGTGGAATCAAGAGTTCCCTGCACGCTCTGACCCAGGGCGCTTCCAGCAAGCGCCGACACCAGAAGCTCGAACGCCAGACCGAGGGCATAGCCTTTCGCGTCACCGAAAGGCGCTATCGCTCCGGCCTTGGCCGCTTCCGGGTCGGTGGTCGGTTTGCCGTGCCGGTCAAGTGCCCAATGGCTCGGGATTGCCTGAGCACGGTTTGCATGGTCGTAGATCTTTCCCATGGCAACGAGGCTGGTCGCCATGTCCATCACGAACGGATGCGGCCTTGCAGGAACGCCAATAGCGATAGGGTTTGTCCCGATCATCGCTCGGCGGCCACCCCACGGATGGACCAAGGCTTCGCTTGTGGAAAAGCAGAGGGCTATTTGACCAGCCGCTGCGATGCGTTCGGCATACCACGCCAGCATTCCGATATGATTGCTGTTGTCGACGGCCGCGACAGCAATACCGATCTGCCGCGCTCGCTCCGAGATTTCATCCAAGCCTCGAAGCGCAATCACAGGGCCAAGCCCCCTTTGGCCGTCCACCCTCAAGAAACCAGGGTGCACCCACTGCGACAAACCAACCGCGCTTGGATCGGCGACGCCGTTGCGAATGCGCTCGACGATCCGTGGAAGCCTCAGCAAGCCATGGGAGGCATAGCCGCGAAGCTCAGCCTCCAACAATAGGTCCGCCTGTATCTCGGCATGCGTTTCTGGCGTGCCGTGGAGACGGAGGACCTGTGTCGCCAGATTGCGTGCCTCCTCTGCGGGCACTATCATGTCGTTCCTCCTGCCAGTTGTTTTCTGCTGGGCCCGTCGATGCGATCGAATGCCCGCTAGATGTTGTCATGCGTCGCTGCGCATTGATCGGAGCCGATCAACCGGGATTCGCGCAAGCTGCCGCCACTTTTGAGGATCGGATAAGCGATCGCAGCGATGTGAGCATTGATCCGCTTGAGGTCCCGCAGCATGTCGAGATGCAGGGAACTGGTTTGGACGCTCGCGACCAGACCGTCGCGAAGCCGCGCCATGTGATTGGCCGCCGAGCGCTCTTCGAGATGACGAATGCCGACCTTCGCCTCGACCAACTGGCGCGCAAGCTGGGAGTCACCCGATACGAGGATGCTCTGTGCGAGGCGCAGATTGCTCAGCGTCGTCTGATAGAGTTCCTCGATTTCCGACGCACCTTCGGTGGAGAAGCTCAACTGACCGCGGATCTTCTTCTGAACGAGTTCGCGGAGATTCCGATCGACGATGTCGCCGATATGTTCGAGATTGGTGGCGTAACCGATGATCTCGTCGGAGCGCTGGGCATCTTTTTCATCGAGCGCCGTTCTGTCGAGCCTGGCGAGGTAGAGCTTGACGGCGCTGTTCAGACGATCGACCTCGTCATCCATGACGGCGACACTGGTGCAGCGTGCCGTATCGCTCTTGCGCAATGCCTCGAGGTTGGCCTCGATCATCGCCGCGATGCGGTCTCCGATCCGCAATGTCTCGCGGGCGGCGCCGGCAAGCGCGAGCGCGGGCGTGTCGAGATGTTCGGGATCTAGATATCGCGGACCATCGTCCGGCGTTTCGGCTTCAGGAACGATCCGGCGCATCAGGTTGGAAAGCGGCCGGAGCAGTGGAAGCGCGGCGACGGCAAGGGTGACGTTGAAGATGATGTGGGCGTCGACGATGAGCGTGGCCCCGTGTGAACCGGCATCCGAGAGGAGCTTCGCGATCCAGTCGAGGAACGGCAGGGCGGCAACACATCCGGCCAGCCGGACCAGCAGATTGCCGACTGTGACCCTGAGTGCCACAGCCCCATGGTGAAACGTCGCTGCGACTGGCGGAAATGCACCGCCGAGGTTAGCGCCCAAGACCAGAGCCATGCCGAGCGCTGGAGTGACAGTTCCGCTGGCGGCAAGCGACATCGCCAGAAGCACGATCGCCATGCTGGACGAAGCCGCCATCGCAAGCACTGCAGCCACGGCGACGGCGAGGACGGGCACCGCGTCCAGTGAGGTCATCAGTGCAATCAGCACTTGCGAGTGCCGCATTGGCTCGGTCGCCTGTCCGAGCCAATGGAGTGACAGAAGCATCAGGCCAAGCCCGAGCGGAACACGCGACATGCCCTTGGCGGATTTTGAATGACTGATTCCGAAGGCAACAACCCCTGTGGCAATCAGCAGCGCTGCAAGGAAGTGCAGGTCGAGTGCGAGAAGGCGCGTAACGATGCTGGTACCGACGTTGGCGCCCAACATCACCGCCTGCGCCATCATCGAGCCCAGATAGCCCATGCCGGCGAATGAGGCTGTCATCAAGGCGGTGGCGGTGCTGCTTTGCAGTGCAATCGTCGCGGTCAACCCGATGCCGAAGGCGAGGAACCGATTGCGGGTGCCTGATCCAATCCACTGGCGCAGCCGCGCTCCGAAGGCGCGGAGCACGCCTGTCTTCACCATGCGAAGACCCCACAGGAGCAGTGCGACGGCGCCAATGAGATCAATCATCGACGCCATCCTCGCCACAACCGCTTGCAGCAGTTGAGTCTGGCAGGACGTGCGCTCGAACCGCTTCCTTCCAGAGCCAAAGTTCGTGCGTTGCGGACAGGGCTTCGGCTCTCTGTTCGACATACCGCGTGGCCACTTCGACAAACACGTCGTCGCCGAAAGTCGCACGGAAAGCCGCAATCCGATCAAGGTCGAAACTCAGCGATATCGAGGCCCCGTCTTTGACGACGGAGACACCAAACTCGGGCTGGCCTGAATTGGCGGCGGGCGTGAACGGCATAGGCGCCTACCTATCTCAGGAACCGTTTTTCGGCGGCCTTGACCTGATCCATCTTCTGAAGGCGGAAGATCTCGTCGACGGGCACGATGTCCTTATGGACATTCTGCACGCCGCCGTCGGCGATGATCCGCCGGAAGGCATCCTGCATCGCTGTGGTCGCGGCGCGGATGCCGTAGTTGCCGTAGATGGTCATGCTGATATTGCCGAGCGCGCGGATGCGCGTGGCATCGAGTTCCGGATAGGCGTTCGGTACGATGACCAGCGGGACCTGACCCTTCCACGCCCGCGAGAAGCTCTCGATTTCGGCAGGATCCTTCTTTTTCGAGTGGACCAGAATCATGTCCGCGCCGGCTTCGGCATAGGCTTTGCCACGCGACAGCGCCTCCTCTTCACCCAAACCGGCGATCAGGGCTTCGGTGCGGGCGATCACGATGAAATTCGGGTCGGTTCGCGCCGCAACCGCGGCTTCGATCTTGCCCTGAAACTCCTCGATCCGAAGCAGTTCCTGGCGGCCGTCCGCCGCGAGGCTGGTGACCTTCGGGAAGGTCTTGTCCTCGATCACGACAGCTGCCGTGCCGGCCTTCTCGTATTCACGGATGGCATGAATCACGTTCAAGGCATTGCCGTATCCCGTGTCGATATCGGCGACGATCGGCAGCGACGACTGACCGGCAATGGCGCGGAGCATGTCGAGATGCTGGGTCATCGTGATCAGGCTCATGTCGGCAAGGCCATAAAGAGCGGAAAGTTCGAAGCCGGAGGCCCAGATGCCGTCGAAGCCGGCTTCCTCGGCGAGAATTGCCGAGAGAGGACTGTGGGCGGCCATGATGTGGACCAGACCGTGTTCGGCCATGCGATCACGCAACTGTTTCGCTTTGGTCATGCGGCTTCTCCTTTTGCAAGTGCTTCGCAAGCCGCGATGATCCGATCGCATGCTTCAATCAGTTCTTCTTCGGACGAGGCGTAGGAAATTCGGAAGTAGGGTGACATCAGGAAACCTGAACCGGGAACAACAGCGACGCCAGCTTCCTCGAGCAGAAACATCGCGACGTCTTCGTCCGTTTTGATGATCTGGCCGGCGGGCGTTCGCCTCCCGATCAGACCTTCGCAAGACGCGAAGACGTAGAAGGCGCCATCTGGAGCAGTGCAGCGCACGCCATAGGCTTCGTTGAGTTTCCTGACGACGAGATCCCGGCGGGCCTCATACTGTTTTACGAAACCCCCAAGGTAGGACTGATCGCCGCCGATGGCCTCAACCGCCGCGTATTGGGAGATTGAACTCGTATGCGAGGCGGTTTGCCCCTGGATGGTGTTCATGGCCTTGATGAGGTCCGCTGGACCAGCTCCGTAGCCGAGCCGCCAGCCTGTCATGGCGTTGGCCTTTGAGACGCCATTGACGGTCAATGTCCTGTCGTACACCCACGGCGCCACAGCTGCGATGGTTGCAAATTTGGCATCGCCATAGACGAGCTTTTCATAGATGTCGTCGGCGAGCACCATGACATGCGGATGATTTCTGAGCACCTCGGCCAACGCGCGAAGCTCGTCCGCGGCATAAACCGCGCCAGTTGGGTTGGACGGCGAATTCAACATCAGCCAGCGCGTGCGCGGCCTGATGTGCTCCTCAAGCGCTTCCGGCGTGAGCTTGAAACCATCCTTTTCGCTGCAGGGAACGATGACCGGGGAGCCGCCGGCCAGACGCACCATATCCGGATAGGACACCCAGCAGGGCGCCGGAATTATCACCTCGTCGCCCGGATCGAGTGTTGCAAAGAGGGCGTTGAAGAGGATCTGCTTGGCACCGCAGGCGGTGGTGATCTGATTGGTCGCGTAGTGCAGATTGTTTTCGCACTCGAGCTTCTCCTGAATGACCTTGAGGAGAGAGGGGATACCGGGAACCGGGGTGTACTTCGTCTTGCCGGAACGGATCGCATCGATGCCGGCGTCCTTGACGTTCTCAGGGGTGTCGAAATCGGGTTCTCCGGCGCTCAGTGCGATGACGCTTTTTCCAAGCTCCTTCAACTCGCGCGCTTTGGCGGTCATTGCCTTGGTGGCCGACGGCTTAACAGCGCCGAGCCTTTTCGAGATGACAGTCAATGTAGCCTCCTTGCCCGCGCCAAGTCGGCGCGTTGGTGTCGAGGCAACCTAGGCTGGGGAGACTGGATCGGCCAGCTTATCCATCGCATTTCTGATGGGTTGAAATCGGATTTTTCAATGTGAGCGGCATTACAAAAACAAGCCGGCTGCAGTTCAGACAGAAAGTCTGGCTTGCTTCAATTCAACGATCGACCTTTGGCCTGCGAATTACTCCGCGTTTCCATTCGTGCCATCCATTGCGCCGGCTTTTCGGCACAGTCTGGTGATCCATCGGCAGAAGGCGCGGGCAAGGTCCGGATTGTGGCTTCGGTCGAGGGCGTAGGCGTGATATTGTTTTCCGCTGTTGACGCGCGATCCCGGCAAGATCTCCAGGAGGCCTTGAGCAATCAGATCGGCGACCAGGATCTGGGGCGTTACCAGCAAGCTCTGCCCCGTCGCGACAGCGGGCAGAGCCAGATAGTGGTGATCATATCGCGCCCCCGAGAGGATATCGGTGGTCTTCAGTCCCAGGGCGCGGGTCCAGATTGGAATGATGTCGGGCCTTGACGTGACCGTTATGAGCGGTGTGGTGCGCAAAGAGGCGAGACTGCGCCTCGCGACGAATTTCGGTGTCCCGACACACACAAGCTGCTCGTCATAGATGTCCCACCGGTCGGAGGCTTGCGTCAGTGCCAGGTCGCGTGTCAGCAGGACATCGAAATTGTCGGTGGCCGCAGGGGCAGACAGTGAACTGACGATATCCACGGTAACGCCGCCCATTTCTTTGGAGAAGTTCTGAATGTTGGGGATCAAAAGGGTATAGGAGAAGGTGGATAGCGACGTCCGCACGATAAGACGGTTCGCTTCCTTCCGGTCGCCGCGGCGCATCCGATTGGCGGTAAACAGTATCGTCTCCAACGGTTCGGAGACGGCATCGGCAAACAGGCGACCGAAATCGGTCAGTTGCGTGATGCGGCCGCGGCGCTCGACGAGTTTGGCGCCGAGATACTCCTCCAAGACCGCCAAATGACGGCTCGCAGAACTTTGGGTTATCCCAAGACTCTCGGCCGCGCGCGTAACACTATGTTCACGGGCAATTTGCACGAACGCACGTACTGCGTTCAAAGACAGATCTTCCTTGTCCGACATTTCGCTCATTCCATCAGGTTGATATCGCGAATCGCCCATTTGATATCGAATTATTCGATGCTTGTCATTTACTTGTAGCAAAACTCGCTGAATAGCTACCTACCAACGCCAAAAACTTCTGGCCTGGTAAAGGGCCCTCGAAAAATGAAGGGGAACAAAATGGCGGAAATATCGATACGGAGCATGCGTAAATCCTTTGGTGCGACCTCTGTTCTGAAGGACGTCGCGCTTGAAATCGCTGACGGCGAATTCCTGACGCTGCTTGGTCCCTCGGGCTGCGGGAAATCGACCCTACTGCGCATTCTGGCGGGCCTCGAGGTGCAGACCGGCGGCTCGTTGGCGATCGGCGAACGGGTGGTAGACGGTGTGCGGCCGAAGCGGCGCGACGTCGCAATGGTCTTCCAGTCCTACGCGCTTTATCCGCACATGACGGTGCTGGAAAACATGGCTCTGCCGCTGAGGATGCGGCGGCTGTCGGCCTGGCAGCGGCTCCCGCTGGTAGGCCGCCTGCTACCTGGAACGAAGGTGACGGCTGACCAGATTGACCAGGATGTAAGGCGGACCGCCGATGCGCTGAGCATCGGCCATCTCCTGGATCGGAAACCCGGTCAGCTGTCCGGGGGGCAGCGCCAGCGAGTCGCCGTTGGGCGCGCGATGGTCCGCCAACCTGCCGTCTTCCTAATGGACGAGCCGCTTTCCAATCTCGATGCCAAGCTCCGGGTGCAGATGCGGGCCGAGATCAAGGAACTGCACAAGCGGCTCGGCGTCACCTTCGTCTATGTCACCCACGACCAGTCGGAAGCGATGACGATGTCCGACCGGGTGGCGGTGATGCTCGACGGCGAGCTACTGCAGGTCGCGCCTCCGCAGGAAATCTATGCAGATCCCGATGACCGTCGTGTCGCCGAGTTCATCGGCTCGCCGAAGATCAACATGCTGGAGGCGAAGCTGCGCGAAGACGGGTTTGCGGAAACAGCCGGCACAAGCTTTTCTATCCCTGCCGATCTGGCGCATGGCACGACTTTGGCGCTCGGTATCCGGCCGGAGGCCTTCCATCTGGTCGATAGCCATGGCGAGAACGTCCTAACCGGTTCGGTGCGGCTCACCGAGCACATGGGCTCCGACCTTTATGTCCATCTCGCCGTGCCGGGGAGTGATCATCCGGTCATCGCGCGGCTCCTGGCAGAGCGCGCGCCGCATATCACCTCGGGCCAGACCCTGCATCTCGGCGTCAAGCCGGAACGGCTGCTGCTCTTCGCCGCTGACGGCAGGCGCCTTCGCCCGGACAACCGCCCGAACGGCACGGTGCTGCGCATGAAGGAGCACGCCTGATGAGCATCGCCGCGTCCTCGGCCGAACAGCAGGCCGGCTCCGCATCCGTCACGCCGGCAACCCGCGCGGCGCTCCGTCGCCAGCGGATCTCCGAGACGCTCGCCGCGTGGGCGCTCGCGGGCCCGGCGCTGCTGTTGCTCGTCACCCTGTTCTTCCTGCCAGTCTTCGCCGTCTTTGCGATCGCGCTCACCGACTGGCAGTTCGGCGCCAGTTCGCTCTCGTTCGTCGGGTTCGACAACTTCCGGGAAGTGTTCGCCGACGAGGGCTTCCGCGCCTCGCTCATCAACACCATCCTCTACGCCGTGATCGTCGTGCCGGGCACGATCATGCTCGGCCTCGTGATCGCGCTTTTAATCGAAAGCGGCAAGTCTTGCCGAGCGTTCTACCGCGCCATCCACTTTCTGCCGTTCATGGCGACGCTGACGGCGATGGCGATCGCCTGGGAGGCGCTGCTGCATCCGACCATCGGTCTCGTCAACCAGACGCTTGCCAGCCTCGGTCTGCCGACCGCCAACTGGCTGCGCGACGCGAACACGGTGCTGCCGGTGCTGGCGATGATCGGCATCTGGCAGAACCTCGGCTATGCCATGGTGCTGTTCCTTGCGGGGCTGAAGTCCATCCCGCAGGATCTCTACGATGCCGCCGACATCGATGGCGCCGACCTCTGGCTCGACCGGCTCAGGACTGTGACGCTGCCGATGCTGGGGCCCGTCACCATGTTCGTCTTCATCGTCGTGGCGCTCAGAGCATTCGAGACCTTCGACACCGTGCAGGTTCTGACGCAGGGTGGTCCCGGGCATGCCTCCGAGATGCTGCTCTTCACCCTTTATCGCGAGAGCTTTGAGTACCTGCGCACCGGTTACGGCGCCTCCGTCGCCGTCGTCTTCCTCGCTATCGTCGTCACCCTGACGCTGATCCAGGCGCGCGTCATGGACAAAAGGGTTCACTACCAATGAGCACTCAGCACACACGGCGCTTGGCGTTGCCCTCGGCCATTCTTCGCCATACCGCACTTCTTGCCACCGGCGCGCTGATCCTCATTCCGTTCGTGTGGATGGTATCACTGTCGATCAAGCCGCCGGGCGAGATCTTCCGCGCCTCCTTCAGCTTCTGGCCGGAGCAGTTCTATGGGCTCGAGAACTATACCAGGGCGCTCACCGAAGCACCGCTGCCGCAGTATATGCTGAACGGCGTCATCGTCTGCACCATGATCGTCGTCCTCCAGGTCGCCGTCTGCGCGCCAGCCGCCTACGCGCTTGCCAAGCTCGACTTCCCCGGCCGCAACCTCCTCTTCGCGATGGTCTTGATCGCGCTGCTTCTGCCGCATGAAGTATTGGCTTTGCCGCTGTTCATCCTCGGCTACCAAATCGGCATCCTCAACACCTATGCGGCGCTGATCTTGCCCTATATCGTCTCGCCCTTCGGCATCTTCCTATTCCGGCAGTTCTTCAAGACCATCCCCGACGATGTCATTCATGCAGCCCGCCTCGATGGGCTTTCAGAATTCGCGATTGTCTGGAAGATCATGGTGCCGATGGCGCTGCCGGCGATCATCGCCTTCGGGATCTTCTCCGTCGTTTCCCACTGGAACAGCCTATTCTGGCCGCTAATCGCGGTACGAGACCAAAATTTGATGCCGCCGCCGCTCGGCATCATGGCCTTCAAGAACGAGGAGGCTGGCAACGACTACGGCCCCCTCATGGCGGCAGCTACCATCGTGGTCGCACCCCTCATTGCCGCATTCCTTTCCGCCCAGAGATGGTTCGTCGAAGGACTGACGGGCGGCGCGGTGAAATAAGACTGTAACCCTAAGAGGTATATTATGATGCCCACACGTCGACAGATTATCCTGGGTGCCGCCGCTTCAGCTTTGCCGTTCGGCCATGTCCGCGCTCAGAGCAAAATTAAGCTGCGGGTTGCCGCTCACGCTCCTTACGCTTCGCTGCATCAGGCAGTCGCCAAAGCATTCATGGAGAACAACCCTGGTGTCGAGATCGATCTCGATACTTCGCAAGCCAACTATGACGATCTCGCCCAGATGATCCTGCGGGGGGCAGTCTCGGGATCCCTCCCGGACGTGGCCTTCAATGGAAACAACAGGCTGCGGATTTTTGCTGATCGGGGTCTTGCCGTTCCTGTGGACGACTTGATTGCAGCGGACAAGGCCGCAGGTGTGGATGTGTTGCCCCGGTCGGTCCTTTCCATCGGCACACTCAACGGCAAGAACTACGGCCTCGGGTTTACCGTGTCGGTGCCCGTGGTTTACTACAACGTCGACCTTATTCGAGCGGCCGGGGCGGATCCGAGCAAGCTTCCGACGACATGGGAGGACATCCTGGCGCTTGCTGCCAAGATCAATGATCCTGCAGCCGGCTTACTCGGCTTCTTCTTTAACTACGATCAACTCGATTGGTTCTGGATCGCCTTGATCGAGAGCCAGGGAGGCCGAATGATGAGCGCGGACGAGCGCCGAATTGCGTTCGACGGGCCGGACGGGTTGCGGGCGCTTCAACTGCTGAAGGCCTTTGGGGCAGCGGGCCAAGGCCAGGTCGACATGACACGAAACCAGGCGATGCAAGCGTTCACGGCTGGCAAGATCGGCATATTCGTCCAGTCAAGCTCGGACGTCGGCCTGTACGAAAAACAATCCAATGGACAGGTAACGACTGTCGTTGGCCGTTTCCCGCTGCTCAGCGAAAAAGCCCGTCTGCCGGCCGGCGGCGCGATGAGTATCATGTTCGCAAAGGACCCCTCTACCCGGCAAGCGGCATGGGATTACATGAAGTTTGCATCAGGCCCGATTGGGCAAACCATAGTTGCGACCCAAAGCGGCTATATGGTTGCTAACAGCCAGGTGGCCGAAGATCCCAAGCGGCTGGCTCCCTTCTATGCAAAATCTCCGAATATGAAGCCCGTCATTGAGCAGTTATCCCTGCTGGACGGCTGGTACGCGTACCCCGGCGCGAATGGTGCCAAGATTTCAACGGTCATTCGGGATCGCATGCGGGATGTCGTGCAGCAAAGGCAGTCTCCCTCCGAGGCCTTGGAGTCCATGTCCAAGGAGGTGACGGCCCTGCTGCCGAAAGGCTAGGCCATGACTCCCGACCTGCGCCAGATTTCCTTCAACACCAATCACGGAACTTCGACCATGGCGGCGTCGCCCGGCCTGATGAATGGCGAAACGTTCACAATTGCGGCAGCCGTGCCGATGCTGGTCTACCATCGACCCGGTCGCGCGCTGTCGACGCCGCTCGTGGTGTTTATACCCGGTGGCGGACATCTGGCGCGGGTTTCCTATGGTTATCCGGACGGCAACCCGCAGGATTTTCTCGACCATTGGCTCGGCGAGGCCGGCTATGGCTTTCTCGCACCATCTGTGGCAACCGGTCCACACTTCCCGGTATCGGCATCTTGCGACGTGACCCGGCTGCAATGGGCCGACGCATTGAGCGAACTTATCGCTGACGCCACGGCAACTGCCGGACAACGGCGGTCGGTGATCATCCTTGCGTGGAGTATGGCAAGCAATGTGGTGGGCCCGCTCGCCGTCGCCTTGCGCAAGCGAGGTGTCGACATCGAAGCGTTCATACCGATGGCGGCCCGGCCGCCCCTCCCATCGGGCTCGGGCGACGACCGGTCGATGGAACGGGTCGACGACAAGGGGTTTTGGGACGTCGCCGGATCACCGGTGTCCGGGGTTCCGCGCCGGCTGTCGTGGCTGGCGGAGATTGCCGCCATTGAGGCCGAACTTGGCCGCAAGGTGCTGCCCTCGAAAGACTATGAGAAGTATGTCCTCGTCGCGACGCCACCGGCCCTGAGGCACGAACGCGGCAGCCCCGCGGCGTCAGACGATCTCGACACTCTGCCCATGGCCTTGCCTATCGCGCCCACCGATCAGCGTGATTTTCGCCACGCGCTCGGCGACATCACCGGCTGGGCGCACATGAACGCACAGATCATCGTTCGTCGCTATGCAAGCTCCTATGCGGCACAGGGAGGATCGATGGATGCTACGAGCTGGACAAAGCTTTCCTCACTCGTCGCTGACCTTCCCAAGCGACTGGGCGCGACCATTGACGGCGGGCACTTCTTCTTCGTCGGCGAGCGCGGCGCCAGCGCCACTGCTGCCACCGTCATCAAATTGATGGCCCGAAACCAGGCCTTGCAGGCCGAGCTGGCGAGTCTCCTGGGAGAGCCCCGCACCAGCGTTTCAACCGATGGCTGAATGATGGACCAACCTGTTCGAACGCCATGCAGATATTTTCGAAGGTCGTTTGTCGATGGACAAATCACCTTACCTCAATCGCTCAAATCCACGACTTAAGGGTGACCTGAAAATGCTGATGCGAATGATCAAAGCTTGTACACTCCCGCTGTTATTCGTCGCGAATACGGCCTCGGCTGAACCTATCAAACTCGACGTCACCTATTCCTCGAACGCTTACACCAGCGTCCTCGAGCAAACCGTTGCAGCGTTCGAGAAGCTACACCCGGACGTCAAGATCAAATTCCGCACCCCAGTCCCAAACACCTACGATGAATTGCTGCAGACCACTCTGCGTTCAGCGGCAATCGGTGACCTTCCAGACATTTCCCTGCAGGGCAATCAGAGTATTCAGATTCTTGCTGCGCGCAATCTGGCTGTCCCTTTGAACGACTTGATCGCAAAGGACCCGAACTGGTCTGGTCTCGGCTACGCACCTTCATTGGACGAATTCGGCCAGCTTTCCGGCGAAAGCTATGCGCTTGCCTATGCCACGTCTGTACCGATCATCTATCTGAACATCGACCTTCTAACGAAGGCCGGCGTCACGGACATCGACGCACTTGATAACTGGGATGACCTGACCGCGGCGGCCAAAAAAGTTCAGGCGCTCGGCAACGACCATGTCGGTGGCCTCTTCGATTATCAGTCGGCGGGAAACTGGACCTTCCAGGCGCTGGTCACGTCTCAGGGCAAGCCGTTCCTGACCGCTGACGGGTCGGACATTGCGTTCGACGGCGAAAGCGGCCTCAAGGCGCTGCAGATCCTGCGTGATTTCGGAAAAACCGGTACCGTAGACATGACCCAGCCGCAAATGCTCCAGGCCTTCGCGTCGGGCACGGTGGGTGTGTTTGCATCCTACAGTGCGGCCATCGGTAAAATTGAAGAGGTGGCACAGGGCCGGTTCAAGCTGAAATCACTCCCGTGGCCGATGCTCACCGAGTCTGGGCGACTTCCGGCCGGGGGGCGTTCGCTCGTCATTCTCAGCCACGATAAGGCACGGCAGAAGGCAGCTTGGGAATTTGCCAAGTTCCTGGTCGGTCCGGAGGGGCAGACGATCCTTGTCAAGGGTGTCGGCGCGGTCCCGGTGAACACAATCGCCATCGATCGGCCGGACCTACTGGGCGACTACTATCGCGCAAATGAGAACAGCGCGACGGCATTGTCATCAGCAGCACGCTTGACGAACTGGAACCCCTATCCAGGCGCCGACCCGGTCAAGGTCAGCGACACGGTGAAGGATTACCTGCGTCGCGTGCTCATCAATCATGAGGACCCAAAGACGGTCCTCGGCGAAATGGCCGACAAGATCGATGGGATGATCCACTAAGTCCGTGCCCGGACAGGGCCATTTCGACCCGGAATGGCCCTGCTTCGGACCCGATCTACCTCAGATCCGCCGCAACCGAAGAACTTTCAAGGAAAAACAGATCTTGCTCGCCACCACCGACACAAAGCCAATCAGCGACATCGACCTTGAAATCATGTGGTCCCGCCTGATTTCGATTGCCGATGAGGCCGCTATCGCGCTGAAGAGAACAGCTTTCTCTACCATTGTCCGCGAGTCCAATGACTATGCTGTTGTTCTACTGGATGAAAACGCCGCAAATCTAGCTGAGAATTCCAGCGCTGTTCCGTCCTTCGTCGGCGTTCTCCCGCGAACCCTTTCCTCTTTATTGAAGATCACCCCGCCTGAAGAATGGCATCCAGGCGATTGTGTGGTGACCAACGATCCATGGCTCGGAACGGGTCACTTGCCTGATCTTGTCGTTGCTTCTCCCGTCTATTTCAAAAGCAAGCTCATCGGTTTTGTCGCCAGCGTCGCACACCTGCCGGACATTGGCGGAACGTCATTGTCGGCAACCTGTCACGACGTCTTCGAAGAAGGCCTGCGGATTCCGCCGATGAAGTTGCTTGATGGCGGCAAGGCAAACGCGAATCTGCTGGATCTGATCCGCGCCAACGTGCGCGTGGCCGACCAGGTGATCCCAGACATCTTCGCACAGATCTCCGCACATTCCGTGGCGCAAAAGGGGCTTTGCAACTTCCTCGCAGCCACGGGACTGAGTGACCTGTCGCGCGTCTCAGGCGCGCTTCAGGCAAAATCTGAAGCTGCGATGGGCCGGGCAATCATGGAATTGCCCGATGGCGAATATCGCGCTGTGGTCAAAGCGGACGGTTATGGCGATAGAGAGACGGAAATCCACTGCTGCCTGCGGGTCGATGGCGCAAACCTCTCGGTCGATTATTCCGGAACATCACCGCAAGTAAACTTTGGGATCAATTCTGTCCTCAACTACACGTATTCCTACACCGTTTATCCTTTGAAATGCGCTCTCGATCCTGAAACGCCGCATAATGAAGGTTCCTATAAAACGATAAAGGTCCACGCACCGGAAGGGTCGATTCTGAACCCTGTTTTCCCAGCACCCTGCAATGCGCGCCACCTGACCGGACAGCTTTTGGCGGGCGCTATCTTCGAATGCCTGGCGCAGGCGGCCCCGGACCGCATTTTGGCGGAATCAGGAAGCGCGCCCTCTCTTCGCGCCATGTTCAGCGGCGCCCGGGCAGACGGGGAGCGCTTCTCCCAGATGCTGATGTGTAGCGGAGGCATGGGCGCGAGTGCACGCGGCGACGGGCTGTCTTGCATGCCATTTCCGACAAACACCGGTGCCGGCAGCATCGAGATGTTCGAAGGCGCCGCGCCGTTGCTGATCCAGAGAAAAGAGCTCCTGGCGAGTTCCGGGGGACAGGGATGCTTCCGTGGCGGCCTGGGCCAGGAAATCGAAATCGAAGCGGTTGGGAAACGTCCCATCCAGGTTTCCCTGATGGTGGAGCGAACGAAATATCCGGCGCGAGGGCTTCAAGGCGGTGGCAACGGCTCGCCCGCAAAAGCAGCGTTGGGAAACGGCGTGTCACTCGACCCCAAGTCACGCGTGGAACTCCACCCTGGCGAAACCATCACGCTCAGCTTCGCCGGCGGCGGTGGATTTGGCAACCCCGCTGAACGCTCGCAGGCGCTGATCGCCTCAGACAAGGCCTCAGGTTACACGGCCTGATGGTCAGTTTCCCAAACAGCAAAGGCCATGGTGGAATGCCCAAGAAACTTCGCATAGGAGTCGACGTCGGCGGAACCTTCACCGATTTCGTACTTCTCAATGAAGAGACCGGCGAGGTCCATTTCTGGAAATCGCTGACGGACTACAGCGACATTGCCGACGCCATCGTAAAGGGCATGGAAGCTCTAACGGGGAAACACGGATTTCGCCTCGAGGACGTAGCTCATGTTGCGCATGCGACGACGCTCGTCACCAACGCGATCATCGAAAGGCGGGGCGCCCGCGTTGGCCTGATCACCACGCGCGGTTTTCGCGATACGCTCGAGATCGGTCGCGAGGCGCGCTATGATATTTACGATCTGTTTCTGGAACGGCCGGATCCGCTCGTTCCGCGCGAATTGCGCTGCGAAGTGCATGAACGGATCGACGCAAAGGGAACGGTCGTTCACCGGTTGCGGGAAGAGGACGTCACCGCCGCGCTCGATCTGTTCGAACGCCGCAGCGTCGAGGCCATCGCCGTTGCCTTCATGCATAGCTACCTCAACACGGATCACGAGCGCCACGTCCGGCGGCTAATCCATGATCGGATGCCCGGCATCCCGGTCAGCCTTTCCTCGGACGTGGCTCCAGAAATCCGCGAATACGAGCGCACCAATACGGCCTGCGCGAATGCCTATGTTCAACCGATAGTGCGGACATATCTCTCCAGTCTTGGCGAGCGCCTCAGAAAAGTGGGATTTTCTGGCAGTCTCCAGCTCATGTTCTCGGAAGGGGGTATGACGACTGCGCGCATTGCCTGCGACGAACCGATAAAGCTCATCGAATCCGGTCCGGCCGCCGGTGCCATGGCGTCGGTTTATTTTGCCAATGTCGCGAATGTGCGCGATGTGATTTCATTCGATATGGGAGGCACGACGGCGAAGATGTGTCTCCTCGAAAACGGGGAGCCGCGCCGTTCCAATGAATTCGAAGCCGCGCGCGCAAAGCGCTTCAAGAAAGGCTCAGGCCTTCCACTGAAATTGCCGGTCATCGACCTCATCGAAATCGGAGCGGGCGGCGGATCGATTGCCCATCTGAATGCGATGGGCCTTCCAAAAGTCGGACCGGTGAGTGCAGGCTCAAAACCGGGTCCTGCCTGCTACGGCCTGGGCGGCACTAAGCCCACCGTGACGGACGCCAATCTGGTCCTCGGCTATTTGTCGCCAAAAAATTCGCTTGGCGGCAAGGTTCAGCTCGACCTGGGAAAAGCGGCGAATGCGATCAGGGATGTGATTGCGGATGCCCTCGAAACAACGACGGTGGAAGGGGCCGCGGGCATTCATGACATCGTCAATGAAGCCATGGCCTCCGCGACACGGATGTATCTGACCGAAAACGGCAAGGATCCATCGAAGCAGAGCCTTCTCGCTTTCGGGGGAGCGGGTCCTTCGCATGCGTTTGGAATAGCAAGGCGCCTCGGGATCGATCGGATCATCATTCCTCCCGGGGCAGGCGTCATGTCTGCATTGGGGATGCTTGTTTCGTCCCCGACGACAACAGTATCGCGCAGTCATATGAGCCGTCTGTCCCTGATCGACTGGGCAGAACTCACCGCGATGTTTCGCGAGATGGAAGACGCGGGACGGGCGCTACTGATCGATGCCGGAACCGCAGACGGCGATATCATATTCGAGCGAAGCGCCGATCTGCGGTTCGCCGGTCAAGGATTCGAAGTCTGCGCTCCAGTCCCGCTGGGAACCTTCGATGCAGGATCGCGGCAGGCGATAGAGGACAGTTTCATTCAGGCCTATGAGGCCTTGTTTGGTCGCCGCATCGAAGGCGTGGAAATCGAAGCCACGACATGGCGGCTGAGGGCGAAATCGGCGCCTCGAGATCTCAACCTCAGGTTTCCGGTCGCAACCATGAACGGGTCGCCGCAGAAGGGCAGCCGCAAAGTCTGGTTTTCCGAAAGCGGTTATGTCGACTGCAAGATTCTGGATCGTCTCTTCATGCCTCCCGGCTTCGAATGCCTCGGTCCGGCTATCGTCGAGGAAACTGAGACGACAATCGTTGCGGGTCCGGGAAGCAGGCTGAGCGTTGATCCGTCGTTGAACGTCATCATCGATCTCGGGCCGGGGACGCACTAACACCCTGGGAACTTAGCGGCTTACGCCTGCCGACCAGTTCCCAGCATCAGCGCAAACGAAAAGAAATGGAAGAACGACATGGCAAACGCAGGCCTCAGCCCACACTCGCCGATCAGTCTTGAGCGGTCGACGCCGCCCGCTTCGGCATATCTGAAACTTGCGGTCCAGGACGGACTGCGCGCGCTCAGCGACTTGCCGCAAATCGACAACATGATGAGGCTGCACCGGTTCTCCGGCACGGAAGAGGACAAGTCGATAGCGGCCGAGTGGCTGACTGCTCGCTTTAAAACGTCCGTGGATCCGAAGCGCGTCATCCTGACCAACGGCGCTCAGAATGCAATGGTTCTGGCGCTGGCCTGCCTTGCGGGACAGGGCGACACAGTCCTGATGGAGCCGTTGAGCTACCACGGGTTCCGAAAACAGGCGCATCTTCAGGGGATCCGGACGGAATTCATTGCCATGGATGATGACGGCGCCGATCCCGAGGCGTTCGAAACGGCGTGCCGCGCGTTCAAACCCAAGGCGCTGTTCTTGATGCCGACGGTCCACAATCCGACGACTATAGTGATGTCGCGGCAGCGCCGGGACGAGATCGCCCGTATCGCGCGAAAATACGGGGTCAGCATTTTCGAGGACGATGTCTATGGCCTCCTCCCGCAAGATGCTCCGGTCCCTTTTGGGGCGTTAGCTCCTGATATCACCTGGCACATCACGAGCTTTGCCAAATGCGTCGGGGCAGGTGTGCGGGTAGGTTACCTTGTCACGCCTGATGACAAGGCAGCGCGGAAGACATGGGATCGCTTCTACGGCATGTCGTCCTGGTACCCGGCGTCGCTTTCCGTGGAGCTGCTGAACCTGTGGCTGGCAAACGGATCGATCGCCAAGATGGTGACCGGTGTGCGCGAAGAGGCGATCGCCAGACAAAAGATCGCGGTGAATTGCCTTGGTGACATTCCGTTTCAGACTCGGGACGATGCGCTTTTCCTTTGGGTCAACCTTGGAGGGATCATCGATCAGGATGAATTGGTCGCGCAATGCGCCTCCAGGAATGTGATCATCAGGCCGGGCCGGCTGTTCGCAACGGACCCGAAATATTCTCCAAATTGTGTACGCCTCGTCATCGGCAGCCCTGACAGCCGCGATGACCTGCAAGCGGCAATGACGGTGATCGGAGACTTGCTGCAGTCTGCGCGTGGGGCAAGGGCAACATCGGGAGCGATGGCCCGATGAATAGCGGTCCGCGCTTCCTCATTGTCAGTTTCGACGGACTTCGCCCTGACCTGATCTCCGCCACACTGACGCCCAACCTCTACCGCTTGCAGTCCTTGGGCGTCACCTTGTCGAACCACCGCACGGTCTATCCCAGCGAAACTCGCTCAGCTTTCCCGAGCCTTGTTACCGGCGCTACGACCAGCCGGCACGGCATGGTCGGCAACAAATATGTCGACCGTTCCGTTACGCCACAGCGCTACATCGACACGGCTGATGCGATTCTCTTGCGCCAGCTCGACCTCGAGAGCGGCGGCCGGTTGATGTCGGCCCCAGCGCTCGGCGAAATCCTCGCTTCGGCCGGACGCAGCCTCGCTGTTCTGGCGACGAACACGCCTGGGACCACCCGCTTCTTCCACCACAAGGCGGAGGATTTTGGGCATGTGCGGCTTTCGGGCCATTTTCGGGAGGCCTGTACACCGGACGAGGTGTTGGCGGAAGCCGAAGACCGCTTGGGTCCATTGCCACCCGAGCCTCCCAAGATCGAGCCCAACACCGTCGGCCAAGACTGGATCACCTCGGCTTTCCTTAATGTGGTCTGGCCCAAATGCCGACCGGACGTCACAATCCTCTCTTATGGCGAACCTGACGTTAGCTCGCATTTTCATGGTACAGGTGCCGAGGCGACTTGCGGCATCATCGCCCATTGCGATCGCGAGTTCGGCCGCGTGCTCGACTGGTGGGAAGCGGAAGGCCGTGCCGCCGGCGTGCAGATCATCGCCGTCTCGGATCACGGGCACATCACCGGCCATACCCGCGTCTCCATCGCCGACAGTCTGTGCGATGCCGGTTTCAGGCCAGGCATCGCGCCTGCGCCTGATGTGGATCTCGTGGTCGTACCTGGTCAGGTCGGCGCGCTTTATCTCGCCGATCCAACTGACGCAGAAGTTGCGCGCCTGGTGACCACGATCACGAGCCAGAGATGGTGTGGGCCGGTCTTCACCCGCGCGAAGAACGAGACCGAGGGTATCGCTCCCGGCAGTTTCGGCAACCATCTTGTGTTCGCCGATCATGTCCGCGCACCGGACGTCTCCTTCTCCTTCCGCGCGGATGACGGTTTGGATCCCTTCGGGCTTATCGGAGGCACCTTCTACGACAACGACCGCCGCACTGGCCTCGGCGTCCATGGCGGTCTACATCCGAAAGAACTGGCTGCAGTCGGCATTGCCGCCGGATCGCTTTTTTCGCAGGCAGGGCCTGTATCCGTCACTCCTTCTGGGATTTGCGATCTCATGCCCACGATCCTCCATACCATGGGAGTCGGAATACCAGAAACGTCAACCGGGCGGGTATTACACGAAGTGCTGACACCGAACGGCAACGCGAAGCCACAAATCCGGCGCGACACCTTCGAAGCCCGCATCGGTAACTTCCGACAGATCTTACGGCGTGTGTGGGTCAACGACAGCATCTACGTTGAGGCGGGAATGGCAGAGAGCTGAGAGCTTGGTGCCATTCGGCGCCTTCGCGGCGCACAAGCTGGGAGCTTACGCTTAAATCGAACGTCGACATCGACGAACCGGTCTGGCGGTTTTGAGGTCTTCACGGGCGCGGGGCGTACGCGGGACTGGTCAGCCGAAGACAAGGCGCGGATCGTTGCGGAGAGCTTTGAGCCGGGCGCGACGGTGAGTGCCGTCGCCCGCCGTCACGCCTTGTCGCCGCAGTAGTTGTTCACCTGCCGTCGCGAACTCCGCAAGGTCGCGGATGCGGTGCCCGCGTTCGTGCTGGCGGTGATGGCACCAGGACCTGTACCCAGGAGTATGGTGCGGGCGGTCGGACTCGAACCGACATATCCGTAAGGACGGCGGATTTTGAATCCGCTGCGTCTACCAATTCCGCCACGCCCGCACATTGCCGCCGATTGTAGCCCAGGTTGTCGGCTCCTAGCCGGCTCGTAGCGCCATTTCGGCGTTTTTCTCACTCACCTCTCCTACACCGCCACCGCCTTGAAAATCCAGCGTTTTCACGTTGTCGTGATTTTCTGTGGATTGGTAAACAAACCACTTTTTGAGCCCGGTGTTGGTCGTCGTCGCGCCGATCAGTTTCGACCACGGAGAGGCGGTCGGTCAACGGACGGCCGCGCCAGTTCTGCGTGATGTGGCAGAACAGTCGGTGCTCTATTCTGTTCCACTTCGATGTGCCCGGCGGATAGTGACGGGCGTGAAGTGTGAGCCCGCTCTCGTCGGCGAGCGTCTGGAGCTCGCGCTTCCACAGCCGCACGCGCATCCCGTTCGAGCCGCCGCAGTCCGCCGTGATCGTCAGCTCGTGGGCACGCGGATAGCGCCCGCGCCCCATGCGCTCGCGCCACGTGCGGATCGATTGGACTGCGAACTCGGCCGTGTAGGCGGTGATCCCGACGCTGACCCAGCCCTCGATGATAACGATCACGTTGAGGCGAAGCGGCCTTGCAACCGCTTTGATAAGGGAAGCGGTTCATCACGTGAAACAAGCCGGCGGCGAGTGGCTTCATGTCGATGTCGATCTCACCTCCGTTCCTTTCTACTTCGACGCTTGCAGCTTCAGGCCAAGGGATGCCGGTCCATCCGACTCAAGTAGTAGTGGGATCGCGAGGTCCGCTTCATGAAAGTGCTTCGGCCACTGCATGCCTCAGTCCAGTCGTGCGTCGACCGACAGCTCGGGGTCGTGGGTGGGTGCCCTCCATAATGCGGAGCCGCCCTTTGCCTCCGCGCCCGCGCCCATGGCTGCCACCCCGATCGCGCAGACATCATCGCCGAGTACGGCCGGCAAAATCGGAATGTCGCGCACATCTTCGGCAAGGATGAAAGGCCGGGTAAGTTCTGCGAGGCGAGCATTGATGGCCGGGTTCCCGCCCATTCCGCCACCGATTACGACCTTTCCGGGATCCAGCATATTGATCATCTGCCCCAAATAGGACGCTATGGACAGAAGAGAGGTTTCAAGCAGTTGTTTGGCCCGCGGGTCAGTTGCGGCGGCCAGGAACAGATGTTTGCCCGTTGTGGTGGGATCGCCTGTCAGCGCCCCGTAACGCCTCCCAAGGGCTTTGCCGCTGGCAAGGAGTTCAAGGTTGTGCCTAACCTCGACGGGTTCCGGAGCATCCGTGAAGGTCACCAGCTCACTGTTGCCGAAATGAATCGCATAACCGCGTTCCCCGCGGTAGGGTCGGCCGTTGACGACCAATGTGAAGGCTACGCCGGTTGAGAGTGTCACATACACGAATGTCTGCGCATCCCGGCCGGCCCCGATCCAGCCCTCTGCGAACGCGGCGCTGCGCACATCGCTTTCGATGAGAACCGGAACGACCTTCGACAGTGCGGCTTTGTAGCTCAGGTTCCGCCATTCAAAATTGAATGCCGTCCCCGGCTCGCCCCGGTTGGTAACCAGTTCGGGGAGGCAGACCCCGAGTGGACATTCCGCCTCATGAACGCTCGCCGCATGGCTCCGCACTTCGGCCTCCAGCGCAACCGCCAGATCGAGCACGGCTTGACCACCCTCGCAGCAGGGAGTTACGACGGTCTTGTCGAACAGGACAGCTCCATCGGCGATCCGGACCAGGCATGCCTTCGTTTTGGTGCCGCCGATATCAATGCCGATGGCATGGCTTCCCCTGGCGTTCATTGCAGGCCCTCGGCCGCGCTGCGGTCGGCGTGCAACTCGCCGCCCCGGCATTCCGCAACAATGGTAGCCGGCCAAGCCGGATCATACGTCGTGGCCTCGGCGAGGCGGCGGCAGGTAGCTTGCTTACCTGAGCCCCATACGATCATGCCGGCCGCCGCCGACAGCTGGACGATTGATGCAACGCCTACGGTGATGCCGTGCCGGGGAACCTCCTCAAGCGAGGTAAATTCTGGGAATGTGGCCAAGTTATCCCGCCGGGTCTGCTCGCCCATCTCCACGATCCTGCTTGTCGCCTGTCGCGACGTGCCAGGCGGATTGAACGCGATGTGGCCGTCGCCCGCTCCCGACGCCAGAATGAAGAAGTCGATGCCGCCTGCCGCCGCGATCCGTCCGTCATAGGTATCGGGTGCGGTATGGTCAGGTAGCCAGAGATTTTCGAGACGAACCCGCCAAGCCTCGGGAAGCACGGCGTTGAGACACCCGACGATATGCCGCTCTCCAAACCCCCGGCAGGAAAAATGTGCGGAGGCCGGCGGGGGCTGCAGCGTCCCCGCTGAAGTCTCCACAAGGTACTCGTCCATCATGACAATGATCAGCCGCGAGCAGTCGATGGCGTTCTCGGCGAGCAACGACGCCAACCCCTCGTAGATCGGCATGGGACTGCGGCCCGAAGGGCAGCCGAGCACATAGGCACGGCCAGTCTCGTTTGCGGTTTTGATGCCAGCCAAAATGCGCCGAGCCAAGTGCATTCCGACATCGCTCGGCGTCTCGTGGATACGAACTTTCATGTCATTAATCCTTGCCCTCACGGGATCGGTTGGAAAATCCGCTAACGTCGGAATGCCCGAAGCCTGTCGATGCGTCGCAGCCCGTCCGAGGTTTTGCGCATGTCGAGGAAGTCCGTAAACGTGAATACGCAAATGCCTTCGGCCGCGCTGGCTTCCACGCCATCCACGGCCCGCAGGAATTCTTCCGTCTCGATCTTCTCGGCGCGACCCCGTCCGGCATGCATGCCCTCAAGGTAAAGAGCATTGCCCTGAATCGTGCAGACGGTTGTTTTTTGGCTCCTGCGTTTGATATCGGAGGCGATCTGCCCGGGCCAGGACGCATCGCGCCTGAGGATCTGGTGGTAGGCCATGACCTCAAACACGTCGGAAACCTCAGCAAGACGCGCCGGGCTTTGACCAAAGACCTCTTCGACCGCATTATCGAAGTCATCCAGGAAAAAGGGTAACGTGTTGATGGCAATCTTCACATCCGGCTTTATGGTGCGAAGGGCATTGCGGATGGACCCTACAGCGCGCGTGGTCACGCTGCATTTCCAGTCGCGCCACCCACTGCGATGTTCCTGGGCCAGCAAACGCGCTGCGGTCGCGGGATCTTTGTCGACAACGTCGATGCCGGTGTCGGCATAGAAGCGTCCCAGCGTGGCCCGATCGTACGAATAATCCGGCATTTGGCCGCGCTCAACGTCGGGCAGCCATATTTCCCAGAAGCCCGGCCATCGGATGAAGCCGAGGTGCACCCCGTCGGGCTCCAGCGCGGCGACAGCCTTTTTCAGCAGGCCGATCTTGTAGGCCATGAACTCCCGCCGATCGGGCGGTAAGGCAATGTACCAGTCCGCTTTCTCCTCGCGCTGGCCAAACTGGTCGATCGGAAGCAACTCTGGATGTGTCGCAATGTACTTCGGGTCAAAACCGACGTTCAGGCTGGCAAAATAAGCAATACCCCGCGCCTGGAGGGCGTCACGGAATTTGCGGTCATCGAGCGTTTCAAAGCGAGCACGTTCCAGCGCTGTAGGGATGCTTTCGATGGCAGTGTCCTGCATCGGCAGGAGACGACTTTGCGCAAGCACGTACGTGACGCCCATAGTGGAAAGCACATCCGCAGCTTCCTCAGGCTCCAGCTCGTGACCCAGATACCAGGCATTGTCGTAAATCTTCATTCCGACGCGGGGATCAAACATAAAAATCAGGCTCCATTCATGGAAGCGGCGCCGTCGGCGCCGCTTTATTTGGCAAACTTCCTCACCACTCGCCTTTGAACTGGTCGACGTTGCCGGCGGTGATCTTGGCCATGGGAATGACATTCCGCTTTTCGGGAAGGGATTCGCCCTTGGCGAGCGCGAGCGCAAACTTCAAAGCCTGCTCGGCATCTTTTGCCGGCGATTGTTCGACCGTGCCGTAAACCAGGCCCTCCTTGATCGCCTTGAGGCCGTTAATGGTGCCACCGGTTCCGACGACCTTGATGTCGCTGCGGCCCGCCGCCTTGAACACCTCGGCCGCAGCAGCCCCACTGTTGTCATCCTGCGCGAAGACGCCGGCGAGGTCGTCGCTATAGGCCGTCAGGAAGGCTTGGGCGACGTCCTTGGCCTTGACCGGATTCCAGTCGGCGGTTTGGGCGCCGATAATGGTAATGCCGGACTTCAGTTCCGCGAGACGATCCTTCAGGCCCTGGGTCCGCGCGAGCGTCGTGCTCTGACCGGGTGAGCCTTCGATGATGGCGATGTTGCCCTTGCCGGCCAAAGCCTCGTTGAGCAGCTCCGCGGCAAGCCGGCCTTGCACATAGTCATCCGGGCCGGAAAAGCCTGCAAGGAAGTCTTGTGCGACTTTCGCGGGTTCGTTCGACACGGCGAGGATTGGAATGCCGGCATCGTGGGCCTGTTTCAGAGCAGGCGCCACTGCATTCGCGTCAAGGGATGTGACGAGCAGGACGTTGACCTTACGGTTCACGAGTGACGCAATATCCGTACTCTGTTTGGCAATGTCGCCGTCGGCGCTGAGTGTCACCACCTCGACATCGCCAGCGTTCTTGGCTGCAGCTTCGAGCGCATTGCTGAAGGCCGCGATGTACGGCCAGCCGAGATTCGGCTGCGAATGACCGATGACGATCGGTTCGGCCGAAGCCGCAAGTGGTATGGCCATTAGGATCGGGAGGACCGAGCAACGCAGTAGTTTTCCGAAGATTCTCACGAGTATTCCCCTTTCTTGGATTCCAGCCGGAACGCCGGCCACGGCGGCGCAGGTGTTCTCAGCGTTGCCGCAGGCGCAGGAGCACACCGTCGATGACCACTAGCGCGATGAGCATCGTTCCGATAACCATCCGCTGGTAATAGGAGGGCATGCCGAGAAGATTCATTAGGTTGACCAGCGATCCCACAAAAAGGAGACCGGCCATGGCGCCGGGGATTGAGCCCTGGCCTCCGCGCAGGCTCGCACCCCCGATCAGGGCGGCCGCAGCAGCGGTCAATGGGGTTGCATCGCCCACGATCGGTGAGCCCGTTCCCAACCTGGCGGCAAGCAGGAAGCCCGCCAGACCTGCGAGAAGCCCTGACAATCCATAGCACTGCAGCTTGATAGGCGAGACGGCCAGGCCTGACATGGCGGCCGCCCTTTCGTCCGCGCCGACGGCATAGACATGCCGACCCCAGGCGCGCCAGGAGAGAAGCACATGTCCCAGGAGTGCAATGATGATCATCGCGATGAACGCGTAAGGCAGGGGATATCCGCCGCCGAGTGCCAGGAAGGTGTCGTCGAGTCCGACGACCGGCCGCGTGTCGGTGTAGGCAAGGGTTGCTCCCCGCACGATGACCATGACGGCGAGCGTGGCAATGAAGGGATTGATCCGGAGCCGCGTCACAAAGCCTCCCGAAAGAAGCCCGGCGAGGCCGCCGAAAACAGCAGATCCCACAATGGAGGCTAGCAGGCCGTAAGGCAGGAGAACGATTGCGGCCACCCCGCCCATCGCGAGCACCGAGCCGACCGCCAGATCGAACCCGCCGGCGATCATGACAATGGTCATGCCGATGACGACGATCCCATCGATGGAAACGGATTCTGCGAGCGTTCGTAGATTGCCGACCGACCAGAAGCCTGGAACGAAACTCGCCAGCACCAGCAACGGTATCAGCGGCGTGCGGATGACGAGCCCGATCACCAACGCTTTGAGGGAGGGTGATGTCATGGCGCCAACTCCACGCGTCGGAGCGAGTAGAACGCGACAGCACCGGCGAGCACGACCCCCTGTACCAGCAGCTGGATGGGATACTGGTAATTCAGGATGGTCATCACATTGTTGATGACCGCAATGACCAGGATCGCCGCCGCTGTATCGGATGGCCGCCCCATGCCGCCGCTTAGACTGGTTCCGCCAAGGACGACGGCCGTGAGTGCGGGAAACGCGTACCCGCCGATGGCGGATGGGTCGACGTTGCCGACAAGCGAGGCTATGAAGATGCCCGAGAGTGCGGCCAGCATTCCGGACAGGACAAAGGTCAGGGTGCCGGTCCATACCACGCGGATGCCGGCGCGCCGGGAGGCTTCCTCGTCGCCGCCGATACCATAGACGTGTCGGCCGAACACAGTCCGGTCCATCACAACGGACAGCACCACGACCAGAACCACGAACAGGTAGACAGGCAACGGAATACCAAACAACTTGGCGTTTGCGAGCCCGGAAAAGCCGGCAGCCATGTTGTCGGTACGCACATGCTGCCCGGAAACACCTGCCAGCACCGCGCCGAACAGGAAGAACTGCATCCCAATGGTGGCGACGATCGAATTGGCCCGGGCTTTGTATACCACGAGACCATTGACGGCGCCGATAAAGGCTCCCGACATAAGGGGAAGGATGATAGCCAGGGCGATACTGGCTGGATCCGACGGACCGATGACCAACGCCATCACTGCCGCCATCATGACGATCGCGCCGGTGGAAAGGTCAAACTGCCCCCCGATGAGAACCACCGTCATTCCGAGCGCGACAATGCCGGTGACTACGCCCTGCTGCAGGACCGTCACCATATTGTAGGGGCTCAGGAAACGGTCCGAAATGAAAGCTGCGATGATGACGACCGCGATCAGGACCATCCAGATCGGTGAGATGAAGCGGCCCAACAGGCGGCGGCGCTTGACCGAAGTGCTCATTCCGCACGTCCTGCAGGCAGGCGGCGGCCGCGGATGATCATATCCACCACTTCGTCTTCGCTGCTTTCACTGGGAACCACGGAGCCGACGATCTGCCCGCCCTTCAGCACCACGATACGGTCGGCAAGCTGCATAACGTCGCGTACGTCATGGCTAATCAGCAGGATGCCGATGCCCTGCGCGCGCAAGCGCTTGATCAGTTCCGCGACCTGTGCCGTCTCATGGGGTCCGAGCGCGGCGGTCGGTTCATCCATGATCAGCAGGCGGACATCAAAGTGAATGGCACGGGCAATGGCGACCGCCTGACGCTGTCCGCCTGACATCTGGCGTACCGGGCGCTCGACATCCACCAAGTTGGGATTGAGCTCAATGAGTGCCTTGGCAGCTTCCCGAGCCATACGCTTCTTGTCGAGGAAGCCGAGGGTGGTTTTCAACTCTCGCCCCAGGAAGAAATTGGCCGGGGCATCCAGATTGTCAGCAAGAGCCAGGGTTTGGTAAATCGTCTCGATGCCGTGATGACGCGCATCAACCGGCGAGCCGAACGTCGTCATCTGGCCGTTGACACGGATTTCCCCCGCCGTTGGCGGGAACACGCCGGAGAGAATCTGCACCAGGACGGACTTTCCCGCGCCGTTGTGGCCGACCAAGGCGACGACCTCCCCTGCCGCCACCGACAGGTCAACGCCTTTTAGCGCATGCACCCCGCCGAAGTGTTTTGTGATGCCTGTTAACTGAATGAACGGTACGTCAGCCAACCTTTTCCCCCATGCAGGAACATTTTTCTATTCATAACAGGCTCACGCGTTAAATCAAGTTCATTGTTTTAATTTAATCGGATATTCGAGGTGTCATGTCCAACAGATCGATTCCAGAATCCAGCCAATTATCCGCGAACACTCCGGCGGATATGCGCAGCCATAACCGTCGCGTCATCCTTCACGCCCTCAGGCTGCACGGGAGCTTGTCCCGAGCCGAACTCGCTCGCACCACGGGTCTGACGCCGCAGGCAGTTGCCAACATCGTGGAGGGTCTTGAGGCCGCAGGACTGGTGCGCCAAGCGGGCCGGCGAAGATCCAGCCGTGGCCAGCCGCCCATCGAGATCGAAATTTCCAAGGATGGCGGCTATGCCCTGGGCATACGTGTCGACGACAGTCATCTTCTTGCCGTTGCGGTCAATCTCGTCGGCGAAGTCATCGAGACACGGCGTGATGCCCGCCTTCCCCGGGATACCGGGGAATGGGTGGACTACGTGGCCGAGATCCACGTGGGTTTTGCAGAAAGGCACAATGTCGACAGGTGCCTTGGCGTCGGGATCGTGACGCCGGGCCCCTTTGACGTAGATTGGCCGGGAATCCCCTCTCCGGGCAGTGTTCGCGCGCTGCAAAGCCGGAACATCGTCGAGCGGATTGCGCTTCGCACCGGCGTGGACGTCTTTCTGGAAAACGATGCCACGGCGGCGGCGATCGGCGAGCGGCTCTACGGAGAGGCAAAGGATGTCAATAACTTCTTTTACGTCTTCGTTGGCGAAGGTGTTGGCGGTGGTATCGTGATCCGTGGCCAGCCTTACCGCGGCTTTCGCGGCAACGCAGGCGAGTTTGGTCATATCATCGTGGATCCTGCAGGACCGCAATGCTATTGTGGCAACAAGGGCTGCCTCGGCGAGTATCTTTCGCTCGCTTCTATGCGACAGTCGTTGGGGCCGGATTTCGATTTATCCGATGGCAACCACCCCGATTTTACCCGATGGATCCTTCAAGCGGCCCAAGCCTTGTCCGTTGGGTTGGCAAGTGTCGAAAACCTGTTTGATCCGGAGATCGTGATCATTGGTGGAACCGCCCCGACATGGATGCTCAACCGCCTGGTCGAAGCATTAGGAACTCTGCGCCCATCGGTTCGGCAGGACGGTGGCCAGCAGAGGCTTCGCCTGAGTAAACTCGGTGAGGAAAGTGGAGCTCTCGGAGCTGCCGCGCTGCCCATTCTCGCAGCGACGAGTTCCGTCTAGACGGGCAGCGCTGACGGTATGTGATCTCGGGGAGCGCCGACGCCGCAAATCATTCAATTCGAATGATCGCCACGGTCTCCGATCCTCGCAACAAATATTGACCAGTTGTCCCATATGGTTTTATGCCGCAACCCTGTAGCCGCAAAGTTGACGTGTCCTGTTTCTGCAAAGCTGGAACGTCACACTCCCGGCTTCTCGATGCGCTGGTCAACATGAACGTGAGGAGGAACCTTAATTGCCTGCTGCTTGCGCTAATGACGTAGTGTCAAGCCCGGGGCCACTCAGAAGGAAGGGGGTGTTATCGCGGTAATCGTTGCGTCGTGCAGCGATCCCCGTAAGGTGATGTCACGTTAACCTGAGGAGTCCACAATAAACCCTGCTTTGTTGATTTCAGGCGAGCACGCCCGCTGCGGCTTCCAAGCCGCCATAGCCTGAAGGCGGTGAAGGTGGGTGGCGAGGGCAGAACGCCGGGAATGGGGCGGAACGAACAGGTTTCTGACTGCTGAAAAAACCGGCGTGAACCGCTGCAGACCTCATGTGGATCGAAAGCCCTGCATCATTCGCTCCCGCTTTCTCAGTGGGAGACGCGAATTCTCAGTCCTGTTGTTCAGGCCCTTGTGGGACCGGTGCTCGACCATTGGCATGACCTGCCTCCTGACCGCCCCATATGAGGGCAGTTTGTCGGTGATGATGCGCTTGGGTGCCCTGCCCTGCTCTTAATCAGCCGGGTCAGCAATCGCTTGGCCGCTTTGGTATCACGGTGGCAATGTTCGCCAAGGGGCAAGGGGGGACAGTCCGGCGATAGTGTCACTGCCGTCGCACGGATGCAGGGCGCAGGCGTTTCTCCCGCAGCCCGAACGATCCTACCTGCGGGTCAGGCACGGGCGGGCCGCTCCAGCCCGAGATGGTCGCGCAGAGTATGGCCCTCATAGACCGTGCGGAAGAGCCCGCGCTCCTGCAGGACAGGGACAACGAGTTCGACGAATTCTGCAAGCGAGCCCGGCAGGTAAGGGAACATTAGAGTGTAGCCGTCCACCGCGCCGGAAACAAACCAGTCTTCCAGCTGGTCGGCGACCGCCCGCGGATCGCCGACGACAATCCGGTGGCCGGCACCGCTCGCCACGCGCTGGGTGACCTGCCGCAGGGTCAGATTGTCACGATCCGCCATGTCCTTCAGAAGCCGGTAGCGGCTCTGGATCCCAGTCACGGCACTAAGATCAAGCTCGGGGAAAGGACAGTCCGGAGGAAAACCCGAAAGATCGATGTTCAGCAACTCGGTGAGGAGCGCTGTGCCGGCATTTTCGCCGAGCAAGCCGTTCAGTTCGTCCTGCTTCCTCCTGGCTTCCTCGGTGGTCCGTCCTATGAAGACCAGCACGCCAGGCAGGAAGCGGATGGAATCGTCCGTCCGACCATTTTGCCGCGCAATGGCGCGGATCGCCGAGCTCACAGCCGCCGCCTCCTCGCGGGTCTGCGCGGCCAGAAACACCGCATCGGCCGTTCGCGCGGCAAATTCGCGTCCCGCGCGCGAGGTTCCCGCCTGGAAGAGAACGGGACGGCCTTGCGGTGAACGCGGCAGGTTGAGAGGTCCGCGAACGTTGAAGTAGGTTCCGACATGATCGATGGTGCGGATCTTCGTCCTGTCGGCATAGGCGCCGCTGTCCTTGTCGGCAATCAGGGCGTCGTCGCTCCAACTGTCCCACAGCTTCTTGGTAACCTCGACGAACTCCGTTGCGCGCGCGTAGCGCTCGTTGTGCGAGAGCTTCTGCGTGGCCTCGAAGTTGCGCGCTTCGGGTTCGCTTGCGGTGGTCACGATGTTCCACCCGATGCGGCCGCGGCTTAGGTGATCGAGCAGGCCGAACCGGCGAGCGATATTGAAGGGCTCGTTGTAGGAGGTCGACGCCGTTGCCGCCAAGCCCACCCGTTCGGTTGCAGCGGCCATAACCGGCAGCACGGTCAGGGGATCGATGCGAAACGGAACTTCCCAGATTGTCTGCTGCTCTGCCGACCGAGGCTCCGTCAGGGCAAGAATATCGGCTAGGAACACGAGGTCGAAGAGGCCGCGTTCCGCAATCTGCGCCACGTTTTGATAAAAGGAAGGATCCAAGATGGCGTTGGTCGCCGCGAGCGGGTGACGCCAGGAGGCAATGTGGTTTCCGGGCTGGCCGCAAAATGCTGCAAGGTGCATCTGTCGGGATTTGGGGATCGCCATGTCTATACTCCAGTCAGGGGCGCCGTCTGAGAAGGCTGTCCGGCCGATTTTGCGACGTAGGCCGCAGAAAGCTGCGAGATGGCGGCCGTCAGCGCCTTGCAGGTCGTGTAATAAAAGAGCGTCACAAGCGAATAGATGAGCACCGGGTCGATGACGTGGTTGTTGACGAGGACTGCGGCCCGAAAGAAATCTTGAATGCCAAGGGGATAGAGAAGCGTGCTCAGCTTGTAGACAACGATGGAGGTGGTTCCGATGGCGGGGACCGCTGCTGGCAATGCCTGGGGCAAAATCACCTTTAAAATGCTTGCGCGGCGCGAAAGGCCGGTCGTGATTGCCGCATCCCACTGCAAGGGATCAACACCCGCCACCGCCCCACGCACGGCTTCGCAATAATAGGTGCTGGATATGCTCCCCAGCGCGATTACCGCCGCCAGCTCGGGTGTAACCGTCAGTCCAAGCAGTTCGGGCAGTGCGAAATAACATCCAAGGATGATCAGTAGTGGCGGCAAGGCCTGAACAAGCATCACAAGTGCACCGGCTAGAGTCCCCGGCCACCCGCCGACCAAGCGGCAGGAGGCAAGTAGCGAGCCGCCAATCAGGCCGATTGAAGCGCCGGCCAGGGAAAAATAGAACGTATTGATGATGGCTGTTAAGAAGAATTGTCTCGCTTGGGCCAGCGCTTCCCACCGGCTGGAATCGACGGTGATGGCAAGCAAGAGAATGGCCGCAGCAATCGTTGCCGCTGGGATGAAGGATGGACGGGTCATCGTGGTGACCCGCGCAGCTTGCCGCGCTCCCAGAACCAGCCGAGACTCATCAGCGGAAGGGTCAGGATTGCGTAAGCGACCGCGGCTGCGACGAATCCGTGCGTGTAGGCAAAGGTGCGGTTCTGGAAGGCTTCGACCGAGGCCGTCAGGTCAAAGACGCCAATGAGCGACACGGTCGATGAATTCTTGATGATTTCGACCGCTTGCAGCACGAGCGCGGGAGAAACTAACCGGAGCGCAACGGGGAGCCGGATCAGGAAAAAAGTGTGGGTGCGGGAAAGGCCGGTTGTCAGTGCGGCATCTTCCAACTCATGCGGCACCTCTTTCAGCCCGCCGTAGAGGATGGATGCCGCGAAAGCCGATTGGTGCAGCACAATGGCGATAACGGCGCACCAATTTGCATCGATCCTGATCAGGTAGAAGCAGACGAAGAGCTTTATCACCATTGGAACATTGATGCATACGTCGATCATCCAGGCGACGGCCCGCCAGCGCGCGGCAAGCCCAGTCGCAAGGCAAAGCGACAGGACGATCGCAAAGACGAGACTGACGAGACTGAGCCAAAGTGTCGTCCCGAAAGCGGGGGCGAGCTGAACCGCGATATCGATGATCGTTTCGGTCATGGGCGGATTTCTTTTTGGCCGGCGGCTGGGCTATGGCCGACCGACGACGTGCTGATGTGGCGGGCGCCGGCTACCGACGCCCGCTGGCTTTGGCGTTACTTCACAATGCCAGGCTGTAGGCCTCGGTCAGACCACAGATTGAAATTCGGCTTGTAGCCGTAATTCTTGTTGTAAAGCTCGGCGAACTCACCGCTTGCCCAGAGCCCCTGAAGTGTCCAGTTCAGATAGTTGCGCCATTTGGAGTCGTTCTGGCGAAGGACGATCGCTTGAGGATCGGAGAAGAAGGCGTCGCCAACCTTGACCTCGTCGCCGAAGCGCTTTGCATAAGTGGACGCGGAGAATCTGTTGAGCAGCACCGCATTGGTCTGCCCGGCCCGCAGCGCATTCACCGCGTCGTCATACTGCTCAAAGTAGGTTACATTGCCGTTTGGAACCGCTGCCTTGAAAAGCTCGGCAGCGTAGTTGTTCTTAGTCGTCGAGACCGTTTTAGGCGGGCCATACTGGTGGATGTCGCCGCTGTCATCCTTGCGAATGAGCGGAACGACGTAGTCCCAGTTGTAGACAATCGTAAAATCGACAACTTCCTCGCGCTCTCTCGTGGGCGTGGTCGATCCGAAAACCGCATCAATGTCACCACGCTGGATAGTCGGAACCGCCTGCGTAATCGGCTTCAGTTCAAGTTTGACACCAAGCTTTTCCGCGACAGCCTTGGCAAGATCCGGAGCGAAACCGACCGGCGCTCCGTCTATGCCGATACTTCCATGCGGCGGGGCGTCTGGTGCGATCCCGATGACCAGCGTTCCGCGCTCCTTGATGATGTCCAGAAGAGATTTCTGCTGTTCGGCCTTTGCTAGGTTTGGAGCGATCAATAGGGCAGCCATCAGAACGGCTTTCATCAGACGGTTTTTCATAAGCATCTCTACGTTTTCGATTAGTGGTGGAGGACTTGGTCGAGGAACGTGCGGGCGCGCTGAGTCTGCGGCGCTTTGAAGAAGTTTCGGCTGTCCGAGAGTTCCACGATCTTGCCCTCGTCCATGAAGGCGACGCGGCGGGCGACCTCCCGGGCAAAACCGAGCTCATGCGTCACGACGACCATTGTCGTGCCTTCCAGGGCGAGGCGGCGCAGCACGTCCAGGACTTCGCGGATCCGCTCTGGATCAAGCGCTGATGTGGGCTCGTCCAGAAGCAAGACTTGCGGTTCGAGCGCCAGCGTACGCGCAATGGCAACACGTTGCTGCTGGCCGCCGGACAATGTTGCCGGGAGGGCCGTCGCTTTTGCTTCCATGCCAACGCGCGCCAGTTCCGCTAGAGATCGGTCCTCGGCCTCCTTATGGCTGAGCCCGCGCGTCAGTCGAAGAGCGAGGGTGACATTCTGCAGTGCCGTCATGTGGGGATAGAGGGCGGGCTGCTGGAAGACGAAACCGATGCGCCCGAGGAGCGCTTTCGAGCGCAGGGCGCGCCGATCGACCTGCAGGCCTCCAAGCCGTACCTCACCCTTATCCGGGCGCTCTAGCCCCGCCATGATCCGCAAGAGAGTACTTTTTCCGGACCCGCTCGGTCCGCACAGGGCCAGCGTTTCTGCGGGCTTTACCTGCAGATCGACGTCCATGAGGACCGCCCACGCGCCATAGCTTTTCGAGATGTGAGTTGCCTGTAGAAAGCTTGTGACCGTCACATTCATCGTGGGTGAACTGTCGTTGGAATTGCGACGATGAGTACGGCACCGACCAGTTTGCGATGCGACATTCCGGGACCACCTCTCATCAAATACCGCGCCGAGACGTCCTGGATCGGGCCCGACCAGGACGCAGCAGACAATATCTACTATATCTATAGAAATTCGGAGAAAGAGCCCCAACGTTCTGAAACTCGCTTTGTGGTGGGAAAATCATGTCTTTCCGTGTCGGCTTTTTGGAAATGAAGGCATGTCGGGACTTTGCAGCAAGACAGCTCTGCGGAAAATCTCCATAAATAAGGCCTGAGGCATCGACGCATGCCGCGATGCCGCCAGCAATTCCAGCGGGTCGTGTTCGACCCAGCCCGGTTGCGGGTAATGCTGCGCGTGGCGGGCGGAATGCGCGATCCGATAGTGGCCTTCGGTCGTGGCGACCAGCACGCGGGTCGAGATCGCCCCTTGAGCGATCTCTGCGATGCGCATCCCGCCCAGCGGCGTGGTTCAAACAGAACATACCGAGACGAGAGAAGCGGCTTTGACACTGGCCGCCCACGCTGCCAACACTGACCCGTATCTAACTGGAGATGTGAACTCATGCCGCAACTGGCCCAAACCCCGATCAGCCGCTACCCCGTGCCTGAGCTTGACGCGATACCAGAGGACATCCGCACCCGCATCCTCAAGGTGCAGGAGAAATCCGGCTTTATTCCCAACGTCTTCCTTATGCTCGCTTACCGCCCGGACGAGTTCCGCGCCTTTATGGCTTACCACGACGCCCTGATGGATAAAGAAGGCGGAATCACCCCAGCCGAGCGCGAGATGATTGTGGTCGCGACCTCAGCGGCCAACCAGTGCCAGTATTGCATCATTGCCCACGGTGCGATCCTGCGTATCCGCGCCAAAAACCCCCTGATTGCCGATCAAGTCGCAGGCAACTACCGCAAGGCGGACATCACGCCGCGCCAACGAGCCATGCTGGACTTTGCCATGAAGGTTTCGCAGCAGGCTCAGACGGTAGACGAGGCTGACAGCGTGGTGCTACGCGAGCATGGGTTCAGCGATGATGAGATTTGGGATATCGCGGCCATTGCCGCTTTCTTCGGCATGTCGAACCGTTTGGCCAATTTCACTGGTCTGCGCCCCAATGACGAGTTCTATACACTTGGTCGCAGTTGAAGACCTGTTCGTCGGCTCAGATGGGTAACCTTCTCGCTGATGGCTTCGTTGTCCTTTCGTGAGCAAGGCGTGTCGAAATCCGGCAATCCGCGGCTGCGAACGACGATGGATCAACTCGCCTGGCTATGGCTGCGTCATCAACCGCAATCGGCGCTTGCTCTCTGGTTCCGTGGACGCGTCGAGCAAAACGGCGGGCGGATGCGTAAGACAATGATTGTGGCGCTCGCCCGCAAGCTGCTAGTCGCACTCTGGAAGTATGTGACCGCCGGCATCGTGATCGAAGGCGCCGTGATGAAGGCTGTTTGACCTTAATCCCGTAATCCGCCAGGACCCGATCAGTCCTGGCCGATCCAGGTGGATGAACCAATACCTGGCATGGCCTGAATGCAGCCGTCCTGAACGGCGACCGCATGTGAGGTTGATCGTGCTCGGAGACGGCCGGTCATGCAATCGGGCTCAGACCTTGGATGCCGAACAGTCCTGGAGTTCTGCTCATGCGTTGCTGAATTTAACCCTTGACCCCAAGAAGCCCATGTGAGGCCAGATACCAGCGCACGCACAGCAGGATCACGGATCGATCGAAATGGCGGCCTTTGAACATGACAAACTCCCGGAAAAAGGAGCAAGCGTCATGCACCAAATGACCTTTCCGAAAAGTTTGCGACAGAACCATCCCAGCTGCTAGCTGTTTCAGGTCCTAGTCGATGCGTCGAATTTTCTGCTGGTTCCCACCGCAGATTGCCACGGGGCGAGTCCTTTTGTGCCGGGTTGTCGGCCTCTGAACCTCGACATCAGATTTTCACTACCTCCATCTGCGGGCGGATCTTCGGGCCGATGGAGAAAGCCATTATCGAAGACAAAATCATGACAGCGCCGACGATGTACATTGGGATTTCGTAGCCCCCCGTCACATCCTTCACTGCACCGGTAACGTAGGGTGCCGCAAACCCGGCGGCGTTGCCTATCGAGTTAATGAGTGCGATGCCTGCCGCCGCACCTGCTCCGGAAAGAAATCTGCTTGGCAGGGCCCAGAAGGTGGGAAGCACGCAGAAAATCGAGCATGCCGTGATCGTCACAACGGCGATTGTCGTCTCCGGCGAATTCATGAGCAACGCTACTGGAACGCTGATCGCGCCTGTCAGCGCGGGTATGCCAATGTGCCAGGCCCGAACGCCGCGCTTCGTCGCGTCGGCGCTCCAGAAATACAGTGCGATGGCAGCTGCCAAATATGGAATGGCGATGATCAGGCCTTTCTCAAACACATCGAATTTGGTGCCGAATTTCGTCTCAAAGCCTGCGATAACGGTGGGCAGGAAAAAAGCGAGCGCATAGAGGCCGTAGACCATACCGAAATAGATGGCAGACAGCAGCCATACACGTCCATTGGTCAGCGCGCTCCTGACGCGATGGCTTTTCGGATCATGAGATTTGGACTTGCTTTCCGCCTTGAGCTGACCATCAAGCCAATTCCGCTCCTCGTCCGTAAGCCAATGGGCATCCTTCGATGAATTTGGAAGATAGAACAGCGCGGCCACGCCTACGATGATCGCCGGAGCACCCACGCCAAAAAACATGATGCGCCAGCCTTCGAGACCGAAGAGCCCATGCGCTTCAATCAGCAGCGATGCGAGCGGTGCACCAATCACCGTGGTAAGCGGTTGGGAAAGATAGAATAGCGACAGGATCTTGGTGCGCTGCGATGACGGTACCCATGTGCTGAGATAGAGAATGGCGCCCGGAAAAAAACCCGCCTCCGCAATGCCCAGCAAAAACCGCAACCAGTAAAGGCCGGAAATGCTACTGACCCACGTAAAGAGTACCGCGACGATACCCCACGTGATCATGATACGAGCAAGCCAAATGCGTGCGCCGAATTTCTGAAGCGCCAGATTGCTCGGAACTTCGAGAAAGATGTACCCAATAAAGAAGATGCCTGAGGCAAAGCCGAACTGCGCGGCGGTCATGCCCAGATCCTGCGTCATGCCGTTGGGGCCAGCGAACGAGATAGCGGTGCGGTCAAGGAAGTTGATGAAGAACATCAGCGCGATGAAGGGCACCAGCCGCCAGCAAATTTTTCGAATTGTTCTCGATTCAATCGCACTTGGTTTCGCGCGCTCGTTTGTTTCCATATTCATAATAATCCTCCCCGTTAATGAGTATATTCACCCAGCGTCCTCAGAAAACACAACGCAGCGCTTTCCAACGGCAGACTACGATGTCCCCACGCGCAATCAGACCGAGAGACGGTGACGGCCCTGCTGGCGCGCACTGCCGAAACGTGTGACAAGCGGCTACCAAAGCAATCGAGAAACCATCAGCGCGACACAGCGGCGGGCAATAGCTAACGCTCGACGGCCTCACGCGCTCCGCCATCGTCGAGACAACCGTCCAGCCCTCTTATGTCACGGTACTTCGCTCAGCCGACGCCTGGACATCGAAAGACGCTCCGGATGCGGTAGAATCTGCAGCTTCAGGCAAGGTCAAGTCTGCCGGATTCGCGGACGCCGAACGGCGGTGAATAATTGGCACCCCACTAGCCAAGAAGAGAACCGCCAGAACGAAGAAGCCTTTGAGGATATTTTGTCCGGCATAATCCCAGCCTATGAGATTCAAGAGGCCATCCAGCAGGATAAAGAACAGGGCACCACCCCATATGCCGGCCGGCTCGGACCTGCCTCCCGTAATTAGAGTGCCCCCAATCACGACCACTGCAATGGAATCGAGGAGGTAATCGTTGCCCAATTCGACATTGGGCGCCGAAAACGAGGCCCGAAGGGCGCCCGAGAGTGCCGCGAGCACACCGCTGGTCAAATAGACGATTGTCAGGGTTTTCGTAGCGCTGACACCTGCATATTCTGATGCGCGACGGGCCTGTCCGAAAGCAAGAGTCTGTGCGCCCCAAGTCGTCCTTCCAAGCATAAGTTGGACAAAGATGGTGAAAAGCAAAACAACCAGCGCAAACGCCGGAACGCCCATCGGAGCCGATCCAAGGAAGCCTTTTAGAACCGGATCCGCCGATCCCTGGAACCCTTGGGCGAGGGTCAGCGAGACGGCCGACGCCAGTAGGCTTGTCGCGAGCGTCGCAACGATCGGCGGGATACGTATGAAAATGATCGACGCGAGGCTGACGCAGGACAGCGCAAACCCTGCAGCCATAGCGGCGGCCAACCCAAGAACCCACGAGCCAGTGGCCTCGCCCACCGCGATGGAGACGAGGCCGCCGAGCGAGAACACCTTCGCGACCGAGACGTCGATATTGCCCGCTCCGGTGCTCATGACAAGCATTTGCCCCAGCCCCACAAGCACAAGGTAGGGAGCGATCGTGAATGCAAGTGTGAGCGTCTTGGCCCCGCCTCCAGCGACCATGAAGGTCAGTATCAAAACGACGAAAGCAGCGAGAAACGACCACGTCCAGGCGGGGATTGTCAGATTGCGAAAATTCATCATTTGACCACTCGCTCAACTACCAGCCGTCCTGCGAGAACGGCGATGACGATTGCGCCTTGGACTGCGGGTTGCAAGTTCGACGACAGGTTCAGAAGTGTAAGCAGGACCGTCAGAAGGCCAAGCGTGACGGCACCGAACAGGGTTCCCCAGGCAACGGCACGGCCCCCTGTAAACACCCCTCCCCCAAGGATCACAGCGGCGATCGAACTGAGCGTGTAGCCGGGCGCCGCATTGACGTCGCCCCCGCCGATCTCGGCCGACAAGGTAATTCCGGACAGTACGCCTAAAATGCCAACGATCGCGTAGGTCAGCATTCGGGTTCGCAGCACCGACCCTCCCGAACGGATGAGCGCGTAGGGATTGCTCCCAAGGCTGCGAAACCGGGCACCAAGCCCGGTCCGCTGCATGACAAACCAGGTGATGACAGTGGCTGTGAGCATCGTGATCACGGAAACCGGTATCGACAGCGGCGGTGTCCAAAATGCATAGCTGCTCAGCCAGTCCGGCACTGAGCCACCCGGAACAGGGAGGGCGAAAAGCCCAAGGCCCAACCAGATGAATGATCCGCCCAGCGTGGCGATGAGGGATGGAACTTCGCGGAGTTGTACGAGGGCGCCCATCAGGGTGTAGCCAAGAACGCTGGCGCCCAAGGCAAGAAAACCAAGTGTCGGTGTGTCCGGAAGAATCGTCGCAACTATGGTGGTGACCATGCCGACAAAGAAGCCAATGCTGAGGTCAATATCGCCAATACTCATCATGACCATCTGCGCTTGGGAGGCGATGACCATTGCTACGATGGGCGACAAAATAAGAGTTATGCCGGTTTGCGACCATATTCGCGGCTGAATGGTCCCGCAGACAATCAGGATCACGATCATCGCCACAAGTGTAATGGCGCCAGGGAATACGCGGCGGACGAGTCCTCTTGGCACGGCGTTTCGGCTTCGGATGGGGTTCATACTAATCATGCAGCGTTGGTCTCCGATTCCGCGAACGACATCGTAATGATCCGATTGTCGGTAATTTCGGTTCCGTGCAACACACCGGCAACGCGGCCAGCCCTCAGGACATATACGCGGTCGCAATGCTGCATTTCGGAGTTTTCACTCGAGAACCAGACAATCGTCCGTCCCTTGGCGGCTTCTTCGCGGATAAGTTGATAGAGTTCTGCTTTGGTGTGCACGTCGACACCGCGGAAGGGATCATCCAACAGGATCGTCCTTGCATTCGACGCGAAAGCCCTCGCAGCAATGACCTTCTGTTGATTTCCACCTGACAGACCGGTGATCGTCGCGCGTGAGCCACCACGGATATTCAGCTTCTTCACCCATTTATCGACCAACAATTCCTCTGCATCAAATTGGCGAATACCGTGCCGTGAGAGGCTGGAGAGCGCAGATATTGTCAGGTTCCGGTCAACATTCCACAACGGCAGGATGCCAGAACGCTGACGGTCGCCGGGCACATATGCGCGCGTCGCATCGACTTTGATATCGCCGCGCTTTCCGTGCCAGATTCGATCAAGCACCTCTTCCTGGCCCTGGCCGACTATCCCGGCCAACCCGATGACCTCACCCTCTCTTGCCGTAATCTCGGTCGCCTCACCACTAACTGTCGTCATCGGGACGCGAACCACAACACTCCGGCCACCGTCGATGGCAGGCCCAAACGGTGTCGCATTTGCTTCCGTGACGAGCACCTCACCGCCCATGGCCAGCAACAGATCGCGTTCCGAAACCTCGCCGGCCCTGTGGATCGAGACGACAGCTCCGTCCTTCATCACTGCTACTCGATCGGAAACCGACAAGATCTCCCGCATCCGGTGCGAGACGAGGATCACGGCAACGCCGGTGGCTTTGAGCTTGCGCACATAGTTGTAGAGGTGATCAACTGCGCTGCCCGAAAGCGACTCCGTCGGCTCGTCGAGGATTAGGAGTTTAAGATCGTCGGTGATAGTCGCTCGTGCAATCTCTACCCGCTGGCGGTCAGCTATTGGCAGATCATCAACGTACTCATTCGGCCCGATACCGTGATCGGGAAAGATTTCCCCCAATCGCGAAACGACAGACTCGGCCGCGGCCTTGTGCCAGCACCAGCGCGGCAGCCAGCGAGCGCTGGAAAGATAGATATTGTCCCGGACGGTCAGCTCGGGGGCGAGGGAACTTTCCTGGTATGCCATGCGAACGCCAGAAAAGCCAAAGGCTCCTGGCGTGGTCATCCCGCCGATGTCAACTGTTCCGTTGTCAAGCCGTTCGAGCCCGCTGAGGAGCCGCATTAGCGTGCTTTTCCCGGCGCCATTGTGGCCAACGAGGCCGAGAACCTCACCAGCATTGACCTGTAATTCTACACCGGAGAGGGCGCGTGTGTGCCCATAGGTCTTGACAGCCTGACTGACCTGCACGAGCGGTCTGTCGCTTGCATTGGACGTTTTTATTGTCATGGCAGCATCCAACCCTGGTTCGCCTTAATTTGAACGGCCAGCGCCCCGATCGGGCGCTGGCATCTGGTATGCTCAGTGGGTTGGAACCGGTGGAAGAGCGGCCTTGTCAACGGTGCCGGCTATATTCGCTTGGATCTGCTTGTCGGCAAGCTCCTTAGTCCACTGCCACGAAGCGATTTGGTCGTCGCCGACGGCAGCGATCCACGCATCGCGCGCTTTGTCGCTGACCACGACAGGCGGGAAGACCGTGACCCTAGGGACGTTCTGACCGTTATAGATGGCGATGGCCGCGAATAGCGCTGCAACACCCTGTCCGGGATCGGACATGACCGCAACCGAACCCGGCCCCCCGTTGCCCTCGCCCCAAAATTTCAGAGCACGACCACTCGGTGCAAAGGCAACAACCGGGGCTTTACGTCCTGCCGTCAAGAATGCCTGGACCGCGCCCAAACCTTCGCCACAGCCAACCACTCCGTCGACCTCCGGCAGGCTTGCAATGATGCCCAACAGAGCTTCCTGCGCTTTGGCGGCGTCGCAAAAAGTGAAGACCTCTCCAACGACTTTGATGCCCGGCTGTGCATCCAGAAGTTTTCTCTGGACAGCGTACATCTCCTTCTCGGGCGGCGACCCCTGGACACCTCGTGCTATGAGGACATTGCCTTTGCCACCGATGCCATCAATGATTGCCTGCGTCGACAACCGGGCCCAATCGCTGAAACTGTTGGACACGACATGGGCACACTTCAGATCTGTGGAACTGTCGAAAATGACGACGACAGCATCCTGGTTGCATGCCTGCTGCAGCGTGGGATTCAGCGCTTCCGCACTCGCAGGGTTGACAATCAGGATGTCGGGCTTGTCAAGCAGCAAAGCCTTAAGCTGTGCAATCTGCTCGGTCGCCGAGTTTTCACCCGGGGCGTTCGACACCTGCCAGGAACTGATGAGCCCGTCATCTTTGGCCTTGGCGGCAGCTTTCTCGAATGCGGCGACCATAGAGCGGCGCCACGCGTTGCCCAGATAGGCATTACTCAAAGCCACGCGCGGCGTGGGCTTCTTCTCTTGTGCCAGACCCAATGAAGGCATTGTGACAGCCGACATTGCCAAAATGGCCGAGAGCACGAGGCATTTGGAAATTCGCATTTTTTCCTCCCTGTTTTGCGAACTGAGTAGTCCTTGTTGCGCGGATGAGGCGCAGGTCGCGATTACTTCGACCTCGGAGTTATCACGCGACGCGTTCAGATCGTGGCCCCGTTGCATAGCCTCCTCCCAGGGCTTGTGCTTGCTGCGCTTCAGCAGCGCGCCTTTTGGTTTGCTTGTAAGCAGCCTTTGCTTGTAAGCAGCCGTGGCACCTCGCGAACGATGGTTTATTCTAGAGAGACGTCGTCAAAGGTGACAAACGACTTTTGCTCGTGCATACGTGACTTCTTCTCACACGAAGGCAGCCGGACCGGGGAACACAGACGGTCTATTTCCTTCATTGAACGCCTTGCGTGCATGTGGGGCTGCGGCCCGTCACAAAAGCGTTACGCTTGCGGCCGCCGAACAAACGTCACGCATGGGACGGTAAGCTGGCAGCTCAAGACGCTGGAATAGCCATCGATTTTTTTGCAAAGCGCGCTTGACCGACGTAAGCTGCGAAGTAGCTGTAGCTTTGCCAAGACATCCGACGCGGCGTCATCAGGCGGCACGACGCACAGCGCGCTTATGCCGTCTCGGCCAACCTCATTCAGTTGCGGCTGACCCAGTTCGACCACTGCGAACTGAACGATGAAGAGGCAGAAGCCAGTGTCATCGCAGTACGAGGTGCAAATCGCCGTGTTGGAACCCAAGTTCGGTCAGTTCACGATGGAGCTTAGCCTGGTAAAAAAACATCGCGCCATCCGATCGTCGGCGGCAACGGGAACCCCTCCATCGTCATCGGTACGCGACCTGTTCCGTTAGACGGGGCACAAAATGATCGATCTCCCGAGAAGCCCGTTCTATTACCGATCCATGGTCAGGGCTTCGAAGCTCGTTGATGTTGAACTGATTGCGCTGATGGAGGACATCCAGGATGAATTGTTCTGCTATGGATACCGCAGAGTAACGCATGAGCTTCTTCGACGGGGACACCTTATTGACACAAAACAGGTGGCGCACGTGATGCGGGCTAACGGCTTGGGCATCAAGCCGCGCAAACGCTATGTCCGCAAGACAGATCCGGGCAGCCCGTGGACTACTTGGTTCGCCATCTCGCTCTTGCACTGGGTATCGCCCGGCGAGGCGACTTGGGTATCGTCTCGGGGTACCGGTTAGCAAAGACGCGCCGAGGCGAGCCGTTCGCCGATATCATCGGCCGCCGCCCGCGCCACCGAACACGATCGGCATCGATGACTGGGCGTGGCGTCGTAGTCATCGATACGGCACAATCATTTGCGAACTTGGACGCCGAAAGGCGATCGCGTTGTTGCCTGGCCGTGAGCCCGCAACCGCCGAGGCCTGGCTGGTTTAGCAGCCCCAGATCGAGGTGAACTCGCTCACCCTCAATAGCGGGAAGAGCGCAAGTGCATCTCGGCAGTTCGTCTTCACTCTGTCGCCGGGCCTCGTTGAGATCAGCGACGAAGCGACATCCTTACAGTCATGGCCGAACGAGCATATCAGTCGATAGAGGCCACAAGCGGTCGGGCCCGCTCATAGTAGAAATGTACGCGATCAAACTTTGCTGTGTTCACTGAATAATGCCGAGCATCTCGCAATCAGATGCGCCTCGCCGATATACCGGATCTTTTTATTCCATGCCACGCCTCGTCCTCCTATCACGAGGGTCGGCTCGGACTATCCGAGCACCCCTGAAGACCAGTTCAGGGCGAGCACCCTCAGGCACTAAGATGGATGGACATATGGTCCTGCTCTGAACCCTGTCACATGATCCGTGCCCCATTGTGCAGCGGGAGGCCAGCAATCCCAACCTCAAATTTCTGCAACGTGCCAGTTTCAGTTTCGGTCACGTAGATAGCCGTCTCGTCTCCAGCGCCGAAAACGAGGTTTGTCGGCTGGTTACCATCTGTTGCGATCCGCTGTTTGACGCGCCCGGAGGGATCCAGCACAACAACCTCACCCTGAGCATAGACAGCCACATAAAGATTGCCATTCTGGGCAAATTTCATTCCATCCGGTCCATGGAAGGTAAGCAAAGGCTCTTCCGGATCGGTGTTTCCCCATAGCTCAAGCGGACCGACGCGCTCGGGCGACCATTCACACCGCCAGATATTCCCGCCCAGCGTCTCCGCGATATAAAGATGCTGATGCTCCGGGCCGAAGGCGATACCGTTGGTGAAGCGTATTCCGGTGAACAGCTGTTTGATGTCGCCAGTCTTTGGATCAAGGCGATAAACTGCACCTTTGTATTCTATCTCATTCCAGTCAGGGCGAACGAAGCCGTTGGGGGAAAGCTCCACCACACCGATACCGCTGTCGGTGAAATAGAGCATGCCATCAGGTCCGAAGCATAAATCGTTGGGGAAGAGCAACGGCGAACCAAGATAACTGGTGCAAACGACTTCTGTATTTCCGGACATATCCATCTTCAGGACAGCCGGCGGATTGGTTTCTGCTATCCAGATCGCTCCGTCCGCGTCAGTGGCGAGACCGTTTGGCCTGCCGGTACGCGCAATCTCTCTGCGTTGCTGTGCGTTCTCCGTCAAATGGCTCACGCAACCACGCTCCGCCCCCATCTCAACCACGAGAAACTCGCCTTTCGCCAGGGCAACGGGGCCTTCGGGCGCGCTCAGGCCTGTACAATATTCCATTCTTGCCTCCCCAATTTGTCTGCCGCACAAGCGTCACCGCGATGCGCTGCGATCTTTGTTTTCAGTTCCTCACTACGAATTCACGCAGAGCGGAGATCCTGCGAAATAGATGGTCGCCGATCTGCAAACCCTCGATCACTTCACACTCGCCACTCAGGGCACCTGCCGGCTTCAGGTTGACTTTGAAGCTGCCACCGGACAGTTCGTCGATCTTGGCGGCAAAAACCTTGGCCCTGTCGCCATAGTGCGACTCGAGCGGCGCGGTGAAGGCAAGTTTGAAGTCTTCCGCCATGGCAGCAGAGTTGAAAATCCCTGCGGCGAGAATGATGCCGATGCGCATTTGGTTTTCCTCCTGATGCGCGTAGAGATGTGTTGCCAGTTAGTTGCGAATAGATTTTCGCAGATCTTGAAATCAGGAAATTCGGTCAGCGGCGGTCATTGTTGGTGGATATTTCGCCAGCATTTCCGAAAGTGGCGACCCGGGCTTAGCACCCCGTGCCCGCGCAGCCTTGTTGACGAAACTGATCACTCCATGCTGCAACATGTCGCGAGGATCGCCTATTCGACCGGTCATGCAGTTGATGGCAACTGCGGCCAAGCCTTCAACGTCCATCCGGGTCAGCGCGGCGATTCCTGCATGGTCGCAACCGACCCCCGCATCGTTGAAGACCGTAAGGCCTGGACGGAACCGAATGGCATAATCACCCGCGGGGATACCGCCATGCGATCCGGTCACGACGATCTTGTCGGCGTCCCCCGGAGTCAGCATTGATACGGAGTCCAGCACAACAATATCGTTGTCACCGCAAGTGGCACTGCATCGCAGGAGGGTAGAGACATCACGGTCTTCGATTTCTCGTTCCACCGGTGCATCCCCGTACAGAATCTCAGCCGCTTCCAACAGTTTCTGGTCGCTGCGAACGCCAAGGGCGGTGGCGGCAGGATTTGCATGGCTAATGCGGCCATGCACCCACATGTGTTCGCCATTACCGATTCGCGCCGACGTGCAACCAACCGCGGCTGCGGGCAGACCGGCGCGCTCCAGCACGTCCAACCCCGCAATGCCAGCCCCGTCCTTGCCACCTCCGGCGTCGTTGAAGATCACCCCGAGAAGGCGCTTGCCAAGAACGAATTTGGCCGAAGACAGTCCGCCGTGGGACCCTGATACCACCACCGAACCTGCATGAGCTTCGGAAATGATCGTGATCGTGTCACACACGAAAATCCTGCAGTCGCTAACGGTCTTCGGCCAAACGTTCATGTTTCAAACCGCCTGCGTTATCGACCTGATCGACTTGACCATTTCGTCTTTTTCAAACACCTGACGCCACTCGGGGTTCAGAAGTTTCGGCTTGGCGTCCTCGATTGCCTTCAGGCACCCGTCCGACATCGCCGTCCCCTTTATGTGCCCGAAGATGATGGCGGATTCCGCGTAGATGTGCCCCAGTGTGAAGTCGCGAGCCATCTCATAGGGAACGCCGCGCTTCTCCGCTTCGAGAATGGCTTCATTGATGAGGGTCAGGCAGGTGGCAACGACCGTTTCCGACAACACGGGCTCAAGAATGGCCATCTGTTCGACGGTCGCACGATGCACCTGCGATACCGGGGCGTAAAAGCAACTGGCTAGATCGGCACCAAACGCGAAATGCTCTTCCGGGCCCTGCATCAGGGCGCAGACGATCGCCTGTCTTGCTCCAGCGCCGCCGAATGTGTCGCGTGCTGCGGTCTCGTCGGCTTCCCAGTTGAACATCGACGGATGGCAGGGGTGTGCAATGAAATAGCTCAGATCCGAGCGATCCGGCATATCGCCGGCATAGGGGGCGGCGGCATCCAGAACGATGACCATCGTGCCGGCCCGCAGTTTGGGCGCAATCTGCGCGGCGATGCGACCGATGGCGTTGTCCGGAACCGCGAGGATCACAGCATCGCAATCGGAGAAGTTGACGTCTCCACTGCAGGTCCGCCCCAATTCGGCTTCGAAAGCGGCGCGACGCTCGGCGTTCACTTCGGCATAAATAACTTCATAGGCGGACCGCGACAGATTGCGAGCCAGCCGCATTCCCATTTTTCCGCCCGCTCCCAACAGGATGACCTTGTTCATTTCCTATTCTCACCTCCGATTTGTTCAGAACTGGGTTCTGAAATTGAGCTTTTCTGGATGAAAAGCAGCGATTTTGCGTTCGGCCACAACACCTTGACTACTGAGGAATTTCGACTGTCTGACTGTGGCATCAGGCGGCCCTCCCCCCGTTGCGAACGATAGAGAAGAATTCCGGTGGCCCCATCTGGCCACCTTTGAGGGCGACTTCGTACCTGGTCTCGTGCGGATCTGAGGAATGTGCGAGGCATAGCGGCACGCCCGGCGCGATCGGAGCGAGGAACGTCAATGCCTGGATACCCAGCTTCAGGGCCGCATGGCCCGATGTGTCGCCGCCGGCAATTGCTGCGCGTGCGACTTTTCCGTCGTGCATGACGCGACAAACCGTCTCGCCCAGCCCTGCGCCGATGCGTTCGTTTGCCATCTCGGTCGAAGTGCCGCTTGTCCGGATTGCATCCTTCATGCGGGCAAGTGCCGGGTCATCCGGTCCGACGGCCGTATACATCAGCGGCGAGCGCCCCGCACCCAGTGCCACCAAAGCCAGATCCCCCGCGCGACCGAGTTCGCTTTGCCATGCTTCAGGATCCACAGCCAGCGCCGCATCAAGCCGGATCAGCTCGAAACCTGCTTCTTCGGCATGCGCAATCTGTTTCGCCGTGACAGGCGAGCAGGAGCCCGATGCGCAGACAATTCCTTGGGTCGGGCCTGCGTGAAACTCCTGAGCGGGAGCGACGGGCAGCAGGCTTTCCGATCTCCAATAGGCAATCAGAGCCTGTTCCAGGCCTTGTGAGCCGACAGCAAACTGCCGCGCGCCGCGGTTGGTCCAGATCAGTCGGCCAGCCTCAATCAGCGTGGCGTTGTTGATCACATCAAGCGCGACGATCTCCGCGCCGCGATCACGTTCCGCACGCAGGGCCTCATCCGATCGGCCGTGCGTCATGGCAACGAAATCGATCAGACCGATCGAGCGATCTGTCTGCCCGGCCAGGTGACGGCGTACATCGGCCTCGTTCATCGGAGTGACCGGATGGTGTGCCATGGTAGGGTGACGATCCAGCCGGTGAACCGTGTCGCCTGCCAGGGCAAACAGATTGCCGAACGTCTGGTAGCGCCCGATATCCGGTGAGGCCACGACAAGCGGGATCCAGCCGCCGCCAAAGATCGGGGCCGCCAAGTCGATCGCGTGACCGATCGAGCCAAGCTCGGCGGATGAATCAAAGGTCGAGCAGACCTTGTAATGGGTGATCGCAGCGCCCAGGTCGGCAAGCACATGATAGATGGGCGGCAGATGCTGGCTCATCCAGGACCGGTTCTGAGAGCGGGCAATCCCCGCAATGCCGATCGCACGGCAATCGCTGAAGTGGGAAAGCTGTTCGGCATCAGGTGCTTGCAGGAACAGCACCGCAGGCAAACCCGCGAGGGTCATCGCCTCAAGGACGGCGGTCGACCCTGTGAAGTCGTCGCCGTAGAACCCGAGCAACGGGCCGCCGGGTAAAGCGGGCATTGTCATGCTGCTTGGCCCATCAAGGACCGCGCCAATGCGGGATGGTCCCGGGCGGCCTCTTGAAGGCTGATCCCATCAATGGACGCTTCATAGGCCCGGCGCAAGCTGCTCACGCCCGCGGCTGGTCCGTCCGGATGAGCCATGATTCCGCCGCCGGCGGCCACCATGAGGTCCGCACTACCCAATCCCGCACAGGTTGCAGGAGCCTGAAGAGCCGTTTGCGCGGAAGAGAAGACCGGCATGGCGATGCAGGGCTTGGCGTCGAACATCGGCGTCAGGCACGTCTTTGCCGACGCGATGACACTGTCGTCGCTTTCGGAGAACTTGCTCTGCAGACCGTTCACGTGCATGTGGTCCGCCCCTGCCAGACGCCACAACTTCTGCCAGGCTACATAGGACCAGCCCAGCATGGGATGGCGGGTAAGGTAGCCCCAACCGTTGCGATGCGCGTGGATCGGCAGGGCGGTGTGCCGGCCCAGCTCGATCATTCCGACCAAGCCAACCGAGTTGAGGCTCGCCATGACGCAGGTGCCGCCGTGTTCGACCACCACATCGTGACGGCGGCGCATTTGATCAAGATCCCCCGTCAGGTTGAAGGCAAACATCACCTTCTTGCCAGTCCGGTCGGCGTGGCGGTTGATGGTGGCCATAACGGCGCGTACACGATCGTTGAATGGGCAAGTCGGACCGTCCGCTTGCAGTTCGTCATCCTTGATGAAGTCGATGTCGGCCTCGCACAGTGTCTGCACGAGATTCGCGGTTTCTTCAGGACTGAAACCAACAGACGGTTTCACGATAGATCCGATCAGCGGTCCTTTCGTCACCCCGGTCAATTTCCGCGTCCCCGCGACGCCGAAACGCGGACCTAGGTAGGCCGAGGCAAAGGCTTCAGGCAGGCGCATGTCAAGCAGGCGCAAGCCGGAAAAGTCACGCAATTCGAAAAGATTACCAGCCACGGTCGCGACAAGGTTGGGCAGGGATGGCCCAATATTGTCGATCGGCCACGACAGCGTGACGCGGGCTGTCTTGATCGGTGCATTGTCATAACGCGCCGCCCCCGGAAGCGAAGGCAGATCGGCTTCGGCAATGACCTCGACGGACTCGACCCGGGCCGCGGCGCGCGCTTTCAGCTCAGGCGTCTCGCCGGGCACCTTGGCAAAGGTGCCACTGGACTGTTCACCTGCCATCACCTCCGCGGCTTTGTGCGGATTGTTCGCGGTTTCGATGATGTAATCGGCTTCGAAGCGTTGAAGGGCCATTCTCTTATCCTCGTGTGTAGACGCGTTTCAGGCGACCGATCCCCTACCGGTCGACGGAGACAGGTAAGTCACCGCCCCATTGTTGCCTGGTCAGACCGAGACGGCCTGACGTGATGATTGATTAGTTTGCCCATGCCTTGGGAATTACGGCCGACGGAACCAATGCGGCTAAGCCGCGCCGGACCAAACGCGCGGCGGCAATTGTCACGAATGTGACGACACAGACTGGATGTGTGCAATACTTCTGCAGAAGTCCTTTATCATAGCCCCTCCCAAGGTCCGTATCTCACGGGTTTGAGCGCCACACATGCGCCGGTCTGCTCCGGTCAATGCGTGCAGTCCATCGTTCCTGACGCGATATTGACGGCCGACGATGCGCGTGACAAACGACTTATGTTCGTCTATGTATGACTTAATGTCACGCATGAGCACGGACGGTCTGTGGATATCTGATGAGTGTGCTTCCATCACTGAATGCCCTGCGAGCCTTCGAGGCTACTGCGCGTCATAAGAGCATTTCGCTTGCGGCAGCTGAACTCAACGTCACGCACGGGGCGGTAAGCCGGCAGGTCAAGGCACTGGAAGCGACGCTGGCTCAGCCATTGATTGTTCGCAAGGTGCGCTCGATCGACGTCACTCCCGAAGGGATCATCCTCGCTGAGGGGGTGGCGGCGGCGTTCAAGACGATCCATACCACACTCGAAGACATGCGGCCGGGACCGCTTTCGCTTTCCTGTTCCCCTTCCATGGCGATGTGTTGGCTGGTTCCGCGCATGAGCCTGTTCTACGAACGGCATCCGGGAATCGAGATTAAGCTCGACATGAACTACGATCGGATAGACTTTGGTCGTGACAATACCAGCATTGCCATCCGGAACAGCACGATCGAGCCGAAGAGGAATATCATAATCCGCGACCTTGGCGTGGAATGGATCGGCCTAGTCTGCTCGCCTGAGCTTGCTCAATCGCTAGACATCCGGAACCTATCAGATATTCCGAAAACAAGATTGCTCACGACACAGACTAGGCCGACGGCTTGGCGCGAGTGGCTCGACAGTTCGGATGCGGAGGGGGCGCACTTGCCTCCTCAGACGGAATTCGCGCATTTCTATCTCATGCTTCAGGCGGCCTCCTCCGGTCTGGGCCTCGCTGTCGCGCCTTACATGCTTGCGCTACATGACTTGTCACTTGGACGCCTAGTCGCCCCGTTCGGATTCGTTCCAGGACCACGAAAAACGAATCTGTGGATCGCGCCGCAAGCGCAGGATCGGCGAGACGTGCGCGCATTAGAGCGATGGATAATCTCCGAAATGACGCTCCATTCGGAACCTGACAACAAACCTGCCGACTAGTCGCCCGGCCCTGGAGCAGGACATTGTCGATGGCGGTTACTGGCTGCGCCGTCCAGGCCCCAATGCCGAACTGGTTGTCGCCTATACCGGCGCCGTTGCACCCGAGGCCATTGAGGCGGTCGGCATGATGGCGGAGGACCGCCGTGATGTCGGCCTGCTGGCGGTGACATCAGCCGATCGGTTGAACGCCGGCTGGACGGCGGCGAGCCGCGCGCGCGAACGCGGTGTCGTCCATGCCAGAAGCCATATCGAGAAGCTGTTGGTCGACCTGCCGCCGCATTGCGCGATCGTTACCGTCACCGACGGCCATCCGGCAGCCAAGTGAGTGCGCAACCTCATGATCCGATCCCATAGTCGTGCCCCAGATTGTCCGGCGGCTATTTGGTTTACTGATCCAGGTTGATGATCGCCAACCCACTGTCGCGCCAATTAATGGGGCGGCGTTGCAAGCGGCATAAGCAATTATTTGCGTAGCACCGGAAGGTGGGGACCCTGCGCCTACGGGATGAGAGGAGCATCGCGGCTGGGGGGTCACCTGGCATCTTTACCGTTGCCTATCAACTACTCACTCAGCCCACCCGACAGCACGACCCCAGGTCGCGAGTGGAGAGAATCGTTCAAGCGGGCGCGAAAATGAGCAATGGCTTTCCTTTATAGTCTATAGACTTTGTATAGTTTGCGTCCGGAGTACCAAATGGAGGAATCGACCATGAGCCTGGAATTGCGCACACCGAATGAGGCGAAGGATCGAAGGCTGGAGCCGAGACCGGAACTTTCCGACCAGGTGGTTCTCCCTGGTGGCCAAGCACTCTTTTTGAGCGAAAGCATTGAAGGACTGGATGAAGGCTCGCATTTTCTCGACGCTTTGAAGCCGGAAGAATTGGAAAGCCTCAACAGTCATGGCCGGCATCTCGCCTTCTCGGCCGGTGACGCGATCTTCACCCAGGGCGACCGGCACGATGGCATTTTCATAATCACAAGCGGCCAGGTTCGGGTCTTCTACACCGCTCCCTCGGGGCGAGAAATCACACTCGCCTATTGGACGGCCGGCCATTTTATCGGCGGTCCTGAAATGACCGGTGGCGGCGCTCATATCTGGTCCGGCGAAGCGCTGAGCGACTGTGAGATCCTGTTCCTGCCAGCCTCCGTGCTCAAGAGGCTCGTGGTGGGACTTCCGGGCTTCGCTCTCTGTCTTGTGCAGGGGCTGCAGGACCATGCCAACGCTGTCGCCCACAAGAACTATATCGCAGTGAGGATCGACCAACCTGGCCATTGGAGTGGTATAGGCGGTGAGGCAGACAAGCGGCACGCCGCCCTTGCGAAGCCGAATGTCCGGTGGCGTTAACGCTTTGCTCTTGCCCACAGCGCTCATCGAGCCTCCTCGTTGTGGCCAGGGCCACGAATTGGCACATGGCGTATGGTCAGGGGCAGTCTCGCGCGGGAGACCAACCGACGGTCAGGGATCGCTGAGGAACAGTCCGCTAGAACTTGAGCTCGTCGTTGGACACGGTTGATACAATCCGCTGCAGCCTGTACATGTGCTCGGCCATCGCGATCGCGTTGTCTCGATCCAGGTCCTCCGTTCGCTGGAAGGACTCCATCTCGATGCGAATTGCTGACTGCGGGTGGGCCGCGATCTGGCCAGCGATCCTTTCGGCCGCCTCGAAGACGGCAGCGTCTGGAACGACTTGGTTTACCAAGTGAATCCGAAGTGCCTCGGCAGCGTCGATCGGCTCGCCTGTAAGCAACATCTGCAACGCAACGGCCCGCGGGATGTGCCGATGGATAAGCGTGAGGCCACCCCCGCCTCCCATCCCGTACTTGATCTCGGGGAGGCCGAAACGAGCGCCCTCCCCGGCAATCCGGATATCCGTCAGATGGAGCAAGTACATCATGCCCCTGCCCAAGCACCACCCGCTGACGGCGGCGACTATCGGCTTGAAGCGCCTCATGGACATGACCTCGCGGTCATGCCCAGGGAAGCCGGGTTCGCGGATATCCGCATCCAGCGGATAGAAGTGCCGTGTCAGCTTTTCCGACGGGTCCAGCTGACGCTGCTTGAACTTAAGGTCGTCTCCGGCGGAAAAGGCACGCTCGCCGGCACCTCGAAGTATGCCTACCTTAACCGCCGGATCGGCCTCGAAAGCCTTCAAGGCGTCGTGGAGTTCGCGATGCATCGGAGGGTCAATCGCGTTGACCTTGCCGTTCTCGATCGTGAACGTAGCGACTGCTCCCGCCACTTCGTAACTTATCGGCATGCGAACCTCCTGCCTAGATTATTAGAGCGGGACGCCCTTCGGGAACACCGGGGCGCGCTTCTCTTGGAAAGACTTGACGCCCTCCGCGACTTCCGGCCCGTTGAATCCCATGTACTCCAGGGCAAGGGACGTGTCGAAGATCGGCCCTGCCTGGCGCAACCAGTTGTTCAGAGAGTACTTAGTCCAACGGATCGCCGACTGCGCGCCGTCGGCGAGCCTGACCGCCACATCCAGGGCGGTAGCGTCCAGTTCCTCGTCCTCGGTCACCATCGAAAGCAGGCCGATCCGCTCAGCCTCGGCACCCTCAAGCTTGTCGCAGGTAAGCAGATAGTACTTGGCCTTGGCCATGCCGCAGAGGAGGGGCCAGATGATGGTGGCGTGATCGCCAGCGGCAACCCCAAGACGCGTGTGGCCGTCCACAAGTTTGCAGTTGCGCGTGGCGATCGAAACGTCAGCCAGCATGCCTACCACCATGCCGGCGCCGACAGCAGCGCCGCGCATGGCGCTGACGACCGGTTTGCTGCAGTTGACGATGTTGTAGACGAGGTCACGGGCTTCCTTCCAGCTGCGCGCACGCGCTTCGAAGGATCCCATCACTTCCTCGACCGCCGTGAAATCACCGCCAGCGGAAAACACCTTGCCGGCTCCGGTGATGAGCACCACGTGCACCGAGGGATCCTCGTCCGCGTCCCGCCAGATCGTGACGAGTTCCTTTGCCATCACTTCATCGACGGTGTTCATTTTTCCGTTCGTGAGCGTGACCCGCAGAACATTTTCGTGGGGTCGGTCGCAAACGAGACGGGAGTAGCGGCTAAAACGATCGGTCACTCTATCACTCCATGTGTGTGTAGCTCCCGCCAGCTTTCCCAAATCGACCGTGAATGTTCCAATACCATTTTGATTATTTGTCGGCTGGGTAGCGTTATGACCGCCGCCCACCCATAACGGAGCGGCCAACGTCCAATTCCCAAATGCAATTGGCCGTCACCAGCCTCGGTCGCCATGGTGGGCAGCCAAATGCAGATGGGAGGCGCAAGTATGCCGAATACGGCGGTGATCCATACAACCGAGATTGATCCGGCACTGGTCGATTACAATGGTCACCTTACCGAATGGGCGTACTATCGCATCTTCTCAGACGCGCTGACCAAGCTGTTTGGAGATATTGGCGTCGGTAAGGAGCATCGCAGCAGAACTGGCGGCACCATGTATTCGCTCGAGAGCCACGGCATCTTCATCAAGGAGGTTCGGCCCCCGGCAACCCTCGAGGTAAGCTGCCGCGTGCTGGACTTCGACCCGAAGCGAACGCACCTCGTCCTGGACCTCCATCACGGCGAGAACCATCTTGCTTCCTACGAGAACGTGTCCCTCTACGTTCGCCAAAGCCCGGTTGGGGTGCCCAGGGCCTCAAGCATGCCAGACGAGACAATCGCCTGGCTGAATGCGCAAAGGGAAATCTCGGACAACTCCAAATGGCCTCCATTCGCTGGGCGCGGTCTCTCGCTTCGTCGGAAAGCGAAATGAGTTCTGGGCCTCGCTATCCCGTTCCGGGCGTAAACTACCGGAGTTCAACGGAGGCTCAGAACTGGCTAGCGCTCGGCGCGTGGACAAATCGGCTGGCAGGCGATCTTCCGCGTGACGCAGCCCGGCAGTGGGCTAGCCGAGATGCGATCGTGTCGGAAGCGCGGTCGCTGTCGTTTGCCGAGTTCGACGATCTGACTGAAAGGCTGGGAGCAGGTTTGCTGCTGGCGGGTCTCCGCCCTTCCGAGCGAGTGCTCTTCCAGATGGGCACCTGCATCGCGACCGCCGTTTGCCTCTTCGCGTGCTTCAAGGCGGGCCTCATCCCGGTTTGCTCGATCCCGCAATTCCGTCGACGCGAAATGGAGCAACTGATCGACGCCACAGGCGCCGCTGCCCATTTCGTCCAGACGGACGCCAGCCGTAGCGCGGATCTCGCAGCGTTCAGCAGGGAATTGGCGCGGGACCATCCCCAACTTCGCCTTACGCTGGCGGGCCAGGGGGATCTTGCCGGCTCGGAATCAATGGAGGCGCTGATCGCTGGCGTCACATCCAGTCAAGCGCGGCAGGTGCTTTTGGACGTCGATATCGACCCCGAAGACCTGATGAAATTCCAGCTTTCCGGCGGCTCGACAGGCGCGCCAAAAATCATACCTCGTTTCCACGGAGAGTACCTTCAACACAGCCTCGATTGGGCCAAGCAATTCGGAAAGTCGAAGGATTCCGTCTGCCTCTGGTCCTTGCCGCTCATTCACAACGGCGGGCAGATTTGGGCACTCTTCCCGACGTTCCTCCTCGGCTGCAAGCTGGTCTTGTGCGAGAACGACATAGACGCGGTGTTCGACGCCATCCACAGGCACGGCATAACCCACGGCCTCAGCATCGGACCTATCGCCCCTCAAATCCTCGCCCACAAGAACATCCCTAAAGACAAACTCAAGTCGCTGCGAATATTCGGGTGCATGAACAGGGCCGGCGCGCTTGAGGACGCCCTGGGCGTTCCGTGCGCCAATGTCTACGGCATCACGGAAGGGTTCGTTGCTGTAGCGCCTCCATCCTCGGACCCCCACTGGCGTCACGAAACCAACGGAATGCCGGCTTCTCCGCACAACGAGCTTTCGGTTTTGCAGCCCGACAGCGAGGAGCCGGTTGAGAGCGGAGGTGTCGGGGAACTCTGTTTCCGGGGTCCGTCAAGCCTGGTTGGATATTTCAACGATCAGGCTGCCTCCGCTGCCGCCTATACGAGCACAGGACTTTTCCGGACCGGCGATCTCGTGCGCACAGAACAAAGGGGCCAGCAAGACTGGATCGTCTTCATGGGACGGGCCAAGGACAATATCGATCGTGGCGGAGAGAAGTTCGGCGTCGAGGACATCGAAGTGCTGCTCGGAACCCACCCGAGCATTGCAGATGGCAAGGTCGTCGCCATGCCGGACCCTGTGATGGGCGAGCGCGCCTGTGCCTTCCTGGTGATGCGTCCGGGCCACTCTACGCCCGGCGTGGAGGAGTTGGGGGAATTCTTGCGATCCAGCGGGCTAGCCCGCTTCAAGTGGCCAGAGCGAATCGAGGTGATCAACGCGATGCCAACCACTGGCGTCGGGAAGCTTGATCGAAACAGGCTTCGACAGTTGGCTCGGGATTTAGTTCAGCAGGAAAAAATGGCGGCGGATTGAAAGGGATCAAAGTGCCGATAGCGCTCGAATTGAAAGACAGAATGGCCGTCATCACGATCGACAGGCAGGAACGCCGAAACGCGCTGGACAACGAGGCTCTGGAAAATCTCATCCGGACGTTTGACGAGCTCCGCCTGCGCGAGGTGTCGGTAGTGGTGCTCACAGGAGCGGGAGAGAAGGCCTTCTCTGCTGGCTCCGACCTCAAGGCGGTCGCCAGCTACAGCAAGCTCGAAGCAGCCTACCACTCGCATTTGTTTCAGAAGTGCGCGCAGACCATCGACGAATTCCCGGCCGCGACAATTGCAGCCATTGAGGGGTACTGCCTAGGAGGCGGCCTCGAAATAGCGCTCGCATGCGACTACCGGATCTCCAGCAGCAGCTCAATCTTCGGCTTTCCGGAAATCCTGCTCAACGCCATCCCGTCCGGCGGCGGGACGATCCGGGCCCCTCGTGCTATGGGGCTGGCACGCGCCAGGGAACTGCTGATGTTCGGCAACAAGATCGACGCCCACCAGGCCTATGACAGGCACATGGTGAGCACGCTGGTGGAACCGGGAACAGCGGCTTCGAAAGCAATCGAGTTTGGCGGCGACTACGCGGCCAAAGTTGATCCCTACGTGGTCGGCCTTCTCAAGCGGGCGCTCATGGCCGGCGCTGACAACGGGGTCGGCAGCGGTCAGATTGTGGCTCTGCTTGCGGACATGGCGGCGACCCAAACAGATGCATTCAGCTCTGGGATCAAGGATTTCAAGAAGCAGTAGATTTTCGCAGTTCCGGGCAGCATAAAACGGCCGGACCACGAGACGCAGGGTCTTGTGGTCCCGCCTGCCCGATCTAAGCCCGGGAGCTTCCGCCCAACATATGCTTGGCTATGATGAGCCGCTGGACCTGGTTGGTCCCCTCATAAATCTGGGTGATCTTTGCGTCGCGCATCATGCGCTCCACCGGGGACCCCTCCATGTATCCATAGCCGCCGTGCAATTGGACTGCGTCGGTGGTCACCGCCATGGCTGTATCGCTGCAGAGCAGCTTCGCCATGGATGAGAAGGCGCGCGCGCGTTCGCGATCCATATGTACCATTCCGGCGGCTTGATAGAGAAGAGCCCGTGAGGATTCCACCTTCACGGTCAGGTCGGCGATCATGCCCCTCACGAGCTGGAAGTTGGCTATCGGGCGCCCGAACTGGTTGCGTTCCTTGGTGTAGCTGACCGCCTCGTCCAAAGCGCCCTGGGCTATTCCCAACGCCTGGACTGCCACGTGGCATCGCGATTCCACCAAGGACGCGCTGGCAATCTCCAGTCCCTTGGCCGGGTCGCCGAGTGCTCGCCATTCGGGGATCAGACATTCCTCCAGATAGACGTCGCAAGTCGGGCTCCCGCGCATGCCCATCTTCGATTCCGGTTTCCCGAACGTGATCCCCTTGTCATGGCGGTTCACCAGGAAGACCCCGAAGGAATCGCCCTCCGTGCGGGCGAGGACGAGGTACCAGTCGGACCAACCAGCGTTGGTGATGAAACGCTTCGTGCCATCGAGCCGCCACTGACTGCCGTGCCTCGAAGCCCTCGTCCTGGCGCCCGACAGGTCCGAGCCCCCTTGCGGCTCGGTATAGCACCACGAGCCCAGTGCGCTGCCCCGCGCGACTTCCTCGGCCGCGGCCAGGTGCTCGTCCCTGCCAAAAGCGATGAGCGAATCCGCGAAGGACCAGCAAGTCATCAGAGTAAGGCCTGTGGTCGCGCAAACACGCGAGAGCTCTTCAATCGCGATGCACTGGGTTAGCAGATCGCCGCCTTGCCCGCCGATCCGCGCGGGCGCCGCAAGCCCGGTGATGCCTTCGCGGCGTAGCGCCTCGTACGACTTCACTGGTCCGATCGACCTCCGTCGCATGCGGCAGGATTTGCTCGATGCTGAAGCGCCGCATCATGTCACGGAATTGATCGTGTTCGGAATCCATGGTCGCCACTCTTTCGGTACGTTCCTGCCCAGCGACCTAGCTATCGCACTGAAACTGGACGCTACCGCCTCGCGTTCGATCAACACCAATCGTTTGAGGTTTGCCTGGAGCGGCCCAGAAACTATGACAGCTAACTTGTCGGATGCGCTATGTCAGGGCTCTGCGCAGCCGCAATGACGGTTGCAGCTTATCGCTGTGCAATTCGAGGATCCGACTATGAGGCTTGCAAACCGGACAGCGCTGGTAACTGGTGCTGGAGGCCCGATGGGGTCTGCGATCGCAAAGAGATTTGCGGAAGAAGGCGCCTCCTTGGTGCTGACGGACATTTCGGCCGGCCGGCTCGGCCAAGCGGTGGCGGAAGTCGAGGCGTGCCTTGCCCCCAATGCCAAGATCTATAGTCAGCGGGCGAGCGTCCTGGTCAGAGAAGAGGCCCGTTCCGTTGTCGACGCCGGCGTCGAAGCATGTGGCCCGATTGACATCCTCATCAACGTTGTCGGCGGTATCCGTAGCCAGCACATGTTCCAGCCGTTCCTCGAGATGTCAGAGGAGAGGTGGAACGCGACCATGGATCTCAACCTCAAGGGTAACTTTCATCTAACCCAGATCGTCGCCCCGTCGATGCTTGAACGCAAGTACGGCCGGATCGTAAACATCGCGTCCATCATTTTCGCTGGCGCTGCAGGTCAATGCGACTATGGCGCGGCCAAGGCTGCAGTCGCCTCGATGACGCGGAGCCTGGCCTTGGAGTTCGCGCCCCACGTCAACGTCAACTGCATATCCCCCGCCACCATCAAGACCTCCGTCATCGACCGACTGACTACCGAGGAGCAGGATTTCTGGCGAAACCAGATCGTCTTGAAGCGCTTCGGAGAACGCGAGGAAATCGCCAACGCAGTGCTGTTCCTCGCGAGCGACGAATCCTCATTCATGACAGGCGAGATCATGTCCGTCGCCGGAGGCATCTGGCCGGCGCTTTGATGAGGATGAGACCATGTTGCAGGGCATTCGAATCGTAGAGATCGGCCAGTACATCCCGTCGCCCTATGCCGCGTTGATGCTTGCCGACCTTGGCGCGGAGGTGGTGAAGATCGAGCCACCCCGGGGGGATCCGATGAGACACATCGGGGTCGTGTCCAAAGACGGCGCTTCGGCTTCTTACGCGGCAATGAACGGGGGCAAGCGCGTCGTTCGGGTCGACCTGAAGGACAAGAATGGCCAGAAGGCCGTCCAGGACCTTGTCGAGAAGGCCGACGTGCTGATCGAGTCTATGCGCCCGGGCGTCCTGGACCGCCTTGGCTTGGGCCGGGATCTGCTACAACGGATCAATCCCCGATTGATACATTGTGCGATCTCAGGTTTTGGCCAGAACGGCCCCCTGAGGCTTCGGCCCGGCCATGACCTAAACTACATGGCCGCCGGCGGCGGCCTTGGGCTGTCGGGCACCTTGGAAAGGCCAGTCATGGCTCGGCCCCCAGTCTCCGACTATGCTTCGGCCCTCCAGGCAGCTTTGACGATCTCTGCCGCGCTCTTCCAGAGGTCGCGGACAGGGCGCGGCGCCTATATCGACATATCCATGGCCGAAGTCGTTCTGGCCTGGCAGGCGCCGCTGCTCTCGGAGGCGCTTGCCAATTCGAGTGTGCGCCGGGCCGAGGACGCCGACTCCGGCGGCCTCGCTTCATACAACATCTACCGCACGTCTGAGGGTCGGTATGTAACCCTTGGTGCTGAAGAGCCCCATTTCTGGGAGCGATTTTGCACCGCGGTCGAGCGCCCAGAATGGATCGAACGAGGAAGCGAGCCTGCCCCGCAAATGTCACTGATCCGGGATCTTGCAGACTTGTTCGCTTCTCGGGACGCGGCACACTGGGATTCACTCTTGGCCGAAGGCGACTGCTGCTTCCAGATCGTCCTCGAGCCGAACGAGGTGCTTGCCTTCGAGCAATTCGCCGAACGGAAGATGATCCGCAGGTCAGACTGGGGCGCCGTCGATGTGCTTTACCCGGCGTGGATTGACGGGGCGCCGCCCGAGCCGAGGGAGCCGTTCGTAGAACTGCCGGAAGCTGCCCTCGGCACGATCTGGGCTTGATAGAAGATGGGAAACAGCTCCAAAGGCCGAGGCCCCGTCAGCGTTGTCGATGAGCTTGCAAGCAACCTCGGCCACGACCAGCTCCTGCGGCTTCATCTGGCGCGTCGAGGCCGGCGACCCCGACTCGACCGCCTTGATCGGGTCAGCGTCGCCTTTCATCGACTTGGCTTCAGCTGCGCCAAAGCCCGATAGGCATATAGCAGCGCCGCTGGCGCTGGCGAAGCAACGCCCTAAACGGCCACCCATCTATCGCCTTGCTGCGCCACGCATCCTTCCTTCATTAGTTTGTCGAGATGGGCCTCGACGTTGCGTTCGGCGGCCCATGCGAGCCACTTCTCGGTCTTGCCGTAGAGGACCCTTGAAATCTCCTCGACTGTCGCGGGTGCTTTTGCGATTTCTTCCCGAATTGCCTGGTCGCGCCGCACTCTGTGTTCGAGAAGTTTGCGCACATAGGCTTTTGGTTCGGCCAAGACAGGTCCGTGGCCTGGGAGATAGAGCAGGTCGTCCTGCTCAGCCAGGCGTTCGAGTTGGCGGCAGTAGGCCGCCATGTCCCCGTCCGGGAGCATCACGATCGAACTGTTCCAAGTCATCACGTGATCGCCTGTAAATACCACACGATCATCGCGCCGAAAGCAAAGATGGTCGCTTGCGTGGCCGGGTGTGTGCATGACGGTCAGCCCGGCGACATGATCGCCGTCGGACAGAGCTATGTCCGGCAGGAAAGTGTCCTCGGGAAAATTGGCGGCGGCAAGGACTTTGCCGCCGATCGCCTTGCGCAACCGCGAAACCGAACCGAAGTGGTCGGAATGATGGTGGGTTACGATGATACCCGCGCCCCGTCCGCCAACCGCGGATACGATCGCGTCGAAATGCTGTTCGTCCTCGGCTGGACCTGGATCAAGCACGTAGAGCCCATCCGCCGCCTCGATCAGGTACGTGTTCGTGCCATGGTAGGTCATTTCCGACGCGTTGGCGGCAACCATGCGGCGGATCCCGGGCGCTACTTCGTGGAAGCGCCGGCGCTCAGGTTCTGGCTCATAATGGAAAGGGCTCATGTCAGGCGAAATCATCCTCTTTGCTTTGTTGTCGAACATTGATCTGGAGCCGAAGAAGGACGGTCGTGCGCCACAGTCATGCAAACAGCCACTGCTACGCTAAGGTTGCGGCCATCCCATCGGGATCTACCTTGTGCGCGGGCGTCGGCTCGACCGGATAGGGGCCTACGCTTGCTCTATGAAAGCTCCGGGTTCGGGGGCTGCCATCATCGATCGGTAGAGCTGAACCGCCGAATTGATTGCAGGTTCGCGCAGTGCGCTCAGCGGTCCAGGAACGTAGCGACGCGAATGCATTCCCTGGAAGGTCCCGACGCAGAGCGACAGGTCTTGGTCATTCGTCGCGAGCCAGACCTCCATGAGCCGATCAAGGTTATAGTCGACCCCCTCGACGGCGTCTGCATGAACGAACCACCGTGCCACCCATTCGACATCTCCGACATCTATGGGCCGGATGGAGAAGATCAGCGCATGGTCGACATGGGCAATGATGCGCGTCAGTACTGGAGTAATCTGGAACCCAGCGCCCCAATTGGCCGGAGGCGCGCCCATGTTGGCGAACTGACCGAGCGGCTTTGAAACAAGCTTCCCATCCATGGACTGGGTCATCATGCCTGGTTTCAATGGAACCATGCCGCCGCTGTACTGCCCGATCGGCCGCTCCAGGATGTCCCCATACATGCCGTCAAGATCCATCGCCGCGCAAAGCTCAGGATGGGTGGCCTTGCAATGATAGCACTCAAGGAAGTTCTCCAGCAAAACCTTCCAGTTTGCTGCTATCGGATACCGCTTCTCGGCGGCCTTCTTCCACTTCGACGGCTCAGCCATTCGAAGCTGCGGCGCATAGGTCTCGATCGCCTCGCCGATACTCGGTTTCGGCGCCTTGCTGAGGCAGATGAAGATCATGCCTTCCCAAACTTCGACCTGGACACGGTGAAGTCCCCAGTCGTCGTAGTTGATGACGCTGCCGTTCGGCATGTCGGGCGCCGCTATCAGGCGGCCGTCAAGTCCGTAAGTCCACTGATGGTAAGGGCATGTGAACTTCCGCACGTTGCCGGCGCGAGACTGGCATAGGGCAAACCCGCGATGTCTGCAGGTGTTGAAAAAAGCCCCCACCCCGCCGTCGCGGTCTCGCGCGACGATCACGCTTTCTCCAGCGTAAGTCTCGACCAGAAAGTCGCCGGGATTGGGGATGTCGGACGTGTGGGCAATGTAGTGCCATTGCTCGCCCATTACCATCTCGGTCTCTCGCTCGAAGACCGTCTCCGACAGGTAAGCGTCGCGTGACAGTGAAGTGAAGGATCCATGCAAGCTTATAGTCATGCTTAACCTCCCATCGTCGATCATGCACCGCGGGGACCGCCGCTACGTACCAGCCACCCCCGACAGAGCGCTTTCGAGCCATCCGAGCCGCATTTCTGGAACCGAGCGGATCAACTCCGCGGTGTATTGATGCCGGCGGGCGCCGAAGACCTCGCCGATTGCGGCCAGCTCTACGACGCGCCCGTGCTGCATGACCGCCACGCGATCGGCGATGTCCGCAACGGTGGCCAAGTCGTGCGAGATGAAGATGTACGCGGTGCCCAGCCTGTCGCGCAGCGACTTCATCAAGTCGACGATTTGAGCGGCAACGATGGTGTCAAGCGCGGACAGGAATTCGTCGCAGATAATGACCGACGGCTCAGCCGCGAGGGCTCGCGCGATGGCGACTCTTTGTCGTTCTCCGCCCGACATTTCCTTCGGATACTTGTCCGCGTACTCCGGCGGGATCCCCACCATTTCCAGCAACTCCTCGACGCGCCGCCGGCGGTCCGACCGCGACATGCCGAAGTAGAACGCCAGCGGTCGTCCGATGGCCTGGGCGACGGTGGCGCGAGGGTTCAGGGCCTGCTCGGGTGACTGGAAAACGATTTGAACAGATTTCAAGCATTCCTTTGACCGTCGGGACGCCCTCGACGATACCGCTTGGCCGCGGAATAGAACCTTGCCCTCCCGGGCCGAGTGCAATCCAGCAATGACCCGTGCAAGCGTGCTCTTTCCGCTTCCGGACTCTCCGACTACTGCCAGCACCTCGCCGGGATAGACGTCAAGCGAAACGCCGTGCAGCACATCAGCGGGAGCCGGGCCCCTGCGGAAAATGCTAGGATTGTCGTAGGTCGCGCGAACGTTCTTCACCGAGACCGACGGCTCCGACCGGGCGACGGTGCGCTGCTGCGGCAGGTCCTCGACGTGCGGGAGCTTGCGCACCGCCGCCCGAAGGGCGCGAGTGTATTCGTGCGATGGCCGCTCAAGGACGTCAAACGTGTCGCCGGCCTCCACGATGCGGCCATTGCGCAACACGAGGATCCGCGTTGCTATCTGCGAAACGACTGCAAGGTCATGGCTCACGTAGATCGCGCTCGCATCGAACTCCTTGAGCGCGTCCTTTATGGTCTTCAGCACCTGCATCTGAGTGGTCACGTCGAGCGCCGTCGTGGGCTCGTCGAGAACAAGAAGACGCGGGCCGCAGCTCAGGGACATCGCGGTCATGACCCGTTGCTGCTGGCCGCCGCTCGTCTCTTGCGGGTAGCGCATTGCAAGGTGGGGCGGATCCGGGAGGCTCAATGCCTTGAGCAGTTCGAGCGTTCGCCGCTTCGCGTCGGCTGCCGACATCAGCCCGTGCTGGACGATTCCTTCCGATATCTGGTTGCCGATCGTGATGCTTGGATTGAGCGCCGCTGAAGCGCTCTGGGCCACATAGGCCACGCTTGCGCCGCGGAACAGCCTCAGGCGCTCCTGAGAGAACGACAGGATGTTCTCGCCATTGAACAGTACCTTACCGCCAGCTAGCCGCATACCGGGTCGGACGTAGCCTAGCGCTGTAAGGCCAATGGTAGTCTTGCCGCCTCCGGACTCTCCGATCAACGCCACCACCTCGCCGGGGAAAACGTCGAAAGAGACATCGTGCACAACCTTGCGCCAACCTGTTTCGGGCTGAAACGCCTCGATAGTCAGCCTGCGGACTTCTAAGAGGGGCTTAGTCATTCGACATCTGCCTCTCAAAAGTGCTCTCGTCGATCCAATCAATGACCAGGTTCATTGCGACGGCGAACACGCCGATCGCGCAGGCTGGCGCAAGAACTGGCAACATCGAGCCGATCTGCATTGCCGACATGTTCTCCCTTACCAACCCTCCCCAGTCGGCATCCGGCGGCTGGATGCCCAGGCCAAGGAAGCTCAATCCGCTAATAAACAGGGTGGCGTAAGTAACCCGCAGTCCATATTCGGCTGCGAGCGGCCGGAGGATGTTCGGCAGGATCTCCCGGTACAGCACCGAAAAGAGCCCCTCCCCTCGGGCGCGCGCCACTTCGACAAACTGCAGGCTGGAAACGTTCTGCCCGATCGCCCGAGCGACCCTGACTACTCGGGGCAGTTGGATCGCAGCGAGCGCGCCGATCAGTATCGCCAGGGAGGGCGCCAGGGCTGAAACCAACAGCAACCCCAACATCAGAGGGGGGAAGGCCAGCACAATGTTGACGATCCAATCGGTCAGGTCGTCGAACCAGCCCCCGAGTTCAGCGGCCGCGAGCCCCCAGAGGCAACCCAGGGCAAACCCGATCGTCGTCGATCCGAATGCGACGAGGAGCGTCAGGCGAGCGCCGAAGAGCAGCCGGCTGAAGAGGTCGCGGCCGAGCACGTCAGTGCCCAGCAAGGTGGAGCCTGGAGGCGCGTAGGCGGAGTCCACCAGGTCAGCTGGCTGATTGCTTACCAACAGCGGAGCGAAAATTGCGCCGAGGACGACGAGGGCGACGACGGTCAGTCCGATCGCGGGAAGAAGGGGAACATTCCTTCCAGCCCCGTGGGTGCCGGTTGATTGTATCGAACTTGTCATCGGACTGACGCACCGCGCGGCTTGAAAAGGACCGCAAGAATGTCTGCGATGAGATTGAAGATGATAAACATGAGGCACATGATCATTGCGGTTGCCTGGATCAGCGGAAGATCGCGATATGAAATCGAGTCGACCATCAAGCGTCCCAAGCCGGGATAGGCGAACACCACCTCCACCAGCGCGACGCCGCTGACCAGATAGCCAAGGTTAAGCGCCACCACGCTCGCTATGGGTCCTATGGCGTTGGGAAGGCCATGGCGCAGGATTATCCGCCAGCGCGACATGCCCTTCAGAAGAGCCATCTCGATGTAAGGCATGCTCAGGACGTCCAGGAGCGCGGCCCGCGTCATCCGCACGGTATGAGCTACGATGGTGCACAGCAGGGTGAGCATCGGCAGCATCAGTTGCACCAGGAGCGAGAGGGGTTCGCTCCAGTTCAGCCTTACCACCACCGCCGGGAACCAGCGCAACTGAACCGCGAACACAGAAACCAGCAAGAGGCCGACCACGAACTCCGGTATCGAGACTATGAACACGCTCACGACCGAGAAAATCCGGTCGATCAATCTGTTCGGATAGGCGGCGCAGATTATCCCGAGCAAGACCGACAAAGGCACGGCCACGATCGCCGCGTATGCTGCAAGGGCAAGCGTGTTGGCCAGCCGAGGCTTGATGGTCTGCAGCACGTCGGCCTTGGAAGCCAGGGAATGCCCTAGGTCCCCAGTCACGAACCCGCCAAGCCAGGAGAAATATCGTTCGACTGGGGAACGGTTCAGTCCAAGTTCTTGGCGCAAGCTCTTCAGCAGCTCTGGCGTTGCTTCCTGTCCAAGGATCGCTTGCGCGACGTCACCCGGAAGCACCTCGGTCGCGGCAAACACGATAACCGAAGTGGCAAAAAGCGCGAGAAGCGCGAAGAAGAGGCGCCTAGTTATTAGGTTTAGCATGTAATCACCGTTGCATCGGGGCGGGGACAAAGCCCCTGCCCGGACGTGTTCGTCTTCCTTGGGGTCACGCGTTCAGCCAGACTTCAGCCCACTGCCCCGCGCCGCAGAACAGCAGCGGATGGGCTTTGAGGTTCTGGACGCGGTTGTTCACGCCGTCGATCCAAGGGACGAATATCGGGATGATTGACGAGCCGTCTTTGGCGATGATCTCCTGGGCGTCGTAGACCATCTTCCGGCGCTTGGTCTCGTCGAGCTCCTGCTTCGCCTGGCGCACCAGCTGGTCAACGCGTGGATCCGACCAGAAGCCCTCGTTGTACGCCGCCCCTTTGATCCAACCCGCCTCGATCCAGGCAAGAGCCGTGGGGCGAACAGTCCAAGATGAGGCCGACCAAGCCGCCTGCATGTAAACGGCGGTCCAGTAACTATCAGCCGGGTGACGCGTCACCCTCACCTTGGCGCCATTCGACTTCATCAGTTCGCCGAGAACCACAGCGGCGTTGGACCCGCCATAGTTGGCATCGGAGGTGTGAAGTTCGAACTCCGTGTTAGCGGCCCCGGCTTTAGCGAGCAGCGACTTGACCATGTCCGGGTCTGCCTTCGGCATTGGCAAGTCTTTATTGAAGAAGGGGTCGCTCGGGGGCACGGGATGATCCATGCCGATCACGCCGACGCCGTCGAAGGCAAGGTCGAGGAAACGCTTCCGGTCGAAGGCGTGCTTCAAGGCAGTGCGGATGTCATTGTTCGTGAACGGAGCAGTGTCCGCCCGCATTGAGAACGTCGCCATCGGGCCGCCGCTGGCAACCAACGCCTTCGCTGTTCCAGTGCCGTTAATCCGCGCAACGGCTTTGGAGTTCACGGCCTGGATGACGTCGACTTCGCCCGAAATCAGCGCATTGAGACGAGCCGCCTCGTCGCCGATGCCGATGCTCTCAATTTCGTCGATGTATGGCAGGCCGGAGCGCCAGTAGTTCTCGTTCCTCTTGTAGCTCGCGACGATGCCGGGCTGAAAATCCTGCAGTTTCCACGGCCCGGTTCCGATCGTGTCCTTCGGAAAATCTGCCGCTCCCTCGAACACGATACCCATCCAGCGCAGCGCCGTGCGGATCGGGAATTCGGCATTGGGAGCTTCGAGTTCGAAGACGACGTGGCTGTCGCCGTCCGCGCGGACGGCCTTGACGTCCGTAATGTACGAGCGGCCCAGAGACGCGGTCGCCTTGTCGAGAATCCGCTTGTAGGTGTGGACTACGTCGGCTGCCGTGAGTTTCTTGCCGTTGTGGAACGTCACTCCAGGCCGCAGCTCGAATGTCCACGTCGAAGCGGATTTGTCCGACCCCCAGGAGGTTGCAAGCTGAGGCACGTGCTTGCCGTTGGCGTCGATCTCGGTCAGCTTTTCGTAGACGAAATATGTACGGAGGCCGTCGGTGAAGGTGTTCAGGCGGGCCGGATCGAGCTGATCGGCAGGAGACGCATCGTTTGTCGCGACGCGGATCTTGCCGCCGCGCTTTGGTTCCTCGGCCAAGGCATGGCCGGAGGGCAGCAAGAGACCTGCCGTTGCCCCTGCTGCGATGGACGCGCTGACCTTCAGCAGCGTGCGACGGTCGATGGATTGCTGGCCGGCAAACTGGCCGAATCCCAGTGACTTGATCGTATCTTTCTTCATTTGAAGTTCCCCATGTTGTTATTGGTGGAAGACGTCCATCAGGAGGCGGCCACTTGGACCTTGGTCCACAGCCCCGATCCGGCAAACAGGATCGGGTTGGCTACAAGCCCGGTCACTTTCGTTGAGTAGCCATCGATCCAGGGAACGAATGCCCCCACGATCGTCCCGCCGTCGTCGGCGATGATTTTCTGGGCCTGCGCGAGCAGCGCCTTGCGCTTGGCCGGGTCCAATTCAGACTTGGCCTTCACAATGAGCTGGTCGACTTCCGGGCTGGTCCAGCCGGTTTCGTTCTGGGGTGCTCCGGAGACGTAGCCTGTCTCGATCCGCGATATCGCGGACGGCCGGACGGTCCAAGAAGATGCGCACCACGGCACGCTGTTCCAGATGGTGCTCCAATAGCTGTCGGAAGGATGCTTGGTCACCTTGACCTTCACTCCGTTCCTGCCCATCAGCTCGGCCAGCACCACAGCCGCGTCGGCTCCGCCGTAGTTGGCGTCGGACGTGTGCAGTTCGAAGGTCGTGTCGGCGTGCCCTGCCTCGGTCAGCAGCCGAACCACCTCCGCCTTGTCCGGCCTGGGTAGCGGCAGATCGGAAGCACAGAAGGGATCGCCCGGCGGTATTGGATGATCGCAGCCCGCCGTGCCGATTCCGCCGAACGCAATTTTCACAAACTCCTCGCGATCAAACGCAAGTTTGAGTGCCTTCCGCACCTTGGGATTATCGAACGGAGCCTTATCGACATGCATTGGGAAGGTAGCCGTCGCTCCTGCCTGGGAGAGCAGTACCTGCGCAGAGCTACTCTTACGCACCCTTTCGACCGCCTTGGCGTTAACCCCTTGGATTACCTCTGCACTGTCAGACAGAAGGGCATTCAGGCGCGCGGACTCGTCACCGATGCCGAAGCTTTCGATCTTACTTAGGAGGGGAAGCCCCTTGATGCGGTAGTTGTCATTCCGGACGTACTCGGCGGAAATGCCGGGCTCAAAGCTGCTCAGCTTCCATGGCCCGGTACCGACCGCGGCTGACGTAAAGTCCTCCACCCCCTCCTCGACCACGGCGAAATAGCGGATCGAAGCGATGATCGGGAATTCCGAGTCCGAACTCGTCAATGTGACGCGAACCGTTGAGTCTCCGTCGGCAGCCACCTCCGCTATGTTCTTGGCGAATGCCGCGCCAGGCGACGCGGTCGCTTTGGCGGCTACGCGCCGAAAGCTGTAAACCACGTCAGAAGACTTCAAGGGCTTGCCGTTGTGGAACGTCGCTCCAGGATCGAGCTCGAACGTCCACACCTTCGCCGTGGGATCCGACGACCAGCTCTTCGCGAGCTGGGGAAGCAATTCGCCGTTCGGCCCTATCTCGGTCAGCTTTTCGTAGACAAAGTAGGATCGAATGGCGTCGGTGAAGCTCAGCTGGCGATGCGGATCCAGGCTGTCTCCCGGTGAAACGTCGGATGTAGCAAGCCTGATCAGGCCACTGGGGCCAGCCGCGAACGCCTTCGATACAAATGATGAGAAATCGCTACTGCCGATGACCGGCAGTCCAACCGCGAGCCCGCCAACGAACTTCAAGATATCTCGCCGAGTTGACCCGGTCCCATTGGACGCAAAGGCGCCTGTCGCTTGAAACGGTGTTGCGTCCTTCATTCATTCCTCCCTCGGAACGTGCACAGAAAGGGATGGTAGCGCCAACGAAAAAGGCCGTCCTATTCCATTGACCGACTAGGTAGCTTGTAAACGGTTATAGGTCCGCCGCCTTCTGACGGAGCCATTGGGCTAGACACTTCCCGATAGTTCGAGGAAGTCGAGGAAGCCTCAAGTTATGGAAGGTCGGTTAGGGGCTGACGACGGGTGGGATCGTTGTGGCCAAGCGTACCGTTGCGAGTCCGGCTCCTATCACGCCTATGAGAATGACGGCCCCGCCAACTAGCGATGGCATTGGAGGAAGTTCGGCCAGAAGTGCCCAACCCCAAACCGGTGCCAAGACCGTCTCGGTTTGCGCGATGATGGCCAGGTTCACCGCCGAGACCATCCTGCTGGCGCGATTGAACAGCAGCAAGCCGACGCCGATGATGATCGCGCCGTGAAACGCCGGCACGGCCCTCTCCCAGCCTCCCTGAAAAAGGGGCCCTTTCAGGGCTGCCATGACAATGCATACAAGAAGGCACATCCATCCGTGCGCCCACAGAGACGTTGACCAGTCCTTTCCCGGCTGCGCGCGCAGGCAGAGGCTATAGACTGCAAACCCCGCCGCGCTGGCGACGGCGGCAATATTGCCGATCGAACTACCGTTCCCGGCGTCGCCCAGGACCATGATGCCAATGCCCGAAAGGGCCGCCAAGGCGCTGGCTACTATGCCGGCTGTCGGCCTGTCAGAAAAAACGATCCCCGAGAGAACGAGCGCGATTACGGGGCCGGTCGAAGAAAGGAAGACGGCGTTTGCGACCGAAGTGGTTTTCAAGGCGACGATGATCATGAGCGACGAGAAGAATAGACCGACAGCCGCCATCCACCCGATGCCGGCCTGGCGGAGCGTGGCGCGTGGCAAGTTCTGGCCGCGGAGGACTGCCAAAACCCAGAGCATTGCGATCAGGCCGATCGATCGCCAGCCGAGGTACTGCCATACATCGAGGGTTGTCGTTCCGCGTACCAGGACGGCCCCGAAGCTCCAGATGACGCCCGCGGACATCACCAAAAGGACTCCAGCCAACGGCCCGGACCTCAGATGTTGTCCGCGCCTTTCGCCCACAGCCTGCCAGCGCGCCACCTTGTCCACCCCAGATGTATAACGAGTTAGCGGAGCCTGCCATCCCATTGCCGGGTGAGCCAATACTATCTATAGGTCCCCGCTATGGCTTTCGGTTATAACCATACATAGAGACAGCTAGCCTCTGGCACGCGACCGAACCCATGGGACTAGGCAATGATAAACGTCCGGCACCTCCTCGTTTTCCGCGCGATCATGCAGATGGGCACGGTCTCCGCCGCCTCGCGACTCCTGAACGTCTCCCAGCCGGCGCTGACGAAGTCGCTTCAGATACTTGAAGGGCGGCTCGGGGTAACGCTCTTCGAGCGGATCAAGGGCCGCCTGCAGCCGACGCCGGACAGTCAAACCCTCATCCCAGAGGTCGAGAAGCTGTTCGAGATGCTGCGCTCGGTCGAGCACCTTGCCGACGAAGTCAAACATGGGCAGGTTGGCCGGGTAGTGCTGGCTGCCGCGTCCACCCTATCGGCCACGGTCCTGGCCGAAGCGGTTGCTCAGTTCAGCCGCGAGAAGCCGAGGATCGCAATCGAAGTCCGGTCGCTGTCGACGCGACAAGTCGTCGAGGCGGTCTCCAATAACCAGGTTGACGTTGGTTTGGTCGACGTCCCCCTGGGCAACGATTTCTTCGAAACGATCCCTCTTTGCCATGCGGAGATCGCCTGCGTCGTGCTGGCCGACAGTCCCTTGGCAAAAAAGGAATTTCTCACGCCTAACGATCTCCTGTCGGAGAAACTGATAGCGTTTGCGGACGACACCCTGTCGGGGATGATGATACGCCAGGCTTTCCACTCGCACCGCGTGATGTTCCCGGCGTCGATCGTGGTAAACCAGACGATCGTCGGCTGCTCGCTGGTGAGGCATGGCGCAGGCGTTGCGATCATCGACCCGTTTCCGCTGATCAGCAATCCGGAGGAAGAACTTCGACTGGTAGCTTTTCGACCGACATTGCGAATCAAGCCCAGTATGATCCTGCCGCCAGAACGCCCTCAATCCGTTGCCAGCGAACAGTTCCTGGCGACTCTGAAGAAGACAGTCGACAGCGTCATTTCTCGTTCGTCGCTGCTTTCCAAAACCTAGTCCCGTCGAGCGTCAGTTTTGCGGAATACTTCCCCCGCGTCCTGCGCTGCGGCTCTTCCGGTCCAGCGGCGTTCGGCCATCGGAGGCGCAATTAGACTCGGCTGCGCATAACCTTTACACACGCTTGTTGGTAGCAAAGGCTATTGGCGATCTGTCCAATCGTGGCGATATTTTTCGGTGAGTGGGGCTCTCGCGTCTGCGAGGGCTTGATGGCGGACCTGAGGTAGCAATGAATATCGCTTCGAACCAAGACTGGCACCAGCGCGCGAAAGGGCTGTCGATCGAAGGCCGCGCTTACATTGACGGCGAGTACGTTGGCGCGGCTTCCGGCGAGATCTTCGCCTGCATAAATCCGGCGAACGGACGGCACATTGTCGACATCGCATCCGGCGATGCGGAGGACATCGACCGGGCCGTAAAGTCTGCTCGCCGAGCCTTCGACGGATGGGCGCGCATGGGCGCCATGGATCGCAAGCGCATACTCCTGAAGTTCTCCGAACTCATCTTGGCAAACAAGGATGAACTGGGGCTTCTCGAAACGCTTAATGTCGGCAAGCCGATAACCAACAGCACTGGCGGCGACATTCCAAGCGCGGCCAACTGCATCGCCTGGAACGCAGAGGCCGTGGACAAGTTCTACGGCGAGGTCGCGCCCGGCGCGTCCGACATGACAACCCTGGTCGTTCGCGAACCGCTCGGCATTGTTGGCGCGGTCGTTCCCTGGAACTATCCGCTGTCGATGGCGGCATGGAAGTTGGGGCCGGCTCTGGCAACCGGAAACTGCGTCATCCTCAAGCCGGCCGAGCAGTCGCCGCTCACGGCGATCCGGATCGCCGCCCTGGCGACGGAAGCCGGCATTCCGAAGGGCGTGCTCAACGTCGTGCCGGGCTTTGGCGAGAAAGCGGGCCGGGCGCTTGGCCTTCACCCCGATGTCGACTGCGTTACGTTCACGGGGTCGACCGAGGTGGGAAAACTTTTCCTGACCTATTCGGGCATGTCCAATGCCAAGCGCGTCAGCCTCGAATTGGGTGGCAAGAGCCCCCAGATCGTGCTCGCCGACTGCGCCAGCCTCGACGACGCCGCCAAGGCCGTCGCCGCCGGAATCTTCAGCAACGCAGGACAAATCTGCAACGCCGGCTCGCGCTTGATCGTCGAGGACAAGATCAAGGGCGACTTGATCGAACGCGTGGTTGCCATCGCCAAGGACCTTGTGCCTGGCGACCCGCTGAATCCTGCTACCAGGCTCGGCCCGGTAGTCGACAGCACGCAACTGCAAAGGATCTTGCAATACATCGATATCGGCCAGAAGGAGGGCGCGCGCGTCGTGACGGGCGGTGCGCAGGTCCTGCAGGACACAAACGGCTTCTTCATCCAGCCGACCGTGTTCGACAACGTCGCTTCGCCAATGCGGATCGCGCAGGAAGAGATTTTCGGCCCGGTCCTTTCCGCAATCACGGTCTCTGATTTCGACCAGGCGCTACAGGTTGCCAACGACACGATCTACGGGCTGGCCGCTTCGATATGGACAAACGACCTCCGCAAGGCTCACCGAGCCGCAAAGGCATTGAGAGCCGGGGTCGTTTGGGTGAATTGCTTTGATAAGGGCAGCATGTCGGCGCCGTTCGGCGGCTTCAAGCAGTCCGGCTTCGGGCGGGACAAGTCACTCCATGCGCTTGAGAAGTACACTGACCTTAAGTCGGTTTGGATTTCGCACTAAAACACAAGACAACCATTGCCACTCTTGAGGATGTCCCGGGCGTGCTGCCGGGGCACGAGGTGCTTGCGCGTGAACGAACTCTCCTTGGGAGCTCCCTCCTACTTGCCCGCCGTACTGGAGCGAATTCGTTCGGTCGAAAAAATGCCTCTGCCGTCCAATCTGGCGGAATTGATTGACGCGGCAGCCAAGGCAGCTCCCGATCGGGACGTGTGGAATTTTTTCGAAACTGGCGAGCGGGAAACCTATGATGGTCTCCGGCGGCGGGTGAACTATCTTGCAGCCCAGCTCCAGAAACACGGCGTCACCAAGGGGCGACATGTTGGAGTGATGCTGCCGAACATCCCGGCAATGCCCCTCACCTGGCTGGCACTTGCGAAGGTCGGCGCAGTTATGGTGCCAGTCAACACGGCCTACAAGGAGCGTGAGCTGGCTTATGTCTTGCTGAACAGCGAGGCGGAGTTCCTGATAATTCACGACGACTACCTGCCCCGGCTCGAGGGCGCGCGCGAGCACCACGGCGTCGCGATACCGCAGGAGATGACGTATGTCTTCGGGGGCTCTTCGGCCTACACGCGTTGGGAGGAGTTGGCCGATGGCCGCCTCGAGAGCTTCGAGCCGGCCGCAAAAGTGCAACCCAACGACCTCCTGAACATCCAGTACACGTCGGGCACGACGGGTTTCCCGAAAGGTTGCATGCTGACCCAGCAGTACTGGCTGGTGTCCGGGCATTCGAACGCGCACCGCGACGGCAGGCGTTATGAGAACCTGCTGGCTTCGACGCCCTTCTTCTACATGGATCCCCAGTGGCTTCTGCTGATGACGATCATCCAGCGGGGCACCCTGTTCGTTGCCCAGCGCCAAAGCACGTCCCGCTTCATGACGTGGGTCCGCGAGCACAAGATCAACTTCTGCCTGCTGCCCTGGATTCTTTACAAGGAGCCCCAGCAGCCCGACGATGACAGGAACTCGATAGTGCGTGCCAACATCTATGGCGTGCCGCGGGCGATTCATGCGGAAATCGAACAGCGATTTGGCCTCAAGGCCCGGGAAGCGTTCGGCATGACCGAACTAGGCCCGACGCTGTTCATGCCGATAGAGGCGTCCGACATGGTCGGCTCCGGTTCCTGCGGGCTGCCTGCTCCGTTCCGGGAATGCCGGCTCGTAGACGAGTACGGAAACGAAGTCGACGTCGGCGAGCCGGGCGAGCTTCTGGTTCGCGGCAAGGGGATGCTGCTGGGTTACTACAGGAACCCCGAGGCGACGGCGGAATCAATGCCCGATGGCTGGTTCCGCACAGGTGACCTGTTCCGGAAGGACCACAACGGATTCTACACGATCATCGGCCGGCGGAAGGATATGGTTCGTCGAAGCGGAGAGAACATTGCCGCGCGCGAGGTCGAGGCCGTGCTCAATGCTTTCCCGTATGTCTCGGAATCTGCGATCATCGGGGTCCCTGACGAAAGGCGCGGCGAAGAGGTCAAGGCTTACATCGTCGTCAAGCAGGGCGTGGAAGAGACGGATGGCTTGCTTGTCGAGATCGTCCGCCATTGCGAGGAGCAACTGGCGGCGTTCAAGGTGCCCCGCTTCTACGAGTTCCGAAAGGAATTCCCTCGCACCGGATCCGCAAAGATCGCAAAGCATCTTTTGCGTTCCGAAGACAAGGACCTGCGGTCGGGAGCGTTCGATCGCGTGACAGGAAGCTGGGGCTGAGCAGAGACGTGGGAAAGCCGTATGACGTCGTCATCATCGGGGCCGGCCACAACGGGTTAGTGTCCGGTGCTTACCTGGCGCAAGCTGGCAAGTCCGTGCTGGCGCTGGAGCGGCGCGACGTGATCGGAGGCGCTGCGGTCACCGAAGAGCTCTGGCCGGGCTATAGCATTAATACAGCTTCGTACGTGATGTCGCTGCTCCAGCCCAAGATCATGCTTGATCTCAAGTTGAAGTCGCATGGTCTCGAAGTGATCGAACCGCCGCCGCTGGTGCAGCTGTTTCCGGACGGCCGGCATTTGACGTTCTGGGGAGCCCCCGAGCGTATGGCAGCGGAATTTGCAAAGTTCTGCCCGGAGGACCGCGAGGCGTACGTCAGGTACCGCGCCCATCTCACCGTCCTCGCTCCGACGGTTCGAAACCTCATGTGGTCGGTTCCCATCGATCCGACGTCGCGCAAGCCCTCCGAAATGGCAGCGACGCTTCGCTTCCTTTGGAAGAACCGCGGCGCGATCCGCAACTTCTACGACCTCTTCGACCTCTTCACCATGAGCGCCTACGACTACTTGGGGCGTTGGTTCAAGTCGGAGACAGCAAAGCTCGCGCTTGGATTCTACGCCGCGGGCGGCGGGGGCGGAAACGCTAGCTTCCGTACCCCCGGCACGGCTTTCGCCCTTACGCGGTCCCTCTTGCGGGACCATTCGACGGCAGCGGGCGGGCCGGGCTTCGTCAAGGGCGGCATGGGCTCGATTTCAAAGGCGATCGCAGCGGCTGGCGGCGCACATGGAATGGAGGTCCGCACGGGGGCGAAGGTCGCGAGCGTCATCGTCAAGGATGGCCGCGCCGTCGGGGTGGAGCTCGAGACGGGCGAAACAGTGAGCGCCAAGGTGGTTGTGGCCAATGCCAACGCCCGCACGACATTTCTCCAACTGGTGCCCAAGACCGCATTGCCGGCTGGCTTTGTTGCCCACATTGCACAGTACCAGGCCAAATCCACGGTCTTCAAAGTTCATCTCGCGCTGGACGGACTTCCGACGGTTCCGGGGTTCGCGGAGCGGTCGCTGGGGTTCGACTACCCCATACAGCTTCGGATCGCGCCGAGCGTGGATTCAATCGAGGAGTCTTACGCCCTGGCGCAGGCTGGCCGCATCACCGAACGGCCCTTCCTGACGGCGATGACCCCAAGCGTCCTCGACCCAACGTTGGCGCCTCCTGGACACCACGTCATGAGCATTTTCGGCGGTCACGTTCCTAACGTGCCGCGCGGATCGAGCTGGGATGACAAGCGGGAGGATCTGTACGAGAGCGCCATCGACACGCTTGCCGAATACATGCCGGACGTCCGGCAGCGCATCGTTCATCACCAGACGCTGACGCCACTGGACTACGAGCGGGTTTTCGACCTTCCGGGGGGCCACCTGCAGCACGGCGAAATGAGCCTGAACCAGATGTTCTTCAGTCGGCCGGCCCCCCATTTCGCGGCCCACCGTTCGCCCGTTGCGGGCCTGTACATCTGCGGCGCATCAGCCCATCCGGGCGGAGGCGTCACAGGCATTCCCGGCCACAACGCGGCGTCCGTCATCTTGAAAGACAGGGCGGTGTGAGATGTTGGTCGATTTTGCAAGCCGCCCGCCCCTGCCGGAGTTCAGCAAGACTGGCGCACATCTGAGCAATTATCGCCGGGTCTACGAGAAGAGCGAGAAGCTGACCGTCGGGAGCGACGCGGGACAGGCCTTGGACAATTACCTTGCGATGTATGAGCGCATCGGCACCAAAGTGGTGGTCCTGAAAGCTCGCGATCTTGAATCCACCTTTGGATTCGCGATCACCAACAAGGACGTCGCGGCGTTCTGCCGGGCACACGGTCCGCGCTTCATCGGTTTCGCTGGCGTGGATCCCTACAAGACCGACGCGGTCAGCGAGTTGGATTTCGCGATCAACGAGCTGGGGCTCCGGGGGCTGAACATTCAGTGCTTCGAGCATCTGATGAACGCCGATGATCGCAGGCTATATCCGCTGTATGAAAAGTGCATCGAGCTAGACATCCCGGTGAACATTCACTGCGGGGTCAATTTCGCCCGGCCGGCGCCAATGACACACGGGCGGCCAGAGAGCATCGACCGGGTGCTGGTGGATTTCCCGACATTGCGCGTGTGCGCCTCGCCGCCGGGCTGGCCCTGGGTCAATGAACTCATCGCGGTCGCCATGCGCCACCCGACCCTTTTTATTGGCTTGGTGGCTGTCCGCCCCAAGCTGCTTGCGACCGATGGCTCAGGCTATGAGCCTCTGTTGCAGTATGGCCGCACGCTTCTCGCCGACAGGATGATTTTCGGCTCGTCCTTTCCGCTTGTCCCGGTCGGCAGGTCCATCGAGGAAATCCGTGCCTTGCCCATTCCGGGGGACGTGCAGGAGAAGTGGCTAGGAGCGAACGCCGCTGTCTTCCTCAAGCTATAACCTTCTGGCTCGCCCAGTCGCCCTGCGGCACTCGCGCCGGAAAGTCGCCGCAAGCGAACCGATAACTTCTAGGCTGGCTAACCTTTCGCAATGGCTATTTGCGACGAATGGCCGAAGGCTACTAGGTTTTGATTTAGATGGCGCTGACACCGCGCCAAGCAAGGGGAACAGATGACGACCAAGAACTCCGTCATGCCGCCGCGCGAGAAATGCGTGCTTCCGGCCATGCTCGATGCCCAGTCCGAAAGGCTGGGAGACAAGATGTTGATCATGTTCGACGGCGACGAGCAGTGGACCTACAACGAGGCGCGCTCGCTGAGCCGCGGCACGGCCGCCGCCCTTCAGAAGCTTGGCATCCAGCGCGGTGAGCCTGTCCTCGTTTGGCTGCCGAACGCGAGCGACATCGTTCGGGTGCATTTCGGCCTCTGCTACATGGGCGGCATCTTCGTCCCTATCAACTTGGCACTGCGCGGAGGCACGCTCGAACACATCATCCGGAACTCAGGCGCGAAGACGATCATCTGCCACACCCATCTGCTCGACCGATTGGCCGCCGTGAAACTGGGTTCGCTGGAACGCGTGATCGTATTCGGCGGCGAGGCCAAGGGCGAGTTGCCGCTGGCATATCTGCCGTCCGACGTCTTGACTCCGGATGAAGGACGTTTCGTAGAGCCGAGTCCGCCCATTCAGCCGTGGGAGCCGCACGGGATCTTCTACACGTCGGGCACGACTGGACCGTCCAAGGGCGTCATCACGCCTCATGTCCACACGGCGGTGATGGGAAAGTGCGCGCTGAGGTTTTTCCAGGAAGACGACCGCTTCCTGATGAATCTTCCCTATTATCACCTCGGCGGAGCGCTCACGCCGCACGCAGTCCTGGGGTTCGGCGCATCCATGGCGCTTATGAAGAACTTCCGGACAGAGGAATTCTGGGACGAAATTCGCAGGACCCAATCAACCTGCTGCTTCCTGCTGGGGGCCGTGTCCACCTTCCTCATGAAGCAGCCGCCTCGCGCAGACGACGCCGACAATCCGCTTCGCACCGCCATCCAGCAGCCGCTTCCACAGTATTCCGTCGAGTTCGCCAAACGCTTCGGCGTTGCGCTGTATACCCAGCTCGACATGACGGAGATGGGACCAGCCATCATGTCGCCGCTCATAACGGACCGGCAGATGCCGCACGGATATTGCGGCCGCCTCGAAAACATCTGGCCGACCTTCGAGGTCCGGCTCGTCGACGAGAACGATTGCGAGGTTCCGGATGGCGAAGTCGGGGAACTGGCCGTTCGCTGCGACATGCCCCATGTCATCTCCCCGGGCTATTGGGCGATGCCGGAGGCGACTGCGAAGTCATGGCGGAACGGCTGGTTCCACACCGGAGACGCGCTCCGCCGCGACGCTGAGGGCAACTACTACTTCGTCGATCGCACCAAGGACTCGATCCGCCGCCGGGGCGAAAACATATCATCTGCAGAGGTCGAGGAGGAGGTCCTCAAGCATGTCGACATCGCAGATGCCGCTGCCGTGGGCGTGGTCAGCAAAATGGGCGAGCAGGAAGTGCTCGTCGTCGTCGAGCCGAAGCGTGGCAAGACCATCGACCCGGCCGAACTGCTCGAGTTTCTCCGCCCGCTCATGCCGCATTACATGGTCCCCCGCTACATCAGGGTGATGGACAAGATGCCTTACACCGAGACCCATAAGGTCCAGAAGGCCATGTTGCGCAGCGATGGAGTGAGCGCGCCCGGGGTTTGGGATCGCGAGGCCCACGGCATCAAGGTGAAACGCGAACTCATCGGCTGATCCTTCAGCCACCACTTCCGACGATACAACGTTCCGACACCAGGCGCGAAGCGATGACGCACGTCACTACGAACCCCACCCGAGAGACCTCCGTTATCTCCGCCATGCTCGATGCCGAGGCGGCCAGGCATGGCGACCGCACCCTGATCGTCTTCGATTCAGGGGACACCTGGTCCTACAGCGAGACACGCAGACGGGCACGGCGCAAGGCCGCCGCGCTCGGGCGCCTCGGCGTCAAGAAGGGCGACGCGGTCCTCGTCTGGCTTCCCAGCGGTCCGACGATCTTCACGCTGCATCTGGCGCTGTCTTATCTGGGCGCCATTTTCGTGCCTCTCAATCTGGCCCTGAAGGGCAGCGTGCTCCAACACGTCGTGAGCAACTCAGGAGCAAACCTGGTGATCTGCCATGCCGATCTGGTAGACCGCCTCGCGGCCATCGACACCTGCAAATTGGACAGCATGGTCGTGGTGGGCGGCCCACGCGATCTCAGCGAGAAAACGCCAGCGCTCCGCGAACTGCCCGAGCTTGCCCTGGCGTCGGATGACGAGGATTTCGTAGACGGCCTCGCGCAGCCCTGGGAGCCGCACGGCATCTTCTACACGTCGGGTACGACCGGGCCCTCCAAGGGCGTGATATGCCCGCACGTACATACAGCGGTCATGTCCAGGCACGCGCTTCGGTTTCTTGTCGAATCCGATCGGTTCATGATCAACATGCCGTACTTCCACCTGGCCGGAGCGCTGGTGCCCTTCGCCGTGATTGAACGCGGGGCGTCGATGTCGATGATCACGCGGTTCCGCACCCAGACGTTCTGGGACGACGTCCGGCGGACAGAGTCGACCGTCTGCTACATCCTCGACTCGATAAGAACCTTTCTAATGAAGCAGCCGCCGGATGCGCGTGACCGGGACAATCCGATGCGCGTCGTGGTCCAGCAGCCGCTGTCGCACGATTCACTCGAGTTCGCCGATCGGTTTGGTCTTACGGTGTACACCCAGTGGGACATGACCGAGCTGCTGCCTGTCATCATGTCCGAAGCCATCGGGGGCCCACGCCCGCCTGCGAAAGGGTACTGTGGAAAGGCCGGCGAACTCTCGCCTCGCAGCGAGTTGCGCATCGTGGACGACCATGACTGCGAGGTCCCGGACGGACAGATCGGCGAACTGATCGTGCGCTGCGAGCAGCCTTGGGTGATTTCGCCCGGTTATTGGGGCAATCCGGAAGCTACCGCCCGTTCTTGGCGCAGCGGCTGGTTCCACACCGGGGACCTGTTCCGCAAAGACAGCGAGGGGAACTTCTACTACGTCGACCGCACGAAGGACTCGATCCGCCGCCGAGGCGAGAACGTGTCGTCAAGCGAAGTCGAAGCCGATGTCCTTGGTCATCCCGACGTGCACCTGGCTGCCGCGATCGCGGTGCCCAGCGAGCATAGCGAGGACGAGGTAATGGTCGTCGTAAAGGCCAAGCCCGACCGCTCCGTCGACCCCGCCGAACTCTTTGAATTCCTCGTCCCGCGCATGCCGCACTACATGCTCCCGCGCTTCATTCGCGTGGTCGAAGAGTTCGCGATGACGGAAACGATCAAGATCCGCAAGAACGTGCTTCGCGACGAGGGCGTCACCCCCGACACCTGGGACCGGGAAAGGGCCGGGATCGTGGTCAAGGCGCAGCGGATCGGCGAGCGCTGAAGTCGTCATCTTGCACAATACGCAATCGATGAACTTGGAACGGAGGACACGATGATCACACGCAAGGAGCCGCCCTACCCGATAGCGCTGCCCTATACCGACATCATCTACGACGTCTCGGACCGGATCGCCACGATCACGATCAACCGGCCGAAGACGCTCAACGCGATGACGCAGCATACGATCTACGAGCTTGAACATGCGTTCGACGCTGCCGAGAAGGATCGCAACGTCGGGGTTATCGTGTTGACGGGTTCGGGCGAACGGGCCTTCTGCTCCGGCGGAGACGTCAATTGGGAGCACGACGAAGGCTCGGAGCGCGAGCATTACGATCTCAACCGGATCGTTGTCGATTGCTCGAAAGCCGTAATTGCGCGCGTGAATGGATATGCGATCGGCGGCGGCAACCACCTCGCCTACTTCTGCGACATAACCATCGCCGCCGAGCACGCCATTTTCGGGCAGAACGGCCCTCGTATCGGTTCGCCTGCTGGCGGCTACATGGTTTCCCATTCGGCCAACATCCTTGGCCACAAGCGCGCCCGCGAGATGTGGCTGCTGTGCCGTCGGTACACGGCGGCACAGATGCTCGACTGGGGCATGGTCAATGCTGTCGTGCCCCTCAAGGACCTCGACGCTGAAGTCCGGAAATGGGCAGACGAACTGCTGGCCATTTCGCCAACCTGCATGAAGATCGTCAAGGCTTCCATGCGCAACCACATGGACCACGTCATGGAGACAGAGATGCTCGACATCGTGGCCCGCGTCGCCCCCGGCTACTTCCAGACCGGGGAACAGAAGGAGGGGACGGGCGCCTTCCTCGAAAAGCGAAAGCCCAACTTTGATCCTTTCCGCTGAACAGCCGAGCAACGGCAAAAATTGATGGAGCATGTCATGAGCAAGAACGTAGTTTTGGTAACCGGCGCGGCAGGCGGGATCGGGAGGAGCATTTGCGAGAGGCTCGTCGCCGATGGCTACAGCGTGGCCGCCACCGATATCAACGCTGAGGGCCTAAAAGACCTGGAAGCCAGCCTTGGCGGTTCGTTGAAGGCTTATCCGGCGGACCAAACGGACCTCGCCAAGGTCGAGGCTTTGGTCGCTCAGGCCGAGAAGGACCTGGGACCGATTTTTGGCCTCGTGAACGTTACGGGCTGGACGCATGCGACCCGCTTCGAAACCGAGACCGCGGACTATTGGGACAAGGTCATTGCGATCAACTTCACGTCGCTGCTTTATGTCACCCAGCCTATCTTGAAGTCCATGATCGCCCGCAAGGCCGGCCGCATGGTGTTTATCGCCTCGGACGCCGGCAAGGTCGGCACCGCCACTGAGGCAGTCTACGCTGGGGCGAAGGGTGCCGTAATCGCCTTCGCCAAAAGCATCGCGCGCGAGAACGCTCGGCATTCGATCAACGTCAATTGCGTCTCCCCAGGCCCGACGGAGACCCCGCTCTTCGCCGAGGAGATGAAGGACAACCCGCAGATTGTCGAGCGCATGCTGAAGGCCATTCCCTTCCGTCGCGCCGCCAAGCCATCGGACCAGGCCGCCGTCGTTTCCTTCCTGCTGTCAGACGATGCAAGCTACCTGACCGGGCAGGCGCTCAGTGTCAGCGGCGGCTTGACGATGATTTGACGGCTGGGCCGTTTGGGCCTGGGCCACTACTTCATCCAGAGGAAAATTGCACCCGGCGCGATGGATGATCGCGCCGGATACAGGTCGCAGAGCGGCCGAAGGTGAGAGGCGAAGCGAAGTGGCGGAACCAACAGTCACGCTTTCTAGGAGCGGTTCGGTCGGGGTGATTACGATCGACAATCCGCCCGTCAATGCCCTCTCGCAGGAAGTGCGCATTGGCCTTCTGTCCGCTCTCGAACAGGCCGAGCTCGACCCGACGCTTGTCGGAGGGGTATTGCGGTGCGCGGGCCGCACGTTCGTTGCAGGCGCCGACATCACGGAGATGGATGCACCGCCCTCCGAACCCACGCTGCCAACCGTGGCCGACGCATTCGAACGTTCCCGCCTCTGCTGGGTCGCCGCGATGCACGGCACGGCCCTCGGAGGAGGGCTTGAGCTCGCACTGGCCTGCTGCGGCCGCGTCGCGGAGCCTGGTACGCGTGTTGGCATGCCCGAAGTGACGCTTGGCATTATTCCAGGCGCCGGCGGAACGGTGCGCCTAACGTCACTGATCGGCGCGGAAGCGGCCGCCCGCCTGGTGACCACGGGCAAGCAAATCGATGCAGTCGAATCCAGGCAGATCGGTCTGATCGACGTTATCGCAGAGGACGCTCATGCTGCCTCGCTGGAGATTGCGGGATCCGGTGGTCGCGCGATAGAGACCAGCCCTACGCCGCGTGCACCCAAGCCGGAGTTCTGGGATCAGGAAAGCATTCGCGTCAGGGAAAAGGCCCGAGGGCAAGAGTCTCCTATCGAGGCGCTTGCCGCCATACGTGAGGCAGCCACACTCCCACGCGCCGAAGCCTTGCAAGCTGAACGTAGGCGCTTCCTGCGCCTGCGGGAGAGTGAGCAGGCAAAGGCGCTCAGGCACGTTTTCTTCGCCGAGCGCAAGGCTGGCGCATCGTTGCGTAACGTCCCGAAAGCTGCCGACCTGCAGCGGGTGGGCGTCGTGGGCGGCGGCACGATGGGCAGCAGCATCGCCACGGCCGTTCTCATCAGCGGCACTGCCGTGACCTTGGTCGAGCAGGACGACGCCGCGACAGCGCGTGCACGGAACCTGATCGAGACGAACCTGAAGGCGAGTGCGAAGCGCGGGGTGATCTCAAGCGTCGAACCCGTTCTCGCGCGGCTTTCCGTCTGCACTGCCCTTTCCGACCTGGAAGAGTGCCCCCTTGTGATTGAAGCAGTGTTCGAGGACATGGCGATAAAGACGGCCTTGTTCAAAGCGCTCGACGACGTTTTGCCAGCCACCGCGGTCCTCGCCACCAACACTTCCTACCTCGACGTGAGGGAGCTTGCCCGATCGGTCCGGGATCCGTCGCGGGTGTTGGGATTGCACTTTTTTGCCCCCGCGCACGTCATGAAGCTCCTGGAAGTCGTCCGCCTGCCGCAGACCAGCGATCCGGCGCTTGCGGCGGGAAGCGCTCTCGCGCGCCAACTTCGAAAAACTGCTGTGGTAACAGGTGTTTGCGAAGGGTTTATCGGAAACAGGATTATGGCTGCCTATCGCCGCAACGCTGAGGAAATGCTTCTGCGTGGCGCGCAGCCCGAAACAATTGACGCAGCGATGCGCGACTATGGTTTCGCGGCCGGAATTTTTGAGACCCAGGACCTCTCCGGACTGGATATCGCGTGGGCGATGCGAAAGAGGCGCCGCCTGGAAGGTAAGGATCCCGCGATCGCCACGATCAGCGACGCGCTCTGCGAGGTGGAGCGGCTCGGCCGCAAGACCATGGGCGGCTGGTACGACTACGTCGACGGCCGGCAAGTCAGCTCGCCGGAGACTGCCCGTCTTATTGCCGAGTTCCGCGATGGCGCAGGCATCACGCCACGCGTGTACACGGCAGCCGAAATCGTCAATTCCATCCTGGCCGCCATGAGCCGGGAAGCAGAGGCGATCCTACGCGAAGGCATTGCGGAAGGCCCAGACGATATCGACGTGGTCATGATTGTGGGCTTCGGCTTCCCCCGCTACCGCGGTGGCCCGATGTACATCGCCCGCAAGGCCCAGTGACGGCACCTCCAGCGTTCCCATAGAAACGGGACGCGGGCTGGCGTCCGCGCTGGTGGTCGTCGGTTGCGGGCCGCCATCCCTCTCCTGCCAGCCTGCCCGCCAGACAGGGAGTTGAGGATCCGATTGGTTACGCGGCCGCCCATGCTTGGACTCGGATGCTCCTTGACAAGCGGCCCTGCAGTGGAGGCCGAAATTTCCTTGCGCCCTGGTCCGCAATGCCGTTGCACCTGGTTATTGCATCCGAACTCCACAGCCGGTCTTCACTTAGCCGCAAGCCGCGCGCTACATTTTTTGAAATAATCATGATAGTTCAGCGTTTTACACGACATTTCGCGTCCCATAATCAACGGTGCCGGACCAGCAACTCAAACGATATAGGCCTCTCACGTCGCGAGGCTGGTAAAGTTGTGAAATGTCCTCGAACCAAGAACAGAATTCCAGGCAGGACAAACATTTGGGAGATACCAAAATGAGAATTGGCTTAGCGCTCGCTGCAACGTTGGGGCTTTGGCTGACATCAGGCGACGTCGTTCATGCCGCCGACTGCGGCTCGGCAGACGAGATCTCGATAACCGAGCTCAACTGGCCTTCGGGAGCGTTCTTCGCGAACCTTCACCAGATCGTGCTTAGCAAGGGCTACGGCTGCAATGCTACCTTGACTCCAGGTGACACGGCATCCAGCACGGCCAGCATGGCAGCCCGAGGCAAGCCAGACATCAATCCGGAGTTGTGGGTCGACAACGTCAAGGATTTCTGGGCCAAGGTTACCGCCGAGAAAAAGGTCTACGCTGCTGGGCACCCAGTCATCGAGGGTGGCATCGAGGGCTTTTTCATCCCGAAGTACGTCGCCGAGGCCCATCCCGACCTCAAGTCGATCACCGACCTGGCCAAGTTTAAGGATTTGTTCCCCGACCCTGCCGACCCCTCGAAGGGCGTGCTGTACACGTGCCAACCGGGCTGGTCGTGCGAGGTTCTCATCGCGAACATGGCGAAGGCCTTCAAGCTCGACTCGACGTTCAACCTTTTCTCGCCAGGTTCTTCCGCTGCCTTGGACGCTACGATCGTAAAGGCATACCAGCGCAAGGAACCGATCGTGACGTATTATTGGGCGCCGACCCCGCTGCTGGGCAAGTACCCGATGGTCCGGCTTGAGATGCCGCCCTATGTCGAAGGCACCTGCAACAACGACAAGAACTGCACGTCCCCAAAGCCCAGCGACTTTCCCCCCGGCAAGATCGTGACGGCTGTGTCTACGGCTGCAAAGGACAAGGCGCCTGGTCCGGCTAAATACCTCGCGGCGTTCACAATCAAGAACCAGGTAGTGAGCCAGATGCTCGCCTGGGCGGATGACAACAAGGCGACGCCTGCGGATACCGCCAAGCAGTTCCTGAAGACCCACGAGGAAATCTGGACAAAGTGGGTCCCGGCAGATGTCGCGGCACGCGTAAAAGCGGGTCTATAGACCGCAACATGGGCTGCCGGATTGCGTCGCGCATCCGGCAGCCTCCTATTTCGTTTAGGAGGCGACCTTGTTCCCCGAATTGTTTGATACCCGGAGCTTTCGAGAGGCGATCGACAGGTCTGCCGATTGGGTTGTGACCAACTGGGGGGCAACGATCGAGGCGGCTTTCTCGCCCCTCCTCCGCGGGTTGGTACTTCTTGAGCAGGGCCTCCTATGGCTGCCATGGTATGTGCTAATCGGGGCGGTTTGCGGCATTTCGTTCCTGATCACCAGGAACGTCAAGTTGCCCCTCGGAGTGGGCATCTTGCTTTTCCTCATCGGAGCAGTCGGCTTTTGGGACGATTGCGTCAGGACGATCGCGCTGATGCTGGCGGCGACGCTAGTTTCGCTTGCGATCGGAATTCCGTTTGGAATCGCAATGTCGCTGTCCCTCACGGTGCGGACGATCATGCGCCCGCTTTTAGACATCATGCAGACAATGCCGAGTTTCGTTTACCTCATTCCGGCGGTCATGCTGCTCGGCCCCGGAAAGGTTCCGGCTTTGCTGGCCACCGTGATCTACGCCGTTGCGCCCGTAATGCGCCTTACGGACCTCGGAATTCGGCAGGTGGACCCGGATGTCGTCGAGGCGGTCACCTCTTTTGGCGCTGGCGACTGGCAGAAGCTGATCCACGCCCAGTTGCCGCTCGCTCTGCCGACCATAATGGCCGGCATAAACCAAACGATGATGATGGCTTTGTCGATGGTCGTTATCGCTTCGATGATCGGCGCAGGCGGTCTTGGCTACCAGGTTCTCCAAGGGATCGGGAGACTTGAGGTGAGCCGCGGCCTTCTGGCCGGACTGAGTATTGTCGCTCTGGCAATCGTCTTCGATCGCATTGCCCAAGCGTATGGCCGACGGATGCAAACCAGCCTTCACATGAACGATGAATAATACAGCAAAACCTAAAATCGTTTGCCGCGATATCTTCAAGATTTTCGGCAAGACGCCAGCGAAAGCCCTTGAGCTCGCGGCTCGCGGGGTATCGCGTGCCGACATCCTGTCCCAAACCGGAAACGTCGTCGCACTGCGCGATATCTCTTTCGAGATGGCGGCCGGCGAGACTTTCGTGATCATGGGCTTGTCGGGCTCCGGCAAGTCGACGCTCATTCGCCATTTCAACCGCCTGGTGGAACCGACCTCAGGCTCCATCACTGTTGACGGCGAAGACATCGTTGCCATGGGGAAAGCCAGGCTGCGCGAGTTCCGGCGTCGGAAGGTCAGCATGGTTTTCCAAAACTTCGGATTGCTTCCGCACCGGACCGTGCTCGACAACGTGGCATACGGGCTCTTGATGCAGGGGCGGCCAAAGGCGGAGCAGCGTGAACGCGCCGCTTACTGGATCAGCCAGGTAGGCCTCGCCGGCTACGAAGGGCACTACCCTCGCCAGTTGTCCGGCGGCATGAAGCAGCGCGTGGGACTTGCACGCGCGCTGGCGGGCGAGGCTGAAATATTGCTGATGGATGAAGCTTTCAGCGCCCTTGACCCACTAATCCGGGGCGAGATGCAGGAGCAGCTCGCCAGCCTTCAGAAAGAGCTCGGCAAGACGGTCGTTTTCATCACCCACGATCCGGATGAAGCGATGCTGCTCGGCGACCGAATAGCGATCCTGCGGGAAGGTTCCATCCAGCAGATCGGCACGCCCGAGCAAATCCTGCTCGAGCCCGCGAACGATTACATCGCCCGCTTCGTCAAGTCGGTCAATCGCGCGCGCTTCCTCACTGCAGGCCAGGTGATGATTTCCTTCCCGGTACTGGCCGAGAAGGGCCTGACGAGGGAAGCCGCCTGCGCAGCGATGGCCGACAGCAACGTGGACCACGTATTCGTAACCCGCGACGGGGCGCTCGCAGGTGTTCTTACGAAGGATGCGCTGCAGGAGTCCTCCAAAGGGACTGGCGGCATTCATGTGACCACGTCGTGCAAGACGTCAATGCCGTTGGAACAGGTCACGCCCCTTATCGCAAGGTCTTCGCTCCCCGTGGCCGTCGTTGATCTCGAAGGAAGGGTGGTGGGCGGCCTTACGCGCGCTGTCACCCTGCGCTCAATCGGCGAGCTGACCGCAAGGTCCTCGGCGTGACGGAACTGAGCCAGCTTCGCGACGCGTTCGAGCGCGACGGAGTCATCGTGCTTCGTGGCCTGCTGACAGCGGAAGCCGTCTTGAGGATGCGCGCTGCGGCGGCAGAGCTGCTAGACCCGCTCGAACCGCACTCCTCAGGTTTGACCGAGAAGCGCGGGCTTTGGCGAGAGCATCCGGTGTTCAGGGAGTTCGTTCAATTCTCTGCAGCTCCGCGCCTTGCGGCCGCGCTGATGCGGTCGTCGTCTGCAAGGTTTTTTTTCGATCGCCTTGCGTACAAGGGGCCTTCGGGGCTGTTTCCCATACCCTGGCACCGGGATCAGCCGCATTGGCCAGTGGCAGGCAAGATGGTTTGCACCATCGGGATCGCTCTCGATCCCATCCGCATTGAAACGGGCGGCCTGGAATTCCAGCCTGGCACCCATCTGAAGAGTGCCCCCCAACAGACCGATGCTGGATCTCCAGCCGCGGTGAGTTGGGAGATGGAGCCGGGTGACTGCCACATCTACAGTTCGATGCTTGTTCATCGGATGGGAGCGTCAGCGGCCGGCGACAGAAGGTACTCCTTCGTCACTCGCTGGCTTGGCGAGGACGCCAGCATCGACCCGCGGCCGGGTACCGATTCCAGTCTCTTCGGCTGCTTCCTTGAGGCGACCGAGCCACCGGATTTTGCCGCGCTGGAGCCGGATTGGGGCAGCCTCAGATTGGTCTCGCCGCGAACCAACTAATCGAAAAATTGGATTGAAGGTGAACCGTGGAAAAAGTTGATAAGCCAGTAGCCATCGTCACAGCTTCCAGTTCGGGAATCGGCGCCACCATCGCCAAGACGCTACATGATCGCGGCTATAGCCTGGCGCTGTTCGCGTCCTCCGAGCGCGTAGAATCGGTTGCCAAGCCGTTCGACGCGCTCGCGGTGCGGGGCTCGCTTGACCGGCGCGAGGACTTGGAACGGCTTACCGACGCCACCCTAGAGCGTTATGGCCGGATCGACGCCCTGGTCAACAACTCGGCTCGGCCGACGTCAGGCGATGTCTTGTCCATATCGGACTCCGACTGGCTTTTCGAATTTCAGATGCAGTTCATGAACGCGGTGCGAATGACGCAGCTGGTCTTGCCGCAGCTGAGAACCCGCAAGGGATCGATCGTGAACATCTCTGCCTACACTGCCCGCGAGCCGGATCAGAGGTACGTTGTCGGCGGGGTCATGCGAGCGGCCCTGCTCAACTTCATGAAGTTGGCCGCTGAGAAAGAGGCCCCTTCAGGGGTCCGCATCAACAACCTGCTTGTCGGATTTGTCGACAACTATCCAGAGATTGAATCAATTGTCAGTGCCATACCGATGGGTCGATATGCGCGTATAGCCGAAATCGCCAACACCGTTGCGTTCCTGCTTTCGGCCGACGCTGGCTACATCACTGGGACCAGCATCGCTATAGACGGCGGCCTTAGCCGGGCAGTGTAAGCGGATAACTCATCACAAGCCGCAAGGAGCAGCCAGGGCTGGCCCGACAGACTTTGGCCCTGCCCTATCCGCACCTGCATCGCACAGAGCACAATTGGAGTTTCCGTTGGAACCTTCGCTGCTTACCGCCGCATCGCTGTATGACCGCGTCCAGCGGGTGATCCCGCCCATCGAATGGCCGGCTTTCACCGACGACATTGACGCCATTCTCACCCTGAAGCGGGAGCGCAACGCCGTCATCCTGGCGCACAATTACCAGACGCCCGAGATCTTCCATTGCGTGGCCGACATTGTCGGCGACAGCCTGGCGCTCGCCCGCAAGGCGATGTCGGTCGACGCGGACATCATCGTGCTGGCCGGCGTGCATTTCATGGCCGAGACGGCCAAGCTGCTCAATCCCGCAAGACCGTGCTCATCCCGGATCTCGGCGCCGGCTGTTCGCTGGCCGACTCGATCACGGCTTCCGATATACGCCTGATGCGCGAGCGCTATCCGGACGTGCCGATTGTGACCTACGTCAACACCTCAGCCGCCGTGAAGGCCGAGTCCGACATCTGCTGCACATCGGGCAATGCGCTGGGCGTGGTGGAATCTCTCGGCGCGCCACGCGTCATCATGCTGCCCGACGAATATCTGGCGAGGAACATCGCGGCGCAGACCAAGATCGAGATCGTCGCCTGGAAGGGGCACTGCGAAGTGCATGAGCGCTTCACGCCCGCCGACATACGCGAACTGCGCGAGGCGCATCCCGGCGTCACCGTGCTTGCCCATCCCGAATGCCAGCCGGAGGTCGTCGCGGTGGCTGATTTCGCGGGCTCGACGGCGGCGATGTCCGACTACGTCGGACGGCACAAGCCGGCGCGCGTCGTGCTGATGACCGAATGCTCGATGAGCGACAACGTCGCCGTCGAGCATCCGGAAGTCGACTTCGTTCGGCCATGCAATCTCTGCCCGCACATGAAGCGCATCGCGCTCGCCAACATCCGCTTGGCGCTTGAGGAGAACCGCCACATCATCACCATCGATCCGGTTGTGGCCGAAGGCGCCCGCCTGGCGGTTGAGCGGATGCTTGCCATATGATTGTGCGCGACCTGCAGGGGCGGCCCGTGATCATCGGAGGCGGCATCGCCGGACTGATGACGGCCCTGCACCTTGCACCGGAGCCTGTGGTCCTCATCTCCAAAGCGTTACTGGGGGATGATTCCTCCAGCGTACTTGCCCAAGGCGGACTTGCGGCGAGCCTCGGCAGCGACGACAGCGCGGACCTGCATCTTTCCGACACGCTTGCGGCTGGTGACGGCCTTTGCGACGGAGCCACGGCACGGCGCGTGACGGAGGCCGCACCAGGCGCGATCGAGCATCTTGAGCAGTTGGGGGTCGTCTTCGACTATGATTCCAACGGCAGGTTTCTGCTGGGGCTGGAAGCCGCGCATTCGCGAAAGCGGATCGTACATGCAGTCGGCGACGCAACGGGTAGTGAACTCGTACGCGCGCTGTCTGCCGCCGTGCGGCAGACACCTTCGATCACAGTCCTCGAGGACGTCGAGGTGCGGCGCCTGTTTGCCGAGGACGGCGAGATCAATGGCGTGCTCGCGGTTGGCAGCAGCGGCGCCATCTCCCTTGCTACTTGTCGGGTCGTTCTGGCCACTGGCGGCATAGGCGGCCTCTTTGACCTAACCACAAATCCCCTCGAATGCTTCGGCCAAGGTCTTGCTCTCGCTGCACGTGCCGGCGCAGAACTTTCCGATCTCGAATTCCTGCAGTTCCACCCAACTGCGCTGGACGGCCCGAGGCGCCCGATGCCGTTGGTAAGCGAAGCAGTGCGTGGGGAAGGCGCGATCCTCGTCGACGACCGCGGCCGTCGCTTCCTGGCCGATACGCCGGGAGGCGAACTGGCTTCACGCGATGTTGTGGCGCGGGCCGTCTGGCGAGAGCTTCGCGACGGCCACCGTGTGTTCCTTGACGCGCGGCAATGTCTGGGCGCGAGATTTGCAGAGCGCTTTCCGGCGATCGCATCCCTGGCGCGCGAGGCAGGCATCGATCCAGCCTTCGAGCCCATTCCCGTTCGTCCCGCGGCGCACTATCACATGGGAGGTGTAGCTGTGGACAGGGAAGGCCGCAGCTCGGTTCGCGGATTGTGGGCCTGTGGCGAAGTCGCTCGCACGGGGCTGCACGGGGCCAACCGGCTTGCCAGCAATTCGCTCACTGAAGCCGTGACATCGGCCGCATGGGTCGCGGCGAGCGTCGCCGGGGCGTCGCGGAACACGCGCACGCGGCTGAGGCCGACCATCGTGCCGCCGCGACCCGATGCGTCTCGAGTTCGCCCGATCGCTTCGCATGCGCTCGGCATCGAGCGCGAGAGCGAGACGCTGGGCGAGGCAGTCAGGACACTGGCGCCGATTGCAGCCGGCTACGATGCGGCCTCGGATCCCGCGCTGGTCGCCCTTATGATAGCGGTCGCTGCACATCGCCGTGAGGAAAGCCGCGGAGCGCACTTCCGCGCGGACTTCCCCCAGCGTGGCACAGGGCCGCGCTCGTTGCGGTTGACGCTCGGCCGGACATTCGAAGCGGCGGCGAGCCTCGCCGACTGGATGCCCGCCACGCGGCTCGACAGGAGGGCATAGCAATGCATCTGGTGCCTCTGCCACGCGTGATGGTCGAGCCGCTGGTGCGCGCCGCTTTGCTGGAGGATCTCGGCCGCGCCGGAGATATCACCACCGATGCGATCGTTCCGGCTTTGTGCATAGAGTCACCGGAGCATGCAGACATCTTTACTCCGTAATATTATGAGATACGGACTGTGATTGGCGTTCCTATTTGCGAGAAGCAATTCAGGAGTTTTGCGCGGATTTTGAGTTCTGTGATCTGGCGATCGAAGGTTTTGGCGCAAACACACTGACCAAAGCGCTTGAAGCATGACATCTTCGTCTCGGCGAGACTGCGTCGATGATAGTCGCTCCACTTCTTCCAGATAGCTCGCCCCAGCGATTTGGTTGCCCGCAGCGTTTCATTACGGGCCTCGACGCCAGGACCATCCTTCGTCCAGTGACGCCCGTTGCGACGGACGGGGATAACGGCGTCTGCCTTGCGCGCGGCAATCGCCGCATGGCAGTTGCGGGTGTCGTATGCGCCGTCCCCGCCCACGGCAAGGATCCGCTCATCGTCTGAGATCTGCGCCAGCAGATCGGGAAGCACAGGCGCATCGCCCGTCCCATTGGTGGTGACCTCAATGGCGCGTATATCCAGCGTGTCGGCATCGATCCCGAGATGGACCTTGCGCCATTGACGCCGGTACGAAGCGCCATGCTTGCGCCTTTTCCACTCACCTTCACCCATCATCTTGATGCCGGTGCTGTCCACAAGCAGATGCAGGCCACCGCAACTGCGGCGGTCACCCAAATCCACGGGCAGCGTAGTTTGGCGCCGGCATAGCGTCGTATAATCGGGAACCGGCCAGTCCAGGCCCGCCAGCTTCAGAAGACTCGCCACAAAGCCCGTCACCTGGCGCAGCGGAAGACCGAACAGCGCCTTCATCGTCAGGCAGAACTCGATCGCGGTATCGGAAAATCGCTGCGGGCGACCGAGCCGTCCGCACGGCGCCGATAGCCAGACCATCTCCGCGTCAAACCAGACATCAAGAGAACCACGCCGCTTCAGCGATGAATTATACTCGCTCCAGTTCGTCGTGCGGTATCGCGGCTTCAGGGGCTTCGGCATCCAGCCCAATTACACGCCGAGATTCCTTCAAGGAATCCCAAATCCGCATTTTATGCAACAAAGCCGATCCAATGCGCAGCCAGTCATCCACGATCGCTGGCAGACCGTAGAACAGGCCATGGGCCTGCCAATGCAGGGTAAAGCCGCCCTTTTCTACGCGCTGCCGGAATGCCGCCTCCGTCGCGAATTCATTGTCTTCGCCGCCGCTGGCCGGTCTTGTGATCACCCGGCGCACGAATTTGAAGCGGTCATCGCCGTCCAGCTCCTCTCTTGCACATTTCAGCAATGTGTCCTTGCCGACGCCGCTGGAGCCGACGACAAGAACCAAAATGCCTTCCCGGCAGGGGTATTTACGCATTGTACTGCGCCTCTGTCCGAACCGGAGAGAACGCGAACTGCGAGGTCGCGATGAAATCGGCGCCGGGTTCCGGCTCCTCGAAGAGGGTGATTGCGTCGATCCGGAACTCTTCTTCAAGCAGCGGCAGAAAACGGTCTTGAAGCTGACTAACCAGACCCAGTCGATCGTCTGGCGCCACGGGGCCGGTCAGGGTCATGTGGAAACGGAACCGATCGACTCCTCCTCGTCGAGAGACGGTTTGAGGCGGCGCCGGAGGTCCTGCGGCGTCATCGAGGCGCGGAAACGATCAAATTCCGAGACCACCTGCCCGGCAAAATCCTGAAGACCTGGCACAGGGTCGCTGGGCACGAGTGCAAAGAACCGCCCCAGGTTTGCGATCCGCAACGGTCCGAGCGGACAGGCCGACCGGGCTTGGACAAAGCCCGGATCGCAGCCTCCAGCGCTTCGCGGGGCACTCCCGGGGCGAGACGGAACGGCGCTTTCAGCGTCGCGTGGAACCCGTATCGCCGGGGCTCTGTTGTGAGCACTGTGGCCCCTGGTCTTTCCTCGCCAAGCGGTTCGATCTGCCCGAAAGCGCTCCTCCCCAGCCAATTCGCCGCCGCCCGGCTCAACGGATGGGTCGCAGCCGGGGTGTAGTAGAGCACATAGCGCCGCTCATTAGCCGGCCATATTGCTCATTGCCAGTTCCCGCACCTCGCCAGATGCGACGACAGGTGTTGGCACCGCCAGGGTTCCGTCGGAATAGACCAGCTCGCCACGCGCGAAGGTGGCGCGGACATGGCCGACTCCCTGATCGTCGGCAATGATCAAATCGGCGCGCTTGCCTACGGCGATCTCGCCGCGATCAGGCAGGCCGAGCGCCCGCGCAGGATTGCCCGTTGCGAGCCGCGCGGCGCCCGCAAGCCCGAGCGGGTCGTCGGCCGCAAGGATCAGGATTGCCGGAAGGATCGCCGAGGGGTGATAGTCGGCGGCCAGAATGTCGAGCACACCGCTACGATGGGCTGACCGGGCCGAGAGGTTGCCGGAATAACTTTCTCCCCGCAGGGCGTTCGGCGCGCCCATCACGATCGCCATGCCCCGGGCATGTGCTTCCCGCGCGGCCTCCAGCGTCACCGGAAACTCGCTGATGCCAGCGCCGATGCTATGCATCATCAACACCTTCTCCGGCGTATCATCATCATGGCTGGCGATCGGAATGCCCGCGCTGGCGCAGGCTTCGGCCATCGCCTTGATGGTCGCAAAGGTATCGCCCGCCTGCCCGACTTTCTCGCGGAAGCTCTCGGCGACGGCCCGTTCGGCCTCTTCGCGGGATTGGGTCTCCGCCTCCTTCGCCCGAATGAGGCGTTCGATATCGCGATACTGCCCCTGTCCCGGCGTATGATCCATCAGCGACAGAAGATCGACCGTGCCCTCCTCGATCAGTTCCTTCACCGCCTCCAGCGCGGCCGGGAAAGTGATCTCGAACCGCGCATGAACCTTGTGATCGATCGACAGCGCGGGGCGCATCTTCTTCAGCGCGCGCAGGATCCCCATGGAGTGATCGTGGCTGCGCAGATGGCCCGAAGACGATTTTCCGCTGAACCCGAGAGAGGCATAGGCGGTTGTGATGCCAGCCACCTTAAGGCGCCGATCGAGATCGCGGAAACCGAGCTCGAAGGGCATCTTGACCCGCGGCCGCGGTTCCACCTCGCGTTCGATCATATCGCCATGCATGTCGATGAACCCGGGCATGAGCAGCAACCCCTGCCCGTCCACACCCGCACCGGCGACCGGCGTCTCGGCGATCTCGGTGATGACGCCGCCCTCGAGTCGCAAGGCTCCCCGTTCCAGCACGCGATCCGCGAGCACGATACGAACATTGTTAAGCCACATTGGCCATCTCCATCGGTTGCAGGCGGATTTCGCGATCGACGAGTGTCTCGACGTCACCGGGATGGTGAAACACGCCGATCATGGCGACGCCCCCAGCCTTCAGATCGGCAAGACGGGCGACAAGGGCGCCACGTGCCTGCGCGTCGAGAGAGGCGGTCGGCTCGTCGAGCAGCACCAGGCGCTGCGGCCGGATCAGGGCGCGGGCGAGGTTGACCTTTTGCTGTTCGCCGCCCGAAAAGGTCATCGGATAGGCGGCCCAGAGGTCGCGTTTGACGCCGAAGGTCTCCAGCCAGTGCCGCGCCTCTTCGCGCGCCTCCTGCAGCGGCGTTCCGGCCTGCAGTAGCGGTTCGGCGACAACATCCTCGGCCGAGACCCGGGGACGGGCGGTCAGGAACTGGGTGACGAAACCGATCTCGCGCCGCCTGAGCAGGGCAATGTCGATATCGGCGGCACGGGCGAGGTCAATCCGCCCCTGCCCGCGCGGCAAGGTATACCAGACATGGCCCGACACCGGTCGATAGGTCCGGTAGAGCGTGCGCAGCAGCGTGGATTTGCCAACGCCGTTGGGGCCCGAGAGCAGCAGGAACTCGCCCGGGGCGACACTGAAGGACAGCGTGGCGAAGGCTGGGATGATGTGACCGAGGTGATGAATCTCGAACGCCTTGGTCAGGCGATCGACAGTAAGCAGGTTTTCCATCGTGTCAAAGCTTCGCATGTACGAGTTGTTGGGTATAGGCGTGCTGCGGGTCCTGGAAGACCTGATCGACCAGCCCTTCCTCGACGACTTTGCCGCGGCGCATGACCATCACCCGGTCGGCCATGGTGCGGATCACGCCGAGATCGTGGCTGACGATCACCATGGTGATCCCGCGATCGCGCTGCAGCCGCTTGAGCGTGTCAAGCACCAGCGCCTGAACCGAAACGTCGAGCCCCGTGGTCGGTTCGTCCAAAAGCAGCACCGCCGGTTCCAGCGCGATCGCCTTGGCGATCTGCACCCGCTGCTGCATGCCGCCCGACAGTTCGATGGGTGGCGCATCCATGCGGCTTAGAGGAAATTCCGATGCGTTAAGCGCGTCGCGGGCTTTTTCCCGCAGGACATAAAAGCGCCGCTCGCCGGCGATCAGCAGCCGTTCGGCGACATTCCCGGACGAGCTGTTGTGCATCAGCAGCCCCAGATGCGGGTTCTGATAGACGATGCCGATCTTCTTGGCGCGCAGCATCCGCGCCGCGTAGCGGCTAAGCGCGAACAAGTTGCCCTTGGTCTCGGGCAGGTTCAGCGAACAGTCTCCGATATCCGGAGTTTCCTCCAGGTTCATCATCCGCAGCAGGGTCGATTTACCCGATCCGCTTTCGCCAACGATGCCAAGCACCTCGCCGGGATAGACCCTGGCAGACACGTCGCGCAGCGCCTCTACCGATCCGTAGCGTTTCGATACCCCGGACAGCTCCATCAGAGGTTGCTGGGTGACCAGCCGGGGAGCGTCAAACATTTGGGCGGTGATCATTGCATTTCCCCGTTCTTGTACCACGTCTCGCCGATCCGCACCGCCTCACCGGCCGCGCGCTCCAGCGCCTTGGCGCCCAGATGACTGTCGGAAATCTCATAGCGTGTCCCGCCGCCATCCAGCGGTATCTCGTTCATGAAGAACCCTTTGAGACCTGAGCGGGAACAGGTCACCCTGGCGTGGTCTTCGACCTTGTAGGGCACGTCGTCGAAGACCAGCGGCTCGACCCTGGTAAAGGGCGGCACCGCATGGATCCGCTTCTCGCGCCCGGCCGGAAGCAGGGTGAGATGGCGCGCCATATGCAGTTTCCGCACGTCCCAGCGCGGGATCGGCGAGGGCGTGATCACATAGCGCCCGTTCACCAGCGCCGGATATTCCGCCCCCTGCATGATCCGCCCAGAACGCACGATTTCCTCATAGAGTTTAAGCCAGAGCCGGCCGTAATCGGCATCGGCATGCATCTGGCGCGCGATGGCCATGCTCGGTTGCACCGGGCGAAGCGGTTCCGGATTGGGCACCTGCAGCACCAGAATCTGGTCCTCGCGCAGGATTTCCTCGGGCACCCGGTGACGCGACTGGATAAGCGTCGCCTCAAGCGTGTCCAAGGTCGTTTCCGCCCCCGAGACCCGCGCGAGAAACTGCCGGATCGAGGCGGCGTTGACGCTGTCGTCATCGCCCTGGTCGATCACCTTGACGACATGGCGCGGGTTGAGCAGGGTCAGGGTCGCCTGCAGCCCGCCGGTGCCCCAGCCGCGGGCTATGGGCACCTCGCGCGAGGCATAGGGCATCTGGCAGCCCGGCACCGCCACCGCCTTGATCATCTTGCGGCGCAGTTCGCGCTTGGCCGAGGCGTCCAGGAACCCGTAGGACATGGCACGCCAATCCTTGGTCAGTTTTTTGAGGCTCATGCGTCTTCCTCCTCGCGGACAGCCTGGCTGGCGTCCGGTGTCTTTTCCCGTTCCGCTCGCGCCCCGCGCAGGGCATCGAGCGCGGATTGGAATGTGACGTAATGCGGCAGTTTGAAGTGAATGCAGAAGCCGGAGCTTTCCACGGCCTCAGTGTGATAGAGGAAGAACTCTTCCCCCATCGGCGAGTCCGAAGTCGCCGTCGAGCTGTTGAGATCCAGCGTAGCCCCCGCGATCACCTTGACCTCGTTCCAGCCGAAGGTCGCGCAGAAGCCGAGCGGAAGCTTGCCGTCGGCGTCGAGCTTGGACACCATCTCGGCCTGGCTGGTTTTCACCCGCCCAGCGGAAAAGACGGTGCCCTTGGGATGGGTGACGCGCAGTTCGGCCTGCGACAGACGCAGCTCGTTGACCGTGGGATGCGCCTGTCCGTAGCCGCGCATCGCCGCGTAGCCAAGCGCCAGCACGCCGCCGGTATCCGCGCGCGCGAGGCTTTGAAGCGTATGCGCGCGCTTGGCCGGAAACAGCAGCGGCTCGCGGGTGACATCGGGAATGTCGTGCTTGTCAACCTCTTCGCGGGTAACCTCGGCCAACAACCCCTGCTGTTTTTGCCAGGAGGCCAGCGAGGGCTGGCGCGACGGCGCGGGCTTGTCGGCCGGCGTCACCGGCTCGGGCGACATCCCACCCTGTTCCAACACCTCCGTCGCAAGAATGCGGTGCGAATAGTCGAGCGTCGGGCCGAGGATCTGTCCGCCCGGGATGTCCTTGAACGCGGCAGAGATGCGGCGATGGGTAAAGGTCTGGTCCGGCAGGACCGGCTCGGCGATGCCAAGCCGCGGCTGCGTCGTGCGCCAGGCCCGGAGCAACAGAAGCGTCTCGTAGAGATCGCCGCCCGACTGCGCCAGCGCCAGCGCCGCCAGTTCGGGCGCATAGAGCGAGGCCTCTCCCATCACACGGTCGATCAGGGACGGCAGAGCCGCCTCGATCCCGGCGACCCGGTCCCGGTCGATGCGGCCCATCTGTTCGCGATAAAGCCGCTCGGCCTGCTGGATGGCTTTCTCGCCGCCACGCGCTGCAACATAGGCCATCTCAAATCTCCTCGACCAGCGTCGAGCGGGGGATCGCCACGATTTCTTCCCCGTCGACGAAAATAACTTCGAACCCCAGCGGATAGGCACAGAGCCGTTTGCGCTGCGCCCAGAATTGGGGATGCACATTGCCGATGCACAGCCGCGTTTCGGTCTCGATGCCCGGGCCTGTCAGTTTCAGTTCGGCCCCCTGGCCGATCCGCGCCGGCGAGACCAATGTCGCGCCCTGTTCGGGGTAAAGCGGATCGCCCAGGCTCAGACGTTCCAGCCGGAAAAGCGCCGCGTCGCTGTCCAGAGCCAGGAACACGTGATCCGCCCGTTCCAGATCGACAAGGGTCGCGCCGGTACGGCGCAGGGCCTCGGCCAGGTCGGGATCTTCGGCATGGGCGCGGCATTCCTGATCGACAAGCGCCAGCGCGACGGCAAGCGGCCCGGGGGTAGTCATGTGGCGGCAGTCGCCGGGACGGGACATGGCCCAGAGCACAGCATCGAAAACGGCGTTGTCCCGGGCGTCCTCCGCATCGGGACGAGGAATGGTCAGCATCAGAAAGTCTCCATTTCAACGCGTGTGGCTTCTATGCGCCGAAGCCTGTCATCATCCGCCTGCCGCTGTATGGCGGCGGCCTTATCGACGAACCGGCCCAGGCGGTCCGTCTCGATCCCGGCATCCAGCGCCGCGTCGATCACCGCCATCGCCATTGCGCGTTCCAGATCGCGGCCGGTCACCATGCCATAGCCCTCGGCGCCATGATCGTTCAGGCGGATATGCGCCTCGGCCGTCAGCACTTCGCCCAGATAGAAATCGCTTCCCGTTACCGTGTCGCGCATCGGCAGCATGACCAGGCCCGAGCGGTTCTCGATCACCTCGATGTCGCCGAGCTGCGGCAGCACCGCTTCGGCCTCGGCCTTGAGCAAGTCGACGTTCGCCCGAGCGAGCGTTTCCAGAAGTTCGGCATGATCTTTCATGATTGGATTATCCATTTTCTTGGGTATCGATGAGGAAGCGGACCCGGCCCGCCGCCCAGATGGATTCAGAGAAACCAATCGGAACGCCATCTGGCGCGACATCGATCTTTTCCTGTTCGACAACAGGGCTGTCGGTTGGCTGCAGAAGTGTTCGCGCCTCCCATTTTTCTGGTTTGCGCGCCGACAGCATGGTTTCGCGGCGCTGGTAATCGGCGACCCCGTGCGAGCGATAGACATCCGTCACCGACTCGCCGCGCCGACGCCGCTCCGCCATGTCGGGAAAGCGCAGGGCGCAATTCCAAATGATGCCGATCCCAACCGGCACACCATTGCCGTAACTGCGGCTGACGCAGCGCGTGACCAACGCCCCGCCCGCGAGGCCCAGCATCTTGGCGACATGGGCGGGCGCGGGCAGAATCTCGGTCGAAATAACTTCCCGAAGTGGTTCGATCCCCTGCGCGAGCAGCGTTTCGCGGAAGCGCGTCCGGCGGCCGATGCGATAGACAATCTGCGGAGGCGCCGCCACGAAGGTACCGCGGCCCTGTTCGACGCTGAGCCGCCCTTCTTCGGCGAGCGATGCAATCGCACGGCGCAACGAATGCCGTCCTGCCCCGGTGATTTTTTGAAGTTCAGACTCTATCGGCAAAGGGCTGCCGACCATCATTTCTCCGGACTCGATCTGCTTCACGAGCCAGTCGCGCACATCTTCCCAGTTTTTTTGCCTCGACACTTCAGGAACCTCTCGATTGCGAACGGCACATGCCGATTGTGTACCCACCATGCGAAATGAGCATGCGGCAGTATTCATTCGGATGAATTTCACGTATCCGATGACACTATGCCTGTCCAGCGCGGCGGCCGGTATTTTCCTGGCATTCGTTCCTGCAAGCATATGGTGGGTCGCGCGCATCATTTGCCGCCTTCCCAACCACCGATAAGCAGTGCGCGCAGTTTCGCCGAGAGAGAGTCGATGAGATAGACCATCACGACGATCAGGAAGATGATCGACCAGGCCTCGTCCCATCTGTAGGCACTGATACGGTCCGCCAGCAGGAACCCGATGCCGCCTGCACCAACCACCCCGAGGATAGTGCCGGTTCGGGTGTTGGATTCGAAAGTGTACAGGATGATCGATAGAATGACCGGCGAGGCCTGCGGCAAGACGCCATAGCGGATCTCCTGAAGCCGGCTTCCACCAGCTGCCCTGACCCCTTCGACCGGCTTTTTCGATGTATTCTCGATCGCTTCGGAAAACAGTTTGGCGAGGTTGCCCACCTCGGAAACCGCGATCGCCAAAACGCCTGCAAGCGGCCCCAGACCGAAGGCGCGAATGAAGATCAGGGCGAGAACCAGCGTTTCGAAGGTGCGGATGAAGTCGAAGCCACGCCTCATTCCTTGCCGGAAAATCCCGTAGCGATTGATGTTCTTCGCTCCCAGAAAAGAGAGTGGAAACGCAACGGCTGCGCCCAGCAGCGTCCCGAGAAACGCCATAGCGAGCGTCTGGCACAGCCCCTCAAGCACTGGCTGGAAACTTGCCCAGTTGGTCCAGATATGGGGTGGGAACATGAAGGAGAGCACATGCCCCAGACGGCCGACCCCGGTGGTGGTTCGCGCCGGAGAAAAGTCGAAACTCCAGAGGCAGAAGCAAAATAGCCCCAGAAACCCGCCGCTCAGAAGATAGCGCTTTGCCACGACGGCCGGAGCCGGGCGCAACTCGGCGAGCAATTTCCGGCGCGCGACCGCGCGAAAATCGGCATCGGATTTTGCGGATACGCTCACCGGTGGTTCTCCTTTTCGATGAAACGATGGCGAACCTTCTCAGAGCCCCAGTCGATGACGGCGACGGTGACGAAGAGGATCAGGAACAGCGCCGAAAGGTCGGTATAGTCCTGCAGGCTCATGGCAGTGCGGAATTCCTGCCCCAGTCCGCCGGCGCCGACATAGCCGATGATCGAGGATGAACGGACATTGCCCTCGAAGCGCAGCAGCGTATAGCTGATGATATTAGGCAGAACTTGGGGCACCGCGCCGTATCGGATCTGGTCAAACCAGCTTCCCCCGGCAGCTTTCACCCCGTCCAACGGGCGCATATCGATATTCTCGTTGACCTCGGAATAAAGCTTGCCAAGCGCGCCGCAGGCATGCAGCCCGATGGCAAGCACTCCGGCCATGGGACCGACGCCGAAACAGAAAACGAAGATCAACGCCCAGACAAGCTCAGGCACAGTGCGGGCGATTTCCAGATAGCGGCGGGAGATCCACAACACCCAGCGATTGGGCGCGAGGTTGCGCGAGGCGGGAAAGGACAGCAGGAAGCCGCCGATCACACCGAGAGTTGTCGCCATGAAGGCAATAAGAATGGTTTCAACTAGCAGCCGCAGCCAGATATCCCAACGCCAGAACCATTCGGCAAGATCGCTCAGAAAGCTCTGCCAGCGCAGCGTCGGCAAGGTCATCTCGATATACTCGCCTAGACGCGGCATGCCGGCAGAGATCAGCCACCGCCATGCCCGACTGCCATCCGGCAACGTCACCTGGGTGACCTTGAAGAAATCGCTCATCAACGAAGAGGCAACAAAGAGGGCAGCGAACAGTGCCAGCGCGGCCAGGGTAGTCCGCTGCCTCATCCGCAGGTGCCTGCGATAGTCCTGTTGGCAGATCTGCGCTGGAGAAGCGTCGGGGAGAATCACGATCAAGCCCTGTCATATCGAATAGCCATAAGTTCAGAGGGCGCCACCCAACCCACGGTACCCCCGCCGCCCCTGATCAATGTCAGTTGGAGTTGCGACGTCGCTTCTTCAGCCAGTCGCGCATATCGACGATCCACTGGTACCGCTCGGCATCGACACGGGTAAAGCCGACGACCGGGTTCGGATCATCCGCGTCGAAGGAAACGTAGAGTTTGAAAGTCTCCGGCTCAGCTTCTGGCAGTTTTTCCAGAGCGACCGTAATATCTTCGATCATGTCCTTGGGCAGGTTCGTACGGAACGTCCAGGGACCGTTCGTGATTTCGGGGCTTTTCCAGATCGGGCAGATGACACCCTTCTCGATCATGCCCTTCTGGACCATGTCCTGATAGGTACCGTTCGTATCCGTTCTCTGAGAGGTCGAAGCGGTGCTAAAGGTGCCGTTCGCAACGCCCGCAACGCCGGCCTCATGGCTACCGGCGAACGGGATCGCCGCAAAATATTGCTCGGGCTTGATATTCAGCTTCGTGATAAAATTGAAATAGGGCACCGCATAACCCGACGTCGAGTCTGGATCGGCGAAAGCATGGACCTTGCCCTTGGCGTCGGCGAGAGACTTGATACCGCTATCGCAACGGGCAACAACGATCGAGTTGTATCCTGTGCTGCCATCTTTGCTAAGGTCAACCAGCGTCGGCACGACGCCTCCGTTCGTGGCCGTGTAAGCGGCGGCATAAGAGGAGGAGCCGAGACGCGCGATTTCGATCTGGTCGGCCGCGATCGCCTGAACAACGCCGTCGTAATTGCCGGCAGAGAAAATCTCGACCTTCACGCCGAGGCTGCCTTCGAGATACGCCCGCAGAGGTTCGTAGCGCATCAGCCGGTCTTTTTCATTTTCGTTCGACAGGACACCGAATTTGACGATCGCGTAGTCGTCTTTCCAGCCTTGAGCATGGGCCGGCAGCGCGGCAGCGCCCAGCATTAGGACGGCTGTCAGGATATTCATCTTGGAATGCATAGTGCGTTTTCTCCGGGGACATTGAAGCTTTGGGATTTGTGTCAAGCGAGCGCGAGCTCCGGGAGCGGCAGCCTGGTCGAGGTAATGGCCTCGTTGAACTCATCGGTCCCTGCACCGCCATAAATGTCGCGAACCACTTCACGGGTAAGCTGTCCGGCAACACCATCGAAGACTATCCTGCCCGTGCGCATCGCGACGATGCGGTCGCAATACTCACGGGCGGTATCCAGAGTGTGCAGGTTGACAAGCACTGTGAGCCCGTCTTCCCGATTGATCGAGCGAAGGGCGTCCATGACGCGCGTCGCATTGCCGGGATCGAGCGAAGCAATCGGCTCGTCGGCAAGCATGATCTGCGGCTTCTGAACCAGCGCCCGGGCAATGGCGACGCGCTGCTGCTGTCCACCCGACAGCGTTCCAGCACGCTGCAGAGCATGCTCCGTCATGCCTAGACGATCGAGCGCCTCGATCGCCATCTGCCGTTCGGCATCGGAAAACCGCATCACCATCGAACTGGCGAAACCATGGGCAGCGATGCGCCCGACCAGTACATTGGTCAGAACGTCCAGCCGCTCGATCAAGTTGAATTGCTGGAAGATCATCGCGCACTCGCGGCGCCACTCCCGCAGCGCCCGCGCTTTCAACTTTGTGACCTCCCGGTGGCCAAACCGGATCTCGCCGCTGCTCGGCTCCACCATCCGATTCAACAGCCGCAGCAGAGTGGATTTCCCCGCCCCCGAGCTGCCGATGATGCCAACGAATTGTCCCGGCGCGATGTCCAGCGTCACGTTGTCCACGGCGGTCTTGCTGCCGAAACGCCGGGTCACCCCGGAAATATGTAGCGTTCGATGTGTCATGCCCGCAAAGCTACGCGGCGTTCATGACATGGCCATTACATTCGGATGAATATTACTTATCCGACTCTTTGACACCGGATCGGTAGCGGGTCCGTGCGCGACATGCTGGATATTCTGAAGCGCTACCAGGTCCAGGACAACAACACGATCGCGGTCGACGCCAAGGAGACGCTGCTGGCCGATATCGGCAACATTCCGCATGTCACGGATGAGATGCTGCAGCGCTGCGGGACGGTGGATGTTCTGGATGGATCGCGTTCCGACTGCGAATGGGGTTCCGACCCCGACGCTGCCAGACCCGGCATTTTCAGTCCGACAAAGGGCGTGACCCGGATCGGTGTGCCATACGTCGCAAATTCCAACAACGGACCGTGGATGTCGGTTCCGGACGAGCCGATTTTGGGCAAGGCGCGCGTGTTCGGCGAAGAGAAAGCCGAACTTACGCCACGCGCTCGTATTGGCCTTACGATGCTTCAAGATCGATTGGCCGGAACCCTTCCGGGAAACAAGTTCGATCTGGACAACGCTCAGAAGATTTTCCTCCGCACACGGTCGAAAATCGGCGAACTCATCACCGACGACCTCATAGCCCTGTGCAGGGCGAATATAGCGTCACCGGTAGACGCTGTCGATCTAAAGCCAGCATGCGACGCCCTCTCCGGCTGGAACAGGACTTTCGTCATCAATGCTCGCGGGGCGCATCTATTCCGAGAGTTCAGAGAGTTGGGTGGTGTCGTGTTCCGCATTCCATTTAACCCAGCCGATCCCGTCAACACGCCGCGGCAGCTTGCGACGGATGATCCCAACGTACTTAATGCCCTTGTTGCGGCGGTAAAGAAACTCAAGGAAAAGAACATCCCATTGGATGCCAGACTGGGCGACGTTCAGTTCACCTTGTTCAAAGACGAGCGGATCGGTCAGCGGGGGAGCGCAAACGCAGACGGCGTGTTTAACCCAATCGGGCTCAAGCCCCACAGAGACGGATACGCAGCGGCGGGAAGCACCAGTCTAGTCTACTTTGCAGAGTATTCCGAAAACCATGTAGCAAGCCGTGGAATGATAGTATATTCGCTTTCGAACAATCCGGAGTCGAAGCATTCATCCGATATGACCCGGGCCTACTCATCAGGTCACATCATCAACTGGCGATTCAACGAAAGTGAAATCGAGTCCGATCCGCATTTGATTCGGTATCGGGTTTCTAATTAAACTTGAGCTTATACTTGTTTATTGGTGGATGCCGCCGCTCCCGGCGGCATCCACCAGGAGCCAGACTACAGCCCCGCACCGCCCGCCAACAGGTCCATGTCAACGGCGGAGCAAAATCCGGCCAGGCGGCGGCGTAAAAGTCGGCCACTATGGCGCGTAAAATTGCACGCCGAAACACAATCCAGAGTTTGCGAGCTGCCCGCCTCTGCTCTTGAGCGGCAGCATGGAACCTGGAGCGGATTATCTCCTCAGTCGAACAAGGCTACAACTTCCTGTGATCCTGGGTCCACGTTGCACAGCCGCAGCGTTTCGTGACCAGAAGCGGTCAAATGACTTTCCATTAAACCTTAAGAACTGTCTTGCAATGATATCAATGTGTTACGCGGCATATAATTTGATAATTAGACACGTCAGGATGAACATCGCTTGCCTGCAGCGTCTTTTACCCTGAGCAAGTGGCGGACGGTTTCCTGACCGGCGTGATCAATCGGCCCTGAATTGTCGATCGAAATAACGTCATCGCCCCCGACAGCAAACTCCTGTCCTCGATTAAGGCGTGCCTTTATTGCACGCTCCGTTTCCCGGCCCCGCTCTGTGACGCGGTGCACGAGAACCTCTAGCGAAGCGGTGATGTTGAGAACGACCAAGTTCTGAAATCGGGAACGCGCGTCGTTCAACGCTCCCCGCGACCCGTTTGCGATAACGACCCGTCCAGCAGCGAGCCACTCGTCGACGATGATTGGTAGTCCATATGCCAGGCCATGCGCGTTCCAATGGAGTGCGAACCCGCCTTCTCTGACAATCCGGAGGAAGTCGTTGGGCAAAACAGATTCATGATCCTCATTCCCACCCGCCGGCCTTGTAATCGTTCGTCGAACGAACCTGAATCTCTCGTCACCCTGGAGAACATTCTTCGCGTATCCCAGCACAGTATCCTTGCCGGCCCCGCTCGGGCCGACTACAAATACGACCGTTCCGCTCATTGGCATTGCTCTGTGGGATACCGTGATCGGAGCGGAAAGCTCTCGGCCACGACGAAGTTGAAATTCGGCGCTTTTTGCTCAAACAGCGTCAACGCGTCGATCTGGAAATCTTCATCGAGAAGAGGATCGAAGATCGAATGCAGTTTCGTCGCAATTTCAGTCCGGGCAGGCTCGTCGATGTGCCCAGTCAGCGTCATATGGAAACGGAACCTGTCGAAAACGTAGGATATCCCCAACGGACAAGATTGGTCGTCTCCGTTTCATCCAGCTTCGACTGGAGTCGGCGTTGCATCTCCATTGCATTCATCGGAGCGCGAAAACGGGCGAACTGGGTGACAACAGACGATGCAAAGCCCGCATGTGCCGGGGTCTGCTCCTTGGGAATGAGAGCGAGGAAGTTGCCAAGGATCGCGATCTTCATAGGGCCCAGAGGACACGGAAACCGCTTTGTCGCGAATTCCCCGATCGCCTCGCGAAGCTCATTCCGGGTCGCTCCGGCCTTCAATCGGAACGGCGCCTTCAACGTTGCGTGGAAGCCATACCGGCGTGGGTCTAAGGTCACAGCGCTGAAAACCCTGACCGCGGCTTGCTCCGTCATCCCCTTCGCGAATGCATCCCTTCCGAGCCATTCCGACGCTGTCCGCGTCAACGGATGGTCAGCCGGTGTCGTGTAGTAAAGGGCATAACGCGGCCCATTTGATCCCTCGGTTGGCATTGACTATTTTCCAGAGACGAGAATGCGCGCGCGCAGCGCACTGCCGACCTGCTCGACGGCCAGGACCAGAACGAAAATCACAAAGATGATGGTGGCTGCCTGGGCGTAGTTGAAGAGGTCCAATGCCACCTGAAGTTCGACGCCGATACCGCCGGCACCGACAATACCCAGCACGACCGATCCTCGTGTCGCCTTCTCCAGGCTGAAGAGTCCGGTGGCGATCATGGCGGGCATGGCGCCCGGCACCACGGCGGAGGCGATAATGTCGGTACGGGAAGCGCCGAGAGCCGTCAGTGCTTCCTGAGGCCCCTTTTCGACATCCTCCATCGCCTCGGCGAAGAACCGGCCGCAGAACCCGATTGTGTCTACGATGATAGCGAGCGTACCTGCGAAAGGTCCCAGGCCCACCGCAACCACGAAAATCAGCGCCCAGATGAGATCGGGGATGGTCCGGCAAAACGACACGAGCCCCTTGGTGAGGAAGCGTACGACCGGATGTGGTGAGAAATCTCGTGTGGCAAGAACCGCGATCGGCAAGCTAAGGATGATTCCGATGAACGTTCCTGCGAGCGCCATCTGGAAGGTCTCGAGAAGTCGCAGCAGGATCACCGGGAGGCGGCTAATGTCAGGCGGGAACATATCACCTACCAGCCGCCCTATCTGAGGGAGCCCATCGACAAGCGCCGAGATCGAAATCTGCGATCCATGGATGGATGATATAATGGCTGCAGCACACGCCACCAGAAGGACGAAGCGCAAAGGTGACGCGCGTTCGAAGCGAGCGGGCAGGGTGCGGGGTGGAGAAATATCAGACATAGAGGTCTTTCACCGACGCAGCTGAAAACTGGGATGCATGCTGGTCAAAAGCGATCAGACCGCCCTTCAAGGCGATGACCCTGTCGGCATATTCTTCGGCATGCTTGAGATTGTGTGTCGTGAACATGACTGTCGCCTTGTGCTCACGAGCGAGACGGATCAGGAGCTCCATGACTTCGAAGCCGGAAGAGGGATCCAGGCTCGCCACCGGCTCGTCGGCAAGGATGATACGCGGTCGCTGCATGAGCGCGCGCGCGATCGCCACACGTTGCGACTGTCCGCCGGACAACTGATCCGCCCGGGACAGAGCTTTATGACTGAGGCCGACGGCAGCGAGCATGTCCATGGCTTCCTCACGTAGCTCTTTCGGCGCGAAGGCCTGTATCCAGGTGCGCGGCCCGCCTCGGCGAGACTGGGCGCCGTGGATGACATTGCTCAGGGCGGATAGGCGTGAGGACAGGTTATGCTTCTGGAATATAAAACCGATCTTTGACCTGACGAAAACAAGGTCCCGATGTGCGGCTCCAACGAGTTGCTTGCCCTGAACCGTAATCGAGCCGGAGTCCGGCTCGATCAATCGAATGCAGCTGCGTAGCAAGGTCGACTTGCCAGCGCCGTTCGCCCCTATGAGTGAGACGATAGAGCCAGACTCGACGGACATACTGATGCCACGCAGGATAGTGTTGGTTCCGAACCGTTTTGAAAGATCGGAAATTTCGAGATCGAAATCGGGAGACCGCTGTCCCGAACCGATAGTCGACTGCTGGCTTTTGAGGTCGAGTCTGGAGAGCATGGCGATCAGTTCAGTGGCTTTGAAAACTGTGGCTGGCCGATAGCGACAAAGCCCTGACGCATGTAATCGTAGTCTTTATCCTGCACGTTGGGCAGGAACGCACTCAGCGTGTAGCGATCAGCGCCCTCGGTGGTCACAAGCAGCGCTTCCTTCAGCTTGGCGGCCGTTTCGGGATTGCGGAAGGCTTCCCTGAAGCGCTCGATCACCTCCTCGTCGACATGCTCGCCCGCCACGATGACGTCGTTCGGCAGATCGGGACCGCGGGCAATAACGCGGAAGGTGCCTGAATTGACCTCGGGGTCTTCGTCACGCAAGCGCATGTATACGAAACCCGCCATGCCCCAAGCGGCAACGTCCCCACGCTTCAAGGCCGTGTAACCCACCATGTTGGACAGATGCACGGGCTCGACGTCCTTTGTAGGATCGAGGCCGGCTGCCGCCAGCAACAGCGATGGGCCAATGTGAGCCGACGTCGATCCGACCGCAGCAAAAGCCATGCGCTTTCCCCTAAGGTCGGCGAGTGTATGAATTCCGCTGTCCTGTCGAACGATGATCGCCGAGTAGTAGTCGGCCCGGGAGAAAGCAACGACAGGCGCGATCCTCGTGCGGCTCTGGAAGATCGTGTACTCCGACGGGCCTACGAGAGCCATGTCGACCTTGCCGGAACGGAGCGCTTCGCCTGCAACGGTCCTGTTGTTCACCGGGAAGAACTCAATATCGATCCCGGTAGTTTCCGACAGAATTTGCTTGAACTGGCCGAACTGCCTCTGCAGCTCTTCGAGCCCGTCGATGTCAGTGGCGGCAAGGCGGATGGTTTCGGCCGATGCGATGCCGGTCGCTGGCGCAAGGCCGAGCAAGCCGATGCCGATCGCGGCAGCTATATTGCGGAGAAAGGAAAGTTCCATGTTGATGCCCTTGTGTGTTTGTTTGCCGAAGAGTGCGTCTTCGGATCGAAGATGATGATCTTCGTGTAACAAGCCCGTGTATTGCTGATGACGACAGAGCTACACTTCAGGTACGAATGCCCGATAGATACCCTCGGCGCTTCTGGGTAGACTGCGCTCTCGAACTAGGCGGCATCGGCGTCTTGCTCGCATCAGATGACGGCTCGGATCCGTTCTGTCCCGATAAAAGCGGCGAGACCTCGATGAAGCGATCGGCGACGGCTTCCCGCATCTCGGCATCATGAAAAATGCAAAGCATGGTGACGCCTGCTGCCTTTTTCTTGTTGATGAGCTCGATCACAATTTGACGGTTGCGCGCATCCAGCGATGCGCTGGGTTCGTCGAGAAGCAACAAAGGGTGTTGGGTGATGAAACCGCGTGCGATGTTGACCCGCTGCTGCTCACCGCCTGAGAAAGTCGCCGGGGGCAGAGCCCACAAGGATTCTGGCACATTCAACCGATCAAGGAGGGCCTCGGCCCGGGAGATCGCCACGTCATGGTGTTCACCCTCCGCCAGGAGCGGTTCGGCGACCAGGTCCCGGGCCGAAATGCGCGGAACGACACGCAGGAACTGGCTTACATAACCGACTGTCGTCCGGCGGACCTGCTTCATCACCAATGGATCGGCCGACGCGATGTCTATGATTCGGTCACCGTGACGAACGAGGATGCCGCCGTTCTCGGTTTCGTAGGTACCGTAGACCATCTTGAGCACGGAACTCTTGCCCGCGCCCGAAGGTCCATTGAGGACGACACACTCACCTCGCTCGACACTGAACGAGAGGTTGGAGATGGCGGGTATCCGGATGCCGCCGCGCAGGTGCATGACGAATTGCTTGCCTATGTTTGAGACGTGTAGAACTGGCATTGCTCAGACCTGAAGAACCGAGGAAACGAGAAGCTGGGTGTAGGGCTGGCGCGGATCTTCCAGGACACGGTCGCTCAAGCCGGTCTCGATGACGCGACCCGACTGCATCACCATGAGGCGGTCCGACAAGAGCCGAGCTACGCCGAGATCATGGGTCACGATCACCACGGCGAGATTGAACTCGCGGACAAGCCTGCGCAGAAGATCGAGGAGCTTCGCCTGGACCGAGACGTCAAGACCGCCGGTCGGCTCGTCCATCAAGACAAGTTGCGGATGGGTGACAAGCCCTCTGGCGATCTGCAGTCGTTGCTGCATTCCGCCCGAGAAGGTCTGGGGAAGATCATCGACGCGTGCCGGATCGATCTCGACATTCTTCAGCCATTCCATCGCAACGGATCGCAAGGTCCCGTAATGCCGGTGGCCGTTCGTCATCAGCGGCTCCGAGATGTTGCCGCCGGCGCTCACGTCGAGCCGTAAGCCGTCCCGGGCATTCTGATGGATAATGGCCAGAATAGTCGGTAGCAGCCGCTCTCGCTCCGCTTCCTCAAGTCGCCATAGATCGCACTCCTCACGATCGGGAAGGCTCAGGGTTATGTTGCCGGCATCGGGCGGCATAAGGCCGGCAAGGCATTTCAGGAGGGTTGATTTTCCCGACCCGCTTTCTCCAACGATTCCTAAGACCTCGCCGCGATGAAGCGTGAAGGAAATGTCCTGGCAGGCGAGCCTGCGATCGAAAACCTTGGTGAGGCCATTGACCTGCAAGACCGGTTTCACAACATCGCTCATCGGGACGCTCCTTCCGAAAGGCGGTCGTTACAATAGGAGGTGTCCGAGCAGACGAATTGAGTGTTTCCTGCATCGTCCAGCAGCATCTCATCAAGGTAGCTGTCCTCGGCGCCGCATCGTGCACAGCACGACTGCCATTTCTGCCTTTCGAACGGATGATCGTCGAAGTCGATGCTTCGGACATCGGTGAAAGGCGGTATCGCATAGATGCGGCGCTCGCGACCAGCGCCGAAGATAGTCAAGGCCCGGCTGCGATGGAGTTTCGGATTGTCGAACTTGGGTACCGGAGAAGGTGAGGCAAGATAACGGTCGTGTACGCGAACGGGGTAGTCATGCGACATCACGATGTTTCCATAGCGCGCAATGTCCTCGTACAGGCGGACCTGCATCAATCCGTATCGCGCAAAGGCATGCAGCTTGCGGGTCTCTACCTCTGAAGTCACCAGCCGACGAAGCGGCTCGGGCTGAGGAACCTGCATGACGAGAATCTGGTCATCCTGCAGCGGACGCTCGGGAATCCTGTGGCGACTCTGCACGATCGTCGCCTCGCCCGTGCTCTCGGTCGTGTTCACACGCGCTACGCGAGCGAAGAAACGCCGGATGGACACTGCGTTCGTGGTGTCATCGGCTCCTTGGTCGATCACCTTGAGGCAGTCTGTCTTGCCGATGATGCTGGCCGTAACCTGGATGCCTCCGGTTCCCCATCCCGGCGGCAGTGGAATCTCACGGTCTCCGAAGGGAACCTGATAGCCAGGGATCGATACTGCCTTGAGTATCGCCCTGCGGATCATCCGCTTTGTTTGTTCATCGAGAAATCCGTAGCTGTATTCCTCGGCTTCCCCGTTCAGCGCGAGGTCATCAAGCATCGTCGTTCTCTTTCGCTAAGGCTTCGCTGGCGCGCTTGTCGTAATCTTCGCGAAGTCGGCGGAGCAACTGTTGCTCGGCCTGGAAGTCCACGTAGTGAGGGAGCTTCAGGTGCTGGACCAGTCCGGACGCGGCCACGCTGTCCGAGTGTGAGAGGACAAACTCCTCATCCTGGGCAGGATAACGTCGTTCCTCGCCGAATTCAGCGCCCCGAAGGGCGCGGTCGACGACAGCGACTGACAATGCCTTTCGTTCGCTGTGCCCGAACAGGAGACCGTAGCCTCTGGTATATCGCGGCGGCGTCTCGGACTTGCCAACCGTCAGATGTATCGTCCGGCACTCGGTTATCTGCACTGTCCCAATGCCGGCTTCAAGATCGATCTCCGGAATTTCCATCACGACCGAGACGTCGCCGTGGCGCATCTCTGCCACGTAAGGATGGTTTCTCCCGTAACCGCGCATCGTGGAATAGCAGAGCGCCATCAGAAAGCCCTCGTCGCCACGAACCAGGTTTTGGAGCCTCTGATCCCGCGTTGAGGGAAACGTCAGAGGAGATCGCGTGATGTCCGCGACCTCCTGGCTGTCGTCGGGCAGTTCCTCCTCAACAAGGCCGGTACGGCTGATGAAGCCCGCATCGTGATGAAGATGCAAATCTTCCACTTGATCGCTGTCAGGTAGCGGCAGTCCATCCTCGTCATCACAACCGTCAAGCAGGGCAAAATCGATAAGCCTGTGGGTGTAATCGTATGTCGGGCCAAGGAACTGCCCGCCGGGAACATCCTTGTGCGTGGTTGATATCCGCCGTCGAACGATCATTGATGCAGTGTCGAGAGGCAGGGTGAAGCCGAACCGCGGAATGGTGCTCCGATAGGCCCGGAGCAAATATATGGCCTCGATCAGGTCGCCTTCCGCCTGCTTGATGGCCAGGGCCGCGAGCGTCGGATCGTAGAGCGATCCCTCGTTCATTACCCTGTCGACCGCAAGGGAGAGCTGCTCGCGGATCTGCTCCACGGAGAGTTGGGCGACGTTTGGGTCGCCGCGACGTCGCTTTGAGAGCAATTGGTGGGAGGCGTCGATCGCCTTCTCGCCTCCCTTGATGGACGTGATCATTAGAAACTCGCTTTGACTGTGCGGGGAAGGCTCATGATCGAGCAGGCGTCCGCCAAGATCATGTCTATGCCGATTGGATAGTTCGCGGCGTTCTCGTTCCATCGGTCCCAGAACCCGTCTGGCAGACCGGCCGGCTCGACAGAAACAACGCTCTCAATGCCCGGGCCCCTCAGGGAAACCGGCCGGCCTCCAGCCAGCAACGGGACCTGCACAACCAAGGTGGCCGAACGGTCCGGGTAGGAAGGGGTTCCCCTAGGGAAGACACGGAAATCCGGCAGGTTCCGGGCCTTGGCGAAGAACGCGAATGCGGCGGAATCGGGTTGAGTGACGACGCGGGCGCCCGTGTTGAAAAGCAGATACTGCCTTATCGGTTCTTGAATGAGAATTGGATCGAGCCAGACCGGGGTGGCATCGTCGAGCAGGGTGAGGCCGATGGCGGCGAGCGTGGGGGACAGCGGAGCAGGCGAAGCGATTGGCAGCGGAATGGTAACGATGGTGCCTGGCCGCGATGTCGCCGCAAGAAGCCCTCTGAAAGCCTGCTGGGCATCATGGATCGGGTCTGCGAACTGGGTTGAGATGACGCTGGCGTTCATTGTTCAGCTCCGCCAGGCGACAGCATTGTAAAGTCGACCTTGCTGCTCCGGGTGTCGTCCAGGATCTGCCGCCGCCGCCGGTCCCGCAATTCCATCATGGCGGCAATGGCGCCGCACACGATGGTCTCACCGGTCGATTTCTCGCGTTGCAGCATTGCGTCGAACAGGGCGGAGAGAGCGGCATGACGCTTGTTGCGCCCCATCACGTATGAAACCCCTATTTCTCCGGTGCTCAGTTGTAAGGTGCATCGCGTCACGGTGACGTCGCCAAGGTTAAATTGTGCGCCCGTGCCACTTGCCCGCCCACGGACCATGGCGGAGCCGAGCTCAGGCCGGCGAATCCAGGTGAAGGTCGGGCGTGGCAACACTTTCCAATGGCGTTCGATCTCTGCTGGTGGGGTTTCGGCCAGAAGTGTCATCCATTGCGGCCGCGAAGCGGCTGCATGACAATCCGTGGCGGGAAGGACTGGAGTGTCGCTCATAGAACCTGCTCCCCGGAGACCCACACATTGCGCACGATCGGGGCCGAGTTGATCTCGGTAACACGGAGAATGTCAGCGCGGCGGCCGACAGCAATTTCGCCACGGTCGTCCAGTCCGAACAACTCCGCAGGCCGTTTGCTTCCCATCGCGATCGCCGTCGGGAGGTCGATGCCCTTCTGATGAAAGGCAAGCCGCCATAACGCGTGAAGAAGACTGGATGGGATATAATCGGAGCAGACGACATCGATGAGGCCTTCGTCGGCCAGCAATTGGCCTGACACATTGCCGATGTGCGATTTGCCGGCGACGATGTTTGGCGCGCCGATGATCGTCGTCATCTTCGCCGCGCGAGCGGCCCGCGCGGATTCCAGCGTGATCGGGAATTCTGAAATATCGAGCCCGAATTCCTTGCCCTCAGCTATATGCGCTGCGGTGGTGTCGTCATGGCTCGCCAAACGGATGCCATGAAACCTGCAAAGCTCAACGAGTTTGCGGCGGTTCTCTTCCGTGAAGTCTGTTGTTTGAGAAAGGGCGGCGATCTCGGCATCGATCACATGATCCGGTACGCCCTTCCGACGCTCCAATTTTCTAAATCGTTCGGGATCACGGCGGGCGCTGTCGTCAGCGATGGTGATGAACCGCAATGCAGGATTGCTGAGGTGGGGGGTAAGCAGATCGATCATATTTTGTTGCTGTGCGTCGCATCGCAGGTGCAACAGGTGGTCGATTCTAAGGAGCCCGGCGCCAGCCGCATCGCTCAGCCCCTGAACAAACAGCGGCAGTACCTTGATGCGATCCGGGTTGCCCACCGCACCGACGAAGAGCGAATCGAATACGGTAGTCGCGCCACCGGCACAAAGCACAACGTCATGGGTAGCGACGGCGTTCACGGGATTCCAGAATACACCGGCGCGCGGCATGATCTGTCTCTCCATATGGTCCGTGTGAATGTCCACGAGACCAGGCAGCAGGTAATCCCCTTCGAAGTCGATCACGTCGGAGGCTGCGGATATCGATCGATCAATGTCGGCGATGATGCCATCCCGAATAAGTGCCGATCCTTGATAGACTGCGACGCCCGTCACGATACGGGCGTTTGTAATCACTGTGTCCACGTTCTCACCCTGCTTCGGCATTGATTGAATGCCCGCTCCTGGAATTTTCATCACGGTTGTGGTGGCTGTTGACGCCGCTGATCATGAGCTAGGGACGCTTGATGACGCTTGGCTGTCAGTTCAATGACGGCTGGGCAACAATCTAGGAATGAGTCTTGGAATCGTTCCTATCTGGGCTTGTTTGCGCGCTCGCAGAAACTGCTCGCAAATGTTAATGAAAACGTACCAAATGTACTTGGCGAGCGACTGAAATGGCGACGGCTCCTTCAGAAATGGCTACTCTGAACGACAGACGAGGCGCGTCTACGCTATGGCGTATTGTCGCCGAAGGCTTAGAGCGGGACATCAGGACTGGCCGTCTCAAGCCGGGAGAACGTCTTCCCACGGAGTTCGATCTGGCGGAAAGTTATGACGTTCATCGAAACACGATCAGGCGCGCGATGACTGTATTGCGTGACCGCGAGCTGGTCAGGATCGAACAAGGGCGGGGAACTTTCGTAAAGGAACGGAAGGTTCGTCACCACCTTGGATCAAAGACGCGACTAACCGCGGCGTTGCGAGACCTTGATAGGGTCGGGGAGCGCCGCTTCGCGGGTTCACAGCGGATGCGCGTAACCGCAGACCTGTCCAAGGATCTGAAAGTCGCCCGCAACCGCTTCGTCAGGAAGGTCGAAACGCTGACAGTTGTCGACGACATCGTGGTGAGCATTGCTTCCAGCTACTTCCCGCTTCCCCGTTTCGAAGGAATCGAACAGCTCATTGAGCAGACGGGCAGCTTCACCGAGTCCTGGAGCCAGCTTGGAGTCAACGACTATCAACGTAGGGAATCGCGCATCTCGGCGATCGCGCTGTCAAAAAAGGACGCTGAACTCCTGTCGATGCCCAGGTTTCATCCGGTGATCTTCATCACAAACATCAATGTGGACGATAAGGACATGCCTATAGTCGTGTCGCACACACGGATAGCGCCACAGCATATGGAACTGGTGGTTCGGTTTGACTGAGGTCGCGGCCTATAAAGCTGCTCGTCCAGGATAATCGTGTCAATCGGCGGCGAAGTTTGGCTCTGACGCATTCTCGCTGCGGCCACAGGCTAAATTGCACCGATGAGGCGCGCCTGGAGCAGATCGATCTTGGCGCGGCCGTACATTTGCCGCTTGATGAGTTTGAGCTTGGTGATCTGGCCTTCGGTCTGGCCGTTCGACCATGGGGATGTGATGGCATTACGGACCGCGGCAATGTCCTTTTCGACCCCGTTTGCAAAGGAGCCGACGAGACTTGCCTTAGCGTGGTCGAGCCAAGCGTCCAATTTGGCGACCGCCTTTGATCGGATCATCGCCTGAAAGTCGTCGATCAACGTTCGCGCTATGGTCAGGTCAGGCACATTGCTCTCGATTGCCGCGACCAGCAGGGCGTCGGATTTAGACAGGTCGTCGCGCGCCAGTGTCATGAGCCTGGCGATGCTTCGTGCCGAAGGCGTGCGGGCAAGTGCGCTTTGATCGGTCTTTTCGGCCAGCCGTCGTCGCCGCGCCCATTCAAAGACGACGCCGATCTGGCCGCGGAAGCCCTTCTCGCGCATTTCGCGCCAGAGCGCCGAGCATTGCGCGCGCCTTGTCCCCAACGGCTGTCCAGCCAGGGGAGCCATTCCTCGAGCGAGCTTTGTCGGACACGGAACACATCGCAGCGCTGGCCGCGTAGGACGCTACGGACGAGCTTGCGGCTATGTCCGGTCCGCTTGACAATCTGCTTAATCGGAATGCCCTGCTTCGACAATTCCAGAATGGCCTCGTTGGTTTCCTGCCGGCGCTGATATCCCTCATACTGTAGTCGTTCGGCGTAGGTGAGAAGCTTCGGATCTATGATTGTGCGTAAGCGGCGTTCTCAGGCCACGGCCTTAAGCTCGGGGGTGGCCCTATAGGCCCAAGGCAGAAGATCATCGATCTGGCTGTTTGGATGGCCTTTGACGATCTTGGTGAGCACGTCGGTGAGGTAGGTGAAGGGCTCGACCTGGTTGAGCTTGCAGGTCTCGATCACTGAAGCGATGACAGCCCAATGCTCACCGCCGCCATCGGATCCTGCGAAGAGCGCGTTCTTACGATTGAGAGCGATCGGTCGGATCGCGCGCTCGACCACATTGGAGTCGATCTCGATGCGGCCATCGTCGAGGAAGCGGGTGAGGCCCTGCCAGCGAGAGAGGGCATAGCGGATAGCCTCGGCGAGCTTGCTCTTCTGGCTGACGAGGCCGAGCTTCTCCCTGAGCCACGGCTCCAGCGCGACGACGATGGCCCGGCTTCTGGTCTGCCGGGCTGTGTGACGTTCGTCGGCCGGGAGGCCGCGGATTTCGCCTTCGATATTGTAGAGCGATGCGATGCGCGCGAGAGCCTCTGTGGCGATCGGCGCCAGGCCTGATTGGGCGAGCTCGTAAAACTTGCGCCGGACATGGCTCCAGCAGAATGCCAGGCTCACTGCGTTTCGATCGGCCAAGACTTTGTAGCCTGCGTAGCCATCGACCTGCAGCGTGCCCACGAAGCCCTGAAGATGCCGGACAGTCTGCTCGGCCTTGCGGTCCGGTGCATAGAGATAAGCAACCCCGGGCGGGTCCGATCCGCCCCAGGGCCTATCGTCCCGGGCATATGCGAAGAGCTGGCCGGTTTTGGTCCGGCCACGACCCGGGTCGAGTACCGGCGCCCTGGTCTCGTCGGCGAAGAGCTTGTCTGACGCTTTCAGGCGCTCGAACAGCCGCTCATGTATGGGCCGCAGGATAAAGGCGGCCTTGCCGACCCAGTCGGCCAAGGTCGATCGGTCCAGGTTTACGCCCTGTCGGGCATAGATCTGGGCCTGGCGGTAGAGCGGAAGGTGATCGGCGTACTTCGAGACAAGGACATGGGCGACTGTGGCTTCAGTCGGCATGCCACCCTCCACGAGCCGGGCGGGCGCAGGAGCCTGCACCACCACTTCCTCGCAGTTCCGGCAGGCGTATTTCGGGCGACGCGTCACGATCACGCGGAACTGGGCGGGCACGACATCGAGGCGTTCGGATACATCTTGACCGATGGCATGCAGCGCACCACGGCAGCAGGGGCAGGTCTTGTCGTGGATGTCTACGACCTGCTCGAAGCGCGGCAGGTGGCCCGGTAACGAACCGCGGTTGGTGCGTCGCTTTCGAGCTCGCTCGGCCCGTTTTGCAGAATCGGCGACCTCCTCACTGGCAAAGCCCTCTGCCTCGACCTGTTCGGCCTCCTCGAGCCCCAGCAGCAGTTGATCGACCGGCAGGCTTTCGGCCCGGCGGCCGAAGCGATGGCGCTGCAATTCTTTGATGATCTGGCGCAGGCGCTCGTTCTCGGCGCGCTCCGCCTCGAGCATCGCCCGAAGTGCAATTGGATCGTTTGTCACAGGTTCGGCCGCGTCGCTCACGAAGCCGATTCAAGCATAGATTACAGAGAGTTACCAGCACGAAGCGGGTCAGCTCGCCGCAACCGGAACCTTTGTTTCGCGCCGCTCATGCACCCGGCGCCAGTCCAGACCTTCCAACAGGGCCGAGAGCTGTGCAGCGGTGAGTCGCACGACGCCGTCGGCAATGGCGGGCCACTGGAACTTGCCGTCTTCCAGCCTCTTGGAGAACAGGCAGACGCCCGTCCCATCGAAGTAAACCAGCTTGATCCGGTCGGCGCGCCGCGCCCTAAATACATAGACCGTGCCGGAGAATGGATCGGCGCCAATGCTCTCTCGAACCAACGCCGCCAGCCCTTCCGCCCCCTTGCGGAAGTCCACTGGCTTCGTCGCCACCATCACGCGAACCGCGCCGGTCGGGCCAATCACGAGCCTGCCTTCAACACGCCGAGGACCGCGGCTATTGTAGCCGGAGAGGCCCCGTTCTCGATCGTCACCCTCACGCCGGCAACATCGATCTCAATGGCCGCCACGCGCCGGTGTTGAGGGCGCCGCTTTCGACGCGGTGGCGCAGCAGGCGCCTCCTCTGCGAGAACAGGCTCAGGTGCGACGATCGCGGGCACGAACGCCGGCGCTTCCGCGGCCTTGCGCGCCTCCCGGCGCCATGTGAACAACTGCTGCGGTGTCAGTCCATGCTGGCGTGCGACCTCGGACACGACGGCTCCGGGAACAAGCGTCTCCTCAAGAATCCGCGCCCGGTCATCGGCACTCCAGCGCCGCCGGCCCATCGCACCGGTTATCACCTCGAAGCGCCGCACCGCGCCCTCCGGCTCAAGTCTATGGTCAAGTCCAGACACAAAACGATCCTCCAAATCAGGATCGTCACAGTGAGCTCTCAGCTCCCAGCAAAGAAGGTGCGGTCGGGACAACGCTTACGATTGTGCTGCCGACGGCCCTTCTGATCTGCCGCATGGATTTGCCAACCGCGTCGAGAAAGGCTCGGCTGGCGTTTTCCATTAGATGCCAGCGGTCGGCCACCTGATCGGCATGTGGCAACGCCTTGGCGATCGCCTCACCATATCCACCACCTCGGTCACGCGCGACGGTCGTGATGGACGGATGGCCCATGAGCCATGCCTGCGATGTCGCCTGCTCGCGATCAGGCAGCAATGTCACCGGCCTGCGGCGTTCGAGATCGCAGACAATCGTCCCGTATCGCTGACCGCGCCGGAATGCAAAGTCGTCAATGCCGATGATGGCGAGCGCTCATCACGCGACTGTTCAGTCCTGCGGCGCACGACACGCAACAGCGTATCGTTGCTCACCGGCATCATGAGGCGATCGGCAAAAGCCGCAGCCGGCCTGCCGCCAAGCGCGAGCCCCAAGTGATGAACGATCGTCTCAAGACGTCCGGTCCTTCGCGATAACGGAGCCAGAATATCGGCGCCAAACCGCTCGGCAAAAATGCGGCGGCGGCAAAGAACGGCGTCGCACCAGAAACGGCGAACCGTCACCCGCAGGAAAACCCGCCGACCGGCGATCGGCAAATCGGCGGCTTGCCGCAAATATCGACTCTGGGTCCGGAGTGGACTGGTCCCGCAGCACGGGCACGTTGCCGAAACCGCCGTAGCGCGCACGTCAAGAAATACGCAATCCGTGTCGATCTCCGCACGCTCGACGACGAAGCCTGCCGGCGCCAGTTTCGTTGACCCAGCTCTCCGTTCCATCGCGCTGTTTCTCCCTTGGAAAAATCGCGACTTCAGCCTTCACATGCAGCGAGATTGAGTCTGACCCGAAGTTTGACCCCGTATCGTCATCGAGTTGAATGACGAGCCAGCTCGGTTCCAAGCCGATGAGGCGCGACAGGCCTTCGTGCAGCGCAACCGAGGACTTTGACACCCGGAGGTACGATAAGCCTTTAGCGCGAGCGCGGATTGATCTTGGACCTGAGCCCCACGTCTGTCGGCTTCACCTTGCCAAGTCGTCCACCAGGCTGCCGCACGAACCGGTGTAGGCCGCAAGATCGAGGTCGATTGCCGGGGCCTGCGGAAAGTTGGGGGAGCAGCTAGCCTGCTGCGCCACTCCGCAGCGACCTCTATGCTACGCTCGGGAGCCATGCCTGAAGCTGTTGGCACGATGCTGCGTCACCGTTTCGCTCGATATGACCGCACATTACGCCAAAGTCAATATTCCAATGCTGGAGCAGATTGCTCAGCCCTGGCCGGAAGAACTTACGTCCTGAGCCGGACGAGATCCGAACCCTGTGGGCCGTCTGCTTCTCTTGAGATAACTGGTGGTGCGGGTGGCTGGGGTCGAACCGGCACTCCTCTCGGAACTGGATTTTGAAGGGAGCCGTGTTTACAAAAACCCGCGCGGCGGCTGAAATCCGGGGCTTCAGCAAATCCCACTTTCTGTGATCCAAGCACCTGTGCGACCCCTGGTTTGCGGAGAACGTTCCGTCCGATATGCACGCCGCAGCCCGCTAATTCACGATTGATCGACGTGAAGACTTCCACCTTTCCGGATCTATTGTTTTCTATCTCCTCACCCGCACATCATGAGGAGATGCAACATGAACGCTACGGCGAATACACCCATCAGAAGAACGATCCGGCGGCAACAGCTTCGCGAGATGGTGCCGCTTGCCGACAGCACTATCTACGAAATGGAACAGCGGGGGGAATTTCCGCAACGCTTCGCTTTGACCCCACGATGCGTGGTTTGGGATCTGGGCGAGGTTCAGGCATGGCTTGCGGCCCGTCGCTCAAAACCCATTTCCCGCGCGCCCGGCCCCGACGTGAAACAACGTCGAGCCCGCCCGGTCAAAGAGCAGGATCGGGCGCCAGGATCGGCATCGACGGCGGGATGAGCGTTGGCACGTACTTCTTGCCGTCGACCCACGCGTCCAAGATGTCCGACCACTCTTGCATCATGTGCCGGCGCTGCACCTCATACTCGGCTTTGTTATAGACGCCGCGCGACGAGCGCCCGTCCTCATGCGCCAGGCACTTTTCGATCCAGTCGCTGTTGAAGCCGAGTTCGTTCAGCAGAGTCGACCCAGTCCGCCGCAGGTCGTGAACCGTAAACGGCTCCAAGGGCAAACCTTCCGCCTTCGCCCGTTCGACAACCGCGTAGGTAACCCGGTTGAAGGTGGCGCGCGACATTGGAGCATCTGCGTCGTACCGCGACGGCAGAAGGTATTTTGAGTTTCCCGCACAGGTTTTCAGGGCGATCATGATGTCGAGCACCTGGCGCGATAGGTAGACGTTATGCGCTTTTGATCGCTTCATCCGTTCCTTCGGAATCGTCCAAACAGCATTCTCGAAGTCAACTTCGTCCCACACCGCGTCCTGCAACTCGCTCTTGCGCACCATCGTGAGCAGGTAGAGCCGCATTCCCAAACGGATCGTGGGAAGGGTGGCGATATGCTCGAGCTCCTTCAGCATCACTCGAATTTCAGGGGGCGAGAGAGAGCGATCCTTCGGCACGAAGGTGGCAATCGATGCCGGCCCCACTTCGTCAGCCGGGTTGCTGACCTTCTCGCCGTGCAGGATCGCGAATCCGTAGATTTGCTTCAGAATGTCTCGCACGTGGATAGCCGTCGCCGGAGCGCCGCGTTCAACGATTTTGCCGCAGTGGGCTCTTAGATCGTCAGGAGTGATTTCCGTGAGCAGACGATTGCGCCAGACCGGCAGAAGCTCGCGCTCGAAAATAGAACGTCGCATGGCGCGCGTGCTGTCGGCCATTGGCGCGGCGGTGAGCCACTTCTCTCCGAACTCGCCAAAGCTCTTTGCCTCTTTCAAGCGGCGCTTCTCGCGCTGCTTCTCTATCGCGGGCGACCGTCCTTCGGCTACGGCGCGCCTTGCGTCGATGCATTTCTCTCGGGCCCGGGCAAGCGAGATTCCATCGCGTCCGTACCTCCCCAGATAGACGGTCTCCCGACGGCCGTTGAGCCTGTAGTCCAGGCGAAACGAGATCGCACCACTCGGCATGACGCGCACATACATGCCGTCGCGGTCCGCAATTTTGTATATTTTATCTTTTGGTTTCAATGCCTTGAGGGCGGCGTCCGTCAGCATCCCTACTGCCTCCTGAAAAGTACCGTCAGCACAATTTTGGGGCTCGTGGCAGATATTTCCTTTTATCTTCAATGTGTTAAAACGAAAAAAGTACCGTCGCGAGCCTCATTAACCGTGACGGTACTTTGAAAAATGCGTCCCCGCAATATCACGGAGGTCCGTCAGGCGGGCCGCCAGAGCCAAACTCTAAGTGCCGATAGCCACCGAATGTCGATGACCGTTTTTATTTTTGTTTTCAGTATCTTATGTCGAATTCTGGCGCAATTTCGGCGGCTTTCGGATGGGCCTGAATCATTCCCACTCGATCGTGCCCGGCGGCTTCGAGGTCACGTCGTAGACGACACGGTTGATGCCGCGCACCTCGTTGATGATACGGGTGGCGGCGCGGCCGAGGAATTCCATGTCGTAGTGGTAGAAATCGGCGGTCATGCCGTCCACCGAAGTGACGGCACGCAGGGCGCAGACGAACTCATAGGTGCGGCCGTCGCCCATCACGCCCACCGTCTGCACCGGCAGCAGCACCGCGAAGGCCTGCCAGATTGCGTCGTAGAGGCCGGCCTTGCGGATCTCGTCGAGATAGATCGCATCGGCCTCGCGCAGGATTTCCAGCTTTTCACGGGTGATGCCACCCGGGCATCGGATGGCCAGGCCCGGTCCCGGGAAAGGATGGCGACCGATGAAGCTGTCGGGCAGGCCAAGCTCGCGGCCAAGCACGCGGACCTCATCCTTGAACAGTTCGCGCAGCGGCTCGACGAGCTGCATGTTCATGCGCTCGGGCAAGCCGCCGACATTGTGGTGCGATTTGATGGTGGAAGAGGTAGCGCCGGTAAACGACACGCTCTCGATAACGTCCGGATAAAGCGTACCCTGCGCCAGGAAATCGGCGCCGCCGAGTTTCTTGGCCTCTTCCTCGAACACCTCGATGAACAGGCGGCCAATGGTCTTGCGTTTCTTTTCCGGGTCGCTCTCGCCTTCCAGCGCAGAAATGAAGCGATCCGAGGCATCAACCAAGATAAGCGGCAGGTTGTAGTGCTCGCGGAACATGGCGACGACGTCGGCCGCCTCGTTCTTGCGCATCAGGCCATGGTCGACCAGGATACAGGTGAGCTGGTCTCCGACCGCCTCGTGGATCAGCAGCGCGGCCACGGAAGAATCGACACCGCCGGAGAGCGCGCAGATCACCTTGCCCTTGCCAACCTGCTTGCGGATCGCCTCGACGGCGTGCTCGCGATAAGCCTTCATGGTCCAGTCGCCCTGGATACCGGCAATCTTGTGCACGAAATTGCGCAACAGCTTGGCGCCGTCCGGCGTATGCACCACTTCGGGGTGGAACTGCACGGCATAGAACTTGCGATCTTCATCGGCGATCGCCGCGAACGGCGCGCCGGTGGAGGTGCCGACAACCTTGAAGCCGGCGGGGATAGCGGTGACGCGGTCGCCGTGGCTCATCCAAACCTGATGGCGGGTACCTTTTGCCCAGACGCCATCGAACAATGCGCAATCCTGTTCGACCTCGAGGAAGGCACGGCCGAATTCACGGTGATGGCCGCTTTCGACCTTGCCGCCAAGCTGTGCGCACATGGTCTGTTCGCCGTAGCAGATACCGAGCACCGGGATGCCAGCCGTGAAAACCGCGTCCGGCGCGCGCGGGCTGCCGATATCGACGGTGGAATGCGGGCTGCCCGACAGGATGACCGCCTTGGGCCTGATCCGCTTGAAGCCTTCGTCGGCCGACTGAAACGGTACGATTTCGCAATAAACGCCGGCTTCACGCAAGCGCCTGGCGATCAGCTGCGTGACCTGGCTGCCGAAGTCGATGATGAGAACGGTGTGGGGATGTGTCGTCATGGCGAGCCTTTAAAGAAAGAACCGATTCGACGCAATGGAAGGATTGTCACGGTGTCAAAGTCGCAGGCTGCCGGCGGCAAGCGATGCGGCGAGCGATCCGACGGCAGCGGCGAGCTTTTCGTCGATGACGTGAAGATACTCGGTCCAGTCGCCGGCATGCTTCAGCTCCGCCGCGCCATCGGATATGCCGCGCAGCGCAATCAAGGGCAAAGAGAACAGCTGGCAGGCGCGCAGAACCGCGAAAGTCTCCATGTCGACCATGTCCTCGGCAACGGCATCGTAGGCTGCACCTGAAACGATGTTGGCACCGGTGGACAAAGTCGCGCCTTCGATGCCGGCGATGCGGTGGCCGAGCGGCAAGGCCGCCGGCAGATCAAGGAATGGCGTCACGCCTTTCTCGAAGCCGAGCGCGGATGCATCCATGTCGCGATAGGAGACCGAGATCGCCTGATAGATGCCAGTCTGCTCCAGCCGGCGCGACCCGGCGGAGCCCAGCGAGACGACAAGATCCGGCAGACGGTCAGCGACCTGCAGCCGCGCAAACTCGGCGCCCAGCCGCACCCCGGCTTCCACCGGGCCGACACCGGTCATCAACGGTTTGAACAGGCGCTGCAGATGGGGCCCATATTCGGCATCGGCCGCCATCACGAACAGCACCTTGTTACCGGCGAGATCGACAAGCAGGTCTGCGGAGCTGAGGCTCATCGGGTCAATCCCCTCATGGCGGGAAACTACGCATAGTTCCGGACTGCGTAATGTCTCGTCGTGTCAGTTGCGCGACGACGTCATTTCGCGAACAGACCGCTCATCCCTCAATGCCTTCGCGGCCGGTCACCGTCATCATGGTGCCGGTCATGGTGGCGATCAGCTTGGCCTCGCCGTCGGCGGCGAAGGCATAGGCCTGACCGTCGGCGACGATGATGGTGCGGCCAGGCTTGGTGACAGAGCCGCGGAACAGGAAACGCTCGCCCTTGCCCGGGGCCAGGAGGTTCACCTTGAACTCTATGGTCAGCACGCCGGAATTTTCAGGCATCAGCGAATAAGCGGCGTAACCGCAGGCCGAATCCAGCGCCGTCGAAATTACGCCGGCGTGCAGGAAGCCATGCTGTTGGGTGAGTGCTGCCGAATAGGGCATCTCGATCTCGATGATGCCCGGGGTGACCAGCGTCAGCTCCGCGCCGATCGTGGCCATGGCCTGCTGGCGCGAGAACGAGGTTCGAACGCGCTCCTCATAGTTCGGGGCTGGTACGATCTTGGCTGCCATGGCGTCTGCCCCCAGGATGTCAGCGAACTGCTATCCGCTCATTGCCCAAAAAGCCCGTGACTTTCGGGATCATGCTATAGGCCTATCGCATGATCTTTTCCGAAAAGTCTGCAACTTTTCGGGATCATGCTGTAGCCGGCTTAGCGCAGAGCCGGCATCCAGGCAATGCCCATGCTGCATTGCAGCATGGGCCAGCCCGTCATGCAACCTTGCGCAGGGCGCAGAAATAGAAGCCGTCAGTGCCGCTTAGCGCCGGCGACAGCGAGATGCCGAATTGCGGACCGAGGCGCGCCGCGGCGTCATGACCCGGGAAACGCGCCTGCCAAAGCGCGGCATGGTCGACCGGCGCAAAACCCTTGTGGCGCGCCAGGAAGTTTGACACCTGCCCGCCGTTCTCCTCCGGAAAAACCGAACAGGTGATGTAGACGAGCAGGCCGCCAGGTTTCACGAAGCCCTTGGCCACGTCGAGGATAGCCGACTGTTCGGCCTTGCGCGTATCGAGCTGACGGCTGGTCAGTCGCCATTTGGCATCCGGCCGGCGCCGCCACGTGCCGGAGCCCGTGCACGGTGCATCGACCAGCACGATATCCATATGACCAGTCAAAGGCGCCAATTCCTGTTCGCGCGCGACGACCTGGATGTTGCGGTTTTCGGAACGGCGCATGCGGTCGAAGATCGGCGCCAGGCGCTGCTTCTCCGCATCATGCGCGAAGACCTGGCCCTTATTCTCCATGGCCGCCGAGAGTGCCAGCGACTTGCCGCCGGCGCCGGCGCAATAATCCAGCACCTGCATGCCGGGCTTGGCATCGGCGAGCTCCGCGGCAATCTGCGAGCCCTCGTCCTGCACCTCGAACCAGCCCTTCTGAAAGGCGGGCTCGGCCTGGACATTGGGGTGCCGGCCGTCGCCGGCGATCGGTGCGATGCGAATGCCCTGGCTGGCGAGATGCGCCGGTTCGGCGCCCGTCTCGGCGAGTTCAGCCAGCACCTTGGCACGAGTAGCTTGCAGGGTGTTCGTGCGCAGATCGAGCGGCGGGCGGGCGGCAAGCGCTGCCCCCTCCTCCACCCAGGCCTCGCCGAAAGCTTCCTTCAACAGCGGCACACACCAGTCGGGGCTATCGGCGCGCACCTCATCCGGCGCGTCAGCCAGCTTGCGCCCGGCAACAGTCGCCAATTCGGCATTGCTCAGCAGAGGCGGTGCAAATTTGTCGCCTTCGAGCGCGGCATTCAGCGACTGTGCGGTCTGACCCCATTCCAGAAGCAGCGCGCCGAAACCGGTGGCGCGCGGCGTCTCGTCGCCCAGGAGCCAGCCAGCGCTCCGCTTACGGCGCAAGGCATCATAGACGATGTTGCCGATTGCGGCACGATCGCCACCACCGGCAAAGCGGTGTGAGAGACCCCAGTCGCGCAGGGCATCCGCCGCCGGGCGATGCCGGCGATTGATGTCTTCCAAAACTTCGATGGCTGCCGCCAGCCTTCCGCCCAGTCGCATTCGTCCGCCGCATAGATTGATTTCGCCCCTGCTGTAATGGGCGGGGCTCGAATGCACAAGCTGTCGAGCTGAGGAGTGAATTTGACATTCGCACTCTCAGTACGAGCCAAGTGTCGAATCGAATGTGGAGTTCAGAGCTGCATTAGAAGCAAACTATTACCCAGTGACGCCTTTGATTGGGACATCCGCTCAGAAGCCTTACTCAAGCAAAAAAATAAATGTCGGAACCGGATCACTGGCGCAATATCCGCCGCTTTCAAACGCGTCAGTCAAAGATTACGCTCTGCTTGCGATTCGCGGCTCTTGCCAGGAGCTTGGCAAGGCCCTTTCGAGGAGAGGGACTATGAAATCTTACTTGGCTGAAGTTTTAGGTACATTTCTGTTGGTTTTCATCGGCACTGCTTCTGTGGTGACCGGCGGTTTCGGCGGCGCCTTGCCGCTTGGGCAGGAAGGCATCGGCCTTGCTTTCGGCATCGGCCTTATCGCTGCCGCCTATGCGATCGGACCGATTTCCGGCGCGCATCTTAACCCGGCGGTCACGCTGGGCGTTTTCCTGGCCGGCCGTCTGCCGGCCAAGGATGTGATCCCCTATTGGATAGCCCAGATCATCGGTGCCATCATTGCTTCGCTGGCGCTGTGGATCATCGTTTCGGGTCAGGTCGGCGGCCACACCGGCGGCTTCGGCGCGAACGGCTGGGACGAAACGAAATGGGGCATGAGCTCAGCGTTCCTGTGGGAGCTGATCGGCACCTTCACCTTCGTGACGGTCATTCTCGGTGTCACCAGCGGCAAACACACGACGGCTTTTGCCGGCCTGGTCATCGGCCTGACGCTTTCGGCCCTGCACTTCGCCATCATCCCGGTGACCGGAACTTCGCTTAACCCGGCCCGTTCGATCGGCCCGGCGCTGTTCACCGGCGGCGCGGCCATCAGCCAGCTCTGGCTGTTCATCGTCGCTCCGCTGCTCGGCGGCGCCATTGCCGGCATCGTCGCCAAGACCGGCATGTTCGAGAAGGACTAAGCGGAACAACCCAGATACGGCACCCCAACAGGGCGCCGTACCAATCTCCCGACAACAAAAAACAGGCGCGGATCGCTCCGCGCCTGTTTTGTTTTTCATCCAGCCTAAGCTCGGACGAGATCGAAGCGGTCGGCGTTCATCACCTTGTTCCAGGCTACCACGAAGTCCTTCGCGAATTTCTCCTTGGAATCTGCGCTGCCATAGACTTCGGCAAAGGCCCGCAGTTGCGAATGCGAACCGAAGATCAGGTCGACGCGCGTGCCAGTCCACTTGGGAGCCTTGGTCTTGCGGTCGCGGCCTTCATAAACGCCGTCGCCCGCTGGCTGCCACTCGGTCGCCATGTCGAGCAGGTTGACGAAGAAGTCGTTCGTCAGCGTGCCGGGCCTGTCGGTGAATACGCCATGCTTGGAACCACCGGCATTCGCGCCGAGAACACGCAGGCCGCCGACGAGCACCGTGAGTTCCGGTCCCGTCAACCGCAGCAGTTGCGCCCGATCCACCAGAGCTTCCTCCGGCTTCATGAACTGGTGCTTCTTGCTGATGTAGTTGCGGAAACCGTCGGCGCGCGGCTCGAGCGGAGCAAAGGACTGCACGTCAGTCTGATCCTGCGAAGCGTCAGTGCGGCCCGGCGTGAACGGCACGGTCACGTCGACTCCGGCGTCGCGAGCCGCCCTTTCGACCGCCGCACCGCCGCCAAGCACGATCAGGTCAGCCAACGATACTTTCTTGCCGCCGGTGGCCGAGGCGTTGAACTCGTTGCGGATTGCTTCGAGCTTGCCAAGCACGACTTGCAGTTCGGCCGGCTGGTTGACTTCCCAATCCTTCTGCGGCGCAAGGCGAATACGGGCGCCATTGGCACCACCGCGCTTGTCCGAGCCGCGGAAGGTCGACGCCGATGCCCAGGCAGTCGAGACCAGTTGCGAGACGGTCAGGCCGGAGCCGAGGACCTTCGCCTTCAGTGCCGCGATGTCCTGCTCATTGACCAGCGCATGATCGACGGCGGGAACCGGATCCTGCCAGATCAGCGTCTCCTGCGGCACCAGGGGGCCGAGATAGCGGACGCGCGGGCCCATGTCGCGGTGAGTGAGCTTGAACCAGGCACGGGCGAAAGCGTCGGCGAACTGATCCGGATTCTCATAGAAACGGCGCGAGATCTTCTCGTATTCCGCGTCGAAACGTAGCGACAAGTCGGTCGTCAGCATGGTCGGCACATGCTTCTTCGACGGATCGTAGGCATCCGGGATCGAAGCTTCCGCGTTCTTTGCTTTCCACTGCTTGGCGCCGGCGGGGCTTGTCGTCAGTTCCCACTCGTTTTCGAACAGATTCTTGAAGAAGAGGTTGCTCCACTGCGTCGGCGTCTGCGTCCAGGTCACTTCCGGGCCGCCGGTGATGGAGTCGGCACCAACGCCGGTGCCGTACTTGCTCTTCCAGCCCAGACCCTGATCTTCGATCGCGCCACCTTCCGGAGCCGGCCCGATCAGCGACGGATCACCAGCGCCATGGGTCTTGCCGAAGCTGTGGCCGCCCGCGATCAGCGCGACAGTTTCTTCGTCGTTCATAGCCATGCGGAAGAACGTCTCGCGGATATCCCTGGCTGCCGCGATCGGGTCGGGATTGCCGTTCGGGCCTTCCGGATTGACATAGATCAGGCCCATCTGCACGGCGCCGAGCGGCTCGGAGAGCTGGCGTTCGCCGCTGTAGCGCTCATCGCCGAGCCAAGTGCCTTCGGGCCCCCAATACAGCTCTTCCGGCTCCCAGACGTCGGCACGACCGCCGGCAAAGCCGAATGTCTTGAAGCCCATCGATTCCAGCGCGACGTTGCCGGTCAGGATCAAAAGGTCGGCCCAGGAGAGCTTGCGGCCATATTTCTGCTTGATCGGCCACAGCAGGCGGCGTGCCTTGTCAAGGTTGGCGTTATCCGGCCAGGAGTTCAGCGGAGCAAAACGCTGCTGGCCAGCGCCGGCGCCACCGCGACCGTCGGTGATGCGATAGGTGCCGGCGCTGTGCCAGGCCATGCGGATGAACATGCCGCCATAATGACCGAAGTCGGCCGGCCACCAATCCTGCGAATCCGTCATCAAGGCATGCAGGTCCTTGATCACGGCATCGAGATCGAGGCTCTCGAATTCCTTGGCGTAGTCGAAGGCCTCGCCCATCGGGTCGGACAGGCTAGAATTGTTGTGCAGAACCTGAACGTCCAGCTGTTCCGGCCACCAGTCGCGATTCGTCGGCCCACGGCCGCTGAACGGACATTTGCCTGCGCTTTTATCGTCGGTCTTTGCGTCCATTTCTGTCTCCAATCCTGATCTTCAAAACGAGGCCAAGTCCCTGCCATTTTGGCGAGAGACACGGCAGACTTGATGTGGAGAGAGGCTAAAATGGCTGCCTCCCTCGTGAATGGGTGGGTTGCCGAAGAGCTGCCGCCAGGCGCCCGCCGAATTGTGGAACGAAGGTAGCCTAAGGGGTCCATTCTATAAAAGCAAATTGCCTTTTGTGTTTTTTCCGATAGGTTTTTCTTATGATAAAACTCACACTGCGACAGATGCAGTATTTCGAGACGTTGGTGCAGACGCTGCACTTCGGGCGCGCAGCCGTGCTGTGCGGAATCAGCCAGCCGGCGCTGTCCGCCCAGATCGCCGACATGGAGGAAAAGCTCGGCTGCAAGCTGTTCGACCGCTCCGGCCGCAATGCGATCTTGACGCCGGAAGCGCTCACCTTGCTGCCGTTGATAACGCGCGCACTCGCCGCCGCGCGAGACGTGGAAGAGGCGGCCACGACCGGACGCAGTGCTCTGGAAGGCCGCTTCCGGCTTGGCATCATCCCGACAGTGGCACCCTATCTGCTACCTTCGATCCTGCCGCAACTGCGGCAGCGCTATCCCGAATTGCGGCTCGAATTGCGCGAGGCGGTGACAGACACACTGGCCGAGGAAACCGCGCTCGGCAGTCTGGACGCCTTCATCGCGGCGCTGCCGCTCGACCAGCCGGGGCTGACGGCCGAAGCCTTGTTCGAGGACCGCTTCTTCCTGGCGGTGCCGCGGGCGGAGCCCGACCTCGTGGCACCGCCCGTGCCGCCGGAAAGCCCGGTGCTGGAAAGGCTGATGCTGCTCGAGGAAGGTCATTGCCTGCGCGAGCAGGCGCTGCAGCTCTGCGGCAGCGTGCGGCCGACCGCCATGGCGAATTACGGCGCGACCAGTCTGACCACGCTGCTGCAGATGGTCGGGCACGGCTTTGGTGTGACGCTTGTGCCTGAAATGGCGGTAGCGCCGACCGCGGCGCTGCCCGACCTTCGCGTCGTACCTTTCGCCGAACCGATGCCCTCGCGCATCGTCGCGCTGGCCTGGCGCCGCAACGGGCACCGTCAGGCCGAGTGCAAGGCACTGGCCGAGATGTTGAAAGGCGTGCCGGCCGCGCCGGCACACGCCCTGGCCCCCAACACTCTCGTCAAATAACCGCTATCGCGTCGACTTCGATGAGATAGCCTGGGGACATGACCGCCACCCCGACGATCACATTCGCCGGCTTGTGATCCCCAAACAGCGAAATCTGCGCTTCCTCAATGATCGGAACGTGTTCATCACGGTCATAGTCGACGATGTAGATCGTGATCTTGCAGACCTGCTCGGGCCGCGCGCCTGCCGCTCGCAGCGCTCGGCCGAGATTGCTGAATGTCAGCCGCGCTTGCGCGGCAAAATCACCATGGCCGACGAGCTTGCCGTCTCGGCCTTCGGGCTGCTGACCCGAGACGAAGACCATCCTGGACCCCGTCGCGACAACAACCTGTGTGTACATCTCCGGAACCGGCAGATCATCCGGGTTGATGAATTCGAGCGCCATCAGCAATCTCCTGTTTCTTCCCGCTGAAACTAGGCGATTACGCCCTCCTTCGCACTGGCCCTGAGCAGCATGCCGAAGAGGTCACGCGGTTCGTCGGGATCGGCAAGCAGGTCGAGTTCCTCATAGAGGCCGGTGGCCTGTAGCTGGTCGCGCACATAACGCAGCGCCGAGAAGTCCTCGGTGGCAAAGCCGACCGAATCGAACAGCGTGATCTGCTTGTCGCTGGTGCGCCCCGCAGCCTTGCCCGTCATCACCTGCCACAGCTCTGTCACCGGATGATCGCCATCCAGCTGCTGGATCTCGCCCTCGATGCGCGTCTGCGGCGGGAACTCAACGAAGATGTCGGAGCGCAGCAGGATGTCGCGATGAAGCTCCGTCTTGCCTGGACAGTCGCCGCCGACCGCGTTGATGTGCACGCCCGAGCCGACCATGTTGTCGGTCAGGATCGTCGCATACTGCTTGTCGGCCGTCACCGTGGTGATGACCTCAGCCCCCTCTACCGCTTCCTGGCCGGAGGCGCAGATGGTGATGTCGAAGCCCATCCCGGCGAGGTTCTTGGCGCAACGCCGCGAGGCCGACGGATCGATGTCGTAGAGCCGCAGCCTGTCGATGCCGGTGATGGCCTTGAAGGCGATGGCCTGGAACTCCGACTGCGCGCCATTGCCGATGATGGTCATGGTGCGGGCACCCTTCGGCGCCAGGTACTTGGCAACGAGCGCCGAGGTGGCTGCGGTGCGCAACGCCGTCAGGATGGTCATTTCGGTGAGCAGCATCGGATAGCCCGAGCCGACATCGGCCAGAACACCAAAAGCGGTCACCGTCTGCAGGCCCTCGCGCGTGTTCTTCGGGTGGCCGTTGACATATTTGAAGCCGTAGAGATGGCCATCGCTGGTCGGCATCAGCTCGATGACGCCGTCATGGCTGTGCGAGGCGACGCGCGGCGTCTTGTCGAACAGTTCCCAGCGGCGGAAGTCTTCCTCGATATAGGTGGCAAGCTCGGTCAGGAAGCGCTCGACGCCGATGGCAAGCACCAGCTTCATCATGGAATCGACGCTCACGAACGGAACGATGTTCAGTTTAGCCTGCATGATCAGAAGCTCCTCGTTGGACGGTCCATGATACGGCGACCCATCAGGCTGGCCGTTAGGTCGACCATCAAGGTGGCGGTGCGGCCGCGCTCATCGAGGAAGGGATTGAGCTCGACGAGATCGAGGCTGGTGACCAGGCCGCTGTCGGACAGCATCTCCATGACCAGATGCGCCTCGCGCAAGGTCGCGCCACCCGGCACCGTGGTGCCGACTGCCGGGGCGATCGACGGGTCGAGGAAATCGACGTCGAGGCTGACATGCAGAAGGCCGTTCTCCTGCGCGACACGCGCGAGGAAGGCGCGCAGCAAGGGCGCGATGCCATGTTCATCGATGGCGCGCATATCGTGCACGGTCACGCCGGCTTCGTTGAGCGCCTGGCGCTCGGCTGTGTCCACGCTGCGCAGACCAAGCGTGCATACGCGCGTCGGGTCGACCCGCACGGGAAGGTCGGGGAAGACGCCGGCAAAACCCGGCAGGCCGCAGGCATAGGCAAGCGGTACGCCATGCAGATTGCCGCTGCCTGTGGTGTCGAGCGTGTGGAAATCGGGATGTGCGTCAAGCCAGAGGACAAACAGCGGACGGCCGGTCTCGGCGGCGCGACGGGCAACGCCAGCCAGCGTGCCGGCGGAGATGGCATGATCGCCACCGAGGAAGATCGGCATGGCGTCCTTGCTGGCCTGATAGGCTGCCTCGGCGATGGCAGCCGTCCATGCGACAATCTCCGGCAGCTTCTTCAGCGCTGCATTGCCGTGGGCGATCGACCGTGCCTCGGCCGGCTGCACCGTGCCAAGATCCTCGACCTGGTGCCCAAGCTCGGTCAAGGCCGGGACGAGTCCGGCAGTGCGGAGCGCACTCGGTCCCATCTCGCATCCGAGGCGGCCGGCGCCATCCTGCTCCGGCGCACCCAATATCCTGCAACGCATGATGTTCCTTCCCTGTCTATTGCTGCTGAGTTAAGCCCAATCGACTGGCGGAATGAACAAACTGATTTGGCAGATATCGTCCATTGCCTTATCATTACGGCGATATTGAATGCCATTATGGTCAATCACGGATATTCCGGCATGGATTCACTCGACGAGAAACTGGTGACCCTGCTGAGGCATGACGGCCGCCGCTCCATCTCCGATCTCGCCGTTGATCTCGGTGTGTCGCGTGCGACGGTGCGCGCCCGCATCGAACGGCTGGAGCGGCAGGGTGAGATCCTCGGCTATACCGTGATCCTACGGGCGGACGCGCTCGAACAGCGCGTGCGCGGCATCATGATGATCGAAGTCGAAGGCCATGCTGCCGACCGTGTGGTGCGAGCGCTGGGCGGCTTCCCCGAAATCTCGGCCATTCACACCACCAATGGCCGCTGGGATCTTGTCGTCGAATTGAACACGGAAACGCTGACGCAACTCGATGCCGTGCTGCGCAAGGTACGGCTCATTCCAGCCATCACCGGTTCCGAAACGACGCTGCTGCTCGCGACGCCGCGCTCGACGCGGGCGCGGCTTTAGGACGGAGGTGCGTCCTTCGAGGCTCGCCCGCATGGTATTTTGTCTGCATTTTCACCGCTCGGCGGGCTCGCACCTCAGGATGAGGTAGGTTGTGCAAGGCCTCTTCGTGCTGAAAACGGTCCAGCATGAGAGGAGCGCGCCCCAACCTCCCTCATCCTGAGGTGCTCGCGAAGCGAGCCTCGAAGGACGCATGGAAACAAGCCTTGCCGACGCAAAAGGACGTGCGTGCTAAAGCCCCAATTCCTCGACCATGGCGTCGCGCATGACGAACTTCTGCGCCTTGCCGGTCACCGTCATCGGCAAGCTGTCCTTGAAGCGGATATAGCGCGGCACCTTGTAGTGCGAGATCTGGCCGGCGCAGAAAGCCTTCACGTCTTCCTCGCTCATCGTCTCGCCCGGCTTCAGCACGATCCAGGCGGCGATCTCCTCGCCATATTTGGCGTCCGGCACACCGAACACCTGCACTTCCTTGACCTTTGGGTGCCGGTAGAGGAACTCCTCGACCTCGCGCGGATAGACATTCTCGCCCCCACGGATGACCATGTCCTTCACCCGACCAACAATGTTGCAGAAACCTTGCTCGTCGATGGTGGCGAGATCGCCCGTATGCATCCAGCCGTCCGCGTCGATCGCCTCGTCGGTCTTTTCCTGGTCCTCCCAGTAACCCTTCATCACCGAATAGCCACGTGTGCACAACTCACCGCGTTCGCCAACCGGCACGGTCGCGCCCTCGGCATCCACCACCTTAACCTCGACATGCGGGTGGATGCGCCCGACCGTCGAAACGCGCTTTTCGAGCGGGTCGTCGACGCCGCTCTGAAAGGAGACGGGACTGGTTTCGGTCATGCCATAGGCGATCGTCACCTCCGACATGTTCATCAGCGCGATGACCTTCTTCATCACCTCGATCGGGCAAGGCGAGCCGGCCATGATGCCGGTGCGCAGCGACGACAGGTCGAAGCTCTTGAAATCGGGATGATCGAGCATGGCGACGAACATGGTCGGCACACCGTAGAGCCCGGTGCAACGCTCGTCGGATATCGCCTTCAGCGTCACGCCGGGATCGAAGCCCTCACCCGGGAAAACCATAGTGGCCCCCTTCGACACGCAGCCCATCGAACCCATCGACATGCCGAAGCAGTGATAGAAGGGCACGGGAATGCAAAGCCGGTCCTTCGAGGTCAACCGGATGGCGGCCGTGACGAAATTGCCGTTGTTGACGATGTTGGCATGCGTCAGCGTGGCGCCTTTCGGCGCACCGGTGGTGCCACTGGTGAACTGGATGTTGATGGCATCGTCGGGCGTCAGGGTCGCGCTGATGCGATCGAGCGCTGCGCGATCCGTACCCGCGCCCATGGCAAGCACGTCGCCGAAATTGAACATGCCGAGCGACACCTCCTCGCCCATGCGGATGACCGTTTTCAGCGCCGGCAATTTCTTGGCAACGAGTTTGCCAGGTTCGGCGCTATCGATCTCGGGCGCCAGCGCGCGGATCATGCCGAGATAGTCGGAGGTCTTGAACTGCGCCGCCGTGACCAGCGCCTTGCAGCCGACCTTGTTCAGCGCATATTCGAGTTCGGCGAGCCGGTAGGCCGGATTGATGTTGACGAGGATAAGGCCGACGCGTGCGGTGGCGTATTGCGTCACCAGCCACTCCCAGCGGTTCGGCGACCAGATACCGACGCGGTCGCCCTTCACCAGCCCAAGTTTGGTCAGCCCTGCGGCGAAGTCGTCGACCGCGCTCGCCAGTTCGTCCCAGGAAAAGCGCTTGTCCTGGCTGGAGAATACCGCCGCGTCGCGTGGCCCATGAGCGCGGACCGTGTCGGCCAGCAGTTGCGGAATGGTCTTGTCGAGCAGTGGTGGCAGGCGCTCGCCTGAGACATGCGACAGCCCCTCCTTCGGGGCAATGAAGACGGCACCCGCCCGAACACTATTCGACGGTCGCGTGCCTTTCAGTTCGTCCGGATTGATCGCCATGGCCTCCTCCTGCGCTAGCAACAGAAGGCTATCAGCCGGCCACCGATCCGAAAATAAGGCCAAAAGTCTGATGGTATAAGTGGTGAACGAGCAAGTGTTTAGCCAACCGAAGCGGCGACCTTTGCGGCGATCTCCGCGACAAGGGCTGTATCTGCCGGCTTGCGCTCCTTTTTCGAGGCAACGAGGCAGGCTTGCGATTTCAGCACGATGCCGTCCGAAAGGATCTTCAAATGGTTCGCTTTCAGCGTCGAACCGGTCGTGGTGATGTCGACGATGATGTCGGCGGAACCCGCCGCCGGCGCGCCCTCGGTCGCGCCCAGGCTTTCGACGATGCGGTAGACCTGGATGCCGTGCTTGGCGGTGAAGAACTGTTGTGTCAGCCGCCAATATTTGGTGGCAATGCGCAGCCGGCGGCCATGGCGCTGGCGGAAATCGGCGGCGACGTCGTCGAGATCGGCCATGGTGTCGACGTCGAACCAGATATCGGGCACGGCCACGACGACATCGGCATGGCCGAAGCCGAGCCGTGCGGCGATCTCGGCACGCGACTGCCAGTCCGCCAGGTTCTCGCGCAGCAGATCCTCGCCGGTGATGCCGAGGTCGACGGCCCCCTGCCCGATCTCGCCAGCGATCTCGGATGCTGACAGGAAAGCCACTTCGATGTCGTCGCGATCGGCAATGCGGGCGTGATATTTGCGGTCGTCTTCCGGCAGGCTGACGGCAAGACCGGCCTTGGCCAGCACTTCCAACGCCTGTTCCTTCAACCGGCCCTTGGAGGGGATCGCCAGCGTCACGGTCATGATGCGTCACCTCGCAACGCCTCGATGCGGTCAAGCCAGACCGAGAAGCCGACGCCCGGAATCTGGCCCTTGGCGCCGAGCAGCGTCAGCAGGCGGTCATAGCGTCCGCCACCAACCAGCGGGCGTTCGCCATCACCGGATGCGATCTCGAAGACGAGACCCGTATAATAATCGAGCGGACGGCCGAAAGCCGCATCATAATGGACCGCATCGCCCGTCAGGCCATGACCCGCGACCGCTTCGGCACGCGCGGCAAAGGTGTCGAGGGCGGAGCCAAGCGACAGCCCTGCATCGGAAGCGAAAGCCTGCAAGGACTCGGCCGCCTGAAACAACGGCACATGGATAGCGAGAAAGGTCTTCAGGGCGGCGAAAGCCTCGTCTGAGAGCCTCACCGAACGCAGTTGCGCCTTCTCGATCAGCCGGCGCGCGATATCGGCCGGAGTCCGGCTGGCGGAAGCGGAAAAGCCGAGTTTTTCCATGTCGGCCGCGATATGCGTCGTCAGGGCGTCGAGGTCGGCATCCAGCGCCAGCGTGGCGACCGGCGACGGCAATTGGCCATTGCGCGGCGGATTGGCGAGATCGGCAAGTGCAGTCTCCAGCATCGCCTTCGAGCCGAAGGCGCGGGCGAGCCGCATACGCCAGCCGCGCGGCAGGCCAAGTGCTGCCAGCACGGCCTCGAAAATCGCCTGGTCGCCAAGCGTGACCGAAAGCGCACGCTTCGGCAGCACCAATGACAGCAATGCATAGGCGTCGGCGACGCTGCGGGCATCGGCGGCGGCAGTGTCGCCATCGCCGAGATCCTCGATGCCGGCCTGGAAGAACTCGTTGCCGCCCTCGCGGCGCTGGCGGAAGACCTCGCCGAGATAGCCGTAGCGGCGCGGCGTACCCGCCTGGCTGGCGATATGGTCGAGGCAAACCGGAATGGTGAACTCGGGACGCAGGCAAAGCGTCTGCCCGGTCTCGCTTTCGGTCAGGAAGATGCGACGGCGCAGGTCCTCGCCGGCCATGTCGAGGAACGGATCCGCAGGCTGCAGCACGGCGACGTCGACAAGGCCGACGCCACGCTGTTCCAGCAGCTTCACAACATCGCCCGCAAAGGCAGGAGGCCCTCTCATGGCGTCACCTTCTGCATCAGCTCGATGCGATTGCCGAACGGATCATAGACATGGATACGCTCATAACCTTCGAGCGGCGCATCGGCTGCCGTCCGGTAGCCGGCCTGCGCCGCAGCCATTTCCAGCCGCTTCACATCGTCAACCAGGAAGGCCGGGTGCGCCTTTGCGGCGGCATGAAAATCGGGATCGACGCCGAGATGCACCTTGACCGCAGCGCTTTCGAACCAGCAGCCGCCCCGCCTGGCAAGATCCTCGGGCTTCGCCACTTCAGTCAGGCCCAGTATGCCGGCGTAGAATGCGCGCGCATCGGACTCGCGCCCGGCCGGCATGGCAAGCTGGACGTGATCGATGGCAAGCAGGGTCATTGGCGCTCGGCGGCCTGCGCGGCCAGGATCTTCTTCACCTCTGCGACCAGATCGGCTTCCTTCACCGTGACCTGGCCCGGCCGTGCTTCCTTGTATTCGGCATGATCGGCGATCGCCGCCGCCTGCCTGGCGCCTTCGATCAGATCCTTGAGCTGCACCTCGCCGGCATCACGTTCGCTCGAACCCTGGATGACGGCGATCGGCGAACCGCGCCGGTCGGCATATTTCAGCTGCGCCTTCATGCCGGCACCGCCGAGATAAAGTTCGGCGCGGATGCCTGCCTGGCGCAGTTCGGACACCATCTTCTGGTAGCGGCCGAGGCTTTCCGTGTCCTTGTCCATGACCAGCACGACCACCGGCTGCACCACATCCGACGTGTCGAGCTTGCCGAGGTTCTTCAGCGCCGTCATCAGGCGCGAGACGCCAATGGAGAAGCCCGTCGCCGGCACCGGCTCGCCGCGGAAGCGCGAAACCAGACCGTCGTAACGTCCGCCACCGCCGACCGAACCGAAACGCACGATCTTGCCTTCGTCATTGGGAATCTCGGCCAGCAACTCGGCCTCATAGACCGGGCCGGTGTAATATTCGAGGCCACGCACGACGGAAGGATCGATCTTCACCCGTTCGTCGAGATAACCGGCAGCCGCGACCATGGCGCCGATATCCTGCAACTCCTGCACGCCTTCGGCGCCGCGTTCCGAGCCTGCGACGGCAGCACGCATCTTGGCCAGCGTGTCGGCAAGATCGCCGGTGCCTGGCGCGGTCAAAAGCAGCACGCGGTCGGCCTGTGCATCATCCAGTCCGGCGCCCTTGGTGAAGTCGCCGCTCTCGTCGAGGCGCCCTTTGCCAAGCAGTGCGCGCACGCCGTCCGGCCCGACCTTGTCGAGCTTGTCGATAGCGCGCAGCACGGTGAGCCGGCGGCCGGCATTGTCGTCGCCGCCAAGACCGATCGCTTCCAGCACCCCGTCGAGCACCTTGCGGTTGTTGACGCGGACGGCGTAGTCGCCGCGCTTGATGCCCAGCGCTTCCATCACATCGGCCATCATCATGGCCATCTCGGCATCCGCTGCAACGCCCGGCGTGCCGATCGTGTCGGCGTCGAACTGCATGAACTGGCGGAAACGGCCGGGGCCAGGCTTTTCATTGCGGAAGACCCAGCCCGACCGATAGCTGCGATAAGGCTTCGGCAGGCGCTCGTAATTCTCGGCGACGAAACGCGCCGTCGGTGCGGTCAGGTCATAGCGCAGCGACAGCCACTGCTCGTCGTCGTCCTGGAAAGAGAAGACCCCTTCATTCGGACGGTCCTGATCCGGCAGGAACTTGCCGAGCGCATCAGTGTATTCGATCAGCGGCTGGTCGACCGGCTCGAAACCGTAGAGCTCGTAGACCGAACGGATGGTCGCCATCATCTTCTCGACGGCGCGGATGTCCTCGGCGCTGCGGTCGACAAGGCCGCGCGGCAGCCGCGCCTTCATCTTTTCCGGTTTGTCGGCCATGGTCGTGAACTCGCTGTCGATGGTGCAGGCATGTCGAAAACTGCCGCTTTCGCGGCGCGGTTGTCCTAGCCGATGCAGGCAGGTGCGGCAAGCGTTTGCCGGAGACAACATTTTTGCACCCTGGTAGTGGTTTTCGCCACGGCAAATCGCCGAAAAGCAGCCTGGCTAACCACTCGTCAACCATTGCGGCCAAATGCGCTGAAAACGCTCCAATTTGGCCATTATCGCGGCATGGTGCCGACATAATCCTCGCCGATAAGCCCCTTGAAACCAATGGCTTGCACTGAAAATGGCAACGGCGCGGAAAATCGAGCTTCTGGACGAACCGGTCATGACCGCGCAGGTGATACCGCTGCGCCGCCCCGAAGTCGCCGCGTCCGCCATCAGCCAGCAAGCCGGCCCCTTCGAGGTACCGACCGCCGAACGCAAAAGTTCCGGTATCGGCGACGTCCTGATCACCGGCCTGCTGGTCATCTATCCGGCCCTCGCCACGATCACCGCGATCGTCATCGGCCTGATGCTATCGCGCGGCTGAGTCCGGCGTAGGAGTGCGGCCAAGCTGGACAGCATTGGCGGGGTGAGGCATCCATGCACCGCGGGTTTAGCCCGGATGAACCTCGCGATTCGTCGATAAGAGAGCATTGCCGATGCTTCAGGTCCGCGTGCTTACCCCACGCCAAAGCTGCGAAGCCGCCATCAAGGCAATCGAGGCCGACCCAACCACGGCCAATCTGGTGGTCCTGCGCGGTGCAGCACTGGAAGGCAAAGGCGATGTGCTGCTTTTCGATGTGGCACGGGAAACCGTTAATGCCATCGTCGATGCGCTGCGCTCCCTCGGCATCGAAAAAACCGGCTCGATATCGCTGCATGACAGTGTGACGGTGGTTTCCGAGGCGGCCGACCGGGCGGAAGCCGCGGCAGGCGGCCATCCGGCCGACGCCGTGATATGGGACGAGATCGAGGATCAAGCACGGGAAGATGCCGATCTCTCATGGTCGTTCCTGACTTTCCTGGTTCTGGCCACGCTTATCGCCAGCATCGGCCGCTACGTCGACCAGCCCATCCTCATCATCGGAGCCATGGTGGTCGGACCGGACTTCGCGCCGGTAGCGGCGATCTGCCTGGCGATTGCCCGACGCCGCTGGTCGCTGCTGCGCCCTGCGACCATCACGCTGCTGGGCGGCTTTGCGCTGGCCGCCGCCATCGCCTGGCTTGGCTGGGCGGGCGCCTATGCGGCCGGTTTTGTCGATTTTGCCGCCGCGACCACAGGGCCGCAGACCCAGTTCATCGTCAAGCCGGACGCGTGGTCGTTCATCATAGCGCTGCTGGCGGGCTGTGCCGGCGTGCTCTCGCTGACGGCAGCCAAGTCATCCGCCCTGGTCGGCGTCTTCATTTCCATCACCACCGTCCCGGCTGTCGGAACGATAGCGCTCACGCTCGCAGTGGGGGCTTGGGATGAAGCCTGGGCTGCGCTGGTGCAGCTTGCGGTCAATATTGTCGGCATGATCATAGCTGGCACGGCCACGCTCATGGTGCAGCAACGCACGCTGCATCATCCGCGGAAAAGCCTGGTGAGAGAAGCCCGACGCCGGCAAGTCAAGCGGGCAGCGAAACGGCGCAGCTGAGGAGCTCCCGAGCGGCCGTGGCATCCAGAGCATACCGACGAAACGGAATGGCCCTCGATGCCCCTCTTCTTGTTTGACGCAATTCCGGCCGCAAACCGCTGCGCATTTTGCTGGAATTGTTCTAGAGCATTTTGTAGCCGAGCGGAATCACTTGGCGTTACAAAAATGCGACGAAAACAAAAACTTAGAGCGTTTCCGCGTTTCCGTGAAAAACGGAAACGCTCGAGGCAGGTCGCGTGAGCCGCGCCCGCTCCGCCTCCACTTCGGAACGGCAGAAACAGCCCTCGATGTGGTCATTGACCATGCCCATAGCCTGCATGAAGGCATAGACGGTGGTCGGACCGACGAATGTCCAGCCGCGCTTCTTCAATTCCTTCGAGATGCGCGTCGACACGGCCGTGGTCGGATTGGCGCGCAGATGGGCGATGTCGACCACCTCTGGCCGCTGATCGGGCTCCGGTTCGAATTTCCAGAACCAGGCGGCAAGCGATCCCGCTTCCTTCACCAGTTCCTGTGCTCGCTTGGCGTTGTTGATGGTGGAGACGATCTTGCCGCGATGCCGGATGATGCCGGCATTGGTCAGCAAACGCTCGACATCGGCATCGGTGAACCGCGCAACCTTGTCGAAATCGAAGCCTTCGAACGCTTCGCGGAAGGCCTCGCGCTTGCGCAGGATGGTCAGCCAGGACAGTCCCGACTGGAATCCTTCGAGGCAGATCTTCTCGAACAGCCTGCGGTCGCTGGTTACCGGCCGACCCCATTCATGGTCATGATAATGCTGGTAGTCGGGCAGGTTGCCGTGCCAGGCACACCGGGTGATCCCGTCTGCACCGGTGATCAAACCATTGTTGTCGTTCATCTGGGATCCATTCGTTAACGCCTGGAAGACGTGCTTTACCGCGGCTTTACCAGATTCCTGAACCGGCCGGTAACCACACCAAAAGGTTTACTGACAAAGCGGCATTTTAAGCGTCGCGATTCACCATTCGCTTGCCGGCTGCGGACAACATGCCGATCGAAGCCGCGAGGAACACCCGTTTCCTGCGCGGTACGACGATCGAGTTGAGAGTCCCATGCGAACAACCATGAGAAAGCTGTTTCTGCCCTTGTTCGGCGCGATCGGCGCGCTGGCGGCGATTGCCACCCCTGCCCTTGCCAATGACCGTTATGCCGAGCGCCCGCCGGTGATGGTGAGCCCCGATCTTTCGGCGCCTTGGGTCACGCAGCTCGGACGCGCGCCGGGCGTGGTGCGCTCGAGCCGTGGCTACGCAGTTCAGCCGCAGGTGCGTTACCGTCAGGTTGCTCCACAGGGACAATATTACGGCCAGCCGCGTGTTCAGTATCGCCAGCCGCAGGCAGGAACCGACCGTATCCGTACCGCTGCCGTGCCGGGCCAGCAGATGAGGCGAAAGGCGGCGCGGCCGCAGATCAACCCGATCTATCTGCCGCAGGAGGTTGCCTTCGACGGCAAGGAAAAGCCGGGCACCATCGTCATCGATACCACGCAGAACTTCCTCTATCTGGTGGGGGAAGGCGGCAAGGCACGCCGCTACGGCGTCGGCACCGGCAAGCCGGGCTTCGAATGGGCCGGTACCCACAAGGTCAGCCAGAAGCGCGAGTGGCCGGATTGGCGCCCGCCGAGCGAAATGATCGCACGTGAAAAGGCCAAGGGCCGCTACCTGCCGACCTTCCTGGCCGGCGGCATCGAGAACCCGCTCGGCGCCCGCGCGCTCTATCTCGGCTCGACACTCTACCGCATCCACGGCACGAACCAACCCTGGACCATCGGCGGCGCCGTCTCCTCCGGCTGCATCCGCATGCGCAACGAAGATGTTGTCGACCTCTATGACCGGGTCAAGGTAGGCACGACGGTCGTCGTGATGTAAAGTTTTCGCGCTGAGTCGGCCTTGCTTGCCGGCCGATGAGATAACGGGGGACGGGCCTTGTGGGGACATGGCCAGTCCGGAAAGGGCAGCCGGTTAAACCGCGCTGCCCTTTCTGTTTTGCCTTTTGACCGATTTTTGACCGCCAGAGGCCATAATCGACTAAGGCAGGACGGATTCAGCCTCCCAACGGCGGCATTCTCCTGCTATGTCGCCCGCAAACGCAGAGCGCCGCGCATCCAATCGGGACGCGCAAAGGACGCCCTGGCACTTTGAAGCGTCAGAATCCGGAAGTTTGCCCATGTCCACCACCGACAGCCGCTACCTGAAGGGTGGCCCAGTCGCCAAACGCATCATCGAAAGCGTCCGCATCGCCGCCGAAGAAGCGCGTGCCGAAGGCTTCCCGGCGAAGCTGGTCTCGATCACCGTCGGCGACGTCGACGCTGTCGACGTCTATGTGCGCAACCAGCGCGCCAAGGCAGCCCAGGCCGGCATCGATTTCGAAGAACGCCGGTTCCCGGCCGACGTCACCGCGCGCGAGCTCGAGGCCGCGATTCACGGCATGAATGCTGATCCACGCGTTACCGGCATCATTATCCAGCGCCCGGTGCCCAAGCACATCCCGGTCAAGGCGCTGCAGAGCGCGGTGCATCCGCTAAAAGACGTCGAGGGCATGCATCCGGCCTCGATCGGCAACATCGTCTACAACCAGCTCGACCTGGCCCCTTGTACGGCGGCCGCCTCGGTCGAACTGCTCAAGGAAACCGGGCTCGATCTGAAGGGGCTCGAAGTCGTGGTCGTCGGCCATTCCGAGATCGTCGGCAAGCCGATCGCTTTCCTGCTGATGAGCGAAGGCGCCACCGTCACCGTCTGCCACCACATGACGCGTTCGCTGGCGGTGCATGCGCGCCGGGCCGATGCGCTGTTCGTGGCGGTCGGCAAGCCGCGCCTGATCAAGGCCGACATGGTGAAGCCGGGTGCCGCCGTCATCGACATCGGCATCAATTCCGAGACGCTGCCGGACGGCACCACCCGCATCGTCGGCGACGTCGACACCGAAAGCGTCAAGGACGTCGCGTCCTGGATCACGCCGGTGCCGGGTGGCGTCGGCCCGATCACCGTTTCGATCCTGCTGCGCAACACCATGGTGGCGCTCAACCGCCAGCGCGAGCTCTACCGCGCCAGCTACGCCGTCGGCGAACAGCCTGGCCAGATCGCCGCGGAATAGGGCTAGAGCATTTTGTAGCCAAGTGGAATCACTTGGCGTTACAAAAATGCGGCGAAAACAAACCCTTAGAGCGTTCCGTGGAAAACGGAAACGCTCTAGACGAGGCCGAAGGTCCCGCGGCTGTCGCTCCTCAGCGGCTGCCAGACTTGGATGTCGCGCGGCCCTTCCAGAACCTCGTCCAGCGCAGCGTGCCATTCCTCCCGATAGGGGCGCTTTCAGTTGCACGTCGAGCACGTCCTGATGCTCGACCCAAGTCTCGTGCAATAAAAACCGCAGCGGATCTTCCGGATCCTGATGCAAGGTAGCCGAGATGAACATCTCTTCATGGCGCATCGCATCGAGGACCCCATCGAGCAGGGTCGTGAATCGCTCTCGATGCTGCGAGCGGACGCGAAAGCCGATGATATAAGTGATGGCCATTTGCTGCTCCTTGCCGTCGGGTGATCCCCGACAGGCTTAAGAATGGCAGATCGTCCGGCAGCAACAATAACCCCGGGGGTAATCAAAGCGCGCGGCCGCGTCCGCCAGCCCAGGCAAGACGGACGCTTCTTCGACGCCGGGATCAAATGGTCAAGAACGGCAACAGAAGGCCGGGCATGCCGGCCGTCAGCACCTTCGGTGGCTGGTCGTCGCGCAACTCGACATACAGCCGCAGCGCACTTGTCAGCGCGTTCGCCACCGATTGCCTGTCGTGCACTGCAACCACCGGCAGAAGCGAAGAAACCGCCGCACCATCCTGCTCGATCCTGCGAACGCCGCGTTGCGGGCGACCGGCTCTGCGATTCAGCATCGGGCCGAGAATGTTCTCGCGAAAGAAGGCGATCATCCCCAGCGCCTCGAACAGTTCGCCACGCTGCAACTTCGTCGCGCCGTAGTGCAGCCAGACCCAGGCGCGCTCTTCGAACCATTCGGGCGAACAATCGGGCCAGGCGATGGTTGCAGCATCCAATGTCATAGAGATTTTATCCTCGTCCCGAGCCCAGAGAATCCGGGGTCGTTCCACGAGTTTCTCGAGGCTGGAGAGGACGACGAATTTCAGGTCGACATGAAGAAGCTGCGGTCCGTACAGGCAAATGATCAAACGCGGCTCTCCGACATGCTCACCGGTAAAAGCCGCGAGCAGATCTCCAAGGCTGCCGGCAATATCGCGCCGTTCCGCCATTACTTGAGCGTAAAGCTCGTCCCTGACCACAAGTACGAGATCGATGTCGGAGTGCTCATCCAGCCCGCCGTGAACCATGGAGCCGCCGGCAAGCAACGCCTCGAAACGGCCGTCCCGCATCAGTTTGCTTGTGAGGTTTTCGAGAAAGGAAGCGTGTGTTGAAGGAAGAATGCTGGTCATATGTTTCTCCAAGCCAGCAGTTCAGGATATTCCATGTCCATCGCGGCACATTGAGCCACACTGTCGGCCAGACTGTCCCAAAGTCGACCTGTAATGGATTAGCGCGGTGCCAGCGCTGCAACGAACTGGCGCAGGCTGCTTTCGACGAAATCCTCGACACGTCCCCGCGGATCGAACCCCCACCACAACAGCGAACCCTGCCACTGCGAGGCCATCAGCAAGCCGATGCCGTCCGGCGCTTCAACGGTATCGGCAAAACACGCATCAAGAGCCGCCGACAGGCGCTTGCGCCAGGCTGCGCCGCGTGCCCGCAGCACCGGGTCGCGCAAATCTTCGCGCAGTACCAGCAAACCCTCGGCGTAAGCTTCGATGCCGCCATAGCCGTGCGACAGAGCGACCAGCATCTCGACCGCCCCCTCCGGTGTTTTGGCAGCCGCCGCGCCAAGCTCTTCGGTCCGCGTGTCCAGCCGGTCCCAGGCGGCAAGCAATGCCGCCTGCTTCAGCGCGGCCTTCGATTTGAAGCGCTGCACGAGCGTCGCCGCCGATAGACCGCAGGCACGCGCCAAGCTCTCGAAAGTCAGCGCTTCGGGCCCCCGCTCGTGGATCAGTCCGAGCGCGATCTCCAGTACTTTCTCGTCAGAGAGCGTCTTGGGTCGAGGCATCTTGATTTCCGATTAATAAATGAATATTCGTTTATATATTATATCTCATCGCTATCAAAGGCAAAAGCCCAGGAGGTTTCAATGACACTTGCTGGAAAAGTCGCGCTCGTCGCAGGCGCAACACGCGGTGCCGGCCGAGGCATCGCGGTCGAACTCGGTGCCGCTGGCGCCAGCGTCTACGTCACCGGGCGCACGACGCGGCGTCATCAATCCGAATACAACAGGCCTGAAACGATCGAGGAGACGGCAGACCTTGTCAGCGCGGCTGGCGGAAGAGGCATCGCCGTCCAAGTCGATCATCTCGTTTCGGATGAAGTTGCCGCGCTTGTAAGGCGCATCCGCGCGGAGCAAGGCCGCCTCGATATCCTGGTCAACGACATCTGGGGCGGCGAAAACTATGTCGAATGGAACAAGCCGGTGTGGGAGCACGACCTCGCGAAAGGTCTGCGCATGCTGCATCTGGCCATCGACACGCATCTCATCACTGCGCACCACGCGCTGCCATTGCTGATCGAGAACCCCGGCGGGCTGCTGGTCGAAGTGACCGATGGCACCGCTGAATACAATGCCGAGCATTACCGCCTCTCACCCTTCTACGATCTCGCCAAGGTAGCGGTGAACCGCATGGGGTGGGCGCACGCCAAGGATCTTGCCCCGCACGGTGCCACAGCGATCTCGCTGACACCCGGATGGCTGCGTTCCGAAATCATGCTGGAAACCTATGGCGTCAGGGAGGAGAACTGGCGTGATGCAACAGCCAAGGTGCCGCATTTCATCATTTCGGAAACGCCGCATTTCGTCGGGCGTGCCGTCGCAGCGCTTGCAGCCGACCCGAACCGGGCGCGCTGGAACGGCCAGTCGCTCTCCAGCGGAGGCTTAGCGAAGGTCTACGGTTTCACCGACCTGGATGGATCCCAGCCCGACGCATGGCGGTACATTGCCGAGGTCGAGGAGCCCGGCAAGCCTGCGGACGCGACGGGCTATCGGTAATTGGATCGTCGGGCGCAATCTTTCCTGGAATTTGCGTCAGGCCGCCTTGCGTCCGCTCAATTCGACAGGCCGCTCGCCGCCATAGGCCCAGTTGAGCAGCTTCACCGTATGCACCACCGGCAGTTTCGCTGCAGAACCGATCTGGGTGATGCAACCGATATTGCCGGTGGCCACCACTTCGGCGCCGGTGGCGGCGATGTTCTTGACCTTGCGCTCGAGCAGGCGGGCGGAGATCTCCGGCTGCAGGATGTTGTAGGTGCCGGCCGAGCCGCAGCACAGATGGCCCTCGCGCGGCTCCTTCACCACGAAACCGGCCCGTGCAAGCAGGTCCTTCGGCTGGCGCGTGATCTTCTGTCCATGCTGCATCGAGCAGGCCGAATGATAGGCCACGACCGTGCCCGGACTGCGCGGGGGTTCCGGCAGGTCGAGCGTGGTGAGATACTCGGTCACGTCCCTGGCCAGCGCCGACACTTTCGCTGCCTTTTCGGCATAGGCCGGGTCCAGCCGCAGCATGAAACCATAGTCCTTGATCGTGGTGCCGCAGCCGGAAGCCGTGATGACGATGGCATCCAGCCCCTCGCCATCGAGCTCACGCATCCAGGCATCGACATTGCGCCGGGCCGAGGCAAGTGCAGCTTCCTCGCGGCCCATGTGATGGACCAGCGCGCCGCAGCAGCCCTCGCCTTCAGGCATCACCACATCGATGCCAAGCCTGTTGAGCAGCGACACGGTCGCCTCGTTGATGCCAGGCTCCAGCACCTGCTGCGCGCAGCCGGTGAGCAATGCGACCCGCCCTCGCCTTTGCGCTTTCGCGGCGCTGCGCGCACCGGGTCTCGCCAATGCCGAAGCCGCCGGAACGCTGGCGGGCGCCAGCTTCAGCATCGCCGCCAACGGCTTCAGCGTTTTGCTTTTTTCGAAAAAGCTTGCGAACGGCCTGCCGAGACGCGCCAGCTTCAGTGCGGCTCGAAACCGCGCCGGATGCGGCAGCACGAAGGCGAGTACTGAGCGGATCAGGCGGTCGGCCAGCGGCCGCTTGTAGGTCTTCTCGATATGAGCGCGCGCGTGATCGACCAGATGCATGTAGTTCACGCCTGACGGGCAGGTCGTCATGCAGGCGAGGCAGGATAGGCAGCGATCGACATGGGTGACGATCTCCTTGTCGGCTGGACGGCCGTTCTCCAGCATGTCCTTGATCAGGTAGATGCGCCCGCGCGGACTGTCGAGCTCGTTGCCGAGCGTGACATAGGTCGGGCAAGTGGCGGTGCAGAAGCCGCAATGCACGCATTTGCGCAGGATCTTCTCCGATTCCGCGACATGCGGGTCGGCGAGTTGCTCGGCGGTAAACGAAGTCTGCATTGCTATGCCATCCGGCCGGGATTGAGGATCTGACTGGGGTCGAATTCAGCCTTGAGCCGATGAGCAAGCGCCGCCAACGCCGGTGGCTGCGGCTCGAACACCGGCACTGCGGCACGGACAGGAGGCGCCGCACGGACAAGCGTCGCATGACCGCCGCCAAAGTGCTTCACCGCCGCCCGCACCAACTGGTCCTCGGGCTCACCCATTTCCATGCTGAGCCAGATCAGGCCGCCCTGCCAGTCGTAGAACACCTCCACCGCCGACTGCATGCGCAGCGCCATCACCATGGCATGGCCGTCGGCGGGCGCCATCGACACGCGCCAGAGCGGCTTGTCGGAGCCGGCGAACGGCACGCAGTAGCGAACATCGCGCCAGATGGCTTCGGATGTCTCGCCGGCGATCTCCTGCAGCGGGCCCGCATGGCGCAACAGTTCCTTGAGCGCGCCGATGCGATAGGTCACCGAAGGGCCGAACCCTTCGACGCGCAGCAGGGTCGCCGCCTCGTTGCCCAGCATGCCGTCGGCGACACGCGCCGCGATACGCTCCGGCAGATGCGCCGCGCTCGACACTTCGGCACTTGAGCCGAGCGCCAGCGACATGGCGGCGGCGGCGTTGTCGTCGAGCAGACCGCGCACGGCCAGTGTCACCTCGGTCTCCGCGGCCGGCAAGACCTTGAAGGTGACATCGGTGAACACCGCAAGCGTCCCCCAAGAGCCCGCCATCGCCTTGGAAAGATCGTAACCGGTGACGTTCTTGACGACGCGACCGCCGGATTTGAACGCCTCGCCGCGCCCCGAAACGGCGTGGATACCGAGAATATGATCGCGGGCAGCCCCAGCCTTCAGCCGGCGCGGACCTGACAGATTAGCAGCAAGCACGCCGCCGATGGTTCCATTGCCGGGCTCCTGGCCGAGCAGCCGGGCATAGTCCATCGGCTCGAAGGCCAATTGCTGGCCGTTTTCGGCAAGCAGCTTCTCGATCTGCGCCAGCGGCGTTCCGGCACGCGCAGACAGCACCAGTTCCGCCGGCTCGTAGAGGGTCACGCCCGTGAGCTTCGAAAGATCGAGCGTATTTTCGGTCTGCAAGGGACGGCCGATGGCGCGCTTGGAGCCATGGCCAACGATCTCCAGCGGCGCCTCCTCGGCAACCGCCCATTGCACCGCGGAAAGGAGTTCGGCAGGCGAGGTTGGGGTGAAGGTGGTCATGCGACGATGGTTCCAGGATTTCTCGTGGCCAGACTCCGGAGCAAAGCGCGCGGCACGAAGACCCCCTCTCCGTCTCGGGCTGCGCCCGATCCACCTCTCCCCCATTTCATCGGGGCGAGGAACCCAAGCTGGAGAGGCGCCGGCGTTGCGACATCGATTCCTCGCCCCCGCAAAGCGGGGGAGAGGTGGATCGGGCGCAGCCCGAGACGGAGAGGGGGACGGTTCTCGTATGCGGTGAGCGGGAAATTCATCATCATTTCTCCCCTCCTCCAGGCCGTTCCACACGCGCGAGAACGAACTTGAGATCGGCACTGGTGATGTCGTCGGTGAGCCGGCCATCGAGAACAGCGAGAATGGTTTCACAAACTGCGCCGATGTTCTTCAGCGCATCGGCGCTCCAGAATCTGAGAACGGAATAGCCATTCGCCCGCATAAACTCGTCACGACGCGTATCGTAATCGTTGTCAACGTGTTGGCTGCCATCGAGTTCGATGACCAACTTTGCCTGGCGACAGACAAAGTCCGCATAGTAGGGCCCGAGGGGCACTTGCCTGCTGAACTTATGACCTCTGAGTTTCTTTGCTTTCAGTTCGTTCCAAAGGGTAGCTTCGGCGACATTTCCGCCATGCCGCAGCTCTCGAGCCCTTCCGATGTGGCTCGGAGAGCGGCGAGGTGGAATGTGTGAAGCCCCCCTCTCCATCTCGGGCTGCGCCCGAGCCACCTCTCCCCCGCTTTGCGGGTGCGAGGAACCCGAGTCCTGAGGGCCCGAGCGGGTCACAGCCGATGCTCCCGCAATTTCTCCAGCACCGCCTCGCCGCGCGGCGAGAGCCGGTAGCCGATCTCAAGGCTTTCCGTCAGGCCAAGCTCCTTCAGTCTGCGCACGTCCTGCTTAAACTTCAGCTTCTCGACACCGGCAGCCCGCGCGAGTTCGCCAGCCGGTTTGCCCGGATGGGCGCCGATAGCGCTCAGGATCGACGGGAAATAGCCCGGCTTCGCCTTGTCCCAGCGTGCGAAACGGGCCGTCAGATCGTGCCAGTCCCCTTCGGAAAGCTTGGCCTCGCCGCGCAGGGAAAGGCGCTGATCCGGCTCGATGCCATCCAGAACGATCCGATAAAGCGTGCGATCGCCATCCGAGCGTAGATCGGCCAGCAGCGCGGCGCGATCGGCAAAACCGGCGGCCTTCGCTTCGGCGTCGGTCAAGTCCTGCTCTTCGATCGGCTCGACCGCAGCGATGCGCACCATGCCGACCGCCGTGCGCAGACCGGTGCCGGCCTTCACCGTCGGCCGTCGCCAGCGCCGGAACGCCAGAGTGACGTCGCCACGCGCAACGGCCTCGAGGATGGCCTGCCTGAACAGCATCCTCAAAACCTCGGAATGTCGGGAAAGGCGACCTGGCCGCGATGTACATGCATGCGGCCGAGCTCGGCGCAGCGGCGCAGTTGCGGAAACACCTTGCCGGGATTGAGCAGATGGTTGGGATCGAAAGCGCATTTCACCCGCATCTGCTGGTCGAGATCGGCTTCGTTGAACATCTCCGGCATCAGGTCGCGCTTCTCGACGCCGACGCCATGCTCACCGGTCAGCACGCCGCCAACTTCGACGCAAAGCCGCAGGATGTCGGCGCCGAACTTCTCGGCTTTGTCCAGTTCGCCGGGCACGTTGGCATCGTAGAGGATGAGCGGATGCAGATTGCCGTCGCCGGCATGGAAGACGTTGGCGACGCGCAGGCCATAGGTTTGCGAAAGGTCGCGCATGCCCGCTAGCACGCGCGGCAGTTCCTTGCGCGGAATGGTACCATCCATGCAGTAATAATCCGGTGAGATGCGCCCGACCGCCGGGAAGGCAGCCTTGCGGCCGGCCCAGAAGCGCAGGCGCTCTTCCTCGGAATTCGAAATGATGCAGGTGGTCGAGCCATTGTTGATGGCGATCGCTTCGACGGCGCCGATCAGGTGATCGACCTCGACTGCAGGTCCATCCAGTTCAACGATCAGCAGTGCCTCGCATTCCAGCGGATAGCCGGCCTGCACGAAATCCTCGGCAGCGTGGATCGCCGGCCGGTCCATCATCTCCATTCCGCCGGGGATGATGCCCGCGCCGATGATATCAGCAACGCATTGGCCACCCTGCTCGCTGGTGGGGAAGCCGATCAGCAGCGCGCGTGCCGTCTCCGGTTTCTTCAGGATGCGCACGGTGACTTCGGTGACGACACCGAGAAGCCCCTCCGAACCGGTCATCAGGCCAAGCAGATCATAACCTTCAGCGTCGAGATGCTTGCCGCCAAGCCGCACCACCTCGCCATTCATCAGCACCATTTCGATGCCCAGCACATTGTTGGCGGTGAGTCCGTATTTCAGGCAGTGCACGCCGCCGGAATTCTCCGCGACATTGCCGCCGATCGAGCAGGCGATCTGCGAGGAAGGATCCGGTGCGTAATAGAAACCCTCCTGCTCCACCGCATGGGTGATGCCGAGATTGGTGACGCCCGGCTGCGCGGTGACGGTACGGTTGGGATAATCGATGCCGAGGATGCGGTTGAAGCGGCTCATCACCAGCAGAACCGCATCTTCCAGCGGCAAGGCGCCGCCGGACAGCGAAGTGCCGGCGCCACGCGGCACGACGCGGATGTTGCGGTCGTTGCAATATTTCAGCACCCGAGACACCTGCGCCACCGTCTCCGGCAAAACCACGACGAGAGGGAGCTGGCGATAGGCGGTCAGCCCGTCACTTTCAAAGGCCCGCATCTCGTTGACGGTTTCGACGACGCCTTCGCCCGGCACGATCGACCTGAGATCCGCGACGATGGTGGCCCGCCGCCCAAGCGTCGCCTCATCCGGCTTCGGCATGGCAAGACCGGACATGATGTCTCCCTGCGCTTAGAGAACACTTACTGGTAAAAGCTTTTTACCAATTCGGCACAATGCATGCAAATGGTGCTTTCGGCCAAAGCTGACGTGCTCAAGCGCATCTCTTTCCACGCGTCAATCTGACGCTGGCAGCCAGGATCGATGATTACAAATTATTCGCCCGCGTGGCTTGCGGGTTCGCCATGCAGGCGTTGCACCCGGCGCACGCCCCACCAGACCAGCAGGACCGCAACCGGCACGGACGCAGCCGTGACCACTTCCGGCGCAAAGGCATGGCCGAAGAGGGAAGCGCCCTTGGCGAGATAGCCGATCAGCCCGACGACGTAATAGGACACTGCAGCCACCGACAGGCCTTCCACGGTTTGCTGCAGGCGCAGCTGCAGGCGGGCACGGTTGTTCATAGAGGCAAGCAGATCGCGGTTCTGTCTTTCAACCTCGACATCGACCCAGGTACGCAGCAGCGTGGTGGCGCGCGTCAGCTTGCGCGATAGGTTGGCCTGCCGTTCCTCGACCGAGCGGCAAGTGCGCATGGCCGGCGCGACGCGACGCTGCAGGAAGCCGCCCCAGGTGTCGTAGCCCGGCACCACCTCTTCATCCAGAGCCTCCAGGCGCTCGCTGACGATGCCGTCATAGGCGCGGCTGGCGCCGAAGCGGTAGAGACTGGATGCGGCATCCGCTTCCAGTTCGGCGGCGAGTTCGGTGAGATCGGCGAGCAAGGTCTGGCTGTCGCGGGTTTCCGCAGCCTTCATCTCGCGCGTGATGACGGCGAGTTTGTCTTCGATGCGGCGCACCCGCGCCGACAATGACTGCGCCAGCGGCAAGCCGAGCATGGCCAGCGTCCGATAGGTTTCGATATCGAGCAGGCGCTGCGACAGCGCGCCGGTGCTGGCCGGCGTTAATGCACGGTTGAGCACCAGGATGCGGGTCAGCCCATCGCCGTCCTGTCGGAAATCGGCGACGATGGCGGCAGCACCCCGCTCCACCAGCGAAAAGCACAGGCTGGTGGGGTCGAAACTGTCGAGCAGCTTCTCGTTGGCGGCGGTCCATTTGCGGATCTCCAGCCGAATGCCGGAAATCACCGTTCCGGGCGGCGAGAAGCCGTTGCCGAACGGCGTGTCCTCATGAACGCGTCCGCTCTCATCGAGCGGCCCTTCCCACAGATAGGTCGAGAACTCGGTATGGCGCTCCCAGCGCAGCGAGCCCTTGCCCCATTTCATGGCATGGAGGCGCGCCTGGCTGCCGGGGGCGGCGATGCCCAGGCGCCGGGAAAGTTCGGACAGCACAGCGTGGTCGACGCTGGCACCACCCTCGGTCATGAAGGAGAGCTGGATCAGGACTCGCGGCGTCTCGACCAGCGGGTGAGGACGGGCATGCACTTCGCCGAGTGCGCTCGGACGCCCTTCATGCGCGGGAAAACCCAGCACGCTGCCGATGGCGCGCGGCCGGAATTCGAGATTGGACTGGTCGTCCGACACGGCAGTTCCCCCAAGGTTCTGAACCCTGTCTTTCTCCAAGCTCTAGGAGCAATCCCAAGCCGTGACAATGGAAACCGGCGCCTTGACCGCAACCACAGCTTTTTGCCATGCACCTGCGCGAGTGCGGCAAATTGGACAGATTAATTGACCAGTTGCCAGGATTGCCGCTATTCTAGGCGATATAGCATTTTCTCGGGCACTTCCTTGAGCGACATCTTTTCCCGCATCGATCATTCGCGCACCGCCGACGAGGTGGTGGCTCAGATCGAGGCCTTGATCCTGGAAGGCGTGCTGCGTCCAGGCGACAGGCTGCCGGGCGAACGCGACCTTGCCCGCCAGTTCGAAGTGTCGCGGCCGATCCTGCGCGACGCGCTGAAGGCGCTGGAGACACGCGGCCTGCTACAGACCCGGCATGGCGGCGGCACCCATGTCGCCGACGTCATCGGCCAGGTGTTCTCCAAGCCGGTGATGGAGCTGATCTCCACTCACCGTAAAGCTGCCTCCGACTATCTGGAATACCGCCGCGAAATCGAGGGGGTCGCCGCCGAATATGCGGCCCGGCGCGCCACGCCGGACGACCTCGCCTTGCTCGACAGCATCATGGCTCGCATGGACGAGGCGCACCGCACGGGCGATTTCCAGCACGAAGCCGACATCGACGTCGAATTCCACAATGCCGTCGGTGAATGTGCGCACAACATCATCCTCTTGCACACGCTGCGTTCCTGCTACCGCCTGCTCTCGGAAGGCGTGTTCCAGAACCGGCTGCTGGTCTTCACCTTGCCCGGCGCGCGCGACGAACTGTTGGCCCAGCACCGTGCCATCCATGCAGCGGTCAAGTCCGGCAACCCGGCGGCAGCGCGCAAGGCGGCGATGGATCACATCACCTATGTCGAACGCTCCATGGTGGAAGCCGAACGCACCGGCGACTGGCAACGCGTGTCGCGGCTTCGACTGAAACAACGTGGCGGGGATCAGGCCCCCGGCCGCAAACGCAACGAAACGGGCGCGGCGGCGCCCGAAAGCGGGAAGGCGAAATGAGCATGCTTCTTACCATCGACGATCTCAAGCAGCAGGCTCGCCGGCGTGTGCCCAAGATGTTCTTCGACTATGCCGATTCCGGCGCCTGGACGGAGAGCACCTACCGCGCCAACGAAGAAGACTTCGGCAAGATCAAGCTGCGTCAGCGCGTACTGGTCGACATGGACAACCGCTCGCTGGCCTCGACCATGATCGGCGAGGATGTCTCGATGCCGGTGGCACTGGCGCCGACCGGCTCGACCGGCATGCAGCACGCCGACGGCGAGATGCTGGCGGCGCAGGCGGCGGAGGAGTTCGGCGTGCCGTTCACGCTGTCGACCATGAGCATCTGCTCGATCGAGGACGTCGCCTCGGTGACGAAGAAGCCGTTCTGGTTCCAGCTCTATGTGATGCGCGACAAGGACTTCGTGCTCAACCTCATCGACCGCGCCAAGGCGGCCAAATGTTCGGCACTGGTGTTGACGCTCGACCTGCAGATCCTGGCGCAGCGGCACAAGGATGTGCGCAACGGGCTGTCGGCTCCCCCGAAGCTGACCTTGCCGAACCTGATCGACATGGCGATCCGCCCCGGTTGGTGTTTCGGCATGCTCGGCACCAAGCGCCGTACCTTCCGCAACATCGTCGGCCATGCAAAGGGCGTCGGCGACCTCGCTTCGCTGTCGTCCTGGACGAACGAGCAGTTCGATCCGCGCCTGTCGTGGGACGACGTGGAATGGATCCGGCAGCGCTGGGGCGGCAAGCTCATCCTGAAGGGCATCCTGGACAAGGAAGATGCGGCACTGGCAGCCAAGACGGGCGCGGACGCCATCATCATCTCCAACCATGGCGGCCGCCAGCTCGACGGCGCGCCCTCCTCCATCGCAGTGCTGGAACAGATCGTCGACACCGTGGGCGACAAAATAGAAGTCCATATGGATGGCGGCATCCGCTCAGGCCAGGATGTCTTGAAGGCTTTGTGTCTCGGCGCCAAGGGCACCTATATCGGTCGGCCATTCCTCTACGGACTTGGCGCGGCCGGCAAAAAAGGCGTCACGCTGGCACTGGAGATCATCCGCAAGGAGCTCGACCTGACGCTGGCCCTGTGCGGCAAGCGCGATATCAAGGATGTCGGCAAGGATATGCTTTACCGCTAGCGCGCTTCCGCTATCTTCAAACCACCGAACCGAACGCTATCTTGCTGCTTTGGCGCATCCTGGTCCGAATATCTCTGATCAGCAGTGGCCTCCCGGACGCCGATTTGCTAGGGTTTCGACGGACAATGGAAACATGCTGATGGGGCGAATCGAGTTCGTGTTCCGTAAACTGGCTTGGATGGCCAACTCGGGCTCGCCACATCACGAAGCGCGGTTTGAAAAGGCGCAGGCCTTCTTGAAACCAAAGACCAAAAAAGGTCGTGAACGCCGCGATGCATTCTTCGAAAAATACCGCGGCCAAGTCCGCGGCAGCGCGCTCGTGCTCGTAGATGACGAAGGCAACCGGAACGTCATCTAACGAAGCGTCACAAAGCCTCCCGCCCAAGATTAGTTATCTCCCTTTTACCGCATCCTTGTCCAAAAGTTCCGCGACTTTTCGCTTCGCTGACCTTCGGTTCGGGATCATAGTTCAGCACTCCCGAACCGATCTGAAAGCAGCTTCTCCTTTGACCGACGGCATCCATTTTATCGACGCCCACGCGCCGGACGGCATGCGCCTTTACGCCATCGGCGACGTGCATGGCCGCCTCGACCTGCTTTCCGGTATGCACAGAACCATCGCGGCCGAGATCGAGCACGACAAACCCGCCGACTGGCGCATCATTCATCTCGGTGACTATGTCGACCGCGGCCCGGATTCGAAAGGCGTCATCGATTTCCTGATTGCCGCGCAACAGCGCGATGCGCGCATCATCGCGCTGGCCGGCAATCATGATATCGGCTTCCGCGACTTCCTCGCGATGCCAGCGGCCGACGGGCTGTTCGCGCGCTATGGCGGCCGCGAGACCGCGCTGTCCTACGGTGTGGCGATCGACTTCGCCGACCCGGTCTCGGTCGAGCAAGGCTGGAAAAATCTGGTCAGCGCCGTACCGTCCGCGCAGAAACAGTTCCTGCACGACCTGCCCTATTCGGTTTCGTTCGGTGATTTCTTCTTTTGCCATGCTGGCGTCCGACCCGGCATTCCGCTGGAACGGCAGTCGCATGACGACCTGATCTGGGTCCGCACCATCTTCCACGATCATCCGGGACTCTATGAGAAGGTGATCGTGCACGGCCATACACCGCAGGTGGAGGCCGAGCTCTTGCCGAATCGCGTCAATGTCGACACGGGCGCCTTCCAGAGCGGCCGGCTGACCGCATTGGTCGTCGATGGTGCCGACAAGCGTATCCTGACGGAGACGGTGTAGGCTTAGAGTGGGCCTCCTCGCCTTCCTTGCCCCATCTCTTGAGTGATCGCGCATCGCGAGGCCTCCCCTTCTCCCTCTGAGGGAGAGGGGAACCCTTGCCGCATCGCCCGGCGCAGCTTTTCGAAAACATGGTCCTTGGCCTTGCCGATAGCCGCTTCCAGATCACCACCCAGGGCGAGCCCGGCAGCGGTGGCGCTGGCGAGCATGCAGCCGGTGCCGCGCAAGCGGGCATCGAGACGTGGCGCCTCGAAGCGGGACGGCTTCGCGCCAATGCGTAGAAAAAGGTCGACCGAACGATCGCCTTCGGCATGCCCCCCCTTGACCAGCAAGGCCGGCGCGCCGCCTTCCAACAGCGGTCCGGCCTGATCGATGATGCCGGCTTCGTCCACCGCGGCCGGTTTGCCGCTCAACAGCGCCAGTTCCGGCAAATTGGGCGTGACGAGCGTGCAGAGCGGCATCAAGCGACGCTTGAGGACCTCGACTGCATCCATCGCCAGCAGGGCGCGACCTGACGTCGAGGCGAGGACCGGATCGAGCACCACCGGCAACGGCAAGCGGCTGGCCAGAACGGAGGCGACGGCATTTATGGCATCTGAAGTGCCCAGCATGCCGATCTTGACCGCGGCGATCGCGTTGGAGGCAAAAGCAGCCCGCATCTGCGCGGCGATCAGATCGGCTGGCATCTGCTCGACCCGTTCGACCGCGTCATGGGTTTGTACGGTGACAGCAGTGACCGCGAGACAGGCACGCAGGCCGAAGGCCGCGACCGTTTCGACATCACGCGCGATGCCGGCGCCACCGCTGGAGTCCGAACCGGCGACGATCAGGACCTGCCTGTCAGGCATCATCGCCATTGTGCGGTTGCCGCCAGCCATTCGCGGGTGCGGGCTTCCGGCTCGGCATTACGGGTGATGTCAGTGACGACGGCGGCGCTGTCGGCGCCTTGGGCGAAGACACCCGGGATACGCTCGACGGTCAATCCGCCGATGGCGACAAGCGGCGTATCACCAGCCCGGCGCTTCCATTCGGCGATGCGGTCGAGGCCTTGCGGCGCCCATTTCATGGCCTTCAGGATGGTCGGATAGACCGGCCCCAGCGCGACATAATCGGGCTCCGCCGCCAGTGCGGTTTCCAGCTCGAGGTGGTCATGCGTGCTCAACCCCAGCCTCAGCCCGCCCCGGCGGATGGCCTCAAGATCGGCCTCGGCCAGGTCCTCCTGGCCGAGATGGACGAAATCGCAGCCCTCATCGATGGCGAGCCGCCAATAGTCGTTTATGATGAGCTGGCAGCCGTGGCGTTCGCATGTTGCCCTGGCGGCACGGATATGGGCGCGCAAGACTTCATCCGGCGTATTCTTGACGCGCAACTGCACCAGCTTCACGCCAAGCGGCACCAACCGCTCGATCGAAGCAGCGGAATCGACGATCAAGTAGAACGGATCAAGTTTCATGAGAAGGCTGCCATGCCGATGACGGGGGTGGAGGGAACGGCCATGTCGCGCGGTTCGAGCGGACCGGCCAGAAAGGCCTCCCGCCCGGCCTTGACCGCCTTGGCAAAAGCGCCAGCCATGGCAACCGGATCACCGGATTTGGCGACGGCGGTGTTGAGCAGTACTGCGTCGTAACCGAGCTCCATCACGGCGGCCGCGTGCGACGGCCGGCCGATACCGGCATCGACGATCAACGGTACGTCGGGGAAATGACCGCGCAGCGAGCGCAGCGCATCGGCATTCTGCGGTCCACGTGCCGAGCCGATCGGCGCACACCACGGCATCAGCAATTTGCAACCGGCTTCCAGCAGCCGCTCAGCCACGACCAGATCGTCGGTGGTGTAGGGAAACACCTCGAAGCCGTCCTCGCTCAGGATGCGAGCGGCCTCGACAAGGCCGAAGACGTCCGGCTGCAAGGTGTCGTGATTGCCGATGACTTCCAGCTTGATCCAGTTGGTGGCAAAGACCTCGCGCGCCATCTGCGCCGTGGTGACAGCCTCCTTCACCGAATGGCAGCCGGCAGTGTTGGGCAGAACGCGCACGCCGATCGACTGGATCAGCGACCAGAACTGTCCACCCGTCTTGCCGCCAGCAGTCTCGCGGCGGAGCGACACCGTGACGATCTCGCTCCGCGCTGCCTTGATCGCATCGGCCATGATCGCCGGCGACGGATAAAGCGCTGTGCCCAGCAGCAGGCGCGAGGAGAATGTTTGCCCGTAGAGTTCGAGCATAACGTCACCCTCCCTTCATCGGAGACAGTATTTCGATGCGGTCGCCGTCGGCGATGCGGCAGGTGTCGCGCTCCCTGGCCGGCACCACCTCGCCGTTGAGCGCGGTCGCCAGCCAGCCGCCCTCGTAGTCAAGTTCAACGAGAAGCGCCGCCAGGGTGGCAGCGCCGACCTCGCGGCTTTCGCCGTTAATGATGAGCCGCATCGGCAAGCTCCCTTTGCGAATTGAAGATCATGTCGGCCGCCTGCCGCGCCATTGCCGGCGCCAGCAGGAAACCGTGGCGGTAGAGACCATTGATGCTGATCCGGTTCGCCTCGCGGCCGATGCGCGGCAGGTTGTCGGCAAAAGCAGGGCGCACGCCGACGCCTGCTTCGACGATCTCGGCCTCGCCGAAAGCCGGATGCAGCGCATAGGCGGCCCCGAGCAGTTCCATCATCGAACGCGCGGTGACCGGCTCGTTGGCGTCGCTTTCGATCATCGTCGCACCGACCATGAACAGGTGGTCGGCACGCGGCACGACATAGACCGGAAAGCGCGGATGCAGCAGCCGGACAGGCCGCGCCAGCGAGACATCCGGCGCGTGCAGCAAGAGCATTTCGCCGCGCACGCCACGCAGGCCGGGGACGCTTGCCTCGACGCCGGTGCAGTCGGCCTCGATGTCGACCGTTTCCGGCACACGCACGGCGCCGTAGCCGAACTCGAAACGCACGCCCATGCCGACCAGTCTGTCCTTGAGGGCGAGCAAGGCGCGGCGCGGATCGAGATGCGCCTCATTCGCGAAAAACAGCCCGCGACGGAATCTGCCTGCAAGGTCCGGTTCGAGCGCGGCGATCGCCTCTTCGCCGATTGCCGTAAACCCCGTCGTGCGCCGCGCGAAACGGTCGAGCTCGCTCGTATCCCGCGCCGGCGCCACCACCAGCGTGCCGGTGCGCACGACATGGCCCGGCAGCACGGTCTCCCACCAGTCAAGCGCGAGGCGACCCAATGTGACGACCGCCTCTTCCGCGCTTTCGCGCTCGCACCACGGCGCCAGCATGCCGCCGGCAGCCCAGGAGGCGCTGCCGGCAAGGCGATGCCGCTTTTCGATGACGGTGACATCGGCGCCGCGCGACGCCAGTTCGAAGGCCAGCGTCAGCCCGGCGACGCCGGCTCCCTTGACCAGGGCCTTCATGGCTGCTCCGCCCCCGCCTCCGTTCTCTCGACGGAAGCGGCCACGTCGACGGTGTCGACGGAATCGAGAGGCAGATAGAGATCGCCGCCGACGCGGAACTTTTCTGCCATCGCCGCCATGCCCTCTTTCTGCGCCTCGGCACGGATATCGTGCGAGATGCGCATGGAGCAGAATTTCGGCCCGCACATGGAGCAGAAATGCGCCACCTTGTGCGCTTCCTTGGGCAAGGTCTCGTCGTGGAAGGAGCGCGCGGTTTCCGGGTCGAGCGAGAGGTTGAACTGGTCCTCCCAACGGAACTCGAAACGCGCCCGCGACAGCGCATCGTCACGCACCTTGGCAGCCGGATGCCCCTTGGCGAGGTCGGCGGCATGGGCGGCGATCTTGTAGGTTATGACGCCGACCTTGACGTCGTTGCGGTCGGGCAGGCCGAGATGCTCCTTCGGCGTGACGTAGCAGAGCATCGCCGTGCCGAACCAGCCGATCATGGCGGCGCCAATGCCGCTGGTGATGTGGTCGTAGCCCGGCGCGATATCCGTGGTGAGCGGCCCAAGCGTGTAGAACGGCGCCTCACCGCAGACAGCGAGCTGCTTGTCCATGTTCTCCTTGATCTTGTGCATCGGCACATGGCCGGGGCCTTCGATCATCACCTGGCAATCCTTGGCCCAGGCGATCTGCGTCAACTCGCCCAGCGTCTCCAGTTCGGCGAACTGCGCGGCGTCGTTGGCGTCGGCGATCGAGCCGGGGCGCAAGCCGTCACCCAGCGAGAACGACACGTCATAGGCGCGGCAGATGTCGCAGATCTCCTCGAAATGCTCATAGAGGAAGCTTTCCTTGTGGTGGTAGAGGCACCACTTAGCCATGATGGAGCCGCCGCGGCTGACGATGCCGGTAACACGATCGACGGTGAGCGGGATGTAGGGCAGCCGCACGCCGGCGTGGATGGTGAAATAATCGACGCCCTGCTCCGCCTGCTCGATCAGCGTGTCGCGGAACACTTCCCAGGTGAGGTCCTCGGCAACGCCGCCGACCTTTTCCAGCGCCTGGTAGAGCGGCACGGTGCCGATCGGCACCGGCGAATTGCGCAGGATCCAGTCGCGGATGTTGTGGATGTTGCGGCCGGTGGAAAGGTCCATCACCGTATCGGCGCCCCAGCGAGTCGCCCAGACCATCTTTTCAACCTCTTCCGCCATCGACGAGGTGACAGCCGAGTTGCCGATATTGGCGTTGATCTTCACCAGGAAATTGCGGCCGATGATCATCGGCTCGGCTTCCGGGTGGTTGATGTTGGCCGGGATGATGGCGCGGCCGCGCGCCACCTCGTCGCGCACGAATTCCGGCGTGACATAGTCGGGAACCGACGCGCCGAAGCTCTCGCCGTCGCGCGGCAATTTGGTATGTATCGCCTGGCGACCGAGGTTCTCGCGGATGGCGATGAACTCCATTTCCGGCGTGATGATGCCGGCGCGGGCATAAGCGAGCTGGGTGACGGCGCGCCCGTCCTTTGCCCGGAACGGCTGGTTGCGCACCGGGAATTCCGGCGTCAGCCGCTCGCCGGAGACGAAGCCATTGTCCTCAGGCTTGACCAGCCGGCCTTCGTAGCGCTCGACATCGCCGCGCGCGACGACCCATTCCTCGCGCAGGCGGGGGAGGCCGCGCTCGATATTGGTTTGCACGTTGGTGTCGGTGTAGGGGCCGGAAGAATCATAGACCGTGACCGGCGGCTCGCCGGCGGTCGGATGAACGGAGATCTCCCGCATCGGCACGCGCAGGCCGGGGTGGATCACACCCGGTTTGTAGACCTTGCGCGATGCCGGCAATTCGCCAACGGTGACGGTCGGGGTGTGGATATTCATGAGCGAGCCTCCTTCGCGAGAAGACCCAGTCCGCGCATGAGGAGGAAGCGACGCTTCGCTGAATGGAATACGGACTTTCTTGTCCGAAAACCGAAGCCGAAAGATGCCGGCCCGCGAAGTGTTCCACCGTCCCTACGCCAGTATGAACTGGATCAGGTTCAACGGGTCACTGCGCGTTTCAGCAGTATCTCAGCCCCTTGTCGGGACCCCCCTGGTGAGCCTCAAGGGTGAACGACAAGCGGGCGTTCTGTCAACAGGGGTTTCCGTGCGTCCTTCGAGCTTGCTTCGCTCAGACTTCAGCATGAGGGCGATCGTGCAAAACTCTTCATCGTGAAACGCCGAGGAATGGTGGGATTTTTGGTGCGTCCTTCGAGGCTCGCCCGCAAAGGACGACACTGTGCTTTCAGTTGACGTGCGGGCGAGCACCTCAGGATAAGGATTGCTGTGCAAAGCCCTTAATTCTGAAACGCCGAAGATGGAGATGTCCCGGCGCCGACGTCCCTTCATCCTGAAACGCCGAGGATGGAGGCGGGTCGGCACCCGCGTCCCTCATCCTGAGGTGCTCGCGCAGCGAGCCTCGAAGGACGCACCTCCGTGCAACCGATATCCCTTGCACGACGCGGAGCGTTGAGCAGGGAACTACCGGAGCGTGATTGCGAAGGTCAGTGCGAGGCGGAGACCACGCCATAGCCGTCGACGGCGTTGTGGTTGTTGGCCGCATCGGCTGCGTAGATGCCGAGGCCGCACACGACGATGGCGGACAGCATGAAGAAGGACAGAAGCGCTGCTTTCACGGAGGTCATCTCAAATTGAGCCTTCTGTATTGTCCTGCAGGGGATCGGTTACGAATGTGTTGAAACGCACATTTCGTGGCGTTGTTTCCGCACATTCACGTGTCTGGACGATGCTTGTTTCGGCTTGTGTGACGCTTGTGCCACAGTGGGGCACCAGTGCCGGCAAACCAGCCGCCGCCTTCTAGGAAATCGACCTGACACAGGCCAAGCGCGAAATGCGCCATCCACAGCGGAATCCGGCCGGCGTGCCAAATTTGCCACGGGGACGTAACGGAAGCTCCAGCGTGGCTGTCGACCGCGCGCGAATGTACAGGGCGCTCTACTTCCACTACCTTCGCGCCAACACCTTCAAACTGGCAATGATCTCCGTCGCTTAAGGAACACATGGCTATCGATCACCACACGACAATACCGTTCTGGACCTGGGCCGCGCCGGCGGTCGCGCTCGTTCTGGTTGCCCTGAAATATCTCGGGCTGGTTTCGGACGATTCGACCCCTGTCATCATCCTTGCCTCCATCGCCCTCGGCGCCTCGGTGTTCGCATCCGTGCACCATGCGGAAATTCTTGCGCTCAGGGTCGGCGAACCGATGGGATCGATCATCCTGGCGGCTGCGGTGACGATCCTGGAGGTCGGCCTGATCGTATCCATCATGCTTGCCGGCTCGGAGGGAAGCGATTCCGTGGCCCGCGACACGGTTTTTTCGGCATTGATGATCGTGCTGAACTGCGTGATCGGACTTTGCCTGGTTCTTGGTGGCCGGCGGCATCATGAGCAACTTTTCCAGCTCAATGCGGCATCCGCCTCGCTTGCCGTGCTCGGAACACTGGCGATCAGCGTGCTGGTGCTGCCGAATTTCGTCTCGGCAGGCGGGCCGCAGCAGTTCTCGCCGGTCCAGCTGCTGGTGGTCAGCGCGGTGTTGCTGGTTCTCTACGCGGTCTTCGTCTTCGTCCAGACGATCAAGCACCGCGACTATTTCATGGACGTTCCCGTTGAGGGACAGGATCCCGACGAGGCCCCTCTCGAACCACCTGCCCCCAAGGTGACGTTGGTGAGTGCGGTAATGCTCCCGGCTTCACTGCTCGTCGTCATCCTGTTGGCGAAGGTGCTGTCGCACCCGCTCGAGACCCTTGTTGCGGCCGCAGGTCTTCCCCAAGCGGTGGTCGGTGTCGTGATCGCAACGCTGGTGCTGTTGCCCGAAGGCATCGCCTCGGTTCGCGCTGCCCTTTTGAACCGGCTGCAAAACAGTGTGAACCTGGTGCTTGGTTCAGCGCTGGCCAGCATCGGCATGACGATCCCCGTCGTCGCTGCGGTCGCCGTCCTGACGGGCCGTAAGCTCACCCTGGGCCTCAGTCCGGCAACGACGGTTCTGCTGCTGCTGACGCTGTTCGTCAGCACGATCACCCTGGGAACCGGACGCACCACCGTGCTGCAAGGCATGGTGCATCTCGGCATCTTCGTGATCTTCCTGTTGATTACGGCGGTGCCGTAGATCGGGCGCTGGGATCAACGGCTGTGGAACGATCGGTGGAGTTGTCGCACTTCTTCCGCAAGCTCGGGAACGGGACCGTCGACAGCGATACCCTCGACAACGCTTTCGATCGGCAAGGCACGAACCCGGGAAGGAGTGACTCCAAGCTCGCCAAGCCAGCTGGTGAGCTGACTGGTTGAACTGGCATAGACGATGCAGCCCAACCCGACCCAGCCGTGGGCCGCGGAGCACATAGGGCAATGCTCGCCCGACGTGTAGACCGTCGCGGCAGCACGCTCGTCGGCGGTCATGTTGTTGGCGGCCCAGCGGGCGATCGCAAACTCGGGATGCTGGGTAAGATCACCGCCCGCGACATGGTTGTGATCTTCGAACAGCACTTCGCCCTCGCCCGACACCAGGATCGAGCCGAAAGGTTCATCGCCTGCATCCAAGGCAGCTTTTGCCAAATCCACGCAGCGGCGCAGGTGTTTGAGGTCAATGTCGTTCATCGTGTCATCCATTCTCATGGAACGATTCGCCGGCCGAGCATGCGACATGTCGGCATGCTCAACCTGGGGACAACTCTAGCCGGGCTGCGGCTTGCCTGCCACTCACCTTCCGATCGTAGCGACCCACGCCCTGGCGATGGCCAAACCGGACTGATCGGCCAGCGCAGCATTGCGAGCCGCTTCGGCGGGAAGCCGCTCCGGCCAATCAGGCCAGCGTGCTGTCACCGTGTCGGCAAAGGCGGTTGTCCAATAGTCGACCACGGCGCGGTCGGCCTCAAAATGGAACTGGAAAGCATAGACGGCGCGGCCGAGACGGAAGGCCTGGTTTTCGGCCACCGCGCTCGAGGCCAAGCGTACCGCGCTGGGCGGCAGGGTGAAGGTATCATCGTGCCATTGGAAGATCGGAAAAGCCACCGGCATGGCGCTGAGAACCGCGTCTGTCTTTGCCTCTTCGGTCAGGGTCACGCCGTGCCAGCCGAATTCGGATGCGCCCCCAACCTGATTGATCCCGCCAAAGGCGCGCGCCAGAAGCTGGCTGCCGAGGCAAATGCCGAGCACCGAGCGATCCTTGTGAGCGAAGTCGCGGATGAGGTCGAGCAATTCGGGGAAATAGGGATGGCTGTCGTCGGCGAGCGCATTCTGGCCGCCGCCGAACAGCACCAGAGCGTCATGTTCGCTGGCATCTTTCGGCAACCGATCGCCGAGATAGGCCTTGCGGACATCGATCTCGGCGTTGGCTTCGGCAAGTGCCGCTCCGACATTGCCGAGGTCGGTACCCTGGTAATTCTCGACGACAAGAACCCGCATGACCATCCTGACATGAATTGCGCTGGTGGTTGCGTATCATGCCAGCAAAGCAGCGGCCAAGCGCCGGTGCAGGACAGGAAACGGAAAAAGCCTATGCCACTGCAGAATCGGGTCGATCCATACGGCGCCATCCACGCCGTGCCTGAACGCGGACTGTTCACCGGCAATCGCGGCATTATCCACGACCCGGAGACGAAGACGCTGCTCAAGAAGCGCTGGGCACTGCCGGCCTGGATCATCTGCGTCTGCGACTATCAGGGCCGCAGGCGCGAACCGATGGGGCGCAACCGGCAAGTCGACGGAAAGGGAGGCGGCAAAGCCGGCTGGACGGAGCTGTTCTTCCTCGACCAACCGACCGCGCTTGCCGCCGGCCACCGGCCCTGCTTTTTCTGCCAGCGCGCGCGGGCGAGCGAATTCCTCCGCTGTTTTGGCAAGGCCTTCGGCATCGCCGAGCCGCGCGCGCCGCAACTGGACGCAAGGCTGCACAAGGAGCGTTTCGCGTCGGCCCGGAAACCCTTGCCGCCGATCCCGGCCGAGGAGATCGCGCGGCTGCCGGATGGCGCGATGGTGGATATCGGCGGCAAGCCTTTTGCCCTGCGGGACGGCGGGCTGCTGGGCTGGAGCTTTGCCGGCTACGACAGGCCGGTCAGCATGAGCGCGGCAACCAGGGGCGGCGCGTCAGTCGCGCTGATCACCCCTCCAACAGCGGTTGCCGCGCTCGCCGCCGGCTTTACGCCGGTTTGGCATGCGAGCGCGGGAAACGGATGAGACCTGCGCGAACTGCTCCCTGCCCTGCCCCGCTGCATGATGGAGAGCGCAGGCACTACAGGGAGCCGACAGCGCGGAGCGCTACGCCCGCGCGATGCCCCCATCGCGTCTTGGCGCAGTTCCCGCCCTGCCGGCCTCTCGAACCGACGCGGTCCGCATCGGGGGGAGGAATGCAAATCAGCTGTTCTTGCCGACGTGGCGCCAGACCAGCGGAAGCGCCGCCGACGCCAAAGAGAGCTTCAACAGGTCGCCGAGCAGGAATGGGGTCAGCCCCCATGCCAGCACCGGCTTGTCCCAGCCGACGAGCGCGCCGAGCCAGAGCAGGCCGGGCAGATAGATCGCGACGGTGCCGGCCAGCATCGCCAGCGCGGTGAGCGCAACGCTGCGATCCCAGCCGCGTTCGGCCAGCCAGCCGCAGATGGCGGCGGCAGGCAGATAGCCCAGCAGATAGCCGCCGGTCGGCCCCATCATATAGGCAAGGCCGATGCCCTTTTCCGGTGTGCCGGCGAAGACCGGCAAACCTGCGGCGCCCTCGGCGAGATAGAGCAGGACGGTGGCAAGCCCGAGCCGCCAGCCGAGCGCTGTGCCGATGGCGAGCACCGCGAAAGTCTGCATGGTCAGCGGCACGGGATAGAAGGGAAGCTGGACCTTTGCCGATGCCCAAAGCAGGAGCGAACCGGCAAAGACGACGGCGGCCTTTTGCAACAGCGACGTCTCGCCGACGAAACGCTGCAGCAATGTGGAGATGCCAGCCTGGGAAGCCATGGGACCTGTCCTTTCTCGTTTTTGAGTTCTCGGTAGAGCCTCGGCCCCTGACAGGGCGCGAGGCCTGGATGTCACGCGGCGGTGAGGAACCACTCGCGCTTGGCGCTGTTCAGGCCAAGCGCGTAGATGCAAAAACCGACGACCGCGGTGGCCGGCGCCGATAGCTCCGTGTAGGCGCCACCCCACAGGTGAAGGGCGATGCCGACGGCCGCCGCCGCGAACCAGGCGATGATGCCGAGTGGATTGAAAGCCGGCACGTGGCTCGAACGGTATTCGATCGTGCTGCCGACAAGCTGCTCGTAGCGGCTGGAGAAGATGTGGGCCATGGCAACCGCCACCCAGGCAACGACGAAGATGCCTTGATAGGCGAGCGCCTGCAGCAGGTAACTGAACACGTCGATCAGCATCAGCAGATAGACGATCGCGCCGACCACGATGGCCCAGCCGATACGGCCGAAAGGCGGCTTGCCGAACAGCTGCACCAGCGCCTCCAGATTGACGGCTGCAAGGTAATAGTTCGCCGTATTGATGCGGGTCTGCGTGACCCAGACGAAGAGCAGGCCGCCGATGCCCATGATCTTCAGAAGCGCCAGCAGCACAGAGACTTCGGTGACGGTGCCGAGGTCCGGCACCGTGCCGACCATGAACATGCCGAACAGGCCGCTGACCAGGAACACCATGACATAGAACGGCATGCCGAAGTTGAAATAGGCGTGATAGCCGGCATCTTCCTGGCGGCCGAAACGGGCGTAGTCGAAGGTGAACATCGTCAGCACCCACACGCCCATGTAGTACACGAAGCAGGACAGCCAGCCCAATGCCGGCTCGCCGCCTGCAGGTCCGAGATTGAGCCACTTGTCACTGTAGCCATACTGGCTGATCGCCAGCACAACCGCGAGCACGAGGCCCAGTATGTAGAACGGCAGCAGCACGCCGTTGAATTTGTCGAGCCATGTCTGGATGCTGCCGAAGATCAGCGGCACCGAATAAAGCACGACGATCAGGGCAGCGATCGGATAGGAGATCGACGGAAAGATGTTGTTGATGCCGACCGCGATCACCGATCCCTCGAAGACGGCGTAGTAGATGGCGGTAGCGCAGAAGATCAATGTCGCGAGGCCAGCCCCGACATTGCCGAACAGAACGCGTGAGAACAGGGCGACGGACAGCCCGGTCTTGATGGCGAACCTGCTCAACACCGCGTTGATGAGCCCATAGGCGACCACCGACAGCACCATGCCGATGATCGCGTTCCAGGTGCCGAAGCCAAGCGCCAGCGCGGCGCCGACCACGATGTAGAAGACGGCGCTGCAGACGGCCCACCATGCCATGGTCAACGCCATCTTCGGCATGCGGGCATTGGGTGGTACGGCAATGTTCGAATAGTCCAGTGTGTCGGCTTCATCAGCCGCTAGTTTTCCAGCCATGATATTCCCCTTCTCTTTTTTGGTTATGACTGACGACTTGTCTGGCTCGCCGCCTCCTTGTTCGACGCAATTGCGGACGGAAAACCGAATTGCTTCAGGCCAGCGCCTCCCTCATCCGATTGAGCAGCTCCGCCCTATCGGCGCGTGCGCGCAATGCCTCGGCCATGTCGACCTTGACGAAGGTCGTGGGCGTGTTGGGCTGCATCTGCCCGATCAGGTCCATGTCGGCGGAAATCACCGTGCCGAGCATGAAGTAGCCGCCGCCGGACACCGCATCCCGATGCAGGATGATCGGCTCGCTGCCGCTCGGCACCTGGATGGAGCCGTAGGGGTAGCAGCTGTCGACGATGTTGGAGGGATCGGAGCCGGCGCCGAAGGGCGGCTCGCGGTCGACGAACCGCAGGGGCCGGCCGCCCTTGAAACGATAGCCCATGCGGTCGGCTTCGGAAGCGACCTTCCATTGGTCTTCGAAGAAACCGGCCAGCGACTCTTCCTGCAACCTGTGCGCATAGAGGCCCGGCAGCACGCGCAGTTCTGCCGGCGCAGCGGACGGCCGCCGCAACCCTTCCGGCAAGGTCCTGCCTTCCTTCGTCAAGCCGGGCTGCCCGACGGGCAGTTCGTCGCCCTTGGCGATCGCCCTGCCCTTGAATCCGCCCAACGCACCGATGACATAGGTCGAACGGCTGCCGAGCGCTTCCGGTACATCGATGCCTCCTGCGATCGCCACATAGATGCGCGCGCCCTTCTTGAGGAACCCGAAGCTCAGCCTACCGCCGGCCCTGACCTTGAGCGCAGTCCAGGATGGCTGCTCGACGCCGTCTATCCTGATCGGCATTTCCGCACCGGTAACCGCAATCGTCGCATCGTCGCGGAATTCGAGTTCAGGCCCCATGAACACAGCTTCGAGGCATGCCGCGCCTTCATCGTTGCCGACCAGAAGGTTGGCGGCACGCAGCGCCATGCGGTCCAGTGCCCCGCCAACCGGGATGCCGAGATGAAAATAGCCGGGCCGGCCGAGGTCCTGGACCGTGGTGGCAAGGCCCGGATTAATGACGCTAACCACCATGGACCTCGCCCTCCAGCTTGGCGTTGTAACCGTCAATGTCCTTGCGGAATTCGCGCAGGTCGAAGGTGACGTCGCGCATGATGGGCACGAAGCGCCCGGCCTCCACATCGCCTTCGATGCCGTCATGCTCGTCCCGGCCGATCGGACGGAACTTCACGATGTCGCCTGGGCGGAAGAACACCATGAAGTCCCTGAGATAACTGGTCTTTTGCTCGGGATCGAAAATCGGCATCGGCGTGATGCCGAACATCTGGTAGCCGCCGGCGCCGCGCACCGAATAGATGCAGGAGAAACAGCCGCCATGGCCGACGGTCAGCTTTGGCGTGTCGGTGCGCGGACGCAGATATTTCGGCACCTGAAGCTGCCGCGGCCGATCGACCATCTGGTACATAAACGGAAGGCCGGCGACGAAGCCGACCATCGAGACGAACCATGGCGCACCGCTATGGGCAGAGATGAAATCGCCGACACCACCGAGATTGTTGATGCGCGCGGCATATTCGAGATCTGTCGCCTGGGGATCCTGATGCCGTTCGCGGAAACGCATCAGCGTCTCGTGGGTCCATGGGTCCTCGTAGAAGACGGGAATCTCGACGACGCGCGTGTTGATCACCGGCTCGGCCTTCGTCGTAGCCTTCTCGATCGCCTGGATCTCGGCCAGGATGTCGTCCGGCTTTATGACATCCGGATCGAACTTGATCTGGAAGGATGCGTTGGCCGGGCAGATCTCGGTGACGCCACGGATACGGCTATCACGGATGGCGCTGGTCATGGACAGGCTCTTGAAGAACGCTTCCAAGGACATGCTCTCATCGCATTCGACGAAGAGATGCTCGTCGCCGCCGAACGAGTAGCGGTTGCTCATTGCGCAGCCTCCTTCGCACTGTCGTCCTGCATCGGCACCTGGAACTTCGTTTCCAGCCACCCCTCGAGGAAACGAGTGTGGAATGCGCCGGCCACGACATCAGCATCGCCAGCCAGGGCCGCATGCAGCGGAATGGTGGTCGGAATGCCCTCGATCTTCAGCGATTGCAGCGAGGCACGAAGTTTGGCCAGGCAATCGCTGCGGTCGGTGCCATGCACCACAAGCTTGCCCAGCAGCGAGTCGTAGAAAGGTGGCACGGAATAGCCGTCGAAGAGCATCGTGTCGAAGCGCACCCCCTCGCCGTCGGGCACAGCCAGCTTCGAGACCACACCCGGCCAGGGCATGAAGTTCCTGGCGGGATCCTCGGCATTGATGCGGCACTCGATGGCGTGGCCGAGGATAGAGACATCTTCCTGCCGGACCGATAGCGGCTCGCCGCCTGCTATGCGCAGCATTTCCTGCACCAGGTCGACACCAGTGATCATCTCCGTGACCGGATGCTCGACCTGGATGCGGGTGTTCACCTCAAGGAAGTAGAACGCCTGACTGGCCTCGTCATAGAGATATTCCACCGTGCCGGCACCGCTGTAGCCGACTGAACGCGCCAGGGCGACGGCGCTGTCGCAGAGCTTCCGGCGCACGGTTGCGGGCAGACCGACCGCGGGCGCCTCTTCCCAGACCTTCTGGCGGCGGCGCTGCAACGAACATTCACGCTCGAAGCAGTGCACGAAATTTTTGCCGTCGCCGAGGATCTGCACCTCGACGTGGCGCGCCGCCAGCACGGCCTTTTCAATGTACAGCCCACCATCGCCGAAAGCCGCGGCGGCTTCGGCCGAGGCCTGCGGAAACTGACGCGTGAATTCGTCGAGGTCGGCGGCGACGCGAATGCCGCGCCCGCCGCCGCCCGCGGCGGCCTGGATCCGCCCCGGGACACCGCGGG
>NZ_JAKREW010000080.1 GCF_022347545.1 Terribium retamae
GCACCGACGTCCTGCCAACCGGCCGCAACCTGTTCACCGCCGATCCGCGCACCATGCCGACGCCGACCGCCTTCGACCTCGGCAAGGCAGCGGCCGATGAGATCGTGGTCAGCTACATGCAAAGCCATGGCGACTGGCCGCGAGCCCTGGTCATCGACCTCTGGGGCTCGGCATCGTTGCGCACCGGAGGCGAGGAGATCGCACAGGGCCTGGCACTGATGGGATGCCGGCCGCAATGGGATGCCGCCACTGGTCGCGTGACCGGTATCGAAGTGCTGCCACCCGCCGCGCTCGGACGGCCGCGCGTCGATGTCACCTGGCGCATATCAGGCCTGTTCCGCGACATGTTCCCCACCCAGATCGCGCTGATCGACGCGGCGGCGCGTGCGGTCGCGCAGCGAGACGAAGATGACAGCGAAAATCCTCTTGCAGCGGCGACGCGAAAGGCAGGCCGGGTCGAACCACGCATCTTTGGTTCCTCGCCCGGCACTTACGGCGCCGGCCTGGAGGCGATGCTCGCCAGCGGCGAATGGGAACGGCGCGAAGAACTTGGCCGAGCCTATCTTGAAGCCGCCTCCCACGCCTATGGCGGGGCTGAAGGCGAAGGCTCCGCCGCGCCTGGCGCCTTTGCCGATCGCATCGCGGAAGCCGATCTGCTCGTGCACACCGGCGACGATCCGGGCCGTGACATCCTCGAAGGCTCGGCGGACGTTGCTTTCATCGGCGGTTTCTCCGCCGCTCTTGCCGCGCTCGGCAAAAGCGCAGACGTTATCGTGCTCGACACGACAGACCCAGCGAAGCCCAAACCACGCTCGGTATCGGAGGCCGTCACGCGCGTCGTGCGGGCTCGCGCCATCAACCGCCGTTTCATCGAGGGGCAGATGAGGCACGGACCGCGTGGTGCCTCGGAATTCGCTGAAACGGTCGATCGCCTGATCGGCTTCGCAGAAACCACCCACGCCATTGCCGGCAATCTGATCGGTGCCGTGCACGATGCCTATCTCGGCGACGAGGCCGTGCGAGCCTTTCTGCTGGCGGAAAACCCGCAGGCCGCGAAATTCATCGCCGAGCGCTTCCAATCCGCCAGGCGGCGCGGTCTGTGGCATCCGTTGCGGAACTCGGTCGATGACGATCTTGCGGTGCTGATTGCTGAAGCCGATAGTCGTGCCGCTAGGGGAGCGGAGGCGGCAGAATGAACGCCTTCGAGCGCCGTGGTGCCTGCCCCGCCCTGTCCGCGCCGATGCAGACTGGCGACGGCTTGCTGGTACGGCTCAACCCCGTCGCGGGAGGACTTTCTCCCAAGGCGCTGATCGGACTCTCGGATTCGGCCGCACGCCATGGCAACGGCATCATGGAAGTCACCGCGCGCGGTTCGATCCAGATCCGAGGCCTGACCATGGCGAGCGCCGGACAGTTGGCGGCAGAAGTGAACGCCTTGGGGATTGCGGTGCGAACCGGTGTTCCGGTCGAAACCGGCCCCTTGGCCGGGCTGGACGCGCAGGAGATTGCCGACCCGCGCCCGCTGGCCGAGGCAATCCGCAAGGCGATCGAAAGAACCGATCTGACCGGCAAACTGGGACCGAAAGTGTCCGTCGTCATCGACGGCGGCGGCGCTGTCCGCCTGGACACTATACTGGCCGACATCCGGCTCGTCGCCATTGAGGATGAAGGCAATGTAAAGTGGCATCTTGCCACGGGAGGAACAGCGATAACCGCAAGGCCGCTGGCTTCGCTGGATGAAGCGGACGCATGCGATGCGACCTTGACGATCCTTCAGGCTATCGCCGCAAGGGGGAGCGAGGGTCGAGCTCGTGACTTGACCGCCCTTTTCCTGTCCGAGGCGTCCGGTCCCGCTGCACCGCCACCTGAACGACATCACCCAACCGATTCCATTCCCATCGGAATCCTCTCCCTCGCCAATGACGCTCACGCGGCAGGCATCGCCCTGCCCTTCGGATCGATGCCTGCCGAACGGATCGCAAAACTCTGTTCGGAAGCAGCCGAGCGCGGCGCCAGGGAAATTCGTCCTGCGCCAGGACGAACCCTGCTGTTCCCGGGCCTGACCCGAGAAGCCTGTACCGACCTGCAACATGCGGCCCAGATACTCGGCTTCGTGACCGAGACCGCCGATCCGCGCTTGCATATCGCGGCCTGTCCGGGCGAGCCCGCTTGCGCCTCCGGCCGGATCGCGACGCGCCAGATCGCCGAAACGGTTGCCTCCAATCATGCCGGCTTGCTCGACGGCTCTTTCACCTTGCATATTTCCGGCTGCGCCAAGGGCTGCGCACATCCCGCAACTGCAGCACTGACATTGGTCGGCGGCGAAAACGGAGCCGGACTTGTCGTGGACGGGACGGCGAAGGCTCTTCCGCCCCGATACAGCCCGCGATATGAAGCCGCGCGCGGCCTTGGCCGCGTTGCCGCGCTGGCTGGCAGCGCCAGGCACAGCAACGAAACCGTCGCCGCCTGCCTTGCCCGGCTGGGTGATGCGGCGATCACCGACGCCTTCGCGAGATTGGGTACGGATTGAGTATGGCAGCCTACGATTACATCCATGACGGCAACGCCATTTATGAACGTTCCTTTGCCATCATCCGCGCCGAAGCCGATCTCTCGCGCTTCACAGAGGCCGAAGCCGACATCGCCATCCGCATGATCCATGCCTGCGGCCAGGTCGAGGCAGCAAGGCATTTTGTGTTTTCACCTGATTTCGCCACTGCCGCGCGCAATGCGCTCAAATCGGGCGCCCCGATCCTGTGCGATGCCGAAATGGTGTCGCATGGCGTCACCCGCGCCCGCCTGCCGGCCGGAAACGATGTGATCTGCACGCTGCGTGATCCGCGCACGGCCGATATCGCCAAGGCGATCGGCAACACCCGTTCGGCGGCGGCAATCGATCTCTGGACCGAACGGCTCGAAGGCGCAGTGGTTGCGATCGGCAATGCGCCGACGGCGCTGTTTTATCTCCTGGAGAAACTGCGCGACGGCGCACCGAAACCGGCCGCGATCATCGGCATGCCGGTGGGCTTTGTCGGTGCTGCCGAATCCAAGGACGCGCTGGCCGAGAATTCCTACGGTGTGCCGTTCGCGATCGTGCGCGGCCGGCTGGGCGGCAGCGCCATGACGGCTGCGGCGCTGAACTCGCTGGCGAGGCCGGGCCTGTGAGCGCGCCGGCGAAAGGCCGCCTGGTCGGTGTCGGCACAGGGCCTGGCGATCCGGAACTGATGACGCTCAAGGCTGTGCGTGCGCTGGCCGAGGCGGACGTCGTGGCGCATTTCTCCAAGCGCGGGGCCAACGGCAATGCGCGTACCATCGTCGGTGCACATTATCGGCCGGACTGGATCGAACTGCCGCTGGTCTACCCGGTTACCACGGAAATCGACAAGGACAGTGACGACTACAAGGCGGCTATCACAGGCTTCTACGAAGACTCCGCAAGCAAAGTCGCCGAACATCTCGACCAGGGCCGCACCGTCGCCATCCTCTCCGAGGGCGACCCACTTTTCTATGGCTCCTATATGCATCTGCATGTGCGGCTCGCCCATCGTTACCCAACCGAGGTCATTCCCGGCGTGACGGCGATGTCCGGCTGCTGGTCGGCCAATGGCCTGCCGATCGTGCAGGGTGACGACGTCTTGACCGTCCTGCCGGGCACGATGAATGAATTCGAATTGACCCGACGCCTGGCCGATACCGATGCCGCCGTCATCATGAAGGTCGGCCGCAACCTGCCGAAGATCCGTCGCGCGCTGGATGCCAGCGGCAAGCTCGCACGCGCCGTCTATGTCGAGCGCGGCACCATGCCGGGTTCGGTTTCGATGCGCCTGCAGGACAAGCAGGACGACAAGGCACCCTACTTCGCGGTGGTTCTGGTGGCAGGCTGGTCCGGGCGTCCGGGGGCAAGCCTATGAGCGGCCGTCTCTTCGTCATAGGCCTCGGCCCCGGCAATGCGAACCAAGTGACGCCGGAAGCGAACCATGCGGTTGCGGAGGCCGAGTTCTTCTACGGCTATAAGCCCTATGTCGACCGTCTCGAACTGAAACCGCACCAGATCCGGATCGCTTCCGACAATCGTGAGGAACTGGCGCGCGCCAAGGAAGCGATCGTCAAGGCGGCCGACGGCCATGCGGTGGCCGTCGTCTCCGGTGGCGACCCAGGCGTTTTCGCCATGGCCGCCGCGGTATGCGAGGCGATCGAGGAAGGCCCGGCCGAATGGCGCGACATCGACCTGCAGATCGTGCCCGGCGTCACCGCAATGCTCGCCGTGGCGGCACGTGCCGGCGCACCGCTCGGCCATGATTTCTGCGCCATTTCGCTGTCCGACAATCTGAAACCCTGGGACCTGATTGAACTCAGATTGCTTGCTGCGGCAGGTGCGGGATTCGTGATCGCACTCTACAATCCGATCAGCAAGGCTCGTCCCTGGCAGCTTGGCCGCGCCTTCGAAGCACTCAGCGCCATTTTGCCGGGCACGACGCCAGTGATTTTCGGCCGGGCAGCCGGCCGCCCGGACGAGCGTATCGAAGTCGCATCGCTGGCTTTCGCCCGAGCCGACATGGCTGATATGGCCACCTGCGTGATCATCGGATCGGCCGAGACCCGTGTCATCAAGCGCAACGGCAAGCCGGCGCTGGTCTACACACCGCGCTCAGCCACGGGACGCAGAGAATGATCGACAATGGCGATCAGTTCCGGAATGCTGGGCGCCGAAGGCACCCCCGGCAGGGCGGGCCTGCGGATCATCACCACCTCGATGCCAAGCGCCCGCGCCGCCGCGATCTTGCCATAGGTCGCATCGCCACCGCTGTTCTTGGAAACGATGACGTCGGTCTGATGTTCGACCAGCAATCGATGCTCGTCCGCCTCACGGAAAGGTCCGCGCGCCAGAAGATAGTCGACATGCGGAACGCCAAGCGGCGGCTCGACCGGATCGACGCTGCGCAGCAGGTAGTGGTGTTGGGGTGCGGCTTCGAAAGCGCCGACCTCTTGACGTCCAAGTGCCAGAAAGACGCGTCGGGCGGACAGCCCCAATGCGACGGCAGCAGCCGAAGCATCGTCCACCTCCGTCCAGCGGTCGCCGTCTTCTCGCTCCCAGCCCGGTCGACGCAACGCCAGGATCGGCACGCCGGCACGTTGCGCGGCTTTGGCCGCATTGTCGGAAATGCGCGCGGCATAAGGATGTGTCGCGTCGATCAGCAGATCGATCCTGGTATCTCTCAGATAGCCGGCGAGGCCCTCGGCACCGCCGAAACCGCCGACACGCGTCGGCACCTGCTGGGCAATGGGTTTTTCGGTGCGGCCCGCCAGCGAAAGGGTCACTTCGACATCGGGCCTTGCCGCCAATTGGCCGGCCAGTTGCCTGGCCTCGGTCGTTCCGCCCAGAATGAGAATACGGTGGGACATCATGCCTGCTGAGAAAGAAACACATGCCCTGCCAGCCTGGCTTGCCATTGTCGGCATCGGCGAGGACGGTGTAGCGGGTCTGGGCGACGAGGCCAAGCGGCTGATCGCAGAGGCCGAGTTCGTTTTCGGCGGCAAGCGACATTTCGATCTCGCCGGCTCCCTCGTCACCGGCGAGACGCATCAGTGGCCGACACCTTTCGATCCGGAAATGGAAGCCGTCCTCGACCGCGCCGGCCGCCGCGTCTGTGTGCTCGCTTCCGGCGATCCCTTTTTCCACGGCGTTGGGGTTACGCTGGCGCGCAAGGTCGCAGCCGCCGACATGGTCGTGGTGCCGGCTCCCTCCTCCTTCTCGCTGGCCGCTTCGCGGCTTGGCTGGGCGCTCCAGGACATCGAGACGATTTCACTGCATGGCCGCCCGCTCGACCTGATCCGGCCGCTGCTGCATCCGGGCGCCAGGGTCCTCGCATTGACCTCCGACGGCGCGGCACCGGCCAAGGTGGCAACGCTGCTTTCGGGGCTTGGCTTCGGCGCGTCCCGACTGACCGCGCTCGAGGCATTGGGCGGCCCGGATGAAGTCGTCCGCAGTGCACGCGCGGATGATTTCAATCTCAAAAACGTCAATCCACTCAATGTGCTGGCGCTCGAGATTGAATCGGAAGCGCAAGCGCGCATCCTGCCCTTGGCTTCTGGTCTTTCCGATGACCTGTTCGAGAGCGATGGACAGATCACCAAGCGCGAAGTACGCGCCATCACGCTGTCCGCACTGGCACCGCGCCGCGGCGAAATGTTGTGGGACATCGGCGCCGGCTCAGGCTCCATCGCCATCGAATGGATGTTGTCGCATTCCTCGTTGCGCGCCGTTGCCATCGAGGCCGACCCCGAGCGTGCCGAACGCATCCGGCGTAATGCGTCGGCCTTCGGCGTGCCAGGCCTGGCGGTGGTCGAAGGCGAAGCTCCGAGCGCGCTGGCAGGCCTGCCGGCACCGGACGTGATTTTCATCGGTGGTGGCGGTACCGATGCAGGCGTGTTCGACGCGGCGCTGAAGGCGTTGCCGTCCGGCGGTCGCTGCGTCGCCAACGCCGTAACCCTGGAAATGGAAACGCTGCTGGTCGCCCGCCAGGCAGAGTTGGGCGGCACGCTGACCCGCATTGCCATTTCGCGCGCGGCCCCGGTCGGCACCATGCAGGCCTGGCGGCCGGCCCTGCCGGTTACGCAATGGAGTTGGGTCAAGCCATGATCGTCGCAGGCATAGGCTGTCGCAAGAATGTCGACGCGGCCGATGTGCTGGCGGCCGTGGAGGCAACACTTCGCAGCCACGAACTCGATCGCTCAGCGCTTTCCGCGCTCGCCACGACCGGTTTCAAGCGAAATGAAGCGGCCATCTTTGATGCCGCTCGACAGCTTGGTCTCGAGGTGATCGTCGTCGAGAGCGTCGATGTGGGTGAGACCCGAAGCACCCTCACCCATTCCGATACTTCCCTCGCTGTTGCCGGCTCGCCATCCGTTTCGGAAAACGCGGCGCTGGCGGCAGCGGGCAAGGATGCGCGTCTGCTTGGACCGCGTCTCGTCACCGGCGCTGTCACCTGCGCCATAGCTGTCAGCGGAGCCTCGGCATGACCGTGCATTTCATCGGCGCCGGTCCGGGCGCCGCCGATCTCATCACCTTGCGCGGCGCCAGGCTGCTCGCCTCCTGTCCCGTCTGCCTCTATGCCGGTTCGATCGTGGCACCGGAACTGCTCGACCACTGCGCGCCGGGTACGAAGCTGGTCGACACCGCGCCGATGTCGCTGGACGAAATCGAAGCCGAATATGTTGCCGCCGAGAAGGCCGGACAGGATGTTGCGAGGCTCCACTCCGGCGATCTCTCGGTATGGAGCGCGGTTGCCGAGCAGATACGCCGCCTCGAACGCAACGGCATTGCTTATACACTCACCCCGGGCGTGCCTTCCTTCGCCGCAGCGGCAGCGGCGCTGAAGCGTGAGCTGACCATCCCGGAAGTGGCGCAAAGCCTGGTGCTGACCCGTGTTTCGGGCCGTGCTTCAAAAATGCCGCCGGGCGAAACCCTGTCAGCTTTTGGCCGTACGGGCGCGACGCTGGCAATCCATCTCGCCATCCACGCCATCGAACAGGTCGTCACGGAACTGACCCCGTATTATGGCGGCGATTGTCCCGTCGCCATCGTTTTCCGTGCCAGTTGGCCGGATGAGCGCGTCATCCGTGCGACCTTGGAGACCGTAGCAGCAGCCCTGGCCGCCGATCCGATTGAACGCACTGCACTGATCTTCGTCGGGCGCTCGCTGGCTGCCGAGGATTTCACCGAAAGCTCGCTCTACGACCCCTATTACCAGCGCCGTTTCAGGAACCGGCAATGACGCTTTCCTCGACATTCGAAAGGCTCACCGCCCACAAGCCGCAGCTTGAGCCCGGCCACGTCTGGCTGGCTGGCTCCGGCCCGGGCGACCCCAGCCTGCTCACGCTGGAAGTGCTCTCCGCGCTCAACCAAGCCGACGCACTGGTGCACGACGCGCTGGTCTCGCAGGAGATCATCGACGTCGCCGAGCAGGCCGAGAAATTCTATGTCGGCAAGCGTGGCGGCAGGCTGTCCATCCCGCAAGGCGACATCAACACGCTTCTGGTGAAGCTCGCCAAGGAGGGCCGCAAGGTGGTGCGCCTGAAAGGCGGCCACCCCTACGTCTTCGGGCGGGGTGGCGAAGAAACGCTGGCCCTGGCTGAAAGCGGCATTCCTTATCGTGTCCTGCCCGGCGTAACCTCAGCCTTCGGCGGACTGACCTCGGCCGGAATTCCAGCGACCATGCGCGGCATCAACGGCGCCATCATCCTGGCGACCGGCTTTGCCGCGGTCTCCGACGATCGTCCGGACTGGCAGGCGCTTGCCCGCACCGGCCAGCCCATCGTCATCTATATGGGCCTGACCCACATGGAGGCGACCGTGGCCGATCTGCTGGCCGGCGGGCTGGCACCGGATACGCCGGCCGCATTGATTGAAAACGCCACACTGCCGCAGGAACGCACGGTCGTCGCCACGCTTAGCACGCTGGTGGAGGCCGCCGCGCGCGAAACGATCGTCTCGCCGGCGCTCATCGTCGTCGGCGGCATCGTTGCCATGCGCGAAAGATTGGCTGCCAAGCCATGAACGCCAGCGCCCTCATCGTCGGCGCACCGCGATCCGGCTCCGGCAAGACCAGCGTCACCATCGGCATTCTGCGCGCACTGGCCCGACGCGGCGTGCGCGTGCGCGGCGCCAAATCAGGTCCCGACTACATCGATCCCGGCTTCCATGCTGCCGCCACCGGTCTTCCCGGCGTCAATCTGGACAGCTGGGCAATGCCGCCTTCCCTGCTCAACGGCCTGGCGGCCCGCGCCGCCGATGATGCCGAACTGGTCGTGCTTGAAAGCGCCATGGGCCTGTTCGACGGCATTCCCTCGCCGGACGGACGCACCGGTTCGGCGGCAGACCTTGCCCGGCTCTACCGGTTGCCGGTGCTGCTTGTGCTCGACGTCTCCGGCCAGTCGACGACGGCCGCAGCGGTTGCCAAGGGTTTTGCCTGCTACGACCCCGATGTGCGCATTGCAGGCGTCGTGCTCAATCGCCTTGGCAGCGAACGTCACCGCAAGCTCTGCGCCGACGCGATCGAGGCACTCGGCTTGCCCGTTGTGGGTGCCATCCAGCGCGATTCGGCCTTGGCCTTGCCTGAACGCCATCTCGGTCTCGTGCAGGCCAGCGAGCATGCTGGGTTGATGATCCATCTCGATCGGCTGGCCGACATGGCCGAAACCTCCCTCAATCTCGATGCGATCATGGCGCTGGCCGCGCCACTGCAACCGGCCGCAGGCGGGTTCGGCGCGGCACTGCCGCCGCCCGGCCAGCGCATTGCACTCGCGGAAGACGCCGCCTTCACTTTCGTCTATCCGCATGTCGTCGCGCATTGGCGCGAAGCCGGCGCCGAGATCGTGCCTTTCTCGCCGCTGGCCAACGAGGCGCCGGACGCCAGCTGCGACGTCTGCTGGCTACCGGGTGGTTATCCTGAACTCCACGCCGGCAAGCTGGCGGCCGCTGGCAAATTCAGCGCCGGCATGCGGCGCTTTGCCGAGACGAAACCGGTGCATGGCGAGTGCGGGGGCTTCATGGCGCTGGGCGCGGCACTCGAAGACGCCAACGGCGTCACCCATCCTATGCTCGGCCTGCTCGGCCATTCGACCTCGTTCGCCAAGCGCAAGATGAATCTCGGCTACCGCGAAGCGAGGCTGAAGAACGATTGTGCCCTCGGCGCAGCCGGCGCAATCGTGCGCGGCCATGAATTCCACTATGCGCAGGTGATCGATGCCGGTTCCGACGACCCGCTCGCCGAGCTCGCCGACGGCCTTGGCAACCCGCTTGGCGCATCGGGTGCACGGCGTGGCCATGTCAGCGGCACGTTTTTCCATGCCATTGCGATGAACCCATGAGCACCGCATCCGCTCCAGCCAAGATCGCCACCGACATTGCACTGTCTCTGGTCTTCTTCACCCGCCTGCCCTTGTCGGTTTTTGATTTCGGCGACCGCAAGCTGGCCGACGCGATCTGGGCGGCACCGATCGCCGGCGTGGTCGTGGCGGTCATCGGCGCGGCCGTGTTCACGCTGGCAACGAGCCTCGGCGTCGGCCCGGGCCCCGCTGCCGCACTGGCACTGGCTGCGATGATTGTCTCCACCGGTTCCTTGCACGAAGACGGCTTTTCCGACGTCGCCGACGGGTTCGGCGGCGGCCGCACGCCGGAACGCAAGCTGGAGATCATGCATGACAGCCGCATCGGCGCCTATGGCGCTTGCGCGCTCGGCCTGAGCATCCTCATCCGCTGGAGTGCGCTGGCTGAATTCTCCAGTGGCTGGTCCGCCCTTCTGGCCCTGATCGCTGCCCAGGCTGCCTCGCGCGGCTTGCTGGGCGCCTTTCTTCACTGGCTGCCGCCCGCCAATGCCGAAAGCCTGTCCGCCCGCGTCGGTACGGTCTCGCAGGGCACCGCGCAGACCGGCATCGTGCTGGGCGCAGTAACGTTGCTTGTGCTGGGCCCAGGGGGTGCAGTTGCCGCCGCTATCCTGCTCGCCTTGATATTTCATGGTTTCCGAAAGCTCTGCCTCAACCAGATCGGCGGCCATACCGGCGATGCCGCCGGCGCTCTGCAACAGCTTGGCGAAATCGCCGTCCTCATCGTCGCATCCGTTGCGCTCACCTGATTCTGTCTCGGAGACAAATCCGTCATGTCCTTCAAATCCTTCGATGAACTGCGCGACGCCTGCCGCAACCTGCCGGCTGGCAACGAGGCCGCGGCAGCGGCGGTCGCACGTCGCCAGGACACATTGACGAAGCCTCAGGGCAGCTTGGGCAGGCTGGAAACCATCGCCGCCTGGCTGGCCCGCTGGCAGGGCCGCGACATGCCCAGGCTCGATCGGGTTAAGGTCTTCGTCTTCGCGGGCAACCACGGCGTCACCGCCCAGGGCGTTTCCGCCTACCCTTCAGAAGTCACGGTGCAGATGGTGGCCAACTTCGCGCATGGCGGCGCGGCCATCAACCAGCTTGCCCGCGCAACCGGTGCGGAGCTCGATGTCATTCCGCTCGATCTCGACCATTCGACCGGCGACTTCACGCAGGATGTCGCCATGGATGAGGCAGCTTTCCTCGCCGCTGTCTCCGCCGGCTATGATGCCGTGGATGCGGACCTCGATCTCGTCTGCCTTGGCGAAATGGGCATTGGCAACACGACGCCCGCGGCAGCCATCTCCGCTGCATTGTTCGGGGGCGGCGCCGAGAAATGGACTGGTCGCGGTACCGGCGTCGACGATGCCGGGCTGAAGCGCAAGATTGTAGCGATCGAGGCCGGCTTGAGCCGCCACGCCGCAGCGCTTGCCGATCCGCTCAGGACGGCGGCGGCGCTCGGCGGACGTGAACTCGCTGCCATCTTCGGCGCGACGCTTGCCGCGCGTCACCGCAA
>NZ_JAKREW010000081.1 GCF_022347545.1 Terribium retamae
ACAAAATCTTGCAAACATGAAGACGCGGGCCTCATCCCTGGATGAGGCTGAGAAATCAAAAGCACCTCAAATGAGTCCGCTTTCAAATTATCCGGCTAATCACCAAATCTGACCGCACCAATAATAGACGTCGTCATCGCGCCGCTCCCGGCCGATGATGACCTCGTTTGTCGGGCAGGTGAATTCGTAACCGTCCTCGTCCTGGCGAGGCGAGCGATCGTGGAGGACCACCTGCGCCTCCCCAAACTGGTCTTGAGGGATGGCGCAATGATGCCTGGTCCTGTCGGTGTCGGTGTCCCAGTAATATCTTCCCACCATGACGCGGTACTTGACAGGATCCTCGCCGGGACGCTCGCCGCATTTGTGCGCATAGTCTGAATCGTCGAATGCCGTTTCGCCATCCCTCGGCGTGACCGTCACGTCTTTCATCTCTACGACTTCACCAAGCTGGTATACCGTGCTGCATGTGTATTTGTCCTCCTTTACAGCGCTGTCACTCGACACCCAGGCGCCGGTCAGAACCCTGTTGTCCGGGCACACGAAGGAATGGTCGTTCTCATTGACATTGTATGACTTGGGATCCGCGACCGTCGCCTGTCCCAGCACCTCGTTTCTCGCTCTGCCTTCCTTGAGCGCCGTCTTGACTGCATCGCGGTAATAGGCCTCGACGTCGGCAACCCCCTTTTGCCTGGCTTGCTGGAGTGCGGCATTGCGAAACGCGGCGGCCGCCGGGAGCATCTGCTGGGTACCGTCGGCGGCATTGCCACTCGCTTTCACGGCATCGCCGGCAAGGGCGGTGCCAGCGCAAATTCCGATTAGAACGATGGGGGTGCCGAACGACACCCGCAAACGAGACAGTGCATGTGCCATATCCAATCTCCGGGAGATGTTGTCTAACATTGCATCCAGCCGAACTTCATAAACTCATGACACCTGGCCACAGGAGAAGGAGATGTTGGGTCCAGGGTTTCGATCCAACGGTAGCTGTACGTCATACTTTCGCGGAACGGCGGCGCCGTGCGCTTCTGCGGCGTCGCTGGCGAGAGAGATGCCGGGCCACGCTCCGGGAGCGGTCCAAAGGGAAGAGAATGGAAGTCGACTAAGCATCATCTTCGGCCTCGCGCGGAAAATATGCTGATCGGAATTTGTCGTAGTCCGACTGTAAGCGGATTGACCTTATTCCGTTCGTTGCCGAATTGCAACTGATAGTGGCTGAAACATTTGACAGCACTCTAAGGTTGCAAGTGGCCCGGCACTTGGATAGTATGCCGTCATTCGAGGAAGCTTCACGCCGGTTCGGCTGGCTGCGGGAGCCTGAAGCATGAATGGCTTGCATGCAATCGCTTGTGCCTTGACAGACAACGGCTCGTCGCGGGACGCGGCCGGGGCGCTGGCGGTTCCGCAATTGAAAGGCCAGCATCGGCTGGCGCTGGATCCCGATGACGTCGATACGAATATACCGGTCATCGTTCCGCCTTACGAAGCGATGCGCGTCGATGACAGCATCACCTTCACCTTTGCCTACTCGACAGATCCGGATGCGGAGGGATGGGAGAGAACCAAGACGCTCACAGCCAGCGATCTCGGTCGGCCCATGCAGTGGAATCTGCCGCAGGGGCAACTGTACATGGTCGATGGTGGAACGGCACTGGTCCGCTATCGCGTGAGCTACGCCAACGGCGCGGCAAGCGAGTCGGCTCAGCAGCACGTCCTTGTCTCGGCTCCGCAGGCGCCATTGCTGGCGGCGGCCCATGCGGAGGGGGTGGAAGACGGTTCCCTGGATCCGGGCCGCTTTCCTGGCGGATTGACGGTATGGGTCGATCCCTATCCAGGCCTGGCGATCGGAGACCATGTGCTGTTGCACTGGCGCGGTGCCAACGACCAGAAAAGCACCGTCAAATGCAAGCGCGTCGACGCATCGGTCGTCGACAGCGGCGTCATCGCCTTCACGGTGGAGCCTTCATGGCTGGAAGCCAGCGCTGGCGGCAATATCGAGGTGACCTATCAGTTTGCGCGTCCCGGTGCGGCGGATTCGTCCCTGCCGCTGAGCTTGCGGATTCGCGCGCCGCGGGCCGATTTGCCTCCGCCGGTCGTCGAGGGCGCCGTCCCGGCGGCAGAAGCGGGGCCGAATGCCGGCAACCTTGCCGCCGATTTGGTCCGCGCCGGGGCCTATGTTCGGGTGCCCGACGATGCCACGATCGGCGACGGCGAGTCGATCGCGATTTACTGGCAAGGGCATCGCAACGGCGGCGATTATGTCGCCGACCGACCGGTCGCCGGAAGCGAGCGCCGCTTCTTCATTCCCGCCGCCGCCATAGGCGCCAATATGGGCAATGACGAAGCCAAGCGGTTTCCTGTCATCTATAAGGTGACGAGCGTTGAAGGCGATCTCTATGAGTCCGAGGCCTTCCGGCTAAAGATCCTCCCGCTTCCTGTCGCTCGTTATCCGGCGGTGTCGTGCCCGCAAGCCACGGGGAAACCCGGCCTGAGGCCGGCAGACGTGCCGGATGGCGCGGATCTGGTTCTTCAACCCTGGGTGTTCATCAATGCCGGTCAGGTCGCCACCTTGGAGGTGACGAGTCTGAATTCTGGCGGGCAGCCGGTGAGACATGTCGCGCGCGATAAGGCACCCGTCACGTCAGGGGAGGTTGTCCAGGGGCTGCGGGCGAACGTTCCGCGAGGCTTCCTGCTCGGGCTACAGCCTGGTGCCCAGATCACGATGTTGGCGAGCATAAGCTTCGACGGTGAATCCGCCGCTACTGTTTTTCCGATTTCGCGGACAGTGTGGCTTGGCTGAAAGGACATTTCCATGAAAGACAAATTGAGAAACATAGAAATATACTCAGAAGATCAGGTCCTGGAGGAATTGCGCAAGAAGCCGAGAACATTGGGATGGGATATGATATCAGTTTATAATAGAGAGAAGACAAATTTGATTCTATATCAAGAATACATATCAAGATATACGAAGAATCTCCATTTGGATCCTATAAACGACAGTGTTGCTATTGATGATAATGGGCCATGGGAGTATATGTACGACTATATACTCGATGCTCCGAGGTTGTCCTTTGAAAATAGCAGTATCAACGATTCCGTTGCAAAGCTGTCTATGCAAGTCATGGGCGGCATCGAGATCAAGGTTACCCAGTCCGAAGGGGGGGCCAAAGCAATTTCCAGCATCTCCTGGATAGACGCACTCGGAGCGCCGAAGGTGATCGCAGCGTTGACGCTGCATAGGACGCCCGGCAATATCGGTGACGAGGGGCTTGTTTATCTTAGCCTGAATGATGGTGTGGACTTCGAGCTTCTTTTTTCGGGAGCGCGACAGGCGCGCCGGCGCTTCGGCGCTTTCTTCAAGGAACTTTTCGACAATCTTCCTCCTGAGAAGAGACGATACGTACTGAATACGATAAAGCTCGACAACAGTCAGCTGCTGAGCCCCGAGAGCTTCGAGTTGAGAGTCCACAAGCCGATGGGTTCGAATTTGCGCGAGTCGCCGAGATATGGCGACGGCAGCGTCGTACAGTTCATCTCCATGAAGGGCAGTAGCAGGGGGAACATGCCGGCGGACGACGCAGGTATGCCCTATCTTATTCCGGACGGTTGCTCCGCCACTATGTTGATAGGCCAGCATTTCCTGATCAAGAAGATCATCGCCGAGGGGGTGAAGAACTTTTCAAACGACAAAGACGTTGAGGTGGAGGTCGTATTCGATACCGACAATGCGGAAGAGGCTCTCAGATCGGCAACCATCAAGGGAGGCTCTAGGACGATGGAGGGTTGGACGCAGAAGCTTGGTGCTTTCGAGATCGTGGTATCGGAATCCAAATGGGGGTTGACGAAGCTGGACGAGAACCCGGAAACGTCGACAACAAATGAATTCAAGGTCAGCTTTCCTGCCCCCGCGGCGAATGTCGCGGCGGAGGTGGTGTCCATCGAATGGACCGGGAGCCAGCAGCCGGAAACAGCACTGACTATTTCTGGCAAGCCCTTTTCGGGAAAGATCGGCGTCAGCTGGATCGTGAAACGTGATTTCGAATTCAAGCCCCAGTCCTACGGCGGCTTGAAGCTGGTCGAGAAATCCTCCCGGATGCAGTTCAAGGTGTCGCCCGGAGACTACTCGAGGGAATGGGAGGTCATGCCGCATTTCGGCACGATTGCCACGGCACTTGAGAATTCACTCTCGGAGAAGGTGGGCGAGGCTTTCGGCGATTTCGTCGCTCCCTCGGAGGAGATCGAGCATTTTAGGCTTGCAAGCCTGCTGTTTAGAACCGATCAGTCTGAAATCCTGGAGACCACAAGCGCCCGTCTCCCCATGGATTTGGCGGTGTTTGGCAACATCGTGCCGAAAAAGGCAGCTTTCGATGTCATGCCGATCGAGCACACGCTTCGTGCGCTGGACGATGGCGAGGCGCGCACTCTGCAGTTCCGAACAGTTCCCGAGATGCAGGACGTGAAATGGTCGGTGCGTGCGGTGCCGGGCTTCAACGACGCCTATGTCGGCACCATTGACGAGCACACCGGCATGTACATTCCGGCCCGCATGATCGAGATTGATGGGCTGCAAACGCGTGTTATCGTCACGGCCCAAACGGCAGAAGGCACAAGCTCCGCGCTCCTGAATGTCGTCAAGCGGGACATCAGTGTCAATCCGCGGGTTACAACCGTTTCTCTAGGCGGTTCGCCATATCCAGTTTGGGCGAACGCTCTTGATAAGAAGAACGTCACGTTCAGTCTCGAGAGCTACACCGGCGGCAGGATCGAGGCCGGGGGGGTGCGCGACGAACTTTCTGGGGAGGTGATCGGTACGCATAAGTATCTCCCGGGGGGAAGGCCGGATGGTGACAGGAGTAAGTACAGCATAGATACCCTTACGTTCGTAAATTCCGAGACTGGTGGGATAGGCGAGGCGTATTTCTTCGTGCCGCACGTTAGGTTCAGTGTGGAGGTAAAAGTGGATTATGAAGCATCGCAGCTTCCGCATAGAGTAAAATTGAAGGCGTTTATTGAAGGTGAAGAATCAGAGGGCGTTGATTGGATAATTGAAAAAGGCGAAGGGATAATTGACGGAGATTTTTATGTCCCGAAACTCGATGGTGAAGATAAATTCGCGATAATAATAGCGAAAGATGGTTCCTCAACCGGGGTAATTATACTTCCAATTCCGCTTATTGATCTCGAAAATGTTCGCTTGATGCTGATCTGAGTAATCTAAATAACAGATGCGGTGGTTTCGGCGATGTCTGACGCGTTTTCGACTTCCGAGGTTTTAGATTTACTGAAAATGGGTCCATCTACATTCGGATGGGATGTTATTGTTTGTTATAACCGGGATGTTGTTAATAGAATTGTTTTTATGGATTATATTAATAGATACAATATCGATTCCTATATTGGTGATATTGAAGATGTAATAACGATTTCCGAGAATGAGGAGTGGAGATATCTATACGATTACAAGCTGGATGCTCCAATCCTATCGTTTCAGGATAGCGCGATCGAAACTTCTCGAGCCAATTTGACGATGCTCGTGCAGGGCGGTGTAGAGATATCGGTGAGAAAGGACGATGGGGCAGCAGCCAGGAGAATAACGTCAATCTCGTATGTCGACGCGCTGGCCGGACCTAAGTTGGTTGCGAAGCTGGACCTGCAAACTGTCTCGGGGGATGTTTCGGGGGCCGGGGAGATTTATCTCGATCTCTCAAAGGGCGTCGACTTTGAGATGCTTACCAGTGACGATGGGGTCAAGAACAGTAGGGGCGGCGAATTCTTCAAAGAGTTGTTTGACCGGCTGCCGCTTCAAAAGAAAAAATATGCTCTCAGCACGTACGAGTCGATCTCAAATCAATTCGTGGCGCCCGAGAAATTCGTGCTGCGGGTGCACAAGGCAAGGGATGCCAGGGTCCGCAATTCGCCTCGTTATGGCGATGGTAGCGTCATCCAGTTTGTCGCCATGAAGGGCAGGCCGCAAGGGACCTTGCCCGCGCGGGACGCAGATATGCCCTATCTCATCCCGGATGGGTATTCAGCGACGATCCTGGTGGGGCAACACTATCTGCTTCGGACGCTGGTAAAGGAAGGGCTGAGGAGGTTTTCGAACAGCTCGCTGGCTCAGGTCAGCTTTGACAACGAGCAAAATCTCCAGGCTCCGGTCGGCAACTGCAAACTCGACTTCGTCGCGATCCGGGCCGAAAACCCGGATATCCCGATCTCGCCGAGCCTTAGGATGCGCATGGATGTCTCCGACTTCCCCTTCTTCGGCGAACCTGGTTGGAGTATGGCGTCGGTCACCTATGGCAAGGATGGTGCTGATGACCCTATCGTTTTTTCCATGCTGGCATCGGGGTTTCAGCACGCGGCCACGATTACATTGAATGGACGAGAGCATTACGTCCCAATCGATTTTTCAACATCAAGTTTCACTTGCAGAATACTCAATGGCAAGATAGAAGAGCATCGCTTGGATCCAAAATTTCTTGAGCCATTCAGTAATTATCCCGAACTAAGGCCGTATACGATCAGGCTAACTGCAGCGTTGGTCGCTTTCTATCGTAATCTTGACGAGAGCCGGTCGACTGCTTTGCTTTCTCCGCTACGGGAGATTGATCGGTTTCGGGATGCCTGCCTCCTGTTCCGTGATGCTGGAAGTCGCTTTCGGGTCAAAGAGAGCTACCTTCCGCTGGACTTGGTGATGTTTGGCAACGCAGCGCCGGCGAGTGAAGCTTTCGACGTGGTGCCATCGGAAAAGATCGTGTCGGCGAGGGCTGACGGCACGGACACGCGATTTCTCCAGTTCAACACTGTTCCGGAGCGCTCGGACGTAAATTGGTCGGTGCGGGTTGTGCCGGGGTTCGATGGGATGGAGGCAGGCAGCATTGACGCTTTGGGCAGGTATGCGCCACCTCTGGCGGCGCATATCAGTGGGCTGCAGACCCGTGTCATCGTTACCGCCGGAACCCGCGATGCCAGCTCTTCGGCGCTGGTTTTCGTCGTCAAGGGCGACATTCGTGCCAATCCGTTGATCTCGGTGGCTTCCCTTGGAGGCGAGAAGCATGCCCTCTGGATTGGGGCGGTGGACGCTGCACAGATCGAATGGAGCAAGGAGAGTGATACCGGCGGCCAAGTCGTGGCTGGTGGCCTTATTGATCCGGTTTCCGGCGAAGAAGTCGGCACGCATCACTACATCTCGGGGCCCTCCGCCAGTCCGCCGGGGGCTTTTAGCATCGATAGGATCGTATTCAGAAACAAGGCGACCGGTTCGGAGTGCGTCCTTCATATGTTGGTGGTCCATCGACAGCTTGGCGGGGAGGTTCTCGTTGATGAGCGCGTCGCCCTGCCACCAGATAAGATAAAGTTAAAATTCCTTAAGGAAGGCGAAGAGGAGGAGGTAGTCGAGTGGAAGATTGAGCTCGGAGGCGGGGTGATTAATTCAGATGGAATTTATACATTGGATCCGTCAAGTGATATGAGTTATGCTTTAATATCGGGTCGTTCCGGTGTTTCTGGATATATAATCATTCCAATTCCTTTGATCGATTTTGGTAAAACTATGAGTTTGTATGGATATTGACAAGTTTGCTGTCATGGAGGTGGAGTATGTCGAATTCTGTAAGAGATATTCTGGCGAAGATGCAGCAAGCTTCGCCGACTCTTGGTTGGGGAGCCATCGCGGCACTCAGCCGGGCGGATTTAAATTTGATGCTCGAAAGGCGGTTTGCCGCAAGCTACTTGGATTTTAGCTTCGTGCCGCCTCTCAGTGGCGTCTACCCCCTATCGGCGGGCGGGGAAACTTATGTGATCTTCGATGGCATAATGCTGGGGCCGCCACAATTGTCCTTCGAGTCTTCCACGCTTAGCGACACCGCCGTTGTCGTGAACCTGACCATCATTGCCGGCCGCTATACGAAGATACAAAAAAACGCTTTAGCGCCTGAGCGGTTGCTGACGAGCTTCAATATCACCCGGGAAATGGGTTTCCGGGTCGAAATGGATGTAGACCTCACCACAACAGTGAACGAAGTGGATGGACGTGGTTCCATTGTTTGCGATCTCACGCTGGCTCGAGCGGTGCGCTGCAATCTGGAAATTGCCAGGAGTTCGAGCGAGTACATTGGTGAAATGATCCGGCGGCATATCATCGCGCAACCTCCTTTCAAGCATGTTTCCTTGCTCTCTCTGCTGGATTTGAACGGCTATGGGCCACTCAATCCCAGGCACTTCGCTATACGCACTCAAGCCGCACCGGGCGCAAGGGATCCGGGCAGTGCCAATCACGGCGACGGTGCCCTCGTCATCTTCATGGGCGTAGCGACCCGCAATGATGGGGGGACGCTTCCGATTGACGGGGGAAATTTCCCCTATCTGATCCCCGATGATCGGGCCAATGGCCAGCTTCGCTATTCTGCGACTCTCGTCATCGCGAAGGAATTGGAACTGTTTGTCGACGAGGCGCAGATCGGGGCTTTGAGGTCGAGTGTGCTGCCGCCTGAATATGCATTCGCCGACGACGAACAGCATCAACCGCACGATTTCGTGCTGTTTGGGAAGGTCCGGCTGACGAACCGCTCACTTGTCGTTGAGCCGCTGATTGCCGACGTGCAAAGGAATGGATCGCATCAATTTACAGCGCGTCTCGGCGACGAGACAGTGAATTCAGATATGCGGTGGGTGGTCAACTCGGTCAATACGCCTCAATCATCTGGATCGGTGAGTGCAGGACGGTTTACTGCGGCCGGATCCATGACCGGTAGAAGTGTTCTGCCTTCTGTGGTGACGGCCAGCTACGCTACCCAAGATGGCAATGAGCATGTCGCCGCAGCTATTGCCTTGACTCGCTATGAAAAAGTCACTGTCGCGCCGCTTGTCTGTGTCCGAGGCATAGGAGCAGAGGCGGTCGAGTTTGCGGCGACCGTTGTCGGCGGCGGTGACCTGAACTGGGAACTCCTTGAACCTAAGTTGGGACAGCTGACAGATATTGGAAACGGTCGAGCACGCTACATTCTTCCTCCTGATCTGGGGGAGCTCAGGTTTGTCGAGCAGAAAATCAGGGCCTACGGCGAAACCGGTGACTATGAGGCTCACGCTTCCGTCATCTTGCTGAACACCCCGCACGCGCTTGAAGTCGAGCCTGCATATGCTTTTTCCGAAGTCGGTGGCGGTTCTGTAAAATTTACTGCTTTCGTCGAGGGCGATGAAGTTGATGATGCCAGATGGAGTCTCTTGGGAAGCGGAGAGATTAGCGCGGAGGGATTGTTCACGCCGCCAGCGCAAATGACCGGTCCGGAATTTGCCATTGTTCATTGCGAAGCGCCGCTGGCGGCGGGCCGTTCGCTGCCGGGTTTCGCGGTCGTCCTCTTCAGTGAGGCGGAAATCCCACGATTGCATTGGAACTCCATTATCCGATTCGACTTGAAGCTTAATCGTGGCGCCATTTGCTATGCCAACGGCATGCAGCAACTTCCGGTGCTGGTGGAGATCGAGACCGACGAGAGTTCGTTGGTGCCGATCAGCGATGTCGAACTCGCAAGCCTTGGCCTCTACGACAGCGACAATCAGATGCTTCCCTTTATCGCGCCCGGCCAGGAGGGAATAGAACGCGGCAGCGGCATTGCCTATGCAGTCAACGAAAGAGGAAACCGCTTCGTGCGGCCAAGACCAGCAGGAATCTCGTCCGACACCACAATTCCTCAAAACAATAACACCCGCAGCAAGACCCTGTACGTTCAGCTTGCCACCGAGGAAACAGTACCGCTCTACGCCGCGTTCCAGGGAGAAAACAACGAAGTCTATCGTTCGAACGGGTCCAATGCAGGGAAGATAGAGTTGAACGGAGTAGATCCACAGATAGATTCAAAAGGATACCATATAGAGCGGAAGAGACACTGGAATGATTTTCCGCCTCCCAAACCCGATCCCGTCGATCCAAACCCCAATCACGATTGGGACTATTCCCCCAACTCGATCGACCTTCATGCCATTGCGTACGCTCCGGCCCGCTTCGCCACGCTGAAGATCGAAAACAACCTCTCGACCGTGCAATGGGAAAGCGAGCATCCTGACGAGATGTTCTTCAGCTACACTGGTTTTCTCTTCTATCCAGAGAACGATCCGACCGGTGACGGCGAAAAGACCGCGAAAATGATATCCTACGATCCGTACTTCCTTGCCATGCTGAAAGCGCTGTACGTAAGCCAGCCTCCGGAGAAGCTGGAGTCTGGGGGCCCCAGTGCGGGCGAACTTGTCGTCAGCGTCCATCGCTCCTCCAGCACGCCAATCTGGCACGATTCCATGGCCGACGGGGATAGGAACCGGCTGTTTCGCGCGAAACTGGATTTCCCCGTCACCTATCAACTGCGGGATGTCGAGGGCAATTTGCACAGGCTGACAGTTGGCTTTGAGCCGCCGGCTAATCCCGACAGCCGCAACAAGCTGGAGCTGACGATAGAGAGCCCCAAAGGTAAGCGAGTATCCTTGGAAGGGCGGGGTGATGCGGCAATCTCGAAAAGGAGTTCCTCATGATCGGCCAAAGAAGTGTTTCCCGCGGACTGTCCCCGCTGCCGTGCCTCGGTCCGGAAGCAACAATTGCACGCGAAGGGGAGGAGCCCCGGCCTCTGCAAGAAGGCGCGATCGTCCTTATGGATGAGAACGATTCGAAATGCACAATTGCCGTGGACTATAGTGCGGATGTCGACAAGATATACAGCTTTGCTGCCAACGAAGGATGCAAGGATTTCAACGACCTGGCCACCAAATTCCAGTTGGAGAACTTGTTGTCCTGTACTTACATCGGTTTCTATGAATCCGGAACAGATGACGGCAAGTGGAGCTTTGTTTTGAGGATTATGAAAAAGGTTGTCTCAACCGACCCAATACTTTTCGAAAATATCAAAGGATTGAACGTGGGAGCGAAAATCATACGGCCGGGGGTCATGCTGAAGAGGCTGAGATTGGACGGGGATGCGATGACCATGCGTAAATCCCTGAGCACCGTGTGGGTGAAAACGTTCAACGGGGAAGAGATGCTCCCCGAAGAAGAGAGGCTTCGCTAGTCACTCTATCTGAAACATTCATGCGAAG
>NZ_JAKREW010000082.1 GCF_022347545.1 Terribium retamae
CACCCGGCGCCTGGAAGAAGACGGCATCTTCTACTGGTTCGAGCATGAGGGCGGCCAGATGGGCTCGGTCGCGGCCAGGCACACGCTGGTGCTGGCCAATCACGAGTTCGGCTATGCCAAGAGCGAGACGTCCAATGTGCGCTTTGCCATGGGCTCGAGCGACCGCAACCACATCTCCAAATTCGAGAAGTCGTTCTCCTATGTGCCCGGCAAGCGCTCGATGGCCGACTGGAACTTCCTTGAGCCCAACGGCGTGCCGCAGGCCGACACGCCGTCGCTGGTGAAGCTGCCGGGCAACGACCAGTACGATCTCTACGAATACCCTGCCATCGGCGGCTATGGCAGCGATTCAGCCTCCGAAGGCATCGACCGCGATCGGGTCGAGGCGCAGTCGAAGCTCAGGATGCAGGCGGCGGAAGCCGAGCACAACCGGGTCGAGGGCCAGTCCAGCGTGCGCACGCTGGCGCCGGGCTTCCGCTTCACCCCCTATGACGTGTCGGATGCCGGCAATCAGTTCGAGGAGCATGTCGTCATCCAGATCGTGCATGTGGCCAGGGACCGCTCCTATGAGACGAATGAGGGCGATCCCGAATACGTCAACCGCTTCCTGGCCATTCCAAGCAAGGTACCGGCAACGCCGCACCGCACGGTGCCGCGGCCGCGCGTAGAAGGCACGCAAATCGCCATCATCGCCGGCCCTGAAGGCGAGGAGATCCACACCGACCCCCATGGCCGGGTGAAGGTCTGGTTCCCATGGGACCGCCGCGCCAGGAAGGATGGCTCCGACACCTGCTGGATCCGCGTGGCGCAGAACTGGGGCGGTGCCGGCTGGGGTGGGCAGATCATCCCGCGCATCGGCATGGAAGCGGTGCTGTCCCATATCGACGGCGACTTCGACAAGCCGCTCATCGTCGGACTGGTGCCCAATGCGAGGCAGACGACGCCTTATAGCCTGCCAGCGCACAAGACCAAAAGCGTGCTGCGATCGGACAGTTATAAGAGCACCGGTTTCAACGAGCTGTCTTTCGAAGACCAGACGGGGAAGGAGAACATGTTCCTTCATGCCCAGAAGGACCAGACGGTGAAGGTGCTCAACAACCAGACCAGTCGCGTCGATTCCAATGCACTTCATTCTATCGGTGCCAATCAGTCGCTGGAAATCGGCAACAATATGAGCCATCAGGTCGGCGGCGGCATGAACCTGGTGGTCGGCGGCGTCGGCGGCGTTGCCAACATCATTGCCGGTGGCGTGCTTGCCGCATTGTCCGGTTCAAGCGCCGGCATGCTGCAACAGGCGATGAGCCTTGCCGCCGCCGCTGCAGCTGATGCTCCCTCTGGCGGCGACAAGAATGCGGAAGCCGCCGGCGAGGCGGTTGATGCATCCAGCGGCGCCGGCGCGGATGCCGGCGATGGCGGCCAAGCCGTAGCGGCTTTGCAATCCGGCCTCATGGCCCAGGGTGCTCTTGGCGCTATGCTCCCCGGCATGGACAAGTTACGCAGTGGCATCAATGAGGCACTGGCCGGTGGAATGCGCAGCGAAGGTGGCAAGTCGATGAACGATGCCGGGGCTGCGCTCGCCGCGCAGGTAGGAGGCATGGTCGGCAAGGGCATTCTGCGCGAATTGATCAGCAATATGCAGGACACGAATGTCGGTATCGCCCAGACGGAGCAGGTCGGCGTCGCCAAGGTCGTGACGGTCGGGCAGGTCTACAACCAGAAGGTCGGCAACACCAAGCGGGTGATGATCGGCAAGGAGTTGTTCGTCGGTGTTGGTGGAGGAAAGGACGAGAACGGTGAGGAACAACCGCCGAAGTCAATCCTCATCATGAAGGATGACGGCACGATCCTATTGAAAGGCGTTCGTATCTACATCGACGCCGAAAGCCATATTCAGTTGATCGCTCCAATGGTCGACAACAATTGAGGTCGACCCGATGCCGGAACTCGTCAACCACACCCCTTACCCTAACTTCCGCTACTACAGCCAGGACAATCAGGGGCAGGAGTTCGGCGTCATCATCACCAAGGCGACCTATGAACTGGCGCCTTCTGGCCGGCTTCTGCTTGCGGAAGAACAAGCGCCGATGGTGTTCACCGACCTGTGCCACGGCGCGGTGAACGTTACATCCCTTTGGCATCCTTCCGACATGGTGCCGCACAAGCCGGCGACGGACATCATCGTCAACGGCGTGGCTCGCGTGCCGGGTGGGCAGCCTGTTCCATCCTGGCTGTGCGGCGTGAAGATCGAGGATGGCTCAAAGCTGGTGCTGGAGAAAGTGTTGCGAGTGACCGGCCCTCGACAATGGCAGCCGCGCTGGAAGCGGACGCTGAACGACGAGGAACGCAAGGCCTGGCGCAACCACAGGCAGCAGTTCGAAGGCTGGGATCTGTCCGAGCCCGACCCGGTCGCCGAACTGCCCTTGCACTACGAATATGCCTTCGGCGGCGAGGTGCCGCAGGGGCTGGACGATGACGGCAATCCACGCTTCGACACCGACCATCGCAACCCTCTCGGCCGCAGCAAGATCGATCCGGAATGGACCGATCACACAAGGCCGGTACCTGCGCCGCAGATCGAGGCCTTCAACGATCCAATTTCCGATCCTTACGCCAAGCCGGCACCGCAGAGCCTGGGTCCAATTCCGCCGGCATGGCTGCCGCGCCGGCCGCTAGGTGGTACTTACGATCAGAACTGGAAGGACAACCTCTGGCCGGCCTGGCCACCAGATTACGATTTCGCCTATCACAATTCGGCTCATCCAGACCTGACGGTGAAGCCCTGGCTCAAGGGTTCGGAACGCATCTTCCTGTCCGGATTGGCAGCTTGGGCGAAGATCGTTGCCTTCGATTTGCCAGGTGAACGGATCGCGATCGATTTCGTCGAGGAAGACGGTGCAGTCGTCAGTAAGGACATGGTACTCGACACCGTATTTCTCGATATCGGCGGCCCGAACCGGCGAGACTGGCGAATCTATCTGACCTGGCGGGTGAATTTTGAGCCCGATCGGTATGAACGGGCCAATCTGTACCCTATCCGGTCGACTTCGGCCGGTCAGTCCCAACGCCCGGAGTTGGTCACGCTGCATGAGTAAGATGGCCATGGTTTCGGCGCGCAAATGCGCCTCCAACGTTATCGCTTCGCGAGGCCCGGATGTGTGCCTGACGCCGGTCGGCTCGGCGGTCGTTCCGGTTGCCTATTCATCCATGGTGACGCTGGACAAGGCGGTCCGCTATTCGCCTTCGGTACGCGACAACGGCAAGTTCGACCTTCAACTGAACACTGCCGTTCCGGGTGTCACCGGACATGAACCCGGCACGGAGAAAGGCGCCGTTAGTCCTGGCTACAAAGGCATAGGCCTGGTGGATATAGCTTCGCCCTTTGTCTATTCGGAGGGTTTCGCCACATGGCACCATCGCCAGGATGCCTGGATCAATAGGCCTGACCCTGGGCCGCGCGAACCGCAAAAGGCGCTCGAGGACAAGACGATCAAGAGCGAGTGCAAGCAGCGCATCGAGGCGATCGAACGCGAAACAAATGCAATCACTGCCATAGAAGACCCGATCGAGCGCAATAAGGCAATCACTGCCGCCTACGACAAGCTGGCTCGGGAAGATCCTTCAAATCGCTGGATCAAGCTCGCGTCGATCGTTTCCGTTCAGGGCGGTTGCAGCATGAAACTTGTAAGGAGCCTGGACCCCGACGTCATCGCGGGGCTTGATCCGGACCCGATGAATGGAACGGGCCTGGACCCTTGGTACAACATGTACCAGGCGCTTGGTGACGCCAACAAGGCGATTTTCCGGGACATCTATCCGTTTGCGGCCTTCCGGGCCCGGCATGGGTATGAGCAGATGAAAAAATGCTATGCAGCCGAGAAGAAAAACCTCCCTCCTGAAATACAAAAGGCCTTCCAGGAGATTGACAACGGCAATCTTCGAGCCGGCGCTGATAATATTGCTATGTTCGAGCAAATGAAGATCGTGCAGCCTGTTTACGAAAAATATTCTGGAACGTTCGGTTTAATGGAAGTTGCGAACAAGCCATATAAGTTAATATCGGGAAAGAATACCTACGATATTCCGGTATCAACGCAATGCGGGGACAGCAATACGGTGCCATTTCGTGGCGAAATCGCTAATCCCAGGGATCGCGTCGGTTACTATAACGACCTCATGAACGCGCTGGAAAGGCAGCAAGGTTGGTGAGACCGCATCGTGAAGCATCTCCTGGTATTCGCCTGTGTCGTTGCACTGATCGGACTGTATTTCATGCTTAACTCTTCCGACGATCCCGGCAAACAGCCTCCTCGGTCGATAGAGATCCAACTCGGCCAGAGCGTCGCGGATTTCATGGTGGCCAACGACCTGAAAGAAGGTTCCGGCGGGCTCGGAGAGTTTACGGTTCCGGTCGACAAGACGGACGATCGGATGCCGATCTTCTTTACCGATGTCTGGGTTGCCGTTCGCTACAAGGACGGAGACTTCAGTCTCGATCTGCCGCCTGGACGAATGCTGGCGATCGGTCAAAGCGGGGGCATTATCACCAATTTCGATGTGAAGTTGAATGAGCAGCCCCATCCATTTGCGGTAGCCGACAAGGCGGCTCGCGCCTTTATCGATCAGCTCTTGAAGGCCGGATGGCGCAAGGAATCTCTTTTTTATCCAGAAAACGAGATGGACAGCAATTACACAAGCAATGCCAAGGCTTACGGCACGCTTGTGAGCGGATCGGGCAATAAATTGCACTACATCCTGCTGGACGTCAGCCAAACTCCTGCTTTCGACCCTAATCTTCCCGGCTCCGCGCCGATCACCCCCTCCGATCCAACGCCGCGCTTTCTGCCGCAACTGCAGATCTGGGCGCCTGAAAAGTTGCGCGATACGCGCGATGACGTCGTGCGTGCCAGACGTTTTCTTGCCGACACTCAAAAGGACACGCCACCGGGCTTGCGCACATGGCTCGATGATCCGGAATGGACGCCGGAAGCGCATGGCATGAAACAGATCGATGTTCCAAACCCGAACTGGAATCCTCAGAAACCCTGGCTCGGCAAGGAAACAATCAAACGCTGGCAACTGCCCGATGGCTCAACCCAACAATGAAGGTGCCTTGTTGGTTTGCGCTGGAGTGGAGGTTCTCGTGACTTTTGTCACTGTTTCGATTGGTGGGAAGCAGGTCATAAATGCCGCCTGACGACATAAAGACCAAAGAACGCGTTGTTCCAGGCGAGAACGATGCGACCCGCAGCGCCAATGCCGATGCAGTCTCCCTGACGGGCGCCACGGCGGCACCGGACGGGTACTATTATTGCCCGAAATCGCCTTATCAAAAGCAGCTCGAAGATCAGGCCAGGCCTCTCCGCGATGCCGAAGTCGCCAGACAGTGGAAGGGTATCACGGACTTCGCAGAGCAGGCCGGCTATGATTTGACCACCGAGTATGGACAGCGCATGACTGCCATGGAGGCCTCCAGCCTTATAGAGTCGGCGAATTTTGCCCAGAACCGTCCGCTGTCCGACTATCTCTCCGGCAATGACGCCAACAACCTGGCGTTCATGATTAACTCGGACAGAAATATAGCTCACCTGCAGTCGAAAGAGTTCGCCAGCTCTCCTTCAGATTATGCCGATCTCATCAAAAAGCGGTGTGCCGAAAAGCAAGCGATCACCGCTGAAACAAAGCTTGGCGCAATTGATTCGACCTTCAGGACGGCATCCGGAATGGGGGAACAGTATGCGAAGCTGACCAACGAGGCTGCCTTGGCTGCGCTTGGAGCACGAACGCTGTCTCCACGCGGCGTATTCAGCGTCAGGCGCCCTCCCGCGAAGGTCGAGGCGGTCGAGACTGGCGAGCCCGTGTCCGTGGCCAATGGCGAATATCTCGAGACCTGGCGCGATTTTCTCATCCCCGGCACCTTCGCCTTTGACGGCGCGCGCTACATGGGCCTCAAGCTCGGCCTGCCCGGGCGCTATCGCAGCCCGCTCGGCGCTTGCCAGATCTCGATGTTCGACGAGATCTTCTCCAATCCAGAGCGCGGCCAGCTCGTCTTCCACAATGACGAAGGCAAGCGCATCGGTTTCGAGCGGCCGTTCAACTTCTTGCCCGCCACCAATGCCGGCTATCCGCACCTGGAGCTCAAGGCGCCCTGGCTCAGGCAACTCACGCTGAAGGACGGGCGCATCACCAAGCATTTCCGGCAATATGCCGATGGCTTCTACCGGCTGGAGAAGATCGAAGATCTCAACGGCTTCGAGCTGATGCTGACCCGCACGATCGAGGGCTGGCTGGTGCGCGCCGATGGGCCCGACGGACTGTCGCTCGCCTTCGAGAACGACGCCAAGGGCCGGCGCACCAAAATCACCCTGATCGGCACGGACGGCTCCGAACTGGAGCTGGCGGCCTACAGCTATGACCAGCGCGGCCGCATGCTGTCGGCCGACTGCGCCTTCGGCATGTCGGTGCGCTATCAGTGGCAGGAAGCGAAGGACCTGATTGCCTCCTGGCACAACATCACCCGCGCCTCCGAGACTCATTTCACCTATGATGAGCAGGGCCGGGTCGTCCACACCGCCACCAACGGCATCTGGAACGACGACCGTTTCGATTACCGCGCAGGCGAGACCGCCTATTTGCCGGGTGGCAATGGCGCCGCCGCGCAACGCTTCCAGTATGACGAAAACGAGAACATCACCGCCGAGATCGACGCGCTGGGCGGCACGGTAAGCCACCGTTACAACAGGGCCGGTTTCCGGATCGCCACGAAGGACGCCAACGGCTTCGAATCCTCCACCCGCTACGACACCCGCGGCAATCCGCAGGAAAGCCGGGATGCGGAGGGTCGCGTCACCACCCATATCTGGGGTGACAACGGCGAACTCATGCTGGTCATCGACGGCGCCGGCAACAAGCGCAGATACGAGCACGACTTCCAGTCCAACGTCATCGCCGAAACCGATGCCGAAGGCCACGCCACGCGGCTGGTGCGCGACGACAAGGGCCGTGTGATCGAAACGCATTTCCCCAATGGCAGCGTCGAACGCCGAAGCTGGGATGAGCACAATCGGCTGGCAACGGTCACCGATGCCAAGGGCAACACTACGCGTTTCGACTATGACGTCTTCGGCCGGCAGATCGCCGTCACCAATGCATTGGGCCATGTCACGCGCCGCTCTTATCATGCCGGCGCCGGCGGTTTCGATGCGCCCACTGAGATCACGCGTCCCGACGGGGTTACCGTCACCCGGTCCTTCGACGAACAAGGACTGGTTTCGGTGGTGCGCGACGGCGAAGGGCGCGCCTGGCGCTACGAGAACGCTGCCTTCGGCGTGCTCGCCTCGATCACCGACCCCAAGGGCGGCAAGCTCAGCTTCGGCTACGATATCGAAGGGCGCATCCTCACCGTCACCAACGCCGTGGGTCGGGTCTACCGCTTCGGCCGCGACCTTGCCGGGCGGGTGATCGAAGAAGAGGACTTCGATGGACGAATCCGCCGCTACGAACGCGACGCTGCTGGCCAAGTCACCGCGATGCTCAAGCCGGACGGCGCGCGACTGACCTACGCCTATGACAAGTCCGGCCTTCTGCGCCGCATCGAGAGTTTTGCGCCGGATGCAGTCAAGGCGGACGGCAAGCCGCAGGATGTCACCCGCCTCTGGTATGACGCGCGCGGGCTGCTGGTCCGCGCCGAGAACAAAGCAGCGCTCGTATCTTTCGAGCGCGACAGAAACGGCCGCATTGTCGGTGAGACGCTGAATGGCGTGCGCACAAAATCGACACGCGATGCGATGGGCCAGCGTATCCTGCGCGACATGACCGGATCGGCGGGTGGTCTCACCGACTATGTGCGCGATCCGCTCGGTCAGGTGGAGCGGCTGACCGCCGGCGAAGCGGGTTTCAACTTCTCGCATGACGCACTGGGCCGCGAGACGCGACGCATCACGACGAGAGGTTTTTCGCTCGACCAGCGCTTTGACGCGGTCGGACAACTGACGGAGCAGCAGGCGGGCGGTGCCGCCGCTGCCGTCAACCGTGTTTCACCCTTCGGGGTCAATGTCCCGCTGGGCGGCGGCCCGCAGTCTCCAACTGCAGCACGGCGGATCTACGAATACGACCGCGCCTTCGCGCCCGTCGTCATCGATGATGCATTGTGGGGCCAAACCAGGCTCGCCTATGACGACAACGGGCAGCTCGCCTCAGCGGTCGGCCGTTCGAACTCGGAGAATTTTGCCTATGACGCGGCGCGCAATGTCACGGGCGCCTCATCGGTCGTGCATCAGGCCGGCATTGGTGGTGCGAGCTATCGCGGCGTGCCGATGGAACGCTGGACCTCGACACCGGGTGGCGTGGTGCAGATCGCGCGGGGGCCCAAAGGCGAGCGTATCCGGCTGATCCATGACGCCTGCGGGCGGCTGACCGAACGTCATGTCGAGCGCGATGGTTTTCGGCCGCGCAAATGGCGCTATGGCTGGGACGTGCATGATCGCCTGGTGTCGTGCATCGATCCCGGCGGAGACGAGTGGCTCTACCGTTACGACCCGTTCGGACGGCGGGTGTCGAAAGTCCGAAAGTTTTCGGAAGCCGAAAGGCGGCGGGCCGTCTCCAGATGGCCGGAGTTGGTTTCGGGCGATGGTTCACCTTCAGCCACCACCGGCGCTTCCAACGACAATGCCTGGCATCCGGACGACCTGCCGCAAGTCGGCGCCGCCTTCCTGTGGGACGGCGACCATATGGTGGCCGAGGCTCCCCTGCATCTCGGCGGCCGCGTTGCCTGGGACGAGGCGATACGCTGGCATTTCGAGGAGGACGAAGGCGCAACGCACCGGCTGCTTGCGAAAGAACTGCCTGCCGGAGCGAAGCTGCCGGACGGCTCGGCTCTCGCCGCTCCGGCGCTTTTCCCCATCGTCTGTGACCATCTCGGCACGCCAAAGGAGATGTTTGACGAAAAGGGCAATCTCGTCTGGGCGGTGGAGCATCATGTCTGGGGCGAGGTACGCGCCACCCGCACGTTCGGCAACCTCGTAGCTAGGTCTTCGCACGAGCCTTTACCGGAGGACCTCCAGTGCCCCTGGCGCTTCCCCGGCCAGTACGAAGACGCCGAGACCGGGCTTTATTACAATCGCCATCGCCACTACGATCCGCTGACCGCCCAATACGTGTCGCCTGATCCGATCGGATTGGCTGGTGGAGACAGACCACAGGGATATGTGCAGAATCCAACCACATGGATCGACCCGCTTGGGCTGGCCGCAACAGCCAGATCAGAAATTTTCTACAGAACGATGTCAAAGGCAGACTTCGAGCATTTGCAGAGGACTGGAAAAATTAGGCCAACCAGCGAAACGTTTGTCTCTCCCTCCGAAGCCTATTCAAGACAGTATGATGGTGTTGTTGTTAAATTTGAAACGCGGCCCGGAACAAAGGCAGCACTTGAGAAATTGGGCGGTAGACATAAAGGAAACCCGGCAACCGCCAGGGAATACCCCAACATGCCCGACGCTGGAAAAGGATGGGCTCAAACCGGAACTATGTTTAAGAGCGAGGGCGGGGTTAGCAATATCGGCCTGGGTCGCGGCCCCGGCATAGATACCTTTAACAATAACATTACTCGATTCGAGTCCATACAATGATCCCTGCAAACGACATTCAGAAGATGAAAGATTCCTACTATAAATCAGAGTTCTCGAAGCGGTTTTATGATTTTGAAAAAGCTTCTCCAAAAATCGACATAAAAGACATAATCGCTACATCTATAAGAGAAAGAGACTCCAACGCCTTCTCCATGGCAATGGATCTTGGGTTTCATTTTAAATTTTTCGAAGAAGAATCAAAAGCTAACGATACTGAGCGGAATGAAATTTGCTCTATGATTGGATATACTATCGAACAATACTGGCACAACGAACACGAAAATATCGTTGAAGTTTTGCAGATGATGCATAGTCCTGCCGCTGTTGAACCCCTTCGGCGTGCCGTTTTTGCAAAGCCTCCATTGCTGGTCGAAACTGACGACGCTGACGGTTTGTCGCGGAAGGCGATATGGGGTTTAGGAAAGCTGATCTTACCCGTTCGTGGTGGACCTGTGGATGCCGCAGCGAGAAAAGCAGCGTTTCAGGAATTGACCAAACTCGCCAACCACCCAGACACCGTCGTGGCCGCGAGAGCCAATGAACAACTTGAAAGATTTGCCGCAAGTGGCTTAGATCTTAGCGCTTGAAGCACAGATCCCAACCTCTATCTCGGCGGGCAGATTGTAGATTTTTTCTTTGGGAAGCAGCCGAGAGACATCCTCGACTTGACCGTTATCCAAAGTATTTTTTACCAAATCAGCATAATCGCTAATATCCGAAATGCTTATTATCCAGTCGTCGACATATTGACGCAACGCATCGCCCGACAAGCCTACTTGCAGGCTTCTGGCGGACAATGGCTGCATATGAAGGTCACGTTCGGGATCCCATTGGATGCGAACATCGGATTGAAGCAAGCGCTTTTTCCATTCCTCTTTGGTGCCGTAGAGACCGGGCTCAAAGTGGCTCAGGCACGAATTTGACAAAGCGCTTTCAAATCCAGTGCGTTTGATCTCGATAGCAAGGATGCGTTTCTGGTTTGGATCCTTTTTGCCCCATCCAGATCGATACATCATCCACAGGAAAGATGGCTTGATCCAGGACATCCTGGTCAAGCTGAATGGCGGCGAAACGAAGGTTCCGTGTTTAAGCGCTGCATCAGCTATGGCGTCATTGTATGCTTGATACACACGTATCGTCGTCTCGTCGTAAACTGCTCGAATTTGATGGATCATGGTTCAGCCAATCTATTGAGTTTGGGGCTCTCAGGAAACGAAACCGTAAATGGCCATATGGCGGAAGATCCGCGATCGATAGTTTCTGTTTATGTGAGACACCAGCCATGCAGCGGCAGACAGACCACCAGATTGAGTACGGCGAAGACCAGATAGACTTCCTGCCAGCTCAGCTGGC
>NZ_JAKREW010000083.1 GCF_022347545.1 Terribium retamae
GGTCCCCGATCGAGCGCGCATCCGCGCCGTCGTCGCTGCGTTCCGGCGCGGCCGGCGTCGGCCAGTGCTTGGCCTGCACCTTGGCGTGATGGGGAGCGGGAGCCGTTGGCATCTTCGCGATCATCTCCATGGCGGCGGCCTCGGCGCCGGCCACCAGATGGGGAATGAGCGGCGCCTCCGGAAGGTTCCGCCAATATTTCTTCGGCATCTCCTTCTGCATGGCTTTGGTCTTCAGCCGCGCCGGGTTGAAGATGTTCTCGTAATAGGTGCGCCACAATTCCTCGGTGGCGTCATCGGCCGGTGCGCTGCCCTTGTCGGCGCCGGGCGTGAAGCTCAGTTCCGCTCTGTCCCAGTGCGCGCACAGAAGCGGCGTCAGGATGGACCAGCGCATGCCGGTGAAGCGGCGCACGAAGAACGGCGCATTGCGCTCGACGATGAAATGCTCCGGCTCGAACCAGGCGACATAGCGTTCGTCCTCGCCCTCGCCGATCTGCCGGAAGCGCACGAAGGCGCGCATCTTGTGCATGTCGCGCCCGACGGCCTTCTCCATCGCCTCGAACCGCCTGACATCCGGGTCGGACGCGATCTTCAGCAGCTCCGGCTCTTCGCGCATCCGCCACAGCATCCGGTAGAGCAGGGCGAAGCGCTCGGCATCGCTGTGACACGACACCGCTTCCGCACGCTCGACGAAGTCGCGCGAGACCTTCAGCTGGCCGCCCACCGGCGCGGCAGGCAACCGGTTCTCAGCCTCCGCGTCCACCACCCAGGCGATCTCCTGCGGCGCGACATGGTTCAGCGCGAGACGCCGCGCCGCATCGCGCCAGCCCTCGAAGTCGGTCTCGCCGGCCAGGTGCACGCTGTAGGTCGAAAGGTCGAGCATCGTCAAAACAGCGAAAGCTGCTCGCAGGAGGAAACGATTGTGTCGCGCAGCGCCGTCTGGTCGGTCAGCCCGCCGGGCGACCAGCCCTGCGCGGTGATGAAGGGCCGCACCTTGGCGATGGAATGGCAGAGCCGCCCGACATCTTCCAGCCGCAGCCGGCGATGCCGCCGTGTCTCGACGATGCGCGTCACCACCTTTTCGCCCAGCCCCGGCACGCGCAGCAGCATTTCCCGCTCGGCCTTGTTCACATCCACCGGAAACATCGCCCGGTGCCGCAGCGCCCAGGCCAGTTTCGGGTCGATCTCCAGGTCCAGCATGCCGTCTTCCCGCCCGTCCAAAATCTCGTTCTGGGCGAAGCCATAGAAGCGCATCAGCCAGTCGGCCTGGTAGAGCCGGTGCTCGCGCATCAGCGGCGGCTTCTTCAGCGGCAGCGAGGACGAGGCGTCGGGTATCGGGCTGAACGCCGAATAATAGACGCGGCGCAGGCGGTAGCTGCCATAGAGCCGCGCGCTGGCCTTCAGGATGCCGGCATCGGGCGTGGCGTCGGCGCCGATGATCATCTGGGTGGACTGCCCGCCCGTGGCATAGCGCTGGCGTTTCCTGGTCCGCAGCGTCGGCTCCGACTTCTCCTCGATCTTGGAACGCAGCGCCGCCATCGAAAGCCGGATCGTCTCCGGCCGCTTTTCCGGCGCCAGCCGCTTCACGCCCTCGTCGGTCGGCAGCTCGACATTGATCGACAGCCGGTCGGCATAACGCGCCGCCGCATCCAGCAGGTCCTGCGCGGATTCGGGGATCGTCTTCAGATGGATGTAGCCGGCAAAGTTCTCCTCCTCGCGCAGCCTGCGCGCCACCTCCACCAGCTCCGCCATCGTCTCGTCGGGCGAGCGGATGACGCCCGAAGACAGGAACAGCCCTTCGATATAGTTGCGCTTGTAGAAGCTGACCGTCAGCTTCACCACCTCGTCCACGCTGAAGCGCGCGCGCCGCACATTGGAGGAGGAGCGGTTGATGCAATAGCTGCAGTCATAGATGCAGAAATTGGTCAGCAGGATCTTCAGCAACGAAATGCAGCGGCCGTCCGGCGCATAGGAGTGGCAGATGCCCATGCCCTCGGTCGAGCCGATGCCGCCGCTCTTGCGGGAATCCCGCTGTTCCGCGCCGGAGGAGGCGCAGGAGGCGTCGTATTTCGCGGCATCCGAAAGGATCGCCAGTTTTTCGGTGAGGGTGAGGGCGCTCATTTGTTCATGATATGTTCTGCCTTCGGAAAAGACAATGGGGCTGATAGATACCTTACTAAGACAGAAGACGAGGCATCGCTGCTGTCGATTGAATAGTGCGGACGTCGCGACGTATCACCGCGAAAACAATAGCAGAAGGCCGAAGAAAGACTTGCCTCTCCTTCAGCTCTATTAGAATTTAAGCCGCAAAAAGTGCCGTCTCCTCCTTGAAAGACAGCCGCCTCGAAACGCAGACGCTATCTCTGCGAGCCCCTCGCGACAACTCCAACGTTAGCAGACTGTCATCCGGAAATGCGGGGCTGAGCTCGAGCCTTAAGTATTCGAATAGCTGCCGATCATGGACTGCTATCATTATTTGGCGTCCGTGTTCTTTGGAGAGAGTTCTGAGCAGGGCCGCGAAATGGGCGATATGTACGTCATCCATCGATTGGACCGGATCATCAAGGATTAGCCAAGGTAATTCCTTTGGTACGGAGAGGTGCAGTGCAATGAACAGCGTGAGAGCTGCGGTGTTCAAATTGCCTGCGCTCAACATCGCTCCAGGCGTTCCTCCAGCGTCGCCCCCATCCCGATGCTCGGTGATCAGTTTTGGTTGGAGCCGTTGCGTGGATGAGACGGGGATACGGAATGCAGGAACGAAAGGCTCGCTGGGCGCTAGTCTCACGAACAAATCCCGCCAAACCCTGTTGAGTCGATCATTGAACTCTCGGCGAATTATGGCGGACCGCACCTTGTCTACCGCGTTTCGAATTGCGACCCCTTGATCACGCAGGATTTGCGCACGGCCCAGTGCTTGTTCGGCTCGATTCCACGCTTCGAGATCTGCAGCAATCTGGATGTCGGCGTCTTGTCGACGCGCCATCGCCGACCGAATGGTTGCGACAAGGTCTGTTCCACGGCGACGCATTGAGAGACGCCGTTCCAACCGCGCCGCTTGGGTACCCAGAAGCTGGTCGACGCGGGATGCTGCCGCCTCAAAGGATTCACCTTCCTCGATGGCGGCCGCACCTACAGACCGTGCAAAGCTACTTAGGGTCTCACGTGCGGCGGCAAGCGACACATGGCGCGATTGAGCTTCACTTACGGCTCGCCTCGCGGCGATATCGGCTGCGCGCAGCCGTCCGCCCTCTTGCAGCACCTCACTTAGGCCCTCCAGTTCGGCGATTAATCTCTCGGTCGTAGCGAGATGGCGGTCGACCTCAGCGAGGGCCTCCTCCCCCAACATGCGTGCTGCGATAGACTCCACCTCACGATCCAGACGCTCGATGGTGACCTGCACCTCGCTTCGAGCGCGGCCCAGAAGCAATAGCCTTTCCGAGGACGCCGACAGTGTCCGAATCTTTCCGTGGACGTGCTCGCTGAGGGTAACGCCGCTGACTTCGCGGAAATCGCGATCGCAGACAGGGCAGACGTCATCAGCGATAAACGATGTTAGTTCTGCCAGCGCCGAACCCAAGCTCCCAGCGCTGCTGGACAATCGCGAGACCTCGTCGTCGATCGTGTCACGTTGTCGAACAGCGACATCGCGTTCGTCTAGCGCCACCGCATGACGCCTAATATCGATCCGCGCTTGGTTCGCGCGATCCGATTGCTGCCCCTGCTCGGTGCGTAGGCGCTTCAGTGCCTCCTCTGCAAATTGCGAGGGCTCGCTCGGCATTGAGAGGTCGGGCAGGGCGGCTTCGACGCGACTGCGAATGGTGCTGACGCGAGCGCCATGCTCTGCTTCCCAAAGGGCAAAATTTCTGGTCGCCTCGTCCGATCCAGTCGCCGGGATAGGGGCGTTCTCGCCTGTTGCAGAGCGGGCGTCCGAAATCTCTCGACGAATCGAAGCGAGTCGCCGCTGCTGATCTGCGAGTAGGGCAAATGCGTCCGCATCTCTCTCGTCACCAAGCTCGTCAGCGAGTCTATCAAGGAGCTCCTCGTGCACTTTCACGGGGATATCGAGGGATGTGCAGAGCGTCGTAAGTTCGGCGAGGATTGTTTGGATCTGCTCATCAAACACGCGGCGAGCCTTTCGCTGCTCCGCGAGCAATCGATCGAGGCGTGCCCTCTCGTTCTCCGCCACTAGCCACCCGTCCACGTTCTTACGAACGTTGCGCACGTCGATTAACGCCTTCAGCCCAGCTTCTAGTGCATCAAGCCGATCGAGGCCCAAAAGCTTGCCTACGAACTGCGCCAGCGGAGATGCAGCATCGCTGCCGGCATCCTGGTAGATTTGAAGTAACTGCCCAAGTAATGATTGGGGTAAAAACGACCGCTCTCTAAAAAACGCGGCAAGCTTCTCATCCAGTGCATCGACGGAGTGTGCCCCTTGTGGGTTGAGATCGGCGCGGAAGTTATGTTCGGAGGTTCCAGCGACCGCTCGAAGCAATACGCGCCCGTCGGACGCCGAGCGATGCAGTAATTGTTTTTCATATGCGGGGTCGGCTCGCTGAAGCGATTGGACACCCCCGGTCAATGCAAGCTCAAGAGCGGAAAGCAAACTTGTCTTCCCGGCTCCATTCTCTCCATGGACAATTACGACTTTCGCGTCGAGGGGGGCATGGACATGCCCGCGGATGCTGCGGAAATTGACCACATCAAGGCTCTTCAGGACTAAATCGCTCACGATTGCTCCTCTTCGAAGCCGGAGTTTAGCGCGCTCGCAATCACCGCCGCCGCGGCCGTCATCACTGCGTCCTCGCCGGCTCCGGAGGCCTCCAGTACTGCACCCAACAACTCCGTGTTTGTGTCGGTAGGTAGCGCATGAATTAGCTGCTCCATTGCTGGCCCGGTACCGCTGCCAGAATCTGCGAGCGGAGTCGGCAAAGTTAGCGGCAACAAAACGCGAATACGATCGTCGAGCTGTCGTTCGGCGACTTCGTTAGCTGGCTCGCCTCGGTCGTTCAGCGCGACGTTCTCCACGTGAAGCACGCGGCAAAGCTCAGAGAGCGCTTCTATCCCGTCCGCTAGTACGGCGCCTGCAAGAATGACCGTAACAACATAGCGCGACCCAGTAACATCGAGGGCGCGACTTAGTGCTTCGACACGTTGGCGGACGCGAGCACCGTCTCGGTCTCCGAAGTCGCCTGTCGTAGTATCGACGAGTAGCACCAGATCGAGAGCTCTACCATCGCGCCCGCGCATCGCGCCGGTAAAGGCAAATTCGACACTTGCCACCTTAAATGGGGTCGAAAGGCTACTGTAGCCAGAATTGCGAAGTCGCTCTTGAATTGCCTGCACGAGCGGTGAGTTGGTCATAACATCATCCTGGCGACAAATTCTTGCTGGAGGGCTGCGCCATCGCTGTACCGAGTTATGAGATCACCAAGGCTTACATGCGTCTCGCCTACTCGACCAGTCCGCCCCGGAGCCGAGCGAACCCGTCGTGGGCTCGCGCCCTCATCCACCATACGGTGCCAAGTATCATCCGCATGGACAATAATCGCGTCGTCGTTGGCGAAGGCCCCGTTGCTCTTCAGGGCAATTGCATCGGTGGCTGATTTTACGAGAAATAGGGGGCGGGCGATTCCATCCGGCCGCGCTGCGCGCGCGATCATTGCACCTGAGGTCAGATCATTCGAAGCCGGCAGGCGGAGCTCCCAATGGCCTTCCTCCCGACCATACTGCAACAAAGACAACAAAATCCCAAGCCGGCCAAGGCCCATGGCTTGTGCATTCGGGTCAGCTGCAATCAGACTTGGCGTCGAATTACTCAATGCCTCATAGGCGTCAGGCTTTTGAGGTAGAGCGCCGCTACGGAACAGCGAAAGCATACGGGACCAGTACGCAATCGCCTGATTCGTAAAGGTTGTCCGATCATGCGCATCTACGCCGGGGATAGCGAGATCGGCAACATCGTCCCGGAACGCTTTTAGCCGCGGCGCAAGGACGCCGGAGATTTGACCTTTCCCCAATGCGCCCAGGGAAAGCTCCATCAACCGGATAAGCTTGTCTGTAAGGAGCTTTAGGACCAAGGCAATCAGCACCTTTTCGCCCCACGCACGAAGCAACGTAGCCGCGTGCACTGCGGCCGGATCGTGATTGTACGCGTCGCCATAAGAGAGACGGAGCACATCGCGCTGACCTTGCTTAATGCTCTCCTCACAAAAGATGTGCGCTGGCGCGGCAGGCGCACAAGGCCACGGCCATGCGTGCACTTCTTTGGCGCGGGTAAAAAGTGTCTGTAGATTGTTGTCTTGGATCGACAGCCCAAGGACGAGGGTCTTTTGTGTCGTGGCAAGCCCGACAACCGCATTACGCATCGCCGCGAACGCGGCGGTTTCTGGCCAGTCCATAATCTGCGTATAACTTCCGGTCAGAAACCTCCGAAAGACGAGAGGCTCTCGCGAGGCATGTACTATGCAGCCATGAAACTTCAACAACCGTGCGCGACCAGCGGGTCCCCGGAGCTGATCGGGGTCGACCACGACTTGAAGGACCCCAGGCACACCACTGCTTAGCTGCTCGACGGCTGTCTCGATGAAACCGTCCCAGTTAGCCGAAGCGATCGCCTGGACCGCGCCTTCCAGAATCAAGATTGCGATACAGAGATGTTCAGCCGCGGGGGATGCGGGCTGTGCGAAGGCTTGCCGGATGTCGATCGCTTCCCACAGGATGAAATCCGGGTCGGTTCCAGCAATACGGATGTCGAGCACACGTGAATATTTCGTCCACAGTCGATCGATGATTGCTTTACCCTGTGGCCAGTCAGCAAGCGGAGATTCGTAAAACTCTTTGACGTCCGGAGGGTTGACCTCCGCAAGTCCAAGCGCTTCCTCAAGCGCTGGCATGTAAACAGCTTCAGTCGCAGGCTCTACTGCTCTCTCGCGGACATAGTCGAATGCCCGCTCAATGAGATCTCCGAGACTAGGTGCCTTTCTTGAAATTCCTGAGCCAACCCAGAGTGCAAATTCGCCATTCTCTACTGCGAGTGCGAACGAGGCGAAATCAGTGTCGAATTTCGCAAGCACCTCCCGCACCGTAATTTCATCGGCTGTCGGATCCAGCACCACGCCCACTATCCCCCCGCAGCGTACTTACACTACCTGCGAGAGAGACACTACTTATTGATAAAATATTGTCTAGCGCTGCGGTGATTCCGCGGAATAAGGCGGTTAGCCGCAGATGAAGTGACGATCAGTATGCCTTTGAACTGGTAGTGGTTAGTATATTGCTGAGCATGTCAGCTGATATCGGACGGTGAGTTCTCGTACTTCTGAAGGTATTTAATTACTGGCGGTTGCAAATATTGCAAGTCGGTGGTGAGAGCCGACACTGCTCCGGCAGGTGGTACCAAGACCCCGCTCATGTCGAGCAAATCACCAAAAATCATAGAGTCGCCAAGCTAGCGTGCTTTCCTGCGAATTCGAGAGAAACGGCGTTCTCCGTTAACAGGATTTGGCCGCGTATCATCCTGCGCTCACCGCCACGCACCACCCCCCCGCCGTAAGAAACATGATCGCTAGGAACAGGAACACAGTAACACCGCCGAAAAACGCCGTTGCTCGCCAGTTGCGGTCATCCGTGCTCGACCTGAAGATGCCGAAGCAGATGAACCAGAGCACAGCCAGGATCCAGAATCCTTTGCTGCCCAGCCATTCCATCATCGCCGATCCCCCAACCCACACAGACTTTTTATCGGAGCCGGCGATTTGACAAGTGCCGGGCTTGCTCGAACACTGGCAGCCCGCATTGCCCTCAACCCCACCCGCCGCTATCAGCAGACATGAAATCCGCAATCATCCTCATGATCGTCGGCGCGGTCATCTTCGGCGCCACCTTCGCCGGCTGGTATCTGCTCAACGCCTTCGCCTGCGGCATGAGCCCCACAGGCTGCACCGGCTTTTCGTTGAAATGGCGGGATTGGGAGGCGTTGCAGATCTTCGTGCCCACCTTCGTCATCGGCGCAGTGGTGTTCCTGTTCGGCCTGTGGCAGGCCGTTAGGGCGAAGGGCAATGGCTGAGGTCATGCGGGCGCTCCTTTGGCCCATCATTCTTTGCGCCGCGCTTCTGGCGCCTGCAGTCGCCGGCTCCCAGGCTGAAGACATGAATGCCGACTGGCTGATCGCCCCGCATCACGGCATCGGCCACCTCGCCTTCGGCCTGTCGCCGCAGGCCGTCGCCGCGATGGCGCCGCTTTATGGTGAGCCGAGCCCCTTGATCTCCCAGGCCCATGTCGTCTCCGATGTGGAAGCGATCATCGCCCAGCATGGCGCAACCCTGTCGCAGGAGACCATCGCGGCCGTGCGCAGCGCCGCGCGAGGGATGGCGGATTTCGCCACGCAGAATCTGACGAAGGATCAGGTGCCGATCCTGCTCGAATATCGCGACGGCAAGCTCGACGGCGTCACGGTCGAGGCGCGCCACGCGCAGGTGAATTACGCCGGCAAACGACTGTTCAAGCTCAGTGCCCGCGAGGTGCTGGCCCTGTTCGAACGCGCCAATGGCGGCCCGGGCCGCTACCGGTCCAGCGAGGCGGCCTTCGACGCCATCGCGGTCTTTCAGCACCACGACCAGCCAGGGCGAGGTTCGCGCCCTGTCGCAGGCGGATGCGGATTTCCGCGAACGGTCCATAACGCTGCGCCGCCAGCCTTACCGCCCGGCGGAAGAACTCGACCAGTTCGTGACGTTTTCTTTCAGGCCGCCGCCTGCGGAGTAGCCGTGCTCTGCGCCCCGCTAGCGCAGGCCGCGGATGCGGGTGCGCTGGCGGTATTGGGCAGGGGTTACGCCCGCGCGGCGCTTGAACAGCCTGCGGAAGAAGGTCGGGTCCTCATAGCCCACCGCGGCGGCGATCTCCTCGATCGCCTTGTCCTCGGTCTCCAGCATCTGCTTGGCTTCCTCGATCCGCAGCGCCTGCACATATTCCACGGGGCTGTATCCGGTGGCCGCCGAGAAGCGCCGCTTGAAGCTGCGCTCCGCCAGCCCGGAGCGGGCGACCATCGCCGAAACCGGGTTGGGCGTGGCGTAATGGTCCACCAGCCAGGCCTGGATCTTCGCGATCACCGCGTCGCTGTGCTGGCGCGGCCGCGCCATCGAGGCGAAGGGCAGCTGGCCGTGGCCGCGGTCGCCCAGCAGGAACAGCCGTGCCACCCGCGCCGCCTCTTCCGCCCCGCAGAACCGGCCGATCAGGTAGAGCGCCAGGTCCTGCCAGGATGATGCGCCGCCGGTGGTGATCAGCTGGCCGTTGCGGCCGCTGTCGCACAGGATGCGCTCCGGCCGGAACTTCACCGAAGGGTAGCGGTCGCGGAACAGGTCGGCCATGGTCCAGTGCGAGGCAGCCTCGGCGCCGTCCAGCAGGCCGGCCTCCGCCAGCAGCACGGAACCGCTGCAGGTGGAACAGACCAGCGCGCCATGCTCGACATGGCGCCGCACCCACTCGATCTCGCTTTGCCAGCGGCCTTCCGGCGTCTCGTCGCGGCCAAGATGGATGTCGCACACGATCACCACATCGGCGTCGCCTAGCCCGCCATCCGGCGTCACCTGCAATCCGGTGCCGGTCCGATAGGTGCCGCTGCGGCTGGCCACCAGCGTCGGTTGCATCCCGCGCGAGAGCGCCGCCTCATTGGTTCCGGTGTCGCCCAGCACCTCGTGCAGGCCGAAGGCCGCCATCGTGCCGCTTTCCGGCAGGCTGAGGATGGAGACGCGAAGCGGGCGTATCGGCATCCATGTTCTATGGCACAAATGCCCCGAAAACGTCGAGTCAACCGCTAAAATCCGTATTCGCTTTCCTGCACCCTGTCTCCATCCGCAACGAAAGGAACAGGCCATGATTGAGGGAACCGTCGATCTGACCAGGGTTTACGCCCAGCCGGCCGAGGCTGTTTTCGCCGCCTGGGCGAGCGAACAGGCGCAGCGCATCTGGGGCGATCCGGGCGAGGGGTGGGATCTCACTTTCGAAGTGTTCCGCTTCGCCGTCGGCGAAACGGATATCTGCCGCTTCGGTCCCACCGGCGGCCGGCACTACATCAACGAGATCCGCTATCTGGCGATCGAGCCGGCAAAGCGCATCGTCTACTCCTCCTCGCTCGCCAGCCAGGGAAGGCTCACCTTCGCCGGCACGGTCGCCGCCACCTTCGAGCCGGTGCAGGGCGGAACCCGCCTGCGGCTCCTCGAACAGGGGCTCTATTTCGATGGCCTCGATGACCTCGAGGGCCACCGCTCCGGCTGGCAGGGCATGCTCGAACAGCTCGCCGCCTATCTCGGCCGCACCTGAACGGCGCCGGCCGAAAAGCCCGAAGGCGGCTCTTACCGCAAGGAGAAAGATCATGCTCAAAAGCGCGCTCACGATGTTTGCCCTGTTTTGCCTGACGCCGGCGGTTGCCGGAGAGCCCGTCGGCACGGCCAGGAATGGCGCGGTGGAACTCGCCTATTGGCTGCAGGGGCCGCAGGATGGCATCCCGCTCGTCATCATCAACGGGCAGGGGGCGGCGACCCGTCCCGGCGATGGCTTCACAGCCGCGCTCGCCGCGGCGGGCGTCCGCCCCCCGGGCGGCGGGGCGCCGCGCTTCCGCGTCACCACCTTCGACAATCGCGATTCCGCCCGCAGCACCATGCTCGGCGCGGCCGGCGCGCCCCCTTCGATGGAAGACATCATGGCGGGCCATCCCCCGGCCTACGACCTCTCCGACATGGCGGCTGACACCGTCGCCGTGCTCGATGCCGCGGGCGTCAGGCGCGCCCATGTCGTCGGCCACTCGCTGGGCGGCATGGTCGCCCAGATGCTGGCCGCCAGCCATCCGGATCGTGTGCTGTCGCTGGTTTCCGTCTCTTCCACGTCCGGCG
>NZ_JAKREW010000084.1 GCF_022347545.1 Terribium retamae
ATCCGCGTGGCGCAGAACTGGGGCGGTGCCGGCTGGGGCGGTCAGATCATCCCGCGCATCGGCATGGAGGCGGTGCTTTCCCATATCGACGGCGACTTCGACAAGCCGCTCATCGTCGGGCTGGTGCCCAATGCGAGGCAGAAGGTGCCGTACAAGCTGCCGGAGAACAAGACAAAGAGCGTCTTCAGAACGAATACGCACAAGTCGAAAGATGTCCAGAAATTCAACGAGCTTCGATTTGACGATTTAGAAAACAGCGAAGAGGTTAGACTCACTGCGCAAAAGGATTTTAATGTTATTGTTCACAATAATGATTCAAAAATCGTGAAGCACAACTCTGCAGAATCCGTTCTGAACAATCGCCTCAGCGAGACCTTTGGCGATTCTATGACATCCGTTTACGGCTCCTACATGATATATACAGGCCCTTCTGGGCTCAATGCGCTATCGTTTAATGGAATAGGCATGATGGCGAACAAAGTATCGGAATCTGCGTATGGGCTTGACACGCAACTTCTAAACATTGGTGAGCCAGGGGATTTCACCATCCACTCCGACGGAAATCATAATATAAATGTAAAGAATAGTAATAAGGTTCAAGTCGGACAAGATTACGATATAAGTGTTCATGGAAACTCCACCATGAGAGTTCAAGGAAATATCTCATACAGAGCTACGAAATCGCATAGTTCTTCTGTTGGAGAATACAAAATTGTCGATATTGGAAAAAAATATACGATATTTTGCGGTAAAAGCAGAATCGAAATGGATTCAGCGGGGAATATCTCAATTATCGGCGTCAATATAAAGATAATTGGCTCCGAAAAAATAGATTTAAATCCGTAGAGGCATAACATGTCTTCCGCATCCGCCAAGCAACGACTTATAAATGTTTGCAATGCCCTCGGAATACCAATAGAAACCACAAAAGATGATGAGGCAGCCGCCCTCACGATAGTAAGCCACTTGTATGTGATGCCCGCTATTAAGGAAAAGCCCAAACGTCGCGACTATGGCAATTCGATCCTTCAAAATGCCGGAGCGCATTTTGGCGCCAACTCTCGATTTGTCAGCGCCGTAGGATCGGTAGTTATAATGATGCAGGAATTTCCTGCTTGGTACGATGATTTTAACAAATCGGCAACTGAGCTCGCCGAGCAATACCAAGATTTGGAGCGTGCAGTTTATTGGCTTGAGATTGTAGGTATAGGCGCCGGAGGCAGCGCTGTAGCTGCGGGCGTGGGTAAGGGAATTGAAACCGGCAGCGTCAAGGAGGGAGCGAAGAAACTCGGAGGGCGCCTAGCGGGGAAAGGAGCCATATTGGAGGGAATCGACAAGCGCTTGGCTGCTAGAGGGCTGACACGTGTTGCCGGTATCGCCGGAGCTGTCGTCGTTATCGGGGGAACCGTCGCTTACTATTCTGCTCTTCAAGAGATGGAGCAAATCAAGTCAATAATGATCCATAAATTTCAAAACGGAGAGGCATCCGACGAGGACTACAAGAAGGTATTCGGAAATGATTCTCGCCCAGAACTCGTAAAAAAGTACTGGGAGATGTGAATGAAAAAGATTTCTCTAAAAAAGAAAAATGCCTTTATATTGTTTTTTGTTATTGGCCTTTTCGTTTTATATACTTCATGGACTACATTTGGATCCTACAGTTTGTGGTGGATCGCGACGATAGTAATTCTGTATTTCTTATTCCGCCTTGGGTTACCCCGCCTCTTTGAGTTCAGGGACTAGACTATGCCTCCAGCCCATCGCCGCACCGATATCGGCTCCGGTCACGCATGCCATTTCCCGCCGACGCCGGCCACCGGCGGCAGCCCCAACGTCTATGTCAACGGCAAGAAATTGATGCGTGTGGGCGACGAATATGTGCCGCATGGCTGCGTGGTGGGCCATGCGCCCTCCCATGGGCGCAAACTGAAGGACGGTTCGCCGACGGTCTATGTCAATGGCCGTCGAGCCGGCCGTATCGGCGATCCGATCGACTGCGGCGGCGAGGCGCAGACCGGGTCGGATAACGTCTATATTGGCGACAGGGGTCCTAACGCGTCATCCCAATCGTCGAAGGCCGCCTGCCAGAAGGGAATGGCCAAGCAGTCGATGCCGTTCGTCAAGGGCTGAACGATTGGCAGGGGCGGGCATAGAGGTTCCGTGGCCGGAAAAGCCATCGCAGCCGGCGGTTCCGGACTGGCGCGAGACGTTGCATGGCCATCTCGTGCGCCTGGCTGCCGATCCGGCGCGAAGGCTTTATGCCGTGCTGGACGGCGCACAATTCGACGATCTTCCGGCCGAATTGCGCGGTCGGGAACTGGCACACCGCTCGCTCTATGTCGACGTCGCCGATCATGAACTCGTCCTCGCGGGGCCCTGGCTTGTCGATCTTCACCATTTGCCTGCCCCGAAGGCCGAGCCTCGAGCAGAACTGGACGCGTCAATCCAATCCGAAGACGAACCGGATGACGACGCTCTGCATGCGCAAGCCGACGTGCTGGCGCAAACAATGCGGAAGTCGGTCGAGGCCGGCGACCCTACCGCCGGCGGCATGCTTGCCCGGTCAGAGCCCCCGCCGATTGCAGATCCGGCGACCCAGTTGGACAAGGTGCTGGCCCTCGTCGGCGACGCGCCCGCGGCGGTGTTCTGGGCCGGCGGGGCCGATCTGACCGAGCCGGCGCTCTGGCGCCATCTGCGCACGCTGAACAGGGTGCTCATCCCACGCGGCTATGGCGATGATCCTTCGACGCGCCCGCCCGCTACCGGTTCGGATGATGACGGCGGAGTGCATGAAGCTGTTCTGTTTCGCCATGCCGACGGCAACGTACTTGCCGAAGTGCTGCCGGCGCTGGATACCGCCCAGTTTGCACGCCTGTTCGGGCCAGCACGGGCGCTGGCCTTCCACGCTCCGGATCATCCCACACCGTCGGGATCCTTCGTGTGGCGTGCACTCGTGCCAGACGATGCGTCTGCACCGCCTGCCGGCATGCTGCAGATCGATACGGCCCAGATGGATACCGTCGAGCAGGCCCGGCTGGAGCGCTCGCGCCGTAAGGTCATGGCCTATCTCCGGGAGGTCGACCCGGCCAGCACCGACGCGCTTTCGGATGCGGAACTTTACAAAGTCATCCGCCGCTATGAAGAGGCCGGCAACGCCCATGGGCTCGAATCGGAACGGGCCCATATGAAATGGGCTTATCTGATGTCGGTTTCCAACGGGGATATAGACAAAGCGCCGGAAACCCGCGCCTTTTTCCGGCAGAGCTCCAAGCACCCGGATGATCGCATCGACGACCTGATGGACCTCGCGGACAAGGCCTGGGAGCAGGCGGGAGGCACTCCCTGATGGGCGCGCTTCTTCGCAAGATCTTCGAACGCATGCTGCGGCGGCCGCCAACCCGGGGCCCAGCGCCCAAGCCGCCAGCCAAACCCAGTGGCGCCAAAGGCAAAGCCGATGAAGGTGGTGATGCCGCAAAGAAGCGTGGCGGCTGTGCGGGAGCCTGCAAGAAATCGCGCGACGATTTGGAGCGTGAGGCGAATGTCTCTCAACAGACAAAAGGCAAGACGAAGCATGGCCAAAAAAATGGCGGCATGTCCGAGGCTGACAAGGATTTTGATGCCCTTGGTCCAAAGGATATAAAGGATATCAATACCCAATATGGGCAGGGCAGGACCGGGACGCTCGACGACGGCACCAAGATCACTGTCCGCCCTGGCAGTTCAGACGGCCGGCCGACCCTCGAAATGCGAAATCCTGAAAATGGCCGCGGGACTGAAATCCGCTATGATCCGTGACGTCAAACCGGTGTTGGACATGACAGATTCCCTTTTTGATGAAGCGTTGGACGACAAACGCTTACTGCGCCCATCGTTCCTGACGCAGCACCAATATGCTGCGCGTGTGTTCCCAGACGTTCTCGACAAAGATGAATTCGAACGCCTCGCCGCAGCCGGCCAAACAGGGGAGCCGATCATCATTCACCATGGCGAGTTCGGCGCGCCCGAGGAAATGATGGCTTGCGACGGCGTCGACAATGCCTGGAAAAGTCTATTCGAGGTCTCCCACGAGGACATCATCCTGGAATTCGCTCACTCCTCGCTGTTTGCGTGGATACCGGCGGGAGAGCGCCTTTATGTCGTTTTCGGCCCCCAAGGGATGATTGCCTCACTCGGAGAGGCGACGGAACTCAAGCAAGCGTTCGATGAATATGTCGAGGAATCGGGGCTTACAGAACAAGGAAAGCGATTTCTTCTAGGGGCATATGAACGTTACACGCTGTGACAGGCTCGCAGGATCCAACCTCATTCGTCTCGCCGAAAGCGGACCGCACTACGATGGTTATTTCCGGGGAAAGAAGTACCCATATCTGAATGTCTCCACGAAGAGGATCCCACGAGCGATCCGTATTGCCGCTCGGACGATGTCAAGGCGTTTCAGGCTGACGCACCAACGGAGCGCAAGCCGATACCCCAAGCTCGACAGTCGCCTTTCCGCTCTCGCGTTTGCTCAAGTCAGCATTGTGCGATTTGACCATCCGGCAGGAGGAAAAAAGACCGGAAGATGTAGATGCGGAAAATTAGTGTAAAAAAAAGAACAGCCATAGTTTTGTCAATTATTATCGGATTAATATTATCTTATACATCGGCTCGCGTTTTTGGAGTCTATAGTTTTTGGTGGATTTCATCAATAATTCTTATGTATCTCTTTGGCCGTTTTGGGGCACCCAGAATCTTCGAATTCAGGAACTGAACTATGCCTCCATCGCTGCACCGACATCAGCTCCAGTCACGCGTCCCATTTCCTCCGACGCCAGCGGGCAAAAATTTAACCAGACGATTCCGATTACCCGGCCAACGGACGCACGATTGACGTAACTTTTGCTGGATCAAGAACAATGACGGAATCGTTAGGTTGGTCACGGGAGTGCCGGCGAAGTGAGCTCGCAAATCGAAGAATATGATGTCGTTCGCAATTTGGAGGCCGTTGAAGACATTCCTGCGGGTACGCTTGGCGTCGTGTTGAGCGTCTACGACAACACGCATGTCGAGGTCGAATTCCGAAAGGAAGAAAGCCAAAGGATAAGCTATACGGTGTCGAGCGCTCTTCTTGCCAAAGTGGAGGATGAGATATCGTAGCAGCATCGCGAAAGGGAAGGCGGGTTTTTGCGAGAAGCTTGTGTACGTTACACGATCTGATGCTGGCAGCTTGTCGTATCGGCCGAACGGTCTGAGATGATGAAGGCCCAGCCGCAAATCCTGCTTTCGACCTCACCGACGACTGGGAGGCTCGCTTCCTGCATAAGCAGCCTGTTCGATGTTCCGACTGCCAACATCTTCGGCAACAGCTTTCCCGACGACGCCGACTTCGATGCGGTGTTCGAACAGGGGTATTTTCTGGTGCATGCGTTTACCGGGGGCGTGTTTCCCGCCAGGCTGGACGGTTTCTTTTCCAGCAGCGCTCTGTCCGAGGACAACCTCATTCGTCTCGCCGACTGCCTTGACGTGCTGGTGTGTGTCGATCGCAGCATCTCCGAGAGCGAGCCGCACTACGACGGCTATTTCCGGGGAAAGAAGTACCCATATCTGAAGGTCTTCGTGGAAGAGGATTCCGCGGGCGATCCGTATTACCGCTCGGACGATGCCGAGGCGATCCTACAGGACCGCTTCACCACGTGAGTGCGGGAAAGGCTTTGCCCGCCGGGTAAGTTTCAGGCCCATGCACCAACATCGCCACAGGCGGCATATTCCAATTTGCAGCCAGTTATGCCGATATCCGGCACAGTGACGTTGGAGAGGTTGTGAATCGATGGCAAAAGAAAAGTCCGCCGCCCCGGTTGCCGGCATTCCGATCCCGGAACCGTTGAAGATCCTAGTCGACGGCAAGGAACGCATATTCGACATCGATGCGCCGGAATTGCCTGCCTGGATCGAGGAGAACAAGCTGTCGGCAGGCGGCTACCCTTACGACAAGAAGCTGAAGAACGAGGAATATGACGAGACGCTGGAGCAGTTGCAGATCGAACTGGTGAAGGCGCAGGCCTGGCTGCAGGCGACAGGCCATCGGGTGATGGCGCTGTTCGAAGGGCGCGATGCCGCCGGCAAGGGCGGCGCGATCTTTGCGCTGCACCAGTTCCTCAACCCCCGCAGCGCCCACAACGTCGCGCTGACCAAGCCGACCGAGACCGAACAGGGACAATGGTATTTCCAGCGCTACGTCACTCATTTCCCGACGGCCGGCGCGCTCGTTTCGTTCGACCGCTCCTGGTACAACCGCGCCGGCGTCGAGCCGGTGATGGGCTTCTGCACGCCCGAGCAGCACGAGAACTTCCTCGACGAGGTGCCGCATTTCGAGAAGATGATCGTCAATGACGGCATCCACTTCTTCAAGATCTGGCTCGATATCGGCCAGGAAACGCAACTCTCGCGGTTCTACGACCGCCGCCACAGCCCCCTGAAGAGCTGGAAGTTCTCGCCCATCGACGTCGCCGGCCTGAACAAATGGGACGACTACACCAAGGCCCGCGACGAGATGGTCAGGCGCACGCATACCAAACACGCCCCCTGGATCATCGTGCGCGCCAACGACAAGCGCCGCGCGCGCATCGCCGTCATTCGCCGCATCCTGCTCTCCCTGCCCTATGAAGGCCGCGACCTCGACGTGATCGGCAAGGAAGACAAGAAGATCATCGGGGAAGGGTCGGGATTTTTGAATAAGTAAGATTCGGGGAAATAGGGCAGTAAGGCATTAGGGCAATTGCCTGGGACTATCTTCCTACTGCCCTACTGCCTTATTCCCCCTACTGCCTCCATCAGGAGTTTCAATGTGACATTGCGCTGGCTCTTCCCGGCAATCCTGGCAGCGACGCTGTCTTTCAGCCCGGCTGCACACGCGGCAGAGCCGCAGCCGCCGATGCTATGGGACGCGCAGGAGCGGCTGCCGAAGCCGGACCTTGCGCAACTGCCGCGGCTGCGCTTCCTGACCACCACCGATTTCCCGCCGTTCAACTTCCTTGACAGCGCCGGCAAGCTGTCCGGCTTCCATGTCGATCTCGCCCGCGCCATCTGTAAAGAGCTTGCCATTGCCGATAAATGCCAGATCCAGGCGCTGCCCTGGGCAGAACTCGACGGCGCGCTGGCCAAGGACGATGGCGAGGCGATTATGGCCGGCGTCGCGGTGACGGCGGAAAACCGCGCGAAATACGCGTTCTCGCGCTCCTATCTGCAGTTTCCGGCGCGCTTCGTCATGCCGAAAGCAAAGGCGTCAAGCGAACCGCTGTTCGAGAAGCTGAAGGGCAAGCGGGTCGGCGTCGTGGCGGGCTCCGCGCACGAACGCATGCTGCGAGACGACTTCGCGGCGGTAACGACAGCGCCCTACCCGACCGAGGAAGCGCTGTTTGCCGACGTCAAGGCCGGCAAGGTGGATGCGGGCTTCGGTGACGGCATGCGTTTCGGCTTCTGGCTGGCGGGAACGGATGCCGCTGACTGCTGCCGCTTCGCCGGCGGCCCCTATCTCGCGCCGGAATATCTCGGCACCGGACTGGCGATTGCGGTCAAGCCGGACAACGAGGACCTTGTCGCCGCGCTCGACTACGCGCTGCAGCAGATCGCGCTGAAAGGCACCTTCGCCGAACTTTATCTGCGTTACTTCCCGGTGAGCTTCTACTGATCCGATCGAAGCCCAGAGCATTTTGTATCCAAGTGGAATCACTTGGCGTTACAAGAATGCGGCGAAAACAAAAACTTGGAGCGTTTCCGCGTTTCCGTGAAAAACGGAAATGCTCTGGGATAGGGCTCCGATCGATCTCCAATTCACCGTTTCCGGGTTCCGTCATCCGCCGGACGACACCCAACTTCTGACGACCTTGCCGCCGTCGAGCCCGATGCTCCATCGAAACAGCCGGTTTTCGTGTTCGACGTGGAATATGTCGTCGCCGACATCGGCAACGCCGACAAATCGAACGGACTTGATACTCCCTGTGGAGCCGATCAGCTGCTGCAGGTCGCTCAGCTGGTCGCGAACCGCCTGAGCCTGTTCGGTTCCCATCTCATCGTAGTCGGGATGGCCCGACACAATCCCCTGGATAAGGTGGCGCAGAGCGTCCTCCGATCCTGACTGCGGCCTGTTGTGCTTGATCCGCTCCTGGAGTGTCGCGATCGCGCGATCCGCAACCGCGTCATCGATACGTTTCCAGGGCATCTCAAGACCACCCTGATGGAGGATCAGCCCGGTTGCCTGGCCACCCGCATCCGTCACAAAGCTGATCTGAGCCGGGACGACGGTAGCGAAAAATTTCGTTTCGCTCTCCGGATAGATCTCGACCGGCCCCTGGCCGGTGATCCGGCTGAAGAAGCGGCCGTTTTCGCGGTAGATCTTGAAGAAAATGCCGGGACGCTGCTCGTAATATCCCACGAATTTGTCGAAGCGCCTTGGATCGAAGGAAATGGCGACCCGCTGTGCGGCTTGCTCGGCCAGCTTTGCGGCGCGCTCGTCGACAGAGGCGGCAGGGCCATCGGCAGCCTGCACTCCGCGGCGCTCGCCTTGAAGTTTCGCAGACAGGGTGTTCCAATCGGCAAAGCCGAGCATCTTCGAAACAAGTTCCAGGCTCTCGCCATGGCTTATGGTGATCGCCTTTGATCCCAAGGCCTCCCGCAGGGTCTGGGCCATGGATTTCGCATCACGATAGTCGCGCATGAAGACGTCCTTTGCATGAGCGAACCAAGATCGTCAGGTGGTTGCGTTGCTGACTTGGTCGCTCGGGCAAAGGCAATGCCACTGAGGCGCGATACGTTCACCGTACCCTGACGGGCGCAACCAGCAGGTCGTATCAACCTGCGCTTAAGCTGAAGCGTAGCGGTCGCAGTGTCAAGCGATAGAGGTCTTACGTGAGCATGCGATGCCGTGCCTTGGCCGAGCGTTCGATGGCGGCGACCGTCAGCGTGTCGAGATCGAGCGCGCGGCGGATCAGCTGCAGCACGCGCACCTCTTCCAGCCGCATTTCGAGATCGACGGCCGCCACTTCGAAGGCGGCCGCATAGGCCGTATCGCGAAGCCGCTCCGGCAGAGCCTTCGCCGCCTTGCCGAGAACGCCGTCCAGCCCGTCCTTCTCGTGCAGCAGCTTCTGGCATTTCTGCGCGATCGCAACCAGCTTGCCGCGATTGAAGTCCTCGAAGACCGGCCATGACGAGACCACATCGCCGATCCGCGCCAGCTCCACATCGGTCATGTCGCGGTCGGAAGCCGAAGTGATCACCATCAGATGGATCAGGGCTTCATGCGGATTGAGGCCGGGCATCGTGTCTCCGTTCGGTTTGCCATTGGACACTAGGAAGGCAATGATCTCCTGCCAAGAAAAATGGCCGAAATCGAGACGTTCCAGACGGTGCAGCAGATCAGGCTCGCCGGATCATCAGGAAGGCCAGCACGGCGAGTGCGCCGGCTACGATGGCGATGGCCAGCGATGGAATGACGCCGATCCAGACCATGCCGAACGCCAGCGCAAAGGGTGCCGTTGCCGAGACGACCAACCGCGCCGAGGTCACCTTGCCTTGCAGCTTGCCGTAACCCTCGCTGCCGAACAGATGCAGCGGCAGCGTGCCCGAGACGATGCTGAGCAGCCCGTTGCCCAGGCCGAACAGGATGGCGAATGCCATGGCACCGGCGACCGATGGCGCGGACCACGCCAGTACCGCCACGCCCATCGGCATCAATGTCGCGGCGATCACCGCCAATGTCACCGGCGACAGGTTGCGGCCGAACCCCATATTGATCAGGCGGCTTGCCACTTGCGATGGTCCGAACAGCGTTCCGATGAGCGCCGCCGATGCGCCGAGGCCCAGCCCGGAAAGCAGAGGCACCATATGCACCAGTATGGCTGCCCCGACCAGCGATTGCAGGGCAAAGCCGGTGACCATCAGGATAAAGCCGATCCGCTTGCGGCCATCCGGCAAACGACCCTTCACAGGAAGAGGCGCGGCCGACGTGTCGGCCCGGCTGCGAGCAAGGCCCGCGGACAGCCAGCCATGCAGCGGCAGACAGACCACCAGATTGAGTACGGCGAAGACCAGATAGACTTCCTGCCAGCTCAGCTGGC
>NZ_JAKREW010000085.1 GCF_022347545.1 Terribium retamae
ACCGTTGACGTCGAGCTGATCGTGCCGATCGCCATGGAAGAGAAGCTGCGCTTCGCTATCCGCGAAGGCGGCCGTACCGTCGGCGCCGGCATCGTCGCTTCCATCATCGAGTAAGAAGAACAAGAGATCTGTCGCGGGCGGGAATACGCCCGCGCCGCGCCAGAACAAGGAATAGACGCATGAACGGACAGAATATCCGCATCCGACTTAAAGCGTTCGATCACCGCGTGCTCGATGCTTCGACGCGGGAAATCGTTTCGACGGCCAAGCGCACCGGCGCTAATGTCCGCGGCCCGATTCCGCTGCCGACCCGCATCGAGAAGTTCACGGTCAACCGTTCGCCGCACGTCGACAAGAAGAGCCGCGAACAATTCGAGATGCGCACCCACAAGCGCCTGCTCGACATCGTGGACCCGACCCCGCAGACGGTTGATGCGCTGATGAAGCTCGATCTGGCCGCCGGCGTGGACGTCGAAATCAAGCTCTAAGAGCTGAACCATGAGCCGGCGGGGTGACCCGACCTGCTCCTCTGAAGGAAGATGAACCGATGCGTTCAGGTGTAATTGCACAGAAGGTGGGAATGACCCGCATCTACAATGATGCCGGTGAGCATGTCCCCGTTACCGTTCTCCGCATGGAGAGCTGCCAGGTTGTCGCGCAGCGCACGCAGGAAAAGAATGGCTATACCGCTGTTCAGCTCGGCGTCGGGCTTGCCAAGGTGAAGAACACGTCGAAGGCCATGCGCGGTCATTTCGCCGCCGCCTCCGTGGAGCCGAAGGCCAAGCTCGCCGAGTTCCGCGTTTCGCCGGACAATCTCTTGGACGTTGGCGCTGAGCTGACCGTCGACCACTTCGTCGCCGGCCAGAAGGTCGACGTTACCGGAACTTCGACCGGTAAGGGTTTCCAGGGTGTCATCAAGCGTCACAATTTCGGTGGTGGTCGTGCGACCCACGGTAACTCGCTGTCGCACCGCGTGCACGGCTCGACCGGTCAGCGCCAGGACCCCGGCAAGGTGTTCAAGGGCAAGAAGATGGCTGGTCACATGGGTGCTACCCGCGTGACCACGCAGAACGTCGAGGTCGTTTCGACCGACGCCGATCGCGGCCTGATCCTCATTCGTGGCGCGGTTCCGGGCACCAAGGGCGCCTGGATCCTGGTTCGCGACGCCGCCAAGGTGGCGCTGCCTGCCAATGCGCCGAAGCCGGCTGCGATCCGCGCCGCCGCCAACAATCAGGCTCCGGCCACCGAGGGAGCGGAATAATGGACCTCAAGATCACCACGCTCGCCGGCAAGGACGCCGGCAAGGTGAAGCTCTCGGAAGAGATCTTCGGCCTTGAGCCCCGCGAGGACATCCTGCAGCGCGTCGTGCGCTGGCAGCTGGCCAAGAAGCAGCAGGGCACGCATCAGGCCAAGGGTCGCGCAGAGATCGCTCGCACCGGTGCCAAGATGTACAAGCAGAAGGGTACGGGCCGCGCCCGTCACTCTTCGGCACGCGCTCCGCAGTTCCGCGGTGGTGGTAAGGCTCACGGCCCGGTTGCCCGCAGCCACGAGCACGACCTGCCCAAGAAGGTCCGCGCGCTTGGCATCAAGCATGCGCTTTCGGCCAAGGCAAAGAGCTCGTCGCTCATCGTCGTCGACGAACTGAAGCTGGCCGAGGCCAAGACCAAGGCTCTGGTCGAGAACTTCGCGTCGCTCGGCCTGACCAACGCTCTGTTCATCGGCGGTGCCGAACTGGACCTGGGCTTCAAGCGGGCTGCTTCGAACATCCCGAACATCGACGTACTGCCCATCCAGGGCATCAACGTCTACGACATTCTGCGCCGCGGCACGCTGGTCCTTTCCAAGGCCGCCGTCGAGGCTCTCGAGGAGCGCTTCAAATGACCGACCTTCGTCATTACGACGTGATCGTCTCGCCGGCGATCACCGAAAAGTCGACCATGGCGTCCGAGCAGAACCAGGTGGTCTTCAACGTCGCCAAGAAGGCGTCGAAGCCGGAGATCAAGGCAGCAGTCGAGGCGCTGTTCGGCGTCAAGGTGATGGCTGTGAACACGCTGGTCCGCAAGGGCAAGGTGAAGCGCTTCCGCGGCACGATTGGCCGCCAGGGCGACGTCAAGCGAGCAGTGGTGACGCTGGCCGATGGCCAGTCGATCGACGTCGCGACGGGTCTCTGAGCTAGGCCGCGAGGACAACGACAATGGCACTGAAGAAATATAACCCGATAACGCCGAGCACCCGCCAGCTGGTCATCGTCGACCGCTCGGGTCTCCACAAGGGCAAGCCCGTCAAGGGCCTGACCGAGGGCCTGACCAAGTCGGGCGGCCGCAACAACTACGGCCGCATCACTGCCCGCTTCATCGGCGGCGGTCACAAGCGCACGTACCGCATCATCGACTTCAAGCGTCGCAAGCTCGACGTGGTCGGTACGGTCGAGCGTCTGGAGTATGACCCGAACCGCACTGCCTTCATCGCCCTCATCAAGTATGAGGACGGCGAGCTGAACTACATCATCGCCCCGCAGCGTCTGCAGGCCGGTGACAAGGTCGTGGCCGGTGAATCGGTTGACGTGAAGCCAGGCAACGCGATGCCGCTCTCGGCCATGCCGGTGGGCACCATCGTGCACAACATCGAGCTGAAGCCCGGCAAGGGCGGTCAGGTTGCCCGCTCGGCTGGCGCGTATGCCCAGCTCGTCGGCCGCGACCAGGGCATGGCGATCCTCCGCTTGAATTCGGGCGAGCAGCGCATCGTACACGGTTCGTGCTTCGCTACCGTCGGCGCGGTTTCGAACCCCGATCACGGCAATATCAACGACGGTAAGGCTGGTCGTTCTGTGTGGCGCGGCAAGCGTCCGCATAACCGCGGCGTTGCCATGAACCCGGTCGACCATCCGCACGGCGGTGGTGAAGGCCGTACCTCGGGCGGCCGTCATCCGGTTACCCCATGGGGCAAGCCCACCAAGGGCAAGAAGACGCGGTCCAACAAGGCGACCGATAAGTTCATTGTGCGCTCGCGCCATCAGCGCAAGAGCTAAGAAGAGGTAACGCCAAGTGACTCGTTCGGTTTGGAAAGGCCCCTTCGTCGACGGCTACCTTCTGAAGAAGGCAGACAAGGTTCGTGAAGGTGGTCGCAGTGAGGTGATCAAGATGTGGAGCCGCCGCTCCACCATCCTGCCGCAGTTTGTCGGTCTCACCTTCGGTGTTTACAACGGCCAGAAGCACGTCCCGGTCTCGGTGAACGAGGACATGGTCGGCCACAAGTTCGGTGAATTCGCTCCGACCCGGACCTATTATGGTCACGGCGCGGATAAGAAAGCGAAGAGGAAGTAATCATGGGCAAGGCCAAAGCTCCGCGCAGGCTTGCTGATAACGAGGCTCGTGCCGTCCTGCGCACGATCCGTATCAGCCCGCAGAAGCTGAACCTGGTTGCGGCGATGATCCGCGGCAAGAAGGTTGCGACTGCGCTCAACGATCTGGAATTCTCGCGCAAGCGGATTTCGGACACCGTGAAGAAGACGCTGGAATCGGCGATCGCCAACGCGGAAAACAACCACGACCTCGACGTCGACGCGCTGATCGTGGCCGAGGCCTATGTCGGCAAGTCGATCGTCATGAAGCGTTTCCACGCTCGTGGCCGCGGTCGTGCCAGCCGTATCGAAAAGCCGTTTTCGCACCTCACGATCGTCGTGCGTGAGGTTGAAGAGAAAGGGGAGGCCGCATAATGGGCCAGAAAATCAATCCGATCGGTCTCCGTCTCGGCATCAACCGCACCTGGGATTCGCGTTGGTACGCGAACACCGGCGAGTACGGCAAGCTGCTCCACGAAGATCTGAAGATCCGCGAGTATCTTGAGAAGGAACTCAAGCAGGCTGCGATCTCCAAGATCGTCATCGAGCGCCCGCACAAGAAGTGCCGCGTGACCATTCACGCCGCTCGTCCAGGTCTGATCATCGGCAAGAAGGGCGCCGACATCGAGAAGCTGCGCAAGAAGCTGACCGAAATGACGCAGTCCGAAACGCACCTCAACATCGTCGAAGTGCGCAAGCCGGAGACCGATGCGACGCTGATCGCTCAGTCGATCGCCCAGCAGCTCGAGCGCCGCATTGCTTTCCGCCGCGCCATGAAGCGCGCGGTGCAGTCGGCCATGCGTCTCGGCGCCGAGGGCATCCGTATCAACTGCTCGGGCCGTCTCGGCGGCGCCGAAATCGCCCGCATGGAATGGTACCGTGAAGGCCGCGTGCCGCTGCATACGCTGCGTGCCGATGTCGATTACGGCACTGCCGAGGCGCAGACCGCTTATGGCATCTGCGGCGTCAAGGTGTGGGTGTTCAAGGGCGAGATCCTGGAGCACGACCCGATGGCTTCGGAACGTCGTGCCACCGAAGGCGATCATTCGCAGGGCGGTGAGCGCTCCGAGCGCGGCCGTCGTCGCGAAAACGCCTGATAGGCATAGGAATTTGGAGTTAGAACGATGCTGCAGCCAAAGCGCACAAAGTTCCGTAAGCAGTTCAAGGGCCGCATCCACGGCACCGCGAAGGGCGGCACCAATCTGGATTTCGGCGGCTTCGGACTGAAGGCGCTGGAGCCGAACCGCGTCACCGCGCGTGAGATCGAGGCGGCTCGCCGTGCGATCACCCGCGAGATGAAGCGCGCCGGCCGGGTCTGGATCCGTGTGTTCCCGGACGTTCCGGTGACTTCGAAGCCGACCGAAGTCCGCATGGGTAAGGGTAAGGGCGCGGTCGACTACTGGGCTTGCCGCGTCAAGCCGGGCCGCATCATGTTCGAGATCGACGGTGTGTCGGAAGAGATCGCTCGTGAGGCTCTGCGCCTCGGCGCCGCCAAGCTCTCGGTTCGCACGCGCTTCGTGCAGCGCATTGCAGAATAAGGAAGGGCTAAGCGATGAAGGCCTCTGATGTACGTATGAAGACCGTCGACGAGCTCGACGCCGATCTTGCCGACCTGAAGAAGGAGCAGTTCAACCTGCGCTTTCAGAAGGCTACCGGCCAGCTCGAAAAGACCGCGCGCGTGAAGCAGGTCCGCAAGGACATTGCGCGCATCAAGACCATCGCTGCTGAAAAAGCAGCGGCCAAGAAGGCATAAGGACGAGAATCATGCCAAAGCGCATCCTGCAGGGCACCGTCGTCAGCGACAAGAACGAGAAGACGGTCGTCGTCAAGGTCGAGCGTCGCTTCACCCACCCGGTGATGAAGAAGACCGTGCGCATGTCGAAGAAGTACAAGGCGCATGACGAGAACAACACCCACAAGGTGGGCGACCAGGTGTCCATCCAGGAATCGGCTCCGATTTCCAAGGACAAGCGCTGGGTCGTGATCGGTTCCGATCAGGCGTAACGAAACGAATTTTGGACAGACCGGGGAGGGGCTCTTAAGCCCGTCCCGATAGCGAAGAAGAAGGCGGCCAGTCATGATTCAGATGCAAACAAACCTCGACGTCGCGGACAACTCCGGCGCTCGTCGTGTCATGTGCATCAAGGTGCTGGGCGGCTCGAAGCGGAAGTACGCCTCCGTCGGCGACATCATCGTGGTGTCGATCAAGGAAGCCATTCCGCGCGGCCGCGTGAAGAAGGGCGATGTGATGAAGGCGGTCGTGGTTCGCACGGCCAAGGACATCCGTCGTCCGGACGGCAGCGTGATCCGTTTCGACAAGAACGCAGCCGTTCTCGTCGACAACAAGAAAGAGCCGGTGGGCACCCGTATCTTCGGGCCGGTTCCGCGCGAACTCCGCGCGAAGAACCACATGAAGATCATCTCGCTCGCACCTGAAGTGCTGTAAGGAGCCGGAGAAATGCAAAAGATCCGCAAAGGCGACAAGGTCGTCGTGCTTTCCGGCAAGGACAAGGGCCGCTCCGGCGAAGTTCTGTCCGTCCAGCCGAAGGAAGACACCGCGATTGTTCGCGGCATCAATATCGTGGTCCGCCACCAGCGCCAGACCCAGGCCCAGCAGGGTGGTCTGATCCGCAAGGAAGCGCCGATCCATCTTTCGAACATCGCCGTTGCCGATCCGAAGGACGGCAAGCCGACCCGCGTCGGCTTCAAGCTCGAGAAGGACGGCAAGAAGGTACGAGTCGCCAAGCGCTCGGGAGAAGTCATCAATGGCTAAGGCAGCACAAACCGCGCAGAACACGCCGCGCCTGAAGCAGGTCTACAACGAGACCATCAAGAAGGCGCTGCAGGAGCAGTTCAAGTACGACAACGAGATGCAGATTCCGCGCATCGATAAGATCGTGCTGAACATGGGTGTCGGCGAAGCAACGGGCGACTCCAAGAAGCCTTCGGTGGCTGCCGAGGATCTCGCGCTGATCGCCGGCCAGAAGCCGGTCGTTACCCGCGCCCGCAAGTCGATCGCAGGCTTCAAGGTTCGCGAGAACATGCCGATCGGCACCAAGGTGACGCTCCGCAAGGAGCGCATGTATGAATTCCTGGACCGTCTGGTCAACATCGCGCTGCCGCGCGTTCGCGACTTCCGCGGCCTGAATCCGAAGAGCTTCGATGGCCGTGGCAACTACGCCATGGGCATCAAGGAGCACATCGTGTTCCCGGAGATCAACTACGACAAGGTTGATCAGATCTGGGGCATGGACATCATCGTTTGTACGACTGCGAAGACGGACGACGAAGCCAGGGCACTGCTCAAGGCTTTCAACTTCCCCTTCCGCCAGTAACGGCAGCGAGCAAAGGAAAAATCTGAAATGGCAAAGACCAGCTCAGTCGAGAAGAACAACCGGCGCCGCAAGCTTGTGGACCAGTACGCTGCCAAGCGTAAGGCCCTCAAGGAAATCGTCATGGATCAGTCCAAGCCGATGGACGAGCGCTTCCGCGCCCAGTTGAAGCTGTCGGCCCTGCCGCGCAACTCGGCCAAGATCCGTATCCGTAACCGCTGCGAAGTCACGGGCCGTCCGCGCGCCTTCTATCGCAAGCTCAAGCTCTCGCGCGTCGCGCTTCGCGATCTCGGCAACACCGGCCAGATCCCGGGCCTGGTCAAGTCGAGCTGGTAAGGAGGACATGAAATGTCATTGAGCGATCCTCTCGGCGATATGCTGACCCGCATCCGCAACGCTTATGGCCGCAGGAAGTCGACCGTTTCGACCCCGGCCTCGCGTCTGCGTGCCCGTGTTCTGGACGTGCTGAAGTCGGAAGGTTACATCCGCGACTACAGCCAGACCGATTTCGACAACGGCAAGTCGGAAATCGAGATCGAACTGAAGTATTTCGACGGCAATCCGGTTGTGCGCGACATTTCCCGCGTTTCGAAGCCGGGCCGCCGCGTCTACGTTTCGGCAAAGTCGATCCCGCAGGTCGCCAACGGCCTCGGCATCGCCATCCTTTCGACCCCGAAAGGCGTTATGGCCGATCACGAAGCACGCGAGCAGAACGTCGGCGGCGAAGTCCTCTGCCAGATCTTCTGATCGGCGAGTTGAGATAGGAAGGACGAGAGAAAATGTCTCGTATTGGTAAGAAACCCGTCTCGGTACCGGCCGGCGTCACCGCAACCGTCAACGGTCAGACCGTGACGGCCAAGGGCCCGAAGGGTGAGCTGAAGTTCGTGGTCAACGACGAGGTCCTGGTCAAGCTCGAAGAAGGCCAGATCGCCGTCGAGCCGCGCGACCAGTCGAAGGACGCCCGCTCCAAGTGGGGCATGTCGCGTACCCAGATCGTCAACATCCTGACCGGCGTGAAGGACGGCTTCGAGAAGAAGTTGGAAATCACCGGCGTCGGTTACCGCGCCGCCATGCAGGGGAAGAACCTGCAGCTCGCGCTCGGCTTCTCGCACGATGTCGTCTACGAGACCCCGCAGGGCATCACCATCGCTGTGCCGAAGCCGACCGAAATCACCGTTTCGGGCATCGACAAGCAGCAGGTCGGCCAGGTCGCGGCTGAGATCCGCGAATATCGCGGCCCCGAGCCCTACAAGGGCAAGGGCGTGCGTTATGCAGGCGAGAAGATCGTCCGCAAGGAAGGCAAGAAGAAGTAATTGGCCCGGCCCTGAACCGATTGTTCGGACAGGGCCGGTTCGAAGAAATGCAACGCCACGGGGTGTTGCCGCGGGAGTGGCGAAACCTACCGCACAGGGCAACCCCCGTCTTACAAGGCAGGAACTACGACCATGGCAACCAAAGAAGCCACCCTGCGCCGCTCGGCGCGCATCCGTCGCCAGATCAAGGCTGTCGCCAATGGCCGCCCGCGTCTTTCGGTGCACCGCAGCTCGAAGAACATCTACGTGCAGGTGATCGACGACGCCAAGGGGCACACGATCGCTACCGCCTCGACCCTGGAAAAAGATTTCAAGGCCGGCAAGAAGACGGGTGCTGATACCGCTGCCGCTGCCGCTATCGGCAAGCTCGTTGCCGAGCGTGCGATCAAGGCTGGTGTCAAGGACGTCGTTTTCGATCGCGGCGCCTACATCTATCATGGCCGCGTCAAGGCGCTGGCCGAAGCCGCCCGCGAAGGTGGCCTGAACTTCTAAGCCTGAACCTTTCCGAATGTCGGCTGCAAAAAAGGGCTGACATTTCGGAACGGATCGTGCAGAAGGCGCAAGTTTTTCGCCGCCGGCGACCTCGAAAAGGGGCGCCGGCATTTCAGCAACCCGTGCTTCCGGAAAAGAACAAGGACTAGGATATGGCACAGGAACGTAGGGAAGGCGGCCGCGAACGTGGCCGTGACCGCGAAGAGCGCGACGACGGTATCGTCGACAAGCTCGTACACATCAACCGTGTCGCCAAGGTGGTGAAGGGCGGTCGTCGCTTCGGCTTCGCCGCGCTCGTCGTCGTCGGCGACCAGAAGGGCCGCGTTGGCTTCGGCCACGGCAAGGCGCGCGAAGTGCCTGAGGCGATCCGCAAGGCGACCGAATCGGCCAAGCGCGACATGATTTTCGTGCCGCTGCGTTCGGGCCGTACGCTCCATCATGACGTCGAAGGACGTTGGGGCGCCGGCCGCGTTCTGCTGCGCACCGCCAAGCAGGGTACCGGTATCATCGCTGGCGGCCCGATGCGCGCTGTCTTCGAGACGCTCGGCATGCATGACGTCGTCGCCAAGTCGATGGGCTCGTCGAACCCGTACAACATGGTTCGAGCCACCTTCGACGCGCTGAAGCACCAGATGCATCCGAAGGATGTGGCTGCTGCGCGTGGCATCAAGTATTCGACCCTTCAGGCCCGCCGCGGCAATGCCGTTGCGGCTGATGAATAGTCGATAGCTTAGAGGGACCACCAACATGGCCAAGAAAGCTACCAAGACTGTCACCGTTGAGCAGATCGGTTCGCCGATCCGTCGGCCGAAGGAGCAGCGCGCGACGCTGGTCGGCCTCGGCCTCAACAAGATGCACCGCAAGAGCACGCTGGAAGATACGCCTTCCGTGCGCGGCATGATCGCGGCCGTCCAGCATCTCGTCCGCGTTGTGGACGAGAAGTAAGCCGCAGGAGAACGACCATGAAACTCAACGAACTGCGTGACAAGGACGGCGCGACCAAGGCTCGCAAGCGTCTCGGACGCGGCATCGGCTCGGGCTCGGGCAAGACCGCCGGCCGCGGCGTGAAGGGTCAGAAGGCCCGTTCCGGCGTTGCAATCAACGGCTTCGAGGGTGGTCAGATGCCACTCTACCGTCGTCTGCCGAAGCGCGGCTTCAACAACATCTTCGCCAAGAGCTTCGCGACCGTTTCGCTGGCCCGTATCCAGACGGCGATCGATGCCAAGAAGTTGGACGCGAAGGAAACCGTCACCGGTGAGGCACTCGTCAAGGCCGGCGTCATCCGCCGACTCAAGGACGGCGTGCGCGTCCTCTCCGACGGTGAACTCAAGGCCAAGCTCAGCTTCGATGTGGCCGGCGCCTCCAAGGCCGCCATCGAGAAGATCGAGAAGGCCGGCGGATCCGTGAAGCTGCCTGAAAAGGCAGCCGCCGAGTAAACATGTTTTGACAAGCGGCCGCGGGTCGGCGCGGCCGCGTGGCTGTTGGGCCCGCCGCGCCGATTTGCGGGGGGGGGGGGTAGGCGCGGGCCGCAGCGGGGGCGGCCGCGGGATATGGGGGGGAAAATTTCATGGGGTTGGGGGGA
>NZ_JAKREW010000086.1 GCF_022347545.1 Terribium retamae
AGGCCGAACTCTTCGACCATGGTGTCGAAGCTGCAGGTCTCGCCACGATGGCTCCAGAAGACGTTCTCGACGTCGAACGGCGTGGCATCGAACCGGTCCGCGACACCCGCCACCTCCTGCGGCGCAACAAACAGGAAGGCCGCATGCGGGTCGACGAAACGCCGGATCAACCATGGGCAGGCGATACGGTCGATCTTCGGGCGTGCCCGCGTCACCCACACGGTGCGGCCCGCCACATCGCGCGGTGGCAGCCTGACTGCCGGCACCGCAGGCAGGCCGGCAGCAAACCAGGCCTCGACGCCGCCTTCGAGCGACTCGGCGGGCAGGCCGAGCTGCCGCAGCCATGCGGCAGTGCCTTCGCTGAGCTTTTTGCCGGCATGGCAGATGACCACCGCCGAAGGCCGGGTGACCGTATGGCGCCATGTCTCGACGTCTCGGTGGGATTGGCGGATCGAGCCCGGCACCAGCCGTGGATCGAGGGCGAAGTCCTCGTCATTGCGCACGTCGATCAGTGCCGGGCAGTTCGGCGTGCCGATCAGGCGGGAAAGCTTGTCGGTGGATATGGTGGTCGGTGATGGCATGGCGCGTCCTTCCGTGTGACGGGTTGCTGGACGCGATGCTTGGGCCTGAGCCTCGTGGGGAGATCGCAATCCCCATGGCCGGGATCATTCGCCGGATGTGCTCTCAAGTCAAGCGACTGCAAAGACCTCGGAGCCGCCGCGGCCTATTCGGCGGGAGTGAGTGCGGCGGGAGCCTTGGATCGCCTGCCGAGCCCTTCCGTCGCGAGCCAGCGCAACAGCCATTGCTGCAGCCGGAACACCGCCAGGCCGGAGGCGATACCGATAACGATCGCAATGACGGCGATACCCAATTGCGGAGCGCCTGGGTCCGGTTGCGGCAGCAGCCAGTCGGGAATGAGGCGGTGGAACAGATAGATGTGATAGCTGGCGGCCGAGATCGGCAGGATCACGCGAACCAGCCAGCCGGGCAGCCTGAGGCGCGGCACGAACAGCAGCATCGCCACCGCCCCCAGCACCAGCATGTATTTGATCCAGGAGCCGACCCAGTTGCCGCCCCACCAGGCCAGCACGGCGCAAAGCACGGCGGCGCCGAGCAGGAAGATCCGGCGTGCCGGCGCCCTATCGACGAAAAACAGGCACCAGCCGACGACGGCCAGATAGAACACGTCGGGCAAGGTGAAGATCTGCACGCCGCCGAGGTTCCAGACCTTCGGGACGAGGAATTTGGCGGCAACCGCGGCCGCCAGCAGCACGAGCCCCGACTTCAGCGGATTGCCCACCACGAGTTTCCGCAGGGACGGCACCGAGAAGAACAGCGCCGCCAGCAGCATGATCTGCGCGTAGGCCTCCACGAACCAGTAGAGGTAGGGCAGCATGTGTGGCGGCTGGGTGAAACCGAGATTGCCGACGAGCAGCACCGAAGGCCACAGCACCTCGCCGCGCGCCATCGAGAAGCCGATGACGATCGGTACGTAAAGCGCGAGGTTCGCGACCAGCGGCCGCAGGAAACTCCTGATGTCGCCGGCGAACAGATGCCTGCGCTGAAAGCGGGCGAGGCCGAAACCCACCAGCATGACGAGGATCGCCGCGCCGCCGGGGACCGGCCATGTCGTTGCATGGTGAACGACGATCATCAGGATGGACAGCGCCCGCAGCACCAATTGGCTGTCGACCGACTGGCCGCCGCTCTCCACGGCCGCGGGACGCTGAAGCGCCGAAACCGGCATCGTTTCCCAGCCCGCAGGCAAGGTGCCGAGCTCGCGCTCGATCGCGAGGGAAAGCTGGACGTAAAGCAGCGAGTCGCCGCCCAGCCCGTCGAAGCTGTCGCCCGGCGCGACGGTGCGCGGATAGAAGGCGTCGCGATAGGCTTCCATCACGCCGCGGACCGGGCCGCTGCGATGGAGCCGGAGCCGGAGCGCGGCGTAGTCGATCTTGCCGGACGGCAGCCGCGGCAGCACCGCGATCCGGTCGACGGCGAGATGAGGACGGGGCAATGCGCTGGTCGCCATCATGACGCGGAGCACGTCGTCGTCGCTCGCCGGCGACCCCGTCAGGATCGCCAGGAGACGCTCGTCGTCGCCAATGACCGTTGCGGTCATGCCCGCCTTTTCCAGTGCCCGCTCGACCGCCTCATGGTTCACGCGCAGGCCCGCGATCTTCGATATGCGCTTGCTGCGGCCGGCGATCGAATAGAACCCCTGCTCGTTGCGGATCGCGAGGTCGCCGGTTTTCAGCGCATCGATCTCGAACCCCCTGGCGAGATCGGCCCGCTCGGAGGCGTAGCCCATCATGACGTTGGGGCCGCTGTAGACGAGCTCGCCCTCGACATTGTCTCGCTCGATGGGCTTTCCGTCCCGGTCGGCCAGCCACAGCCTGCCTCCCGGGACCGCTATGCCGATGCTCTGCGGATTTTCGGCAAGGCTTTGCGGTGGAACATAGGCTATGCGGGCCGTCGCCTCGGTCTGGCCGTACATCAGGAAAAGCTGCCCGGACTTCGCTTCGAGCCGGCGCCGGAACGTCTCCGTCAGTGCCAGCGGCATGCGCCCGCCAGCGGCCGTCATGAAGCGCAGCGCAGGCAGGTCGTGATCGAAGAAGCCCCTGCGCTCGAGCATCTCGAAGGAATAGGGAACGCCGCTGATGTTGGTGCAGGCAGCCTCGCGCATCTCGGCTGCAAACCCGGCATCCGACGCACCGTATTTCGGAAAATAGATGCCTGCCCCCGCCTCCAGATGCGAGTTCAGCACCGACAGGCCGTAGGAGTAGTGGAAAGGCAGGATCAGCGCGGCCCGGTCCTGCGGGGTGAGACCCAGATAGCCGGCGATCGCCCGGGCGTTGGCTTCGACAGCCGTGGCGGACAGCCGCACGAACTGGCTCTTGCCGGTGCTGCCGGATGTGCCGAGCATCAGAGCGAGTTCCGGGTGCATGGGCGCGGCCGGGCCCACGACCTGCGCGGTGCATCGCCAGCGGCCGTCGACGCGCCGGCAAACGATGTCGGGAGCGAAGTCCGCGATGAAATCATCCAGCGCAGAACTGTTGCAGGACGGGATCATCGCAACGGCATGGTTGCCGTGCAGCGCTGCCAGATAGGATATGACGGCGTGTTCGCAGGGCTCCGCCACCACGGCGACGAGCTTCTTCTGCGTGCCGAATTCGCGTGCCAGCGTGCCGACGCGCCGGCCGAGTTCGGCATAGGAAATCGGCGCGCGCCCCGGGAAGACCAGTGCCGGGCGCTCGCCGTGATCCACGAGCCGTTGTGTCAGCCGCATTCCCAAACTCTCCAGCAGGCCCGGTGGGCTCTTTGCCGCCTATGCGATTGCGGGAACGCGCTAATCCATTTCCTGATCGATTGCATCACCTTTTTTATGCCCATCGGAGGTAGAAAACCTCCAGTACGGAAGCTGGGCGTGATTTTTCCCGTTTCGTTGGGCCTTCGGCTTGGCAAGGCGCCGGAAGGCTTGCTTTGAAAGCACCGCCCGGATACCCCGGCAGCGGAGATCGGACCCCGAAGGAAGAGTGCGTGGCAGATCAATTCAACGAGCGCGACGACCGGCCCGTGCTGAAGGTCGAGCGGCTGATGCGCCGGCTGGGGCCGAACTTCACGCTGGGGCCGATCGACCTGTCGATCGGGGCGAGACAGATCGTGTGCCTCGTTGGCCATTCCGGCTGCGGCAAGTCCACGCTGCTGCGGCTGATCGCCGGCATCGAACGGCCGGACGAGGGTATCGTGAGCCTCAACGGCACGGAATTGGCCGGGCCGGACGCCTTCGTCGAGCCGGAGAGACGCAATATCGGTTTCGTCTTCCAGGATTATGCGCTGTTCCCGCATTTGACGGTGCAACAGAACATCGAGTTCGGCCTGCGCGGGCGGCCGCGGGGGGAGGCGCAGGCACGCGTCGCCATGCTGCTGGCCCTCACCAAGCTCACCGCCATGGCCGACCGCTACCCGCATATGCTGTCGGGGGGCGAACAGCAGCGCGCCGCACTGGCGCGTGCGCTGGCGCCGGAACCGTCCATATTGCTGATGGATGAGCCGTTCTCCAATCTCGACCGGGACCTGCGCGAGCGCGTGCGCACCGACACCATCGCGCTGCTGCGTGCCACGCACACCACGGCCGTCATCGTCACGCACGAGCCCGAAGAGGCGTTGTCCATCGGCGACCAGATCGTGTTGATGCGATCCGGTCGGATCGTCCAGAGCGGCGCGGGCCGGGATCTGCACGACAGACCCGCCGATCGTTACGCGGCGGAATTCTTCAGCACCTTCAACCGCGTGCCCGGCGTCTGCCGCGGTGGTGAACTGCATACCGCGCTCGGCACATTCCCATGTCCGCCTGCCCTTGCCGACGGCAGCCAGGCATTGGCCTTCATCCGTCCCCAGGCGGTCTGCCCCTCGTTCGACGGGCTGACCGGTTCGGTCCTGTCGCGCAGTTTCCGGGGTGAGATCGAACAGTTCGAACTCGACGTCGAAGGGCTCGAAGCGCCGCTGGTCATGCGGACCACGCAGCGCCTCGACCCGCAGGGCGGCACGCTCAGCTTCCGGATCGACCCGCAAGCCGTCCTGGTCTTCCCCCTCGACGAACGCGGGTAAGCCGCGACTTCACGGGAATTTCGGCAGTCCTCGTGAAATAAACTTGACTAGCATGATCATAAATGATGCAGCGGAGACAGGACCGCCAGCAGATGAGAGATTTCATGCTCAACGCACCTTTCAAGATGACGCTTGCCGCCGCTGCTTCCCTGCTCGCCGTTGCCAATGCGGCCGCGGCAGCGGAAGTGAGCATCTACACCACGCGGGAACCCGGCTTGATCCAGCCGCTGCTCGACGCCTTCAGCAAGTCCAGCGGCATCACGATCAACACCGTCTTCCTCAAGGACGGCCTTGCCGAGCGCGTGGCCTCCGAAGGTGAGAGCTCGCCGGCCGATATCCTGATGACGGTCGACGCCGGCAATCTTGTCGACCTGGTCGACAAGGGGGTCACCCAGCCGGTCGAGTCTGCCGTGCTGAACGAAGCGATCCCGGCGCAGCTCCGCGACGCCAAGGGCAACTGGTTCGGCCTGTCGATGCGCGCCCGCGTCGTCTATGCCGCCAAGGACCTCGATCTCCAGACGCTCAACTACGAGGACCTTTCCGACCCGAAGTGGAAGGGCAAGATCTGCATCCGGTCCGGCCAGCACCCCTACAACACCGCCCTGTTTGCCGATCACATCGCCCATTATGGCGCCGAGGCCACCGAGAAGTGGCTGGCCGGGATCAAGGACAACCTCGCCCGCAAGGCCGCAGGCGGCGACCGCGAAGGCGCCAAGGACATCCTTGGCGGCGTTTGCGATATCGCCATCGCCAATTCCTATTATGTCGGCCTGATGCGCTCGGGCAGAGGCGGCGAGGAACAGAAGAAGTGGGGCGACGGCATCAAGGTCATCCTGCCGACCTTCAAGAACGACGGAACCCACGTCAACATCTCCGGCGCGGCCGTCGCCAAGCATGCCCCCCACAAGGAGGAGGCGATCAAGCTTCTGGAATTCCTGGTCTCGGACGAAGCCCAGAAGATCTACGCGCAGGCGAACTACGAATATCCGGTCAAGGCCAATATCGCGGCCGACCCGATCATCGCCGAGCTCGGCGCGCTGAAGGTCGACTCCAAGCCGCTTACCGAGATCGTCGGCCACCGCAAGGAGGCCAGTGAGCTGGTCGACAAGGTCGGTTTCGACAACTGATATGGAGAGGGGCACCTGTCAGAGGTGTCCCTCCGCTGTTTCATGACCGTGTCGGCAGCAGATTTCAGATCCAGGGTCAGGCAGCGCCCGGGCGCCGTCTGGTGCATCGTGTCGGGTGCGACCGCACTGGCGGTCGCCCTGCCTTTCCTGGCGCTGCTCAGCGAGGCGACTCAGGGCGCCGACGGGCTTTGGGCGCATCTCTTCTCGACCGTTCTTCCAGTCGCCCTGCGCGACACGCTGATCCTGCTTGCCGGCGTCGGCATCCTTGTCGTCGCACTGGGTACCGGGACGGCATGGCTGGTCACCGCCTATGATTTTCCGGGGCGCCGGATGCTGGAATGGGCGCTGCTGCTGCCGCTGGCCGTGCCCACCTACATCGTTGCCTATGCCTATCTCGACATATTGCATCCGATCGGCATCGTGCAGGACACGCTGCGCCACATGCTCGGCTATGCCAGCCCCCGCGACTTCCGGCTGCCCGATATCCGCTCCATGACCGGCTGCATCCTGCTGCTCGCCTTCGTGCTCTACCCTTACGTCTACATTGCCACGCGCGCCATGTTCCTGACCCAGCCGGCCAGCCTGATCGACGCGGCGCGAACCCTCGGCGTGGCGCGCCGCGCCATTTTCTGGCGTGTTGCCCTGCCGCTGGCGCGGCCGGCGGTGGCGGTCGGCACGAGCCTGGCCCTGATGGAGACGCTGAACGATATCGGCGCTGCCGAATTCCTCGGCGTGCGCACGCTCACCGTTTCCATCTACACAACCTGGATCACCCGCTCCGACCTGCCGGGCGCTGCCCAGATCGCGCTGGTGCTGCTGGTCATCGTGGTGGCGGTGGTGGCATGGGAACAGCACGCGCGGCGCAGGCAACGTTTTGCCGCCGGCGTGCAGCGCAGCGGCAAGAGCTTTGAACGCCGCCGCACCTCTACTCCCGTCGGCCTGCTGCTTTTGCTCCTCGGCCTTGTGCCGGTGCTGATCGGCTTCGCCATACCGGCGCTCTACCTCGCGATCGAAGCCTATGACCGCATCGGCTATGCGGGCCTGCCGCCACGGTTCCTCTCCATCGCATGGAGCACCGTGACGCTCTCCGCAGCCGCCACCTTGCTGACGCTCATTCTGGGTGCGGCGGCGGCCTATGCCGTCCGCATGCGGCCCGGCGGCCTTTCCGCCGCCGCCTTCCGGCTCTCCGCCATCGGCTATGCGGCACCTGGCACCGTGGTCGCCATCGGCCTGGTGATCGTGCTGGGCGGCTTCGACCGCACGGCGAATGCGCTGGCCGGCTCCTGGTTCGGCGTAGCTCCGGGCCTCATCTTCCTCGGCTCGGGCGCCGGGCTGATCTACGCCTATACCACGCGCTTCCTCACCATTTCGGCCGGAGGCATAGCGGCAGGCCTCAGCCGTGTCCCGCAATCGCTGGACGAGGCTTCGCGAACGCTCGGCGAAACCGCCTTCGGCACCTTGCGCCGCGTGCACCTTCCGCTGTCGAAGACGGCGCTCGCCGCTTCGGCGCTGCTGGTCTTCGTCGATTGCGTGAAGGAATTGCCGGCGACGCTGCTGTTGCGGCCGCTGAATGTGGAGACGCTTGCAACGCACCTTTATGGAGAAGCGGCGCGCGGTACCTATGAGGAGGCGTCCGTCTCGGCGCTTGCCATCGTGCTGATCGCCATGCTGCCGGTGGTGCTGCTGTCGCGGGTCGGCGCGCAGCGCAACCTGCGCCGGGAGAGCGAGCCCTTTGCAGGCAAGGGCGGAAAGTTCCGCTTTTTCAAGGAACCGACCATCTCGCCGGTTGCTCAGGGCCCAGAAGGATAATTTTCCGGCACTGTGAAGCAGATCGGCGGAGGCAGCACCGCCCTGCCGAAATCCTGCCGATGCTTCGCTTGACCCTCGGATATACGAACCATATATGCACCGTATATTAAGCGGAGACAGTCATGGGCATCGTGAAGATCGACGAGGAACTGCATGAGGAGGTGCGCCGCGCCTCGACCGTGATGTGCCGTTCCATCAACGCGCAGGCCGAGTTCTGGATGAAGATCGGCATGCTGGCCGAGGCCAACCCGACGCTTTCCTTCACCGAGATCGTGAAGCGGGAGCTGGCCACGGCGCAGCGGCACCCCGCCCCCGATCTTGCGGTAGCCTGATGCTGGTCGCGATCTTGCAGATGCGCTCCTTGCGCATCAGGTCTTTGATTTTGCGCATGCCGTTCTCGCAAAACCGCTTCACACTTTTGCGCGGCATGCCGTGATGGTCAAGACATCGGACGAGCTGGCGCTGATGCGTCAGTCGGGCAGGCTGCTGGCCTCCGTCTTCGAGATGCTGGACACGCTCCAGCTTGCCGGCATGTCCACCTTGCAGGTGGACGCGCTGGTCGACCGCTTCATCACCGAGGACCTTGCGGCACGCCCGGCCAGCAAGGGGCAATACGGCTTCAAGCATGTGCTGAACTGCTCGATCAACGATGTCGTTTGCCATGGCGTGCCGGATGCCGCCGCGATCGTCCGCGACGGCGACATCGTCAATTTCGACATCACGCTGGAGAAGAACGGCTTCATCGCCGACTCCTCGAAGACCTATCTGGTCGGCAATGCCTCGCCGGTGGCGAAACGGCTGGTGCGCGTCGCCCAGGAGGCGATGTGGAAAGGCATCCGCGAAGTGCGGCCCGGCGCGCATCTCGGCGACATCGGCTATGCCATCGAAAGACACGCAAAGAAGAATGGCTATTCGGTGGTGCGCGAGTATTGCGGACACGGCATCGGCCGCGAGATGCATGAGGAGCCCCAGGTCCTGAACCACGGACGGCCGGGAACCGGCGTGCGGCTGCGCGAAGGCATGGTCTTCACCATCGAGCCGATGGTGAACCAGGGCACGCGCCGGGTGAGGACGGCCGACGACGGCTGGACGGTGCTGACCCATGACGGCAAGCTTTCCGCCCAGTTCGAGCACACAGTCGCCGTCACCGCCACCGGCGTCGAAGTGCTGACGCTGCGGCGTGATGAGAGGCTGGTGGCGTAGGCACCGCCTGTCTGCGACGAGCGGGCGTTTGCCCGGGCGTTTGTTTGAACCGGGTCGACGCTTACGGCGTTGCCCCACCAGGCAACTCGCGCAAAGGAGCACCGCATGGCCGTTCGCAAGTTCTCCGTATCCGACGCCTCGTTCGAGCATGTGCCTGGACTGGACGGGGATGTCTTCACCGGCAATCTGGTCGATCAGCATCACGGCTCGCCCATCACCATCGGCTATGGCCGCTACGGACCAGAGGTCAGCATCGACATCACGCTCGCCGTCGACGACGTCATGGTGGTGCTGAAGGGGCAGCTGTCGGTGTCCGGCGAAGACGGCATCGTGGTCACCGCCGGGCCGGGCGAGATCGTTCATATGCCGAAAGGTGACAAAGTCACCATCCGCGCACATGAGGACGGCGCGATCACCGCCTATGTCACCTACCCGCACTGGCAGGAGGCGGAGAGCGGGTGAGTGCTGGGGGCGTTCCGTCCCCCGGCGTTCGGAATGAAGGGGCCCTGCACGACCGCCCTCATCCTGAGGTGCTCGCCCGCACGCCAATTGCAAGCACAGCCCGGGCCCTTGCCGGGCGAGCCTCGAAGGACGCACCCGAAACGGCTGGATTGTAGGGTGGGGGGTAGAGGCGGCGGTTGGGGGCCCCCCACGGGGGGGGGCGGTTTGGGGGGCGCCCGCCCGGGGGCCCCACCCCCC
>NZ_JAKREW010000087.1 GCF_022347545.1 Terribium retamae
GCCGTGTCATAGGGGGAAAAGTGTTACCCATCTATCCGGTTCAAAATGTAACCCCTCTATCCGCTGGACATTCACGATCTTAGACGAGCACGCCCGCAGGGCGGCGCAGGCTAAGTCGTAGAAAATCCAAGAGAGGGGATCTTCAGCTGAGAGGTCTCATAAATGGAGAGCCTTTTTCTCGGGGATGCGAAAACGCTGATCGCCAGCGTTGTGCCGGCAAATCCCCTCTCTTGCGATTTCTAGCACTTAGCCTGCGCCGCCCTAAAGGGCGTGCTCGTCTAAGATGCTGAAATCGCTTTCTCCCCCGCAAGGGGGGAGATAGAGGCGCCGCGCCCTTCGCGACACCCAAGGCCCTAACCCCGCAAGGGGGCAGATAACAGCGCCGCGCTTTTCACTCTACGCTTCCCGCATCAGCGGGTCGTCGCTGACGGCTGCGACGAGGAAGTCGAGCACGGTGCGCACGCGCGGGGCGAGGTTGCGGCGGGAGGCGTAGACGATCTGGATCGGCAAGCGCGCCGGCGGGCGGTCGGGCATCACGTTGACCAACCTTCCGGCGGCGATGTCGGCGCCGACGAGGATGTGCGAGAGCACGGCCAGCCCGCCGCCGGCAAGGGCTGCGCGGTGGACGGCGGCGGCGTTGTTGAGCATCAGGCGCGGGGCGACCCTGGCCTCACTCTCTTCGGCGCCATCCGAAAAGCGCCAGCTGCGGCCGTCGCCGCCACGGCTGTAGCAGATGCAGTCATGGCCGCCGAGTTCGCCCGGTTCGGCCGGCGCCGGCCTCCGTGCCAGATAGTCCGGGGAAGCAACCAGGAAAGCGGTCGTCCAGCCGATGCGGCGGCGGATCAGGCTGCCGTCGGCGACCTCGCCGAGCCGCACTTCGAGATCGATCGCTTCGCCGACCAGATCGGAGGGTTCCTCGCGGCAGAGCAGGTCCACGGCGAGGCGCGGATGGGCCTGCAGCAGGCCGGGCAGCCGGTCGCTGACATAGAGGCCGAGCGGCGCCGGCAGGCTGAGCCTGACCTTGCCGGAAACGATCGGCCCCTCGGCGGAGGCGGTCTCGTCGAGCGCCTCGACGGCCTCGATGACCCGCCGCGCCAGCGGGATCATGCGCTCGCCCTCGACGGTCAAGGACAGCGCGTTGGTGGTGCGGTGCAGAAGCCGCGTCCGGTAATGCGCTTCCACCGCCGTGACCTGCCGGGAGACGGCGGGCTGGGTCAGGCCGAGATCGATGGCGGCAGCCGAGAACGAGCCGGTTTCGGCCACCCGCAGGAAGGTCCGCAAAGCCGCGACGACGTCCATCACCCATATCCCTGCGCATGAGCCTTATGCAGGGAGCTTAGAGCGGTTTCGATTGCCTGTCCAGTAATTACGGATATTAGATATCCATAAGGATACTTAATATCCGTAATTGAGGAGCAAACGATGAGCCAACGTGTGAACTACGCCGCCCAGTCCCCGGCATTCCTGAAGAAGATGTCCGACTTCAGCCTGTCGCTGAAAGACAGCGCCATCGAACAATCGATCCGCGATCTGGTGAATATGCGGGCCTCGCAGATCAATGGCTGCGCCTTCTGCGTCGACATGCATGTGAAGGAGGCCAAGATCCACGGCGAGACCGAACTGCGCCTGCATCACGTCGCCATCTGGCGGGAATCGAACCTTTTCGCGCCGCGCGAACGGGCGGCCCTTGCCTGGACCGAAGCCGTCACCCGGCTGCCGGAAGGCGGCATCCCGGACGAGCTCTATGAGCGGGTCCGCGGCCAGCTCTCCGAAAAGGAGATCTCCGACCTGACCTTCTCGATCATGGCGATCAACGCGTGGAACCGCGTCAGCATCGCCTTCAAGACCGTGCCCGGCTCGGCCGACAAGCTCTACGGCCTCGACAAGGCCGGCCTCTCGCAACCTCAAGCCGCCTGACGGGGGACATCAGAATGAAGATCGTCATCATCGGCGGAACCGGCCTGATCGGTTCGAAGACGACCGAGCGCCTGCGGGCGAAGGGCCATGAAGTGATCGCGGCCTCGCCGAACACCGGCGTCGACACCATCACCGGCGAGGGCCTGGCCGAGGCGCTGGCCGGCTGCGCCGTGCTTCTGGACCTCGCCAACTCTCCGTCCTTCGAAGACAAGGCGGTGATGGCGTTCTTCGAGACGTCGGGCCGCAACCTGCTTGCGGCAGCCAAGGCGGCAGGGGTCGGACACCACATCGCGCTGTCCGTCGTCGGCACCGAGCGCCTGCAGGAAAGCGGCTACTTCCGCGCCAAGCTGGTGCAGGAGAAGCTGATCCGCGAGGCAGGCATCCCCTATACGATCGTCCACTCGACCCAGTTCATGGAATTCCTGGGCGGCATCGCGCAAAGCGGCACGGTGGATGGCAAGGCCTATCTGTCGCCGGCCTTCGTGCAGCCGATCGCGTCGGACGATGTCGCCGACGCCATGGCCGAGGTTGCGCTGAGTCCACCGGCAAACGGCGTGATCGAAATCGCCGGGCCGGAGCGCTTCCGCCTGAACGAGCTTGTCGCCCGCTATCTGAAGGCGGCGGGAGATCCGCGCCAGGTCGTGGTCGACCGCGAGGCGCGCTATTTCGGCGCCCGGCTGGAGGACGGCTCGCTCGTTTCCGACGACAACCCGCGTCTCGGCAAGATCGACTTCGAGCGCTGGTTCGCCACCGCACCGCACAAATAGCCGTCCCGCAAACCGTAAAGGATGAAAACCATGATCAGACCTATGCTGGCCGCTCTCGCCATCGCCCCTCTGTCCTTCGGCCTGCCCTTTGGCGGCCCGGCGCTGGCCGACGGAGCCTCGAAAGTCACGCTCGTCTATGAACACGAACTGCCCAACGTGCCGGGCAAGAGCCTGAAGGGCGTGTTGGTCGAATATGGCCCGGGCGGCTTCTCGGAAGGGCATCTCCATCCGGACTCGGCCTTCATCTATGCCACCGTGCTCGAAGGCTCCATCCTCAGCCAGGTCAATGACGGCCCGGTGAAGGAATACAAGGCCGGGGAGAACTTCTCGGAATCTCCGGGCGACCGCCACGGCGTGAGCAAGAACGCCAGCGACACGAAACCGGCCAAGCTGCTCGCCGTGTTCGTGGTCGACACCGCCCAGAAGGAGTTGGTGCTGCCGCTCAAGAAGTAGCGTTCGATCGCTTGGCTATGATGGCGGTGCCGAGGCCGGCGCCGTGATCTGGCCATGCCGGCGCGCAGCCTGCGCGCCGCGCACATTCGGGGGTGGCGATCGGCGGCGCGATCGCCACGCTCTCGATCTGCGCATGTCCGTAGGCGCCGAATTGCTTTTGCTGTTCACGCGGCGCGGCGCGCTTTGCCGGGACCTGGAGCATTTCCGGCGAAAACCGCTCCCAATGCTCTCATTCTTGTTTTTTCACAATTCCGGGCAGAAAACCGCTGCGCACTTTAAAACGGAAACGCTCTAGCCAGCGCGCTTCAACACCCATTCGAAGGTGCCGGCCCATATCTGGGGGCTGACTTCCTGTTCGAGCGTCTTCGCCAGTTCGGCGAAGGTCACCTTGCGCAGCGCCGTTCGCCAGGCCTCGTCGGCCTGCCACATGGTGCGGGCAATCGCACAGGGCGTGCTTTCGCAATAGCCTTGCGGGCGGCATGGGTTGTTGGCGCGGATGTTCTGGCAGACGAAGGTGGGGCCCTCGCCCTCCACGGCTTCCACGACGTCGAGGAAGGTCAGCTGTTCCGGCGGCCGGGCCAGGCGATAGCCTCCCGACGGGCCGAGCGTGGTGTGCACCAGGCCGGCATGCGACAGGCTCTGCAAGGCCTTGGACAGATACTCCTTCGGCAGGCCATGCAGTTCCGCCAGCGCTTTCGTCGACAGGAAGCGACCTTCCGGCAGGCTGGACAGGATGGCGCAGCAATGCAGCGCCCACTCGACCTGGCTCTTCAGGATCATCGGCCACCATCACCCCATATTACGGATATTGGATATCCCTATTTGGGCGGGATGTAAATGTGGGGACACGACTGGGACGGGTGTGGGACCGGGGCGCGGCGCTGCCATCTCCCCCCTTGCGGGGAGATAGAGACGCCAAGGCCTATCTCTCCGCCACCCAGGCCGACTGCTGCAGGGCCTGGCGGGAGCCGCCCCCTTACGCTTCGACGATTTCGCTGATCTGCACGATGGGCGCGATGTCGGTGTAGTTGGCGACGTCCGCGGCGATCTCCGTGCGGTGGGGGGCCAGCGCCTGCTGGAATGTCTCCAGGTTCGGCGCGTAGACGTGGCACGCCGCGACGAACTGCGGCGCGCTTCCAGGCTCGCGACCCGCAAGGCCCTTGTCGATCTCGTAGCGCAGGCAGGCATCGCCGAGCCGTTCCTTGAGCAGCGGCATGTGGCGGGTGCGGTAGTATTCGTGATCGAATTTCGAGCCGCCATCGGCTGGATAGTAAACGCTCATCTTGATCATGGTCAGGCTCCTGCGGGAACGCCGCTCCAGGAGTCCATGCGGCCTTCGCCGACTCATGAAGCGGACCCGGACATTGGCTGAGCGGGTTTGACGGGAGCAAGGCGGTTTTCGCTACCGCCAGCGGTTTATACGGGCGTGGCCCAGAGCGTTTCCGTTTTTCCCGGAAACGCGCAAACGATCCAAGCTTTTGTTTTCGTTGCATTTCTGTACGCCAAGAGATTCCACCTGGCTGCGCAATGCTCTAGCGCCTCGCCACGACGATCAGCCCCGCGACCGGTTGGCGGCGGTCCTGGCGGATGATGCGCTCTTCGAGCGACATGACGGCAAGGCCGTTGGCCGAAAGCACGGCGCGGACGTAGGTTTGCGAATGCGCGTAGCGGCGCGAGGGCTGCAGGGCAAAGCCGTCGGACGCGTCCAGCTTCTCCACCGAGAAGGCGAACAGGCCGCCGGCGGCCAGCAGGCCGGCGACGGTGGCGACGACTTTCTCCAGCGCGCCGACATACATGAAGACATCGGCCGCCGTGACGAGGTCCGGCGCCGGGCCGTCATAGGAAAACTGCTGCAGATCGGCCTTGCCGAGCCGGTCGTAGACGCCCTTGCGTTCGGCCTTGCGCAGCATTTCGGCGGAAATGTCGAAGCCTTCCAGTCGCTCGACGAGTGGGCGCAGCCTTTCGCCCATCAGACCGGTGCCGCAGCCGAGATCGAGCGCCAGGCGAAAACGGCGTCCGCCCCCAGCACCGGAACGGCCGGTCGCGAACCCCGGCTGCCTGGCGTTCTTCCCATCCGGGTGGACAGGGGAGTCCAGCTCCTTTGGCGAAAGGTCCGCCGGATGGTGCGTGGAGGTGGCCTCCGCAGGCTTTTCCGTGGCCCGGATCGCCTCGTCGAGATATTCCGGCACGCGATAATCGAGCTTTTCCACCAGCGCGGTGTCGAAGGTCGGCGCATATTGGTCGAACAGCGCCTCGACAAAAGCGCTCGGCGGGGCGGCGGCGGGCGGCGCCTTGCCGATCAGCGCCAGCTTCAGCGTCGAACCCGGCCGGTCGGCGGGGTCGAGCTTCAGCGCCATCGTCCAGGCCTGGGCCGCGCCCTCCAGGTCGCCGGCCGCTTCCTGCATTTCACCCAGCCGGAACCAGCCCAGCGCCCAGCCGGGGGCGAGTTCCAGCGCACCCAGCATCAGCTCGGCGGCATCGGCATAATCCTGCGAGGCGAACAGCGCCTCCGCGTAGTCGGCGCGGCGGTCGGCAAGCAGGTCGCCCGACGAAGCGGGTAGCGGTTTCATGAGGAGGATCTCCGGCGCGTCGCTTCGGGTCCGCGAAGGGAATGGCGAGGAAGCGACGGGCACGACCTAGTGGAGAGCCGTGGCGCGCGCAAGCCCCTCTGAAGAGGAAGCGGGGCGGCGGCGTTGCCCTCTCTCCCCGTTTACGGGGAGAGATGCCCGACAGGGCAGTGAGGGGCAGCGCCGTGCTCTCCTGCCTGGCCCCGCCCCTCATCCGGCCTTCGGCCACCTTCTCCCCGTGAATGGGGAGAAGGAAGTGCGGGCGCAGCATCGGAGCTGCCCTCTCGCCCGTTTACGGGGAGAGATGCTCGGCAGGGCAGAGAGGGGCAGCGCCGTGCTCTCCTGCCTGGCCCCGCCCCTCATCCGGCCTTCGGCCACCTTCTCCCCGTGAACGGGGAGAAGGAAGTGCGGGCGCAGCATCGGAGCTGCCCTCTTCCCCGTTCACGGGGAGAGATGCCCGGCAGGGCAGTGAGGGGCAGAGCTGGCTTCTGCCTGCATGGCGCCGCCCCTCATCCGGCCCTTCGGGCCACCTTCTCCCCGTAAACGGGGAGAAGGCAGGAGCAGTGCCCAGCCTCTCCTGCTGACAAATCTGGCAGCAGGCTTGTCAGGAGCATCTTTCTTCCGCCGGCCGATGACCTATCCTTAAAGGATGCGCCCAAGCGATCTGCTGTGTTCCCGTCCCCAGGGCCTTTATTGCCCACCCGGCGATTTTTTCATCGACCCTGTCAGTCCGGTCGACCGCGCGCTGATCACGCATGGCCATTCCGATCATGCCCGTTCCGGCCATCGCTCCGTGCTGGCGACGCGCGAGACGCTGGATATCATGGCGCTGCGTTACGGCGCGGATTTCGCCGGCAGCACGCAGGCCGCCGCACTCGGCGAGACGATCAGCCTGAACGGCGTTGCCGTCTCCTTCCACCCGGCCGGCCATGTGCTGGGCTCGGCGCAGATAGCGGTGAAGCACAACGGGCTCACCATCGTCGCGTCCGGCGACTACAAGCGCCAGCCCGACCCGACCTGCGCCGCCTTCGAAGTGGTGCCGTGCGACGTCTTCATCACCGAGGCGACCTTCGCGCTGCCGGTGTTCCGCCATCCGCCGGCACAAGACGAGATCGGCAAGCTGCTGCGCTCGGTCGAGCAGTTTCCCGAGCGTTCGCATCTGGTCGGCGCCTATGCGCTGGGCAAGGCGCAGCGCGTGATGCGGCTGCTGCGCGACGCCGGCTACGACAAGCCGATCTACATCCACGGCGCCATGGCCAGGATTTCGGACTATTACCAGGGCCAGGGCATCGATCTCGGCCAGCTCGAGCCAGCCACGGTGGAAGCCGGCGGCAAGGCCGACTTCGCCGGGGCCATCGTCATCGGCCCGCCCTCGACCTTTGCCGACCGCTGGGCGCGGCGCTTCCCCGACCCGGTCTCCTCCTTCGCGTCCGGCTGGATGCGCATCCGCCAGCGCGCCAAGCAGGGCGGCGTCGAACTGCCGCTGATCATCTCTGACCATGGCGACTGGGACGAGCTGGCGGCGACCATCAAGGAGACCGGCGCAAGCGAGGTCTGGGTCACCCACGGCCGCGAGGAAGCGCTCGTGCGCTGGTGCGAGCTCGAAGGCCTCGCCGCCAAGCCGCTGCACCTCATTGGATATGAGGATGAGGGGCAATGATGGGTATTGGAGATGGCGTGGGGACTTTTGTGGAATGGGGCACAAGACCCCTACCCGATGGCAGATTCCCCCTCGATGAAAGACCCCCACCCCTAACCCCTCCCCTCAAGGGGGAGGGAGAGCTGCCGCATGCCGAGTCCCCCTCCCCCGTGAGGGGAGGGGTTAGGGGTGGGGGTATCTCGCCGCGATTTTTGAAAAGTGGAGGTGCCTCGCCGCGACTTCTGAGGAGTGCCGCGCCCTTGCCCAAATCACTTTCGCGCGCACCCCACACCCGGGCCTCCCAGCCATGAACCGCTTCGCCGAACTGCTCGACCGGCTGGTGCTGACGCCTTCGCGCAACGGCAAGCTGAAACTGCTGACCGATTATTTCCGCAGCGTCGAGGACCCGGACCGCGGCTATGCGCTGGCGGCGATCACCGGCGATCTTTCGATCGCGGCGGTGAAACCCGCCATGCTGCGCGCGCTGGTCACCGAGCGCATGGATCCGGTGCTGTTCGGCTACTCCTACGACTATGTCGGCGACCTCGCCGAGACCGTCTCGCTGGTGTGGCCGGCCGACCCCGCCGCGCGGCCGAACCACGTGCCGACGCTGGGCGAGGTGGTGG
>NZ_JAKREW010000088.1 GCF_022347545.1 Terribium retamae
AGCAAGCGCAGCGCATCGAGATGCGAGACGTCGCCGATGCCCTGCCGGCGCAGGGCGCGCCTTTGCCCAGCAGCGCCCCACGCCCCCACACCCGGCTCATGGCCGCCGCGGCCGAACCCGCCTTCACAGGCTCGTTGCCGACCCAGGTTGCGCGTCAGGAGCCGACCGCCCCCTCACTGCATGACTTGGCCCCAGCCAGCGCGCCCCTCCCGATCTGGCGACCCGATCCGGTTCTGGCGCAGACCGCCACCTTGCCTAGCCCGCGCCCGCCGGTGTCGGACTGGCAACAAGAGACCGTCGTGGCAATTGCGGCACAAGGTGACGGTATGCCTGCCTTGCGAGAAAGCAGTTTTGCTGAAGGGGAGAGCGTCGGTGTGGTGGAAACAGCAAGCGCTCAGGCCAATACCCGGGTCTCCGCCTCAGTAAAGCAACCGGACATCGTATTCGCCTCAGCGCCGACAAGCGGATCCGCTGCCAAGCAGGCCCGCGTGAAACAGGAGCACGCGAGCGCCATGCGAGCTCGCGCGAACGCGACAGAATTGCCGCGTCTGGCGCGAGGCGCCATACAATCGATCCCCACGACAATCTATGCGCAGGGCTTCAGCCGGGGGAACCAGGGCATGGATCATAGGCGGTTCACCGGCTCGGCCGTGGCGTTCCTGCCCTTCGTGCGTTTTGAGTGACCGGCAAAGTGTCAATTATCATGATTGACGTGGGTGACCGGGCTTGCCTGGGCTCCCTGCCGCGCCGAGGTGGAAATGGATATGACAGGCATGTCGCGGAGCGGCCGACACAGGATCGGCGCCAAGCCGGGACGCACCATCGCTCCGGCACCAGTTTCCGGCCCTCCTCAGGCGACAATCTCGAGGACCTCGTCAATAATGGCGCGACCCGCCACGCTGAACTCTTCCCCTTCGAACAAAGCAGCCTTTACATCGCCAACGATTTCGGCCGTCGCCAGGGCATCCTTGAGAACAGTGGCCAGCTTTTCGTCGCCTAATTCCATCTTGATCGTTCGCAATGCCAAGATCAAATGTGTCTGAAGATAATGCTTCTCGGCGGTAAGCTGCGTGATCATGGGGCCTCGTCGTCATCGACTTGCTACTGGGAACGATTTCCTTAGAGGAAAAATTCAGAATTCTACCTGCGCCGACGCGCTAACGCCCAAGCAAATGTGTGCTGCGATTTTGCGCCCTGAATTGTGTAGGAGAGATAGAGCATTTTCGCGATTCGGAAACGGGCAGAAACGTAGCAGCCCCTTTCGGTTTGCCTAGCCGATCTTGTGCTGACAACAACCGCTCGGTTTTTTTCGCTGGAGGTAGTTTTGGCGGATGGCCGGCATGAGCATTGCCGCGATCCTACCGACCATGACACTGATTGGCGGCCAGTATCCACCCAGATTGTTACAATGGACAATGGCTTGTGGCTGACCGACGGTTTTGCCAGGAATTCCGCGAGGGTGAAGAGCCCTCCATCGTGGCGATCGGCGAGATCGCGATGCGCTCCTCGCATAAAGGATAATGACGGCGGCGTTGACGGACGCCGCCGTCACTATCGTTGTCGCGCCGGCGATGACCAGCCGGCGCGCCGGCTGCTCGGCATCCGGGTTATTTTCCCATTTTTCTCAATTCGTTTGCTGCCAGCCGCAAGCTCGGGCGGGCGGTTTTGTGGTTTCGGCGCTGATCGGCCACGAGCCGCTCGCCGAGTTCCATATACACCACAGACATCATATAGGCTGCGAAATCCAGTTGCTCCGTTTTGGCCATAAGACCAAGTTCGCGAGCCATTGCCTGGATGTACTCGATCTTTGCTTTCTTCAAGCCAAGACTGCCTTCATCTTTTACAACAGGAAACATCCTCGACCTCACTATCGCCACACAACACCGTACACAACATAGTTTACAATATCGTGACCGGAAGACCAGCAGACAAAAGGTTGTAGGCGGTTGCAAAATGACGGAACTTGGCGATGGACCTTGCCGGAAGCGCATCCGCAGGATACCGGAGAGAGTTGTCGGGGCAGGAGCAAGGGATGCGAAAGGCTGATAAGCTACTTCATTCGATCATAGAAATCGTCGAGCAGGACGAAAGCCTCCATCATCTACTTCCCATACTTTTCGAAGCAAAGGAGGCTTTCGCTCGAGGACCGGCATTTTCGAAAGACGATGTCAGTCGCGTCGCAGAACTGATCCGCGGTCTGCATGGCGATGACGCCCTTTTCGAAAAGGCGCTGGCTTACGCGGACGAAGCCGGCCCCAATATGTTTGCCCATACGCTAGCCGCGGAATTGGAACGGCTAAAAAAATCAGCCAGCTAGAGCTGCCGCGGCGCCACGAGACGATAAACGTCCACCCAAAAAAGTGCCTTTTGCGTCTGTTCGTTTCGCTGACAGACGAGAGCGCGTGTCAAGGCTTCGCTCGCCGCCAGATCATCGAACGCCTGAGTAAGGCTGTGGGCAGCTTCCCTGACAGAAATCGTTGCAGGATCACGCTGAGGCATCTTGGATATTTGGATCGAAGCCATTGGCCGCGAATGTGCACGTAAAACTTTGCACTTGGAATACCCTCATATGAGGGTATGAAATGTGGCGCACGCGAGGTCGGCGAGGTCTGGTCATAACATGAACGACAAACACCATGATGTCTTTGCCAGCGCTTTCGAGGCAATCAAGCGGGCCCGCGACGTGGCACAAGCAATCGTCGCCATCAAAGATGCTTACGGTGTCGACCATGTAACCTATCATATGGCCCACATGATCTCTGGAAACTACGATCAGCCTTTCGTGAGAACGACATATCCCGACAGTTGGGTCTCCCGCTACTTGCAGCACGGATATGTGAAGGTCGATCCCGTTGTGCAGGAGGGCTTTGTTCGTCAGCTACCTTTCGAGTGGCGCGAAGTGACAATGACAGACGCAGCCCTGGTTCTCATGCAAGATGCCCTTGCGCACGGTCTTGCCATGAACGGGTATTCCGTCCCGATCGTGGACAAGGTCGGTCGGCGCGCGCTTTTCAGTCTCAACACCTCGATGGCGGATGAAGACTGGACTGCTTTTGTTTCCGGCGAAGCGGAGCATCTGTCGGAACTCGGACATCGACTGCACAGGCTTGCTGTATTCGAAGTCTATGGGGAACACGATCCCGTTCCTAGAATTGGCCCCCGCGAACGGGAGTGTCTAGCGCTGGCGGCACAAGGCAAGGAATATACGGTAATCGCCCAGTTGCTTGACCTTTCCGAACACACCGTCCGGGCCTACCTCAAGTCAGCACGCTTGAAACTGGATTGCTCAAATATTCCGCAAGCCGTGGGTAAGGCGGTCAAGCTGCGCATCATATCACTTTAGCACCCCCAAATGTGGGTATCGGTAGCGGAACACCCAACCGTGTGAATTTATCAATGCCTAATTTTAGGAAATGATCTCCTCCTGAAGAACTTTCAGGAGGTCAATATGTTCATTGCCCTACAGGCTCATAACTACGCAAAACACCTTCACCTGGTTCAACAGTATTACCGCCTCAGGAAGCGGGTATTTTGCGATCTGTTACAATGGGATTGCACACCAACAGGTGACGAAGAGCGTGACTACTACGACACGCTCGGTCCTGTCTATCTACTATGGTGCAGCAGCGACATGGCGGTGCTGTACGGCGGAATGCGACTGATGCCGACAACAGGACCAACGTTGCTGTATGATGTGTTTCGCCGCACCTTCCCGAACGCAGCCGAACTTTCGGCTCCCGGAATCTGGGAGGGTACCCGCATGTGCATCCACGAAGCGAACCTCAAACGGGACCACCCGGACATCGAACCGGGCAGAGCGTTTGGTCTGATGCTGCTGGCATTGTGTGAATGCGCGATGGCTCATGGTATCCACACGATGATTTCCAATTACGAGCCGCATTTGAAGCGCGTCTACCAACGGGCCGGCGCCGTCGTGGACGAACTTGGCAGAGCGGACGGATATGGAAACAGGCCGGTATGCTGCGGCAGCTTCGACGTTTCAGCAGAGATTCACGCAAGGATGCAGGCCGCAATGGAAGTCGATATTCCTCTCTACCGCAGACCGCCGCTCCACAATGCAGAAGTCATGAACAAGCATAATATTGCAGCGTGACTTATCATGCATGGAGAACCCGACGGTAAGCACTTCCAACTGCTGATGAGCCTAAGAGCAGCAAAGGCTGTGGCTGACGCCCAAGGAAATTCGGCTATGTCGTTTTTGCTGGCAATTGCAATCGCTCAGATTGAGATTGTTGCTCAGGAGTCCAGGGGGTGAAGAAGCGTTGCAACCGGACGACCATGCAAGTGAAATGGTCGTCCGGTTCCTTCCATCTCACCGGACGGGCCAGAGTTCACAGGTGGTCCAGCACCCAATTGTGACGTTTTGGTAACCACATTTTGGCGAAATCATGCCCGTCATGGTTGCAAAACCAATTTAGTTACAGCTAAATAAGGTTAGTTACAGCTAAACAAGGCTGGGGGGCGGACAGAGCTACTTTTCGGGAAGAAACCCTGATGCGCCAGTTTACCCACGGATTGCAACAATGTCGCTGCCCAGAATTGCCTTCAAAGCAGCGGAGATATCCCGTTGCCTAGGGCAGAAAGGCGCAAGCGCCCCGGAAAACTGCTTAGGCAGGCAACTGCTAAGCTCGCGGTTTCCGAACTGGATCTGGCTCGCCAGTTGGACATGCCGATAGCAGCGCTGCGCCATCTCGACCACCCCAACCCGCCACGTTATCTGCGACTGGTTCTGGCAGCAACAATTGCAGGGCTGGATGCCGATCGAATTCTGACGGAACTGCAAAATGGTCCTCTTGCCGCAGGCGATCCGGGTCCTTCGCTGCGCGCCCAGTGAGGAGTATGGGCATGTCACAGATGGAGATTTCGCGCGGCCGGCGAAAAGCAATGCGGCTCGGTAGTTGCTTGCTGCTCATCTGCTTGGCGATTTGTTTTGCCTGGTCATCGGCCCATGCGAAGGACTGTATCGATCGGGTACAGAACAGGTTCGCCTACCGGAACACGGCAAATGTCGAGGCAACCGCATTGCGACGGCAATTGGCGGCGATTACGAGACTGGAGCAGCAGCGTCGATGCAGCGCTGCTTCGTTGGGTGGATTTTTCAACGCTTGCCGAGACCTCGCATTTAGCAAGGCAGGAATTGAGGATAGACTGAGCAAGTTGGGGGCGGGATCCGCCAGGGGCGCAGAACGGTTGCGTGCCCGGTATAGCCGGCGGAATTGCGCGCCGGCCAGAAAACAGCGTGCACCGGAAACGACGCAAGCGATCGCACAAGCACCCAAACAGCGCGTATCGGGCCGTGGCATGTTTTTCTGTGTACGACTTCAGGATGGCTACTACTTCCCTGCACCCAACTCGCAATTTGTCGGCCCTGGATATGCCGAAAGCTTGCTCGACCGTTGCAGATATATTTGCAATGGCGACAATGTAGACTTGTACATGCTCGCCGATCCGGCGCAAGAAACAGAGGAGATGGTCTCAGTCTCACAAAAACAGCCATACAAGGATTTGCCCGCGGCTTTTCGATACCGCGATGCATCGGACTTTACTCAATGCAATTTCCGCAATTATCACTTGAGGGCTGCGCTCGCACGGGCCAAAGAAGCCACGTTAGCCACGTACAAGAACGTCAAACTGCCGTTGCCGCAACCACGGCCGGATCTGCCGGGCGATGTGAAAACGTCTCTCGGTTCGCCGGCAGAGATCGGCGTTCCTCTCAGGGGAAATGTCTTTCGCAGTAAAATTCGGGTGATCATGCCCGATGTTTTGCCAGCCAATTCAACAAGGATACCAGCATCAAGCCCGACGTCCAACACACCTAGTCCCGGCAAGGCAGCGATGTAGAAATTCGACGCTCCGGTTTATCTACAGCACCGACCTTTCGGCGATGTGGGGACACCCAGGACAGGTTCAGGGATTAGTAAGAACGAGCACCTGAGAGGGAAAATCCATGCGGCAACCTGTGTCAACCCGGCGAAGCCCAGCAAGTATTTCTTTGCATGGAAAACTCGGATTGCTCGCCTCCACTTCTCTTTTCCTGGGCTTTTTTCCGGCGGCACCTGCCTCGGCGGCCTGTGTCCTCTCCACTTCACCCGGCAACGATACGGTCATCTGCGATAGCGGCACAACCGTCGGCAACCTGACCGACGCCAGCGGCGACAACACGCTGCGGTTTCCAGCCGGAGGCACCGGCCAGATTACCGGCAATGTCACCTATGGCCCTGGCGCCGACCGCATCGAAATGCAGTCCGGCACCATCACCGGCACCGTGGAACAGGGGGCGGGTCAGGATAGCTTCGTGATCGGCGCCGGCACGGTTACCGGCAACGTCCAGCAAGGCATCGACATCGACGATTTCCAGATGACCGGTGGCCAGATCGGCTCGCTCAACCAGGGCGACGGGCTCGACACCTTCTTCATGTCGAATGGGCGAATCGTCGATTTCTTCGACGATGGCGACCGCGCCGTCATGACCGGCGGACGCATCGGCCGCGTCAACATGAAGCTCGACAAGAACTACTTCAACATGTCCGCCGGCACCATCGACCGCAACCTCGTCACCGGTTTCGACCAAGATACCGTCATCATTTCCGGCGGCACGATCGGCGGAAACATCAGCGTCAGCGGCGGCAATGACAGCGTGACGGTAACAGGTGGCTCGATCGGCGGCGATGTCCTGCTCTCCTTCGGAGAAGACACGTTCAACTGGAACGGTGGCGGCATCATCTACGGCACGATCGACCTCGGCGGCGACAATGACACCGCTGCACTCAGCAACCTCAACAACGGCAATCTCGGCGCCACGAAAGCGATCAGCGGCGGGCTCGGCACCGATGCCATCACCCTCTCCAACGTCGATCTTGACAATGTCTCCCGGCTGCAGAATTGGGAAACCATCAACGCCACCAACGATACCGAACTGAAGTTCGGCGGGACACTGGCTCTCGGCGATACCGGCACCGGCACGGGCACGCTCAATGTCGATGCAACCAGCACGCTTTATGGCGGCGGCGGCAATGGCGGCGTCTCGGCCTTCACGGCGGGACAACTCGCCAATGTCGTCAATGCCGGGCGCATCGATCTCACCAACGGCGGCAGCAGCCTGACCGATACCTTCACCATTGCCGGCAATTATACCGGCAATGACGGATTGCTGTTGCTGCAGACCGCGCTTGGCGACGATTCCTCGGCTTCGGACAAGCTTGTCATTTCCAACGGCACAGCCAGCGGCAGCACGAGCGTCACCGTCGTCAATGTCGGCGGCGCAGGCGCCGCCACGGCGCAGGACGGCATCATGGTGGTGCAGGCGCTGAACGGCGCCACCACGACCAGCAGCGCCTTCGCGCTCAACGGACCTGTCGCGGCAGGCGCCTATGAATACTACCTGTTCAAGGGTGGTGTCAGCGCCGGCAGCAACGAAAACTGGTACCTGCGCTCAACACTGATCTCTTCGACGCCCGCGCCGGCGCCCGATCC
>NZ_JAKREW010000089.1 GCF_022347545.1 Terribium retamae
CCCCCCCCCCTTCCCCCCCCCCGCCCTCCCCCCCCTCTCCACTGCACTCCCCCCCCCCCGCCCGCGGCCCCCCCGCCCCCCCCCCCCCCCCCCCCCCCGAAACCCTGAATTACTTCAGTTCGACCTTGGCGCCAGCTGCTTCCAGCTGGGCCTTGATCTTCTCGGCGTCGGCCTTGGCCACGCCTTCCTTGACCGGCTTCGGAGCGGCCTCGACCAGGTCCTTGGCTTCCTTGAGGCCCAGGCCGGTGATGGCGCGCACTTCCTTGATGACTTCGATCTTCTTGTCGCCAGCGGCAGCAAGAATGACGTCGAATTCGGTCTTCTCCTCAGCCGGGGCAGCAGCAGCGGCAGCGCCGCCAGCAGCAGCAACAGCCACCGGAGCGGCAGCCGAAACGCCCCACTTCTCTTCCAGGAGCTTCGAGAGTTCAGCTGCCTCGAGGACGGTCAGGCTCGAGAGGTCTTCAACGATTTTGGCGAGATCAGCCATTTTGATATTCCTTTATAAGGTTCGAACGTGTTGTTGTGATGAGGAACGGCCTCACGCCGCCTCGTCCTTCCGGGCATAGGCGCCAATGACGCGCGCGACCGAAGCCGCCGGTGCATTGACAATCTGAGCAATCCGGGTTGCCGGCGTGGCGATCATGCCAACCAGCTTGGCGCGCAGCTCGTCGAGCGACGGCAGCGAGGCGAGAGCCTTGACACCGTCGGCGTTGAGCGAGGTCGAGCCCATAGCGCCGCCGAGAATAATGAGCTTGTCATTGCCCTTGGCGAACTCGGACGCAACCTTTGGCGCCGTAACCGGATCTTCCGAATAGGCGACCAGCGTCTGTCCCTTGAACAGATCGATGATGCTTTCGGATTCCGTGCCCTGAAGAGCGATCTTGGCGAGGCGGTTCTTCGCGACTTTGACGGTGCCGCCGGCCTGACGCATCTTCGTGCGAAGATCGTTCATTTGCGCGACGGTGATACCGGCATAGTGGGCCACGACCACCGAGCCGGCGCCCTTGAAGGCGTCGTTCAGGTCCGTGACGAGTTCGCGTTTTTCCGCTCTGTCCACTGCCTATCTCCAGTTGACCACTCTTCCCATTCGCGGAAACAGCAGTCGGGTTGCCTTTTGCCGGGCGAGCAATCCAAAACTTCAGATCACCCGATCGGCGCTCGAGGATCCTGCCCCCTTTCGCCACATCCGACAGGTCACCCCGACGCGATGCGCAGACAAAAGGCAAACACGGTTCGAACCTTCCAGGGAGCCGAGGCTCCAATGTCGGGTCCTACCCCGTCTCATGCAGGCCATTCCAATTAAGGTCCGCCCTTTCGGGACTAGGCCGCCTGCAATCTCGGACAGGATGCCGGATACCTTTCGATTTCCGGCATCCGGGCCCCGCTTTCACGGGGACCGGAATTCTTAAGTCGGGTCAGCGCCTTAGCAGCCAACCCGCATCAAATTTCTCAGGCCACTGCGAGGGTGGCGACATCCAGCTTGAGGCCAGGGCCCATCGTCGAGGTGACCGACACCTTCTTGACGTAGTTACCCTTGGCGCCTGCCGGCTTTGCCTTGGTGACCGCATCGGCGAAGGCTCGGATATTCTCTTCCAGCGCCTTGACGTCGAACGAGACCTTGCCGACGCCGGCGTGCACGATGCCCGCTTTCTCGACACGGAACTCGACCGCACCACCCTTCGATGCCTTGACGGCGGCGGCAACGTCGGCGGTCACAGTACCGACCTTCGGGTTCGGCATCATGCCACGCGGGCCGAGCACCTTACCCAGACGACCGACCAGCGGCATCATGTCCGGAGTGGCGATGCAGCGATCGAAATCGATCGTGCCCTTCTGGACGATGTCGACGAGATCTTCGGCACCCACGATGTCGGCACCGGCAGCCTTGGCTTCATCGGCCTTATCGCCACGCGCAAACACGGCGACACGCACATTCTTGCCGGTACCGTTCGGCAGGTTGACCACGCCGCGGACCATCTGATCAGCATGACGAGGATCGACGCCCAGGTTCATGGCGATCTCGACGGTCTCGTCGAACTTCACTTTCGAGCGATCCTTAAGGATCTGCAGGGCCTCGCCCAGGCCATAGGCCTTGTTTGGGTCGATGCCTTCGCGGGACTTGGCTACACGCTTTGCAATCTTTGCCATCGTCTTAGCCCACCACTTCCAGGCCCATCGAACGGGCAGAGCCCTCGACCATGCGCATTGCTGCTTCCACGTCGTTGGCGTTCAGATCCTTCATCTTCTTCTCGGCGATCTCGCGCACCTTGTCGCGAGCGATCGTGCCGGCCTTGACCTTGCCCGGCTCCTTGGAGCCCGACTTCAGGTTGGCTGCCTTCTTCAGGAAATAGCTCACCGGTGGCGTCTTCATGACGAAGGTGAACGACTTGTCCTGATAATAGGTGATGACGACGGGGATGGGCGAACCCTTCTCCATTTCCTGGGTCTGCGCGTTGAACGCCTTGCAGAATTCCATGATGTTGATGCCACGCTGACCAAGCGCCGGGCCGATCGGGGGCGACGGAGTCGCAGAACCCGCGGCAACCTGGAGCTTGAGCTGGCCCGCTACTTTCTTAGCCATACTCTTTCCTGCCTTCAGTCATGCCAGCCCTCACTGGATGCCGGCGGTTGCAGTCCGGTGGTTCGGTTCGTTCGGCCGGCTAAGCCGCCCTCGCCTCCCACCCGTTGATGGCAGCACTTGCGCGCCACCTCTCCACTCCCCCAAAGGAGAGCGAAAAACCGATCAGCCCTTTTCGACCTGACCGAATTCCAGATCGACCGGCACAGCACGCCCGAAGATCGAAACTTCCACTTTGAGGCGAGCGCGCTCTTCGTCCACTTCCTGAACGAAACCGTTGAACGAGGCGAAAGGCCCGTCCGACACCCGCACCTGCTCGCCGATCTCGAACGTGACCGACGGCTTCGGCCGCTCAACGCCTTCCTGCACCTGATGCAGGATGCGCTCAGCCTCCTTTTCGGTGATGAACATCGGCTTGGCCGTATGCTTGTCTTCACCGAGGAAACCGGTAACGCGCGGTGTGTTCTTCACCAGCGAGATAACCGCATCATTCAGATCCGCCTTCATCAGCACGTAGCCGGGGAAGAACTTGCGCTCTGCATCAACCTTCTTGCCGCGCCGAACCTCGACAACCTTCTCGGTCGGAACCACGATCTGCTCGATGCGCTCCGACAAGCCCTTCTGCTTGGCCTTATTCTCGATGTCTTCAGCGACCTTCTTTTCGAAGTTCGAATAAGCGTGAACGATGTACCACCGCGCAGTCATCTATCAATTATCCCCGTCGTGGTGGTCTTACTTGCCGATGCCGAGGATCATCTCGACCGCCAGACCCATGATCTGGTCGGCAGCAAAAAAGAAGATCATGGCGATCGCCGCGAAGGCCAGGACCATGACCGTCGAAATCATCGTTTCCCGCCTTGAAGGCCAGGTGACCTTGGCGGTCTCCGCCCTCACCTGCTGAAGGAAGACGAAAGGATTGGTAGTCTTCGACGCCATGTCCGCTCTGCTTTCAAGGCCCGTTGACCGGACCTCCTGGATGATCCCGCCGGCCGGGACGTGCCGCAGAACCGAAGATCAAGCCGAATCAGCAAGCCTTCGATCCATGCAAATCAGACGCGCAAAGCTGGCTTCCCAGCTCCACGCGCCGCGTGTCTGTCGTGTCTACATAAAACCGATTCTTGTTCCACGCAAGTGGCAAGCTTCCGCTTTATGGCCAAACGCCGCATCGGAACCATCCAGTCGTTCCGTCCCGGCTATGGGCGCCTTATGCCCGAAAAACGCTCATATGGCAAGGCTTGCGCCTCTTTCAAGGCCTGCGTTCTCAAGGAATTCGGAAAAACTGGCAGGGGCAGCAGGGCTCGAACCCGCGACCTGCGGTTTTGGAGACCGCCGCTCTACCAACTGAGCTATACCCCTAAGGCTGCGACGCATCATCTGCGTGGCAGGCGCTTCCTAGAAGCTTCCGCGTCGTCTGTAAAGAGCAGCTTTGATGCAAATCGTGCAACGAGCAGCAAGCCGGCTCAATCACAAAAGCCTGCGAAACAGCCCTGGATAATCCGTTACCAGTCCGTGCTCGTCAAACATGATTTCGCGACGAAAATCACTATCCAGGGATTCATAGAGATAGCGCCTGCCCTCCTCCAGGCAGGTGTAGCGCTGCGGATCCGCAAAGACCTCTAGTGTCGGCACAAAAACATAGGCCGTGCGAATTTCCGCGCTCTCCCCCTTTGCAAGGCGAAGCCGCTTTACCGCGAGTGTGTTGGTGAACGGGCTTATCGACAGGTCCGGCTCGAACACACCGTCCAGCGCCGGTATCGGCTCGCCATTCTTCGCCCAACTTCCGGTTCCGTCCGCCTCCAGGATCAGCACTTTGTCGCCTCCAACCAGCCCGACTTCCACGCGTCGAGTCAGCCAGTCGGGCCTCATGGCGATCTTGTAGTGCGCGGCGAAAGGATAAGGATCGGACGAGATCGCAACCGCATCGACAAAGCTTCCGTCGTGCCGGCTACTCATCACCAGATGCTGGGTACCGTTACCTTCCCATTCCCGCCAGCGTGCGACAATTGTCGTATCCATCGACCTAGCTGCTCCCTGGCTGCGATGCCGGCAACTATGACTCAGCCGGCTGGTGGTTTATAGGGCCCGCCCGGCACGCCCCAACCCCATTGCGGCATTGGCCTCTTCCTCGAGGTCGCATGTTGCGCCCAGATTGGAGTTTATCTTCGCCAGCCGAGAGCCCCATTCGATATAGGCAGCGAAAGCTGAGCGGAATTCCGGATCGTCCGGCAAGCCAACTTCGTCAGCTGCGTCCATGAGAAGGCTGATCCAACCGCGACGCTGCTCCTCCGTCAGATGTCTGTCAAGGTGATGCGCCACCATCTCGCGGTGGCCGCCATGTTTGCGAGAGTAGATCGGGGGGCCACCAAAGACCTCACCTATGAAGGCCGCCACATGAGCGGGATGATCCGGCGACATGTTGCGGAATACCGGTCCGACCACGGAATCCTTCGCTACCTTGTCATAGAAGACCGAGGTCAACCGCTGGAGCTGTTCTGCCCCTCCGGCCCAATCGTAGAGCGTGGGTATATCCGCGGTCATGGCCGTCGTTTCCCTTACTGACCGAGGCACTCTCACGAAACACGAGCCAGGACACAAGCTGGTCGGACGGGTAGCGCCTTCGCTCGCAGTCATTGCTTCCGAACGGAAGGCCTCACGATGTCAGTTGGTTTGCGGTTTGGGATGAGGCTCGGGCAAGTCCATCGTTGTGAAGACGCGACAATTGTCGGCGGCGGGGCTCGTTCTGCAGACACTGGCCGAGACCAGCAGCCTGGCATCAAAACTCAAAGTGACCAGACCGGCCGCTTGCATTTCCGCGAGCTTGAGGGGACCATCGTCCAGCGGGGCAGGTTTTCCAGGGTCGAGAATCCGCGGATCGACCCGCATTGCCTTGAAATACGATCGGATCTGTTTTCCGGCCCCTTGAAGACGGTCCATCAAGTCAATAGGCGCCACCTTGGCCTCCTCGCCCGCGAGGCGCGTGACGCCGCCGGCCAAAACCAAAAGACACTCGCGCTCGCAGCGAGCGCCCGCGACAAGCGCAGCGCCGACATAACGAGCGTTGGCTGCATCCGGGGCACCGCAATTTGCCTCTTCCGTCCGGCACGAAATGTAAGTTGTCCGGCCTACGGCAACGCTCGTTCCATTCTTGCGCAGCAGCCTTCCCAAAGCCATCGCGGCGTGCAACTCACCGCCCCGAGAAGACAGAAGCAGCGGCAAATCGCGGCCCTTGACCTGTTTGAGTGTCGCCTTGAGCCGGTTCGGCGCTTCCTTGTCCAACCTCCCTTCGGCAGAAATCCATTCCGGGCAGGTTGGCTCGCAGCCTGGCTCGCCCGACCGCACCAGGCCAAACCGCATCGGCGCTTCCAGGGACGCGGCCTCCTCAGCCGGGATTTCTCCGGCCTTTGCGCACATGCCAAATACAAGGAACGCGACAGAAAGGGCCACAAGGAACTTAGCATACCGACACGAGATCGAGGTGCTCATTTGGCTTTTCCCGCAAGCCGTTTCACATCGGACCAAGTGACCACCCGGCAATTTGCCGCTGCGGGCACTTGGCGGCACAAGCCGTCTGCCACCAACAATTCGGCGGAACCCGAACCGGTGAGCAGTTGCATGTCCTGCATGTCCGACTGCGGCAGAAGTCGGAGATCCGAAGCGCTCGTTTCGCGCATGATATCGAGGAATTGACGGCCGATGCCCTTCCCCGAGAGATAGGTGCTGATCCGGCCTTCCAATTCAGGTCTCATTTTGTAATACGTCTCGCCCCGCAGGATACGACGGCCGACTTCTTTTTTGCTGATAATCCGCTTCTTGCCCCTGACGATCCGGTAGGTAATCCGGTACTCGATCTGCATCTGTCTCGAGGTGGTCGTCACCTGGTGCACGCCGATCATCGCAGACGGTCCGGCGAAACGATTGACGCCACCAGCAAGGATCAGCGGGCAGGCCGAGGCGCAATAACCGCCCAGGGTGGTAACCGCGCCGAGGTGGAGAGATCCCCTCTCCTTCTCGCTGGTGCAGGCAGCACCACTCTTGCCGCATTGCGCCAGTTCGGTTCGTCCGACAGCGACGTCGAGCTTGTTGCTGCGTATCAACTCGCCGATTTCCATTGCCGCCGACACATCCCCTCCCGGAGAGGTGATGATCACAGGCAAGCGACGACCGCCCAGAGAGGCCAAGACCCGTTTGAACAGTTTTGGTGTGGCGCCGGTGATCGTGCCTTCGGCAGAAATCCATTCCGGACATGTCGGCTCGCAAGCTTTTGGAGCGCTTCGCACCACTAGGAACCGCATCGCGGGTTCTTGCTTTTTCTTGGCAGGTTTGGCGGCCGCTGCGATGTCAATCTGCGCTGCGATCGAGAAACAAACCAGCAAGAGTGCGACAACCATGCGCACAAACATACCGCCAATGTTGTGACCAGCCCTGCCCGCCAACAATGCGCCTCCAGACACAGCCGAACCTAAAATCAAATCGACAGGTTTGAACAGCAGGATTCTGAGCCATTTCGGACAGGCGGCAGCGTATTCGTTGTCGCAAAGAAAAAGGGCGGTCCGAAGACCGCCCTTCAGTTCATTCAGCGAGACCGCCGCTTACTCGATGATGGAAGCAACAATCCCTGCACCAACCGTACGGCCGCCTTCGCGGATAGCGAAGCGCAGCTTCTCTTCCATGGCGATCGGCACGATCAGCTCGACGTCAACGGT
>NZ_JAKREW010000008.1 GCF_022347545.1 Terribium retamae
AGGCTGGGCCTGGGATTGCGGCTGCGGCTGCGGCTGCGGCTGGGCCGGAGGTTGTGGCTGAGGTGTAGCCGGCTTAGGCGCGAACACCGTCTGCTGGGCTGGCGCAGCCTGCTCGCCGGGCTTCACGAATTTGCGCTTCGTCTCCACGACGACCTGCTTGGTGCGGCCATGCGAGAAATTCTGGCGCACCGTGCTCTGTTCGATGCCCGGGCGCTTCAGCGTCAATGTCTTCTTGGGCGTAACACTCAGCGTCTTGTCGTCGCCCGAATTCGTATCACTCATTCCATATCCTCTGCGGCATCATCATCGCCGGCAACAGCCGCAATCATTGCCAGATCGTCCGGGGAACCGCCCCGGTAACGGTCGAGCGCAACCATGCGCTTCACGGCCGCCTTACCCGCGTCGCTCGCGAGAACGGCAGCATGTATCACATTTGTCCCCCCCAATGCCAAACCCAAATCCGCTTCCGCGAAAAGTTTGTATGCGGGAATAGCGGGGCCGCCGAGATGGGCGGTGGCCCGGCGTGCCTGGGTGATCTTTCGCACTCCGTCCTCGGAGGCTTCGAATGCGTGCAGGACAAGTGCCGCCTTGCCGGAGCGCACGACACTATCGACCTTGGCGGCGCCAAGCGCAACCACACCGGCCTTACGGGCTAATCCGAGTGCACCCAGGGCCGAGCGCACGAACAACCCCTCGACCATCGCGCCGAGTTCCGGCGGAACGATGACCTGCTTTTTGAAGGCCCGGGCAAAGTGCCCCTTGGCCGAGGCTTTATCGACGGTGGCGCGGTCGGCGCTGACCCAGCAGCCCCGACCAGGCAGTGACCTTTTGAGGTCTGGAACGACAGCCGAATCCGGACCGACGACAAAACGGATCAGTTCATCCGTTTCGGCGGTCTTCCTTGTGACGATGCAGGTGCGATCGTTCATCTCGGACAAGGGCTGCTCCGGCCGGTCTCATCTTACGCGCCGGCTGTTTCGGCGTCGGCAGCCTCGGCCTGGGCTTCCTCTTCGGAAATCCAACCAGCCTTGAGGCGCGCAGCCAAAACCATCTGCTCGGCTTCGGTCTTGGAGATCCCGTGCGCGGCAAGCACGCCCGGGAACACCTTGGTTTCGCCGTCCTTGCGCTCTTTCCAGCCGACAAGATCGTCGGCGGCGTAGCCGGCGAAGTCCTCTATGGTCTTCACGCCGTCTTCGCCCAGCGTCACCATCATGGCGGTGGTCACGCCTGGAATTTCACGCAGTTCGTCCTTGACGCCCAGCTTTTTGCGGGCGGCGTCGTGCTCGGCCTCGACCTTTTCCAGATATTCGCGGGCGCGATTCTGGATTTCGGTTGCGGTATCTTCGTCAAAACCGTCGATCGAGGAGATTTCTCCGGCCTCGACATAGGCCACTTCCTCGACCGAGGTGAAGCCTTCCGAAGCCAGCACCTGGCCAACCATCTCGTCCACGTCGAGAGCTTCCATGAACAGGTTCGAGCGCTCGACGAATTCCTTCTGGCGACGCTCGCTCTCTTCCTGTTCGGTCAGGATGTCGATATCCCAGCCGGTCAGTTGCGAGGCAAGGCGCACATTCTGGCCGCGGCGGCCGATAGCCAGCGACAGCTGATCGTCAGGCACCACCACCTCGATGCGCTCGGCATCTTCGTCCAGAACCACCTTGGCGACCTCTGCCGGCTGCAAGGCATTGACGATGAAGGAAGCAGCCGAAGGCGACCACGGGATGATGTCGATCTTTTCGCCCTGCAATTCGCCGACAACGGCCTGGACGCGGGAACCGCGCATACCGACGCAGGCGCCGACCGGGTCGATCGAAGAATCGCGGCTGATGACCGCGATCTTGGCGCGCGAGCCCGGGTCGCGGGCCACCGACTTGATCTCGATGATGCCGTCGTAGATTTCCGGCACTTCCATGGTGAAAAGCTTCGCCATGAACTGCGGATGCGTACGTGACAGGAAAATCTGCGGGCCGCGCTGTTCGCGGCGCACGTCATAAACATAGGCGCGAACGCGGTCGCCATACTTGTAGTTTTCGCGCGGGATCAGTTCATCGCGCCGGATGATCGCTTCGCCACGACCAAGGTCGACGATAACGTTTCCGTATTCGACACGCTTGACCGTGCCGTTGACGATCTCGCCGATACGATCCTTGTATTCGTCATACTGACGGTCGCGCTCCGCTTCGCGGACCTTCTGCACGATGACCTGCTTGGCGGACTGAGCGGCAATGCGGCCGAAATCCATCGGCGGCAGCTGCTCCGCAATGAAATCGCCAATCTGCGCGTCGGGGTTACGCTCGCGCGCCGAGAGCAAAGCTATCTGCGTGGCATAGTCCTCGACATTCTCGACCACTTCCATCAGCCGCTGCAGCTTCATCTCGCCGGTGTTCGGGTTGATGTCCGCGCGAATGTTGGTCTCCTGGCCATAACGCGAGCGCGCAGCCTTCTGGATCGCGTCGGCCATGGCGGCAATGACGATCGACTTGTCGATCGACTTTTCGCGCGCGACCGCATCCGCAATCTGCAGGAGTTCGAGCCTGTTGGCGCTTACAACCATCTTTGTCTCCCTGAACAGGGCCACCTATGCCGGCGGCCGCTCATTCACTTCTCAGCTTCGGTTTCTTCTGCGGCATCTGCTTCGCCGCGGTGTTTCTTGGCTTCCTTGCGCGCCCGGTTGTCCTTGGACAGGGCTTCGCGGATCAAGTCATCGGTCAGCACGAGATGAGCCTCGGCGATCGTGTCATAAGGAATGCGAACCGTCGGCTCCTCGCCGTAAGCCGCCTTGTCGCGCTCCAGCAGGATGCCGGCGGCATCGGCTTCGGCGATCTTGCCCTTGAAGCGCTTCCGGTCGGCGACGAGAACCGAGGTCTCCAGCTTGACCAGATGGCCGGTCCACGTGACGAAATCCGAAATGCGCACCAGCGGCCGGTCGATCCCAGGCGAGGACACTTCCAGATGATACGCCTTCTCGATCGGATCGTCGACATCCAGCGCCGGTGAAACGGCACGGCTGACTTCTTCGCAATCCTCGACGGTCATGGTGCCGTCTTCACGCTCGGCCATGATCTGCAGCGTCAAACCATGCTGACCCGACAGACGTACGCGCACGAGACGGAAACCCATGCCGCGCAGCACCGGCTCGACGATGATGGCGATGCGTGCATCAATACCGCTCTCGCGGATGATACGATCGTCGCTATCGGCCTGGCTTGATGTCATCCGGTGTCCGCTGTTCGAATCTCTTGGCGACGGCCGGTAACAAAAAAGAGCGGGACCGGGTGGACCCACTCTTCGTCATACCGACCAAGAATTTGAAGCCGATATAACAACCACAGCAGAGAATTGCAAGGCTGCACTGCCATACACCAAACATGGCCGCCAAACACGGTACCCATGCGGAAACCGCATAGCAGGCTTGCCGCGAAAGGCCTGTTAGTCGACACGCGGGCCTCCTATCTTTTGTGCAGCGCAGCAAAACGTTGCGCCAGACAAATGGAGCAGAACCGTGCGTACCAGCAGAACCGCGATCCGCAACCTGATCGATATCGTCGGCAGCGCGATCAATGCGGCCGGCGCCGTGGAAGGCAACCATAATCCAAAGGGCCGCGACCTGCGCCGCCTTGGCATCGACCCTGTCGAATTCGCCAAGATCCGCCGCATCTGACCGCCTTATTGAAAAAGCGGAGGTGCAAACCTCCGCTTCGATGGACGCGGTCCGGCGATTGCGCGCCGGTCGAAGCGTCAGATCAGTCTTCGTCGCCGCCGAGCTGCGACAGGATCTTGTCCTTGCCGCGCCAGCGTAGGTAGAGCGGCACCAGTACCGCTGCCGCCGCAAGCAGCCACAACACAACAGCGATCCAGGAATGGAACAGCGCCGAAGGGTCGCCCTGGCTGATGGCGACTGCGCGCCGCAATTGCTGTTCGGCCAGTGGTCCGAGAATCAAGCCCACCACCACCGGTGCGATCGGATAGTGGAACCGCCGCAGGCCGTAGCCGAGCAGGCCGAACGCCAGAAGCAGACCGAGTTCGAAGGTCGACGGGTTCGCACCGATGGTGCCGAGCGTCGCGAACATCAGGATGCCGGCATAGAGCCATGGTGTCGGGATGGTCAGCAGTTTTACCCACAACCCGATCAGCGGCAGGTTGAGAACGAGCAGCATCAGATTGGCCACCAGCAGGCTGGCGATCAGCCCCCAGACCAGTTGCGGGTTGCTGGTGAACAGCAGCGGCCCTGGCTGCAGACCGAACTGCTGGAAGCCCGCAAGCATGATGGCTGCGGTCGCCGTCGTCGGCAGGCCGAGCGTCAACAATGGCACCAGGGTGCCTGCCGCGGAGGCGTTGTTGGCCGCCTCGGGCCCTGCAACGCCCTCGATGGCGCCGTTGCCGAATTCCTCCGGCTTTGTCGTCAGCTGCTTTTCCACCGAATAGGACAGGAATGTGCCGATCTCGGCGCCCCCGGCCGGCATGGCGCCGATCGGGAAGCCGATCGCGGTGCCGCGCAGCCATGGCTTCCAGGACCGGCGCCAGTCTTCGCGCGTCATCCAAACGGAGCCCTTGATCGCCTGGATCGTCGAATCGCCCCCTTTGGTCGCAGCCACTGAAAGTGCCTCGCCGATGGCGAAAAGGGCGACAGCCAGCGTCGTCACCTCGACACCGTCGAGCAGGTCCGGAATGCCGAAGGCAAGCCGTGCCTGGCCGGTTTGCAGGTCGATGCCGATCAGGCCGAGCAGGAGCCCGATAAACAGCGACGTCAGCCCGCGCAGTGTCGACTCTCCAAAAGCGGCTGAAACCGTCATGAAGGCCAGCACCATCAGCGCGAAATATTCCGCCGGGCCGAAGGAAAGCGCCAGCTTCACCACTGTCGGGGCCACGAAGGCAAGGCCGATCGTGGCGAGCAGGCCGGCGACAAAGGAGCCGATGGCGGCGGTGGCAAGCGCTGGGCCGCCGCGTCCGGCCCTTGCCATCTTGTTTCCTTCGAGCGCCGTGACGATAGAGGAGCTTTCGCCCGGCGTGTTGAGCAGGATCGACGTGGTCGAACCGCCATACATGCCACCATAATAAATGCCGGCGAACATGATGAGTGAACCGGCCGGGTCGAGCTTGTAGGTAACCGGCAGAAGCAGGGCGACTGTCAGTGCCGGACCAATGCCCGGCAAGACACCGACAGCAGTACCCAAGGTCACGCCAATCAGCGCATAGAGCAAATTCATCGGCTGCAGGGCAACCACGAGCCCGTGCGCGAGAAGTTCGAACGTCGTCATGGGTCTTGTCCGCCAATCAAAACAAAAGGTGTTCAAGCGGGCCGGTCGGCAGCGACAGCGACAGGCCACGGGCGAAGATCACCCAGACGATGTAGGCAAGCACGGTGCCGAGCGGGATCGTCTTCCACAACGGCCCCCTGCCGAAGGCGCGGGCGGTGGCAGCGAACAGAAGTCCGGTCGCGATCGAGAAACCGGCGGTCTTCAAAAGCAGCATTTGCGCAGCCAGGCCGCCGACGATCCACAGGATGGGGCTGATCTCTTGACGCTCGCGCTCGGGAAAATCACCACGCCAGGCTTCGAACGCCGTCCAGATCGCAAGAATGAAGAAGGCACCGGCGATCACATAGGGGAATGTCGTGGGTCCGATGCGGGCGTAGCTCGCGGCTCCGCCCTGCCGCGCCGTCGACCACACGACCACAGCGGCGACCACTGCCAGGATGACGGCAATGGCAAGCGCCGCCCAGTCAGGGCGGCGCGTCGTTTGTTTGGCGGGCGTTTCGCTCATTTGACCAGGCCGATGTCCTTGAGGATGCCGGCGGTGAGCTCGGTGTCCTTCTTCAGCTGTGCGGTGAATTCGTCGCCGGCCAGATAGGTGTTTTCCCAACCCTTGTCGGTCAGGATCTTCTGCCACGCGGCGGACTTGGCCATCTTCTCGATGTCGGCCAGGATCGCTGCCTTCTGTTCGGCGCTGATGCCGGGGGCGGCGGCCACCATGCGCCAGTTCTGGATGGCAACGTCAACGCCCGCCTGCTTGAAGGTCGGCGCGTCGATGCCAGCCACCGGCTGCTCGCTGGAAATAGCCAGCAGCCGCAGCGTGCCGGCCTTCACCTGCTCGGAGAATTCGCCATAGCCGGAGATACCTGCCGTGACCTGGTTGCCGAGCAGAGCCGCCAGCGCCTCGCCACCGCCCGAATAGGCGATGTAGTTGACCTTAGTCGGATCGACGCCGACCGCCTTGGCAATCAGGCCGGCGGTGATGTGATCGGTGCCGCCAGCCGAGCCGCCGCCCCAGGAAACCGAACCGGGATCGGCTTTCAGCTTGGCGATCAAGCCGGCCATGTCCTTGATATCGGATGCCGCAGGCACCACGACGACTTCATATTCGCCGGTCAGTCGCGCAATCGGCGTCACCTGCTCCAGCGTCACCGGCGAATTGTTGGTGAGAATGCCGCCGACCATCACATAGCCGCCGACCAGCAATTGCGACGGGTCGCCATTGGCCTGGTTGACGAACTGCGCAAGTCCGATGGTACCGGCAGCGCCCGGAACGTTGGTCACCTGCACAGACCCGGAAATCTTCTCGTCCTGCAGCGCGGTCTGCATGGAACGTGCAGTCTGGTCCCAGCCGCCGCCCGGTGCTGCGGGAGCCATGATCTTGTAATCAGCGGCGAAGGCCGGAATGGCCATCACGCTTGCCACGATGGTCGCCAGAAGGAATTTCTTCACAGTCTCTCTCCCTTGGGGCGCGGCCAATTGGGGTCAGCTGGCGCCATGTTCGCATTGGTTCGCGCCGCACGCTTGGCGTCGCGTCGAGACAACCCTGGGAGAATGGTGACTTTGGATGGTGTCGCGGAAGGCTATTGCCTTGCCCCCGACGCCGGCCGTTGCGGCCCCTCTCCTCCCAGACCTGCAGGTCAAGCCGCCTCCAACAGCCAGACCTGCAGAAATGCTAACCGAGCAAGCTGACATCTGACTGACATCCTGCCCGTCCCGTGATCATGACCCAAACATCCGGACTTGGCCACAGGCTGCTGTCAGCGGCCCTGCAAGGCGGCATTCCAGCGTTCCACCAGGCGGTTGCGTTTGACCTGGTCGAGGTAGACGAGAAGACCGGGGCTGACCGGAACAGGACGAAGCTGCGCGCCCATCGTGGCCTGGATGGCATTGGCGGTGTTTTCGCCCGACACATCCGGATTGATGGCGGCGATATGGAGTTCGCGCGCCATGATGGTCTGGCCCTCGGCCGACATGAAATAACCGAGCAGCGCACGGCCAAGATCCGGCGAGGCCGCGGCTTTCGGAACGAGACCGATGCGCGACATGACCACCGTATAGTCCCTCGGCATGACGATGCCGACATCGGGATTGCGCGCCGCCCAATCCGTCGCATAGGAGCCCAGGATATTGTATCCCAATATTGCACGCCCATCGGCTATGCGTTCCAAGATCGCGGCACTCCTCGCATAGAGCTTCACACCGGCCCTTCCCATGCTGCGGATCACCGACCAGACGTCGGGAAACTGCTCCTGATCGCGCGCCATGAACATGAAACCGACACCGGACCGCTGAATGTCATAGGTGGCGATCCTGCCTCGGACGACGTCCGCATTGCGCTCGAGATAATCGACGAACTGCGCGCGAGTGGCCGGCGGCGAGACATTGCGGAAACTCGGCTTATGGTAGACGAAGACAGCCGGTTCGAAGGTCAGCGCATACGCGGTGTTGCGCCAGTTCGCCCAGCGCGGCCAGCGTGCGCTCATCGGCAGATCGCTTTCCTGCGCATAGCCGTCATTGGCAAGCTTGACCTGGAGATCCATCGCCGAAGAAAAGGCCACGTCGCCGGTCTTTTGGCCGGCGTTGGTCTCTTCGATGATGCGCGTATAGATATCGCCCGTGAGCAGTTCCTCATAGCGCACGGCAATAGCGGGATTTGCGCGACGAAATCCTTCGATCATGCCTTTGGCCAAAGGCGCGTCGAGCGCTGAATAAACGATAACGGTTCGCGCGCCGGCGTCGCCGTTGAGAGCAGGAAAAAGTGTCGTCTCAGCCAGCGCGGGCCTGGCAAATAAAGTCAGCAGAACAAAGATAAGAAAACGCATGGCGGTCAACTTGCCTGAGCCCGCTGTCATCCACAAGCTGTCGCCTGTCGCGGGTGGTTTGGCGTGTACGAAACTCCTGCTAAGTTGTTTTGGGAAAACGATATCCGAGCAAGGAGTCCTGGTTGCGCATTCTGGTGGTGGAGGACACGCAGACCCTGGCCGACGGCCTTGTGGCCGTGCTGAAGGGCAGCGGCTATGCAGTCGACCACGTCATCGATGGGCAATCGGCACTGGCGGTGCTCGCTGCCGAGCGGGTCGACCTCGTCATCCTCGATCTCAACCTGCCCGGCATGGACGGCTTACAAGTGCTGCGCAACATCCGCACCCGCCAGGATGGCCCTGGCGTGCTCATCCTCAGTGCACGCGCCGACCTGCATGACAAGATCAAGGGATTGGACCTCGGCGCCGACGACTACATGACGAAACCTTTCGACGTCGATGAGCTCGAAGCGCGCGTCCGCATGCTGCTGAGGCGTCATGCCGGCCTCAAATCGTCGCTTGTGTCGTTCGGCGACGTAACCTTCGACCTCACTTCGCGCAGCTTTTCCGGCAGCGGCACCCCGCTCGATTTGCCGGCGCGAGAGGTGAGCCTGCTTGAAACGCTGTTCCTGCGCGCCGGCAAGGTGGTGCCGAAACAATCGATCCTGGAATCGCTCGCCGGCTTCGACGAGGAGTTGTCCTTCAACGCGATCGAACAATATGTCAGCCGGCTGCGACGGCGGCTTGCTCCCCACGGCGTGACCGTGCGTACTGCTCGCGGCATCGGCTACTATCTTGAGAAAGTGTAGCTTGGGCATGGGGGACATTCGCTGATGGCAGCCGCCGCGCCCTATTCGCTGCGCCGTCGGCTGCTGTTCTGGCTGCTCGTTCCATTGATAGCGATCGGGTTGATCGCTCTGCTCGACACCTGGAGAGAGGCGATCGGAACGGCAAACGCCGCCTCGGATCGTGTGCTTGCGGGATCGGCATTGGCCATTGCGGAACGTGTCGTGGTTTCCGAGGAAGGCACCCTCGAAGTGGATATCCCCTATGTTGCGCTGGAAATGCTTACCTCAGCGGCACAGGACCGGGTGTTCTACCGCGTCGACGGTCCCCCGGGCACTTTCATCACTGGCTATGATACGCTGCCGACCATGCCGGCACCGCCACCGGAGAAGGCGCAGTTTTCCGATGCGAGTTTCCGCGGCGAGCCGATCCGGCTCGCTGCATTGGCCCGCTCTGCATCGACAGGGGTCGATTCCATCCCCTTCGTCGTGACCGTTGCCGAAACCACCATCGCGCGAACCCAACTCGCGCAGACGATCCTGCTGCACTCCGCTCTGCGGCTGGCTGTCCTGATCGGCGGTGCCGCCCTGATCGCGTGGTTCGCCGTCAATGCCTCCCTGCAACCGCTCTACAGGCTGCGGGCGGCAATCGCAGAGCGCAGCCCCGACGACCTTCATCCCATCGACGACCGGGTGCCTGGCGAGGTGCGTGGCCTGGTCGAAACGGTAAATTCCTTCATGGTCAGGCTCGGCGGCGCCCTGTCGGGCCTGCGCAACTTCACTGGCAATGCCAGCCACCAGTTGCGGACGCCGATGACCATCGTGCGCACGCAGCTTGCGCTTGCCGGCCGCGCGCGGTCGCTCGACGAGGCCAAGGCAGCAGCCCAGACTGCCGACAAGGCTATCGTGCGCGCCGAGCACGTCCTATCGCAACTGCTCCTCCTGGCGCGCATCGAGACAGCTGCATCGAACGGGATCGAAGCGATACCGGTGGATCTCACCGCCATCACGATGGAAAGCGTCGCCGACCGGGTGATGAAAGCGGATGCAGCCGGTGCCGATCTCGGCTTCGAGGGCGGTGAAGTGGTTCCGATCCGGGCAGAAGCGCTGCTTATCGGGGAACTGGCCGGCAACCTCGTCGACAATGCTATTGCCTATGCCGGCAGCGGAGCCGAAATCACGGTGCGCGTGTCCGGTGGGGAGGAAGCGGTCCTGGAAGTCGAGGACAACGGCCCAGGCATTGCGCCGGAAAAACTCGCTGCGGTGCGAGCCCGGTTCTCACGCGGAGCGGGCGCCGACAAACCCGGCAGCGGGCTGGGCCTGCCGATCGTGGAGGAAATTGCCGAGCTTTTCGGGGGCAGACTCACGCTTGAACCTCGGGCCTCCGGCACGGGGCTCATCGCACGCGTAACGTTTCCGCGCTTGCCGGCCAGCAATCAGGCCGAAGAGAAAGCTACGACCGAATGAAGGTCAGGTAAGCAGTGCGACGCCCTTCGCGGATCGCCTTGGCTTCATAGCGGGTGCTTTCCCAGCCCGGATAGGAAGTATGCCAATCAGCTGCTTCCTGTGCCTGCCAGGCGAAGGCCGGGTGCGCCCGGCAATGCTGGAGTGTCCAATTCACGTAGGTGTCGATATCGGAAGCGAAGCAGAACCTGCCACCCGGTTTCAACACACGCGCGAAACGGTCGAGATTGACCGGGCTAACGAAACGCCGCTTCCAGTGACGCTTCTTCGGCCATGGGTCCGGGTAGAGAAGGTCTATCCAATCAAGCGAGGCTTCGGGCAGCCAGTCGAGCAACAGAGCCGCGTCGTCGTCGAAAACACGCAGATTGTCGGCCGGCTCTTTTGCCAGCGCCACCATCATCTTGGCCATGCCGTTGACGAAAGGTTCGGCGCCGATGAAGCCGGTGGAGGAATGCGTCAGCGCCTCCTGACGCAGATGTTCGCCGCCGCCGAAACCGATTTCGAGCCGGATCGAAGAAACAGAGGCCCGGAACAGGCTGCCGAGGTCTGCCGGCGCCGGTCGCGCCAGATCGAGCCGATAGTGCTGGAGGCCAACCTCCAATGCGCTCGCCTGCGCGGGACGGATGGTCTTCCCGCGCCGCCGCCCGAAAAAGGCTTCACTCATCCGGCTGCGGCGCGGTTCGTCTTCCATGTCGGAAACGGTCGCCCTCAGGCGGCCACCGCAACCTTGTTGGCGACAGCGTCCTTGAGTGCCTTCACCAGGTCGGTCTTCTCCCAGGAGAAGGAGCCGTCCCGGCCAGCCTTGCGACCGAAATGTCCGTAAGACGAGGTCTTGGCGTAGATCGGCTTGTTGAGATCGAGATGACGGCGAATACCGGACGGCGACAGGTCCATGACCTCGCGCAGCGCCGCTTCCAGTTTGGCCTCCTCGACAGCGCCGGTGCCGTGCAGGTCGACATAGACCGACAGCGGCTGGGCAACGCCGATGGCGTAGGAAAGCTGGATGGTGCAGCGGTCCGCCAGCTTCGCGGCCACGACATTCTTGGCAAGGTAGCGGGCGGCATAGGCAGCCGAACGGTCGACCTTGGTGGTGTCCTTGCCGGAGAAGGCGCCGCCGCCATGCGGAGCTGCCCCACCATAGGTGTCGACTATGATCTTGCGGCCGGTGAGGCCTGCATCCCCGTCAGGACCGCCGATCACGAACTTGCCGGTCGGATTGATGTACCAGTTGCAGTCATTCGCGATCTTCAGCTCGCCCAGCGCTTCGCGGATGAAAGGCTCCACGACCTTGCGAACCTTCTTGGAATCCCAGCTTTCTTCGAGGTGCTGGGTGGACAGCACGATCTGCGTGACTTCGGCGGCCTTGCCGTCGACATACTTCACCGTGACCTGGCTCTTGGCGTCCGGACCCAGCTTGCCGGCATCGCCATGGTTCCTGTGACGCGCGTCAGCCAGCAGTTCAAGGATCTTGTGGCTGTAATAGATCGGCGCCGGCATCAGGTCCGGCGTTTCACGGCAGGCATAACCGAACATGATGCCCTGGTCGCCGGCCCCTTCCTCACCCTGCCGGTCGGCGGCGTTATCGACACCCTGGCCGATATCGGGCGATTGTCCATGCAGCAGCACATCGATCTTGGCGGTCTTCCAGTGGAAACCCGATTGCTCGTAGCCGATGGCACGGATGGCCTTGCGCGCGACCGACTTGAACTTGGAAGGATTGACGACCGGGTGACCAGCGGCGTCCTTCACGATATTGCCGGCCTTGTCCTTCTTCAGCAGCGTGTCCGGCACGCGGACTTCACCGGCGATGATGACACGGTTGGTGGTGGCGAGCGTTTCGCAGGCGACGCGGACCTTCCAAGGGTCCATCCCCGTCTTCTTGGCCTCGCGGTAGACGAGATCGACGATTTCGTCGGAGATGCGGTCACACACCTTGTCGGGGTGGCCTTCGGAAACGGATTCGGAGGTGAAGAGATAATTCTGCCGCGACACGGGTGTCCCCTCTAGAAAGCAATCGGCAGACTGCCGATCTGGCGCGCCACGTGTTAGCGGGGCCGCGCCAGCCTCGTCAAGACGATTGCTGAGCAACGAATATCAAAGGCCAACGCAGCAATGGAACAAAATACCCAGGACTGCGAGATTGAGGGAGAAGCTTACCGCCGCATCTGCAACAGCGGAAAATCGCCTCTGGATTAGCCTGCTTCGTCGCCAGCGAGCGACTTGACCAGATCGATGATCCGCCGGCGAACCTTGGGATCGGCAACCTTCACGAAAGCACGGTTGAGTTGGAGGCCCTCTGGGGTCGAGCAGAATTCCGCGGCGAGTGCCATCGCGTTGTCTTCTGCGAAACCGCCACGGCTGGTGCCCTCCTGCCCTGGGGCATCCTCGAAGAAGAAGGCAACGGGCACGCTGAGGATCGAGGCGATCGCCTGCAAGCGGCTGGCGCCAACACGATTGGTACCCTTCTCATATTTTTGGATTTGCTGGAAAGTTATTCCGAGGTTTTCGCCAAGTTTTTCTTGGCTCATTCCAAGCATATTACGCCGAAGTCTAATGCGGCTGCCGACATGGATGTCAATTGGGTTTGGTTTTTTCTTGTTTTCTTCTACCATCTTATCCTCGCCGAATTCTTCCGGCTTCTTGTGTTTTTGACGCCTAACCTCTGACCTCGGCTCCCACCTCATTCGAAAAAAGCGACAGCGTGCGAAAGATGCCAAACCACTCCATAATGGGTTTCTAAAATACTGGCTGTCAATTCGCCGGTAGCTTGTGCCTTACGGAAAAGGCGAAAGCAATCAGGGCAAGGGCGAGCATAATCAGATATCCGTTAACGCGTCGTTGGCCGGCTGAGATGACATCCGACGACGATGCAACTGGGATGCTCAGATCGATGGTGTCGCGCGCATTGATGGCCAGCGCGTCGAGGATTCGGCCGCGCGCATCCACGGCTGCGGAGATGCCATTGTTAGCCGCACGTAACAGAGGCATTCCGTTTTCCACTGCGCGTATCTGTGCCTGACGAAAATGCTGGTATGGTCCGGGAGTATCGCCAAACCATGCATCGTTGGTAAGGTTCACAATAAGCTGGCTTGACGCAGCGTCAACTGCCACTTCCTCAGGAAAAATCACTTCATAACAAATGAATGGCAGACCCCGGACTGCACCGGGCAATGAAATCGGACGGCGATCGTTTCCGGCGGAAAACATCGTCGGCCCGGCAACCAACTGCTCGATGCCGACACGCCGCAGAAGATCCGCGAAGGGCAGATATTCGCCAAATGGCACCAGATGAATCTTGTCGAAAGCGTCTGCGATCTCGCCCTTGTCGTTGATGGCAACCACGGAATTGTAATACCGCGCGCCGGCATTGGCCGATGCCCCTTCCTCGCGCACAGCGCCGGCGATCAGCATCTGACCGTCGGCCAACATGTCGCCCAGCGCGGTCAACGCGTCAGGCCTCTCGGTGAAGAGAAAAGGCACGGATGTCTCCGGCCAGAGGATCAGCTGAGGCTTTTTTTTGCCAGTATCCGGTGTTTTCGACGACATGCCGAGCAAGGTTGCGAAGATACGGTCCCGTACCGAAGCGTCCCATTTCTCGCGCATGTCGACCGAAGGCTGAACGATACGGACATCGAGCGCCTTGTCGGCAGGCACCGGCGTCGTAAGCCGCAGGTAACCGAAACCGACATGCACAGCGACAAGAGCGAGCGCCAGCACCATGCCCGTGACGAGACCGCGCCGACCCGCCAGCAGTGCCGGCATGGCGAAGACGAAAACCGCTAACGCGTTGATGCCATTCATGCCGATGGCGGATACGCTCTGCATCAGCAGGGGAACCGGCATCGCCGCGTAGCCGACCGCGTTCCAAGGGAAACCTGTCAGGACAAAATTACGCAACCACTCCGCCAGGGCAAAACCGAAAGCGAGTGCCGCAATTCGGCCCAGCCCGCTGCTCCACAACAGCCGCGCAACCGCGGTGCCGAAACCATAGAAAAAGGCGAGCAAAAGCGGGATACCGACCACCGCAAAGGGCAGCGCCCAAGCGTAATCGTCGGCTTCTACAAGCAGCGCCTGGCCAATCCACCACAGGCCGGCCAGAAAATAACCGAAGCCGAACCACCAGCCCACCGCGAAAGCTGGTCGCAGACGTCTGAGAAAGCCGCCCGACGCTTCGCCTGTGGTGCCGTCCAGCAGCCAAACCAAGACAGGAAAAGAAATGAAGCAGACGGCAAAAAAATCGTAGGGAGCCTGCCCGAACACCGCCAACGCGCCGGCCAGAAAGGCCGCAAGCGCGCGTCGCCAACCCCACAACAGAATTATACGGCCGGCGAGGCGCTCCATGCATTCTTCCGAGTCGCGAGAATCATGGCCGCAGATGTATCAGGCCGTGCCCTGCGCTCCAAATACCGGCAGGGGCCGTCCCTGCCGGTTACACGGTTTCAAGCCGATTTCCGAGCAAGCCGTTCCGCCGGTTCGACCAGTTCGGCGAGTTGCCTGGCAACCGTACCCCAGCCGTCGTGGAAACCCATCTCCTCATGCATGTCTCGTTCAGCCCTGCTCTTGTGCATGACATGGGCTGTGTAATCCGTGCCTTGCGGATGTTCGCGCAGCGTGATGATCGCGGTCATGAAGGGTTGGTCGGCGGGACGCCAGCCTCCGGTGAGCGCGTTGGTGAAAACGATGCGTTCCTGCTCGTCGACGGCCAGGAAACAGGCGTCGAGATGCGGCTGGAACGGGCCACCGTCCTCGCTGATACGCGTGACGAGAGCACCACCAGGACGAAGCTCCATTTTCTCGACCCTGCATTTGGCCGGTGCCGGAACCCACCAGCGCGCGAAGCTTGCCGGATCGGTCCATGCGTTCCAGATAGCCGAACGCGGCGCCCTGATGATGCGTGACAGCGTCAGATCGGTCTCGGGATTCACGGTCTCGGTCATTCCGGCTTCTCCTTGTTCTGTTCGGCGAGAACGAAACGCTCCAGGCGATCATTGCGGCCTTCCCAAATCGCGCGCTGGGCCGACAGCCAGTTTTCGATCATCGCAAACTGCTTGGTTTCAATGGCGCAGGTCCGCACCCGCCCCTGCTTTTGTGTCCGGATCAGGCCGCTCCCTTCGAGGAAGTGGATATGCTTCATGAAGGACGGCAACGCCATGTCGAACGGCTTTGCGAGGTCGCTGATAGTGGCCGGCCCCTTGCCGAGTTCCACCAGAACGGCTCGCCGCGTCGGATCGGCGAGCGCCTGAAAAATCCCGTCCAATCGTGCTGAATACTGATCCATAAGGCTAAGTATCACTCCAAGACACTTAGCGCAAGGGCTAACTATAAAATATGAATCTCTACGCTTGTTCGGCGCGCGCGCGACGACGGCGCTCGATCGCCTTCTGGCTTTCGACGATGCGAACGCGTTTCACGCGGCGCGGATCGGCATCGAGAATGTGGAACTCGAAACCCGGCACGGCCTGCACCACCTCGCCGCGCGCCGGTACACGGCCCAATGTGTTGAAGATCATACCGCCGATCGTGTCGACCGATTCGCCATGTTCGCCGGCTGCGAAATCCTCGCCGATCATCTTGGTGACTTCATCGATCTCGGCCTTGCCGTCCACCACATAGATGCCGTCGCCAGCCTGGGTGATCATCGGCTCGTCGTCATCGTGCTCGTCCTCGATGTCGCCGACCACCATCTCGACGATGTCTTCCAGCGAAGCGAGACCGTCGGTACCGCCATATTCGTCGATGACGAGGGCCATCTGCGTCCGCGCGGCCTGCATGCGGCCCATGAGGTCGGAAGCCAGCATGGAAGGTGGCACGAACAACACCGGCCGGATCAGGCTGAGCTCGCCGATGGTGCGCGCGAGATCAACCTGGGTAAGATCGAGCAGCGCTGCAGCCGGCGTCTTGCGGCTGGCGCGACCGGGCCTCTTGACCCGTGCAAGACGCGTGATGTGAGCGAGCACGTCACGGATGTGAACCATGCCACGGGGATCATCCAGCGTCTCGAAATAGACAGGCATGCGGGAATGGCCGGACTGCTCGAACAACACCAGCAGGTCGCCCAGGGTCGTTCCGATCTCCACCGCCTGGATGTCGGCGCGTGGCACCATCACGTCCTCGACGCGAACCTCGCGCAAGCGCAGGATGTTGTTGAGCATCGCCCTTTCGCCGGGCGAGAAGGATTCCGTGCCAGACTCTGTCTCGGCTAGCGCGTCAGCGATTTCCTCGCGCAGTGAGGTTCCATTGCGCTGGCGGAAAAGACCCAGGACGCGCTCAAACAGGGAGGGGCCGGCAGGAGAAGACTCGCTTGCTAAGCTGCCGGAGCTGGTACTCGGACTGGGCGTTTCTTCCGTCTTTCCGGAAGCCTTTAAGGCACTGCCGGCGTCCGTGGGGGCGGCAGTTTCTGATTTCTCGTTCATCGTCGTCCGGTCAATTGAATGTTTAGTTACGCATACGGATCGGGAATGGCAAGTCTTGCCAGCGCCGCGCGCTCGACTGCTTCCATCTCGTCAGCTTCATCGTCGGTCTCATGATCGTAGCCGAGCAGATGCAGCAAGCCATGGATCACAAGATGGGTCATATGGTTCTCAAGCGGCTTGTTTTCCTCTTGCGCCTCGCGCGCCACCGTCTCTGCGGCCAACACAATATCGCCAAGCATCGGCGGGAGTGGACCACCCTTGGCTGGCGGGAAAGCGGGGAAGGACAGCACGTTTGTGGGTTTGTCCTTGCCCCGCCACTCCGCGTTCAACGCGCGGATGGCGGCATCGTCGGTGAACATAACGCTGAGCTCTGACGTCCCGACCAAGTCGAGTTCGGAGAAGGCGGCACCCACGGCGCGCTCCACAAGAGCGAGCAACTCCGCTTCCGACGGCCAAGCACCAGCTTCGACCGCAAGATCGATATCGAGTGGCAGATCAGGCGACGTCATCGGAACTTGTCCTGGCAGACGAGCATGCTTGGCAGGATCAGTTGTCTGCCCCCAGGCCGCGCGAAACCTTGCCGTCCCGGTCATAGGCCCGGACGATCTCGGCTACCAGCGGGTGACGCACGACGTCTCCGTCGGCGAAGCGCACCGTGACGATGCCGGGAACCCCGTCCAGAACGCGCAGCGCTTCGACCAGACCCGACTTGGTGTTGGGCGGCAGGTCGATCTGGGTCGGATCGCCGGTGATGATCATGCGCGAGTTCTCGCCCAGACGCGTCAGGAACATCTTCATCTGCATCTGGGTGGTGTTCTGCGCCTCATCGAGGATGACGGCCGAATGCGCCAGCGTGCGGCCACGCATGAAGGCCAGCGGCGCAATCTCGATGACACCGGCCGCGATGGCACGTTCCACCTTGTCGCCCGGCATCATGTCGTAAAGGGCGTCGTAGAGCGGTCGCAGATAGGGATCGACCTTTTCCTTCATGTCGCCCGGCAGGAAGCCCAGCCGCTCACCTGCTTCGACCGCCGGCCGCGACAGGATGATGCGTTCCACCATGCCGCGCTCCAGCAGCATCGCCGCGTGCGCGACCGCCAGATAGGTCTTGCCGGTACCGGCGGGACCGATGCCGAATACCAGCTCCGAACGCTCCAGCGCACGCATATAGGCGTCCTGATTCAGCGAACGGGCATAGATCGTCTTCTTGCGGGTCGAAATCTGTGCGGCAGATACCTTGCCCTTGCGTTCCATCGTCGGCAGCACCAGTTGGTCGTCGGCGGCAACCGCCATACGCACGGCGCCATCCACATCCGACTGCGCGATATGGGCGCCTTTCTGCAGGATCTCGTAGAGGTTGTCCAAGGCACGTCGCGCCTGTTCGGCCGCGGTCGAGGAACCCTTGATGGTGAGCTGATTGCCCCGCGAGCGGATATCGACGCCGAGCTTCTGCTCAAGTCGCGCCAGATTCTCGTCGAACTGGCCGTAAAGCGCACTGGCCAGCTTGTTGTTATCGAAGGTCAGGACGATATGCGCCATGTCCGAGGCCCCGGATGCAGTGCTTGGGGGCACGTTCTTCAGTTCCGTGGCGCTCAAACGTCTCTCCTCATCTGACCCGTCATTTTGACCCACAACTCAGATAGGTTCGGCGTACAGGCTGTTGAAGCCCGGCCGCGTGATTCGCACCTCAATAATGTCACCGATTTCGCCGACCTTTTCATCAACAATCACCGGCTGCAGCCAAGGTGAACGGCCAACCTTCTGGCCGGCCTGACGGCCGGGTTTCTCGATAAGCGTCGTCATGGTGCGGCCGACCATCGAAGCGGTGAACGCCTGCTGCTGTTCGACCAGCAACGCCTGCAACGTATGCAGGCGCTCGTCCTTCAGCTGTTCCGGAACGTGGTCATCCATTTCCGCCCCTGGGGTACCAGGACGCGGCGAGTATTTGAACGAGAAGGCGGACGCGTAGCCGACCTCGCGTACCAGTCGCATCGTGTCTTCGAAATCGGCATCGGTCTCGCCAGGAAAACCGACGATGAAATCGCCCGACATCGCAATGTCGGAACGGGCGGCGCGCACGCGCTCGATCAGCCGCAGATAATCCTCCGCCTTGTGGCGGCGGTTCATGGCCTTGAGGATGCGATCCGAGCCCGATTGCACCGGCAGATGCAGATATGGCATCAGGGTCGGCAGGTCACGGTGCGCGGCAATCAATTCGTCATCCATGTCGCGCGGGTGGCTGGTGGTGTAGCGCAGGCGAGCGATGCCGGGGATTTCAGCCAGGCGATAGAGCAACCGGCCCAGTCCCCATTCGGCGCCATCCGGCCCTTCGCCATGCCAGGCATTCACGTTCTGCCCCAGCAAGGTCACTTCGCGCACGCCGGCCTCGGCCAGACGCTCCGCCTCGGCAAGGATCTGGGCGACCGGCCGCGATACTTCCGAACCGCGCGTATAGGGCACCACGCAGAAGGTGCAGAACTTGTCGCAGCCTTCCTGCACGGTGAGAAAGGCGGCAACTCCGCGCTTGGCGACCTGCGCGCGCTTTGGCTGCGGCAGGTGCTCGAACTTGTCCTCCAAGGCATATTCGGTTTCGACCACACGCCCACCGTTGCGAACGCGCGCGAGCACATCCGGCAGGCGGTGGTAGGTCTGCGGGCCGATGACAAGATCGACGGCCGGAGCGCGGCGGATGATCTCGCGGCCCTCGGCCTGGGCGACACAGCCGGCGACGCCGATCAGCATCTCGCGGCCTTCGGCTGCCTTCTCATTCTTCAGTTCGCGGATACGTCCGAGCTCGGAATAGACCTTTTCGGCTGCCTTCTCACGAATATGGCAGGTGTTGAGCAACACAAGATCAGCGTCTTCGATGACATTGGTTTCGGCATAGCCGTCAGCCGCCAGCGCATCGGTCATGCGTTGCGAGTCGTAGACATTCATCTGGCAGCCATAGGTCTTGACGAAGACCTTCTTCGGCTGAGGTGTCTCGGCACCCTTTTCCGGGTTCGGTGAAAGCGTTTCCAGTTCCATGCGGCGGCTTCTAACGCTTTTCGATCCCGAAAAACAGCCGTTTCCGCCAACAGCCCTACTTCACGGGTTCGCTGAGTGCTGCCTGCATCATCCCGCGCACCCGTGCCTCGACAACGCGAGCCGTCTCCTTGCGGTTGGAGCGTTTGGAAAAAGCCACAGGTTCACCGAAATGCACCTCGACATCGAGCCCCCCCTCGGCGAGCAAGGTCATGAGGTGGGGGCCAAGATCCTGATCGCCGATCCAGGACGCAACCGGCCGCCAGCGCCGGCCGAGCGGCACGCCATGCAGGCGGGTATAGGCGATCGCCACCGGCTGGATGAACACCTCGTCCGCCGCACCCTCGGCAATCGCCATGGAAGCAGCACCGAACAACGTCGTCTTGAAAGGCAGCACCATATTGCCGTCACCGGTGGTGCCTTCGGCGAACAGCACCATAGCATCGCCCTTGGCCAGCCGGCCCGCGATCTCATTGGCCTGGTCACCGGATGTGCGCTTGCGCTCGCGCTCGATGAAGACCGTACGCTGCAGCTTCGACAGCTTGCCGATCGCCGGCCAGTTTTCCATATCGGCGCGGGCAATGAACTTCACATCGACCAGCGAGCCCAGCACGAGGATGTCCGTCCACGAGATGTGGTTGGAAGCAACCAGCAGCGGCCGCTGATTGGACAAAGTGCCGTGCACATGGACACGAAGGCCAAGAGCACGCGCCACGGCGCGATGCCAGATCTTCAGGATGACGGTTTCCGGCCACCAGCCCGTCTTCATCGAGATGAGTTGCAGCGGCACCAGCACCAAAGTCGCCAGCACGACATAAGCGAAGGCCAGAACTGTCCTGATTTTTCCGACCATCACGTCCCCGATTGCGGCATGAAGGCGCTAGCGGAGATCACGGCGCATGACAAGCGCGCCGGTGGGACCATGTTCGGGAGAACGATAATAATTCGGGCGCTTGCCCACTTCGCGGAAGCCGAGGCGGCGGTAGAGAGTCAGCGCTGCGAGGTTGGTTTCGTCCACCTCCAGGAACAATGCCTCTGCACGTTCGGCATGCAGATTGCGCAACACCGCATCCATCAATTGCCAGCCGAGGCCTTGCCTGCGGTGCGTGCGGGCGACCGCGACGGTGAGGATCTCGCCCTCTCCGGCGGCGAGCCTGGCCAGCACGAAACCGACCGGCGGTTCGGCACCGTGGCCGACCTCGCGGGCAGCGAAACCGAAAACAGTGTCCTGTTCGAGCAGCGTCGCGAATTCGCCGTCGGTCCACGGCCGCACGAAATCCTCCTGATGCAATGAAGAAACGGCGGCGGCATCGGCCACCGTCAGCGGGTCCAGCGCATATTCGCGACGGCGCGACGATAGGAACGGAATGCGCATCAGCCGGCCCTCGGCAAAACAAAGCCTGCCTGCGGCTTGGCGTCCGCGTCGCGCAGATAGACGGGCCTGGGTTTTTCGCCAGGCTCCTTCAGCGCAGCCAGACGCGCATAGGTGGCGATGTCGGCGGTGGCCGCAAACGGACCAAGATCGAACCCGCCGCCTGCTGCAGCAGCAACCGTTTCCGCTGCCGTACCGACAAGCACGGCCGCATTGTTCCTGGCCATCCCGGAGGCTTCCTCCAAAGTGGCAATGGCAGGACCGTGGAGGACTGCACCATCCGCGCCAAACAGAGCGGCATGGATTTCGCCGCGCCCGCCGTCGAGCACGGCGAGCACGGCACGATCCGGAAAGGACTTCGCGGCTTCCGCCGCCAGCGCTTCCAGCGTGGTGACGCCGATCGCCGGGACCTTCAGTGCGAGCGCCAGACCGCGCGCGGCCGACACGCCGACGCGGATGCCGGTGAAAGAGCCTGGGCCGGTCGAGACGGCAATCGCGCCGAGATCGGCGTAGGTGACGCCGGCTCCCGCCAGGGCGGTGTCGATGACTGCCATCAGATGCTCGGCATGCCCCTTGCCGAGATCGAGCACATGCCGGCCGACAAGCTGGTCCGTCGCCGTGTCATAGACACAAGCGGCGCACAGGCTGGCAGAGCAATCTACGGCGAGCAGTTTCATGTCAGCTTCGCCTAACCGATCGCCGCGCCGGCTACAAGCCGGCTTGATGTTGGATCACTCGGCCTGCCGAGGCCTGGTGCTTCCTTCGAGGCTCGCCCGCCCAGGATTGCGCCTGCTGCTCCCTGCGGGCTCGCACCTCAGGATGAAGGCCGCGGTGCAGCGGCGTCCAAGCTTCGAGACGTTGTGGAACCTGGCCGCGATCATGCGACGGCCCTTGTCCGGAGGTGCGAGCCCGCAAAACGGTTGAAAGTGAGCGCGACATCTCGCGGGCGAGCCTAGAAGGACGCACCACAGGTTCCTTCAACAGCCGTTAGCCCTACTTGGCACTCAGCTCAAGGCGACGCTCATCCAGCACCGGCTCCGTGAGCCGTTCGATTGATCCTGGCCCTTGAACATCAGGCGGCGCGCATTGGCGACAAGTTCCGCAACGTCTCGAATCTTGAACGCCGTCGCACAGCGGCCCTCATCCTGAGGTGCGAGCCCGCAAAACGCTCGAAAGTGAGCATGACATCTGGCGGGCGAGCCTCGAAGGACGCACCCACCAGTTCTTCGACAGCCGCTAGCCCTGCTTGGCCTTCAGCTCGAGCCGACGCTTGTGCAGAACAGGCTCGGTATAGCCGTTCGGTTGGTCGCGGCCCTTGAACACCAGGTCGCAGGCGGCGCGGAAGGCGATGGACTGATCGAAATCCGGCGCCATCGGACGATAGCTCGGATCGCCGACATTCTGCGTGTCGACGATGACCGCCATGCGCTGCAGCGAATCCAGCACCTGGATGTGCGAGCAGATGTCGTGGTGCAGCCAGTTGGCGATGTGCTGCGAGGAGATGCGCAGCGTCGCGCGGTCTTCCATCAGGCCGATATCGTTGATGTCCGGCACTTTGGAGCAGCCGACGCCCTGGTCGATCCAGCGCACGACATAGCCGAGAATGCCTTGTGCATTGTTGTCGATCTCGCGCTGGATCTCGTCCGGCGTCCAGTTCGGACGCTTGACCACCGGAACCGTCAGGATGTCGTCGAGCTTGGCCTTCGGCCGGCTCTTCAGGCTTTCCTGCACCGCGTGCACATCGACCTTGTGATAATGCGTGGCGTGCAGCGTCGCCGCTGTCGGCGACGGCACCCAGGCGGTGTTGGCGCCGGCCTTGGGATGGGCGATCTTCTGTTCCAGCATCGCCGCCATCAGGTCGGGCATCGCCCACATGCCCTTGCCGATCTGGGCATGGCCGGCGAGACCGCATTCCAGGCCGGTGTCGACATTCCAGTTCTCATAGGCCGAGATCCAGGCGGCCTGCTTCATGTCGCCCTTGCGCAGCATCGCGCCGGCCTCCATGGAGGTATGGATCTCGTCGCCGGTGCGGTCGAGGAAGCCGGTGTTGATGAACACCACGCGTTCCCTGGCGGCGCGAATGCATTCCTTGAGGTTCACGGTGGTGCGCCGCTCCTCGTCCATGATGCCCATCTTGATGGTGTTGGCCTTCATGCCGATCAGCTTCTCGACCCGGTCGAAGATCTCGACAGCGAAGGCAACCTCTTCCGGTCCATGCATCTTCGGCTTCACGACATAGAGCGAGCCTTCGCGCGAATTGGCGCGGCGACCGTTTTCGCCGACATCATGCAGCGCGATCAGCGCGGTGATGGCGGCGTCCATGATGCCTTCAGGCACTTCCGCGCCGTCGGAGAGCAGGATGGCCGGGTTGGTCATCAGGTGACCGACATTGCGCACCAGCATCAGCGAACGGCATTTCAGCGGAAAGGTCGAACCGTCCGGCGCGGTATAGTCGAGGTCGGGGTTGAGCTTGCGCGTGAAGGTCTTGCCGCCCTTGCTCACCTCTTCGGCCAGGTCGCCTTTCATGAGGCCGAGCCAGTTGCGATAGACGACGACCTTGTCCTCGGCATCAACGGCCGCGACCGAATCCTCGCAGTCCATGATGGTGGTGAGCGCGGATTCCAGCCAGATGTCGGAAATATGAGCGGCATCGTTCTTGCCGATGGTCGAGTTCGGATCGATCAGGATCTCGATGTGCAGGCCGTTGTTGGCAAGCAGGAACTGGCCTGGGCTGGCCGACTCGCCGAGATAACCGGCGAACTGTTCCGGCCGCTTCAGGCCCGTGGTGCGGCCGCCGTTCAGCGACACGCGCAGCGCACCGCCGGTCACCGTGAAGGAGCGCGCATCCTGCCAGGCGGCGCCGTCCAGCGGTGCGGCCTCGTTGAGGAAATCGCGCGCCCAGGCAATGACCTTTTCGCCGCGCTTCGGGTTGTAGTGCTTGCCCCTCTCGGCGCCGTCGGTCTCGGGAATGGCGTCGGTGCCGTAAAGCGCGTCATAGAGCGAACCCCAGCGCGCATTGGCGGCGTTCAGCGCATAGCGTGCATTCATCACCGGCACGACGAGCTGCGGACCGGCCACAACCGCGATTTCCGGGTCGACATTCTCGGTGGAGACGCTGAAGGCCGGACCTTCCGGCAGCAGGTAGCCGATCTCCTTCAGGAAATCCTTGTAGGCGGCGAGATCGACCGGCGCGCCGTTGTCGCGATACCAGCGGTCGATCTTTTCCTGGAAGTCGTCGCGTTTTTTCAGGAGCGCGCGGTTTTTCGGCGCGAGATCATGCACCAGTTTGGAAAAGCCGGTCCAGAAGTCGGCCGCGTCCACGCCAGTGCCGGCAACTGCCTCATTGGCAATGAAGTCGTGGAGTTCGCGGGCGATCTGCAATCCGGCGATCTCAATCCGATCGGTCATATATACAGTCTCCAGAAATGCCGCCTGGGAGCTGGGCGGCCACGCAGGTTCCGCAAAGTGTCCCACGGTTTTGCGGTGGGAACCTGCGGCAAATAACAAGCCTGACCAGCCGTGCACGGTTGGTCAGGGATGGGGCGGGCTTTGGCATGTCAGCGCCGCCCGGTCAATTCGTCGTCAGTCGCAAACCGGGTGTCGCTGGAAAACAATCGATTTAGAGTTTGCCACAAACAACGCGGTGCGATTTTGCGCATATTCAAGTAGGCCGAGTACCGCTTTAAACCTGTGGCCTCACGCCGCGATACGCGGCCGCCCGGCTGCGGTCGCCACGATATGCGCCTCGATGAACATGCGCTGACCTTCGACGACCGATGCCCTGATATCCTGCGCGACGTCGATCTCGGCGGTGTCGGTGCCGGCTTCCCCGGCGCGCAGAGCGGCAAGCTTGCGCACATCGGCTTCCGCCTTTGCCATGGCTTCTTCTTCCCTGGTGAAGTCGCGCACACCCTCGCCGGACGAAACCCGGAATAGCCCTTCCTTCGGCTGGCTCACCCGCGCCTCCGCCGTCACCCGCACCTGGCCGACCACCGCCCCCAACGCATTGGCGACGTCGGTGTCGACCGGCACCACGCAATCGTTGCCGACCAGCGGAGACAGCGCTGCATAATGCAGGGGCGCCGAGGCACCGAGGCCGATCACTGGACGGTCGAGCGCCACGGTCAACCGTGCAATGCCCGGATGAGCGTCGACCGCGCGCTGCACCAGCGCGTGCGCCACGGTTGCGGCGCCGTCCAGCCCGTCCTCGGAAAAGGCCGTTTCCAGGATGACTTCCGCCGAGAACCGCGTCAGCGCCACCAACACCCGTTCGGAAATCTCCTCGGGCGAGGCGGCGATCGGCTGGCCGCGCCCATCCTTTCGGCGCGCAAAAAGTTCGGCGCCAAGACGAGCAGCGCCGGCGTGCCAGTTGGCCTGCTTGCCAAGCGTGTGCGCGGCATCCGAAGGCGTGAAACCGGCAATGTGGACCAGCCCGCGCGCCACCAGCCGGCTCAGCGTCGCGTTCTGCGCGTTGGAGGTGAGCAGTCGGTCGATCGGCAGCGGCACGCTGCCAATCGCCTCATAGAGCCTGGCCTCCGGCGCGGTCAGCCCCGCCGCCAGCCGCTCCGGCACGCCGGTGCGTACCGCAAAGCGTCCGTCCATGCGGCCGGGATTGGGTGCGCGCAGTTGCCGTTCCAGTTCGTCGATCACCGCCGCGCCATGGGCAAGGCCGGCCAGCGCCAGAGGCACGACGCGGCGGGGTCCGAGCTGGATCCTCGGCGTCAGCCCGCCCTCTTCGAGGGTGACCTCTGAATCCCCACCGAGCCCGAAAGTGCGCATGGCAACGGCTTCCACCATGGTGCGAAAACCGCCGACGGTAGCGCCTTCCGGATCGAGCCGTGGCCGGCCTTTGTCCAGCACGGCAACGTCAGTCGTGGTGCCGCCGATGTCGGAGACGACGGCGTCGTCCACCCCGGTCATGTGGCGGGCACCGACCAGAGAGGCGGCCGGCCCGGAAAGAATGGTCTCGATCGGCCGCTGGCGCGCGAAATCGGCTGAAACCAGCGCGCCGTCGCCGCGCACCACCATCAGCGGCGCCGCGATGCCGCGCTCGACCAGGAACCCTTCGGTGGCCGCGACCAGCCGGTCGATCATGGCGATCAGCCGTGCATTGAGCAAAGTGGTCAGCGCACGGCGCGGCCCGCCGAGTTTCGACGACAGTTCGTGGCTGCAGGTGACCGGCAGCCCAGTCACTTCGCGGATCAGCTCGCGTGCGGCGAGCTCATGCGCGGGATTGCGGGTGGCGAAATAAGCGCAGACGGCGAAACCCGAGACCGAACGGCCCAGCTCCGGCAGCGCCGCTTCCAGTTCGGAAAGGTCAAGAACCGCGGCATTGCCATGCACATCATGCCCGCCGGGGCAGAACAACACCGGGTCCGTGCCGAGCGCTGTCTTCAGCCCGTCGCGCTCGAGATCGGCCTGTCCGAAGCCGATCATGATCAGGGCAACGCGTCCGCCCTGCCCTTCCACCAATGCGTTGGTGGCGAGCGTGGTCGACATCGACACCAGCTTGATCGAGGCAGGATCGGCGCCGGTCTGTTCCAGCACCTGCCCGACCGCGCCGGAAATCCCGACAGCAAGGTCGTGTCGCGTCGTCAGCGACTTCGCCTTGGCGACCACGGTGCCTTTGCTGCCCGTGTCTGACCACAGCACCGCATCGGTATAGGTGCCTCCGGTATCGATACCGAGGAAGAGCGGAGCGGAGGAAGAAGCAGTCACGGCAAGACCCAAGCAAGACAGAAGTTATGCGGGCTTTAGACCATCGCCGCCAACCGGGAAAGGCGGATGGGCTGGGCCAGGCATCCCGAAGCGCCTAGGCGGGCCCGCGCTTCTGTTGCCCGGCTTCCTCCAGTTCCTGGCTGAGCGGCTTGATCGATGGATCGAGCGGCTCGGCGGTCTCGGGCACTGCGGTCTTGATCGGAGCCGGGGGCACCCGCTGCCCTGACGCGCAGGCACATAGCAGGACAAACAGAATTACGACGAGGGGACGAACCATGGCGCAGGAGAGTAGGGCGAGGGTAGCGAGACAAGGAAGCACGAGAAAAGCACATTAGGGCAGATCGAGTTGTGCGCTTGAGCGATAATCTCTTTGAACTGCCCAGCACAAGTGAGAAAATCGGTCTTTTTCCGACACTTATTACAGTTGCGAGCACCGGCCATCACAGTGAATATTGACGACGAAAGTTCTCTAGGTAAATCTTATCGAAGAAGCTGGCGGGGTAAAATTCATGTCAAAGTTCAAATTCAAATTGAAACTGACGGGGCTTGAGTTGGAGATGGAGGGATCTCGAGAAGACATTCCTCTGATAACTCAGAATATAGGGAATCAGCTAGCGGGGTTAATGAAACCCGCGGCAGACATTGCCTCCGAAAAAGACGGTACTGAGCCTTCATTTTCGCCCCTGACAATTAATCATTCGATCGAGGATAAATCCACGAACAAGAGAACAAAGCGCCGGCCTCGCACCAACCCTCAACCACAGGCCAACGGCGCCAATATCCCTCCAATCGAATGGACCCACGACCCCTCCAAATTCGGCAATCCTCAGCAAACATGGAGCACCGCCAAAAAATCTATATGGCTGATATATGTTGTTTCTCAAATATCCAAAGTATCACAGCTACAGACCTCTCAAATAGTTGAAATTTTCAACAGAAAGTTTCGTCAATTCAAGACAATCAATACGAGTAATGTTTCAAGAGACCTCGGAAGGGCCAAAACGAGCAAGCCGTCGCTTGTTGGAGAAGATACGGCTAAATCTCCGACAGAGTGGTTTCTTACAGACGAAGGGATCAAATCTGCTCAAGAGTCTATCAGCGAAGGCACCAAGATTTAATGGGACTCATTGAGCGGTCGACCATAATATCCGCCCTTAGCCCTCCAGGAGACCATCTACTCGTCACCCAGTTGATAGATGAGTTTATCTCGGCCGAAAAACGCTTCATCCAAAGAGATTGGGAGCCTGCAGAACTCGACGGAGGGCAATTCTCCGAAATTGCCGCTAGAATTTACTATCACATAGACAGCGGAACTTGTAATCGTTCGAAATCTTTCGATGATTGCCTGAAATATATTGAAAACGACACCTTATCTCACGCGATCCAACCGCGTCACGATGCTCTGCACATTTCTAAAGTTCTTAGGACCGTATATAAATTTCGGAGCCAGCGTGGGGCAGTCCATGTATCCCCCAATTACAGCCCGAACCACATGGATGCTCGACTAATCATCGAGAACATTCGCTGGGTCATGAACGAGACACTTCGAATATTTTGGAATGGAGATCGAGAAACCGTCGCGGTTGCCATTAGGGAATTGCTGCAATTTGATGTTCCCTGTGTCGGCAGATTTGAAGACGACATTCTAGTTCAACGCACAGACCTTATTCCAGAAGAGGAGATCCTTGTACTTCTTCATTATGCCGGCGAAGCTGGCTTCAGCCGAAAACTGATTGGTCGCTTTGCGCGACTTTCTGCTCCGACCGTCACTCGCACGCTACAGAAACTCTGCTCCCCTTCCATGCGGCAGGTTATCCTACTCAGTAGCGGGTGCTATCGACTAACGGACCTGGGCTCAAAGAGGATTCGCGACGAACTTTCCGCTAAGCTCATAATATAGAAGTATAATATAAGATCTTTCTGTCTCCAGTCCGATTAGCTTCGCAGATGCAGCGTCCTTAATTATCCCCCATCTTCAGCGCTTCGATGAAGGCCGCCTGCGGGATGTCGACCTTGCCGAATTGGCGCATGCGCTTCTTGCCTTCCTTCTGCTTGTCCAGCAGCTTGCGCTTGCGGGTGACGTCGCCGCCGTAGCACTTGGCGGTCACGTCCTTGCGCAGGGCAGAGATCGTCTCGCGCGCGATCACCTTGCCGCCGATGGCGGCCTGGATCGGGATCTTGAACATGTGCTGCGGGATCAGCTCCTTCAGCTTCTCGCACATGGCGCGGCCGCGCTTTTCGGCCGCCGTGCGGTGCACCAGCATGGAGAGCGCGTCGACCGGCTCCTCATTGACCAGGATCGACATCTTGACGAGGTCGCCTTCCTTGTAGTCGGTCAGATGATAGTCGAAGGAAGCGTAACCCTTGGAGATCGACTTCAGCCGGTCGTAGAAATCGAACACGACTTCGTTGAGCGGCAGTTCGTAGACCAGCATGGCGCGCTTGCCGACATAGGACAGGTCGACCTGGATACCGCGCCGGTCCTGGCACAGTTTCAGGATGCCGCCAAGATAGTCGTCCGGTGTCAGGATGGTGGCGCGGATCCACGGCTCCTCGATATGGGCGATCTTGACCACGTCGGGCATGTCGGCCGGATTGTGCAGTTCCTTCACCGTGCCGTCGGTCAGTGCCATGCGGTAGACGACTGAGGGGGCCGTGGCGATGAGGTCGAGGTCGAACTCGCGTTCCAGGCGCTCCTGGATGATCTCCAGGTGCAAAAGGCCGAGGAAGCCGCAGCGGAAGCCGAAGCCGAGCGCCGCTGACGTTTCCATTTCATAAGAGAAAGACGCGTCGTTGAGGCGCAGCTTGCCGACGGCGGCGCGCAGGTCCTCGAAATCGGCGGCATCGACCGGGAACAGGCCGCAGAACACCACCGGCTGTGCCGGCTTGAAGCCCGGCAGGGGGTCCGTGGTCGGGCGACGGTCTTCGGTGATGGTGTCGCCGACGCGGGTGTCGGCCACTTCCTTGATCGAGGCGGTGATGAAGCCGAACTCGCCCGGGCCGATCTCGTCGGCCTGGATCATCTTCGGCGTGAAGAAGCCGGTGCGCTCGACCGGATATTTGGCGCCAGTGCCCATCATGCGGATGGTCTGGCCCTTCTTGAGCACGCCGTCGATGACGCGCACCAGCACGATGACGCCGAGATAGGCATCGTACCAGCTGTCGACCAGCATGGCCTTCAGCGGCTTGGCGGCATCGCCCTCGCGTGGCGGCGGCAGCTTGGTGACGATCGCTTCCAGCACTTCCTCGATGCCGATGCCGGTCTTGGCCGAAATCAGCACGGCGTCGGAGGCGTCGAGGCCGATCACTTCCTCGACCTGCTCCTTGATGCGGTCCGGCTCGGCTGCCGGCAGGTCGATCTTGTTCAGCACCACGACGATCTCGTGATTGGCATCGATGGCCTGGTAGACATTGGCCAACGTCTGCGCCTCGACGCCCTGCGAGGCGTCGACCACCAGCAGCGACCCTTCGCAGGCGCGCAGCGACCGCGACACCTCATAGGCGAAGTCGACATGGCCGGGCGTGTCGATGAGGTTGAGGACGTAGTCCTTGCCGTCCTTGGCCTTGTAGTTCAGGCGCACGGTCTGCGCCTTGATGGTGATGCCGCGCTCGCGCTCGATGTCCATGTTGTCGAGCACCTGCTCGGTCATCTCGCGCGCCTCCAGCGCGCCGGTCATCTGGATGAGGCGGTCGGCCAGCGTCGATTTGCCGTGGTCGATATGGGCCACGATCGAAAAATTGCGGATGTTGGAAATGGGCGTGCTCATGGCGCGGCCTTTATCAGGGGCGGAATGCTCCGGCAAGCGGTGGCACGGCTGGGTTTGAGCGGAACCGTTAAATCTTTAGAGGTTGCGTTAGCCGGGCGTTGGAAAGCTGGATGTTATCGGTACTGCGTCGTTGCCCCAGGAAACAACCATGTCCAAGCTCAGCCCGAAGTTCCTGAAATCGGAAAGCGGCTCGTTCATGCCAGCCTTCGCTCTGTCGATGCTGCCGCTGTTCGCGGTGCTTGGCATGTCGGTCGACTACACCTCCGGCGTCAACAGCAAGAACGAGATGCAGAACGCGCTGGATGCGGCGACACTTGCCATCACCACGCTGCCGATCACCACGACGCTTGGCGAGCGGCAGGAAAAGCTGCAGGCTTTCTACCTTGCCAACAGGGGCGACGGCGTTGCGACACTGACCGGCTATACGGTCGACAGCGACGGCACGGCGCACGCCAAGAGCAAGGCAAGCTACGACATGCCCACCAACTTCATGCGGCTTGCGACCATCGACAATGTCTCGATCACGGTGACCTCCGCCGCGACCAAGACCCCGGCGCTGGTGGAAGCGACCTTCAAGATCGACAAGGTGTCGGGCTACTGGAGCAAGAAGATGACGCTGTTCGGCACAGCCATCGGCCAGACCACGGAAAAGGCACTGATGCTGATCGACTACCAGTATAACAATGGCGGCGGCACCAAAGGTTATGGCACGACGATAGTCTATACGCCCGATAAATACGGTAAGTTGACGGTTGTGCGGCAGACCCAGACATGCGCCACCACCGCGCTGACTAGCCCACTCAAGATCGGCGCTTTCCAGGACGGCAACAAGCAGGTCGTTTGCACCATGACCCCAGCCAACAGCCCCGGCGCAATCATCGACGTCAAGACGATGGAAAAGCTTTATCTGGAGATGAAGGTGCCCTCCGGCACCCCCCAGACACTGAGATCGAATGACAAGACCACCTCCAACCGGCTCTATCTTGACGGCGTCGAGGTAGAAACCGGCCAGACGGTGGACATCTTCCGGGTCGTGCCCTGCGGCAAATCGAGTTCACAGGCCTGGGAAGATGGCGGCAATGCCGTTCCGGCGCCGGTCTCCAACGCCGACTTCTTCTACACGGTGAGCGGCAAATGCGAATATTCGCAGAAGCCGTCGACCACCGCGCTCACCGAATAATCCCTGCCCAGTTTACTCTCGTCTGCTCGACCCGCCCGGCTCTCGCCGCGGCGGGTTCTTTTTATCGCGGGATCACGAAGCGGTGATCGGGCGTAACGCGCACCCGTCCAGCCACGAATGCCCGGGATGAAGCCGCCTGGCGGCTGCCAACGGGAGCGTGCAATGCGATCGAAGTTCATGGTTGTAAAAGGTGTGGCCGCCGGCGCCGTGCTGATGGCCGGCGTGGCGGCAGCGGCGGCGGAACCGCTGACGGTGGTCGAACTCTTCACCAGCCAGGGCTGCTCTTCCTGCCCGCCCGCCAACGCCAATCTGATCAAGGTGAAGGATCGGCCGGGCGTGCTGGCACTCTCCTTCGCCGTCACCTACTGGGACTATCTCGGTTGGAAGGATACCTTCGGCAGGCCGGAATTCACCCAGCGCCAGGTGACCTATGAACCGGCGCTCGGCCGCAGCGGTCCCTTCACGCCGCAAATCGTCGTCAACGGCCGCGCCGACACCGTCGGCAATCGCCTTTCGGACATCGAAACGCTGATCGGCGAGGACAAGCCCTCGAACGGCCCGACCCTATCGCTGACCGACAGCAAGGCGGCCATCGGCTCCGGCACGGCACCTGCCGGCGGCGCCGATGTCTGGCTGGTGCATTACAGACCGGGTGTCGTGGACGTGCCTGTCGGGCGCGGCGAAAACAGCGGCCACACGCTGCCGCACGCCAACGTCGTTCACGCGCTGACCCGGCTCGGCAGCTGGACCGGCGAAGCAGCGACGCTACCGCTGCCGAAGGCCGATGACGGCCTCGCCACAGCGGTTCTGGTGCAGGCCCCACGTGGCGGGCCAATCCTGGCGGCCGCCATCAACTAGCTGTAGCGGACCCAGGCCGCTCGAATTGCACGGTCAACAGAGGCCGCGCACAACCGGCGCAGTCGGATGCGCCACCAAACCTCCAAGGAGAGAACAGCATGAACCGTCCAATCAGCCTCAAAGCGCTGGCTTTCGCCCTTACCGCGACCGCTTTTGCTGCCACTGGTGCTTATGCCGAAGACGCCATGAAGCCGGCTGACGCGATGAAACCCGTCGAAGCCATGAAGCCTGCGGACGCCATGAAACCCGCCGATGCCATGAAGCCCGCCGATGCCATGAAGCCCGCCGACGCCATGAAGCCCGCCGACGCCATGAAACCCGCCGATGCGATGAAACCTGCGCAGTAAAACCTGAATCCGGAAGGCGGTGCACGGGATCGTGAAATCCATTCGATCGCGATCGTCGTATAGTGCGTGCATCGCCGCCGGCCCTTTGAAAAGGAGTTCCTGCATGATCCGAAACCGTAACTCAAAGGCGGCAAGGCCGTGGAAAGCTTTGGGCTTGTCCGCCCTGGCCGGTCTCGCACTGGCTGCGACCGCGCTCACTTTCCTGCAGGCGCCGACACAGGCAGCCGAAGAGGCGGTGAACATCCCGCCACCGGCGATTGACGAAAAGCCGGCTGCCGGGTTGCAGAAGGCGGTGTTCGCCGGCGGCTGCTTCTGGGGCGTGCAGGGCGTGTTCCAGCACGTCAAGGGCGTGACGAAAGCCGCTTCCGGCTATGCCGGAGGTGCCGCCGATACGGCCGACTATGAGCGCGTCGGCTCAGGCAACACCGGTCATGCCGAGTCGGTCGAGGTCACATACGACCCCGCCAAGGTCAGCTATGGCAAACTCTTGCAGGTTTATTTTTCGGTGGCGCACAACCCGACCCAGTTGAACTATCAGGGCCCCGACTACGGCACGCAGTACCGGTCAACGGTATTCGCAGCCAATGCCGAGCAGCAGAAGATCGCCAACGACTATATTGCCCAGCTCGATGCCGTGAAGGCGTTTCCCAAAAAGATCGTGACGACGCTGGAAACCGGCAAGGCATTTTATCCGGCCGAGGACTATCATCAGGATTTCCTCGAGCGGAACCCGACCTATCCCTATATCGTCTACAACGACCTGCCGAAGATCGAGAATTTGAAGGCGATGTTCCCGGATCTCTATTCGGACAAGCCCGTTCTGGTCATGGCCAGCCCGAAGAGCTGACGAGCTGAACGCTGCCAAAATCAAACCGCGCCGCTTTTCGCCGGCGCGGTTTTTTTTGATAGGAACGAGCCTTTACTGCAGGTTCATCGGTGTCGCAGTGACCGGGTCGTATTTGATCTCGACCTTCGCATCATCCTTGGTGAAATAAGTGACCTCGTAGCCCTTCTCGTCCCACTCCACATCCTTGATGTAGGAGAAGTCCGGCCGCTTCTCGACCGTGGCGATGATCTCCGACAGCTTCTTGGCATTCGGCGGCGGCACGTCGCGGGCCTGAGCATTCGCCGACACCGCGACAGCAATCAAGGCAACGGCCGAAAGAGCTGTGATGACACGCATTTGATCCCTCCGAGACTGACGCGCGACGCGCGTTTCAATATGCCCAAACGCCCTTTGCATAACTCACGGCATTGGCGATCGTTCCGCAAGCGCTGAAGAGACCGCCCAGTGAATTTTTGACATCGCAGAGCGGTCGACCGGCGGCTTCCCCGCGATTGGGAAGCTGCCCCCGTTCCTAACCACATGGCCAGTGGTGGCGAGATATGTCAGCAGGCGCCTTGATTTCGGGTTGCAGGAACCAACATTCAGGCGCACAACGCAAATCCTTTCCAATCAGACCTTTTCATCATGCAATCCGTCATTTCCGTTTCCGGTGTCTCGAAGACTTACGCCACCGGCTTCAGTGCCCTGAAGAACATCAATCTCGACATCAAACGCGGTGAAATCTTCGCGCTGCTCGGCCCGAACGGCGCCGGGAAGACGACGCTGATCTCCATTATCTGCGGCATCGTCAACCGCTCCAGCGGCACCGTCACCGTCGATGGCCACGACATTTCGAGCGACTATCGCGCCGCGCGCAGCCTGATCGGCCTGGTGCCGCAGGAACTCACCGTCGAATCCTTCGAGACGGTGAGCTCGGTGCTGGCTTTCAGCCGCGGTCTGTTCGGCAAGCCGGCCAACCCGGCCTTCATCGAAAAGATCCTGAGGGATCTGTCGCTGTGGGAAAAGCGTGATGCCAAGATCATCACGCTGTCGGGCGGCATGAAGCGCCGGGTGATGATCGGCAAGGCGCTGTCGCACGAACCGAAGATCCTGTTCCTCGACGAGCCCACCGCCGGCGTCGACGTGGAACTGCGCAAGGATATGTGGGCCCTGGTCCGCACCTTGCGTGAATCCGGTGTCACCATCATCCTGACCACGCACTACATCGAGGAGGCCGAGGAGATGGCCGACCGGGTCGGCGTCATCAACAAAGGCGAGATCATCCTGGTGGAGGAAAAGGCGGAGCTGATGCGTAAGCTCGGCCGCAAGCTGCTGAAGCTGGAGTTGCGCAACCCGCTCACCGCCCTGCCCGCCGGCTTCGAGACCTACAATCTCGATCTTTCGCCGGATGGCAGCAGCCTCACCTATACCTATGACAATCAAGCGGAACGGCCGGGCGTTGCCTCTCTGATCCGCGACCTCGAACAGGCCGGCATCCAGTTCCGCGATCTCGACACAGAAAACAGTTCGCTGGAGGAGATCTTCGTCTCCCTGGTGAGGAGGCAGGCATGAACTACCGCGCCGTCTGGGCAATCTACAAGGTAGAGATGGCGCGCACGCTGCGCACCATCATGCAAAGCGTGATTTCGCCGGTCATTTCCACCTCGCTCTATTTCGTGGTGTTCGGCGCGGCGATCGGTTCGCGCATCACCGAGGTCAACGGCGTGAGCTACGGCGCTTTCATCGTGCCGGGGCTGATCATGCTGACGCTGCTCACGCAGTCGATCTCCAACGCCTCCTTCGGCATCTATTTTCCGAAGTTCGTCGGGACCATCTTCGAGATCCTGTCGGCGCCGATCTCCTATCTGGAGGTCGTCATCGCCTATGTCGGGGCGGCCGCCACAAAGTCCATCGGCATCGGCCTCATCATATTGGCCACGGCCTCGATGTTCGTCGAGCTCGACATCCAGCATCCATTCTGGATGCTTGCCTTCCTGGTGCTCACCGCCGTCACATTCAGTTTGTTCGGTTTCATCATCGGCATCTGGGCCGGCAGCTTCGAACAGCTGCAGCTCGTGCCGCTGCTGGTGGTCACGCCCCTCACCTTCCTGGGCGGCTCATTCTATTCCATCGACATGCTTCCCCCGGAATGGCGCACGATCTCATTGTTCAATCCGGTAGTCTATCTGGTCAGCGGCTTTCGCTGGGCCTTCTTCAATGGCGAGCCCGATGTGCCGGTGGAGATCAGCCTCGCCATCACGCTGGGTTTCCTGGCGTTGTGCATCGGTATCGTCGGCTGGATCTTCAAGACCGGCTACCGGCTACGGACGTAGCTCTCCCTGACCTTCGAGGTCAGATCGCTTTCAGCAATCTCAGCAAGGCCAGCATCCCGCTGGCGGTGCCGCGCCTGAACGCGATGTAGGCCGGCTCTTCCACGCCGTGGAAACGGCGCTTGAAGGCAGCCTGGCCCTGCAGGTTGAAGCGGTGGCGGTTGACCAGCTTGGAATCGAACGCCCGGCTGAACGCGCCGCGCCAGAACGCGCTTTCGGGAAAGCCGCTCGGCGCCATGTCGGCCAGCGGCGACAGGCCCAGCGTCACCGAAGAAAGGCCTTCCTTGCGGAACTGATCGACCGCGAACTTCGTCAGGCCGATCTCGGCGTGCGGCGTGGCGCCTGCCAGCTTGCGCTTGAAGGCGGTGGTGTAGCCGGTGACCTTGCCGCCCTTGGAGATCGGATCGAAGTCGAGCACCGCAGTCAGCTTGCCGTCCGGGTCGAGCAGCACGAAACGGCGCATGCCGGGGCCGGGCAGGATCGGAAACGGGCGGTTGAGGAACGCCATTTCGCGCCGCGCGACGATACGCCCAGCCCGCCATTCGTCGGACAGACGCCGCACATCATCCGCGTCGACCAGATTGTCCGTGTCCTCGGCCAGCGTGAAACCTTTCTTGATCAGCCAGCGCTCCGAATAACGCACGGTCTCGTTGGGCTTGCCGGAGAAGTCATGCGCCGGCAGCGGCAGACGCGTGTCGTAGCCGATGCGGCTCACCTGATAACCGAGGCCCGACAGGATTTTCGCCGTTGCCTCACCGATCTGAACGAACCAGGGCGAATCGGCGACCTCGACGAAGCGGCAAATCAGCGCGCTGCGATCGGCATCGCCGACGACCGGATCGGCCAGAGCATAGTGCCGGCCCATCATGGTCTGGAAAGCGACATAGCCGTTTTCGTCACCGAAATAAGAAAGAAGCGGCTGCGTGGCGGTGGAATAGGCAAGCGAGAAATCGCCGTGCTGGGCGAGCATTTCCAACCGCTTGGCAAGCGACAGGTTCGCGCGCGGAACAGCGGGAGCGCGATTGTCGAGGAAGCGGTCTATGCTCTTGCGGAGCGAGCCCATGAATTACGCCCAGATGATAACCCGAAAGACAGCCCATCAATCCGGTTCCCGAATCAACAAGCCGCTGCCACCCCTCAGCCCTCTCTTGCCATATCGCGGTTCGTGCCACATAGCGCAATCAGAATGGACGGGGGTGTCGCGAAAGGATTTGGTGGAAATATGACCGAACCGATCGAAGAGGTGATCGTGATTGGCGCGGGCGCGGCCGGATTGGCTGCGGCGGATGCGCTGGCTCGGCATGGCATCAAGGCCAGCGTGTTCGAAAAGGAAGCCCACGTCGCCGAACCGTGGCGGCAACGTCACGAAAGGCTGGCGCTCAACACACATCGCGACATGTCCTACCTGCCCGGCCTGCCCTACCCGAAAGGCGTTCCCGCCTTTCCTCCCAAGGCGGCTGTCGTTTCCTATCTGGAGACCTTCGCCGAACAACGCGGCATTGCGATCGAATTCGACACCGAAGTCGAGCGCGTCACCCGCGAGGGCAATCAATGGGTCGCTCACACCAACAAAGGCAGCCGCCGCGCCAGGAACATCATCATAGCCACCGGTCACGACAAGATACCCTGGATGCCGGATTGGCCGGGCGCATCGGAGTACAAAGGACACCTGATCCATGCTGCTCGGTTCGGCAGCCCGAAGGATTATGAAGGCAAGAGCGTGCTGGTGATCGGCGCCGGCAATTCCGGCTTCGATGCGTTGAACTATCTGGTCGGCGCCAAGACGGCCATGATCTATCTGGCCGCCCGTGCCGGCCCGTCCATCCTGCCCAAGCGCATCGGAAAGATCGCGGTGCAGCGTTTTTCCAGGGTTACCAACGCATTGCCGGTCCCGGTCGGTAATTTCACAGTGGCGCTGGTGCAGCGCCTGCTATTCGGCGATTTGCGCAAACTCGGCTTCGCCCCGGTCAAAAAAGGCGGCATCAGCCGGCTGAAGGAGGACCACGTCGCGATTGCCGCCGACGATGGCGCGATCGCAGCCATCAAGGCTGGCCGCATCAAGGTCGTGCCATCGGTGACGGGCTTCACCACCGACCATGTAGTGCTGGCCGACGGCTCAACCGTCACAGCCGACGTCGTCATCGCCGCCACAGGTTACCGAACCGGACTGGACACGATGTTCGCCGGCCTCGACGTGGTGGACGGCAAGGGCATGCCCAAAACCCATGGTGACCAGCCGAGCAGCCCGGCCGGCCTCTGGTTCATCTCGATGCAGCCCAGCATCGTCGGCCACTTCTACGCCGCCGGGCAGGAGGCAAGGGCCATAGCAGCGAAGATTGCCGGGCAGCGCTAGACCTGCCGGGCAATCCACATTGCTGAACGACCCTACACGCCGATCTTGCCGCCATCCTGCTTGGTGATGGCGACGACGGAAGGCCGCACCGGCATGTCGGGCTTGAAGTCCGGCCAGCGGGTGGAGAGGTCTTCGTAGTAGGAAGGCCGGCCGAACGGCTCCCAATCGGTGCCGCCATCGCCAGGATGCTGCACGGCGACGAAGGCAGTCTTGTCGTCCGGCGCGAATTGCGGACCGCACAGCTCAGCCCCCACCGGCACGCGGAAGAACAGCTTGGAGGTCGCGCGCGCCGAACCTTCCGTATCGACCGCCCACAGGCCGTCGGTGCGGCCGGTTTCCTTGGCGTTGTTGCCGTCGGTGGCCACCCAGAGCCGGCCGGCGGAATCCACGGCACAGTTGTCCGGCATGCCGAACCAGCCATTGGCGGTGGTGGCGGTCGAGAAGGAGGCGCCGACATCGGCCACTGACGGGTCGCCGCATTTCAGCAGGACTTCCCACTTGCCCTTGGTGGCTGCGAAGTCACCGCCTTCTTCGGCGATCTCGATCATGTGACCAAAAGCATTCTTGGCGCGCGGATTGGCGGCGTCGATCTGGTCATCCTTGCGCTTGGTGTTGTTGGTCAGCATCACATAGACCTTCCCGTTGACGCCATTGGGCTGGATGTCTTCGGGGCGATCCATTTTTGTAGCGCCGAGCAGATCGGCGGCGCGGCGGGTTTCGATCAGCACGTCGGCCTGGCTGTTGAAGCCGTTTTCGGCGGTCAGCGGGCCCTGGCCGAATACGATCGGCAGCCATTCGACGCCGCCGTCTTCGGCGAACTTGGCGACATGAAGCGTGCCTTCATCGAGCAGATCCTTGTTTGCAGCCGGATTGGCCGGGTCGAATTTGCCCGCGGTGACGAATTTATAGACGTAGTCGAAGCGTTCGTCGTCACCGAGATAGAAGACGACGCGGCCATCCTTGGCGACGATCGATTCCGCGCCCTCATGCTTGAAGCGGCCCAGCGCGGTCCGCTTCTTCGGCGTCGAGTTCGGATCGGTGACGTCGACCTCGACGATCCAGCCGAACCGGTTCGGCTCGTTGGGCTCCTTGGCAAGATCGAAGCGATCGTAGTGCGCACCCCACTCATAGGAGCCTTCCGGAATGCCGAGGCGCTTGTAGTTTTCGGCCTCCTTGTTCCCTTCCGGCAAGGCACCGGAGAAATAGCCGTGGATGTTCTCCTCGGCCATCACATAGGTGCCCCAGGGGGTTACTCCGCCGGCGCAGTTATTGATCGTGCCGAGTACTTTGGTGCCCGATGGATCGGCATTGGTCTTGACGCGGTCATGGCCGGCGACCGGACCGGAGAGTGCCATTTCGGTGTTCGCGGTAACGCGGCGGTTCAGCTTGCCGTCGCGCACCACCTGCCATTTGCCGCCGTCCTTGCGGATTTCGACGATGGTGCCGCCATGCGCGGCCATCTCGATGTCGACCTGTTCCTTGGTGAGGGGCGCCTGTTCGAGCGCCTTCTTGCCGTCCTTCTCAACCACCTTGACGATGCCAGGGAACATCAGATGCGGGTTGGTGTATTCGTGGTTGACCACCAGAAGGCCATGCTCGGCCGATCCCTCGAGCGGGATATAGCCCACGAAGTCGTTGTTGTAGCCGAACTGCCTGGCCTGCGCCTCAGCAGTCTGCTTGGCGGGATCGAAATCAGGCGCGTCGGCAAACAGCGGATCACCCCAGCGCAGCAGCACGTCAGCGTCATAGCCGGCGGCCACGTGATGCTTGTCATCGATACCGGCCTCGACTTCATCGAAAACGAAGGCCGAACCACCTTCGCCCGCGCGCGCTTCGTCGGCGCTCATCAGGGCGAGCGGGCTGACGGTGGCGGCGATGGCTGAAACGGCGAGCGAGCCCTTCAGGAAGCCGCGACGCGAGAAGCGTGCGGCGATGATCTCGCCCATGGTCCGGTTGTCGGTCGGGTTGATCGCCGGCCCTTCATTTTCTTCGAGCAGGCTGGTGCGAAAACGAATTTCGTCTTGCGTCTGGTCCGACATGGCTGACCTCTGGCTGTTCGGGTTGGCTAGGTTACGTGTCCGAAACCTGCCTAGCGGCCGGGCTTAACAGTTTCATGACGCCGTGCGCGTCAACTGTTCCTCGTCTCCATGTGCGAGCAGTCAATGGAAGTCTGGCTGGAAAGAAGCCGCCTGCCCATCCTGTTATCCACACCCTTGACCCGCGTCCGCGCTTCGGAAACAAGCTGGGCCAAGGCTGGCGAAGGGAAATCCGATGAATGTGTTCGGCATGGCGCAACTCGGCGCTTCCACCGTGATTTTCCTGCTCGCCGCGACGGCGGCCAAACAATGGGCACTGGCGCCGAGCCTCGGCAAGATCGTGATTACGCTGGCACTCTATACGCTTGGCAATCTGATTATGTTGAAGCTCATCCGCGACTTCGGCATGTCGATTTCGCTCAGCCTCTCGGCAGTCATCCAGCTTGTGGCGGTGAATGTCGTGGCGCTGGCCTTCTTCGGCGAACGGCTTACCCCGATTCAGACCGTCGGCGTTGGATTGGCAATCATTGCAGTGGCACTCGTCACGCTGGGGCCTTATTTGCAGGGCCGATGACAGCGTTGCCGGGATTGGGAAATGCCGGCCTCCTTTGACAGACGGCATTTCGGCAGGACTGATGCGAAAGACCATTTCGACACTTTATGACCGGATCGAATTCCCGGTGCTTCTCGCCGGCATCATCGTTGCCGGCGGTCTCTGGGGGTTCGTCGAACTGATGGAAGTCGCGCGCGATACGGCCCCGCACGCTTTCGACACGCAAATCCTGCTTGCCTTCCGGGAGGCGGGCGACCCCGGCAACCCGATCGGCTCGCCACGCTTCGAGGGTGCGGTGCGCGACATCACAGCACTCGGCAGCGCCATCGTGCTGACGTTGATCACCGCGGCGACCGTCGTCTATTTCATGCTCATCAAGCGTTGGACGACTGCGCTGTTCGTGCTGGTGGCGGTCGGCGGCGGCCAGATCCTGTCCAGCGTGCTGAAACTCGGTATCGACCGACCGAGGCCCGATCTCGTGTCCCAACTCGCCGTCGAGACCTCGCTTTCCTTCCCATCGGGTCACGCCATGCTTTCGGCGGTGACTTACCTGACCCTCGGCACTCTGGCGGCGCGCTTCCTGCCGGGTCACGTCACCAAGATCTATGTCTTCGTGCTGGCGGTTCTCTTGACGCTGATGGTGGGCATATCGCGTCTCTATCTCGGTGTGCATTGGCCTTCCGACGTGCTGGCGGGCTGGTGCGCCGGTTTCGCCTGGGCCATGCTGTGCTGGCTGGCCGCACGCTTCATGCCGCGCGGCAATAACGGCGAGAGCGAGCCGAACTAAAGTATTATCAATTCATATTCATGTTTGACACATCATTATGAAAGCATCATATATTCATACTGCAGACTCAGACGGGAGTTCTGACCGGTGATTACTGCTGCACAGATGCGTGCGGCGCGCGCACTGGCCGGCATCGACCAGAAGACGCTCGCGGAACGGGCTGGTGTTTCGCTGCCGACCATCCAGCGTATGGAAGCCAGCGATGGCGTGGTGCGGGGCGTGGTCGACACGCTGATGAAGGTCATCCAGGCGCTTAACGAGGCCGGGGTGGAATTGATCGGCGACAACCAGGCCAGCGAGCGCGGCGGCAGGGGCGTGCGGCTGAGGAACTCCGTATAGGATTCCCAGTCTGGGTCGGCTTAAAGGGTTCGCGACGGCGACCGCCGACTTTCCGCAAGACCATTGCGATGCCGACGATGCCGCCGCTTTTGCGGAAGGCACACCATGGATCAGGTCCGTCGTCGCCAGGCTCACAAGGCCGGACCGACATTTTCCGATTTGTTCACGCCGAAACTGGTGACGGTGCTGCGCGAGGGCTACCGTCTGCCGCAGCTGCGTGCCGATGCCCTGTCGGGTCTGACCGTGGCCATCGTGGCGCTGCCGCTTTCCATGGCGATTGCGATCGCCTCCGGCGTGACGCCGGAGCGCGGGCTGTTCACCGCAATCGTCGGCGGCTTCATCGTATCGGCGCTCGGCGGCAGCCGTTTCCAGATTGGCGGGCCCGCCGGCGCCTTCATCGTGCTCGTGGCCTCCACCGCCGATCGGCAAGGCCTGGACGGGCTTCTGCTCGCCACGATGATGGCCGGCGTTTTCCTGCTTGCCATCGGCTATCTGAGGCTCGGCACCTATATCAAATACATTCCTTATCCTGTGACCGTCGGTTTCACGGCGGGTATCGCGGTCATCATCTTTTCCGGCCAGATCGTCGAACTGCTTGGCCTGAAACTGCCGGGAAAGGAGCCCGGCCCTTTCATCCCCAAGCTGACGGCGCTGTGGCAGGCCGGCGACACACTGAACCCATCCGCGGCCGGCATCGCCCTTCTTTCCATCGTCACCGTGGTGGCGCTGAAGAGATGGCGGCCGCATTGGCCCGGCATGCTGGTGGCGGTAGCGCTGGCTTCGCTGGTGGTGGCGCTTTTTGCCCTACCTGCAGACACGATCGGCTCGCGCTATGGCGGCATTCCGCGCAGCCTGCCCTTGCCTGCACTGCCGCCGCTCGGCTTCGACAAGGCAATCGCCGTACTGCCCGATGCGATCGCTTTTGCCCTGCTCGGCGCTATTGAATCCCTGCTGTCGGCGGTGGTCGCCGATGGCATGACCGGCCGCCGCCACCGGTCCAATTGCGAACTGGTGGCGCAAGGCTTCGCCAATATCGGCTCAGCCCTTTTTGGCGGCATCTGCGTCACCGGTACCATCGCGCGTACCGCCACCAATGTGCGTGCGGGCGCATACGGACCGATCTCCGGCATGATGCATTCGGTCTTCCTGCTCGTTTTCATGCTGGTGGCGGCCCCGCTCGCCAGCTACATCCCCCTGGCGGCACTCGCCGGCGTGCTGGCTGTCGTTTGCTGGAACATGGTCGAGAAGCAGGCGATCGCGGTCTTGCTGCGCTCTTCCACGGCGGATGCGCTGGTACTCGCCGCAACGTTCCTGATCGTTGTCTTCCGCGACCTCACCGAAGGCATCGTTGTCGGCTTCGCGCTGGGTGCGGTGCTGTTCATCGACCGCATGGCCAAGGCCGTGGCGATTGCCGAAAACGAGCCGCCGTTGATTGCGGACGACGTCGCCGACACAACCAATGGCGACCGACGCGTCTATGATGCGGCCGAAGCCAGCGACCCTGACACCGTCGTATATCGTATTTCCGGCGCCTTCTTTTTTGGCGCTGCCTCGACGGTGGCGGCCGTGCTCGATCGCATCGCCGATCAGCGCAAGAACTTCATCCTCGACTGTTCCCAAGTGCCACTGCTCGATTCCACCGCCGCCAATGTCATCGAAAGCACGGCCCACAAAGCCAAGAAGGCCGGAGTGCGCTTTATCATTGCCGGCGCTTCGCCGCAGACCCGGCGCATGCTGATTACCCACGGCGTCAAGCGACCGCTGGTCACTTTTGCTGCCTCCGTCAAGGAGGCGAAGGCGCAGTTGACGGTCTGATCCTTCGCCTCAAGGGAGATGGCGGGCCAGTCGAGAGACGTTGCCCGGAAAAAATCTTCTCATCCGATGTCACACCTCCCCGGCCTGTCCCGTCAAAGGCCGAGGAGAAAACGACATGCGAACCTTGTTCATCTTCATCGGCCTCTATCAGGGCGCCAACGGCCTCTTCATGCTGCTAGCCCCGGCCCTCTGGTACGCGTCCATTCCGGGCGTGCCCGAGACCGGTCCCGCCAACCTGCATTTCATCCGCGATATCGGCCTCGCCTTCATCGCCGCGGGCGTCGGACTGTCCATCGGCGCCGTCAGGCAGGAGCGGCGAACGGTCCTCATCGCCTCCATTTTCCTTGGTGGTCATGCATTGCTGCATCTAGCCGAAATGCTGCACGGCACGACGCCGTCGGATGCGCTGCGCGACGTCGTACTGATCGCGCTGCCCGGACTGCTGCCTCTCGCCGCGCTCACTGTTTCTGGCGGGAGGACCGCATGATGCTTGCCATGCTGCTCAAACGCGCCTTCCGCAAATTCGGTGGACGCTATGGGTATGACACCGGCTACCTCTGCGACCTCGCCGATACCGACACCACGGGCACGCTGAAGGTTGGGCTGGTCTCTCTGTTCACGGATCATCGCTTCGGGCTGGACGCCGCGCCTTATTTTGCCGCGAAGATCACTGCAGCGCGTCAGACCGACTGTGGCTCGTGCCTGCGGCTCACCATTGCCATGGCCCGCGAAGCAGGTGTGCCTATGCGGGACATCCGTGCCATGCTTCTCGACGGCGCAAAAACTGCGCCACGCGATATTGCGCTTGGTCGCCACTATGCGGAAGCCGTGCTTGCGAACGATCCGGCGCTCCCGAACATCCTTGCAGCCTGCGAGGCGCGCTGGGGCAAGAAAGGTGTCGCCGGGCTTGCAGCCGCGACGGTTTCCGGTTCCTTCTACCCGCTGCTCAAGCGAGGACTTGGCCACGGCAATACCTGCGAGCCCGTGCTGGCCTGGCTGGCCGGAGACGCGAAAGAGGAGTCGATGCTGGAGACGAGCGATGGCTGAGGACCCACGACTCGCCGCCTATCTCGGCGAACGCCACCGACTGGCCCGGCTTGCCTATCGCTACCTCGGATCGGCAAGCGAAGCGGAAGACATCGTGCAGGATGCCTGGCTGCGCTTCGCTGGTGTCGACGCCCCGGAAGATGCTCCCCGGCTGCTTTCGCGCATCGTCACCAATCTCTGCCTGGATCGGTTGCGTTCGGCACAGGCGCGGCGCGAGACCTATGTCGGGCCATGGCTGCCGGAACCGATCGTGGAAAGGGTTGGTGCTGTCGAACCCGACACCAACGATGCGGCCCTCGACATCTCATTTTCGGTGATGCGGGCGCTGGAACGGCTTTCACCGCTGGAACGGGCAGCGCTCTTCTTGCACGATCTCTATGACGTACCGTTCGACGAGATCGCGGAGACGCTGAAACGCACGCCAGCTGCCTGCCGGCAAATGGCGTCGCGGGCACGCAGGATGCTGAGGCAGGAGCAAAGCCGCTTCCCGGCTTCGAACGAGGACGTGGCCCGCTTCGTTGCCGTATTCGAGAAAGCGATGCGCGGTGGCGACATCGAGCCCTTGAAGGCATTGCTGGCCGCCGACGTCGAATATGTTTCAGACGGCGGCGGCAAGGTCCTGGCGGCAATCAACGTGCTTTTGGGCAGCGAAGCCGTGGCGAAATTCATGGTCGGCGTGGCGCGCAAGAACCCGGATCCGGTGCATACCGTCGTGGCGCCCGCCGTCATTAACGGCTCTCCAGGACTTGTCGTCACGATTGCCGGCAAGCTCGAACAGACGATGAGTTTCGAGGTCAACGCCCATGGGGCGATCTCGGGCGTCTATGTGGTGCGCAACCCTGAAAAGCTGGCGGATGTGAAGATGTGAGCGTCGGGCAGGCAGGCGGCTTGGCAGGCACCGGATTCGATCGATCTCAAGCTGCCCAAAGCGTTGTCGTCGAAATGGCGGAGAATTGAAGACGCAGCTTCTCGGTCAATTTTGCGATCTTGCGTTTCCAGTCATGCTCGAAGAGGTCTTTCGCGCCAGCCAGGCTTTCCTTGCGCAGGCGCTTCGTCTCATCCTTGAGGTCCTTTTCGATCACCGTCCGCGCTTCCGGTGAAACCAAGGTTTCTTTCTTCAGCAACACGTCCAGAACGGCGAGGTCATTCAGCTCGCCGAGTTTGCCGCCCAGCTTGTTCAATGCCTTTCGGCGCGCCTTGTCCCCACCGGGCCAAAGCTTGCCCAGAACATCCAGTTGGGCAGCGTGAACCTTGACGGCCTTGCGCAGGTCGTGGAAGTCCTCTTCCTCGCCGCGCGAACGCGCTTTGGTCAGTGCCTTCTTCGCGCGGTCGAGACCTCTTTGCACGCCCTCCGCAACGATAGCGGCTGCGGCATTCGGATCGGCCGGCAGAGATAGAGCGCCTATCCTCAGCAATCCTTGGCGGCAGGTCGCTGTGGCCGCGTCGATGATGGAAGCGAAGGCGGAAATATCGCTCATGACGACGTCGCGACGCTCGAGCAGCACAGCACGAAGGCCAGCATAGATGTCTGCATGGTGCGGGTGCGCCCCAGCAAGCCGATCGACCGTTTCGATCAGCGCGGTTGCTTCCCGCGGTCCCGCCAGGCTCGCTGCCACGTCGCGGTAACGCGCATTCTCTTCCTTGAAGAAAGTCTCGTCGCCGGGCCGCACAAGCCGCAGCACTGCTCGCACGGCCTTTAGCCGACGCCGGCATTTATGCAGATGTTCCTCCGGCTCGATATGCGCCTGCGCCAGATGGTCCAACGCCAGATGCACATCCTGCCGCAGCAGACGCATGGCGTCGTTTGCCAGAGGCAGGTTCGCGTCGAGCGTGACGCTCATGGCACCAGTTCCGGAAAACCGTTCAGCGCCAGCGAAGCGTTGGAGAAGCGCAGTTCTCCTGTCACCTCGCGCCCGAGCCAAGCGGGCAGCAGGGCGTCCGGCACGCTGTCGGTTGTCTCCAGTTCAGCCACAACCAGCCCGTCCAGCACGTCATTGAAGACATCGACCTCGTAGACATAGCCGCCATGGCGCACATGATGGCGGGTCTTGCGGATGATGTTGCCGATGGCAAAGGTCATCATTTCGCGCGCCTCGGCGAGCGGCACCGGATATTCGAATTCGTCGCGGACGCGCAAGTCGGACCCGAACTTCAGCGTCAGCTTGGCAGCCTTGCCGTCGCTGATGCGCATGCGTACCGACCGCTCCGCGGAAATGGCCAGATAAAACTGGATGATAGCGACGCTGCGCTCAACCGCCTTGCGCCAACTCTCGTCCCTTATCAGAAACTTGCGTTCGACTTCCTTGGCCATCAGCAGGAATAAAGCGCGGCGGCGGTTGCAAATCAACCGCAATTGCTGGTGGTGGGCATGCGCCGGCGGTACGTCACTGTGTGCGGAAAACACAATCCGCCAGTAGCGCCACGACGGCTATGGCGGTGCCGATAACACAAACCGTCAGCCAGCCACCCCACGCCCAGGCAACGCCGGCGACTGCAGAACCGGCAGCGCCGCCAAGGAAAAACAGACCGACGAACAGACCGTTGAGCCGGCCCCGCGCTTCCGGCTGCAAAAGGTTGATGACACGCCGCCCGAGCGTCTGGTCGCCGGTGACACCAACATCGAGGATAATCGCGCTGGTCCCGAGCAGCAGGAGCGGCAGAAGCCACGAACCGGAACCGGACCGAGCAAAGCCCGCCCACGCAGAAATGGCGAAAGCAAGAACCATGAGACAATGCGAAAAGATCGTACCCGTTCGCGTCCAGCCGCGATCACCAGCACGCCCGAACAACGGCGTCACCACCGCGCCCCCGGCGCCCGCAAGGGCAAAGAGGGCTATGCCACGCTGACCGAGACCGAAAGGAGGCTCGGCCAGCCGAAGCGCCACGGAAGTCCAGAACAGGCTGAATGCCGCCATGGAGAGGCTGGCGGTGAAAGAGTGGCGCCGCAATTCAGGCTCCGAGCGCAGCAGGTGCCAGAGCGACGCGACCAATGCCGGATACCCGGTATCGCCCAGTGGTCGCCGTAGCGGCAATCGCATCGCCAAAACCACAGCCAGCAATGTCATCACGGCAGCGCTGGTGGCGTAGAAAGCCCGCCATCCGAAGGTGTCCGCGATCATGCTGGCAGCGGGGCGGGCCAGAAGGATGCCAATCATCAATCCGCTCATCACATCGCCGATGACGCGGCCACGCCGCTCGGGCTCCGCCATCGACGCCGCAATGGGCACAAGGATCTGGATCGCCGAACAGGCTGCGCCGAGAGCAAAAAGAACCACCATCAGCAGAGCGGCGCTGGGAGCAAATGCCGCGGCAGTCGCGGCGAGCACGGCGCAGCCCAGCATCTGCAGGACGAGCGTGCGGTTCTCCAGCAGGTCTGCCAACGGAACGAGGAAGAAGAGGCCTGCGGCGTAGCCGAGCAAGGTCGCCATCGCCACCAGCCCGCCTGTCCCTGCCTCGAAGCCGAGGGTTGGCCCAATCATGCCGACAAGGGTCTGCGGAGCAAAGAGGTTCGTCACGATGACGCCGACCGCAACCGCGAACAGGAACACCTGCCAACCGGTGATGGAATCGGGACGCGAGATGCCGCTGGCTGCATCGGTGATATCGCAGGACATGGAAATGCTCCCCAAACAAACTCGCATGTTCGTTGAGAGCTTTATTTGCATCTTGCATTATGATACAAATCAAAATTGCGGATAATGATTATGCGAGTTTCGCATGAATCTTCAAGATCTCGAAGCGTTCGTTGCTGTGGTGGAGACCGGCTCCATCGTAGGAGCTTCGGCGCGATTGAACCTGACCCAGCCGGGTGTGACGCGACGTATCCAGAATCTTGAAGACAGGTTGAAGGCGACGCTTCTTGACCGCCAGTCGAAGCCGTTCAAGCCAACAGCCGCGGGCCGGGAAGCGTATGAGCATGGCCGCCGCGTGTTGCGCTCACTGGATGATCTGAAGGCTGGCGTTTCGCCGGTCGGGGATATCGAGGGCGAATTCAGGCTCGGCATCATGCCTTATCTTTCCGATGCGGCGCTCGCCCTTCCGATCGAGCGGCTGCGGACCGATTTCCCGAAGCTGACGCTGCGCGTCACTTCCGGCTGGTCACCGCGCCTCGTGGAACAGGTTCTGCGCAGCGAACTCGACGCCGCAGCGGTTTGCCTCGCCGACGGTCTGCAGCCCCCGGATGAACTCGTCAGCGAGGACCTTGGAACACAGTCTGTAGTGCTCGTCGCGGCAAACGGCCTTCTTCTGCCAAAGCCGGCGAGCCTGGAAGACCTGTCGAAATTCCCCTGGGTGATGAACGAGACCGGATGTGGTTTCCGCGCCTTCATCCGTCGCCAGTTCGAGGCGGCGCGGCTGCCCTTCAATGTCGGGGTTGAGGCCTTGAGTGCCGACCTGCGTTTGTCGCTGGTAGCGCGCGGCCACGGCATCGGCATCATCACGCCGGCCGCCCTAGCTGGAAGCCCGTGGCAGGATCAAGTCCAGGTCCTCGAGGTGCGGGATTTTCGCCCTCTGGTGCGTGCCTGGATGCTACATCGCCCGCCCGCCGGACGGCTTGCGCGGCCGATTGCAGTCTTTCGCGACGCGCTGCTTGAGGGGCTGAAAGTGCCTTCTCCCTTCATTTCGTAAGAAGAACGGGTGTCCACTTTACTTTAATCATTCGATTGATTAAATTGCAGTGATGTCGACCCAATCGCAAAAACCACTTTCCTCGCCCGCCGATATGACGAAAGCAGCGCTTGTGCGCGCCGCGCTCAGACTGTTCGGCCGGCAAGGTTATGACGGCACCTCGACACGGGAGATAGCCGCGGCCGCCAAGGCCAATATCGGCTCGATCGCCTATCATTTCGGCGGCAAGGAGGGTCTGCGAGCCGCCGTTGCCGACCATATAGTCGGGACAATCCAGTCCATTGCCAACCAAGCCTTGGGCGGCATGAGCGGTCCTGACTCCGCCACCTTGACACCGGAGACGGCGCGCGAGCAGCTGAAAGCCACATTGCAAGGCATGGTTACCTTCCTGGTGGCACGCCCGGAAGCCGGCGAGATCGTGCAGTTCATGCTGCGGGAACTCTCCGATCCTACGCCTACACTCGACCGCATCTATGCCGGACTGTTCGAGCCGACGCACAGAAGGCTTTGCCTCATCTGGGAGCGCGCCACCGGCGAGCCGGCGGAAAGCGAGGCGACCCGGCTAACCATCTTCTCGCTGATCGGCCAGGCCGTTTATTTCCGCATTGGCCGGGAGCCCGTGATGCGCCGCATGGGCTGGACAACAATCGGCCAGGATGAAGCCAGCAAGATCGTCGCGACGTTGCACGCCAATCTCGACGCGATGCTCGGCGTAAGGAGCGCAACAACCAGACGCCACGAAGGGGGCGATGCGAAATGAGCTTGTTGTGTTCACTGCCCTTGGCAGCGCAGCTGTTTTCCGCCTGCAGCGCAGCCACTCCACTCGCCGTCGGATATGTCGAAGGCGACTTCGTCCTGCTTGCTCCCATCGAAGTGGCAGAAGTGAAAGCTGTCTCGGCCCGCCGCGGCGATCGTGTCGGCCCCGGTCAACCGGTCGCGACGCTGGAAAGTGCCGACGCCGAAATCGCCGTGGCCCAGGCCAAGGCAGCACTCGCCCAAGCGCAAGCACAGCTCGCCGACCTGCAGGTGGGCAAACGACCGGAAGAGATCGCCGTGCTGGAGGCCACCCTGCGCTCGGCCAAGGCGCAGGCTGCAGATGCGGCCCGCACGCTCGCCCGCACGCAGGATCTGCTGAAGCGCGGCGTCGCCACCCAGGCGCAGTTTGACGATGCGGCCACACAATCCGAAGTCGCCGAAGCGGCCATCGGCCAGGCCACCGCCAATCTCGCGGTCGGCAACTTGCCGGCACGACCCGAGACGATCAAGGCGGCCGAAAACCAGGTGAAGCAGGCAAGGACCGCTTTGGACCAGGCGGAGTGGCAACTTTCCAAGCGCACGCTTGTGGCGCCTGCTGCCGGACGCGTCGACGACATCATCCGCCATGCCGGTGACACTGCGGGGCCAAGCGCACCGGTGCTTTCGGTGCTGCCGGACGGCGCCGTGAAGCTGACCGTCTATGTGCCTGAAGCCAGCCTCTCTTCGATCAAGGTCGGAGGCGACCTTGCCGTCCGCTGCGACGGCTGCCCGCAAGGCCTCAAGGCGCGTATCAGCTATGTATCTTCCGATCCCGAATTCACGCCGCCGGTCATCTACTCCCTCGAGAACCGCCAGAAGCTTGTCTACCTCGTTGAGGCGCGACCCATCGGTGACGCAGGGCCGTTGCAGCCGGGACAGATCGTCGACGTGGATCTGGCGAATAACGAGTAGGCAGTAGGCAGTAGGCGGTAGAGAGACATCCGAGATGCCAAGCGTTTCAAGATACACGTGGTGGGGTCCTTCAAAGGCCCCGTCACCTACTGCCTACTGCCTACTGCCTGTTTTCAACCAGTTCGTCCCCTGGCGCAGCACCCGATGAACGCCATCGACGTCAAAAATCTGGTCAAACGCTTCGGCGACCGCACCGTCGTCGACCACGTCTCGATGAGCGTGGCGGAGGGTGAGATCGTCGGCTTTCTCGGTCCCAACGGCTCCGGCAAGACCACGACGATCCGCATGATGTGCGGGCTTTTGACAGCCGACGAAGGCGAAGGCACCGTGCTTGGTTACGATCTGAGGACTGAAAGCCTGAAGATCAAGAACGAGGTCGGCTACATGACGCAGAAGTTCTCGTTCTACGAGGACCTGACGATCGCCGAGAACCTTGAATTCGTCGCCCGCCTTTATCGCCTGAAGCCGATAGAGGATCATGTCGACAGGACGCTGGGAGAGCTTGGCCTGGCCAGCCGGCGCAACCAGCTTGCCGGCACCCTTTCTGGCGGCTGGAAGCAGCGGCTGGCACTGGCTGCCTGCATCATGCACAAGCCGCGCCTGCTTCTGCTCGATGAACCGACTGCCGGCGTCGATCCGAAGGCGCGGCGTGAATTCTGGGACGAGATCCATCACCTCGCACATGGCGGGCTCACCGTCCTGGTCTCCACCCACTACATGGACGAAGCCGAGCGCTGCCATCGCATCTCGTATATTTCCTATGGCAAGCTCCTCGCCACCGGCACCGTGGCCGAGGTGGTGGACAATGCCGGCCTCACCACCTTCATCGTCGAAGGGCCGCGCCTCGACGCCGTGACGACCGCTCTCGAGGGCCGGCCAGGCGTCGATCAGGTGGCCCCCTTCGGCGCGACGCTGCATGTCGTGGGTTCAGACGCTACCGCACTCAAACGTGCATTGGCCGATATCGAGAAGACGCATCCCGGGGTCAAGGTGAGGCCCGGCGAAACCAGTCTAGAAGACGTCTTCATCCAGTTCATGGCCGGCTCGAAGGACAATATGGCGTGAGCAACCTGTTCTCTCCCGCCAGGCTCGGCGCGCTGCTGACGAAGGAATTCATCCAGATGCGGCGCGACCGCGTCACCTTTGCGATGATGCTGGGTGTGCCGCTGATGCTGCTCATCCTGTTCGGCTTCGCCATCAACAGCGACCCCAAGCGGCTGCCGGCGGCGCTCCTGGCAATGAGCAACGACCAGTACACCCGCGCCATGGTTTCGGCGCTCGAGAACACCAATTACTATCGCTTCGACTACATCGCCCGCACGGAGGCCGAAGCGGACTTCCTGCTGGCGCGCGGCGATGTCTCTTTCGTGGTCACCATCCCGGCTGATTTCGGCAAGAGGGTCGAGCGCGGAGATCGTCCACAAATCCTGATCGAGGCCGACGCGACCGATCCGTCATCGGCAAGCGGCGCCATCTCCACCCTGGGCACCGTTGCGTCCCAGGCCCTGCTGCGCGCCCGCGGCATGGAGGCGGCCGCCGCCGAGAGCAAGGCAAGTCAACTCGATGTCATCGCCCATCGCCTCTACAATCCCGAAGGCATCTCGCAATACAACATCGTGCCCGGCCTGCTCGGGGTGATCCTGCAGATGACCATGGTGATGATGACTTCGATCGCGCTGACGCGCGAAACCGAGCGCGGCACGATGGAGAACCTGCTCGCCATGCCGGCCAACCCGTTGGAAATCATGCTGGGCAAGGTGCTGCCCTATGCCGGTGTTGGCGCAGTGCAGGTGGTGGTGGTGCTGTTCGCAGCAAAGCTCTTGTTCCATGTGCCCTTCGTCGGCGGCATCGGACTGCTCCTGTCGTCGATCCTCGTCTTTGTGCTGGGGCTGGTTTTGCTCGGCTACACGATTTCGACCGTATCACGGACGCAGATGCAGGCCATGCAGCTAACCTTTTTCTTCTTCCTGCCGTCGATCCTGCTATCCGGCTTCATGTTTCCCTATCGCGGCATGCCGGGTTGGGCGCAGACACTCGGCGAGATTTTTCCGCTCACGCATTTCCTGCGCATCGTGCGCGCAGTGATGCTGAAAGGCGCGGAATTCCCTGCCATCGCCTCCGAGGTCGGCTGGCTGCTGTTCTTCGTGGCGCTGTTTGCGGGGCTGGCGCTGCTGCGGTTCCGCCGTACACTCGACTAAAACGACGGGGTCAGCGCATCTGCATCAAGCCGCTGCCATGATCCTGGCGTAGGTGCCGAAATCGACGTTGCCGCCGGAAAGCACCACCGCAACGCATTTTCCGGCAAGGTCGATTTCGCCGGACGAAAGGGCTGCCAATCCGACACAGCCACCGGGCTCCACCACCAGCTTGAGACAGGCCATGGCATCGCGCATGGCCGCCGCCGTCGCTTCTTCCGATACGGCAATGGACCCGGCGAGATTCCTGCGGTTGATCTCGAAAGTGATCACGCCCGGCTCATGGGTGAGAATGGCATCGCAGATTGAGTCGTGACCGGGTTCGTTGCCGACGCGCCGGCCGGCGACGAGTGAACGGCGGGTGTCGTCGAAATATTCGGGCTCCGCCACCCAGACAGCGGTCTGCGGCGAGGCATCCTTGACCGCGATCGAAATGCCGCTGGACAAGCCGCCGCCACCGCAGGGCATCACCACGGCGTCGAGCATTACGCCCAAGGCCGCAGCCTGAGCCATCAGTTCCAGCCCGATCGTGCCCTGACCGGCGATGATGGCCGGGTCGTCGAAGGGCGGCACCAGCGCCATGCCTTGCTCCATCCACGGCTTCACCACCGCCATCCGGTCATCGCGGAAGCGATCGAAGCGCACCACCTCGGCGCCCATGCGCCGCACATTGGCAACCTTGGTTTCGGGCGCATCCGAAGGCATCGCGATCACACTTTTCAGGCCGAACATGGCTGCGGCCGCCGCGACGCCTTGTGCGTGATTGCCCGAAGAGAAGGCAACTACGCCACCACGGCGCTCCTCCTGCGACAACGAGGAAATCTTGTTGTAGGCGCCACGAAATTTGAACGAACCGGTACGCTGCAGCGTTTCCGGCTTGAACAGGATTCGGCCGCCGAAACGCTCGTTGAGCACCGGAGATTCGATCAAAGGCGTGGTCACGATCAGACCCGCCAAGCGTTCGGCGGCATCGCGAACGTCGGCAATATCGGGAAGTGAAGCTGTCATGCGGAACCCACCAAGACACATATTCGCCTTCATCATGTGCGCGAAGCAGGGGCGAGCGCCAATGAAAAGATGTAACCGTGACAATGTTCATTCGCTTCATATCAGCGGTTCATCAGGGACGTCGGAGGTGCTCACCGATTGTTTCTGACTTAAGCGAAATCTGACTTGAACAGGATGGTGCCGCCTGACCTTGTGCGGCGATGAGAGGAGGCCTCCAAATGCGCAAGTTCCTTACCCTTTCCACCCTCGCCATGACGCTGGCGCTGACGAGTCTGCCGCTGACCACGGCATCGGCCCAAGATCTGAACATCCAGATCGGCCCCGACGGCCCGGTGATCATGCGCGACCGTCGCTGCGACCCGGACCGCGAATATTGCGGCGAACGCCGCCGTTCCGATGAATGGCGCAGCGAGGACGACTACGGCCGTCGCCGCTCCGACGAGTGGCGCAGCGAGGATGATGACGGCTACCGCCGCCGCGAATGCAACCCCGACCGTGCGCTCGACAAGGCCGAACGCATGGGCGTACGCCGTGCCCGCGTCGTCGGCGTCGGGCGCCGTACCATCGAAGTGCGCGGCATCTCCCGCAGCGGGGAGCGCGTACGCCTGATCTTCGGTCGCCGCGATCCGCGCTGCCCGCTGATGAGCTGACCTGTTTCAACGGTTACAATGCGAACGGGCGCCATCAGGCGCCCGTTTTGCTTTGAAGGCGGAGATGCGACCTTTCGGTGATGTGGGCCGTTTTTTAGCCCAGCAGCGTAGGCTTGCGTTTGTTGCCGCCGACCTTGCGCCAGGCGTTGAAGCGGTGAGTGGCGGCGGCGAAAGAAATCTTCATCTTCTGCGAGACCGAATAGCGCGATTCACCTCTGTCGAAGAGCCGGTAGCAACATTCGACACCCTCGTCGGTCAGTTTACCGTCCGTTGTCTTGTTATGCGGATTGGCGGGATCGAAGGGTTCGATCTGCGCCGACACCATGTCTTTCAAGCGGGCAAGGTCCGCCTCTATCGAGGCGATGAGGTCGAGTACCGGTTTGGCATCGATATGCTTCGCGCGCTTGGCAGTCGTCATGCAAAATCTCCAGGTTGGTTTTCCTTCATATAGGTGAACATTCGCCGATAAAAAGGGCAACCGCCACTGCTCTCGCCGCGCAGCGAATGCTTGACCCAAGCGGGGCACACATCTAGTTTAGAATGATTCTAAACTAGAGATAATTCGTCATGCTTTCCCGTGTCTTCGGCTTCGGCCGCCGTCCTTTTTCCTCGCTTTCCGAACAGGAAATCCTGGCACTCGCCATCTCTTCCGAAGAAGACGACGCGCGCATCTACCGCTCCTACGCAGAAGGGTTACAGGTGGATTATCCGCATTCAGCCAGGATGTTCGAGGAAATGGCAGCGGAAGAAGACAGGCACCGCGCGCTGCTCATCGAGTTGCATCGGAAGCGTTTTGGCGAACACATCCCTCTGATCCGTCGTGAGCATGTGAAAGGTTATTACGAACGCAAGCCCGATTGGCTGGTGCGGCCGCTTGGCATCGACAAGGTACGCCAGCAGGCCGAGCAGATGGAGCGGCAGGCGCAACTCTTTTACCTTGAGGCGGTCAAGCGGACGTCGGATGCCTCCACGCGGAAATTGCTCGGCGATCTCGCCGCTGCCGAGCAGAACCACGAGAACCTCGCCCATAAGCTCGAGCAGCAATATGTGCCGGGCGACATACGCGAGGAAGAAGCAGCGACCGAACGGCGGCAGTTCATCCTCACCTACGTCCAGCCGGGCCTGGCCGGACTGATGGATGGGTCGGTCTCGACGCTGGCCCCGATCTTCGCCGCCGCCTTTGCCACGCACGACACCTGGCAAACCTTCCTGGTTGGCCTGTCGGCCTCGATCGGCGCCGGCATCTCGATGGGTTTCACGGAAGCTGCGCATGACGACGGCAAACTCTCCGGGCGCGGTTCGCCACTGAAGCGCGGCCTTGCCAATGGCATCATGACCTCGCTGGGCGGCCTAGGCCACGCCCTGCCCTACCTTATTCCGAATTTCTGGACAGCGACTTCCGTGGCGGCCGCGGTTGTGTTCGTGGAATTGTGGGCGATCGCCTTCATCCAGAACCGCTACATGGAAACACCCTTCCTCCGTGCCGCCTTCCAGGTGGTGCTCGGCGGTGCGTTGGTGTTTGCGGCCGGCGTACTGATCGGTAATGCGTAAGGGGCAAGAGCCCAGGCGCCCTCCCACTTCGCGAAGGCGGCGCTATCTCACTAAAGCTGCATGCGGCGCGGATGCCAGCTTCAGGAAAATACGGTCTTCCCTGACGATAAAGTTTTCGCGCCGGGCGAACTCGAAATTCGCTTTGCCTGCGGGGTCCGCGGCAAGGCGGGCGCGATAGGCTTCATAGGCCGCCAGGCTGTCGATGTTGTAGAGCGCATAGGCCGTCGTGGCCGAGCCTTCGTGTGGGGCGAAGTAACCGATCAGATCTGCACCACAACGCGGGATCGCCTGCCCCCAATTGCGGGCATATTCCTCAAAGGCCGCTTTCTTGAATGGGTCGATTTCGTAACGGATGAAGCAGGTGATGGTCATGATCATCTCCTTGGCAAGGGCATCGACACTTCGATCATGATCGAAACATCGGCAGGACAATTGGATTAGGCTCGCACCGCGATCACATTCGCCAGAAGGATTTTGCGCATTCGCGCCGTACATCCTCCGGCGTAAGGCCGAGATCGTTGAGTTGCCACGCGTCGAGATCGGCAAGGTCGAGCCGCTGCAGATACCGGTCGCTCCGGCGCATCAAAAGCGATCGCAGCCCGCACCAGAACCGACGAAGGCGGAACCGGGCGTAGCCGGCACCCGAGTGGGTAGGATGGGAGAGATTGGTCATCGTCGTCTCCTTGAACTTCCATCAGATTAGTGGTTTTCTTGCAGCAATGCTTTGATGGAGATCGAACCATGAAAGACGGACCGGATATCGCCCGCATCGCCAGCCTGGTTGGCGACCCCGCCCGCGCCAACATGCTGACGGCGCTGATGACGGGTGCCGCGTTGACGGCAAGCGAACTGGCATTGGAAGGGGGTGTGACCCTGCCGACAGCATCGTCGCATCTGGCCAAGCTGATCGATGGCGGGCTGCTCACCGTCGCAGCCCAAGGCCGTCATCGCTATTACGCCCTGGCAGGACCGCAAGTGGCGGCGATGCTGGAGGCCATCATGGGTGTGGCGGCAGGCGTCGGGCCGAAGCGAACCCGCCTAGGCCCGCGTGAGCCGGCAATGCGCGAAGCGCGTGTTTGCTATGACCACCTGGCCGGCGAGCATGCCGTGAAGATGATGGATACCTTCCTCGCCCGAGACATCCTGGTGCGCGATGGTCGGGAAATCCGGATCGGGCCGAACGGCCACTCGCATTTCACCGCTGTCGGCATCGACGTGGAGAAGCTCAAGCCGTCGCGCCGGCCGGTCTGCCGCGACTGTCTCGACTGGAGCGTGCGAAGATCGCATCTCGCCGGGCAGTTGGGTGCAGCGATTCTCGACAAGATCCTTGCCGAGAAATGGGCACGCCGTGAAAAGGACAGCCGGGTCGTGACCTTCTCGCCCAAGGGGCGTCGCGCGTTCGAGAAAGCATTCCTCTAAGTTAAACCAACCCGCTATTTGCGCCGCAGGTTCCTGACGAACTCGGTGAATGACGATGCCAGGGGTAGCACATAACCCCAATCCTTGGAGGCAGCCTCCTCAAGGGTCCAATCGTCGTCTTCCGGCGAGAGCTCATGGTCGATGAAGCAGAGCTGCCCCTCGTTCCCGTCGTCGAGCCGGAGGCAGATCGGATTGCCGCCATGGTCACTCATGATCCACAGCAGATCCTCGTGGAGGGGCCAGGGTGGAGATTTCCGATTGTGCTCCAGTGAATAACGCGGATTCTTCTGCAGACCGCCAACGTCTTCCACGTATCCGGCCCACACGCCATTCGGAAAATCGAACGAAACTTTTTGCAGGCATCTACCGCCGGCACAGGCCATGAGAAAAGCGCAATAATCATCGGGGAGGAAGATACCCGTCCTCTCCTCAAACCGCTGTAGATCACCCGGCATTGCCGGCCGCTCACCTGCCTGGTTGATAGCGTCGATGAATCGCCAGAGTTCCATTCGCACGTCCCTGCAGATTGCGATTCACGCGTGGCAGCGTAGTGGCGAAACAGCCCTTTCCGCAACTCTCGCGAGCAACCCCATCACTCAGGATCTGGGGAGAGGAAGAGAAACCAAACCGCGCATTTTCGAGTCTCAAACGAAACCGCCTGTGGCATAAAAGCGACAGCGCTAACAAAGGCGTCAAATGGCGCCAAAACACCGTGAATCCGCCACTTTGCGGCCACGATTCGTAGAGGTTTCGCCCGAAGATTAACATCCCGTTCACCGACTATTCACGCCTTCTCGCTAGGATGCACCCAATCGGACGGGACATCCGAAAATCGGGACAGGGAATAGAAGAATGACCATCTGGAACCAGTTCAAGGGCTACGCCGCCGCCATCCGCGAATTCATCGCACCGACCTACCGGCCGGAGCGCCACTACATGCGTGGCCCTGGCCCTGCCTGCGCTCGCCGCGCCCATACGCTCGGCGTGAGCGCTCATTGATGACGCTGGAAAGCCGTCACGACAGCCGGGTCGCTCGTCCCGCCGGCGAGCACCGCACGACCACCTATCGGCCGCTGCGGCCAGGAATTCCTGCGCGCCCTTGACACGCCGTCCAGCCTAACCATTCCCTCGATCTTCAAACCGCCGACGCCCTCCCGCGTCGGCGGTTTTTGTTTTGCGGCACGCCGCAGAATTTTTTCGCAGAGCTTGTCGAAATCAGGCAAGCTCACGCGTCATTCGTCCGGCCGGCAAGGGCGCGGCCTTTGAGAAACGCGGGAGACCCCTGATGCAATACATGCTGCTGATCCACGTCGATGAATCGGCGTTCGCCAAGATGACCCCGGAAATGCAAGGCGTGATGTCGGAACCGTACATGGCCTACAACGCCGCACTCGCCAAAGCCGGCGCCATGGTGGCCGGTGAAAGACTGCAACCATCCCACGTCTCAACCACTGTGAAGATCCGCGGCGGCAAGACAGAGGTGCTGGATGGCCCCTTCGCCACCACCAAAGAGCAATTGGGCGGCTTCTACCTTATCGAGGCGCCAGATCTCGATGCCGCGCTTTCCTGGGCCGCGCGATGCCCTGCTGCCACGCACGGTGTCGTCGAAGTAAGACCGATCTGGACGACGCGCTGAGCGATGACCGACGCTGCGGCATTGGCGCGGGCGGCGGCAGAAACGGCCGCCCGCCAAAGCTATGGCAAGTTGGTCGCTTTCCTCGCCTCCCGCTCGCGCGATGTCGCCAGCGCCGAAGATGCGCTTGCCGACGCCTTCGCGCTGGCGCTGGCGAAATGGCCGGAAACGGGCGTGCCGCAGCACCCTGAAGCCTGGCTCCTGGCTGTCGCCCGCCGCCGGGCCACCGACCAGCACCGCCGACGCCGGACGCGCGAGGCGGCCATTCCCCATCTCAGGCTCATGAGCGATGAGGCGGAGGAAGAGGCCTTGCGCGAGAAGCTGCCTGACGACCGTCTCGGCCTGATCTTCGCTTGTGCCCATCCTGCAATCGATCCTGGCGTGCGGGCACCGCTGATCCTGCAGACTGTGCTCGGCTTTGATGCAGCCACCATCGCCTCCGCTTTTCTGATTTCTCCAGCGACGATGAGTCAGCGGCTCGTGCGTGCCAAATCGCGCATTCGGGAAGCAGGCATCCCCTTCCGCATTCCCGACCGACCCGAATTGCCGGCGCGGCTATCCGCGGTGCTCGAGGCGGTCTACGCCGCCTTCACCGAGGGCTGGACGGATCCTGTCGGCACCGAGACCCGTCGCCGTAACCTGGCGACCGAGGCGATCTGGCTGTGCCGACTGGTAACCGAACTGATGCCGGAAGAACCGGAAGCGTGCTCGCTGCTTGCTCTTATGCTCTACGCCGAAGCTCGGCGCGAGGCGCGGCGCAGCGCGGACGGCGACTTCGTGCCCTTGAGCGACCAGGACATGAGCCAGTGGGATGCAGTTCTTATCGGAGAAGCGGATGCGCTGCTGCAGCGTGCCAGCCGTTTCCCGGGCCTTGGTCGCTACCAGATCGAGGCAGCAATCCAGTCGACGCATGTGGCCCGGCGACTGCTCGGCAAAACCGATTGGGGTGCGATCAGGCAATTCTACGACGCGCTGTCCCTGGTCGCCGGTTCGCCGGTCGTAACCATCAATCGTGCGGTGGCGATCGGCGAGACAGATGGCCCTGCCGCCGGGCTGGCCGAACTCGACACAGTCGCCGAAGACCGCCGCATCGAAGACTACCAACCTTACTGGGCTGCCCGCGCCGGCCTGCTGGCCGATCTCGGCCGGTCTGGCGAGGCGAGGCTGGCCTTTGAACGCGCGATCGGGCTGGAGCGCGATGAAGCGGTGCGGCGGTTCCTCACCGCAAAGAAGTCAACACTCGCAATTGAGTGAACTGCCTTCGCCGGCCCCAACAGGCGACCTCAGGCAGGCCACATTTCATGCGGTTCGTTGAGCGCGGCAAGCATGGGATCATCGCGTAATCTGGCGCAGATCCGCTCGACATCCGGCCAAATCGCCCGAGCCCTGCCTTGATCAGGATACCAACACACCAGCATCAGCATGTAGACGTCGGCAATGGTGCGGCTGTCACCCACCAGCCAGTCACGGCCTCTCAGCGCGCGATCCAGGATGCTGATTTCCTTATCCATCTCGGCGACCGCCGCCTGTTTGACCGCAGCAATGCCGGCGGCATCCGTGGTCGAGCGGTGTGGATAGTAATAGCGCAAATTGGCCATGTAGATCGCGGTCGCCATGAAGGCCATCCAGCGCAGGAAGTCCGCTCTGCCCGGCTCGCCGGCGATCGGACCGAGCCCCTTTCCGGGATGCAATTCGGCAAGCAGAAGCGAGATCGCCGCCGTCTCCGGAACGGCATGACCGTCCGGCAGAACCAGCACCGGCACCTGATGCATCGGGCTGATCTTGAGAAATTCCGGATCCAAATCCAGCGTCTTCGGCACGTCGATGTGTTCGAAAGGGACGCCGGCCAGCTTGAGTGCGGCCTCGATCACAAACCCGCCCGAGCCCGGACGTGTGTAAAGCTTATACATTTCAGTCATCTTCTCCCGCCCCCCGACCTTAGAGCCTGGGATTTGACCTGTGATTGCTCCGCACTCAAGCCACCGGCAACGGTGCCAGCAGGTTTTTCGCTGGGCCAGAGCGGAAACCTATTTCCCGCTCTTCCCCTTCAGGCGGAAAAACTTACGCGCCGAGCCCTTCGAAAAGCACGGTCGAGAGATAGCGCTCAGCAAAGGACGGAATGACGACGACAAGGTTCTTGCCTTTGTTCTCCAGTCGCGAGCCGACGACGATCGCCGCCTGCAATGCCGCGCCCGATGAGATGCCGACCGGTACGCCTTCCAGGCGGGCGACGAGGCGGGCATTGGCAACGGCATCCTCATTGGAGACCTTGACGATCTCGTCATAGATGGTCGTGTCGAGGATCTTCGGTGCAAAACCGGCGCCGATGCCCTGGATCTTGTGAGGACCAGGTTGGCCGCCCGACAGCACAGGCGAAGCTTCCGGCTCGACCGCTACGACATGCAGCGACGGCTTGCGCTTCTTGATCACCTGGCCGACGCCGGTGATGGTGCCGCCGGTGCCGATGCCCGAGACGAAGATATCGACTTCTCCCTTGGTGTCGTTCCAGATTTCTTCTGCGGTGGTTTCGCGGTGGATCTCGGGATTGGCCGGATTCTCGAACTGCTGCGGGATGATGGCGTCCGGTAGCGACGCAGCCAGTTCGTCGGCCTTGGCGATGGCGCCCTTCATGCCTTTCGGCCCTTCGGTCAGCACAAGCTCGGCACCGAGCAGCGCCAGCATCTTGCGGCGCTCGACCGACATGGTCTCCGGCATGGTGAGGATCAACTTGTAGCCCTTGGCGGCGGCGGCAAAGGCAAGCGCGATGCCGGTGTTGCCGGAGGTCGGCTCGATCAATACCGTTTTGCCGGGCGTGATCTTGCCGTCGCGCTCCAGCGCCTCGATCATGGCGACGCCGATACGGTCCTTCACCGAAGCGATCGGGTTGAAGAACTCAAGCTTTGCAAGGAGATTGGCGACAATGCCCTTTTCCTTCGCGAACTTGTCCAGCCTAACCAGCGGCGTATCGCCGATCGTTTCGGTGATCGAGTTGTAGATGCGGCCGCGGCCGGGGACGCGTGCGGAGGTTGCAGGCTTATTCATTGATTTCGCTCCCTGAAACGAGGCTGCCTTATGCGGCTTTTCGACGAAAGAAGATAGGCCGCCGGCCGACTATATCCGAGGCGGCGGCGTGCTGGAAACAACAGGCAGCTGGAACAATTTTCCGGATTGTGTCGATTTCGGCGCTGGCCCTGAAAAAGCAATCTCAAGACCTGGTGGCGATCGCAGCCGCGGCCCCGACCATGAAACCGGCTGCCGTGCGGTTCAGCGCTTTCAACGCGCGCGGCGAACGCAGGAACCAGCGCGCTTTCGCGGCAAGCGCCAGATATGGCACCAGGACGATGAGCAGCACCGCGGCGGTGATGGCGGCCAGGATGCCGTAGTCGCCCAAGGTCAGCGATTTCAGGTCGACGATGGTCGGCGTGATAGCCAGATAGAAGATCATCGTCTTGGGATTGCCAAGCGTGACGGCAAGGCCGGCCAGCACCGAGGGCACGAAACCATCCCTGCCCTTGCGGGCCTCGACCGCCTCCGGCGTGATGCCGGCCGTCCAGAAACTCCAGGCGAGATAGGCAAGGTAGAGAACTCCCAGCCATTTGATAACCAGGAACACCATGCCGAAGCTCTGTGCCACCAGTGCAAGACCGAGCACGACCGCGGTGAGATAGGTCAGATCGCCTAACACGAGCCCGAGCGACATCGCCAGCGATGAGCGGAAGCCGGAACCGAGGGCCCGTGCCACCAGAGCGGTCACGCCGGGACCGGGAATGGCGGCAGCAACCGCAAGCGCGGCGGAATAAGCGAGAAATCCGGCAAGGGTCATTGGGAAGCCTCGGAAACACCGGCGGTTTTATCGCATGGATTGCAGGTCCGAGGAAATGGCTCAGCGCTTGGTCCAGCCGCTCACATTTTTCTGAAAACGCTGACAGGCCATCGACATTTCATCCTCGGTCCTGTAGGCGCACGGTCCCGCTGCGGCTAGCGTCGACAAGGCCGCGCCATTTAAGCGAACATTCAGGATGAGACGATGCGACCGGCTTTCGGCGGCATAGACTTTGGCACCTCCAACTCCACCGTCGGCGTGATCGAAAACGGCCGGCCACATCTGGTGGCGCTGGAGGACAATAACGCGACGCTGCCCTCAGCGATCTTCTTCAATTTCGAAGACGGCAACACCCTGTTCGGCCGCCGTGCCATCAGCGATTATACGGACAGCGTCGAGGGCCGACTGATGCGGGCGCTCAAGAGCGTATTGGGCTCCTCGCTCGCCCATGAAAAAACGCGGATTCAGGCACGCACGTTGGCTTTCACCGATATCATCGGCCTGTTCCTCGCCCATCTGAAGGCGCGGCTGGACAGCCATGCCGGGCAGCCGGTGGAAAATGTGGTGCTTGGCCGGCCGGTGCGTTTCGTCGACGAGGATGACACCGCAGACGCCGACGCGCAGAGCCAATTGGAAAAGGCTGCACGCAAACAAGGCTTCAAGCATATCGATTTCCAGTTCGAGCCGATCGCCGCAGCGCTCGACTATGAACACACGCTTAGCCGCGAGGAGCTCGCCCTGATCGTCGACATGGGCGGCGGCACGTCGGACTTTTCGATCGTCCGTGTGTCGCCAGAGCGATCGACCACGAGCGATCGCAAGGGCGACATCCTGGCCAATCGCGGTATCCACATCGGCGGCACCGATTTCGACCGCTTGCTCAGCATCGCCCATGTCATGCCCGAGCTCGGCTATCTGACACCGACGAAGGACGGCAAGCGCAACCTGCCGGCAGGTTATTTCGTCGATCTCGCCACCTGGCAGCGCATCAACCTGCTTTACACGCCGAAGGCCATGCTCGATCTGCGTCAGATCCGCTACGAAGCAGCACGAGCCGATCTTGTCGACAGGCTGATCGAAGTGGTCGAACATCGGTTCGGGCACGCACTCGCCACGAAAGTGGAAAGGGCGAAGATCGCCTTGACCGACCAGAACGAGGCGAGGGTGGAAGTGGCTCTGCCCGGCGCGAAGTTCTCGGCTGAGCTGACCAAGCAAGGCCTGGAGGACACGATCCGCAACGAGGTCGCTCGCGTTACGCAAACGGTGGCCGACACGCTGGCGGACGCCGGCGTGAGGCCTGCAGACATCACCGCCGTATTCCTCACAGGCGGGTCGACTGCCATCCCGATGGCGCGGCGCAGCATTCTGGGCTTGGTGCCGGATGCCAAGGTGGTGCAGGGCGACGCGTTCGGTTCGGTTGGCCTAGGCCTCGCGCTCGACGCACATCGCAAATTCGGCTGACGGTTTTTGGGTGCGTCCTTCGAGGCTCGCTCGCAAAATACCAGCCGTTTCTTTTGATTGAATTGCGGACTCGCGCCTTAGGACCGTTTGTGCCGGCTCAAGCGCGCGACAACACCGGTCAGGTCTTGCCCTTATATGATACACGCCACACCGTACCGTTGCCGTCCTCGGTGACGATCAACGAACCATCCTTGGCCACCGCCACGCCGACAGGCCGGCCCCAGACGGCGTCGTTGGAAATGACGAAGCCCGTCATGAAGTCCTCATATTCCCCTGTCGGCTTGCCGTCCTTGAACAGCAACCGCACCACCTTGTAGCCGGTCGGCGCGCCGCGGTTCCACGACCCGTGCAGGGCGACGAAAGCATTGCCCTTGTATTCGGCAGGGAACTGGTTGCCTTCATAGAAAGCAATGCCGAGCGGCGCCGAATGCGCCTGCATCAGAACATCCGGCACCGTCGCCTTGCCGGCGAGGTCCGGTCTGGTGCCGGCGTGGCGTGGATCCTCGTTGTCGCCGATGTAATACCAGGGCCAGCCGTAGAAGGCGCCCTGCTTCACCGAAGTTGCATATTCGAACGGAAGATTGTCGCCTAGCGCGTCACGTTCGTTGACTACACACCAGGGTTCACCGGTGGCCGGCTGAACGGTGAGACCGGAACAATTGCGCAGGCCGGTGGCAACGGTTCGGCGGTTCTTGCCGTCCGGATCGAATGCAAGGACCGCGGCGCGATCCCGTTCGTAGCTCCATGCCGCTCCGAGCGGCTCGCTGGCGGCCCAAGCCTTGGGGCCTCCGGGGGGATCACCAAGATCGTCGGCGACATTGGAAGCCGACCCCACCGACAGATAAAGCGTCTTGCCGTCCGGCGAAAAGGCGATGTCACGGGTCCAGTGGCCGCCGTCGGGAATGTCTGCGACCACCGTCTCGGGCTTTCCCGACGCTTTCAGGTCGCCGTCCTTGTAGGGAAACCGTACGATGCTGTCGGTGTTGGCCACATAGACCCATTGGGGATCTTCCGGCGGGTAGAAGGCGATGCCGTAGGGCGAACTCAACCCTTTGGCATAGATCGCTTCTTCGGCAGGTTTGGCACCGGGGCTGCCTGGCCGGTACAGCCGGACCTGATCAGCACGGCTGTCGGCGACGAAGATGTCGCCGTTTGGCGCGACGCGCACGGCGCGAGGATTGCTGACGCCCGAAGCGATCAGCTCGGCCGAAAAGCCGGCGGGCAGTTTCGGCTCCGCATTCTTCGGACGCCGGACCTCGCTCGGGCTGTTCGAGGCAGAATCCGACACATAGGGTTTCGGCAAATCAGCCGGGGTCAACAAGCGCCGGACCCCGGGCTTGTCGGCGCGCCAGTCGCCAAAGGCAGCCTCCCCTTTCAAAATTTCGGATTGCTGGGCGAAAGCCAAGGACACAGGCGCTACGAAGAACGGAACCAGCAAGGCTGCGACAGCGAGTTTCACATCATCCTCCTTCATTCACCACGACGAAGATAGGATGGGATGGGCGCCAGCGCATCACAACTGGCTGTGAAAACGACCGCCCCTCAGGCTTCCGCACCAAAACCAGCCTCGAGCCGCTGTTCGAGCTCCACAAGATCAGCCGGCAGCGGCAATCCGAGTGCTCTTAGCTCCGAGAACTTCTCGCGCAGCTGTTCCTGGATCTCGTGCTCGTCCTCGGGCTGATTGACCATCTCCTGCAGAAGCAGGCCGATGCGGGCTTTGATCTCTTCCAGCGCCATGTTGCTCTCTCCTGGCTGGTGGTCTCGGCACATTATACCAGAGGTCCTGGCTGACCGTTGGTATTACCTCAGCATGCGCGAAATCAGCTGCGCGGTATAGTCCACCATCGGCACGATCCGGGCGTAATTAAGCCGCGTCGGCCCGATCACCCCGAGCGCGCCAACGACACGCGCGTCTTTGTCGCGATAGGGCGCGACGACCAGCGACGAGCCCGACAATGAAAACAGCTTGTTTTCCGAGCCGATGAAGATGCGTACGCCTGAGCCCTGCTCGGCGAGGTCGAGCAACTGGATCAACCCATCCTGGGTTTCCATATCCTCAAACAGGCGCTTCAACAGCTCGATGTCAGCCTGAGCGGTGACATTCTCAAGCAAATTGGCGCGGCCGCGCACGATAAGGCGCGCCGGCAGGCCGCTTTCGGCGCCAGCCCAAACGGCGAGACCCTTTTCGACCAGATCCTGCGACAGCGTATCGAGCGCGGTGCGCGTTTCTTCCTTCAGCCGCGAAATCTCCCCACGCGCCTCGGCAAGCGTTCGGCCGCGGATATGGGCGTTCAGGAAATTCGAGGCTTCATGCAATTGCGACAGCGTGATGCCCGCCGGCAGGTCGATGACACGGTTTTCGACATCGCCACCTTGCGAAACCAGTACCGCAAGGGCCTTGCCCGGCTCCAGCTGGATGAACTCGATGTGCTTTAGTGCCACCTCTGCCTTGGCGGCCAGGACCAATCCGGCACCGCGCGACATGCCCGACAGCATCTGGCTGGCTTCGGTCAGCATATGTTCGAGCGACATGCCCTCGCCCGACGCTTTCACCTGCGTCTCGATGGAACGGCGTTCGTCTTCGGTGAGGTCGCCAAACTCCATGAAGGCATCGACAAAGAAGCGCAGTCCCTGCTGGGTCGGCAAGCGGCCCGCGGAAATGTGTGGTGCGTAGATCAGGCCGAGGTGTTCCAGATCGCTCATCACGTTGCGGATCGTGGCCGGCGACAGCGACGAAGGCAGAATACGCGACAGCGAACGCGAGCCGACCGGCTCGCCATCCCTGAGATAGGATTCGACAATGCGCCGGAAGATGTCGCGCGAACGGATGTCGAGCGGCTGGAAAGCCGGCGATTGCATGGTCGGATCGACGATGGGTTTGGTCATCGGGCACAAAATCTCCAGGACCAAGGATATAGATTGCAGCCGGGGCGACGCAAGCGACCCGTTTTCTCTTTGCGCCCGGTCTTCCATGGGGCTACAAGCCGGCCACGACTCCAAAACCAAGAAGAAAGAGCCTTGATGCGCCCCTCCAAACGCCAGCCAGATGAAATGCGTGCGATCTCCTTTGAGCGCGGCGTTTCCAAGCACGCCGAAGGATCCTGCCTGGTGAAATTCGGCGACACGCACGTGCTGTGTACGGCGAGCCTGGAGGAAAAGGTGCCGGGCTGGATGCGCAATACCGGCAAGGGCTGGGTCACGGCCGAATACGGAATGCTGCCGCGCTCGACCGGCGATCGCATGCGCCGCGAAGCATCCGCCGGCAAGCAGGGTGGCCGCACGCTGGAAATCCAGCGACTGATCGGCCGTAGCCTGCGCGCCGTGGTCGACCTGCAGGCGTTGGGCGAATTGCAGATCACCGTCGACTGCGACGTCATCCAGGCCGATGGCGGCACCCGCACAGCTTCCATCACCGGCGGGTGGGTAGCGCTCTATGACTGCCTGCGCTGGATGGAAGCACGCCAGATGGTGAAGCTTGATAGGGTGCTGAGGGACCATGTCGCTGCCATTTCCTGCGGCATCCATGATGGCCAGCCGGTCATCGATCTCGACTATATCGAGGATTCTTCAGCCGGCACCGACGCCAACTTCGTCATGACCGGCAAGGGCGGTATCGTCGAAATCCAGGGTACGGCCGAAGGCGAGCCTTTTTCGGAAGAGCAATTCTCAGCGCTGATGGGACTGGCCAAGAAGGGCATTTCGCGACTGGTGTCCCTGCAGCAGATGGCGGTGTCCTGAGGCATTATGCAGCCCGCAGCGATCCTTGAATCCGCGCTCTACGTCACCGATCTCGAGGTGGCCGAGACCTTCTATGCCGATGTCATCGGCCTCGAGCGTATCGGCAAGGTGGAGGGCCGGCATGTATTCTTCCGCTGCGGGAAGGGTGTGCTGCTGCTGTTCAACGCGGAGGCGACGAGGCATCCACCTGCACCCGATGCCCGACTGCCCGTGCCGCCGCATGGCACAACAGGCCAGGGCCATCTTTGTTTTGCAGCCAGTGCCGAAGAACTAAACCGCTGGAAAGCGCATCTTGATACGCATGGCGTCGCCATCGAGGCCGAATTCGAATGGCCGCAAGGCGGTCGTTCCATCTATCTGCGCGATCCCTCCGGCAATTCGCTGGAATTCGCCGAACCCAAGATCTGGAAGCTGTAAATGCACTCGCTCGATGGAAAGAAGATCGTCGTCGCCAGCCACAATGCCGGCAAGCTTAAGGAGTTCGCCGACCTGATGGCGCCTTTCGGCTTCGAAGCGAGGTCGGCCAAGGAGTACGGCCTGCCGGAACCCGATGAAACCGGCACGACCTTCGAGGAAAACGCCTACATCAAGGCCTTCGCCGCAGCCCAGGCTACCGGACTGCCGGCGCTTTCGGACGATTCCGGACTATGCGTCGATGCTCTTGACGGTGCACCCGGCGTCTACACCGCCAACTGGGCGGAAAAGCCCGACGGCAGCCGCGACTTCGGCATGGCGATGCAAAAGACGGAGGACGCCCTGCAGGATGTGAAAGCCACGGAAGCCGCACAACGCACCGGACGTTTCGTCGCCGTCATTTGTCTGGCCTTCCCCGATGGAGAGGCAGAATATTATCGTGGCGAAGCCGAAGGCACGCTGGTATGGCCGCCGCGCGGCGAACTCGGCTTCGGCTATGATCCGGTCTTCCGCCCCAATGGCTACGACAAGACCTTCGGCGAGATGAGTGCAGAGCAGAAACATGGCTGGAAACCCGGCCAGGCCGAAGCGCTGTCGCATCGTGCCCGTGCCTTCCAGAAATTCGCCCGCGCAAGGCTGGGTTCGGCCTGATGCTGCTGGATAGATCGCCCGGCTTCGGCGTCTACATCCATTGGCCGTTCTGCGCGGCCAAATGCCCCTATTGCGACTTCAACAGCCACGTTCGCCACCAGCCGGTGGACCAGGAGCGATACATACGCGCCTTCGAGGCAGAGCTTTCGACGATGCGTGAGCGCACCGGACAGCGCGAAGTGACCAGCATCTTCCTGGGCGGCGGCACGCCGTCGCTGATGAAGCCGGAAACGGTCGGCGCCGTGCTGGACGCGGTGGCCAGGAACTGGACGGTGCCTGCCGGCATCGAAGTGACGCTGGAGGCCAACCCCTCCTCCGTCGAAGCCGAACGCTTTCGTGGTTATCGCGCTGCCGGCGTCAACCGTGTTTCGCTCGGCGTGCAGGCACTGAACGACCGCGACCTGAAATTCCTCGGCCGGCTGCACAATGTCGAAGAAGCGCTGCATGCCATCGGGCTGGCGCGCGAGATCTTTCCGCGGCTCTCCTTCGACCTGATCTATGCCCGTCCCGGCCAGACGCCGGAGGCCTGGGAAGCGGAACTCGAGGAGGCGATCGGCCACGCCGCGGACCACCTGTCGCTCTATCAGCTCACGATCGAGGAAGGCACGCCTTTCCATAAGCTGCATGCGGCGAAGAAGTTCGAGATCCCCGATGGCGACCATGCAGCCGATCTCTATCAACTGACGCAGGAAATCACGGCCGCGCGTGGCCTGCCGGCCTATGAGATCTCCAACCACGCAAAGCCGGGCGCCGAAAGCCGGCACAACCTGACCTATTGGCGCTACGGCGAATATGTCGGCGTCGGTCCTGGTGCACACGGCCGCTTCGTCGAGAAGGGCACGCGTGTGGTGACGGTGGCGGAGAAGATGCCGGAGACCTGGCTGGATCTCGTCGAAGAAAAAGGGCACGGCGTAACCGGAGGCGAGATCCTCACCCGCTCGGAAGAAGCCGACGAATTCCTGCTGATGGGGCTGCGTCTCGCAGAGGGCATCGACCTTGCCCGCTACGAGCAGTATTCGGGACGCGCGCTGCCCTCAGGGCGGCTTTCAATCCTGCAGGAAGAAGGGCTGGTGGCACCGATCGGCAATTCCCGCCTGCGTGCCACACCTGCCGGCATGATCGTTCTGGATGCAGTCGTGGCCGATCTGGCGCGTTAATCCGACCGACAATGCATGGTTCAGTGCTTGTGGTTGCTGTTGGCGCGTTCTTTTTCAGCAAAGAGCTCGCTGCCGCGAACCGTCTTTGTCTCGTCCTTGCCATGGCGATGGCCGGTGTTTTCGTTGCCGGAGGTGTGCGAAGCACTCGTCTCCCGCGCGCTGCGGGCTTCCAGCTGTGACATGCAGGCATCGAAATGATTGGGCATCGTGTGCTTCCAGAATCACCCTTGAATTCCGCCGCGCCTTGTGTGCTGCGGCCCTGTGGCAAAGGTGTGGCGGCGCGCGGCTTTTGCAAGTCTCGGCCGCCCGTGCCAAACAAGGTACATCGGAGGGCGCATGAACGGCGAAACAACCAGGAACACCTATGTGATCGGGCAGGCGGAGCTTATCGCCCGGCCGCTTGAAGCGGCGCTCTATCTGGTTGCCACGCCGATCGGCAATCTGGCCGACATTACCCTGCGCGCCCTGGAAACGCTGGCTTCGGCTGATCTCGTCGCCTGCGAGGACACGCGCGTTTCGCGCGTACTCCTGGAGCGTTATGGTATCCGCCGCCGCACCACCGCCTATCACGAGCACAACGCCGCCGAAGCCGGTCCGAAACTGATCGCGGCGCTCGAACAAGGACAAAGCGTCGCGCTGATTTCGGATGCAGGCACCCCCCTGGTTTCCGACCCCGGCTACCGGTTGGTCGGCGAAGCGATCGAGCGCGGCATTCGTGTGGTGCCGATACCCGGGCCTTCGGCGCCGCTTGCTGCCCTGACGGCCTCCGGCCTGCCCTCCGACACCTTCCTGTTCGCCGGTTTCCTGCCGGCCAAGGCCGGCCAGCGCCAGACCCGGCTGGAAGAGCTTAGAGGTGCTCCGGCAACGTTGATCTTCTTTGAATCGCCGCGACGGCTGGCGGAAACGCTCGGTGCGATGTCAGAAGTGCTGGGCGGGACACGCAAGGCCGCGATCGGGCGCGAACTGACCAAGACTTTCGAAGAGATGCGGCCCGGTACACTGGCCGAACTTGCCGCGCATTATGCAGCCGCCGACACGCCGAAAGGTGAGATCGTCATCTGTGTCGGCCCCCCGTTGGCAAAAACCGAAGGTCCGGCAGACATAGACCGGCTGCTTTTGTCGTTGGCGGCTGAAATGCCAACCTCCAAGGCTGCCGCCGAGGCCGCCAAAATGACCGGCGGGCAGAAGCAGGCGCTCTACCGCAGGCTGCTTGAACTGAAGGACGCCAGCGGTGGCTGACGCTTCCGTCATCCGCAAACGCAGATCCTATCGGCGCGGCCACCGCAGCGAATGGCTGGCCGCCATTGCCCTGACGTTCAAAGGCTATCGCATTCTCGCTCGCCGCTACCGCACCAGGCTTGGCGAAATCGATCTGATCGCTCGACGCGGCGATCTTATACTGATCGTCGAGGTGAAGGCGCGGCGGACCTTGATGGAAGCGATGGAGGCAGTCCAACGCGAGTCCGAGAACCGTATCGAACGCGCCGCGGATTTGTGGCTCTCGCGCCAGCCGGACTTCGGCAGACTTTCGGTGCGCTTCGATATGGTGGCCGTTCTGCCCTGGCGTTGGCCCGTGCATATCGAGAACATCTTTCAGGGGCATGACTAGGGTCAGGTCTTTACCATGACGGGAAATGCCCTTAACAGCGCTCAGCCTTAGAGCGCCGCGCGTCCATTCGCACGCGCAAAGCACGCTCTGACACTTTTAATCTGCGCAGTGTGCTTTCCGAAATCGACTCCGATTTTCGGGCCGATGCGCTAAAATCGCGCTGCCTTGCGGCAGCCGCTCATGCGAATGGAGCAATCGATGAGCCTTCCCGACCGGTTGAGCAACGACCCGCGCAGCCCCTATTTCGACGCCGAGGTGCTGGAGCGCGGCGTCGGCATCCTGTTCAACGGACGCGAGCGCGACGACGTCAGCGAGTATTGCGTCAGCGAAGGGTGGATCCGCGCACCCGCCGGCAAGTCGAAAGACCGCTTCGGCCAGCCGATCACGATCAAGCTCAAAGGCACGGTCGAGCCTTTCCCGAAGCCGTAGCGCTGCCCGATCGCCGGTCAGCCGGTGATGTCGAAATCCGCCGGTGCATGCGAGAGGTCGGCAGCCGCCGGCTCGACGCTCTTGACGTGTGCGCCGGATGGTCCTTGCCACAATATCTCGAGCATCCCGGCCACGGCTTCGTTCGGACCGGCGATCAAGGCGCTCACCGAGCCGTCCGGCTCGTTGCGCACCCAGCCACGCAAACCGAGGCGTATCGCCTGGCGTTGTGCCCAGGCGCGAAAGCCGACGCCCTGAACGCGGCCGGTGACGCGTACGAGCACCGCTTTGCCGCCGGCGCTCACCGCTTCGTCACCCGCATCGGCAGGCCGCCCTCGGGTTGTGTCGTCAGCTTCTGCACCGGCCAAGGTTTGGTTTCGGCTACCGTGTCGAAACGGTAGCGCGACAGAAGGATGGCAAGCGCGATGATCGCCTCCTGCATGGCGAAGCTCGCACCGATGCACACACGCGGCCCGGCACCGAACGGCAGGTACTGGAAGCGGTCCATCTTTTCCCGATTTCCGGGATGGAACCGCTCCGGCAGGAACGCGTCCGGCCGATCCCAAAGCTTGCGGTGGCGATGCACTACCCAGGGCATCACCAGCACGGCGGCGCGCGGCGGGATATAGAGTCCGTTGAACGTCTCCGGTTCGATCGGCTCGCGATTAATGGAAGGGGCTGGCGGGTAAAGCCGCAGCGCCTCCTCGAAAGCGGCGCGTGTGAGCGGCATGGCATCCAGCCATTTGGTCGGATCCGGTTCGCGCGCCAGAACGGCGTCGACCTCCGCCTCTACCGGCTCGCGTTCCCAAGGCGCTTCTGCCAGGCAGTACAGCGTCCAGCCGAGTGCGCGCGCCGTCGTCTCATGGCCAGCGCCGATGAAGGTGATGATGTTGTCCTCGACTTCGGCGCGGGTCAGCCCATCCGGCCCTTCGGCCTTGAGCAGCAGGGTGAGAAAATCCTGCGACACCCCGTTTGGATCACGCTCAAGTCGCTCTTCCCGCATCAGCACGGTGTTGCTGACGATGTTGCGGAAATAGGCCAGCGACTTGCGGCCGCGGATGCGGGTGAGTCTCGGCAGCCAGTCCGGGGCACGCAGCAGATCGAGCGGATCGACACGCCCCATGGTTTCGAACAGCCGGTCGATCTGGCTGGCGAAACTGCCCGGCTCGCCGGCAATCTCATTCGAAAACAGCGTCTCGGCCAAGATCTCGTAGGTCAGCATGGTCATGTCGTGGGCGACATCGGTGACCGTACCATCAACATAGCGATCGACGAACTCGTTCGTACGCTTCAGCATCGGAGCCGCGAAGCCGAAGATGTGGCGCGGCGTGAACACCGGCGCCATCGCCTTGCGTGAGCGCTTCCATACATCGCCTTCGGCGGTGAGCAGGCCGTCGCGCAGGATCGGGCGCAGGATCTTCTGGCGCACCGTCGCCATCTTGTAGTTCTTGGCGTTATCGACCAGTACATGGCGGATCAGTGCCGGATCGTTGGCGACGACCAGCGGACCGCCGACCCCGGTCACGGAAATCCAGGGTTCATTGTAGGAAGGCTCGCCCCACAGCTCGAGCGGGTTGCGGTAGACGATGCGCATCATCTCCAGCGTCGAGGGCGGCACGGTGCGCGGCTTCGGCGCCGGTGGAACGAAGGGGGCTGGCTTTGTGTCCATGACGTCTTCCGTAGCTTTCCACAATGTAGTGAGCGCCGATAGCGGCGTCCATGCGGCGCGACGTCAACAAGGCGAGAAAGCCTGTCTGCTCAAACGGAACGATACAACTGGAAGGCCCTAGTTCTTCAATTTCTTCCGCTCCAAAAAGAGCTTCAGGCGTTCACGGATGTCGGCTTCGTCAAAGACACCTTGCGAAAACAGGTCCATGGCCGCCCGGGCCAAATTCTCTGCGGCGGCACCATCGCGCTTGAGCCCGCGCTCCGTGCAGATCTCGTCATAGATGACCTTCAAAAGTTTGAGGTCATCGGGATATGCAGCCCCACTTGTCGAGGAATGGCGGATCGCCATAACTCCCTCCCTTGCATTCGGGCGGAAGCGATCGTCGCTCACAGTCGGCGATGCCCTGACCCACCTATCGCCGATGGCCGAGCATACGACTATCGAGCGGAATGTCCAACTGCGGCCTTGTTGTGTTGAGAACCGCACCACCGAAGGCCTCAAGCACGGACGGGGGCTGATTGCGTCACCGGCTCGATCCTCCTGGCAAGGTCGAACTGGCATGCAACCATTATCCCCGCTCAACTACCCCGTAAACCTTGGAAAAACCGCCTTTTACCCCTATATCTGTCTCTTCGGGACGAGCACGATTCGGGCGCTTCCTGCGCCTCACAGAACGGTATCGAACAAACAGGTTTTCATGAGCGATCAGAGCGACAACGCCAACGGCGGCAGCGCCGAGTATGGCGCCGATTCCATCAAGGTTCTCAAGGGCCTGGATGCGGTGCGCAAACGCCCCGGCATGTATATCGGCGACACCGACGATGGCTCGGGCCTGCATCATATGGTCTATGAGGTGGTCGACAACGCGATCGACGAGGCACTTGCGGGCCATGCCGACCTGGTGACGGTGACGCTCAATCCCGACGGCTCGTGCACGGTCATCGACAATGGTCGAGGCATTCCGACCGACCTGCACCCGACCGAAGGCGTTTCCGCAGCCGAAGTCATCATGACCCAGCTGCATGCCGGCGGCAAATTCGACCAGAATTCCTACAAGGTCTCGGGCGGTCTGCACGGCGTCGGCGTTTCGGTGGTCAACGCACTTTCGGTGTGGCTGCGCATCAAGATCCGCCGCGACGGCAACATCCATGAGATGAGCTTCACCCATGGCGACGCCGACGCGCCGCTGAAGGTGACGGGCACCTATCGGCAAGAAAAGGTCGCCGGCACCTATGAGGGACGCAGCGGCTCGGAAATCACCTTCCTGCCGTCTTCCGACACGTTCAAGGGTGTGACCGAGTTCGACTACGGCACGCTGGAGCATCGGTTGCGCGAACTCGCGTTCCTGAACTCGGGCGTGCGAATCGTGCTCAGCGACAAACGTCATGCGGACGTGAAGACGCAGGAACTGCACTATGAGGGCGGGCTGGAAGAGTTCGTCAAATATCTCGACCGCTCCAAGAAATCGCTGATCGAGACACCGATCGCCATCAGGAACGAGCGCGACGGCATCACGGTGGAAGTCGCCATGTGGTGGAACGACAGCTACCACGAGAACGTGCTGTGCTTCACCAACAACATCCCGCAGCGTGACGGCGGCACCCATCTGGCCGGTTTCCGCGGCGCGCTGACGCGCCAAGTCACGGGCTATGCCGACAGCTCCGGCTTGACCAAAAAGGAAAAGGTGACGCTGACCGGCGACGATTGCCGCGAAGGCCTGACTGCCGTGCTGTCCGTCAAGGTGCCGGACCCGAAATTCTCCTCGCAGACCAAGGACAAGCTGGTTTCCTCGGAAGTGCGACCGGTCGTGGAAAGCCTCGTCAACGAGGCGCTCGGCACATGGCTGGAGGAACATCCTTCCGAAGCCAAGACGCTGATTGGCAAGGTAGTGGAGGCCGCGGCCGCCCGCGAGGCTGCGCGTAAGGCGCGCGAGTTGACCCGCCGCAAGGGCGTGCTCGACATCACCTCCCTGCCCGGCAAGCTTGCCGACTGCCAGGAACGCGATCCTGCGAAGTCCGAAATCTTCATCGTCGAGGGTGACTCGGCGGGTGGCTCGGCCAAAAGCGGCCGCTCGCGCCAGAACCAGGCGATCCTGCCGCTGCGCGGCAAGATCCTGAATGTCGAGCGTGCGCGTTTCGACCGCATGCTGTCGTCCGACATGATCGGAACGCTGATTACCGCGCTGGGCACCTCGATAGGCAAAGACGAGTTCAACGCCGACAAGCTACGCTATCACAAGATCATCATCATGTCGGACGCCGACGTCGACGGCGCTCACATCCGCACGCTGCTGCTCACCTTCTTCTTCCGGCAGATGCCGGAGCTGATCGAGCGCGGCCATCTCTATATCGCGCAGCCACCGCTTTATAAGGTGAGCCGCGGCAAGAGCTCGCAATACATCAAGAACGAGGGCGCGTTCGAGGAATTCCTGATCTCCTCAGGCCTCGAAGACGCCTCGCTCACCCTGTCGTCGGGCGAAGTGCGCACGGGCCACGATCTTGCCAGTGCGGTGACCGATGCACTCGGCGTGCGCCAGCTGATCAACGGCCTGCACACGCGTTACAACCGCGCCGTGGTCGAACAGGCCGCGATCGCCGGCGGTCTTAACCCAGCGATCTTCAACGATCTCGGCCGCGCCAATGCGATGGCCGAAACGATCGCGAAGCGGCTCGACGTCATTGCCGAGGACATCGAGCGTGGCTGGCAGGGGCGCACGTCGACGTCGAATGACGGTACCGGCGGCTATGTCTTCGAGCGTACCGTGCGTGGCGTGCGCGAGGTGGTGCAACTCGACATGGGCCTGATCAACTCTGCCGACGCGCGCCAGCTCGATCGCTATGCAGCCCGCCTCGCCGAAGTCTATTCCGAGCCGCCGCAGTTGCGCCGTCGCGAGAACACGGAGACGATCTCTGGCCCGCTCGCTCTTCTCGACGCGGTTTTCGCCGCAGGCAAGAAGGGGCTGACCATGCAACGCTATAAAGGTCTCGGCGAGATGAACGCCGAGCAGCTTTGGGAGACGACGCTCGATCCGAATGTGCGCTCGCTGCTGCAGGTCAAGGTCAGCGATGCCACGGACGCGGACTCACTGTTTGCACGACTGATGGGCGACGAAGTCGAGCCACGCCGCGAATTCATCCAGGAAAATGCACTCAGCGTGGCAAACCTGGACATTTGAGATTTCTGGGCCGGCGGATATTCGCCGGCCCAGAAAAGCCTGTTCAGCAATTCGTGAAACAGGCAGACAACGCCATGAGACCCGCCAACGGCGATGGTTCATTGGATGAGATGTCGTAGGCACACGGCACCGCGAAAATCGCGGCACCGATGATCCAGACAATGATCCTCTTCATCGATGATCCTTGCGGTCGCCTCAAACCAGGTTGAGTTCGACCTGGATGTTGTTGCGTGTCGCCTTGGAATAGGGACAGGTCTGGTGGGCATCCTCGACAAGCGCGCGAGCCGTTTCTCGATCGAGGCCCGGCAAGCTGACATTCAGTCGAGCCTGGAGAAAATAGGCTCCTTGCGTCGTACCGAGATCGACTTCGGCGTCCACAGCGGTATCGGCGGGAAGCCGAAGCTTCCGCTTTCCGGCAGCAATCCCCATCGCACCGATAAAGCAAGCCGACCAACCCGCAGCAAAAAGCTGTTCGGGGTTGGTGCCGGGTTGAGCACTTCCCGGAGGCGAAAGCTTGACGTCGAGCTGTGCATCATCGCTGCGCGAGGAGCCGTCGCGACCGCCCGTGGTGTGGGTCTTGCCGGTGTAAAGAACCTTTTCGATCTTTGTCATGAAACACTCCTTCGTTCTCGTCGCGGGCCGCGACGCTCATTGACAAGGAGTGGTTTGAAGGCTCGGCGTATCCGGCATGTTTCCGAAAACACACGCAACTGTATCATAGCGTAACGCCGGAGGCGCCGGACATTTTCGCGTACAAGTTGCCCGGATTTACATATGCCTCTCAGCGAAGATCACCTCGGCAGCCAAGCCACCGCCGTCACGATTGTAGAGCCTGACCGAGCCGCCGATAACTCCCGCCAGTTGCTGGGCAATCGCCAGCCCTAGCCCGGTGCCACCGGTCGTGCGGTTGCGCGACTGCTCCAGCCGGAAAAAGGGCTGCATGGCAGCGTCAAGCATATCATCCGGAATGCCCGGGCCGCGATCCAGCACCGTTATGACGGTATCGCCTCTGTCGCTTCGTTCGACACAGATCTCGGCCGCACCGGCGAATTTGATCGCGTTGTCCACAAAGTTCGTGAGGATGCGGCGCAAGGCATGCGGCTTTGTCAATGCTGTCCCTTGAACGCTTCCCAGGACAGAGACCGACTTTCCCGTATCCTGGTAGTCGTAGGCGATGCTGTCGATGAAGGACGAGAGATCGATACGAGAGGTCCTTTCGCCGTTGCTGTGAGAGCTGCGCGCGTAGGCGATCCCATCCTGTACCAGTCGCTCGATCTCGCGCAGGTCGCTGACGAGTTTATCCTTCTCCGGCGTGTCGTCGGCCATATCGGCGCGCAACCGCATGCGGGTGATCGGTGTCTGCAGGTCGTGCGAAATTGCCGCAAGGATTTGTACGCGCTCTTCAAGGTATTGAGCGATCCGTTCGTGCATCGCATTGAAAGCACGAGCAGCGTGGGCGACTTCGCTTGGCCCCGCCTCGATCATCGGGGCGCCTTTTTTGTTCGGATCCAGGGCGTCTGCTGCCGCAGCCAGATCGCCCAGGGGACGGATCGCGAGACGCACCGCAAACCAGGTGCACACGATCAACAGCATCATCTGCAGCGCGAACACGTAAGGCAGCCAGGCTGCCATCGGCATGATACCTCGCGGTATGATCTCTATGGTCAGCGGGCTCCCATCGCTCAACGTCATATGCGCCTGAAGTCGTCCGCCCTCCCCCGGTATCGCTTCGATGCGAAGGGGAAAACGGGAACCAGCGGCATTTTCCAACCTCGCTGCGATCTCCCGCCCATGGCTGGACATCTTGGGTACGCCGGCAAGGCCTGGCCCGAGTATGAGTTTGTAGTTGCCTCGGCTCAGCCAGTCGATCAGTTCCGGCCTCTCGTCGGCCGGCGTCCGGTCAAGAACCGCTATGGATGTTGCTATGTCGTCTTCCAGCGTGCGGAACATCACCGCCTTTGCCGATATGGAGCGTTCGGCAAACAGGATGCCGAAAGACAGCCCATAGGCAGCCGCGAGCCCGGCAAACAGGATAAGGAACAGGCGGGAACGCAGCGTTTTGGGCCACCAATTGCGAGGTGACAAGACGCCAACCTTCATATCCTAGGCTCCGAAATCTCTACCGGGACGGAAAAGACGTAGCCTTCAGCCCGGACCGTCTTGATATAGGTCGGCTCGCGCGCATCGTCGCCGAGCCGCTGGCGCAGGCGACTGACCAGAAGATCGATCGAGCGGTCGAACAGTTCAGCGTCACGGCCCTGGGTGAGGTTCAGGAGCTGATCGCGGTTGAGGACGCGCTGCGGATGATCGATGAACACACGCAACAGTCGATATTCGGCACCGCTAAGAGCGACTTCGGTTCCTTGCCGGTCGAGGAGATGCCGTCCGACCGTATCCAGGCGCCAGTCACCGAATGTCAGCAACTGCCCGGCCTCGCTGATCTGCAGATTGGGCGGCAGCATCCGCGTCCGGCGCAACACCGCCTTGATGCGGGCAAGCAGTTCGCGTGCCGCAAACGGCTTGGGCAGATAGTCATCGGCGCCCATTTCCAGGCCGATGATCCGATCCATCTCGTCATCTCGGGCAGTCAGCATGAGAATCGGTGTTGCCTTGTGCTTGCCGGCGCGGAGCTCGCGGCAGAGCACCAACCCATCATCCCCCGGCATCATCACGTCGAGCACGATGAGGTCGACCGTATTGCCCTCAAGAAAGCTGCGCATCTGGCGGCCATCTGCAGCCGTCGTTGCTCGAAGCCCATTCTTCTTCAGGTAGCTCGAAACCAGCTCGCGAATTTCACGATCGTCGTCAACGATCAGAATATGGTCGATATGCTCCATTCAGATCTCCAACCTCTTCGTGACGACGCAGCGCAGTGTTTCTTAGACCGGATTCGGCTGCAACAAGGCAGCCGAAATATCTTCCGGGGCTGCCTAGAACTTCGCAACGTCAAGAATAGCCTGAGCAAAGGCCTGCGGTGCTTCCTGCGGCAGGTTATGGCCTATGCCGCCACTGACGGTCCGATGTTCATATTTTCCAGAGAACTTGTTCCGATAGGCCGACGGCTCCGGATGGGGAGCACCGTTGGCATCGCCTTCCAATGTAATTGTCGGAACGGTTATAATCGGTGCCATGGCGAGCCGCTTCTCATAGCGCGATCATATTGCGGCTCGCCCTCGACGAGGCCCAGACGCCAGCGATAATTATGGATTGTAATGTCGACATGATCGGGATTGTCGAACGCATCGGCAGAACGGTTGAAGGTCTCATCGTCAAATCGCCATGTCGGTGAGGCCGTCTGCCAGATCAACTTGACGAAATCGCGTGTGTTGGCCGCATAGCCGAGGCGACCGCGCTCGGTGGCGAAATAGAACTGATACCACCAGGAAAGCTCGGCCTTGGGCGGCAATGGCTTCTTGTTGGCCTCCTGGCTGCCGATCAGATAGCCGCTGACCGAGACCATCGCCTTGCAGCGTTCCGGCCAAAGCGCCGCCATGATGTTGACGGTCCGGGCGCCCCAGTCATAGCCGCCGACCACCGCCTTTTCGATGCCCAGCGCATCCATGAACGCAATCATGTCTGCTGCCAGAGCAGCCTGCTGGCCATTGCGCGGTGTCTCGCTCGAAAGGAAACGGGTCGTCCCATAGCCGCGAAGGTAAGGGACGACGACACGATAGCCTTCTCTCGCCAGGATGGGAGCGACATCGACGTAGGAATGGATGTCGTAGGGCCAACCATGCAGCAACAGCACGACAGGTCCGTCGATCGGTCCGGCTTCGGCGTAACCAATGTCAAGGACGCCAGCGTTGACCTGCTTCAACGCCCCGAACGTTGCGCGGGCACCCGCCGTTGTCGTGATCGGAGACGCCCCGGCGGATTGTGCATTGACGGGGGACATGAGGCCCAACTCCGTCGCGACCAGGGTCATGGCGGCCATGCCGAGAAATCGGCGGCGCGGGTGGTTGATATCGTTCGAGAAAGGCTCTTCAGACATGATCATCTCCGATCCATTCGATTGCGGTCGGAAGATGGGTGGCAGCGTGTATCCCGGGTGTGTCTTAGCCAACCTGCTATTGAATGCGTATGTAGCGTCAGCCGGTTGAGATACATTCTGATACAAACCCGCCGCGAGCCGAAGGCCGGGCAGAACCGGAGCGGCCATTTTTGTTTCGGTCTGTAGAACCGCGGGGCTGTCCTACACTTCGATACGTTTCGCCAGTCTCCCAGACATATTCGGGATACGTCGAACCTCTCAGATTGACACTGTTATCGGTTGAGCGAGCGCACCGAGCGCTGCTCGCGTCTTGGTGTCAAAGGAACGACGATGACCCTTCTTATCATTGCCTATCTCGGAGGGGCGCTGACAATACTCAGCCCCTGCATCCTTCCAATCCTTCCGTTCGTGTTCGCGCGTGCCGATCAATCCTTCATGCGCAGCACGCTGCCGATGCTGGTCGGCATGGCTGCAACCTTTGCTGTCGTCGCAACGCTTGCCGCGGCTGGAGGAAGCTGGGCCGTTCATGCGAACGAATATGGACGTTTCGCTGCGCTCGCCCTGCTTGCGGTCTTCGGCGTCAGTCTGATTTCGCCTCGTATTTCGGGCATCGTCACACGGCCGATCGTCGACCTGGGCAACCGAATGCTGAAAGCCTCGAACAAGCCCGGCACCTCGCCAGCCGTGGCCAGCTCTCTGCTTCTTGGCGTCGCTACGGGGCTGCTGTGGGCACCTTGCGCCGGTCCGATCCTCGGCCTCGTCTTGACGGGCGCCGCACTCAACGGGGCAAATCTTCAGACGACACTTCTGCTCCTGGCATATGCTGTCGGCGCGGCGACTTCGCTCGCCCTCGCTCTCACCGTCGGTGGAAAGATCTTTGCCGGCATGAAGCGGTCACTCGGTTTCAGCGAACGAACCCGCCAAGCCCTTGGAACTGCCGTGCTTGCCGGCGTTGCGGTCATCGCGCTCGGTCTCGATACGGGATTGCTGGCCCGTTTCTCCTATGCGAGCACGACATCGGTGGAGCAGACAGTGATCGATCGATTGCATGCAACGCCCACCGACGGCGCGTCGTCCGTCGCCAGCAATACGACTGCGACCGCGGACAAAGCGCACCCCTTCCGCAGCAACCTGTCCAACGAAGGCGATGCACCTTCACTGGACGGTGCCGTCGAATGGCTGAACTCGCCACCGCTCACCACCGAGCGATTGCGCGGCAAGGTCGTTCTCGTCGATTTCTGGACTTATTCCTGCATCAACTGCATCCGCAGCGTACCCTATGTCCGTGCCTGGGCTGAGAAATACAAGGACCAGGGGCTAGTGGTGATCGGCGTGCATGCTCCGGAGTTTGCATTCGAGAAGAAGATCGACAACGTCAGGAAAGCCGTTGGCGACTTCAAGATCACCTACCCGGTTGCAATCGACAACAACTACAAGATCTGGCGCGCCTTCGACAACAGCTACTGGCCAGCCCACTATTTGATCGATGCCAAGGGCCAGATCCGTTACCACCATTTCGGCGAAGGAGACTACAACCAGACAGAACAGGCGATCCAGGACTTGTTGCGCGAAGCCGGCACCGAGATGGCGGCAGGACCGTCCGTCACGCCGGATGCGAAAGGCGCCGAGGCAAGCCCCGATCTCGGGAGCATCGGCTCCGGCGAAACCTACCTCGGATACAAGCGCGTTACCGGCTTCGCATCGCTTGAGAACCTGCAGGCCGATACTGCTCGCAACTATTCCGTGGAAAAGCTCAGGCTGAACGAATGGGGCCTTTCCGGCGATTGGACGGTGGGACCGGAGCAGGCAACACTCAATCGGGCGAACGGCGGAATTGCCTTTCGTTTCAGCGCCCGCGACCTGCATTTGGTTCTCGGCCCAGGCGCCTCTGTCAAACCCGTCCGTTTCCGAGTGACCATCGACGGCAAAGCGCCTGGGCTCGACCATGGCGCGGACATCGACGCCCATGGCAACGGTACGGTCACCTCTACCAGGCTCTACCAACTTGTCCGCCAGGCGGCCGAAGTTCAGGCACGAAACTTCGAAATCCATTTCCTGGATCCGGGTGTCGAGGCCTATGCTTTCACCTTCGGCTGACTCTCTTCTTGTTGGGCGCGTGTGGTTGCCGAACAGTGTGGCGGTCTGGTCCCCAGTCTTCCAGCCGGACAAGCCTGCCAGGTTGTCCGGCTGGATACGCGGGCAAGCGTAGTCGCTAATCCTGATTGAATCCCATACGTGCGAAGCGCGCCGGGTCGGCACGCTGCAGGCGCAGGGCAAGGATGTAGCCTACGATTGCGGCAGCCGGGATCAGCGACGGCAGGATGATGCCGAGCGCACCGCCCGTCGTTCCGGTCAGATCGCCGAAATGCAGGAAGATGTAGACAAACAGCGCGGCCATCACCAGGCCGGACACCATCGGCAGGATGAATGTCGCCAGGGCAGATCCGGTGTGACCCGAGCGGCGGAAAAAGGCGATCACGGCGACCGAGGTCACGGTCATCATCGCCAGCACGCCCAGCGTGCCGACCTGGCTGATCCAGGTGAACATGTTGAGCACTGGATCCAGTCCCAGCCCGGCAAACAGCGCCAGCACGATCAGCGCTCCAGCGGTCTGCACCACGGAACCGACATGCGGGCTTTGGTGCGTGCCGTGCGTCCGACCGAACACCGCCGGCAACAGGCCTTCGCGGCCAGCCACATAGCTGTAGCGTGCGATGTAATTGTGGAAGGCCGAAAGTGCCGCAAACAGGCTGGATACCAACAGGATGCCGGCAACGGTCGCCACCGGGCCGCCAGCATACTGGCCCGCCAGGTCGAAGAAGAAGATGGAAGGATCGGGCAGCGCCTGGATCGTCGGAACCAGCTTGTCGGCGCCGACACCGACGATCATCAGCCAGGTGCTGAAGATGAAGAAGATGCCGATCATCAGCACCGACAAATAGGTTGCCCGCGGAATCGTCCTTTCGGGGTCGCGCGCTTCCTCGGCATAGATTGTCGTTGCCTCGAAGCCGATGAAGCAGCCCATGCAAAACAGGATCGCCGCAGTCAGCGAGCCCGAGAAGATCGCGTTCTGGTCGAAGAAGTTCATGGAAAGCCCGTTCGCGCCGCCTTTGCCGAGGATGGCGAAATCGACGACCAGGACCACCAGATATTCCAGCGCCACCACGAAGACGAGCACCTTGGCCGACAAATCCACCTGGCGGTAACCGAGGAAGCCGACCAGCAGGAGAGCGAGAAGACTCCAGCCCCACCAGGGCAGAACAAGGCCAAACTGGCCGAAAATGCCGCTGGCGATGCCACCGAACAGGCCGATCAGGCCGAACTGCATGGCATTGTAGGCAACGAGCGCGGTGACCGCCACTGCGCCGGCAGCGCGCCCGCCCAAGCCACGTGCCGCATAGGCATAGAAGGCGCCGGCATTGGTGACGTGGCGCGACATGGCGACATAACCGGCTGCAAATGCCAACATCACCAAGGTCACGAAGATGAACGTCGCGGGCACCCCGGCACCGTTGCCGAGCATGAACGCCAAAGGCATCGCGCCAGCCACGCCAGTCAGGGGTGCCGCTGCGGAAATCACCATGAAGGTGACCGCGATCAGCCCCAGCGAATTCTTGCGGAGTTGATTGCTCCCTCCACTATTGATGTCGATAGCCTCTTCTCGAGCCATATTCCCCTCTCCCATTTTGATCGCTGCGCGATGCTTATTGTGATGTGTGTCGAAACGACTTCCTGCACTTCGAGATAAAATCCGTCGCCAGCGCGCTGCGGCTGCCCGCGCTTTTTGCAACCGCGACAACCGCCCCTTCCGGGAAATCATCGTCGAGCGGTATTGCGCGGATCTCCGTCCCATCAGGAGCGGTTTTATTCTGCGGGTTCTGCGGAACGATCGAATAACCCAGGCCCTGCGCCACCAATCCCCGCACCATCGCCAAGGACGGGGACTGCAGCCGTATCTGCGGCCTTAACTGGTTGCGTTCGAAAAAGGCCGTGACGGCACCTCGAACTGAAGGAAAATCCAGCAGGATCATGGGTAAGCCGGCCACTTCCGCCAGCCTCAAGCTGGCCCTGGTTGCAAGTGGATGATCTGCGTTCAGCAGCACATGAGGAGCCGAAGGGCAGATCACTTCGGTCGTGAATTCCGGGTCGTCGACTGTCCCGAAAGTGATCGCGGCCTCGATCCTGCCGGCACGCATCTGTTCCAGCAGGTCGTCATGGTCCGCTTCCAGCAGGCTGAGATCGACGGCCGGCGACTGATTGGCAAAGTCAGCGACGAGGGATGGCACGAACTCCGGGCCAAGCGTGATGAAGAAACCGACACGCAGCTGGTTTTGCGGATTGTGCGACTGGTGGTCGTCCGGCGCGATCGGAATGGCGCGGCGATAGCCCCGATTGGCATAGACAAGCGGCGAGCGCTGGCTTGAAAGCTCGATCTGCTCGACCTCGCCGATGAGAATGAAATGCGTGCCCCAAAGCAAGGCGGTCTTCAGCTCGCAATCCAGCGAGACGATGGCGCCGTCGATGATCGGAGCCCCGGTCACGCCGCCATGCCATGGGATCGCGCTGAACCTGTCTTCGTTCAGATGCTTGAGACGGCCGGAGAAAAGATCCGACACGAAACTCTGGTTGCCGCTCAGCACATTGGCGCAGAAGCGCCGGTTCTTTCTGATCGCCTCACCCGCAGGGCTGAGGTGATGGATGCTGACCAGCAGTGACGGCCGTGTCGTATCTGCCGAGACGGATGTCATCGACGAAACGGTGACGCCGTACCGCCCTGCATCCCCATCCGTCGTCACCACGGTGACGGCGGAGGCGACCCGGCTCATGCCTTCCAGGAAATGGGCACGCAGGTCCGTATCCATGACATTCACCCCAGGTCGAAGAAGCGTTCCAGCTCCACATCGGGAACCTTGCGCCGGAACTCGTTGTGCTGGCTTTCACGCGTCGAGGAAAACGCCTCGACGAAGCGTGCTCCGAACCAGTCCTTGGCAAAGGCGGACCCGCGCAGTCGTTCGATCGCTTCGGGCATGGAGCGTGCAAAGTCGCGCGCCGGTTCCTGGCTGTAGCCGTTGCCGATTGTCTCAGGCTCCGGTTCGATCTTTTCCAGGATACCGGCCACGCCTGCAGCAACGGTTGCCGCGACCGTGAGATATGGATTGGTGTCGGCACCCGGCAGGCGATTTTCGACGCGGAGCGAGCCGGCGTCATGCCCCACGATACGGAAGCAGGTGGTGCGGTTCTCGTAACCCCAACTCAGACCTGGTGGCGCAAAGGTGCCCGGCGCAAACCGGCGGTAGGAGTTGACGGTCGGCTGGAAGAGAAGGGTCAGGTCGCCGATGTAGGTCTGCAGGCCGCCCAGGAAATGTCGGAAGGTCTGCGATACGGCATTCTTCTGTGAAGGATCATGGAAGACAGATCTCCCATCGCGGTCCTTCAGCGAGACGTGAACGTGGATCGACTGGCTGTCGGCCGCTTCGGTCCAGCGCGGCATGTAGGTGACGCATTTGCCTTGCCGCTGGGCCAGCGCACGCAGGAAGTTCTTCAAGAGCACCAGTTGGTCCGCCGGCTCCAGCCCCTCGCCTGCAGCGATGCAGGCCTCGAGGAAGCCGCCGCCGATTTCCTCATGCATCTTGGCGAGATTGATGCGCAGCGGCTCGCACATCGCGGCGACCGCTTCATACCACTCCGTCTGTTCGACCTGGTAGAGCACGAGATCGTGGCTGTTGTGATGGGTCGCGGTCTTGAGATTGCGATAGCCCTTGGCGCGCGCACTCTCCGTCGTCTCCTCGAACAGCGTGTATTCGAGTTCCATGCCGTAGCGGGGCACGTATCCCGCATCGCCGATGCGGCCCAGAACCCGCTTCAGGATCGAACGCGGGCAAAGTTGCGCCGTTTCGCCTGAATAGTTGGACAGCACCAAAAGATCGTGGCCAGGCTTGGACCATGGCAAGCGGCGGGTCGTCGCCGTGTCGAGAACGAGTGGATCGTCGTGGAAATCCGACGTCCCGTCGGTAACGCCGGGGACGACCTGGATCACATCGGTCGGATCGAGCGCCAATGTGACGGGCGACATGCCCATGCCACTTTTCGCGATGCTTTTCAGGCTGCCGGCAGATACCATCTGCCCGCGCAGAAGGCCGTTCGTGTCGACCATCGCAACCGTGGCGAACCGGCTGGTCGGATCGGCCAGATATTCATCAACTGTCATGTTCCACCTGCTGCAGGGAATGGGCGCTTATAAGCGCTTCTAATGTGGCGACGTCCTCTGCAGGCCGGGTCGAATAGGCTTTCAGGAAGACGCGCAAACCGTTGTTCACATAACGTCCGATCTCGGCGCGGCTCGGCCGGTGATCCGGCATGTAGAGGGCCTGGTTTCTCGGTGCCGACAGGATGAGGCCCCAGAGATCCTGGGCAGCAAGTTCCGCGTCGTCGAAAATCAGTTGGCCGTCCGTGCGGCGGCCCTCGAGATATTCCATGATGCCCCGCAACAGCCGATCGGGACCGGACTCCTGATAGGCGTGACCGATTTCGGGGAACCGATGCACCTCGCCGATAATGAGGCGAGCCAGGGACAGCAGATCGGGGCGCAGGACGGTATCGGCATAATCCCAGGCGAAGCCCAGGAGATCGGCCACCATGCCCTCGCCGGACGGATGCTGGAAGAATTCCAGCATCAGGTCGCGCTCGCCCAGCAGCATGGCCGAGAACAGTGCTTCCTTGGATTCGAAATATTGGTAGAGCGTCGGCTTCGACAACCCGGCCTGGATGGCGACGGCGTCCATGGTTGCGCCCGAGTAACCGGTTTCGGAAAACACCTTCAGAGCAGCATCGAGGATACGCCGCTCGCGAATGATCCGGTTCTGTTGACGGCGCGGAAGAATGTTCATTTCGGCAGCTTTCCAAGGAATTCCATCAGGATGCGGTTATACACCTGCGGCTGTTCCACATTGCAGACGTGACCGGCATTCATGATGGTTTCGTAGCGCACGTCAGGCATCGAGGCCTCGGCCAGGATGCGGCGCGCAATGGCATGGATCTCGGTAGGAGAAGCCAGCCGATCGTGTTCGCCCGTCATCATCAGAACAGGCATGTCCAGACGCGCGAAATCAAACCGCTCCTGCGGGTTCGTGAAGCAGAGAAGCGCATCACGATAGGTGGCGGCAGCTATCGCAGCCATGGACTGCAGCAACTGCGCCTTCGTCGCATCCGACGCGTTCGGCCCAGCCAGAACCTTCACCACCGATGGCGCGAAATCCGCGGGAGCCTGGCCGGCATCGATCGGCACCAGCCGGCTGACGCGAAAAGCTTCCCGCTCCTCTACGCCAGCCTCCGACATGCCGGTGCAGCCGCCGGACAGCACCAGGCCTGCCAGCAGGTCCGGATGACGCATGGCAAAGGATGTGGCGATCCAGGAACCGTAGGAAAGGCCGACCAGCACCAGCCTGTCCGCACCCAACGCCTCTCGAACACGCAGGATGTCGGCACAATAGTCGTCGACGGTGGATCGGTTGGGGCCGAGCGTGCTGTCGCCATACCCGCGCAGATCAAGCGCTGCCGCCGACATAAGAGTTCCCGCCGTTTTGAGTTGCGGCAGCCAATTGCTGCGTCCACCACCGATGCCATGCAGGAACAGGCACAGCGGCCCCTGTTTCCTGGGTGTGACCGTCAGTGCCAGGCGCGGCGCCTCCCCAACACTCAAATTCGCGACCTCTTCGGACGGAAACGCAGCATCGACCTGAGTTTTGCGCTGACGCCCGGCCTGTTTGGAGAGTGCCTCGATCCCGGCTTCGAAAATCGGCCTGGTTCCGAGGCAAACCGAAGCGGCACGCGCAGCATCCGGCGCCTCCACATCGGCCGTCCATTCAATGCTGCTGCCGCCGTCCTCGGCCGGTGACACCGTGAAGCGGGCATCGTAGCGGTCGATGCCGGCAATTCCTTCCAAATGGATATAGGCAAGCGAGCGGTCGCTATCGCTGAAAAAGGTCAGGCGCTCGCGATAGAGCGTGTCCTCGCCGTGGGCCTTGAACGCGCGGACCATCGACCCTCGTGCGTCCCGTTCGGCGCGGATGGTTGCGATCATTGGATGCCAATGCCCGCAGAAGTCGCGGGCAACCGCCCATACCGCTTCCGGCGAGGCGGAGATGTGGTCGATGACCTGGACCTGTTCGCGCGCCATGGTGGCTAGCGAACCGCGCGGGCGCCGCTGCCGCTGTCACCCCGCCACAGCGAGGTACGGGCACCGCCCTCGTCGCCCGGGGCATGGTCGAGCTCGTCCATCTCGTAGAGGGACAGCACGCCGAGATAGTCCTCCATGATCTCCGATGTGAATGGCAGCATCAAAGCGCCGCAGCGGCTGTCGCGATACATGCGCTCCAGCGGTAGCGACTTCAGCATCGATTGCCCCCCGCATGTACGGATCGCCATCGAAGTCATCTCGGCAGCACCCTCCATCACATTGTACTGGGCAGCATACATGCGCTGCACTTCCGCTTTGCTGGGGAAACCCTTGGATTCGCTGAAAGCCTGCCACCATAGGGCACGCATGTTGGCGAGCCGCGCATACATCTTGCCGACGGCGATTCGCTTGGTGGCATACATGCGGCGGTCGACCGGCGGCTGGCCGGGGATCTTGCCCTTGAGATAGTCCACCATGAAATCATAAGCGCCCTGGGCCACGCCCATGTAGGTGGGCGAGAGCGTGATCATCATGTGCGGCCAGTTGGGCAGCGTCTTGTTGAAGATGCCGCGCGGCATCAACAGGTCGTCGGCACGAACGAAGACATCCTTCAGGATCAGATCGCGGCTGTTGGTGCCACGCATGCCGAGCGGGTCCCAATCGCCCTTCACGGACAGACCCGGCGTATCCTTGTGCACGACGAACAGCATGGTGTCTTCGTGCCGCGGCTCCTGGCCTTCGAATACCTCGGTGCAGACGATGGTGTAGTAGTCGCAATAGCCAGCCAGCGAAGCGAACTTCTTGAAGCCATTGATCATCCAGCCGCCATCCACCTTGCGGCACTGGGTCTGGTTGGGCTTCGAGGTCCAGTTCTGTCCGCCTTCGGAGATCGGCTGGGAGAAGATCGCCTTCTCGGCGATGGCACGGCGGAACTGGCGCTCGCGCAGCGGGGCGAAAGTCGCTTTCTCCTCGGCGGTCAGGTTCGGCATTTCGAACATGAAACGCGACCACGCCATCGAGGAGTTGTGCATGTTGAAGGTCAGCGCGGTGGCGCCGCAATATTTGCCGATCTCGGCTCCGACCATGGCGTATTCGAACATCGAAAAGCCCCAGCCGCCGAACTCCTCGGGAATGCACAGGCCGAGAAAACCCTCTTCAGCGAGATCCCTGTAGTTCTCGACCGGGAAAGATGCATCGTCGTCCACGCCTTTGGCACGGCCGGCGAAGCGCTCACGGCCCAGCTCGTTGACACGGTTGAGGACCTTCTGGACCTCCGGGCGGATGCGCGACAGGTCGTAATAGTCTGAAATTTCACTCATTCTTGATCTTTCTCCAGAGGCGTCAAAGCGCCAGTTCGCCCTGCAGGACGCCGTTCTTGACGACGACCGTTCCGTCGAGCGTGATCGTGCAGTTGCGCATCGGCAGATCGAAATGGCCGAGCGTGTAGCGCCCGGCATATTGGTTGGCCCCCGTCGACCAGAGGAAGGATCCTGCCAGCGCGCGAAACTCGACGGCCTGCATGTCGCGCTTGTCGTACATCGCAGCCGACACCCAGCGTGCGCGTGGATGCATGCCCCAGCCGACATGGCTCATGCCATAGGCATTGCGGTCCTCCCAAGCTTCCATGTATTCGCGGAAATGGATGGCATCGATGCCATCGCCCTTGATGGCAGTGACGAAGTCGTTCTCGACCGTGAAATCGATACGGCTGGTCAGCGTGCTCTTGAAGGTCAGGTTCATGTCGCCGACGTCCATGACGATGCGGCCGTTGACGCTGTTCTGGCCCGGGAAGGCCAGGCACAGGCCGCCGGGCCAATGCGCGACGTCACCGGGTTTGGTGCCGAAGCCCGGCGTGCCGCCACAAGGCGCGCCGCGGAGATCGATCACGAGGTCCGTGCCCGCGGCGGAGGTGACGCGCATCTCCTTCGCCTCGCGCAGCATCTGCACGCCCATTGCCACCTTTGGGCCGAGCTCGGCCGTAGGCTCCGTGCGCTCCAGGATTTCCGGATGTTCGTTGCAGACCACCAGCAGGCGGGTGTTTCCTGCCTCTTCGATCTCGGGCCATTCCGGCGCGTGAATGAGCCCCTCCACCGTGCAATCGACGATGACCTCGACGCGCTTCAGCGCTTCGATGACGGCGCGATTCTGCTGGATGGCCCAGGATGTCCCGGTCGACTTCACCGGCACCGGCGCGGTCTGGCGCGGTGTCGGCATCTGGATCATGCAGTATTCGGCACCGAGATCGTGCAAGGCCAGATCCGACAGATGGATCAGCACCGGACGTGACTGCGTTTCCGACAGCACGGCCACCTTGGTGCCAGCGCCAATGGCGTTGAGTGCGAAAACCCGCCGGAAGCAGGCAAGCCACTTCCCTTCGATGCGCTCTTGCAGCATCGCTTCCTTCCCATTGATGTATCGCCGTTTTTGCGATTTTCTTTACTTGTCAGTTAAGTTTTATCGGTGCGTGCGATTTGTCAATAGGATTTTCGAAAATCATGGCTTGTCCGACAAAATTTCCGCGAAGTCAGCCTGACGTTCGCGCCAAGTCGGGCGCACCAGGCTGAACGTGTCACGGCTGCGAACGTAGTCGCTGCCATAGGATCGGGCGACGAGGTCGAGTTTCGGGGTATCGATATGCGCCCGGTCGGGATCGAGCACGAATTCGTCGGCTATGTGCACGGTCCGCACGTGGCCAATGACGACGAGCTGCGTCGGCCCGGTTTCGACCGTCGACAGCGAAACACATTCGAATGCGACGGGGCTTTCAGCGATGCGGGGCGGGCGCACCCTGTCTGACGGCAGGGTCTCCAGTTGAGCCAGCTTCAACTCCTCGATACCCGGCGGCGCATCGATCGAGGTGACGTTCATGGCCTGTACAAGCCGCTCGGGCACAAGGTTGACGACAAACTCGCCGGTGTCGAGGATGTTGCGGGCCGTGTCCTTGAAGCCCCTTTCCGGGCTGGCAAGGATACCGAGCGCTATGGTCGGCGGTGCCGAGCCCATGACATTGAAGAAACTATAGGGTGCCGCGTTGACACGCCCCTCGCCGTCCTTAGTCACCACCCAGGCAATCGGCCTCGGCATGACGGTGGCGGCAAGGAGCTTGTAGGCATTCTGCGTGCCGACATCCTCTAGGTCGAAACGCATCAGACCTCGCGGACCGCCTGTTTTGCCCGCGTATCCACGACGAGGCTGAAGACGTCCGGCCTCGCATAATGGCCTGTGACATCGAAATCGAACTTAGCGCGCATGACTTCGCCTGGATCGATGTCGGCATAAAGGATCGTCTCGCCGGTGAAATCGGGACCCGCGAGAACCTTGCCGAGCGGGCTGATGATGGCTGAGCCGCCGCGCATCATCACCAGCTCCGGGTCGTCGCCCAAGGCACTTTCGTGGTCGGGACCAAACGCCGCCCGCGTGATGTACTGGCAGGCCGTGAACACGAAGGTTCGCCCCTCGAGAGCGATATGCTGCATGCTTGGCAGCCAGGTGTCGCGATCGTCCGCGGTGGGTGCGCAGTAGAGGGTCACGCCTTGGTGGTACATGTGCATGCGCAAGGCAGGCATGTAGTTTTCCCAGCAGATCACAGCACCGATGGTGCCGATATCCGTGCGAAACACCGGCATGGTGGAACCATCGCCGAATCCCCAGATCAATCGCTCCCCAGCCGTCGGCATCAGCTTGCGATGCTTACCGACAAGTCCTCGCTCACCATCGAAATAAAGCACGGTGCAGTAGAGCGTGGCGCCGTCGCGCTCGATGACGCCGATAACCGCGAAAGCTCCGGTTTCCGCGGCGGCTTCCGCCAGTATCGCCACCTCCTCTCCGTCGAGGTCGATCGCACCGGCATGGTAGTGGGCAAAGGCAGCCCGCCCCTCGGGCTTCCTCATGCCGATCGGCGCGCCGAAGCTTGCTCCCTTGGGGTAGCCTCCGACCAGGGCTTCCGGAAAGACCACGAGCCTGGCCCCGTTCGCCGCCGCCTCACGCAGGCGTCCTGCGGCGGCTTCCGCGGTAGCGCGCGCGTCGTCGGGCACGGAGGCCATCTGCACGACGGCGGCTTTGAATGTCTTGGTCATGGACTTTTACTCCGGTGTTGCGTCGACGACGGGATGCCGCAGCGAACCAATTCCCTCCACGCAGGCGACAATGGTATCGCCAGGCCACATCCACTCCTGCGGATTGCGCCCGGCACCGACACCTTCGGGCGTGCCGGAAGCAATGATATCTCCCGGCTCCAGTGTTATGCCCGAGGATATGTCCGCGATCAGATCGTCGACCTTGAACAGCATGTGGCGCGTATTCGAGCGCTGCTTCTCCACGCCGTTCACCGTAAGCCAGAGATCGAGTGCGTGGGGATCCGGTATCTCGTCCGCGGTGACGATGCACGGGCCGAAGGGAGCATAGCTGTCCTGGCCCTTGGAGAAGATCCACTGTCCTGCCCGCCGATTGTCGCGAGCCGAAACGTCGATCATCACGGAATAACCGAAGACATGATGCAGCGCGTCCTGCCTGGCGACGCGCCTTGCCGTGGTACCGATGATAACCGCCAGTTCCACTTCCCAGTCGAGCTGCTGGGTGATCTTGCTGTTATGCTCGATCCCGTCGCCCGGCCCGACAACCGCCGTCGGCGGCTTGGAGAAGATCACCGGCTGTTTGGGCAGGTCCTTCGAGGTGTCGAGTGTCTTGGCGCTTTCGGCGACATGCTCGACATAGTTCAGCCCGATGCCGAAGATGTTCTTGCGAGGCCTGGGGATCGGCGCCAGCAGCTTGACATTGGCCAGCGCCATTGCCGTGCCCGTCGGAAACCGGCCGCCGGCCGCAGCCAGACAATCACGCAATGTCTCGAGGCCGGGGCGACCGGCATCGATCAGTTCCAGCATGCTCGCAGGCAGTTTCTTGCCTTGCGTTTCAGCCAGCGCTGCAACGTCGACGACCAGATCATCGGCGATCACCCCGAGCCGTGCCGCAGCCTCGATCGAGGCGCGATAGGTAACAAGTTTCATTATGTCTTTCCTTAGAGAAGCGGTTGGAAGCCGCCATTTTCGCCGAAGGCCTGCTCGCGATAGAGGCCGAGCGCCCGCATCACCGGAAGATCCGACAGACAGAACAGGCAGGCATCGTCGCCTTCCGAGCCGTTGACATGCTCGTGCCATGCCCAGGACGGCACGCAGAAGATATCGTGCTCCTGCCAGTCGTAGCGCTGGCCGTTGATGATGGAGTGGCCCCTGCCCTTGGCGACGTGATAGAGGCCGCTGCCGGTATGACGGTGAGCCCTTGTGTGCTCTCCCGGACGCAGCATTTGCATGCTCGCTCCCATCGTCTGCATGACAGGCCCCTGTGTCACCGGGTTCACATATTCCATCAGCACGCCGTCGAAGGGCGATCCTTCCGTGCAGGTCGAGTATTTTGCCAACGCCTCATAGGTCGGAGCCCATTCATACTTGAACATCGGGCTGTAGCCCTTGTCCCAAGCCTGCCCGGTCGGCTTCAGACCCGGATTGCCCCAAGTCTTGGTCATGTCGTCGACCGCAAACCCGACCGTCTGTCGCAGGTCGGGATGCACCTCATAGAAGTTCGCTTCCATCGCGTTGACGAACGGAATGTCCAGTCCGTCCTGCCAGATGCAGGGCGAGCCGGTGGCCTCGACACCATGTTCATGCCAGGTGCCGTTGGGGGTCAGCACGAAGTCGTTCGCACCCAGCGTCATCTTGTGGCCGTCGACGACCGTGTAGGCGCCGGAACCTTCCATGATGAAACGGATTGCGGAGGCCGAATGGCGATGCGCGCTGGCGACTTCGCCGGGATTCATCACCTGCAACCCCGCGTAGAGCCAGCCGACGGCTGCGGCAAATTCGGTTCGGCCGGGATTGTTGAGATAGATCACCCGGCGCCCCGCCTTCTCCGGCGTCACCAATTGCACCGACCGCAGGACATGTTCGCGCAGATCCCGGTAACGCCAGACGACCGGCACGGACTGCGACTTCGGCTCCCACGGCTCGATTTTGTTCGCCACGGTCCAAAGCGCACCGGCTTTGAAGCGATCGAGATCCTCGTAATACGCCAGCAGTTCGGGCGTATCCTCGACATTTGCTCGACCGATGACATCCTCCCGATGGTTCTCGTGCGCCTTCGTCATCGAACCCTCCTGTTCGCAACCTCTATCCGTCACCAGCATCGGCGATCACTTTTTCGAAAGCAATAATTATTTTCGAAAATCTTTGGAATTGCCGACAAACGGAGCCATGAGATAAGAGTCACGTAAAGGATTTTGATCATGACCCTTGCTGAGAAAGCATACGACGCCCTGCGTCACGATATCATTCGCGGCGAACTGGCCCCAGGGCGGCCGTTGCGCCTTTCCGATCTCAGCGAGCGCTATGACATGGGGTTTTCGCCCTTGCGCGAGGCCCTCAACAGGCTGCATGCGGAGCGACTGGTCACGGCCGAATCCCTGCGCGGTTTTCGCGTTGCACCACTGTCCCTCGATGAGCTGCATGATGCGGTCGACGTGCGCATCAAGGTCGAATGCGACGCGCTTCGCGCTTCAATCAAACTCGGTGACGACAGTTGGGCAGCGGGGATCGTTTCTGCCCTCTACGCGCTCAATCTGCAGGTTGGCCGGACCGGTCCGGACGCCGATATCTGGACGCTCGAGGCTCGGCACTATGCCTTCCACCGCGCCCTGCTGGCCGCCTGTAACTCGCCCTGGACGCTGGAATTCTTCGAGCGCCTCTATGCAGCAACAGAGCGCTACCGGATTCCGACGCTGCTGGCAGCAGCCAATCCGGCCGGGCGCGATGTCCAGGCCGAACACAGCGCATTGGCCGAAGCGACCCTGGCGCGTGACGCTGACAAAGCGACGGCCTTGCTGGAAGCGCATTACCGGAGGACGGCCGACCACCTGACCAGCGTGTTCGGCATGGATAAAGCGAGTGGCATGGTCGCAGCAGGCTGAAACAGCCACATTTTACTTCGCCGGTCGCAAGGAATAGTCATCGCTCTTTCGTATTGACCTGGTCTCGGGAGAAGCCGGCCATGGTGGCGTAGCCACGCACGATGGCTTTGCGTTCCTCATAACTTGCCACACGCTCGATGTCGTCGAACCCGTCAGGCGCACGCTTTTCGATCATATCGATGACGCCCTCAGGCCCGCCTTTGCGGTTTGCCAGCACGATCTCGCTCGTCGCAGTTCGGCGTTCCACGTCGTAGGCGCTCAACGCATCCTGAACCGATGCAACGCTGCTCAGGTGCCTGGCGAGGCAAGTTGCGTCGAGGACCGCCTGGCTCGCGCCATTCGAGCCAACCGGATACATGGGATGAGCGGCGTCGCCGAGCAGGCTTACGCGTCCAAAGGACCAGCGCGCCACAGGGTCACGGTCGCAGTTGGGGTACTCGTAGAAGGGCCCGGTCGCTTCGATCAAACTGACGGGATCGACGAAGCCCAGCCGGAACTTGTCGCGTACGAAAGCCAACGTTTCTTCAAGGCGCCCAGGACGGTTCCAATCACCCCGCCCGGGCGGGGCTTTTTCCGCATCCGTACGCGCCATGACAGCCCAATTGGTCAGCCGCTTATCCGGTTTCGCCGGGTCGGCATGGATCGGATAGAATACGAATTTGGACGTGTTGCTACCGGCAATCACCATGGTGCGGCCGTCCTGGTAGACCGGCCATTCGACCGCGCCCCTCCAGATCATGATTCCACTCCAGATTGGTTGACCTTGATCGGGATAGAGTATGGAGCGCACCTTGGAATGGATGCCATCGGCACCAATCAGTGCGTCGCCCTCGGCTTCAATCGGCCCGGATCCTGCGGTTCGATCGAACCGCGCCACCACTCGGTCACCTCGCTCCTGGAAGCCGACGAGCTTGTGGTCGATATGGATCCGCTCGGGTCCCAGCCGCTCCATCACTGCCTGGAAAAGCACTTGCAGCAGCTTGCCCCGATGGATGCTCAGCTGCGGCATGTCGTAACCCGCATCCAGCCCCCGCAATTCTTGCCAGATCGCCTGGCCGAAGCGGTTGGTGTAGATCAGTTCGCGGGTTCTGATGCCTGTTTCATCGAGAGCAGGCAGAAGACCGAGGGCCGCCAATTCTTTGATGGCATGCGGCAGCACATTGATGCCGACACCGAGCTCGCGGATCGAGGAAGCCTGCTCGAACACTTCAGCCTCGATGCCGGCCGCATGCAGGCAAAGCGCGGTTGCAAGCCCGCCGATGCCTCCACCCGCAATCAAGATTTTCATTCGTGCCTCTCCCTTTTCGAGTTCGGCCCCCGGCTCCTTTGAATTGAACCTCAATTGCCCGTTTTTTTGCTGCGCGGGAGAAGTCCAGATGCGGCCAGGGCCCCCGTGACGACGAGCAGCGCGCCCGCTGCAATACCAACCGACACAGTCCCAACGCCAAAGAAGGCAAGGAGGACGAGAGAAGCCAGCGGCGTCAGATAGGCGATACCCGAGATCATCGCGGTATAGCCTGTCCGGACCGCGCGATCCCATAAGGCGTTCGAAAGCGTCAGGGGCGCGATGCCGATGCCTGTAATGGCCAGCCATTGAGCAGCTGACAGGTTCGCCCATTCCTCGAAAGCCCAATGGAATCCGAGCGCCAGCACGGCAAGCAGCCCCATCGAAGGACCAACGACATCATGCGTCTCGCTCCCATAGGAGCGGATCACCGCATAGATGGCAAAGGCCAGCCCGCTGAAAAAGGCCAGCAGGATGCCCGTCTCGTCAAAACCGGCTTCGAAAGCCGGCCCGATCGCGACAGCCGCCCCGAGAAAGGCGGTTGCAATCCCGGTGACCTGCACTCGTCCAAGCCGTTCGTTGCGAAGCCGTGCCATGATCGCGACCAGCATGACCGGCCAGAGATAGGAAATCACATTGGCCTCGGCCGGTCCGATTCTGCGTATGGCCAGCAGGTAGAGGATGTTGTTGGCCAACAGACCGACGGTCACGACGACAAGCGTTCTGGGTGGCGTCGACAAAAAATCCGCCGCTTTGCCCTGTGCGGCTGAAAGACCGAGCGAGACAACAAATCCCACGGCGGCCGCCAGCCCGAATATCAGAAAGGGGGGCGCCGGATTCGCGATCGTGGCAAGCGTTGGCCATGTTGCCCATAACAGCACGGCACCGAGCGCGAGACCGGCTGCCCTTGCCTGCGGACCGAAGGGCGGCAGTCGTTCGATCAACGCATCGAGGCCAATGAGCAGAGACGGCGATACGACGTTCATAGCCGAACCCTAACATGGCTCCACCTGCTTTAGGCAAGCTTGATGGCCGTGCCCTGGCGAGAAGCAACGACACCAACCAAGCCCATCGGCCGCTGCGGAACCAGTCATAGCGCTCGACGAACATGCTGGCGACCGGCGGCCTCGAACGGAGATCAGCTAGCCGGCTGAAGCGTTGGGAAGTGGCAGGCGACTTTTCGCCCGGAGCGATGCTCCGTCAATTCAGGTCGCTCGACACGGCATCGTTCCACTGCGATTGGACATCTTGGATGGAAGCGGCATCCGGATGGCGGCTTGAGCGGGCTCGGTACGTCGCCAGCCAATATGATACGCTTGCGCACGCTGCCTGACGTTGTTTCAACGATGGGAACAGCTGAGATCAGCGCCTGACTATAGGGGTGAGCAGGTGTTGCAAAAACTTCCTCTGCCGGCCCCTCCTCCACGATCGACCCGAGATACATGACGGCGATGCGTGTCGAGACCTGGCGAACCACCGACAAATCGTGGGCGATGAAAATGTAGGTGAGCTTGAGCTTTTCCTGCAGGTCGGCCAGCAGGTTGACGATCTGAGCCTGCACAGACACGTCGAGCGCAGAAACCGGCTCATCCAGCACCACCAGATCGGGATTGAGTGCGATGGCGCGTGCGATGCCGACACGCTGGCGCTGCCCGCCGGAAAACTCGTGCGGATAGCGCATGACGTGATCCGGCAGCAGCCCGACCAGGTCGAAGAGTTCCGCGACTCGCTTGGCGATCTCTCGAGATGACAGCTTTGTGTGGATGCGCAATGGCTCCGCGACGAGGTCTCCCACCCTGCGTCGCGGGTTGAGCGAAGCCGATGGATCCTGGAACACCATCTGCAGGCGGCGCCTGAATGGTCTCAGTTCAGTCAACGACTTCCCGGTGATGTCATCACCTTCGAAAAGCAACTGGCCATCGGTGATGTCGTAAAGCCTGACGAGGCAGCGCGCCAATGTGGACTTCCCGCAACCCGATTCTCCAACCAGCCCGACGGTTTCGCCTCGTCGGACGGTCAGCGAAACATTGTCCACGGCATGGACGGTTCGCTTGCCTTGCGACGAAAAGCGCGTGCCGATCGAAAAGCGTTTGCTGAGTTCACGCGTTTCGAGGATCGGTTGATCTTGCTCAATCATCTGCCCGCTCATGCCTGAACCCGGAAACACGCTGCGGCATGAGTGCCGTCGCCAAGAACGGGCTTGCCGGTCCTGCACGGCTCGTAGTTGACAGGGCAGCGCGGCCCGAAAGCGCACCCGTCGGGCAGGCGCAGCAGCGAGGGCGGCGAGCCGGGAATTGCCGGCAAGCGACGCGGCTTCTCGCCCGTGAGGGGCGGGATCGAGCCCAGCAGCGCACGCGTGTAAGGATGTTGCGGGTCGGAAAAGAGTTCGGTGCGACTGCCGCGCTCCACCACACGCCCTGCATACATGACCATCACCCTGTCGGCGAGTTCGGAGACAACCCCCATATCGTGGGTGATGAAGACCACAGCCGAATTGTGCGTAGCGCGCAACTTGCGCACGAGGTCGAGAATGCCGGCTTGCACCGTCACGTCGAGAGCGGTTGTTGGTTCGTCTGCCACCAGAAGCGCCGGATTGCACGACAGCGCCATGGCGATCACCGCCCGCTGCCGCATGCCGCCCGAAAGCTGGTGCGGATAGCGCGACATCGCTTCGCGCGGGTTGGGGAAGTTCACCTCCGCCAGCAATTCCTCCACACGCTCCAGCGCTTGGGATTTGCTGACGCGCTTATGCGCCCGGATCTGCTCGGCGATCTGCCCGCCGATCGTATAGACGGGGGTCAGAGCCGTCATCGGATCCTGGAAGATCATGGCGATCTCGTTGCCGCGCAGACGGCGAAGCTCGCGGGCGGGCAGTCCCACCAGTTCGCGCTCCCGGTAGCGGATCGAGCCTTCGATGATGGCATTGGGGTCGGTGATCAGGCCCATGACGGCCAGCAACGAGACGGTCTTGCCCGAGCCGGATTCACCGACGACACCCAGGATCTCACCCTCCCTGAGGTCAAATGAGACCCCGTCGATAGCCCGCACAAGACCTTCCTGTGTACGGAATGATACTCTGAGATCGCGGACCGACAGCATCATGATGTCCTCACGCGCGGATCCAGAAGGATGTAGACAAAATCCACTATCGCATTGGCAACGACCACGAACATCGAAGCATACATGACGGTGGCCATGATCATTGGCAGATCCAGGCTCTGCAGCGCGTCATAGGTGAGCTTGCCGATGCCCTGCAGGCCGAAAACCACTTCCGTCAACAAGGCCGAACCACCGACCAGCGCACCGAAATCCAACCCGAACAAGGTTACGAATGCGATCAGCGACGTGCGCAATGCATGGCGCAGCAGGATGCGCGTTTCGGACAAGCCCTTGGCGCGAGCCGTGCGGATATAGTCTTCCTGCATCGACTCGATGATCGCGGCTCTCAGCACGCGGCCGTAGATACCGATATAGAGGATGGCGAGCGTGACCCAAGGGATCACCAGCGCAAGAAACCAGCCCTTCGGGTCGTCGGAGAAACTCTTGTAGCCGAGGGGCGGAACCCAGGAAAACAGCCAGGTGTCGTGATAACGGCTCTGGGTGATGAGGTTCATGACTTCGCCCAACCAGTAGACCGGCATGGAGATGCCAAGCAGGCCCAGAGCCATCAGCAGCTTATCTACCCAGCTGTCGCGCGTGGCGGCGGCAACGATGCCGATGACGATTGAGACCACCACCCAAAGCACCGCCGCTCCAAAGACGAGCGACAACGTCACAGGGATCGAATCCAGCACGGCCGGCACGACTTTCCAGCCTCGGTTGACGAAGGAGGTCAGGTCGCCGGTGACGAAGATCTTCTTCATCATCAGCCCGTACTGCACGTAGAGCGGACGGTCGAAGCCGAAATTGTGTCGCACCGCTTCCAGCACTTCGGGTGAAGCGTTGCGGCCGGCGATACGGGCTGCCGGATCTGAGCCCGGCGTTGCAAAGAAGATCAGGAAGACAATGACCGAAATGCCGAACATCACGAACAGCATTTGACCGAACCGGCGCAAGATCGCGTAGATCATCAGTCGCGCCCCAGCCGAACTTTGGATCGAGGGTCGAGCGCGTCGCGCAGGCCATCGCCGAAGACATTGAGCGCCATGACCGAAATGGCGATCGCGATACCGGGCGCCAGGGCTACGATTGGACGTGTGTAGAGCAGAGCCTGCCCGTCCTGGATGATGGTGCCCCAGCTGGCTGCCGGCGGCTGCACGCCAATCGACAGGAAGGAAAGCGCCGATTCCGTCAGCATGTTGAGCGCCATCATCAGCGGCACGAAGACGATCAGCGTCGTGGTGATGTTGGGAAGAATGTCGCGCCACAGGATACGCGAGCCAGGAACGCCGAGATTGACGGCGGCCATCACGAATTCACTGTTGCGCAGTGAAAGCACCTGGCCGCGAATAGGGCGTGCCACATAAGGCACGTAGACAATGCCGATGATGATGATGGGCAGCCAGAGACTGCCAGATTCAATCGTGATCGGCCCGATCGTGATGCCTTGCGCAATCATGACGATCGAAAGTGAAATCGCCAGAAGATAGATCGGAAAGGCCCATAATATATCGAGGAGCCGCGACAGTACGGTATCGGTGACACCTCCGAAATAACCGGCGACCAGACCGGTCGTCGTCCCGAGAATGAGCGTCAGAACGGTTGCCACGGCGGAAATGAGGAGCGAGTTGAGCCCGCCGTAGAGCATGCGGGCCATGACATCGCGGCCTTGATTGTCCGCGCCGAGGAAATAGTTGCCGAGCCGCCAGGTCGGTCCGAGCGGCGTATAACCCAATCCGAGCCCTTCGGTGGACTGTTCCATCACAGGCACATCCTGCCCATCGATGGTGATGACTGCATCGAGCGTCGACGAGAACGGATCGACACCGGCCCAGCGCGCATAGAGCGGTGCGCTGAAACAGGCGATCACGATGAGGACAAAGACGGTCAAAGCCGCCATCGCGGCCTTGTTTCCCGTCAACTTCGCAAAAGCGAGGGCCCAAGGCCCCCGCGTCTTGCGCGGCACGGTTACGACGTCACTCGACATGAAGAAAATCCGTCAGCGTAACGTTACTGCACCCAGGACTGGGTCACGATCCAGTAGAACTGGGCGTTGAATTTGAAGTTGCCGAGGCGCTTGCTGACGAAGTCGACATGCTTGGGTGTGAACAGTGGGACCGCGGGCGCCTTATCGGTGACTGCCTTGTCGATCTCCGCCCAAAGCTTGTTGGCGGCGTCTTGGTCCGTCACGCCAAGTTCCAATGCCTTCTGCATCTTGGCATCGATATCCTTGTCGCAGAAGCCGGAGATGTTGATCGAGGCATCCGAGCCTTCACGGAAGGAAGCGCAGCTGAACAGGATGTTGAGGAAGTTCGATGCCGCCGGATAATCCTGGTACCACTGGCTGACCGACATCTGCACCTTGTTGTTGGTGTTCTGGATGTAGGTGAACTGGATGTTGCTGGAGATCGGCTTGACGTCGGCGACATAACCAATGCTGGTCAGCACACTCTGCAGGTAGACGCCGATCGAGCGGGACACCGCAGTGTCTTCCACGATGACCGTGACCTTCTGGCCCTTGGTCCCGGACTCCTCGACCAGTTGCTTTGCCTTGTCGAGATCGGGAGCCGACCACTTCGCACCAGGATTCTTGGTGAACGGGCAATAGTCTTCGTGGCCCGGGAAGTCCGGCGGCAGGACCTGACATACCGGCGTGGCCAGCACCTTGCCGCCGAATAGGTTGACCAGCGTATTGCGGTCGACCGCATAGGCGACGGCCTGTCGGGCCTTTTCGTTGTCGAACGGCGCCAGCCGCGTGTTCAGCGGCGCATACCACCAGGCCGTGAGTGGCGAGATATGGACCTGATCCATGTATTTGGTGCCCAGTTCCACCAAGCGATCGGTCGGCGGCTGGTCGAACATCCATTCGGCCTCGCCTTTCTGGATCGCCGTCACGGCGGCTTCCTCAGTCAGACCGAAGTCGTACTGCACCACATCGGGATAGCCATCGGGCTGGGCTTCTTCGCTCCACTGCTTGAAATGTGGATTACGCACCAGCGTCATGCCCTTGTTCGGATCGTAGGCCGAGATCGTGTAGGCGCCAGTGCCCGGAATGGGATTGGAACCTGCATCTTCCGTCGGCGTGCCGGCCGGCAGGATCACTGCATGTGGCATGGCCAGCTTGTCGATGAATTCGGCATCCGGCTTGGTGATATTGATCGTTATCGTACCAGTGGCCTCGTCAGCTGTAACGCCGCCCTCCAACGTACAGCTCTTGGTGTCGGCAAGACATTTATCGGCCCCGACAATGCCTGCATAGAATGTGCCTGAGGTCGGGCCAGACACCTTGAAGATGCGCTGATACGACGCCACCACATCCTTGACCGTCACATCCTGGCCGTTGGAGAACTTGATGCCTTTGCGCAGCTTGAAGGTGAAAGTCTTGCCGTCGTTGCTCACCGTCGGCATGTCCTCGGCAAGGTCCGCGACGATCTTGAAGCCGTCCTTGCCCTCCGCCTTGCGGAAGGCGACGAGGCCATCATAGAGCGGCTGGAATATCTGCCAGTACTGCAGCGTGTAGTTGATATGCGGGTCGAGCGTGCCCGCGGCCGAGCGCGCCAACAGCCGCATCGTGCCGCCCCGATGTTCCTTCAGATACTCGGCGCTAGCCGGCGCCTGCCATGTGCAGGTCAACAGGGCCGCGGCGGCTGCCGCCAAAAGCAGTTTCTTCATTTCTTGTTCCCCTTTTTCAGTTGTCGTTTTGATTCAGGAATGTGCCCACCACCCGCATGCATTTTTCTTGCTCTTCCACATGCGGCATGTGGCTGGACTGTTCGAAAATCTCCCAGTGCGCCCCCTTTATGCCGTCCTTGTAGGGTTGAACGGTCGCAGGGGTTGCCTCGTCGTAGCGCCCCGAGACGATAAGCGTCGGGACATTGACCAGCGGCAGACGGTCGATGATGCTCCAAGTCTTCAGTGTGCCAATGACGTGAAATTCATTCGGGCCGTTCATCACGTTGTAGACAGTGGGATTGCGTGCCACCTGGTCGAAGGTTTCAACCACTTCCGGTGGGAAAGGCACTACGCGGCAGACGTGCCGCTCGTAGAAAACCATCGTCGCCTGCTGGTACTCGGGGTGGTCGGTGGTTCCCGCCGTCTCATGCCGCGTCAGCGTTTCCTGGACGTTCCTCGGGAGGTCGGCGCGCAGCCGATTTGCTTCCTCGACCCACAGTTTCATCGAAGCGGGCGAATTGGCGATGGTCAGCGATTTCAGGCCCTTAGGTCTTGTCACCGCATATTCTGCCCCCAGCATACCGCCCCAGCTCTGGCCAAGGACATGGAAGCCGGCACGGATACCGAGGTGGTCGACCAGGTTTTCAAGTTCGTCGATGAAGAGCTGCGGGGTCCAGAAGTCGGCGCCTTTCTCGGGCAACAATGTCGAGTTGCCGCATCCCAGCTGGTCGTAGTGGATGACGGCGCGCCTGTCGCGGGCGAGCAGCTTATAGGCGTCGACATAATTGTGCGCGACGCCTGGACCGCCGTGCAGGATCACCACCGGAGGTTTCGTGCCGACGAGTTCGCCGCTGACCCGGTACCAGGTTTCATAGCCCCTGAAATTGGCGCGCCCTTCTCTACCGATGATCTCAGACGACATTCCGTTTCCCTACCTTGATGACATCCATCCGAACCGGCTCTGACGAACCGTCAAAACCTGCCGGCGCGAACCCATTCCTCCAGCATCTGAACACCGAAAGCCGTGGCACCCTGGCGGCCGAGCGGGCCGTCGGCTCCGGCCAGTTCCTTGCCGGCGATATCGAGGTGGACCCAGGTGCAGCCCTCGGTGAAATGGCGCAGGAAAGCTGCCGCATGGGGGGCATCCCCATCTTCCATGTCCTTGGCGTGATGCCTGAGATCGGCGAAAGGCGATTGCAGCGCATCGTCATAGGCATGGTCGAGCGGCAGTCGCCAGAAGCGTTCGCCCACCTTTTCCCCGGCCGCCATCATCCGCGCGGCGATGGCGTCGTCGGTGCTGAACAGGCCGGCGAAGATCGAACCGAGGCCGCGCATCACCGAATAGGTCAGGGTTGCCAGATCGACCATTGCGGCCGGCTTGAAGCGGGTTGCCGCATAATAGAGACAGTCGGCCAGAAGCAGGCGGCCTTCCGCATCGGTGTCGAACACCTCCACGGTTTGTCCGGATGCGGTTGTGATGATCTCGCGCGGTTTGAGAGCGGTGCCCGAAGGCAGGTTTTCAGCAATACCCAGCACCCCGACGGCATGAACCGGGCTGCCTTGTCGCGCGAGCGCCAGCATCAGGCCGCACACGGCCGCGGCGCCGGCCATATCCGCCGTCATGTCGAACATCTGCGCACCGCCCTTGATGCAAAGGCCACCGGAATCGAAACACACGCCCTTGCCCACGAACGCGAGCGGCTGAGCGTCGGCGTTCTTGCCGCGATATTGCAGCACAGCGATCTTGGGGGCGCGAACCGAACCCGCCCCCACCGCAAGGAGTGCATTCATGCCGAGTGTCTTCAGTTGTGCGGCATCCAGGATCTCAACTTCGATGCCGGCCTGGCGTAACGGCTCCAGATGGTCGGTGAAGCTGTCGGGGTTGAGATGGTTCGGCGGGAGGTTGACGAGGGTCCGCGCATACTCCACGCCGTCCGCAACAGCGTTGGTCCGGGTGAGTTTGGCGGCTAAATCTGCTTTGCTGGTTGTGATCAGACGAATGCGCCAAGCTTGATCGGCAGCGGCTTTCGGACGCTTGTTGCGCAGGTCGAACCTATAGCGGCGAAGCCGCATGCCGAACGCGACGCGCGACAGGACTTCGGCATCGCTCGAACCAACGCCGGCGATCGTGTCGAAAACCAGGGTTGCTTCATTTTCACGCTTGTCTTCCAGATGCGCAGCGAGGGCACCACCGGCACGCGCCAGCGACAAGGGAGTAATGGCATCCCCTTTGCCCAGGGCCAGAACCACAACGCGTCGTGCACTAACCCCTGGGGGCGGGACAAGATCTATGCAGGTGCCGTTTTCGGCCAACGCGTTCGAACCGGAACAGGCCCGGGATATGATCCCTCCCATCTCGGCATCCAGTCCGGCTGCCTGGGGACCCCAGTCGCTTTGGGCGGCTTGCAGGATAACGATTACGGGAGCATCGACGGGGATTTTCTCTGTCGTTTCAAAGACCGGCACTGGCGACTGCGGCATCAGGCAGGCATCTCCTCCAATCGTCGTGGGCTAGAGAGCGCTGTCGCCGTGAGGTGTTCGGACGTGCTGCAAAGCACGAAGCGAACGCTCCATTTGCGAAGTTGTGTCCGCCGCCGCGACGGCATGCTCCCAAAGCCCCGAATAGTCGTTTTCGCATGACGACTTAGTTGTTCTTGCCTCTTCGGTATCGCTGACGACGCAGGCGTTCAAACGCCAATTTTGTTCTCGTCGATTGACAAAAACTCAGGTGAGAATTCATGATCGGGTAATGGCCCTACCTTCACTCAATGGCATGCGCGCTTTCGAGGCTGCCGCACGCCTCGGCAGCATCAAGGATGCCGCGGAAGAATTGCATCTGACGGCATCGGCGGTCAGTCGCCATATCCGTACGCTCGAGAAAAACCTCGGCCAGGATCTGTTCGAGCGGGGCTTTCGTCAGGTCACGCTGACGACCAGGGGATCCTACTATGCGCGCAATCTCTCGGAGGCCTTCGAGGCCATCTGGCGCGCCACGGAGGATGTGAGTTTCATCGACGGCACCCGCCGCGACAAGGCTCATCGCCTGCGGGTCTTGTGTGTACCCCCTGTCTTGAATCTCTGGTTGGCGGACCGGCTGCCGGCGTTTCGGCGGCAGCATCCATCGGTCGACCTGGAAATCCTGACGTCGGGCAAGCGCACCAATTTCGACTTGGCTATTGTCGATGAGTTCGACTACAAGGCCGGCCCCGCCCTGACGCTTCTGATCCCACTGTTGCTGACGCCTGTCTGCGCGCCTTCGGTTCTGGATGGCCCCATTCCGCTGCGTTCGCCGGCAGACCTGATCAACCACCATTTGATCCACGAATGCGAGACCAACAGATGGAAGCGCTGGCTCGAGCAAGAGGGTGTCTTTGACACGATGCCGAAATCCAGCACCGTTCTGGACGACTGCGCGCTGATCATGCGTGAAGCGATGAACGGCGGAGGGATTGCGCTAGCCGACACGATGATGGCGCAGGACCTGCTGCAGCAGGGCAAGCTCATCGCCCCCTTTAAAGCCCGTCATACCTATCCTGCAGGGATCTATCTGTACCAACGCCGCAGCATCGGCAACAAACAAGGTGCGGCCTTGTTCCACACCTGGCTGCTGGCTGAAGTCGCCGAACACAAGAGGGTCATGGCGATCGACTAGAGCGCCGCGCGTCCTTTAGGCGCGCAAAGGTCGCTCTAGCACTTTGATTTCTGCGCATGACCCCGAAAATCGATTTTCGGGGTCATGCGCCAGACGCAGGCAGGCTCATGTCGGAGGCACGGGCCTTGATATGCTCCCAAAGAAGCGTTGCCACGGGTCCATGCGGTCGGTCGCGGCGGCGCGCGGCGACCAGTTCCACCTCGACACCTGGGAAATGATCGCCAGCAATCGACAAGAGACGGCCCGTTCGGAGGTCATCCCCAATCATGAACAGCGGCAGATGGCCCCAGGCCATGCCGCGCAGTATGATCTCTTTTTTTGTCAGGTGATCTCCGACAGTGCACTGCGGAGCCCCCTCCATCACATAGAAGTTCGCCTTCTGTGCGGCTCTGGCCGTGTCGCGGATAATGCATTGGGTGAAGCGACGCATTTGTTCAATTGAGACCGAGCCGGAGGGGGAAAACGGCAGGAAGTCCGGAGCAACCACCGGCACGAACGACACCGTGCCGAGTTCGATCCATTCCAGCCGCGGATCGGATTTTTCCACCCAATGCAGGATGAGATCGGCCTCGTCCTCGAATAGCCGTTCCAACGGCCCGCCGATCGTTTCGAAATGCAGATCCAGCCGTGTGTTGGGGTGGTTTGAGAAAAAGTCGCTCAGCAAGCCGAGGCCATCATTCAGCGGACAGGTGTCGCCTATGACGACGCGCAAATGCGTCTCTTCTCCCATCGCCAGCTGTCGTGCGTGCAGCTCCAGCGTTTCCATCTCGGACAGCAGCATCTGCGCCTTGCGGTGAAAAGAGCGGCCCGCATCGGTGAGCGTTACGCGGTAGCCGCTGCGATCAAACAGAGCGACCCCAAGATTGTCTTCCAGCTTGGCGACAGCTGCGAAAACCGCCGCATGAGAGCGGTTCAATAACAAGGCCGCACCCTGGAACCCGCTTTCGCGGACCACCGCGTCGAAGCATTGGATTTCCTGGAGCGTGAACGAATTCATTGTAGATATTGGTTACAGAGTAATTCAAAACTTTTCAATATTTATCGAAATTGCTCCCCGTTAGCTTCGCATCATTCAAGGCCGGCAAAGGTGCCGGCCTGACAAAGGCCAGCCACAACGCTGGCGATGCAAAGAAAGGTTTTGCCCATGGCCTCCGCCCAACAAGCTGGTCCGATCCAAGAAAAGCCAACCCACTCGTCCTTCACCACAGGCGACGGTGTCAAGATTGCCTACAGAACGGACGGTCGCGCCGATCTCCCCCCACTAATACTCGCGAATTCCATCGCCACCACCCTGCACATGTGGGATGGCCAGTTTCCCGAATTGTCGCAGCACTTCCACGTTATCCGTTACGACTATCGCGGCCATGGCGGCTCAGACGTGCCCGCCGGGGCCTATTCGGATGGCCGGCTTGGCCGCGATGTGCTGGAACTGATGGATCACCTTGGTATCGGGCGCGCACATTTTATGGGGCTCTCGCTCGGCGGCTTCGTCGGCCAATGGCTGGCCATCCATGCGCCGGAGCGCATCGACCGGCTGGTGCTCGCCAACACTGCTTCCCAGCTTGGGCCGGCAGCCTATTTTGACACTGCCATCACCAAAGTTCTTGAGGCTTCAGACATGCGGGAAACCGCTGAAGGGTTCCTTCATAACTGGTTCCCCGTGGCGATGATCGAGGCCAATGGCCCGATTATCCAAAAATTCCGGCAGGACCTGCTCGACATACCGCCTCAAGGACTGGCCGGCCTCTTTGCGGCGGTGCGTGATGCCGACCTGCGCCGCACCATCGCCCTCATCCAGAGCCCTACCCTGGTCATTGGCGGCGAGTTCGACACGGTGACGTCATATGCCATGAGCGAGGCGATCGCGGCGGGCATTCCCGGCGCGCGCCTGAAACGCTTTCCTGCCGTGCACCTGACCAACGTCGAGTTCCCGAAAGAGTTTGTCGCGGAAGTCTTGGCGTTCCTAAAGCCGGATCAGGCCTGACCAACTTCTGGAACGGCGAGGTCATCGATCCGGGGCTTCATCGTTCCGTCCGCACGTGACATCCTCGGTTACCCGGTGGTCCGGGAGTACCGCCCGCTTCAAGAGGTCCGACTGTCTCCGCGGTGGCGACAGTCCGTTGCGTTGCCTCGCATTGAAGCCCGCAGTCTATGTGCTACATCCGTCAGCATGAAGAAGATCGGCTTTCTCTCGTTCGGCCATTGGTCGCCCTCGCCACAGTCCCAAACGCGCTCGGCGTCGGATGCGCTTCTTCAATCAATAGAGCTTGCCGTCGCAGCCGAGGAATTGGGTGCGGACGGTGCTTATTTCCGCGTGCATCATTTTGCCCGCCAACTCGGCTCGCCGTTCCCGCTGCTGGCCGCTGTCGGGGCAAGGACCAGCCGCATCGAAATCGGCACCGCGGTCATCGACATGCGCTATGAAAACCCGCTCTACATGGCCGAAGATGCCGGCGCGGCCGATCTAATCGCTGGTGGCCGGCTGCAACTCGGTATCAGCCGCGGGTCGCCGGAACAGGTGATCGATGGCTGGCGCTATTTCGGCTATGTGCCTGGAGAAGACCAGAGCGACGCCGACATGGCCAGGCGGCATGCGGAAGTCTTTCTGGATGTGCTGAAGGGACAAGGTTTTGCGCAACCCAATCCGCGCCCGATGTTCCCCAATCCGCCCGGTCTGCTACGACTGGAGCCGTTTTCCGATGGGCTGCGAGACAGGATCTGGTGGGGTGCAGCCACCAATGCAACCGCCGAGTGGGCGGCCGAGCTTGGCATGAACCTCCAGAGCTCGACGCTGAAATTCGACGAAAGCGGGAAACCGCTGCACATCCAGCAAGCCGAACAGATTCGCGCCTATCGCGCGGCGTGGAAGGAGGCCGGACACACGCGCGAGCCAAGGGTCTCAGTCAGCCGCAGCATCTTCGCATTGGTCGACGACCGCGACCGCACCTATTTCGGCGGCAGCGACAGCCAGGACCATTTCGGTTACATCGAGGCGGACAAGCGGGCTGTCTTCGGCCGAACCTACGCCGCCGAACCGGATGTCCTTGTCGAGCAACTGAAGCAGGATGACGCAATCACCGAAGCCGATACGCTGTTGCTGACCGTGCCCAATCAGCTCGGCGTCGACTACAACGCCCATGTGATCGAAGCGATTGTCAAACATGTTGCGCCGGCACTCGGCTGGCGCTGACGATAGCAACCTAAGATCTCACCCACCGCTTACTGCGGCGACACCCTCTCATCGCCTTTACCCGTGACGTCGGCCAGACTGGACGGCGTCGCTGTTGAACCGCAGCCGCGTGCAAGCGCGGGATGACGCCGAAGCCTTCTCAGAGAAATAGCCAGCAATATGAGCGGCCACCAGGGCCACGCCGGTGAGATCCCGACGCCTGGTTCAACCTAGTGCAAATGCACTAGCCCAAGAAGGGTCCCGCAAGGGCAACTTATGTTGTTTGACCATTTGGTCAATGCTACATAGCGCCGATGCAAAATCGAGCTTGATCTGCCCCCGATAGCCGACCTGCAACAAGGGGGAAGCAATGCCTAAAGACCTGATCATCGTTGCCGATGACCATCCCGTTTTTCGGGAGGGGTTACGCCGCATCGTACAGACGGTCGAGACCGACGCCGACATCATCGAAGCCGAAACGATGGATGAGGTTCTGGCTGCGGCGCGCTCGGGACGCCAACCAAAACTCTTCATCATGGATCTGCTGTTTCCGGGGCTCGTCGCGGAACGTTCGCTCGCCGAATTGCGCCAGGAATTCCAACGATCTTCCATCATGGTTGTGTCCATGGTCGATGATCGCCGAACGGTCGACACGGTGATGGCCAGCGGCGCCGATGGTTTCGTGTCCAAGTCTGTACCACCGAGCGAACTGATGGAAGCGATCGCAGCCGTCCGCGACGGCGACTATGTGATCAAGCTCAAATCTTCCGATCGCGTATCTTATCCGGCGGAAGACGCCGATATTTTGAACAGCCTGACACAACGCCAGCGCGAGGTGTTGCGCCTGCTTGCCGACGGCAAATCCAACAAGGAAATCGGGCGTATGCTCGACATCTCGCACTACACTGTGCGCATCCATGTCTCGGCCCTTTTGCGTGTGCTCAATGTCGGCTCGCGGTCGGCGGCAGCCGTCAAGGCACTGAATGAAGGCTGGGTCGACAGGATCTAGAACGCTTTTAGGAGCGATGGCGTCTGCGCCCTGCGTGCCCGTCCGAGCGACAGCGCGATCATGGTCGAGCGCAGTTCTGAAGGGCGGACCGGTTTGGACAGGATCGGGATGTCGTCATGCCCGAGTTCCTCGCGCACCCGGTTCTCGTCATGGCCGGTCATGACGATGGCCGGAATGTCACGGCCTGCCTGCCGTCGCACCGCCCGGATGAAGTCCGCGCCGACGACGCCGCTGCCGAGATCGAAGTCGGTGACGATGAGGTCGCATGGTGAGGCGGACAATTCCGTGCCTGTCCCGGCCTGCACGATGCAGCCCCATTTCTCCAGCAGCGATGCCGTCGCCAGAAGCACGTCCTCGTCATCCTCCACCAGCAGCACCCGCAACCCTTCCAGCGGCGAGGCAAACCGTTCCGGTGCGATCTTCCTGGTCTGCTCCGGCGCCGACACCACCGGCAGGCCGGCGATGCGCACGCTGCTGCCTTGCCCCTTGACCGAGCGGATCGACACCCGCAGCGACATCAGATTGGCAAGCCGCTTGACGATGGCGAGACCCAGCCCGACGCCTTCGACATCCTTGTCGCCGCGTTCGCGCACCTGGTAGAATTCGTCGAACAGCCTGGGCAGATGCTCTGCGGCGATGCCTTCGCCGCGATCGTGGATTTCGATCGACAGCCCATAGCGGTGGCGGCGGCAGCCGATCAGCACCTCGCTGCCCGGCGCGTATTTCAGCGCATTGGAGACGATGTTCTGCACGATGGTGGTGAGCAGGGCGGCATCGGTGCGCACATGAAGCCTTGTGCGCACCAGCCGGAAGGTGGTGTTCGACCATTGCGCCCGGCTGGCATTTTGCGCCAGCACCTCGTCGATGATGTCCTGGACGGCGACGACCTCGAAATGCGGGGTGACCTTGCCGCTGTCGAGGGTGGAGATGTCGAGCAGCGAGCGGAACAGGCCCGACACCGAATGCAGCGAGCGGTCGATGTTCTCGACCATCTGCTTCTGCTCGCGGTCGAGGCCGGTGTCGCGCAGGCAGGCGGTGAACAGGCTGATGGCATGGATCGGCTGGCGCAGGTCGTGGCTGGCCTGCGCCAGGAAGCGCGACTTGGCGAGGTTGGCCTCATGCGCGGCGTCGTAGGCTTCATAGACCTTTTGCAGCAGCGCATAGATATAGGCCGGCACCAGGATGGTGGTCATGACCAGGGTCAGCGTCACATAGGGATTGTCCCACCAGAAGGCGTTGAAGTAGGTGGTCGCGGCGATCGAAAGCAGCGCCAGCCCCGTGGAGACGACGAGATAGCGCGCGCCGAAACGAAGCCCGTTGCCGACCGTCACCCAAAGCAGCGCTGCGTAGAGCGGCAGCAAGGCCGCCCCACCGATCGACATCGCCGAGAAGAACGCGATGTAGTCAAAGGCCATCGAAACCAGTCGCCGCGGCTTGTAAACCACCGGTTTGGCGACCACCCACCACAACAGCAGCCACGAAACGGGAACATAGGCGAAATAATATGCGGCAAAACCATTCGCGTAGGACGTCGCCGCATTGTCGAGCAAGGCAACGATCCAGATGTAGCTCGCCAGGATGGGAACAAAGACAAGCCGGACGACAGCCTGGGAGCGCTCGGCATCGTAGCTCTCCTGCTCCCTGATCTCGGCAGTGCTCGTGATTCTGGCGGGAGGAAGCCCCGCGCTGTCGCGTCGCTTGAACATTGCCCTCTCCACGGGCCGTATCGCGAAATAATAGGCGGCCAAACCATTGGCGTAGGATGTTGCCAGCTTGTCCAGCCAGACGGCAATCCAGCTGCAGATTGCCAGCACCGGAACCAAAACAATTCGCGCAACCGGCTGAGAGTGCTCGGCGTCATGGCTCTCCGACTCTCCGGCTTCCGGGGCACCTCCCGTTCTTGCAGACTGAAGATCCGTATCCCGCTTCTTGACCATAGCCCTCCCCTGGGCCGCATCGGGCACCGGCACTTCCCTACACCGGCGCATTCTTCGTGTGAATTCACCGACTTCCGCATTCAGCGCGAGCCCGCCCTCTCCTTTGCCAATCGATCGATCTTGAGTTTCTCCGTCGTCATGATCGAACGGAGTTCGGCCGGCCGGATGGGCTTGGCAAGGATCGCTATTTCGGGATCACCAAGATCGTCCCGCACCCTGTTCTCGTCATGGCCGGTCATGACGATGGCGGGTACAGCATGCCCCAGCCGGTTCCGGACACGCTTTATGCACTCCGTGCCGGTCACCTGCGCACCGAGGTCGAAATCGGTGACAATCAGGTCACACGCGCTGACTTCGTCCGGGATCGACAGCTGCGGATCGACAACGCAGCCCCATTTTCTCAGAAGCGTTGCCGTGGCCAGCAAGACATCCTCGTCGTCCTCGACGAGCAGGACGCGAAGGCCGTCGATTGCAGGTCTTGGCCCTTCGGATTTCGGCTTGGCCGCAGCCGTTTGCGACGCGATGCGCAGGCCCTCGATGACCACTGTCGTGCCGCGCCCTGGTACCGAGCGCAGAAAGGCGGACAGTCCCATCAGTTGTGTCAGCCGCTTGACGATCGGCAGGCCCAGGCCGACCCCGTCGACGTCACGGTCGCCGCGCTCACGAACCTGATAGAATTCGTCGAAAACCTTTGCCAAGTGATGGGCGGCGATGCCGTTGCCGCGATCATAAACCTCGATCGCGAGACCCCCGTGACGGCGACGACAGCCGATCAGAACCGGGCGGCCTGGCGCATATTTCAAGGCATTCGACACGACGTTTTGCAGAATGGTCGTTATCAAGGCAGCGTCGATGGTGACATAGGCTCGTGTAGGCACCATCCGCAATTCAACCCCTGCCCATTGCGCTGCTTCCGAATTCTGCCGGACGATGTCTTCAAACAGGTCCTTCAGCGCGACCGGTTCGAAAAACGGCGTCACCTTGCCGCTGTCGAGCGTGGAAATGTCCAACAAGGAACGAAACAGGCGCGACACACTTTGCAGCGAGCGGTCGATGTTCTCGACCATCTGCTTCTGCTCGCGGTCGAGCCCGGTGTCACGCAGGCAAGCCGTGAACAGACTGATCGCGTGGATCGGCTGGCGCAGATCGTGGCTGGCTTGCGCCAGGAAGCGCGATTTGGCGACATTGGCCTCGCGGGCCGCATTGAACGCTGCGTACACGCGCTCCAGCAGACTGTATGCATAGGCGGGAACAAGAACCGTCGTGAGGATCAGGGTGATCGTCACATAGGGATTTTCCCGCCAGAACGGATTGCAATAGGCAGTGACCAGGATACTGGCGAGCGCCATGCAGGTGGACGCGATAAGATAGCGCGAGCCGAAGCGCAGCCCGTAGCCGACGGTCACCCATAACAGGGGGGCATAAGCGGGCAGCAGAACGGCGCCACCGAAGGTCATGATACCGCCGACGGCAATGTAGTCGCTGACCATTGAGATGGCCCGGCGAAGAAGGTTCTCGCCCGGCCGCTTCACGATCCACAGCAGGACCAGCGCTGAAACAAGGATGTAGGAGGAGAACGACAGCACGACCTGTGTGGTCGTGAAAGCCGTGTCGCCTCTTGAGGAAAAGACGCTCAGCATGACGATAGTGAACAAGGTGGCGGCGCCCAGTCGAAAGGTCGCCTGTGCCCGTTCGGCGTCGTTCGGTCTGTCGTTGCGGGTAACGAAGAGGTCCGCAAGTTTTGCGTGCAGGCCACCAAACATGCTTTGCATTCCGGCCGAGAGACTTCAGATCAATGAATGCGTCTCGCCTTGGGGCCTGGCGATCGGACTGGGCGTTTCACGCCCCGTCACGAGCGGCATCTCAGAATACGGAAGGGAGGTCCAGCCTCCCCTCCTCTATTTCCCCAACTGGATGGTTCGCTCGAGGGCCTGGTTGAAGCCCTTGAGGGAGATCGAGAAAGCGACATCCTTTTCGGTGTCGGAAGCGAAGGCGCCGAGTTTGAGCGCGGTGCCCTGCTTCAGCGCTGTGGTGGTCGCCGCCGTGAAGGTGAGCCTGACGATGCAGCCGCCTGGCAGGCATGTGCGGAAACGCGACGGTTTGCCCGGCGGCGTGTCATCGACCGAGAAGGTCACGCCTTTGTCGAGATTGAGCCCGAACGGCATCACCAGGATGCCCTTCAGGCCACCATCGTCGGCAGGCGTCAGTTCAACGGTCAGCACACGCTGGCCATTCTGGCTGACCTGTCCCTGCGAAAATGCGCATTGCTTCTTGTTCTCGGCCGCCGCCACGCAGGCGACGCGCCAGTCGTCATAGGTTTCCGACAGCGACGACGGACCACCCGTTGCAGCGGCACCGGCGGCAGGTGCCTGCTCCTGCCCGGAAGCGGCAGACGCGGCAGCCAGGAAGGCCGCCGCGCCGATCAGCAATTTGGTGGTTGGCATCAGAAGCGGATGCCAAGCCTTGCGTCGACGCCATTGGTCGACGACCCCGAGCCGAACTCGCCATTGTAGGAGATGCCGATCGTGGCGTTGTCGGTCACCTTCATGTCGAGACCGGTCTGCAGCACGAACGTATCCCTGGCGATCGGCACGCCGGCCACCGTGAACAGGCTGGAACCGGCAAAGCCGACCTTCGAATATGGCGTGGTGTCGCCGAAGGCATGCTTCCAACCGATCGTGCCGTTGGCCGATGTGCTGACCGAACCCAGCATGAAGTCGGTCGAGCCGCGCAGGCCGAGCGTGGTGAAGGTGGTGTTGGTGGTCTGCGCCTCGGCAGTCAGGGCTGCCGCCCCGCCCTTTTCGGTGAAGCCGTCGGTGTGCAGGCTGACGTGAGCCAGGTTCACGAAGGGCTCGAAGGCAGCGCCGGCTGCATCGAAGCGGTAGCCCAGTTCACCGAAGGCCTGGAAGGCGCCGGCATCATAATCCGCCGACAGGCCGTCATTGAAGCCGGTGAAGGAGACGGTACGACCGGTCTCGATGTTGCTCCAGCTGTAGGACAGCCCGGTGCGCAGTGCCAGCGCACCCCAGCGCGTGCCGCCATAGAGGCCGAGATGGTAGTTGTCGCTGTCACCGGAAGACGAGCGGTCCTTGGCATCGAAGGTGGTGCGGCTGTAGCCGGCAAGCACACCGACGCGCCAAGCTTCCATCAGTTCGGTATCGATACCGGTGACGAAGCCGCCGGTGGACTGCTTCATGCGGGACGCATTGCCGTCCGTATCGATGCTGCTCCAGGCGCCGAAGACCTGGCCCCAGGCCGCCGTCTTGGCGGTGGTTGCGGCTTCGATGTCCTTGCCGTCCGGCCCATAGGCCATGACTGGTAGCGAGGCTGCAGCGACGTCGCCGAAGGCGGCACGGACGCGGTCGTTGGCGGCATTGCGCACATATTGCGCGCTGTTGATCAGTGCCGTCGAGCCCGAAGCATGCACCTCGCCCGATAGTTGTTCAAACGCAGCGCGCCCGTTGGCGGCATTGAGCGGCAGCAGCGCGTTGTAGAGCGCATGAGCGGCACCGCCATCCTGGGGCAGCGAGTTCAAGGCGACTGCGGTCTCATACTGGTTGTGCGTCTCGGTCACGTCGTCAAACGGACCGCTGACATTCGGGCCCGGACGCGAGGGCGTACCGGGGTTACCCGGATTACCGGGGTTACCCGGATTACCTGGGTTGCCTGGATTTCCCGGATTGCCTGGTTCACCGGGGTTGCCAGGCTCACCGGGGGTTCCCGTGTCCTTAACCTGGATCTTCAAGTCGACCTGATTGGTCTTCTGGTCTAGCGACACATCCAGGAACGCCGACTGCGAAATCGCCTGCGCGAACTGGCCATTTATACCGCCAGCCGCTGTCAGGATCGTATAGGTCTGTCCGGTCTGGTAATTCGCCGCGGCATCCAGGGCCGTGACGTTGACGTTGACGTTGTCCTTGATGTCAGCGATCCCGTTCTGGTTCACGGATTCGACGGCGATCCTGTCGCTCGCGCCATTGCCTGCGATGTCCACATTGTAGATGGAATTGGCATAGAAGGTCAGATTGCCCTTGACGGTAATGGTGCCGATCCGGCTGTCGGCCGTTCCAGGCGCAATCACTCCTCCATTGACGTCCGTCCTGCCGATTGTCCCCCAACCTTCAAGTCGGCCTTTGGCCGCCACATCAACCGTGCTGGAGTAAAAACTGTTGTTCGCAACAAGCTGGCCGGTCTCACCACCCAGAACGAGCGTACCGTTCCTGACATTAATGCGGGTCGGATCAGGAGCAATGAGAGCTGGATCCTTACCCACGGTACCCAAATCACCCTTGAGGACCAATTTCGCGGTATCGCCATCGACGACAACACCACCCTCCAAATGGTTGCGGGTGGAATAGAACTTCGTCAAATCGCCGGACAAAATGGTTTCGCCAGAGAAGGCCGTGATGACGCCATCTCCAATGATCGTGTTAGCAAATTCGTAGCCGGTGTTGGTGTGATTGAAATTGAGATGACCCTGCCCCGAGCTGTCGAATGTGATTACAGCATCACGATTGACGGTGCCTGCAGATTCAGCCTGCAGCGGCTTCGGTTCGTCCATGAAGCTTGAAAGGTCAACCTTGCCGCCAATCGTCAGATTGCCTGCCTCATTGCGGTCGTTACTGCCATCCAGCGCGATACCACCGTGGACTATCAGTTGGGCACCATTTGCAACCGAGACATTGCCGTCGCCGGCATCACCAATACGCAACCGACCCGTAACCGTAGCGGATGATTGAGCACCCGAAATATAGAGCTGGCTGTCGTTGATCCCGCTGTTGCCAATCTCCGCGGTGGAGGTGGTCAGCGCGCCACCATCTTCAATAGCCATATCGCCGTGCAGCACGAAATTGCCAGAGTTAGCCCATTTCGACCCCGAGCCGGTGACAAGCACTTTAGCGCCCGGCGTATCGCTGAAATCGCCATTTATCTCAACATAGTTGGTGGCGATGGAGCCGCCATCCTTGACGGCAACAATGCTGCTGTCGGCACCGCTGAGGCCCGTTGTCGCACGAAGTTCGTCCGTGGTCAGCAACGACCCCTGGCCGGTAACGGTCAGCGTTCCCTTAGCCTGCTGGCCCGCTCCAACATAGGTGTATTTGGCATCCACCTTGCCGCCATTCTCGACCAGCAAAGTGCCATCACCACCATAGATGTAGGTTGCAGCATAGCCGTCGCCACCGCCGCCAACGTAGAGCGTGTTGCCCAAAATATTGTTCGTACGCGCGATGTTCAGTTCAGAGCCCGCGCCGCTGACGACCACCGTGCCTTGCGAATTCCTGTTTCCGGCAATGATCATCCGGCCACCGACCGTAACATCGGCACCGTTGTTGATCGTTACGACAGCGCCCTTCTGATAGAGGCCAACGATCAGGTCGTAGCTGAAGCCCTGGTTGCCCGACCAGGTTTCACTGGTGCCGTCCACCAAGAAATCCTTCGAATCTGGCGGCGCCGAGAATGCCTGACTGACGTCACCGAGCGAGACAGCTGCGGACAGGGCAATCGCCGAGGCGATGCCCGCTCCGTTGTTGCCAAGAATTGTCGAGCCAAGGAGAATTTTGGTCCAGCGCGCTGCGCCTGATTTTCCGATCGTATTTCCGATCAAGACACGTCCCTCATTAAGTGCAAAGCATCTGTCGCCGGACAACGAAGCATGATCGCCAAAGCTCTCCGCCCGACGACCACGCTTAAACCGCAACGGCGCGATCTAGCCTTTTGAGGAGTGCGGCGGCCATTAGCACACATGCACTAGCGGAAAGGTACGCGCCTTTCCGCCTCGGACGCCTGTCGACAAAATCAAAGCAAAACAAGCGCTTGCGAGGCAAGCGCTTGTTCATTCCCGATTGCCGCCCCTAAAGGCGGCGACATGCAGGGATATCTTCTAGAGAGCAGATCCTTGCGCCATCCGAGACAGGGCTTCCGCAGAATCGCCGACCCATTTCACCGCTGATGGCCGCAGCGCCAGATCGAAATGCTCGCGGCCCAGCAAAGCATTGACGATAACGGCACTACGCCATGCCATCAGGCTGAGCTGCGGTTCGGCGATGCCGTGGCTGTGGCGCCCGGCGTTGAGCGCGAAGATACGCGCGGCGGCGGGCCCGTCCCATTCCACCGAGAAATCCTCGCGCAGCTGATAGAGCCCGCGCTCGTCGAGATCGAGCCGCTCGCCGAGCGGCGCCAGGAAGTCGGGTACCGTGAAGACATAACCTGTAGCGAGCACGACGGCATCCGCGCTTACCATTTCCACGCTGCCGTCGAAGCCGTTGCGCATGACAAGGCGAAACTCGCCGCCCTCATGGCGCAGGTCGAGAACCTCGCGGTGCGGCAGGAAGGCGAGATCGTGCTCCTTGCCGGACAGGTGGCGCAGCGCATAGCTCTTCTGGTAGATCGCGCGCAGCGTCGAAGCCGAGATGCCGTCGCCGGCCAATTTCTGCTGCGCTACAGTCGGTTGCTTGCGCGAACGCGGCAGAGCATGGAAGCGTTCGACATATTGCGGGGTGAAGAACTCGTCCGTGAAGGGAGAATCGTCCAGCGTCTGGAAATTCTGCCGGCGGCTGATCCAGGCGATGGATTGATCCGCCGCTTCCGGCTGTGACAGCAAATGCTGCATAATCTCGGCACCGCTCTGACCGCCGCCGATGACGACGATACGCCGTCCCTTCAATCCACCCAGCCGATAAGCCGCCTGGCTGGTATGAAAACAGGTCTCACCTTGCACTACCTGCCCCCAGTCGGGAATGTTCGGCTTCAGCCCAACGCCAAGCGACAGGTTGCGCGCAAAACGCGTTTCGTCGTCGAAGCGAACATGGAAAGCTCCCTCCTTGAAACGCACTTCGCGCACGGATCGTCCGAAGCGGAGGTTGTCGAGACCGGCAGCGACCCAGGAAAGATAGCGAGCGAACTCGCGCCGTGGGATCGCGTCGAAATCGGCGTTGAGGAATTCATAGAACCGCTTCTGCGAAACCAGATAGCTGGCGAAGCTCCAGGGGCTGGTCGGCAGCGTCGCCGTCACCAGATCCTTCATGAAGGACGTCTGCAGTTCCACGCCTTCCAGCATCATGCCCGGATGCCAGTCGAAGGCCGGTTTGTCGTCGAAGAAGCACACACCGGCGGAAGGGATTGAATCGAGATGCGCAGCAAGGCTGAGGTGGAAGGGACCGATGCCGATACCTGCAAGGTCGAGGACTGGGGATGTCATGGACAGCTCCGTTGTTGATCAGGCCGCTTTGCCTCGGCCGATGGTCAGGCCGAGATACAATGGATTGTCGAGTTCGGTGCCGAGCGCGGGAACCGGCCGCTCGCCGGCATCGCCGTAGCCGATGGCAAAACGCACCTTGTTGATTGCGATGCGCGGCATTTTCGGCTGGAGCAGATCGAACTGGCGGAAACGCTCCGCGAGTTCCGTGTGCCGTGCCTGATAGGAGACGACGCAGTCGGCGAGCACTCGGTAGAAGACCGCCTCGTCGAGCCCGTCAAAATCGGCCAATGCGGCCGAGACGAAGCGCAGGACGCTGGCGACATGGCCGGTCTGCAGATGCTGCAGCAGGTGCGCCGGCGGGCGTCGTTTCAATGTGGCGCGAACAGCCGGGTCGAGCGTGGCAAGTTCCGGGAAATCGGCATCGACGAGGTCGAGATCCCCCTGGAAATCCTTGACCGCGACGCCCACCGGAACATCACCTTCCAGGATGATGGTGATGTTCTGGCCATGGGCGATGAAGCCGACGCCATAGCAGCACAGGAAGTGATAAAGCGGCACGAAGACGCTCGAGAACAGACGCTGCAGCCAGACCTCGTGGCCGAGCCCGGAAAGCTCGATCAGGGCGCTGATGACAGGGCGGCCCTGCGCATCGGTTTGCGTCAGGGCGCCCATCATCATGGGCCGTTTGCCCTTCGGCAGATTCTGGAGCGGACTCTCGCGCCAGATCGCGCCCAGCATTTCTAGATGCTGGTACGGCGCGCCCTCGATGCGTTCGAACTGGGGGTGCGGATAGAAGGCTCCTGCCACTTCGCTGAGCACAAAAGCCGGCTTCAACACCGGATCAGTGGCCGCCGTCGCCGCCAGCCAGCGCGACAGGCGCGGTCCGATGTCCATGTATTTGCCGGGCACGCCACGCCAGGCGGAGGTGTTGAGCACGGTGAGCGGCAGCTTCACATGCAGCGCCTCGGGCCGCGAGACGTTGGCCAGCGTGCGCAAGGATTGCTGGGCGGCAAAATAGTCGCCGAATTGGCCGAGCGGCACGATGCGCCCAGCGGCGATCTCGCCGGCATAGGTTGCAGCAAGCATGGCCTGCCACTGCCAGGGATGGACGGGAACAAGCAAGTGCGTTTCCGCGGACGCGCCCGCAGCATCGCGCGCAGTCTCGAGGCGCAATCGTTCGGTCCGGTTCAGCGCAGCGTCGAGCAAGGTGCCTTCGGTGACGTCGGGATCGACGGAAAAGCGCATATGCATGCGGTGCGCGGCAATCCAGAACAGCTGGAACTCGGACACGAACTCCGGAGAATAGGCCTCGAAGGCTTCCAACCCCCAGCCGATGCGTCCTTTGTTTGCTGGTGCTTTGGGATGGCCGTCGAGCAAACGCTGCAGATCAAGATCCGGCAGTCTGGCGAGGTCGAAGGCGGAGAACGCCTGGCGCTCGGAAAGGATACGGACATCCGCGATCAGAGTGCTGTAGAGCTCCTTGGCGTAAGTGCTGAGCGTGGGGGCAGAGATCTCGAGCACGGCACGCGCATCGACGAAGAAGGCGACGGCATCCTCTGCCGCCATCCCATCGCCATCTGCAAGCCGTATCAGCGTTTCCGGATCGATCGACAACTGCCCCCAGATGCGGCGTACGGCTTCGAAGCGGTAGGCAACGGCGTCACCGAGCGGCACTTCCCAGTATCGACCGCCCGCTTGCAGCGGCTGGACGGGCAGCACTTCCTCATAAATCAGCTCGGAGATCGCGCGCGCCAGAACAGCTTGGTTCGCGCGTCGCCAGAGCTCCCCGGTGACGGCCCGCCCCTTGGGCAAAGGACCAAGCGATGGCCCACTCACAGCGGCACCTCGCTGAAAAAGCGCGCGCGCTGGCAGCAGACGAACATCGCACGCTTGTGGGGGAAGTCGAATTCCTTGACCTTGTCGTAGGCAGCATGCGCGCAATAGCTCAGCATCTTGTGGTTCGATGCGCGCGGCTCTCCGACGATGCGCTGCGTGCGGGGATCGTCGAGGAACAAGTAATGCGTCACCGAACGGAACAGAGCCAGCGTCTTCGGTCTGCCGAGATGTCGCTTGTTGCCGATCAGCCCGTGCCAGCCGCGATCATAATCGGTCGGATCGTAATAAGGCCCAAGACGGTCCTCCTTGCCCCAGTACAATTCGAGATAGCCGCTCGGCTCGCCGTCCAGGCTGGCGATGACGCCGAAAATATGCGGATCCTGTTCCTGTGCGGCGAGATAGCCGTCAAGCTCTTCCCGACTCTGCGCCAGTTCCCAGAAAAAGGAGACGCGGCCGTCATTCATCCATTCATGGAACAGGTCGAGGTCGTTTCGCCGATCGATCGGCCGGAACGAAAGCGTCAGATCGAGTTCGGGAAGCCACCGCTGGTACATGACGCCATTGGGGCGTGGCGAACGCAGCGGCGGCAGCCGATCGGCGGGGCCGATCGATGTCTCGACAGCAGGATAGATCAGGTGCGAAGCCTGCTTGCGCCAAAGCAGAGGCAACTGGCGCAGCACGGACCGCCTGAGGACCGTGCGCAACTTTCCGTCGACGGGCTCTGCCGTGCGTGCGGTCGCCAGCGCGATCACCGGCCAGACCTCCTCGACCGGTGGCAACAGGATCTGGGCGGCATCGGGAAAGCGGATGAAGACCGCGTCGGCGAGCGCCGCCAGCATTTGCGGCTGATCCTGCCTGCCGGCCTCAAAGACAACGTCCTCAAGCAGCAGATCGGCCTGGTGTCGGATCAGCGCGGCCTGGGCGATCCGAACACCAATTGGAGACACCAGGGTCAGTTTGCTGCCTTCATAGCGGACTTCGAACGCGCCGTCGTCCGAGGCCAGATAATGCTTGCTCACGGCAAGAATGCCTTCGGCCTGGGCGGGCTTTTCTCTCAGTTGGATGTTCATGCGGGCTTCCTCGTGAAAAGCGGATTTGACATCGGGACGTATCCAGCAAGCGGGTCGGTGACCTCGGTGTTCTCGTTTGTGTTCTTCAACGAAAACAGGAAATTGCCCTTGCTGCCGAGCGTGGGCGAATTGAGCAGATAGTCGAGACAGGCGAGATTGCCGGGTGCCCGCGCGGCAAGCCTTTCCAGCAGCAGACGGAAGCGGGCAAGCAATGCTTCCTCACTGGACAATCCGGCATCGGCGAGCGCCGAAATGACGGCGAACACCCCGTTGATGACAAGGTAATAACCGAACACATGGGCAGCAGACTCTGCATCGAAGACATGATCGCCCTTGCCGCCCGCGGAGGGCAGATGCTCACGCAGCATCGGCAGGAACTCTCGGACATAGCCGGTGCCTTGGCAGTCGCGGAAATAGAGATGGCTGGGCCAGCCATCACTCAACCCGACGACGAGGTTCTGCTGATGCGCGCCAAACAGCAGCCCGAACTCCGAGAAGGCAAGGAAGAACGGCTCAATCGCCGTATCGAGGAAACGTTCGAACCAGCACTCCGCGACCACAGGCGGCTCCAGACCGTCCTGCTTTGCAACAAACCTGACGAGATCGGAAAGATGGCTTTCCGCCTGGCCCGGGTGACGCTCGCATAAGGCGCCTAGAACGGCTGCCTTGGGGGCGTTGTCGTGCCGGAACGGATTTTCGCGGAAGGACACGATGGCGCTGGTGAGCACCGCGCCGCCGGGCCCATCGCGCAATGCCATCCATGCTGGCTCGCCGAGCACAGTCAGTGTCGGGCAGACGTCTCTCAGTCTCTCGCCCAATGTGCCTTTGACTAGGCTGTGCACAGAAAGCCCGCGGTCGCATTCGTGCCGTTCGATGACCCGGCGCGAATTGGTGAGCTTGAGGTCGAGCGAGAATTTCAACATCCAGGCGCTGTTCGCAGAATGGATAGTGCGCAACGACGTCGTCGCGCGCCATGAAGGTCCACCAAGACCGAGATCGCGAACCAGGCCCGCCGCGAAGAGCTGCTGAACGGCCGGCACCAGCATCAGCCGAGATGCCTGCCAGGGATGCATGGGGAACAGGCGCGAGCCTTCATTCTGCGTGAGTGGGGCAAAGCCCTCACCGGTGAGGCTGTGCACCATTTCAACGACGTCGTGGGGGTCGACACTGCCGCAGGCGAAAACATCTGGATGGACGGCCCACCAGCGCAGCTGAAAAGCGCCGCCATATTCATGACCGAAGCGGCGCGAATCCTCCTCGGAGAACTCGTCGCGGCTCATCGGTGCCGGGTGCACGGCGTGACCAAAGCGCAGCGCGCTTTCCGCCTCGATGAAGTCCGGTACGCCATCGGCAAATGGCCGCACGGAACCTCTTGCAGCAGTGGTCTGCGCGATCGCCGCGACACTGGCAGCCGTCCGCCTTTGAAGGTTCAGCCGGCTGGCGCTACTGGAACGACCACGGATATCCTCCTCGCGCATCAGCATGGCGAGAACGTCGAAGAGCTCGATCTCGACGGGCCTGCCGTCGGTCAGAAGCCAGATCCGGCCGTCGAACCCATGATAGCCGACGCGCGACCGATGGCGCAGCGGTGCGACAACAATGGCGCCGGTCGCAGGCAGATCAAGGACGAGGACCTCCTTGCCGCCTTTGAGAAATCCGTAGTTTTCGGCGCGATCAAAACGGCACCCATTCCACTCGCGGACAAGAGCATTTAATAGTCTATCGACAGATGGAGCGGTATTACTTCTATCTTCTACGTAAGTAATTCTGTCCATTTGTTTATCTCACGACAGTTGCATTAGTATATTTATTGTGGAATTGAACAGGTTGTATTTCCGAATAACGAGCTTACACTTGTGATGATCTCCGCTTCTCCTCTCGAAGAAACAGGCCTGACGCGGCGGTTGGCGTTCGGCGCCATGTCGATCGGTTTTGGCCAATCGGCCTTTGTGGTGTTGGTGCCGCTGGTGATGGCTCGACTTCGCCTGACGACCTTCGATCTCGGTCTGGCTGTGGCCGCAGGCACATTCGCCTTCCTCATCGGCGCGCCGCTGTGGGGCAGTGCGGGCAGTCGCATCGGCCCTGGCCGCATGATCCGTGTGCTCGGGCTTGCCATGCTGGCCGCACAGGCGCTGCTGGTGATCCAGCTGTCGGCGGGGCCAACAGCCTACGCTATCGCGATAGGCGGGCTGATCGTCTCGCGCCTGATCTACGGCTTCGCGGCAGCGGGCGTGATGCCAACCGCCCAGGCATGGCTCGCCGGCACGGTCGAAGCCGGTCGCCGACAGGCGGCTTTCGGGCTGCTGAGTGCCGGTGTCAATTTCGGCAGGCTGACGGGTTCGTTGGCCGGCGCCGCCGCAGCGATCGCAGCACCACTCACCGTCGCGCTGTTCACGTTGGCACCACTGATGCTGTGGCTGGTGCCCAGGGACGCGACAAAGATTGAGGCCAGTGACGGGACCAGAGCGCCCCGGCTTTCGCCACTGGACATGCGCATCCTGCCCTTCCTGCTGATCGGCGCTTGCATGACCGCCGGTTTTGGGCAGGTGCAGATCATGCTTGGCCCATTGCTGCAGTTCAAGCTCGCCCTCGACGCCACCCAGGCAATGGCTTTGACCGGCGCCGCACTTGGACTGGTGGCGGTTACCATGATCGCGGTGCAAACGCTTGTACTGCCAAGGCTGCGCTGGAATGAGCGCAGCGGCATCCTTGCTGGAACCGGTCTGGTCGTGGCCGGAATGGCTGGGCTCACGATTGCCAACGGTCATGGCGTCGGCGCTCTCGCGCTGGCGGTAACCGGCTTCGGCACCGCGCTTGCGACGCCGGCCTACACAGCCTGGCTTGCGCGCCGTGTGGAGAACCGGGAACAGGGCGCTGCCGCCGGTTGGTTGTCGAGCGCCCATATCGTCGGCCAAACCGCAGGTGCCTTGATAGGAGGTTTCGCCTTCCAGCTTGCACCGGAGCTGCCGCTGGTGGGTTGCGCGTGCCTGGCTCTCGCCGCCGCGGCAATCGCCATGATGCTCGACAGGCACAGCACCGCGCAGCGGTGAAGCGGGCTGCCGAAGCGCAATCATGAGATGACCTCAGCCGGTCGTTCCGCCGCCGCGGCGCTGCGCAGCATGCCGTAGGTCATGACCACGGCGATGCCTGAGATCGCGGTTGCCAGCGCAAAGAGCGGACCGTAGCCCATCAAGTCAGCGAGCCTCCCGGCAACCATCGAGCCGACCAGATAGACGATCAGCTGCGCGCAGGAGAGGATGGTGAAATCGGTACCCGGCTGCTCCGACGAAGTCACCGACATGAACAGGCTGTAGAGCGCGACGATTTCCATATAGCGCACCAGCGTCTGCAGGAAGGACGCGCCGAATATCGGAGCGGCGCCGGTGAACAGCGCGAAGGCATGCAGCATGAAGATGGCAAAGCAGATGGTGCGCAGGCCACCAAGCAGCGCGAGGACCGATGCCGAGCCATATTTGTGCAGGAGCAGCGCCGCGATGAAGGAACCGCCGAGACCGACGGTGACAGCGGCACCACCGGACAGATAGCCGATCCAGTTCAGCGGCACACCGGCGTCCACGAGATAGGCCCCTTCCATCGATTTCACCAGGCCTTCGCTGGCGCGGTAGACCAGCGCGATCCACAGGATCCGCCTTGCTTCCGGTCTCGCCAGGAAGTTGCGGATCGAAGGCCTGGTCAGAGCCGCCTGCTTCTCGGCAGTGGGATCGGTCTCGCGCATGGCAAGCGCGGCAACCAGCGGAATGAAGGAAAGCAAGGCGATCGTCACGATCGCAACGTCCCAGCCGTAGCGATGATAGAGGACGAGCCCCAGCGTGCCGCCAATGACGACGCCGAGCGCTACCGAACCGCCCTGGATGGCGTTGCCGATCGGCCGGTCGGCCGGATTGAGATATTTCGAGGCGTAGCCGTCGGTCGCGATGTCCTGCGTCGACAAAAGCATGGCGACGAAGAAGCCGATCGCAAAGATCGCACGGACATCGGTCGGCTCGACGGCGAGCATACCGAACAGCGCTGCGATTATGCCGAGCTGGGTGATGACGACCCAGCCCGCCCGGTGAGCGCGTGCGAAAGGACGATACCGGTCGATCAGCGGCGCCCACAGGAACTTCAGCACCAAGGGCAGCATCAGCAGCGACAGCATGCCGATGGCCGTTCGGGAAACGCCCTGTTCACGCAGGATCGGCGGGATTGCCGCCGCGAACAGGTAGGATGGGATACCCTGCGCCAGATAGAGGCCGCCGAGCACGGCAAAGAGCCTGAGCCGCGAGCGGTTTTCCTGGGTTTTTGGGAATTCCGCCGCGCTCATACCGCCGATCCTAGAAAGTGACCTTGAAGGACGCCGCGATGGTGCGGCCAAGACCTGGCACGTCAGCACCACGGGTCGCGGAAGCGGTCGGGTTGACGTAGTAGGTGTCGAAGAGATTGCGGACGGCGAAGTTGAGTTCCTGGCCTCCGGCGAACTTCTTGGTCACGCCGATATTGGCGAGGACCGCACCGTCGAGTTCCTGGCTGGCGATGCGATCGCGGCCGGAGAACATCTCAAGTTCAGTCCGCAAGGTCAGATTGTTGTCAAAATGTGTGACGACATAGGCCAGCCCCTTGTAGGTGGTGGGGATGCGGTTGTTCGGCAGATATTCGTCGGAGCCGATCTTGCCGTCCCGGTTGGCGTCGTATTTGCCTTCCACGTAGCCGACCGAGCCGCCGAGCGTGAACATCTCGCTGATGTCGTATTCGGCGTTGGCCTCGAAGCCCCAGATGCGCTCCTTCTGCTGTGAGACGCGGTTGGCCGCAATGTCGTAGTTGACGCCATTGTCGGAGGTCGACAGATAAGCGCTGGCGCCGCCGCGCACATTGCCCCAGTCGCCGCGCAGGCCACCTTCCCATGTGTTGACCACCTGCGGCTCGGGCGCGATATCGGCGTAGCTGATGCGATAGTCGGGCGCGTTGGTGCAGGGCAGAAGCGGCCGGATGCTGGTGCCGTAGGCGTCGCAGGTTTCGGCATTGGTGTTGAGACCGGCGCGACGGGTGAAACCGCCGATGTCGGTAAGGCTGAAGCCCTGCGAGAAGTTGCCGAAGGCCTGCAATTCCGGAGTGATGTCGAAGACCGCACCGGCATTGAAGGTGGTCGCGTTGTAGTCGAACGATCCGCCAACGACATCGATCGCCGGCAGTCCAACAAGGTTCGACCCGGCCAGCACCGCAGCAGCCGGACGCTTGAAATTGTCGACGTCGAGATAGAACTGGTCGAAGCGCACGCCGCCCTGCAGGCGGAAGCGATCAGTGACCGGCACTTCCGCCTGGGCAAAGGCAGCGACGGAATTCTGCGACGACGGTGCGATGGCATCCTGGCCATTCAGCAGCGTCTGGCCGGTCTGGTCGTGGGTGAAATCAAATCCCCAGGTCAGCGTGCTGCCCTGAGTGATGAAGTCGACGGGCGTGTTGACGGTGGCGTTGATACCCGAACGCTGCACCTCCAGCGCCGTCTGGTTGAAGGAGGCTGTAGGATCCCGGTTGATCGGCAGCAGCGTCGGCCGCGCCGGGTTGGTCGGCAGATAGACCTGCGAGTTCACCCTGGAGAATTTGGTGAAGGGCGATTGCTTGAAAATGTCATTGTAGAACGCCTTCAGCTCCAGCTTGCCGAGCGCGAAATCGCTGTCGGTGTATTTAGCGGCCAGATATTTGGAATCCTCGATTAGCGGCTCTCCGGTGTAGGCGTCGGAGAAGTTCGGCTTGACCGGGTTGCTCAGATAGTCGGTGAACCAGTCGGCCTTCTGGCGTGCATAGGTCCAGTCCGCGCTGAGTTCGATACGCTTCGAACCGTTTTCATAGCCGACCACGCCGGAGAGATCGCCCCAGCCGGTGCGATCGCCGCCACCCTGTCCCAGCATGGCGTCGGAGGCCATCTCATTGCCGTGCCCGTCATAGGTGCGGCAGCTGAAATTGCCCGAGGCGGATGCAAAGTAATCGAAATCGCCGCTGCGGCCCTCGACCTGGACATTGCCGCTGGGGGCAGCCGACTTGCCGAAATTCTCTGTGAAGGCTGTGACGCCGGTGCGTACCGTGACCTTCGGCGTATCGCTCGTGCCACGCTTGGTGATGAAGTTGATGGTGCCTCCGGTGGCACCGGCTCCGTAGAGACTTGAGGCGCCGTTGATGATTTCCACACGCTCGACGGTGTCGAGGTCGATGGTGGCGAGGATGCGCGAGACGTCACGCAGCGGCGTGTTGCGCGGAACGCCGTCGACCATGATCAAGACGCTGCGGCCGCGGAAGGTCTCGGAAGCACCCGAGATGGTTTCGTTGCGGGGTGCGTAGCCTGGCACCAAACGAGCGATCAGATCGGAGGCATTCTCACCCTGCCCTACAGCGGTGCCGATGGCATTCTGGTCGATCACCTGGACCGACTGCGCAACGCTCGAGATCGAGCGGTCGTCGCGCCCGGTGATGATGATCTTGTCGAGCATCGTCGGGTTGTTGTCGGCCGGTTTTTGCGCGTCCTGTGCGAAAGCCGGTCCGGCCAGGATCGAGGAAGACAGCAACGACACCACAGCAAGCTTCTGCATTTACGCCCCTCTCAAAATCGCGGAGCCAACAACGCCCTCTCGCAGCTCCCAGAAGCGCGCTAAATAACTTAACCAATCGAGTCAAGTTTGAAGATTACAAAAACAGTCAAGTTTTTGCGATGAGATGCTGCAGTGCGGCATGGAGGGCACACAGCGACGTTTCGTGGACGCTGCATGCGCAAAGGTCAGGCTCTGTCGTCGGGCAGGCATCAGGCAGCGTCGGCCGTCGTCAGACGCGTTCCACCGGCCGGCCAGTCGATTGGCGAACGTGAAGCTCAGGCTTGATGAGCTCCTGCGAGAGCCGCACCGTCTGGCCGTTCAGCTTGTCCAGCAACGCGCTGGCCGCACGACGGCCGACCTCGCGTTGGCCGTTCCACACGGTGGTCAGCGCCGGCGTGGCGATCTGCGCTTCCTCAAGGTCGTCATAGCCCGTCACGGAAATATCGACACCCGGCACGAGACCGGCCCGGGCGATGCCGTTCATCAAGCCGATGGCGACGAGATCATTCCAGCAGCAGGCCGCGGTCGGCTTGTCCTTCAGCGCCAGGAACTGCGCGGCGGCCTCGAAACCGCCTTGCTTGGTGCGCGGGCCCGGGACACGCCAGGACGGCATCACTTCCAGCCCGGCCGCTTCCATGGCGTTGACGTAACCCTGATAGCGGTCACGGCCCGTAGAGGTCTGGTCGGTACCACCAACCATGGCGATGCGCTTGTGGCCGAGCGAGATAAGGTGATTGGTGGCGAGTGCGGTGCCATAGGCATCGTCGCCGCGGAACACAGGCACATGCGCCCCGTCGACATCGCGCGCAATCAATACCGCTGGCAAGCCGTTTTCCTCGGCCATGATGATGTCGGAGGCCGGCGTGTCGATGGCCGGCGACATGATCACGCCATCGGCGCCGAGCTGCAGCAGCGTGTCGATGAAGGTGCGCTGCTTGTCGAGCTGGTCGTAGTGATTGGAGAGCAGGAACGTCTGCCGGCTGCGATCGAGTTCATGTTCGATGGAACGCAGGATTTCGGCATAGAACGGGTTCATGATGTCGTGCACGACAACGCCGACAATGCCGGAACGCGAGGTGCGCAGCGAAGCGGCACGACGGTTGTAGATGTAGCCGATCTCGCGCGCGTGTTCCTTGATCTTCTCACGGGTCGAGCCCGCCACCAGCGGGCTGTCGCGCAGCGCCAGGGAAACAGTGGCCGTGGAAACGCCGAGCGCATCGGCAATGGTCGAAAGCTTGATCTTCTGTGCCAGCGCCCTGGGCTCCCGCTCGCGATTTAAACTGTTTAAATGCGGCTTATGCCATCGAACGACGGCAAATCAAAGCTTTTTTGCCAGCTCTCCGGTTTCGGCATCGAGAGCGGCCTTGTTGCGTACGCGCAGCCGGTGTTCGCGGTGGAGGATATAGAGCCCGCTTGCAACGATGATGGCAGCTCCACCGAGGGTCCAGCCATCGGGAAACTGGCCAAAGATGAAGTAGCCGAAGCCGATCATCCAGATCATCTGCGAATAGGGATACGGCGCCAATGCGGTGGCGGTCGCCAGCTTGTAGGCGCGGATCAGCAGCCAGTGGCCGCCACCGCCGAACACGCCGAGCAGCAGCAGGATTGTCCAATGCCAGGCATCCGCCGGCAAGGTAGCCGAGAAGAACAGCGTCGGGGAAAGGATGACGGCCGGGGCCAGCGCCGAATAGAAGATCAGGCTTTCCGGTGTCTCGGTCGCCGCCATGCGCCGCGTCATGATCACGTACAGCGAGTTGGAGAGCATCGAGCCGAGCGCGAACAGGTGGCCAATGCCGAACACGCCGATGCCTGGCCTCGTGATCACGAGCACACCGATAAACCCGGCCAGGATTGCCAGCCAGCGCCGCCAGCCTGCCCACTCCCCGAGCAATGGTCCTGCCAGCGCGGTAATCACCATCGGACCGAAGAAATAGATCGACGTCGTCTCGGCCAATTGCAGCGTCCGCAACGCGACGATGTTGCAAAGGGTCGAGCCCGCCAGAAGCATGCCGCGCAGAATGTGGGCCTTCAGGTTCACCGCCCGAAAGCGTCCAATATTTTGCCACCCGCGAAACAGCCCCATCACCAGTACGACGTGGACGCTGAAGCGCACCCAGGCGATGAACAGCGGCGCCAGGCCGGCAAGCACCAGATATTTGATCGAAGTGTCGAGGAAGGAGAAAACCACATAAACAGACAGCATGTAGGCGATCGCCGCCGGTGGCGTCGCACTTTCATCCTGTCTGTCTGGCTGGTTCACTGCGGCAAGGCGTCACGAAATGGGTCTTGTCCGCTTGTGCGGGAAGAGACGTGTCGCGGCAACACAAAAGATGCCATCAGCCCGGAATTTTGCGCCGGACGGTCTTTCGCTTTGTGTGGCTCTTCAAGCGTGCATGCGCGCGCCCTTGGTGATCTTGTCGACGATCTTCTTGTCGGCCCGCAGCGCAATGCCGACCACTTTTGCATCGTCTGGTGCGAATTTTGCGAAGGTTTCGCGGTTCAGCGCATCGAAGCCGGTCGAAAACATCTCTTCGACATACAGTGAAACTTTCACATCCCTCTCCAGCGAACGGCGATGGATGGTGGACAAGGTGGCCTGGTCGGCCGAAAGGACGATGACCGGCTGGATGGAAAGCGCATTGTAGAAGTTGCCGCTGCGGTCGCGATAAGGTTCACCGATCATGTCCGGAAACTGTGCGGCGATGCCGGTGCTCAGGAATGCGGTCACATTAAGCTTCTGCCAGACGGCGAGATCTTCCCTCAGCACAACTGTAAATTTCGTATCGAACATGGCAGCTTCCTATATTTGGTTCCGATGAGTGAGATGAATCTCCCCGATCTAGCTGCCGAGGCCTTCCAAGGTCTTGGACGTTTGTGCGCAAACGACAGCGGCGACCGCATCGTGCAGGCACCTGCCACGACAGGCCTCGAGCGGATCGAGGCGTGGTTCCATGGTCCGGTCTTCGATCCGCATCGCCATGACACCTATGCGATCGGTGTCACATTATGCGGTGTCCAAAGCTTTCATTATCGCGGCGCGGTGCGGCACAGCCTGCCTGGCCAGCTGATCGTACTGCATCCCGACGAAGTGCATGATGGCGGCGCTGGAACGGAGAACGGCCTACGCTACCGCATGCTCTATCTGGAACCATCGCTGCTTGCAGAAGCCGTGGGTGGTGCGCCGCTTCCCTTCGTACCGGACGGCATCGTCAACGACGCCGGCTTCCGCGCCACGCTCGCCAGTGCGCTTGGCGAACTGGACCAGGAACTGGACGAACTGTTCGTGGACGATTTCACGGCTCGGCTTGCGGGCTTCATGCTGCGGCATGCGAAACGGCCTGCCAAACCATTGGGCAAGACCGCCTGGCGTGCAGTGACTCTCGCCCGCGACTATCTGAAGGAAAACGCGTCGGATCTTGTCCGATCGGAAGAGTTAGAGACCGTCACCGGCCTCGACCGCTACGCACTGTCACGGCATTTCCGCGCCGCCTTTTCCACCAGCCCGCATCGCTTTCTGGTGATGCGGCGGCTGGAACAGGCCAAGAGGATGATGGCGGTCGGAACACCGCTGGCCGAGATCGCCGCCGCTGCCGGCTTCAGCGACCAGAGCCATTTCAACCGCCAATTCAAAAAGGCTTTCGGCCTGACACCGGGGCGCTGGTCGACGCTTATCCGTGGGGAAAGGCCGGACGTAATCCCGGCCGCCGCTTAGACCGCGACCGCGGCCCGGACTTCCTGCTCGTCCTCGTCCTCGTCGGCGAGCACGATCTCTTCATCCGACAGGTTCGCCTCGATGCGGGCAAGCAGCTTGAACAGCGTCTTCTGGTCTTTCTTGTCGAGACCACGCAGCGCCTGCTTTTCGGTCTTCTTCACCGACTTCTCGATGGCGTGGATGGTTTCGCGGCCTGAATCGGTCAGGAAGATATGCGCCTGGCGCGCGTCGGCATTGGAGGCACGCTTCTCCAGGAAGCCCTGAGCCTGCAACCTGTTGATCGTTTTGGTAATGGTGGGCGGGCGAACGCCCAGTCGATCTGCCAGCGTGCCGGGTGTCTGGCCGTCCTCACGGCTCAGCGCCAGCATGATCTGATCCTGCCCGGCATAGAAGCCGTGCGCGAGCAAACGCGCGGCAAGTGCTGTTCTTGCCAATCTGGCCGCAGAATGCAGCCGGCTCATCGTTGCACTTTTGTCAGCCTTGGCCATGGTCAGTCTCCTGGACCGCGCCGAAACCGGCACAATAGCCGCGGCGTTCGGATTGGCAATCAGTGTTCAAAGAGGCCGGCCAACGAACCGCTTTGCCGGCAAGCCACGCAACATTCGCCGTGGCTAATGACAGATCATTATTTCAGTTAGATGACAAAGCATTATTGCATTGCAAAATGCCCGCCCAGCCGATGACAGCAGACCTGTCTGGATCAGTGGTTTGGCAGGTGCAAAAGCCCGAACGACGTCCTATATGGAGGGAAATTTCCCTTCGAGGCCCCGACATGAGCGAGACACAGACGCAGATTCCCGTAACCGTGCTGACCGGCTATCTCGGCGCGGGCAAGACGACGCTGCTCAACCGCATCCTCTCCGAGAACCATGGCAAGCGTTATGCCGTGATCGTCAATGAGTTTGGCGAGATCGGCATCGACAACGACCTGATCGTGGAGTCCGACGAGGAAATCTACGAGATGAATAATGGCTGCGTCTGCTGCACGGTGCGCGGCGATCTCATTCGCACAGTGGAAGGCCTGATGCGCCGCCCGGGCCGCTTCGATGCCATCCTGGTCGAGACCACCGGCCTCGCCGACCCGGCACCGGTCGCACAGACTTTCTTCATGGACGACGACGTCCGCTCCAAGACCAAGCTTGACGCCGTGGTGGCGCTGGTGGACGCCAAGCACCTGCCGCTGCGCCTGAAGGATTCCAAGGAGGCCGAGGACCAGATTGCGTTCGCCGACGTGGTCGTGCTGAACAAGACCGACTTGGTGACGCCGGAAGAGCTTGCAACCGTCGAAGCGACCATCCGTGCCATCAACCCGTCGGCCCGAATCCACCGCACGCAGCGCTCCGGCGTAGCCCTGACCGAAGTGCTCGACCGCGGCGCCTTCGACCTGAAGCGCGCGCTGGAGAACGACCCGCATTTTCTGGAAGCGCATGATCACGATCACGATCATGAATGCGGTCCGGATTGCGACCACGATCACCACCACCATCATGACCACGATCATCACCACCACGATCATGACCATCACCACCACGCCTCGCCGATCCACGACGTGACGGTGCAATCGGTTTCGCTGCGAGGCGGCGAGATGGATCCGAAAAAGTTTTTCCCCTGGATCGAGAAGATCACCCAGATGGAAGGGCCGAACATCCTGCGCCTGAAAGGCATCATCGCGCTGAAGGATGATCCGGATCGCTATGTGTTGCAGGGCGTGCACATGATCATCGAAGGCGATCACCAACGCGCCTGGAAGGACGGCGAGAAACATGAGAGCCGGCTGGTGTTCATCGGCCGCAAGCTCGATGCCGAGCGGCTGAAGTCGAGCTTCGACGCCTGCCAGGCGGCGTAGTGTTTGTGGTCCTGGATGTAGCCATATCCAGGACGCTGGAATCGCCGGTTCGGCCCATCAGGGCCGCGTGGCTTTCGCGCCAACGGGCGCGGCGCGCAGTCGCGCGCTCCAGCGGTCTGTCGGTGTGACCGTTGGCATAAGACGCCGCACTTTTCTTGCCTGCACCGGCAAGGTCGAGTAAGCCCCTCACCGGCTTTCAGCTGATGAGGGGCTGTTTTTGATGGCCTGTCCGAAATATCGCATGGAATTTCTGCCCGATGCCCACAGTCGCCCCGCTTGATATCGACGGTCATTGCGTCGCCGCCGTTTTCCTCAGCGACGTACCGCATTTCGCCTTTGCCGATGGCGCGGTGCACAGGCTGGACAATGGCCACAAGACCGTTCAAGCCAATGATGGCCTGCTGGCAGCTGTCTATGATCAGGCAAACGAGCGGCTGATCACCGGTGGTGAGGACGGCAAGGTTTTCTCGGTCAAGCCGGAAGGCGTTGTCGAGGAACTGGCCGCAGCCGGCCGCAAGTGGATCAGCGCTGTCGCCGCCGGTCCACAGGAAGCGATAGCCTATGGCGCCGGCAAGAGCGCTTTCGTCCGTTTCAAGGATGGCAAGGTAAAGGAATTCCAGCATCCCCGCACCGTCGAAGGCTTGGCCTTCGCACCGCGCGGCATGCGCATCGCCGTTGCCCGCTACAACGGCGCCACGCTGCATTTCCCGGCCACCGACGGCAAGCCGACGGAACTGGAATGGGCCGGTGCGCATACCGGTGTGACATTCTCGCCCGATGGCAATTTCCTGGTCACCACCATGCAGGAAAATGCCCTGCATGGCTGGAAACTGGCCGATGCCAAACATATGCGCATGTCCGGCTATCCCGCCAAGGTAAAGAGCCTCTCATGGAGCGCACGTGGTAAGTGGCTGGCCAGTTCCGGCGCACCGGCGGCGATCGTCTGGCCCTTCCAGGCCAAGGACGGGCCAATGGGCAAGGCGCCGCTGGAACTCGGCACACGCGGCAACACCATGGTCACCTGTGTCGCCTGCCATCCGAGCGAAGAGGTCGTTGCGATCGGCTACGAAGACGGCATGGTCATAGCGGCCCGCTTCCAGGACGCCAAGGAAGTCATGCTGCGCCGCCCCGGCAAGGGCGCCATCACCGCCCTGACCTGGGATAAAGCCGAGCGCCGGCTGGCCTTCGGCAGTGCCGTGGGTGATTGCGGCATCATCGACATCACTGCCTGATCTTACGCAGCACGTGAGCTGCTTCTGCAACGCAGCGCAATCCCGTCACGCATGTTGAGCGACAGCAGGATGATGTTTGTCGCTCCAGCCGCGAGTTCGAGCGCCTGCACGGCGACGAAGGCAGCATCAAAACGGCCCAGCTCCGCCCAGTTTGCAAGCATGTAGGCAGATGGCAACAGGAGCAGCAGGCCGTTGGCGGCGATGAACCGCATGCGGCGCTTCTTACGCTGGACGATGGGGGTCCTCCAGCCTTTGCCCAGCGAAAAACCGGAAGCTCCGGCCAAGGCCATGGCCGGAATGAGCACAAGCATACCGGTCAGTATGCCCGATTTCACGGCTGCCACAGCAGCCAAGTTGCCAGATAATTCAGCTGCCACCGTTGAAAGCCAGAAACAGGCAACGGTCATCAGCGCGACGGCACCAGCCGTCGCGTGGATCTTCGCTTTCATTGCGATCTCCCGATTTGAATAGCATGCTATATATCATTGCATAGCATGCTATTCAATAGCTATTCCTAGACCATGAGATTCCAGAAAGAACGCTCGGCCGGCTTCCTGGCCAATCAGATGGCACGCCTGTTCGCCAAGGGCCTACAAAAGCGCATCAGCCCGCTGGGGTTGGCGCCGGCGCAATTCATGACTTTGCTCGCGCTCTGGGACGAGGACGGATTAACCCAGAGCGAACTGGTGCGTCGCCTCGACGTCGAGCAGGCGACGATGGCCAACACGCTGACGCGCATGGAACGCGACGGGCTGATTGAAAGGCGGTCGAACCCGAGCGATGGCCGCTCGCAATCCGTTCATCTTACGGAAAAATCAAAAGCGCTGCAGGCCCCTGCCATTGCAGAGGCTCGTGCTCAGAATGCAACCGCCTTGGCCGATTTCAGCGATGAGGAAAGGGAGATTTTCCTGGTGCTGATGCGCCGCGCCATCGCGGCCATGCACGGCAACTAAGCAGCCATCAACAATGCAGTTTTTCTATCCAAATTTGCAACAAAAGCGCTGAATCAGCACTCTTTTCAACGCAGCCAATTGCGGTCGTCGATCGCATTTGCTTAGAGTGCGTCCGCGCCAACAGGGGGAGTGAATGAGCATAAGCAAAGGTTCGAGCAACATCATCGGTGGCATTGACGCCAAGCGCATCGCCGAATTGCAAGCAGAAGAGGCAGAGATTTTCCGAAAAGCCCGTCCGAAATCGCAGGCTCGTACAGGCAACGGCATCGCCGGCTATTTCGACGGTGTACCGATGCACTGGATGACCGACTGGCCGACGCCCTTCCCCATACTGGTCGAAAGCGCCAGACGCGCCACCATCACCGATGTCGACGGCAACCAGCTGGACGATTTCTGCCTCGGCGACACCGGCTCGATGTTCGGCCATTCGCCGGCGCCGGTCGCCCGCGCCATCCACAAGCAGGCTGGTCGTGGACTCACCTACATGCTGCCGTCCGAGGATGCACTTGCCGTCGGCACGCTGCTGCAGGAGCTTTTCGGCCTGCCCTATTGGCAGATCGCCACCACCGCCACGGACGCCAACCGTTTCGCGCTGCGCGTCGCACGCGCCGTCACCGGCCGTGACAAGATCCTCGTCTTCAATGGCGCCTATCACGGCTCGGTCGACGAGACGATGGTGCGCATGAAAGATGGCAAACCGATCAACCGGCCTGGCCTTGCCGGCGAGTTCCGGGACCTGACACAGCGCACCAAAATCGTCGAGTTCAACGACCTGACGGCGCTGGAAGCAGCCCTGAAGGCAAAGGACGTGGCCTGCGTCATCACCGAGCCGGTTCTGACCAATTCCTGCATGGTGCTGCCGGAACCCGGTTTCCACGAAGCGCTCAGGCGTCTCACCCGCGAGGCGGGGACGCTGCTCTTGATCGACGAGACGCACACGATTTCGACTGGTCGCGGCGGCTACACCAAGACCCATGGCCTCGATCCCGATCTGTTCGTGCTCGGCAAGCCGGTGGCTGGCGGCATACCGGCAAGTGTGTGGGGCATGAGCGAAGACGTGGCCTCGCGTTATGCCGCCTACAACCGCAGCAAGGAGCCCGGCTATTCCGGAATGGGTACGACGCTCTCGGCCAATCCGCTGCAGTTCGCCACCATGCGCGCCACGCTGGAAGAGGTGATGACTGCGGAAAACTACGCCCATATGGAACGGCTCGCGGGCAAACTCGCGGCGGGGCTGGCAGCCGCGATAAAACGTCATCGCCTGCCCTGGCATGTCATGCGCGTCGGCGCCCGCATCGAATTCATCTGCGCACCCGGCCCGCTTGGCAATGGCGCGGAAGCCGAAGGCGCGCATGCACCGGAACTGGAAGCGGCCGTCCATGTCGCGCTGGTCAATCGCGGCGTGCTGATCGCTCCGTTCCACAACATGATGCTTGTCTCGCCGGTTACAACGGCGGCACAGGTGAAACGGCTGATCGCTGCCTTCACCGATGTTGCCGCCAAGCTCGCCGCATGAGACAAGCCACACAACTAGAGCGTTTCCGTTTTTCACGGAAACGCGGAAACGCTCCAAGTTTTTGTTTTCGCCGCATTCTTGTAACGCCAAGTGATTCCACTTGGCTACAAAGTGCTCTACCCTGCAGAGTGCAACCATGACTTCACCTTCCGGCTCGACGCCTGCCGAGGCCACGGCATTCCTTGATGCCCATCCTGAAATCGAAGCCTTCGACATCGTGCTGACCGACGCCAACGGTGTGGGGCGCGGCAAGATCCTGCGCCGCCATGAACTGGCCGGCGTTTACGAAAGCGGCCGCCATATGCCGATTTCGATCCTCGGCCTCGACATTACCGGCGAGGATGTCCACGAAACCGGCCTGATCTGGGATTCCGGTGACGGCGACCTGCGCGCCTGGCCGATCCCCGGCACATTGGTGCCGCTTCACGGCACCAATCCTCCACGCGGCCAGGTCCTGATGGCGATGTACCATCTCGACGGCGAGCCGATGACTTCGGACCCTCGCCATGCTCTGGCCCGCCAAGTCGAAGCCTTGGCAGCCAAGGGCTTGCATCCGGCCGGCACCTTCGAGCTGGAATTCTTCCTGCTCAGCAACCAGCGTGACGCCGACGGCAAGGTGCAGCCGGCCAATGCCGTGCTCGACGGGCGCCGCAGCGGCAAGACCGAGGTCTATTCCGTCGACCATCTGCACGGCATGGAGCCGTTGTTCTCCGACATCTACGCCGCGGCCAAGGCGCAAGGCATCCCGGCCGAAACGGTGATCTCAGAATATGCGCCGGGCCAATACGAGCTGACGCTGAACTACCGCAAGGACGTGATGCGCGCCGCCGACGATCTCATCATGCTGAAGCGGATCGTGCGCATGCAGGCCCGCCGCCATGGCGTCACCGCCTGTTTCATGGCCAAGCCGATCGAAAAATATGCCGGCTCCGGCATGCATTTCCATGTCTCTTTGCTGGATGGCGCCGGCAAGAATGTCTTCACCGAGGCAACACCTGGCACATGGTCGCCCCTGCTGCTCAACGCACTCGGCGGGCTCGCCGAGACGATGGCTGAATCCATGCTGGTGTTCGCCCCGCACGCCAATTCCTGGCGCCGGTTCGTTTCACAATCCTACGCCCCGGTCGCCCCGACATGGGGCGTCAACAACCGCTCGGTGGCCTTGCGAGTGCCCGCCGGCAATGCCAAGAACCGGCGCATCGAACACCGGCCTTCTGGGGTCGACGCCAACCCCTATCTGGTCGCCGCAACCATTCTGGCAGGGGTTGCCAAGGGGCTTGATGAAAAACTCGATCCCGGCCCGGAGGTCACCGGTAACGGCTATGAAGCCGCAGGCGAGGCCAAAACCAAGATGCCCATTGACTGGCGGGCCGCGATCGACGCCGCACGCGGCTCATCCTTTCTGAGCACAGCGCTCGGACCGGATCTGCACAAGACATTCGTCGAGATCAAATGGGCTGAATATCTGCGCGTCGCCCGTACGGTCAGCGAGTTGGACTATCATCTCTACCTGCATGAGGTGTAGGCACCTCTGCAGTGGCCTCGCAGCTAGCGCACCAGGATCGCCCTGAGGTCATTGACATTCGTGCCGGTCGGCCCCGGCACGAAAAGGTCGTTCACCGCGTTGAAGGCTGTCCAGGCATTGTTGCCGGCGAGCATCGCCTTGGCGTCCACATCGGCCTCTCGCAGGCGTGTCACGCTCGAGCCGTTGCAAAACGCCCCTGCATTGTCCTCCGACCCGTCGATGCCGTCGGTGTCGGCTGCCAGAGCATCGATGCCTTCGACGCCATCGATGCCAATGGCAAAGGCAAGCAGGAACTCCGAATTGCGGCCGCCCTTGCCTTTGGCGCGCAAAGTCACCGTGGTTTCACCGCCGGACAGGATCAGCACCGGTTTCTTGAAAGGCCGATCCCGCGTGGCAACTTCGCGGGCGATCGCGGCATGCACCGAACCCACTTCACGCGCCTCGCCCTCCAGCGCATCGGACAGGATCACGGCTTCGACGCCCTGGCGCTTCGCTTCCGATGCCGCCGCTTCAAGCGAGACGGCGGCAGAGGCGATGACATGCACCTCGTTGCGGGCGAACTTCGCATCATCCGGACGCGGCGCTTCAGAAGCCTGGGAGTTGATGTGCGCCATCACAGCATCCGGAAGCTTCATGCCGTAAGCTGCGATGGCAGCGAGCGCATCGGCGCGGCTGGCCGCGTCTGGAACGGTGGGCCCTGAAGCAACAAGCGCAGGATTGTCGCCAGGAATGTCGGAAACGATCAGCGACACCACCTTGGCCGGCCATGCGGCAGCGGCAAGGCGCCCGCCCTTGATGGTGGAGACATGCTTGCGGATCGTGTTCATGGCCGAGATCGGTGCGCCGGAAGCAAGCAGCGCCTCGTTGACGGCGATCTCGTCAGCCAGCGTCAGACTGCCAGCCGGCGCCGGCAACAGCGCGGAGCCACCGCCGCAGACCAACGCGACGACGAGGTCGTCCTCGCTCAGACCTGAGACGATTTCCTGCAAGCGTTTCGCAGCAGCAAGACCGGCAGCGTCGGGAACCGGATGAGCGGCCTCGACCACCTCCAACTGTTTGGTCGGCGCACCGTAGCCGTAACGTGTGACGATCAGCCCTTCGATCGGTCCGTCCCACACTTTCTCGAAGGCTGCCGCCATCTGGGCCGAACCCTTACCCGCGCCGATGACGATGGTGCGACCTTTGGGTTTTGCCGGCAGATGCTTGCGGATCGTCAGCTCAGGGTCCGCCGCGGCCACGGCAGCCTCGAAGATCGAGGTGAGGAAAGCCTTCGGATCGAGGGTCATGGAGAAGCCTTGTGTTTAGCGGCGGATGAGGACGTCAATCGCCAGAAGGCGGCAGAGCGAGCTTGGCACGATCGGCACCGAGATGGACGCACAAGGCGTCGACCACGACATTGTGGTCCTCACGTTCCGGCAATCCGGAAACGGCGATCACGCCGATGACGCCGGCGCCCTTGACGGTGACCGGAAAGCCGCCGCCGGCAAGGACATACTCCGAGATATCCAGCCCCTCGCCGACCTTGAAGGTGCGGTCGGGACGCTGTTGCTCCAAGACCATGCGGTAGGTGCTGCGCAGATAGCGCTTCACGACATTGATCTTGCGCCTCGCCCAATCGGGATTGGAAGCGTTCGAGCCAGGCATGGCAGCATAAAACAGGGGCCGGTCGAAAGTACGGATGTCGACGATGATCGGCAGGTCTTCCCTCAGCGCCCGCCCACGAATCGCATTGCCGATCTCGAATGCGGCAGCTTCGTCGAACCTCTCAAAGACGAGCGTCGCCTCCTGACGCTTGATCGTCTCGATATCCTCACTCGCGGCCATGCTTCCTCCCAGAAAACACGTATGTCCATCCGCGTTTACGGCAAACTGCCCTTGGGTCAAGGGCAGATCAGGAATTCGCTACCAATAGCTCGCTCTTGGCCGGCTTTCCGGCGACATAAACCTCGCGCACGACACGGTCATCGCCGACCGTCTGCAGCAGGAACAGTTCCTCGGCCAATGAATTGATGCGTTCCGATCTCAGCTGCAGCAGCGGCGTTGCCTGGCTGTCGAGCACCACGATATCGGCGTCGGTTCCAGCTTCCAGCGTACCGACACGATCGGACACCGACAACGCTTCGGCATTGCCGCGGGTCAGTTGCCAGAAGGACTGGAACGGATTGAGCTTTTCACCTTGCAGGGCGATCACCTTATAGGCCTCGTCCATCGTACGCAGCATCGAATAGTTGGTGCCGCCGCCAACGTCGGTCGCCGTCGAAATGCGCAGCGGCTTTTCGCGGCTGCGATAGCGCTGGTAGTCGAACAAGCCGGAGCCAAGGAAAAGGTTCGAAGTCGGACAGAAGACAGCCACCGCGCCAGCGTCCGACAGCGCATCAGCCTCGCGCTCGGAGAGGTGGATACAATGGCCGAGGAGTGTCTTGTGCCCCATCAAGCCATAATGTTCGTAAATATGGGTGTAGTCCTTCGACCAGGGATAGAGTTCCTGGGTAAAGGCGATCTCGGCATGGTTCTCCGAGAGATGCGTCTGGATATGCAGGTCGGGATGCTCTCGGGCGAGTGCCTGCGCCATTTCCAGCTGCTCCGGGGTGGAGGTGATGGCGAAGCGCGGCGTGATCGCGTAAAGGCCACGACCCTTTCCATGCCAGGCAGCAATCAGCGCCTTGGTGTCGTCGTAGCTCGATTGCGGCGTATCGTGCACGGCTTCCAGCGCATTGCGGTCCATCATCACCTTGCCGGCGATCACCAGCATGTCGCGATCATAGGCTTCGGCAAAAAAGGCTTCCGCAGACTGCTTGTGCACCGAACAATAGGCCGCCACCGTCGTCGTGCCTTGGCGGATCATCTCGTCGAGAAACAGCCGGGAAATGCGGCGGCCATGCTGTGCGTTTTCAAACTTCGACTCTTCCGGGAACGTGTAGGTGTTCAGCCAGTCGAGCAGTTCGGCGCCATAGCTGGCGATGATCTGCATTTGCGGCATATGCACATGCGCGTCGATGAAGCCGGGCAAAAGCAAATGCGGCCGATGATCGATTACCCGCGCGCCGGAACCCGCCCGTGCTGAGATCTCGGCATAAGGACCCGAGGCGACGATCTTGCCGTTGGCGACGAGAACGGCGCCATCTTCCTCATAGACATAGGCCGAACGATCGTCGATCGTCTCCGGCCATCGGAGAAAAGACAGGGTGCGGCCGCGCAGGAGTGTTGTGGTCATTTCCGCTTCCGTTTCAAATTTCGCTTCGCCATCCGCTTCGCAGACACCTCCGTCCCGAACGAGGAGATGGTATTGCTGCCCGAGCTTCACCCATCGATCGCCCGAGCAGAGGTGTCAGCGAAACGGATCGAACGGCATTCCCGCCGACGATGCCTATTTCTTCTTGCCGGCTTCTTCGAACCAGGTGACCAGCAGTGCTCGCTCCTGGTCGGTGATCTGGGTGACGTTGCCGGGTGGCATGGCATGGCTGCGGCCAGCCTGCAGATAGATCTCGCGGGCGTGTTCGGCAATCGTCGCGTCGCTGTCCAGGATCACGCCCTTCGGAGCGTGATAGATGCCTTCGTAGACTGGCTCCTGGGTGTGGCACATGGAACAGCGGCCGAGAACGGCATCGCGAGCCGCCGGGAAATGCGTAGAGGCCGTGAAGATCTCTGCAGCCGACGACACTTTCTGCTCGCCGGTCAGCACCTTCGGCACGGTCGACAACCACATGATGATGACGAACAGGATGGCAGCAGCTGCCCAAGTCCAGGTAGGGTTGCCTTTGCGGGCATGCTGGGTGTTGAAGAAGTGGCGGATCAGGACGCCGATCAGAAACACAAGCGAGGCGATAATCCAGTTGAACTGCGTGCCGAACGCCAGCGGATAATGGTTCGACAGCATCAGGAACAACACCGGCAGCGTCAGATAGTTGTTGTGCGTCGAGCGGGTCTTGGCGATCTTGCCGTATTTCGGATCGGGCTTGCGGCCGGCGATGAGGTCGGCAACCACGATCTTCTGGTTCGGGATGATGATCATGAAGACGTTGGCCGACATGATCGTGGCGGTGATGGCGCCAAGATGCAGGAAAGCGGCGCGGCCGGTGAAAAGCTGCGTCAGGCCCCAGGCCATGAATACCAGGATCGCATAGAGCACCAACATCAGCAGCGTATCGTGATTGCCCAGCGGCGAGCGGCACAGGAGATCGTAGACGATCCAGCCGGAAGCCAGACAGGCGAGCGAAATCAGGATGGCGACGGGCGCCGATACGTCGAGCACATTGCGGTCGATCAGGAAAAGGTCCGCGCCGGCATAATAGACGATTGCCAGCATGGCGAAGCCGGATAGCCAGGTCGCGTAGGATTCCCATTTGAACCAGGTCAGGTGTTCCGGCATTTCGGCCGGCGCCACCAGGTATTTTTGGATGTGGTAGAAGCCGCCGCCGTGGACCTGCCATTCCTCGCCATGGGCGCCTGCCGGCAGGCCGGGCCGCTGACGCAGACCAAGGTCGAGCGCGACAAAATAGAAGGACGAGCCGATCCAGGCGATGCCGGTGATGACATGCAGCCAGCGTACCGCGAATGCTGCCCAATCCCAGAAAATCACATAGTCGAGCATGCTCCACCCCTTCGTGCCGATCAGCCGACATTACGGACTGGCGCACAAATCGAAAGAGGCGGGCAACACGATGACTTTCAAAAAAAATTGGAAAATAGTAGCCTCATATCAATATCAGGCGCAGAGGGGACGCCCTGGACAATGGCTTATCTCGACAACATCGCCGTGTTCGTTCGCGTCGTCGAACTGGGCAACCTGTCTGCAGCCGGGCGCGACATGCGCATTTCGCCCGCCGTTGCGTCCAACCGCATCAAGGAGCTCGAAAAGCATCTTGGCGTGCGTCTGTTCAACCGCACGACCCGGCAATTGATGCCGACCGAGCATGGCAACGTCTTCTACACCGGCGCCAAACAAGTTCTGGACGCCATTACCGAGGCCGAAGCGGCGGTCGCCGCCCTTTCTGGCCAGCCACGCGGCACCATCCGCGTCACCGCTCCGCTCGGGCTGGGACGCCGACTGATCGCCTCCGGCATTCCGGATTTCCACGACACATATCCCGATATCGAGGTGCGTCTGCGCCTTTCGGATCACAATGTCGATATCCTGAAGGAAGGCATCGACGTTGCGTTCCGGCTCGGCGTGATAGAGGATTCATCGCTGAGGATGCGCGGCATCATGGAATGCGAGCGCGTGCTGGTCGCCTCGCCGAAATACCTGGAGGCGCGCGGCGAACCCACTGATCCCAGCGAACTCATCGGCAGGAAACATGATTGCCTGATGCTACGCTATCCCGGCAGCCGAGAGTTCTTCTGGACGCTGCAGATGCCGGAAGGCGTGGTGAAGTTCGAAGTGCACGGCCCCTTCGACAGCGACGATGGCGACGTGCTCACGGGATGGGCGCTGGCAGGCCGAGGCATCATCAACAAGCCGCGCTTCGAGGTCGAGCCGTTCATCCGCGACAGGCGACTCCAGGTCATTCTGCCCAAGACACCGCCGACACCAGTGCAGTTCGCAGCCGTCTATCCGCACAAGAAGCTGCAAGATCCGAAAGTGCGGCTGCTGCTCGATTTCATGGCCGATCGCTGCCAGAAACTCATCCGCGACATCCTGGCCGGGAAATAGAGGAACCATAGGGCCAGGCTGCTCGTTGCGGCTTGCGCGGGAAAAGCGAACGCGCAACTCTTCCGCCGCTAGCCAATCCTGCAAGCCCCCCCACAAACAGGAGATTCCGATGGCCGATTTCCAGACCAAGAACGACTTGAAATCCAATACCCGCACCACCGCGATCGCCATCTTGAACGCGCGTCTCGCCGAAGCCATCGATCTCGCACTGATCACCAAACAGGCGCACTGGAACGTCAAAGGTCCGCAGTTCATCGCCATCCACGAGATGCTGGATGGATTCCGCACCGAGCTCGATGGACATGTCGACACCATCGCGGAACGCGCAGTGCAGCTTGGTGGAACGGCCCATGGCACCTCGCAGGACGTCGCCAAGGCAACCACGCTGACGCCTTATCCGACCGACATCCACAAGACCAAGGATCACCTGGCGGCGCTGATCGACCGCTACGCGGCGGTGGCGAAGTCCGCCCGTGCTGCAATCGACGAAGCTGATGAGGCTGGCGATGCGGACACGGCCGACATCTTCACCGCCTATTCGCGTGCGCTCGACAAGTCGCTGTGGTTCCTGGAGGCTCACACCCAGGAAAAAGAATGAACGTTAGAAGCAGGCTGACGGGTCGGTGTTCGAGATAGCGAAGTCGTCTCGATCATTTTGAATAGGGGCTGCGCGGGACCGCGCGACCCCTTATGAACGGCGCAAGATCAGCCGCCCCTGCGCGTACGGAAAATCACCGATCCGATGGCCGCCCCAACGAGAAAAGCTGGTGCCCAGCGATACCATTCGAAACGCATCAACCCCATGGCGCTGCCGAATTCATGCGGTGTCACCTGAAAGAACAGCAGAACGATGACGGCCACCAGCATAACGATGGCACCAATGATGATCCCGCGATTGGGCCCCAGAGCCAGCGCTGCTATCAAGCCAATGATTGCCGGAGCGATCACAACGCAAAACACCAAATAGTCCATTTGGTCCTCCCCCTAGCCCATTCTCCCCGATCTGGCGCAGCGATCTAAGCCGCTTCTCCAGCAGCCCACAAGTGTTGATGGCCTCAATTCGTTTTTGATTGTCTCAGGCGGCGTCCGCGCCTGCCTTGACCCTATGCCGGACCAGCGCCGTCATCATCTCGGAAGCGGCAAGTGCAGCGATCACCGGCGGGCGCTTGTCCTTCACCGCGTCGCCGCCGATCGGCGAGACGAGCCGTTCGAACTCCATTTCAGAGCCATTGGCGGTCTTCAGGAACCAGTTCCTGAAGGTCGCCTTCTTGGTCTGGGAGCCGATCATGCCGACATAAGCGGCGTCGCTACGCTTCAGGGCTTCGGCAGCGATCAGGAAATCCAGCGCATGGTCATGGGTAAGCACGGCGAAGGCCGAACCCGCCGGCGCCTGCCGGACCATTTCCTCGGGCATTGCGGTCAGCCTGGTCTCGACCGCCTCGGTGATGCCTTCCAGTTCCTCGGCGCGCGTTTCCACGACGACCACGTGGAGGGGCAACAAAGAGACGGCGGCGGCGAGCGCCTTGCCGACATGGCCACCGCCGAAAATATAAAGATGCGGCAGATGCTCTTCTTCGGCTTCGGCAGCAGCGATCAATTCGGCGGCCAAGCTGCCGTCCACCAGTCTGATCAGCACCTCGACGCGGCCGCCGCAGCATTGGCCGATCTCCGGCCCCAGCGGCACATCGAGCGTCGCGCAGACTTCCTGGGCATCGATGCGATGGACCGCTGGCTGCCCGCCTTTGCGCGACGGCAACACACCCGACATTTGCCGGGCCTTGTCGATGGCCATGTATTCGAGTTGACCACCGCCGATGGTGCCATAGGTCGCCTGGGGCGAGACCAGCATGTAGGCGCCCTTCTCGCGCGGCGTCGATCCCTTCGTGCCGGCGACTTCAACCAGCGCGATCGGGCCGACGTGGCCAAGAAACTCTCTCAGATCCTGCACTTTCGAGGTCATGATCGCATTCCCACCTTGGGAATATAACACTTGTCGCGTCGGATTGCCCGCGCGCCCGGTTCAAACCTCGCCGCGCGCTTCCTTCTTCAGCCGCTCGACCGCCATCAAAACACGCTCCGGCGTCGCCGGTGCATCGAGGCGCGGGCTGATCTTGTGATTTGCCACGCTGGCCACCGCGTCGGAGAGCGCCTGCAGCACCGAGATGCCGAGCGGCAATGGCGGCTCGCCGACAGCCTTGGAGCGGTGGATCGTCGGCTCATAGGCCTGCGACCAGTCGGTCAGAGCGACATTGAAGATCTTCGGCCGGTCGGATGCCAACGGGATCTTGTAGGTTGATGGCGCGTGCGTGCGCAGGCGGCCTTTGCCGTCCCACCACAATTCCTCGGTGGTAAGCCAGCCCATGCCCTGGACGAAGCCGCCCTCGACCTGGCCGGTATCGATCGCCCGGTTCAGCGAGCGCCCGGTATCGTGCAGGATATCGGTGCGTTCGACGACATATTCGCCGGTCAGAGTATCGATCGAGACTTCCGAGCAAGCGGCGCCATAGGCGTAATAATAAAAGGCATGGCCCCGGCCCTTGGCGCGATCCCAGTGGATCTTCGGCGTCTTGTAATGACCCGCCGCCGAAAGCTGGATGCGGTTGAGATAGGCCTGCTTGACCAGGTCGTTGAAGGAGATCTCTTGATTGCCGATGCGGACCCGATTGGGCAGGAACACGACCTGATCGGCCGGAACGGAGTATTTTTCCGCTGCGAAATCGATCAACCGATCCTTGATCTGGCGTGCCGCATTCTGGGCGGCCATGCCGTTGAGATCGGCGCCGGAGGAGGCAGCCGTCGGCGCGGTGTTGGGGACCTTGGCCGTTGTGGTCGCGGTGATCTTGACCCGTTCCAGGTCGATCTGGAACTCCTCGGCCACTACCTGCGCGACCTTGAGGTGCAGGCCCTGCCCCATCTCGGTGCCGCCGTGGTTCATATGCACGGAGCCGTCATTGTAGATATGCACCAAAGCGCCGGCCTGGTTGGATTCGGTCTTCGTGAAGGAGATGCCGAACTTGACCGGGGTGAGCGCAATGCCGCGCTTGATGAAGCGGCTGTTGGCGTTGAACGCCGCGATCTCGCGACGGCGGCCGGCATAGTCGGCGCTTGCCTCCAGTTCCGCCACGATGCGGTGGATGATGTTGTCCTCGACCTTCTGATGATAGGGCGTGACGTTGCGTTCACCTGCCGAACCCATGGCGTCGTAGAAATTCAGCTTGCGGATCTCGAGCGGATCCTTGCCGACGGCAAACGCTACCTCCTCGATGACACGCTCGGCGCCAACCATGCCCTGCGGGCCGCCGAAGCCGCGGAAGGCTGTGTTGGAGACGGTGTTGGTGTAGAGCGGCGCCGATTTGGCGTGCACGTTCGGATAGAAATAGGCGTTGTCGCAGTGGAACAGCGCGCGATCGCCAACCGGACCGGAAAGGTCGGCCGAGAAACCGGCATTGAGCGCGAACACGAAGTCGACACCGAGGATGTTGCCCTCGTCGTCGAAGCCGACGTCATAATCGATGACGAAGTCGTGCCGCTTGCCGGTGGCGGTCATGTCCTCGTCGCGGTCGAGCCGTACCTTGACCGCACGCTTGTGTTTCTTGGCGGCAATGGCGGCGATCGCCGCGCACTGGTTGGCCTGTGTTTCCTTGCCGCCGAAGCCGCCGCCCATGCGGCGCACTTCCACAGTCACGGCGTGGCTCGGCACCCCGAGCGCATGTGCTACGAGGTGCTGCGTTTCGCTTGGCCCTTGCGTCGAGCAATGGACGATGACCTCGTCATCCTCGCCTGGAACCGCCAGGGAAACCTGGCCCTCCAGGTAGAAATGATCCTGCCCGCCCAGCTTCATGCGGTTCTTGATGCGGCGAGGAGCAGCGGCGATCGCTGCGTCGGGATCGCCGCGCTTCAGGGTCAGCGGCGTCACCACCTGCCTGTCCTTCAACGGGTCGAGATCCCAGATGTTGAGGATTGCGGGCAGTTCGTCATATTCGATCCTGGCCAGCCGCGCGGCGCTTCGTGCCGCTTCACGCGTCTCGGCGACGACTGCGAAGATAGGCTGGCCGTGGAACTGCACCTTGCCTTCGGCGAAAACCGGATCGTCATGCATGCCGCTGGGCGACACGTCGTTTTCACCGGGCACGTCCTTGTAGGTCAGCACATCGACCACGCCGGGTGCGGCACGCACGGCCGACAGGTCGACCTTTTTCAGCTTGGCATGGGTGACGGTCGACAGGCCGAGACCGACATGCAGCGTACCCGCCGGTTCGGGTAGATCGTCGATGTAGATTGCGGTGCCGGCGACATGTTTGTGCGCGGAATCGTGACGCTGGTCGGTGTGCACGCCGCCGACGATCTTCTGCGCCTGGAGGTTTGGGGTGTGTTTGGTCATCTCACGCCGCCTCGTAACGCGACACCTGGAATGGCGCCTTGGTGCCGGTGGTTTCGATATAGAAGCGCAGCAAGAGGTTCTTCGCCGCCAGCGCCCGATATTCGGCGGTCGCGCGCATGTCGGTAAGCGGCGCGAAGTCCTCGGCGTATTTCTCCATCGCAGCTTCCACCGTCTCCTCGGTCCACGGCTTGCCGATAAGCGCCTTTTCCACGGCGGTCGCCCGCTTCGGCGTCGCCGCCATGCCGCCATAGGCGATGCGGATCGAAGCCACCGTCCCGTCCCTCGCGAGCTTCAGGCTGAAGGCGCCGAGTGTTGCGGTGATATCTTCGTCGCGGCGCTTGGTGATCTTGTAGACCGCGAACTTGTCGCCTTTATCCGGGACAGGCACATGCACGGCCTCGACGAACTCGCCGGGCTGGCGGTCCTGCTTGCCGTAAGCGATGAAGAACTTCTCGAGCGAAATGGTGCGGCGCTTCTTGCCCTTGCGCAAAGTGAGCGTGGCGTCGAGTGCAATCAGCGGCGGTGGCGTGTCACCGATCGGCGAGCCGTTGGCGATGTTGCCGCCGATCGTGCCCATATTGCGCACCTGCTGACCGCCGATGCGGTCGATGAGCGGTCCGAGCGCCGGAATGCGCTTGGAAAGCAGGGAGAAGGCTTCGGTATAGGTGACACCGGCGCCGATCGTGATAACGCCCGCGTTCTCGGAAATGGTGCGCAGCCCCTCAATCGCGGCGATGAAGACCACCGGCGAAATGTCGCGCATATGCTTGGTTACCCAAAGACCGACGTCGGTCGACCCTGCCACGATGGTGGCCTGCGGTTCGGCTTCCAGTACCTTGGCGAAGTCATCGACATCGGCAGGCACGATGAACCGATCCCTGCCGACACTAACCTCGAGGCGAGAGCCGTCCTGGAGTTCGATCAGGCGCGCGATCACCGCCTTGCGTTCCGCCTGCAACGGATCCTTGACGGCCTTGCCGTAGCTGGAAATAGCGCGAGCGGCACGCATGATCGCCTCGTAACCGGTGCAGCGGCAAAGGTTGCCCTGTAGCGCCTTTTCAATCTCCGCATCGGAAGGATCGGGAGACTTCATCCAGAGCGCGTACAGCGACATGACGAAACCAGGCGTGCAGAAGCCGCATTGCGAACCGTGGAAATCGACCATCGCCTGCTGCACGGGATGCAGTGTGTCGCCTGTGGCGAGATGCTCGATCGTCACGACATGGGTGGCATCGAGCGATCCCATGAACCGGATGCAGGCGTTGACGCTCTCATAGACCAGCTTGCCGGCGACCAGCTTGCCGACCAGGACCGTACAGGCACCGCAGTCGCCCTCGGCACAGCCCTCCTTCGATCCCTTCAGCGAACGGGAAAGCCGCAGCCAGTCGAGCAGCGTCTGGTCGGGCGCAACATCGCTCAGGGCGACATCACGGCCGTTGAGGATGAAACGCAGCTCGGAGCGGATCTTGAGTTTGGCCATTGCTCAGCTTCCCCGGTAAGTCGAATAGCTGTAGGGCGAGATCAACAGCGGCACGTGATAATGCTTCGCCTCGGCCATGCCGAAACGGATCGGCACGATATCGAGGAATGCAGGTTCAGGCAGTTTGGTGCCCGAACGACGCAGATAGTCACCTGCAGCAAAGACCAGTTCGTATTCGCCAGGCTTGAACTCGTCACCGGACAGAAGCGGCGCATCGCAGCGGCCGTCGCTGTTGGTGGCCACTGACTTCAGATGCGTGCGCTTGTCGCCGTCGAGACGGAACAGATCGACGAGCAGGCCGGCTGCCGGCTTGCCGGTCGCCGTATCAAGCACATGCGTCGTCAGACGCCCGCCATTATTGTGCGAGGTTTCCGCCAATTGCCGCCTCCCATTCCGGTACAATCGAACATAGTGATGAATTGTGCGCCAATTAAAGGCGATGCATAAGCCCTGGTCGAGCGGACGGCACCAAAAAGCACTTTCAAAAATTTCGTGGTAATGGCCGCCCAAACCTTTGGATATCTTGGGCCCACTTCCGGAGAGCAACCGGCAGGGAGGAATGATGCGTTACGTACGGGACATGCGCGGTTACGGAGCCAATCCACCGGACCCGAAATGGCCGGGTGGCGCCCATGTCGCCGTGCAATTCGTGGTCAATTACGAAGAAGGCGGCGAGAACTGCATCCTGCATGGCGACGCGGCTTCGGAAGCTTTCCTGTCGGAAGTGGTTGGTGCGGCTCCCTGGCCGGGCAAGCGCCACTGGAACATGGAATCGATCTACGAATATGGCGCGCGCGCCGGCTTCTGGCGGCTGCACCGCATGTTCACCGCGGCAAACGTGCCGGTGACGGTCTATGGTGTGGCTTCGGCACTCGCCCGCTCGCCCGACCATGTCGCGGCCATGGACGCCGCCGGCTGGGAGATCGCCTCACACGGCTTGAAATGGATCGACTACCGCGATCACGACGAAGCGGACGAAAAGCGCGACCTCGACGAAGCGATCCGCCTGCACAAGGAAGTCGTGGGCGAACGTCCAACCGGCCTCTATCTCGGCCGCACCTCGGTGAATTCAGTGAAGCTGGCGGCCGCCGAAGGCGGTTTTGCCTGGATATCCGACACCTATGACGACGATCTGCCCTACTGGCTCGACCATGACGGCCAGGGAAAGCCAATCCCGCCACAGTTGGTCATCCCCTATACGCTCGACGCCAACGATATGCGCTTCGCCACCCCGCAGGGCTTCAACTCGGGTGACCAGTTCTTCGCCTATCTGAAGGACGCATTCGACACGCTTTACGCCGAGGGCAAGGCCGGACGCGGCGGCATGATGAGCATCGGCCTGCATTGCCGCTTGATCGGCCGGCCGGGCCGGGCCGCCGCACTCCAACGCTTCATCGACTACGTCAAGAGCCACGACAAGGTCTGGCTGCCGCGCCGCATCGACATCGCCGACCACTGGCGCGCACATCATCCCTACGAGCCGGCCGCCCTGCGCCCATCGCGCATGGACCGGCAGGAGTTCGTGCAGCGCTTCGGAGGCATATTCGAGCACTCGCCTTGGATCGCCGAACGTGCCTTCGATCTGGAACTCGGGCCCGCGCATGACAGCGCCGGCGGCCTGCACAACGCACTCTGCCGCGCCTTCCGCTCGGCCTCCGAGGCCGAACGTCTCGGCGTGCTGACCGCGCACCCCGACCTCGCCGGCAAGCTGGCGCAGGCCAGGCGGCTGACGGAGGACTCGACCAAGGAGCAGGCTTCGGCCGGGCTCGACGCGCTGACCGACAAGGAGCGCGAACTGTTCTCCAAGCTGAACGCCGCCTATGTCACCACTTTCGGCTTCCCGTTCATCATCGCGGTGAAGGGCAGGACCAAGGAAGAGATCCTGGCGGCGTTCGAGACCCGCATCGGCAACAGCCGCGGCCAAGAATTCGAAACTGCCTGCAAGCAGGTCGAACGCATCGCACTGTTGCGCCTCAAGGACATTTTGCCGGCATGAGCATGATGCAAAGCCGGAGCTCAGCGAAGCAAAAAGTTGCAGCCTTTTCCGGCAAGGTCATGCGTTCAAGGCTCTGAACAGATGGATATTATAAAGATGGCCGATCGCACCTATTACGCGCCGAAGGGCGGATTGCCGCCGCAGACCGACCTGATCACCGACCGTGCGGTGTTCACCGAAGCTTACGCGGTCATCCCCAAACGCGAATTCAGCGACATCGTCACCTCCTATCTGCCGGGCTGGGATAAGACGCGGCTGTGGATCATCGCCCGCCCACTTTCGGGTTTCGCCGAGACCTTTTCGCAATACATCATGGAAGTGCAACCGGGCGGCGGCAGTGACAGGCCAGAACCGGACAGCGGGGCTGAAGGCGTGCTGTTCGTGGTCGAAGGTGAGATCACGGTCACGCTGGCCGGCAAAAGCCACGAAATGACGCCGGGCGGCTATGCCTTCCTGCCGCCGTCGAGCGGCTGGACATTGCGCAACAACGGCAATGCGACCGCGCGTTTTCACTGGATCCGCAAGGCCTATGAGAAAGCAGAAGGCGTGGACCTGCCGGAGCCGATCTTCACCAACGAGAATGACATCGCTCCCAATCCGATGCCGGATACCGAAGGCCGCTGGGCGACGACCCGCTTCGTCGACCCGCTCGATCTTCGCCATGATATGCATGTCACCGTCGTGACTTTCGAACCGGGTGGCATCATCCCGTTCCCGGAAACGCATGTGATGGAGCACGGGCTCTACGTGCTGGAAGGCAAGGCAGTCTACCGCCTCAACCAGGACTGGGTGGAAGTACAAGCTGGCGACTATATGTGGCTGCGCGCCTTCTGCCCGCAGGCCTGTTATGCCGGCGGGCCCGGCAGGTTCCGCTATTTGCTCTACAAGGACGTCAACCGCCACGCCAGGCTGGGCGGTTTCGGACGCTAACACCCGAACGGCACGGCGACCTTGTCGCTGCGACAAGGCTTGGGCTATCTGCAAAGAGGTCAGATCATGACGCGCATCATCACCGCCAAGCCTCTGACACGCGCGAATTTCGCCGAATTCGGCGAAGTCATCGACACCGAGACCGATAGTCATTATCCGATCAATGGCGGCAGATGCGAACGCTTTCACGCGCTGGCCCGCGCAGAAGCCACCGGTCCGAACGGCCATGTGCTGATCAACCTGTTCAAGGGCACGCCTTATGAGTTCCCGTTAAAACTCTCGATGGTGGAACGGCATCCCTTCGGCAGCCAGGCTTTCGTGCCGTTGTCGCCTCGCCCCTTCGTGGTCGTGGTCTGCCATGACAGCCCGGACGGCCCGGCCGAACCGCTTGCCTTCGTCACCAAGCCCGGCCAGGGCGTGAACTATCCACGCAATCTCTGGCATGGCGTGCTGACGCCGATCGGCGAGCCACAAGACTTCGTTGTCGTCGATCGCGGCGGCGACGGTTCCAATGTCGAGGAATTCCACTTCTCGCATCCCTACGAAATCCATCTGCCTAAGGGGTTCCAGCCATGACCGACGTTTCGCTGATCGACCGCCTGCTTGACGTCATCGAGCACGACATCGTGCCGAAGACCGAAGACGGTGTGGCAGATGGCAACAAGCTGTTCGGTGCCGCCATCCTGCGCAAGAGCGACCGTTCGCTGGTACTGGCGGAGACCAACAACGAAACCGAGAACCCGCTTTGGCACGGCGAAGTGCATTGCCTGAAGCGCTTCTATGAAATGCCCAGGGCTGAGCGCGTCGACACAAAGGAAGCCATCTTCCTGGCCACGCACGAACCGTGTTCGCTCTGCCTGTCGGCGATCACCTGGACCGGCTTCGACAACTTCTACTATTTGTTCAGCCACGAGGATTCGCGCGACAGCTTCGCCATTCCACACGACTTGAAGATCCTGAAAGAGGTCTTCACGCTCGACCCCGGCGGCTACAATGCCGAGAACGCCTACTGGAAAAGCTATTCGCTGCGTCGTCTGGTGCGAGAATTGTCAGAGATCGATCGGGTCCGGCTGGAAACCCGCATCAAGACCATCTCCGACAAATACGACGCGCTTTCCGCCGACTATCAGGACGGCAAGGCCGACAACGACATTCCGTTGAACTAAAGGACACGCCTGTTCCAGCCATCGCAACCGGAATTCCGCAGAGAAGTCGGCTGGACTGGCACGCGCTATCCTCCAAGGGGGACATGCCAAATGCGGCAATCGATGTCGCATTCGGCCTTGCGCCAAAGTTTCCCTAACGTCCATTCTTCCTCCTGACAAAAACGAGAACTCGGCCGGAATGGCCGAGCCAAAGGAGAGAGGAACAAGATGTCCAACGAACTCGAATACCTTAGCCGCCGCGTTGCCGCCGGCAAGCTGAACCGACGCGATTTTCTGGGCCACGCCGCGGCACTCGGTGTCAGCGCGGCCTTCGCCAACACGCTGCTCAGCGATGCGGCGAAAGCCGAAGGCCCGGTCAAGGGCGGTGTGCTGAAGGCCGGTATGCAGGGAGGCGCGGCCACCGACAGCCTCGATCCGGCACTCTGGGCCAGCCAGGTCCCTTACACATTCGGCCGCTGCTGGGGAGAGCAGATGGTGGAGGTGACGCCAACCGGCGGCATCGAACCGAAGCTCGCTGAATCCTACGAGGCGTCCGACGACGCCAAGACCTGGATCTTCAAGATCCGCAAGGGCGTTACCTTCCATAACGGCAAGGAATTGACGCCAGAAGATGTGGTGGCAACGCTGGAACGCCATGGCGACAAGAATTCGAAATCGGCGGCGCTCGCCTTCATCTCCGAGTTCGACAGCGTCAAGGCCGATGGCGGCAATGTCGTCATCAAGTTGAAAGAGCCCAATGCCGACTTGCCCTATGTTGTGGCCGACTATCACCTGATGATCCAGCCGAACGGAGGCAAGGATAACCCGACCGCCGGCATCGGCACCGGACCGTACAAGGTGGTGACCAACGAACCCGGCGTGCGGCACGTCGGCGCCCGCCACGAAGGCCATTGGGACCAGGCCCGGCGTGGTCATGCCGACCAGGTCGAGATCATCGTCATCAACGATGCCACGGCACGCACCTCGGCGCTTCAGGGCGGCCAGGTGCATATGATCAACCGCGTCGAGCCGAAGATCGTGTCGCTGGTCAAACGCGTCCCGGGCGTCACCATCCGCAACGTCGCCGGCAAGGGCCACTACGTTTTCATCGCCCACTGCAACACCGCGCCCTTCGACAACAACGATCTCAGGCTGGCGCTGAAATACGCGGTCGACCGCGAGGAGATGGTACAGAAGATCCTCGGTGGCTACGGCACCGTCGGCAACGACATGCCGGTGAGCAAGGCCTACGCACTGTTCTCCGATGACATCGAGCAGCGCAAATACGATCCCGACAAGGCGAAGTTCCATTTCAAGAAGTCCGGTCATTCCGGCCCCGTGTTGCTACGCACCTCGGACGTCGCCTTCCCCGGCGCGGTCGATGCTGCGCAGCTCTACCAGCAGAGTGCTGCCAAGGCCGGCATCCAGATCGAGGTCAAACGCGAGCCGGGTGATGGCTATTGGTCTGAAGTCTGGAACAAGCAGCCTTTCTCCATGTCCTACTGGACGGGCCGCCCGACGCAGGACCAGGTGTATTCCGTCGCCTATCTCAAGAATGCCGAGTGGAACGACACCCGCTTCTTCCGCGACGATTTCGACAAGCTGATCCTGCAGGCGCGGTCGGAACTGGATTCGGCCAAGCGCAAGACGCTTTATCGCCAGGCCGGCCTCATGCTGCGTGACGAAGGCGGTGTCATCGTTCCGATGTTCAATGACTATATCGACGCAACCAGCGCCAAGGTTGGAGGCTGGGTCGACGATGTGAACAGCGAACTGATGAACGGCCATGCCCTGACCAAGTGCTGGCTGCAGGCATGATGAGGAGCGGCCGCGACAACCTGGCCTGATCTCGCAGCCATGGGTTGCGCGAGGCGCTCGACAAGCCGTGCAGTCATGTCGCAAACGGAATGACCTACCGGCAGCTGGCCCAACGCCAGCTGCCAGCCAGCAGGCAAACAGCTTCTCGCTGCGCAAAATCCTCGTTTCTATGGGAGAAAAATGGATTTTTAAGTCAATCCGACCGCAGTTTTCCAGGTACCGGAAAACCGTACGCGCACGAGCATCTCAAAAACGACATGCCATATGCGGCAATCGATGTCGCATGCGGCCTTGCGCTGAAGTTTCCCTTACGTCCATTATCCTCCCGACAAGAACAAGAAATCGACCAGAATGGTCGAGCCAAAAGAGTGAGGAACAGAATGTCGAACGAACTCGAGTACCTCAGCCGTCGCGTCGCCGCCGGAAAACTGAACCGCCGCGATTTTCTTGGCCGCGCAGCGGCGCTCGGCGTCACAGCCGCTTTCGCCAACACGCTTCTCAGCGATGCCGCGCGGGCAGAAGGGCCGGTCAAGGGCGGGACATTGAAGGCAGGCCTGCAGGGTGGCGAATCCTCGAACGTACTCGACCCGGCGCTGAACCTCAGCCAGGTGAATTTCAACTTCGGCAAGTGCTGGGGGGAGATGCTGGTCGAACTCAATCCCGATGGCACCCTGGAGAACCGTATCGCCGAATCGGTCGGATCGTCGGACGATGCCAAGACTTGGACGATGAAGATCCGCAAAGGCGTCGAGTTTCACAACGGCAAGACCGTGTCGCCACAAGACGTCATCGCGACACTTGAGCGTCACAGCGACGCGAAGTCGAAATCGGCTGCGCTCGGCATTCTTCAAGGCATCGACAAGATGGCGGCGAACGGTGACGAGGTCGTCATCACGCTCAAGGACCCGAACGCCGATTTCCCCTATCTGATGGCCGACTACCATCTCGTCATCCAGCCGAATGGCGGCAAGGACGACCCGAATGCCGGCATCAGCGCCGGCCCCTACAAAGTGACCGTCAACGAACCGGGCGTGCGCTATGGCGGCGAGAAATTCGCCAACTACTGGCAGGGCGACAAGATCGGCCATGCGGCCCAGGTCGAGATCATCGTCATCAACGATGCGACCGCGCGAACCGCCGCACTCCAGGGCGGCCAGGTCAACATGATCAACCGTGTCGAGCCGAAGATCGTCGACCTCGTCAAGCGCGTGCCAGGCGTCACCATCCAGGCCGTGTCGGGCAAGGGCTTCTACCCGTTCAACATGTTCTGCGACACCGCCCCCTTCGACAGCAACGACCTCAGGATGGCGCTCAAGCTCGCCATGGACCGTGAAGAAATGCTGGAGAAGATCTTGCGCGGCTATGGCAAGGTCGGCAACGACATCCCGGTCAACGAGGCCTATCCCCTGTTCCCGACCGATCTCGAGCAGCGTAAGTTCGATCCTGAGAAGGCGGCAGAATTCTACAAGAAGTCCGGCCATTCCGGCTCGATCCTGCTGAGAACCTCCGACGTCGCCTTCCCCGGCGCGGTGGATGCCGCCCAACTCTATCAGCAGAGCTGTGCCAAGGCCGGTATCAAGATCGAAATCAAGCGTGAGCCGGGCGACGGCTACTGGTCGGAAGTCTGGAACAAGCAGCCGTTCTCGCTCTCCTACTGGGGCGGTCGGCCGACGCAGGACCAGATGTATTCCACCGCCTACATCTCCAGCGCAGACTGGAACGACACGCGCTTCAAGCGGCCGGAATTCGACAAGATGGTGCTGGCCGCGCGCGGTGAACTCGACCAGGACAAGCGCAAGAAGATGTACACCGACATCGCCACGGTGATGCGCGACGAGGGTGGCCTGATCGTTCCGTTCTTCAACCAGTATATCGACGCATCCGGCAAGGGCGTGCAGGGTTGGGTAAGCAACCCGGCGCAGGAGATGTGCGGCGGCTACGCCCTGTCGATCTGCTGGCTGGCGGCTTAATCCAGGCCGCCCGGTGAGTTCGCCGATCCTGAAACTGATCGCCCAACGCATCGCGTTGGGCCTTCTGCTCCTCTTCGCCGTCTCCGTGCTGATCTTTGTCGGCACGCAGATCCTCCCGGGCGACGTTGCCCAATCTATCCTCGGCCAGTCGGCGACGGCGGAGTCGCTCGCCAATCTGCGCGAGGCCCTGGGGCTGAACGACCCTGCCTATATCCGCTATCTCAAGTGGCTGGGCGGCATCCTGACCGGCAATCTCGGCACAGCGCTGTCGTCGGGTCAGGACATCGCTTCCGCCATCGGTGGGCGGTTGTGGAACACGTTGTTCCTCGCCTTCTGGGCCGCCGTGGTCTCGGTGCCGCTGGCGATCGGCCTCGGCCTGCTTGCTGTGCGTTATCGCAACGGTTTCATCGACAAGCTGATCTCGGGGCTCGCACTGGCGTCCACATCGCTGCCGGAATTTTTCATCGGCTACCTGCTCGTCTATTTCTTCGCCGTGCAGTGGCAGATCTTCCCCGGCATCTCGACGGTCTATGACGGCATGCCGTTCCTGGAGCGGATGAAAGCGATCGCCTTGCCGGCGACTGCGCTGACGTTGGTCGTGCTGGCGCATATGATGCGCATGACGCGCGCGGCGATCCTCAACGTCATGCAGTCGGCCTATATCGAGACGGCCGAGCTCAAGGGTCTGTCGCCCTTCGAGATCATCCGCAAGCATGCCTTTCCCAATGCGATCGCACCGGTGGTCAATGTGGTGACGTTGAACCTCGCCTATCTGATCGTCGGCGTGGTGGTGGTCGAGGTCATATTCGTCTATCCGGGCATGGGACAATATCTGGTCGACCATGTTGCCAAGCGCGACGTGCCGGTGGTGCAGGCCGTCGGCCTGATCTTCGCCGCCGTCTACATCACATTGAACATGATCGCCGACATTGCCGCGATCCTCGCCAATCCGCGCTTGCGGCATCCGAAGTGAGGGCGGCATGAGAAACATTCCCCTCACCGCCTGGATCGGCCTCATCCTCACCGGCCTGTTCCTGGTTTGCGCGGTCTTCGCGCCCTGGATCGCGCCCTATGGCAATGGCGAGATCGTCGGCGATGTCTGGGCGCCGATGTCGTCGGCCAATGTGCTGGGCACCGACAATCTCGGCCGCGACCTGCTCACGCGCATGATCTATGGCGCCCGCATCACCATCTTCATCGCGGTGCTAGCGACGGCATTGGCCTTCTGCCTCGGTTCCATCCTCGGTTTCACAGCCGCAACGGTCGGCGGTAAATTCGACATGCTGCTTTCGCGCTTCGTCGATCTTTTGATGGCGATCCCGACATTGATCTTCGCGCTGGTGGTGCTGTCGGTGCTGCCCTCGACCGTGACGACGCTCATCCTGGTGATGGGCATCCTCGATGCTACGCGCGTCTATCGCCTGTCGCGCGCGGTCGCCGTCGACATCAATGTCATGGATTTCGTCGAAGCCGCCAAGCTGCGCGGCGAAGGCATGGGTTGGATCATCTTCCGCGAAATCCTGCCCAACGCGCTGTCGCCACTGATCTCGGAACTGGGTTTGCGCTTCATCTATGCTGTACTCTTCCTGTCGGCTCTGTCCTTCCTCGGCCTCGGCGTACAGCCGCCGGATGCAGATTGGGGCGGCATGGTGAAAGAGAACAAGGACGGGATCGTCTTCGGCATCCCCGCAGCCCTCATCCCTGCGGCCGCGATCGCCCTGCTGGCCATCTCGGTCAACCTCGTCGCCGACTGGGTGCTGAACCGCACCTCGGACCTTAAGGGAGGACGCGGCAATGGCTAAGGCACAGGCAGCTACTCCCAAACCAGAAATGCTGCTCGACATCCGCGATCTTCGCATCGAGGCGCGGGTGTTTCCACCCGATGAAGCACCAAAGACCGTGACGCTGGTGCATGATGTGTCGTTGACACTGAAGCGGGGCAAGGTGCTGGGCCTCATCGGAGAATCCGGTGCCGGCAAGTCGACCATCGGCTTGTCTTCGATGGCCTTCGGCCGTGGTGGCGTGAAAATCACCGGCGGCCAGGTTCTGCTCAACGGTCGCGATATCCTGACACTCGGTCCGGCCGGCGTGCGCAAGGTACGCGGCCGCGAGGTGTGCTATGTGGCACAGTCGGCTGCGGCCGCCTTCAATCCCGCGCACAAGCTTATGGACCAGGTCGTGGAAGCGGCCATGCTGCATGGCGTTGCCTCGCGGGCGGAGGCCGAGAAGCGTGCAGTCGCGCTGTTCAAAAAGCTCAGCCTGCCCAATCCCGAGACCATCGGCAGTCGCTACCCGCATCAGGTCTCGGGCGGCCAACTCCAGCGCGTCATGACCGCCATGGCGCTTTGCTCGGAACCTGACCTGATCGTCTTCGACGAACCGACGACGGCGCTGGATGTGACGACGCAGATCGACGTTCTGGCCGCGATCAAGGATGCCATCCGGGACACTCATGTCGCAGCGCTCTACATCAGCCACGACCTTGCCGTTGTGGCACAGGTCGCCGACGAAATCCTGGTGCTGCGTCACGGCCGGCTTGTCGAACGCGGCGACACGCACCAGATCATCAAGCTGCCGCAGCAGGATTATACTCGCGCCCTGGTGGCCGTGCATGAGATCGACCACACCGAAAAGCAGCCGAGTCCCACGCCGATACTGTCGGTAAAGAACGTGACCGCCGCTTATGGCGGCGGTGCCGTCAAGGTCCTGAAGAACGTCTCGGTTGACCTGCATCCTGGGCAGACACTGGCAGTTGTCGGCGAATCCGGCTCCGGCAAGTCGACGCTGGCGCGCGCCATCACGGGACTTCTGCCGCCGCAGCAAGGCTCCATCAATTTCGATGGCCGCACCTTGTCCAACCGACTGGCCGACCGGCCAAAGGAAGATCTGCGCCAGTTGCAGATGATCTACCAGATGGCCGACGTCGCCATGAACCCGCGCCAAACGGTGCGCACCATCATCGGTAGACCGCTGGAGTTCTATTTCGGCATGCGCGGCAAGGAACGCGATAAACGTGTCGCCGAACTGCTCGACAAGATCGAGATGGGCACAGGCTTTGCCGACCGCTATCCGGCTGAGCTTTCCGGCGGCCAGAAGCAGCGCGTCTGTATCGCCCGCGCTCTGGCGGCCAAACCGAAGCTGATCATTTGCGACGAAGTCACCTCCGCGCTCGACCCGCTGGTGGCCAACGGCATCCTTAAACTGCTGCTCGAGTTGCAGCGGGAGGAGAAAGTCGCCTACCTTTTCATCACGCACGATCTTGCCACGGTAAAGTCGATCGCAGACGCGATCGCGGTGATGTATCGCGGCGAAGTGGTACGCTATGGGCCTAAGAGCCAGGTGCTTCACCCCCCCTTCGACGCCTATACGGATCTGCTTCTCTCTTCCGTGCCGGAGATGGAACAGGGCTGGCTGGAGAGTGCAATCCAGGGGCGGCGGATGCAGAGCGCCGGAAATTAGGAAATGTCATCCGGCCGCAACGAGCGGCCGTCACTGTGACCATCTTGGGGGCGGACAGCCCGAAACAGGGAAGGGAGCAGACAATGACAACCGAACTCGATCATCTAGCCAGACTGGCCGTGCGTGGCGGCATCAGCCGCCGCGATTTCCTCGGACGCGCCGCAGCGCTTGGCGTTACCGCCGCCATGGCAGGCACGCTGGCCGACCGCGCCTTTGCCCAGACACCGGTCAAGGGCGGCATCCTGAAGGCCGGACTGCAGGGTGGAGAGTCGACCAACAATCTCGACCCCGCAACGAACCTCAGCCAGGTCACGTTCAATTTCTGCAAGCAATGGGGCGAGTTCCTCAACCGGCTAAACCCGGATGGAAGCCTGGAGAACATGATCGCCGAGGAGATCGGCTCTTCCGACGACGCCAAGACCTGGACCATCAAGGTGCGCGACGGCATCGAATTTCACAACGGCAAGACCGTCAAGGCAGAGGATGTGCTTGCCACGCTCGAGCGTCATGCCGACGAAAAGTCCAAATCGGGCGCCCTCGGCGTGTTAAAGAACATCAAGGCGATGAAGGCCGAAGGCAGGGAAGTGATCGTCTCGCTGGCCGAACCGGATGCCGACTTTCCTTATCTGATGGCCGATTATCACCTCGTCATTCAGCCGAATGGCGGGAAGGACGACCCGAATGCCGGGATCAGCGCCGGCCCTTACAAGGTCAAGGTCAATGAGCCGGGCGTTCGCCATGGCGGCGAGCGCTTTGCCAACTATTGGGGCGGCGACAAGCTTGGCCATGCCGATCAGGTCGAGATCGTGGTGATCAACGACGCGACCGCACGTCTCGCTGCGCTGCAGGGCGGCCAGGTGCATTTCATCAACCGGGTCGAGCCAAAGGTGGTGAATCTCGTCAAGCGTGTACCGGGTGTTTCGGTGGAGGCGACGTCGGGCCGCGGCTTCTATCCATTCAACATGTTCTGCGACACCGCGCCGTTCGACAATGCGGACCTGCGCATGGCGTTGAAGCTGGCAATGGACCGGGACGAACTGCTTTCCAAGATCCTGTTCGGCTACGGCTCGCTCGGCAACGACTTCCCGATCAATGCCGCCTACCCCTTGTTTCCGGAAGGCCTCGAACAGCGCAAGTTCGACCCCGAAAAAGCAGCCGAGCTCTACAAGAAGTCGGGCCATTCAGGCTCGATCCTGCTGCGCACCTCCGATGTTGCGTTTCCAGGCGCGGTCGATGCCGCCCAGCTTTACCAGCAGAGCTGTGCCAAGGCGGGGATCAAGATCGAGATCAAGCGTGAACCCGGCGACGGCTACTGGTCGGAGGTATGGAACAAGAAGCCGTTCTCGCTCTCCTATTGGGGCGGACGGGCCACACAGGCCCAGATGTATGCAACGGCGCTGGTCTCCACCGCGGAATGGAACGACACGCGCTTCAAGCGCCCGGAATTCGACCAATTGCTGATGAAAGCGCGGGGCGAACTCGACCAGGACAAACGCAAGGTCCTGTTCCACGACATGGCGACGCTGGTGCGCGACGAAGGCGGCGTGATCGTACCGTTCTTCAACCAATTCATCGATGCCGCGGCGACCAGCAAGATCGATGGCTGGGTGGCCAATCCGCAAGGCGAAATGATGGATGGCTATGCCCTCGGCGCCTGCTGGCTGAAGGCCTGAACATTCGATCAGCGCCATGCGGCGGAAGGGATTGCCGCATGGCGCTGAAGACGGCGGCTTAGAGCCACCAGTCGTGGGTGTGAACCGGCTCGCTTACCGGGCTGACATCAGCCTGTATATCCGCATTGTTCAGCTCATAGGCGCGGATATAGTCGACCTGCATTTCCGCTGGTGTCGCCAACCCGTCTGCCGGCGTTCCGGCGGCACCGCCCACCGCCAGGTTGACCAGCATGTACATGGGTTTATGCATGTCTGCCGGCGTGTCGGCGCGAAAAATCTCGGTATCGTCAAAATACCAGACAAGCTCGTCTTCGGTCCAAAGCAGGCCGTAAGTATGGAAGCCTTCGGTGCTGGGCACCCCCACCGCCGACCCGACCGTGGTCCGGCTGCCGGTTTCATTCGAATGGGCAGCGACGTTGATCGTGTTCGGATCCTGCCCGCGCATTTCGACGACGTCGAGTTCCGGCGGCCAGGAACCATCCGCCGGCAGCAGCCAGAAGGCTGGCCACACGCCGTGCTTCTCGGGCATGTCGGCGCGGATTTCAAAATACCCATAGGTCTGGGCAAACGAACTGTAGGTATTGAGCAGCCCTGACGTGTAGTCGTAACCGTTGATGTAAGGCTGGATATCATCTGCGGCCCGCGCAGCGGTAATGGTCAGCACGCCATTCTCGACATCGAACGGATCAACTGAACTCGTCGGCGCGTATTCGTGGTCGATATACCACTGCTTTTCACCGTTCGAGCTGAGCGTGCTTCCATTTTCGGCACCCCACCAGAAATTGGTGTCCCATGTGCCGCTGGTGCCGGTGCGCAGGTTCAGTGTATCGAAATCGTCCGAGAAAGACAGGCTGAGATGAGACCGGTCGAGGCTGAGTTCGAACTGATCCGCCTTCAACTGGTCGACCGTCGTGTTGGCAAAGATCAGGAATTCGTCCGATCCGAGGTTCAGCCGCACGTTATTGCCCGACTGAACCATGTTCGATTGCACCTCGGCAAATGAACTGAAGCCGTAGCCGGTCAGGCGGACATTGTCGTCGGCGCTGAAGTCGAGGATCAGATCGCTGCCGTTGCCTTTCTCGAACAGGAAAACATCAGCGCCGCCGCCGCCTTTTAAAACATCGTCGCCCAGACCGCCGTCGATCGTCTGTTTGCCGGAAGCGCCACTGATGATGTTGTCGAGGCCGTTGCCGATGGCGTAGCGCCCGTTGCCAGTAACGGTCAGGTTCTCGATGTTCTCGGGCAGCGTATAGCTCATCCAGGTTTCGACGGTGTCGATGCCTCCGCCCGGTTCCTCAGCAGCGCGATTGATGGCCGAATAGAGATGATAGATGTCGTCGCCCAGTCCGCCATGCATGGTGACATTCACGCTGCTGTCGCCCCATAGCGAATCGTTCTTGACGCTGCCGTAGAGGTGAGGCCCGGAATTGGTCGCCGAGAAGTGATTGACCGAAGAACCGCTGTAGTAAAGGGGCACGCCCTTGGCGTTGAGCACGGTGGCCATGACGATCTCCTGACGTCGTTAAAAGCCACCCCTATCTACGCTAGCATTCACCCCAGCATATGACGACCCGCTAACTTTCTAACATTATGCTACAGGCCGTTACGGAAGGCGCCATTCGATAGGCCATTCCTTCCTGCCCAGCAGTCCCACGGCGTCGGCAATGCGTGCAAAACTTTCACGCGCACGCGTCACTGAATGGCGGGCGCGCAAATAGCCGTGCACCAAACCTTCCTCCTCCCGCCAGAAAGCCTTGCCGCCGGCGGCAAGGATGCGGTCGCGATAGGCCTCGCCATCAGAGGACAGCGGATCGCATTCGGCCGTGATGACGACGGTCGGCGGCAGATTCCTGAAATCACGATCCAGCAGCGGCGCTACAGTTGGGTCACCGATCCGCTCCTCCTCGCCGGTGCGGATATTCTTGTAGAAGATCAGGTCGCGCATCGTCAGCATGGGCGCTTCGGCGTGCTTGACGTAGGACCCCTTCGACTGGTCGCCACCAAGACCAGGATAGATCAGCAGCTGGCCGATGGCTCGGTGCGTGTGCGTGCGCGTTGCATGCGCGACCGCGGCGGCGAGATTGCCGCCGGCGCTGTCGCCGACCAGCAGGATCGGCAGCTGGTAATGCGACACCACCCAATGGAATGCGGCCATCGCATCCTCGAAAGCGGCAGGATGGCGATGCTCCGGCGCCAGACGGTAATCGACCGACACAACCTCATAACCAGTCCGGCCGCACAGTTCGGCACAGACATCGTCATGACTGTCCAGGCCACCGAGAATGAAGCCACCGCCGTGGAAATAGAGCACCAGGGCATTCGGCTGTTCTCCCGCCTTGCGATAGATGCGGACGGGAATAGCGTGATCGGATGTCTTGATGGTGGTCGTCTCCGCCGTGACACCATCGGGATAACCGGCGAAGAACTCCCGGCACATGCGGTCGTAGACACCACGCTGCTGTTCGATCGTGTAGTCGATCGTGTCTGGCGGATAGTAGGAGTTGGTCTTCTCGATGAAAGCCCAAGTCTCCGCGTCGATCAGCTCCTTGTAGTCGGTCATGACCGTTTGACGCTCACTTGCCTTTCCAAATCGGATCGCGCTTTTCCGCGAAAGCCTTGAACCCTTCGAGATTGTCTTCCGAAGCATAGAGCTCGTCGACAGTACGGAATTGGCGCTTGGTGATCCAGTTCATGGCTTCCTGGAAAGTCATCGCCTCGGCGGCGCGGGCAACCTCCTTGATGGCGGAGAAGACCAGAGGCGGGCCGCCGGCCAGCAGGCGGGCGATCTCCCAGACACGATCCTCGAGCTTGTCGGCCGGCAGCACCTCGTTGACGAGGCCCCAGCGATGCGCCTCCTGCACATCCATCCACCGGCCGGTGAGCAGCAGGTCCATAGCGACGTGATAGGGAATCCGCTTCGGCAGCTTGACGGTCGCGGCATCCGCCAGCGTGCCGGCGCGGATCTCCGGCAGCGCAAAGCTGGAATGATCCGAGGCATAAATGAGGTCGCAGGACAGCGCCAGTTCGAAGCCGCCGCCGACCGCCATGCCGTTGACGCAGGCGATGACCGGCTTGTTCAGATCGCGCAGTTCCTGCAGGCCGCCAAAGCCGCCGACGCCATAGTCGCCGTCCACGGCGTCACCCGCGGCTGCCGCCTTGAGGTCCCAGCCGGCGGAAAAGAACTTGTCGCCGGCGGTCTTGACGATGGCGATGCGCAGTTCCGGATCGTCACGAAATGCCTTGAAGGTTTCACCCAAAAGACGCGACGTCTTCAAGTCGATGGCGTTGGCCTTCGGCCGGTCGAGTGTGACTTCGAGGATGACGCCCTCGCGGCGGGTTCTTACGACGTCAGACATTCTCTTTCTCCCTCGGCCCGAACGCCGGTCTTTTCGGAAAGTTGTTGAGCGGTCACAACCAGCAGGGCGTCTGCAATCCAGGCTCCCTTGCCTTCGGCGCAGACGATCAGCGGATTGATGTCCAGTTCCTCGATACCGCCGGCATGCGCCACAGCGAAACGGGCGATCTTCTCTATTGCCGCAAGGGCCGCATCCAGGTCGGCCCTGGGCCGGCCGCGATAACCGTCGAGCAGCGGGAACATGCGAAGGCCGCGCAGTGCCGCCTCGATCTCGCTGGACGTCGTCGGCAGCAGCAGCGTGGCGCTATCTTCCAACAGTTCCACCAACACACCGCCAGTGCCAACCGTCATCACCGGACCGAAGACCGGGTCGCGGGTCAGGCCAACGATGAGCTCGGCAACGCCGCCGGTCACCATCGCCTCGACATAGAGGCCGCTGCCCAGCGGCAGCAAGGCCCTCGCCGCCTCGCTTACATCCTCGGCACTCTTGAGATTGAGACGTACCGCTCCGAGTTCGCTCTTGTGCGCCACGCCGAGCGCCTTCAGCGCCACCGGAAAGCCAATCGCTTCGGCCGCGACAACAGCTTCGGCGGCATTTGCCGCGTGCCTGCCTTGCGGCACCGGCAGGCCGGCAACCGCCAGCATGGCCTTGGCAGTGGCTTCATCCGGTTGCCGTTCCGGGGCAACATCCTCGCCTCTCCCATGTTCGAAACCATTGTTCGCGATGCTCGGTGAGGTCGGACGTTGCCAAGCCTCTGCGACAAACACGGCCGCCTCTGCCGCGTCGAACGCTTCGGCGATGCCATGAATCGGTACGATTCCGCGCCTGAGCAACTCGGCAGAATGATCCTCCGACAGGTTCTCGCCCATCGAGGCGACGATGGCACCATGCGCATTGTTGGCCTTCAGCGCGGCCTCGAACGCATTCACGGTCGGCCACCAGTCGGCGTCGGAACAGCGGTCCGTGCGCGGAAAATCCAGGACCAGCATATTGAGGCCGAAACCGCCGGAGGCCATGGCCGAGAAGGTCGCAGTGAGCGCGTCCTGCTTGCCCCAGATGTAGGTGTTGTAGTCGAGCGGATTGGCGACGGCGACAAGCGGCCCAAGTGTCTCCTGCACGCGCGCCCTATGCGCTTCCGTCAACGCAGGGAAATACACGCGACGGCCCTCCGCCGTATCGGCCATGACCGACGCCTCGCCGCCGGAGCAGCTCATCGAAGACAAGGTTGGCTTTGCCAAGGGCCCGATGGCATGCAGCAACTTGAGTGTTTCCAGGAATGACGGGATCGTGTCGACGCGCGGAATGCCGAGCCGCTTCAGGAAGGCATCGGACGCAGCATCCGAGCCGGCGAGCGAGGCCGTGTGGGATATCGTGGCGGCACGCGCCTGTTCGGAGCGTCCGACCTTCATGGCAACGATCGGTTTCTTCAGTTCTCGTGCCCGCGCCCCCAGCCGCTCGAAGCCATCGACTTTATCGAAACCCTCGATATGCAAGCCGAGACAAGAGACGCGGTCGTCCTCGATGAGACCGAGCGCCATTTCGGAAAGACCGGTCTGAGCCTGGTTGCCTGCCGTCATCAGGAAAGCCACCGGCAGGCCGCGTGTCTGCATGGTCAGGTTGCAAGCGATGTTGGAAGATTGGGTGATGATGGCGGCACCCTTTTCACCCTTCTCCAGCCTGCGACCGCCATGCTGATCCGGCCACAACAGTGCACCGTCGGCATAATTGATCAGCCCGTAGCAATTCGGACCGATGATCGGCATGTTGCCCGCGGCTTCGATCAGCGCCTGCTGCAGGTCCTGGCCTTCAGCCTCGTAATGCGCGGTCTCACGGAAGCCGGCTGCGAAGCAGATGGCGCCGCCGGCGCCGCGCTCGTTCAACTCCCGCACCACGTCGATGGTGAGACGCCTGTTGACGCCGATGAAGGTGGCATCCGGCGCATGGGGTAGTTCCGAGAGAGAACGGTAGGCCTTGATACCAGCCACCTCCTCCTTGCTCGGATGGATCGGCCAGATATCGCCGGCAAAGCCCATTTTGAGCGATTGCTTGACGACATTGGGCGCAAAGAAACCGCCGCCGACGACGGCGATGGATTTCGGGCGCAGCAGGCGTGAAAGGTCTCGAGGCATTGTCATGGTTCGGTGATCACAGCTGCATTGTCCGGGCGAGCCGCGCGGAGCTTTTCGAGTTCGATGAGATATTCTTCAGTCGCCTTTACGCCCTTTGGACTGAGCGCATAGATTCCAGCGCTAATTCGCTCGAACCAACCGTAATGGTTGTCGGCCATCAGGCGACGGGCATGAGCGACACTGGTCTGTCTCGCGACTTCGGCCGCCTTTGTCGGGCCGCGTTCGTCGAGCAGATTGAGGCAGCGCAGCGCTTCCTGGCGATATCCCGTCACAAGATTGCGGCGGGTTGCGCCGCCGAGGTTCGGATCACCGACCAATCTTTCGAATTCGCGCAACAGCCTTGTCTTGCGCGGTTTCGACTGGCGCGGCTTGTATGGTGCAGGATCGCAATGAATCTCGGTAAAACCGTCGGCAAGGCGGACCGTGATCAGGCCGAGCCCGAGCCGCCGGCACAGCTTCCTGTTGTCGACCAGCGCCTTGAGCGAAGCGCGCCCGGCGCCACGTGGGACGGCGACATAGACCGCATCGCTGATGGCCTGGCGCTGGATTGCCTGATGGAACAGGGAGAGCGAAAACCCTGCCTTCAGTTCGACGATGACCGGATCATCGCCATCGCGGACCGCCACGATGTCGGCAGCACCGACCTCCCCTTTCACCGTGTAACCCTGCGCTTCGAGCAGGCTCTTAACGGGTAGGTACAGGTCGGTTTCCTTGATGCCGGTCTTAGCCATGATATGAGGCCATAGTGCGGGGCTAACCTCCCACGGCCCTCAACAGGGCGCGCGAAATGATGTGGCGCTGGATCTCGGAGGTGCCTTCCCAGATGCGCTCGACGCGGGCATCGCGCCAGATGCGCTCCAGAGGCAGGTCATCCATCAAGCCCATGCCGCCATGTATCTGGATCGCTTCATCGGCGATATAGGCCAGGACCTCGGTGGCTTTGAGTTTCGCCATGGCCATGTCCTGATCGGTCACGCTGCCCTGGTCGTATTTCCAGCCTGCCTCCATCACCATCAGGTTGGCGGCCTTCAGCTCCGTCGCCATGTCGGCCAGCTTGAAGGAAACACCTTGGAACTTGCCGATCTGCTGACCGAACTGCTCGCGCTGCGCGGCATATTCGATCGCGTGCTGCAGAGCGCGCTCGGCACGGCCCAGGCAGGTTGCGCCGACCTGCAGGCGGGTGGCGCCCAGCCAGCTGTTGGCCACCTCGAAGCCCTTATGGACTTCGCCCAGCACCTGTTCCTTCGGGATACGGCAGTCGTCGAACTCCAGCACCGAATTGGTGTAGCCACGATGCGAGACGTTGCGATAGCCGTCGCGCACGGTGAAGCCGGGCGTGCCCTTGTCGACGAAGAAAGCAGTGATCTTCTTGCGCTTGCCACGGGGGCTGTCTTCTTCACCAGAAGCCATGAAGCAGATGGCGAAATCGGCGATGTCGGCATGGGAAATGAAATGCTTGGTGCCGTTCAGCACCCAGTCGCCGCCCTTCTCGACCGCGCTCGCCTTCATGCCGCGAAGATCCGAACCTGCGCCGGGCTCGGTCATGGCCAGGCAGTCCCACTTCTCACCGCGAATACAAGGGAAGAGATACTTCTCGCGCTGCGCGTCGGTGCCGGCCAGCAGGATGTTGGACGGCCGCGCCACGCAGGTCCAATGCAGCGCGTAATTCGCACGGCCAAGTTCCTTCTCGTAGAGCAGCCAGGTCAGCGTATCCAGTCCGGCGCCGCCGACTCCGGCCGGCATGTTGGCGGCATAGAGGCCGGCCGCGATCGCCTTGGCCTGCAGTTCCTTGATCAGGTCCATGCGCAGGTGGCCGCTGCGCTCGACCTCCAGTTCATGAGGATAGAGCTCGTTCTCCACGAAGGCCCGCGTGGTGTCGACGATGAGCTGTTGTTCTTCGGTCAGGCCGAAATGCATTGGCTCAACCCTTCTTCCCGGCAATCTTCTTGGCGACCTTCTTAACCGGCTTTGTCGCTTTGGCTTTCGCGGCGGCACCGGAGGCCTTCGTCTTTGCCGAAGCCAGTTCGGCGAGTTGCTTCGTATAGTTCTTGTGCAGCGCGCCGGCGCCCCAGCCCTTGCCTTTGTTCTGCTTGGACAGCGCTTCCATGATCGCGACGAGATTGTCGTCGCGGATCTTCTCGAGTTCGCGGATCGACCATTTGGACGACTGGTCGTCGGACTGGCCGGCAATCAGGTCGACCAGTTCGTCGTTGAATTCCGGCACGTTGGTCAGCTTGGTCCAGGGCCATTGCAGGCACGGCCCGAACTGCGCCATGAAGTGGCGCATGCCGGCTTCGCCGCCGGCGATGCGGTAGACCTGGAACATACCCATCTGCGCCCAGCGCAGACCGAAGGAATAGCGCATGATGTCGTCGAGTTCCTCGACGGTACAGATGCCGTCCTTGATCAGCCACAGTGCTTCACGCCAGGCGGCCTCGAGCAGACGGTCGCCGACAAAAGCCTCGATCTCCTTGCGGATGACCACAGGCTTCATGCCGATCGACGAATAGATTTCCTTGGCGACCTCGATCGCCTCCGGGAAGGTCTGTGCGCCGCCGACGATTTCGACCAAGGGCAGCAGGTAGACCGGATTGAACGGATGACCGACGACCAGCCGCTCCGGGTGCTTCTTCATCGCCACCTGCATGTCGGATGGCTTGATGCCCGAGGTCGACGAGCCGATAATCGAATTGGCCGGCGCATGAAGATCGATCTCCGCCAGCACCTTGTGCTTGAGGTCCAGCCGTTCCGGCACGCTTTCCTGGATGAAATCGGCGTCCGTCACCGCCTCAGCGATCGTCTTGGCGAAGGTAAGCTTGCCCTCCTTGGGCAGGCCGCTAGGCAGCATCTGCTTGTAGGCGCGGCGTGCGCCCTTCATCACTTCGCTGACCTTGCGTGACGCCTCCGGATCGGGATCGTATATCGCAACGTCGATGCCGTTGAGCAGAAGGCGCGCGACCCAGCCCGCACCGATGACTCCGCCGCCGATGGCGGCCGCTTTTTCGATTGTCATTGTTGTCGTTCCCCGAAAGGGCTTCAAATTTTACGAAGCTTATGCCGCCAGCGGCGCGCGCTTGGTGAGGTTGAGCTTCTTGCGAACCTCTTCCGGCCCGATCACGCGAGCGCCAAGATTCTCGACGATGCTCACCGCACGTTCGACCAGTTGCGCGTTGGTGGCAAGCACACCCTTGTCCAGCCAGAGATTGTCTTCCAGCCCGACACGTACGTTGCCGCCGGCCAGAACAGCGGCAGCCGCATAAGCCATCTGGTTGCGGCCGAGAGCGAATGCCGAGAAGGTCCATTCCTTCGGCACGTTGTTGACCATCGCCATGAAGGTGTTGAGGTCGTCGGGAGCTCCCCACGGCACGCCCATGCACAGTTGCACCAGCGCATCGGGCGCCAGCACCTTCTCTTCCACCAATTGTTTGGCGAACCAGAGGTGGCCGGTGTCGAAAGCCTCGATTTCCGGCTTCACGCCCATTGCCGTCATCATGCCACCCATGGCGCGCAGCATGCCTGGCGTGTTGGTCATGACGTAGTCAGCTTCGTTGAAGTTCATGGTGCCGCAATCCAGCGTGCATATCTCGGGCAGGCACTGGCGCACATGCTCGACACGGTTGCTGGCGCCGCCCATGTCGGTGCCCTGCTCTCTCAGCGGCAGCGGATTCTCGACATCGCCGAACACCATGTCCCCGCCCATGCCGGCGGTCAGGTTGAGAATCACGTCGACATTGGCATCACGGATGCGTTCGGTGACTTCACGATAGAGATGGACATCGCGGCGTGGCTTGCCGGTCTCGGGATCGCGTACATGGCAATGCACGATGGCTGCGCCCGCCTTAGCCGCCTCGATGGCCGAATCGGCGATCTGTTTCGGCGAACGCGGTACGTGTGGGCTGCGGTCCTGGGTGCCGCCGGATCCGGTCACGGCACAGGTAATGAAGACCTCGCGGTTCATCGCAAGCGGCATCGCTTTTTCCTCCCGAAATGCTTTCGATGGATCATTGCGCCGCTTGCCGAACTCTGTTTTGCCTTTTACGAAACAAACATGGCAAAAACCGAAAGGCCCTCAATCTTTCTTGCCGAACGCGCGCCGCTCAAGGTGACGTTCCTTGTCTTCTCCGGGGCTTCGATCATGTGCGTGGCATCCGCGCTCGATCCGCTGCGGGCGGCAAACCGCATCACCGGCGAGACACTGTTCGACTACCGACTGGTCTCCGTAACGGGTGACGCACCAGTGACGACCTGTGGCCTCCCCGTCGCCGTCTCCGGGCGATTCGATTCGGCTGAGGCCGTCGATATGCTGGTGGTGATCGCCGGCTTCGGTACGCAGAATTACGCGACCTCGGCGTTGTTAGCCGGTCTCAGGCGAGCAGCGCGCACAGCGCGTGCTATCGGGGGTGTCGAGGCAGGAACCTGGCTGGTCGGCCGCGCAGGCCTGCTGGAGGGACGCAACGCCACGACCCACTGGGAGGATATGGAGGATTTCACCGCTGCCTTTCCCGACACCGATGTACGCCCCGACCGCTATGTCATCGATGGTCCCGTCTTTACCTCGGGCGGTGCCTCACCCACCTTCGATCTGATGCTGCATCTGGTGCGCTCGCGGCTCGGCATGGCAGTCGCGCTCGATGTGGCGAGCGTTTTCATCTACGACCAGGCTCGCGCGGCAACCGACGCGCAGCCGCTGGTCTCCCTCGGCCGGCTCGACGGCTACGATCCACGTCTTGCCCAGGCAATCCGACTGATGGAAGCGCATGTCGACCAGCCCTTGACGATCGCCGCAATCGCCAAGCGTGCGGGCGTTACCGCCCGCACGCTTGAGAGCATATTTCGCACGTCGATCGACGAGACGCCGGGCGCCTACTACCTGCGACTCAGGCTCGGCGCAGCCAGGCGGCTTGTCGTGGACACACGCATCGCCATGGCCGACATTGCAGAACGGACGGGATTCTCGTCCGCAGCGGCATTTTCCAGAGCATTTTCGAAAGCGTTCGGCGAAGCGCCGACAAAGGTAAGAGGCGGCTAGACCGCCACCCGGTCAGGCGGCGCGGCTACGGGGCCCATCGATCAGGTCGCGCATCTGCTTGGCCAGATGGGCCTCGAAACGGCCGGCTACCGCGCGGTCCCATTCATTGGCCACCTTTGCATCGCTGGTCGGGCGCGGCATAGACATCAAACGGTCAATGATCGAGCCGGCATGCTCACGCGACAGAAGGGCGTCGATTTCGTGTTCAGACTGCATTCTTCGCCTCCTTTCGATTCGTGCCAGAGCAATTCCAGCAAAAGTGCCTAGCGGTTTTGCGTCGGGAATTGCGTAAACAAGGTTTAGAGCGTTTCCGCGTTTCTGCGAAACGCTCTAGCGAGGCCTGTATATAGGAAACCTGTGACGGCTTCTTGAAGGCAAGCTCAAGGCGATTGAAAGGCGAATTGAGAAAATTGCGTCACGAATTTGTGCGTTTGCGGTGATTTCATTTCACCAACGCTTCTTCGGCTAAATGATTCTAGAATTTCTTTTCGAAAAGCACTGTCGTCAAATCGCTGTCCCACTCCAGGTCGGGATAACGGTCCTTCTCCTCGTAACCGAGGGTCTTGTAGAAAGCCTGGCTGCGTTCGTTGAAGCTGTCGGTCTCCAATCGCACCTGAGTTTGGCCCGCCGCCCGGATGGCTTTTTCGGCTTCGTCCATCAAGGCGCGGCCGACTCCAAGGCGCTGGTGACGGGAGCTGACATGCAAGGCATCGATGAAATCATCCTGCCAGTTGACGAGCCCAGCTACCTCGCCATCGATGACAGCGACGAGAAACCGGAGACCTTGCTCGTCGATGAAGCGGCCCCCGATATCGGTCTCGAGATAGCGTCGAGTTGCGTCCTCGGTGATTTCGGGCCGCCAGGTGCTTTCGAAAGTTTCGCGCAGGATGCGCTTCAGTTCTGGAAAGTCCGTCTCGGCCGCGCGTCTAACCGCAATCCTGGTCCCGTTCGCTTCACCCGGTGCGTTGTCGTTCGTCATTTTCATGCTCCGCGTTCTGCCGCAGCGGTCTCCTATGCAGCGATACCTTTCGCAAGCGCCTTCTTTCTCTCAGCACTGGACCAGTGCGCCCTATCGAGCCAACATCGTGCTGATTACCTGCCGCGTAATTGGTTCCGTTTTGCCGCTGGGCGAAAAAGTCGGCGTCAAAACCTGAAAGGAACCAAACCATGACTGACCTCAACGCCATCGCCCGGAACTACGTCGATGCCTGGAACGAAGCCGACGCAGCACGCCGCACCGGCCTGATTGAAGCGGCGTTCACCCAGGATGTCAGCTACTGCGACCCGATCATGCAGGGTGACGGCCACGGCGGTATGACCCAGTTGATCGAGGGCGTGCAGCAGCGTTTTCCGGGCTTTCGCTTTACGCTATGCGGCACGCCGGACGGCTTCGGCGACCATATTCGCTTTTCGTGGAATCTCGGTCCCGAAGGCGTGGATTCGGTGATCGAGGGTACGGACATCGGCTTGATCGAGAATGGCCGACTGAAGAGTATCATCGGCTTTCTCGATAAAGTTCCGGCACAGTGAGATGGCGCTGCGACAAGCCACGAATCGAGCTCTCCCCTCCGGGGAGGGCTCGTATCTACATCGTCCCGCGGATGGCGGGATAAAGTGCCCGGTAGCGTTTATAGGTGTCCTCGAATGCAGCCACCAAAGCCTTATCCGGATTGATAGTCGCTGCAACGGCAGGGGCCGTGCAGACTGCGAGCGGATCTGCGCCACTCGCCGCGATGAGGCCAAGCCGCGCCGCGCCGAACGCAGCGCCAAAATCGCCATCGGCAGGCACATCGACCGGAATGCCCAGCGCCGTGGCGACCACCTTTAGCCAGTAGCGCGAACGTGAACCACCGCCGATCGCTGTCACGCGCTCCAGCGTCGTTCCAGCGGCGCGCAAAGCCTCGAAGCTATCGCGGAACGCAAAAGCGACGCCTTCCAGAACGGCCTGGGTTAGCGCAGCCCGGTGCGATTCGTGCTCGAGCCCGACAAAAGCGCCGCGAATAGCGGCATCATTGTGCGGTGTACGCTCGCCCGAGAGATAAGGCAGGAAAATGACGCCACCTGGCGCCTTGAGCGCATCGCCGAGTTCCCCCGTCAGGTCGCCTGCACTTTTGCCGGTGATGTTGGAGAGCCAGTTGAGGGAATCCGTGGCGGACAGGATGACGCCCATCTGATGCCAGGTTGCCGGCAGGGCATGGCAGAAGGTGTGTACCGCGCTTTTGGGATTGGGCAGGTAGGACGCGTTCGCGGCAAACAGTACACCAGAGGTGCCCAGCGAAACAAAGGCGTGGCCTTCGCCGACCGTACCCATGCCGCAAGCGGAAGCAGCGTTGTCGCCGGCGCCGCCGGCAATGGGGATACCGGGTTTCACGCCCCATTCAGAGGCGAGTTCTGCACGCAACCCGCCTGCCCTTTCAGTACCTTCGACTAGCGCCGGCATGTGTTTCTCGTCGAGCTCGGTAGCTGCCAAAAGCTCCGGCGACCAGCGCCGCTTTTCGACATCGAGCCAGGCGGTGCCGGCCGAATCCGACATTTCGGAAATGTGTTCGCCGGTCAGCCAGAACCTCAGATAGTCTTTCGGCAGCAGGACTTTCGCGACCTCAGTGAAAACAGCCGGTTCGTTCGCCTTCACCCAAGCGAGTTTCGGCGCGGTGAAGCCAGGAAAAACGATGTTGCCGGTGAGCTTGCGGAAACGCGGATCGGCGTCGAGTTTCGCGGCTTCGGCGAAGCTGCGCGTATCGTTCCACAGGATACAGGGCCGCAGCACGGCATCGGCGGCATTGAGCAACGTCGCGCCATGCATCTGGCCGGACAGGCCGATGCCCTTGATCGCCGCGAATTCTTTTGCGTGAGCCGCCCTCAACTCCGCAATGGCATCGCGACAGGCCCGTACCCATTCGGCCGGGTCCTGCTCCGACCAGCCGTGATGCGGACGCGACACGTCCAGGGTGGCATGACCGGAACCGATAACGGCCTGCCGGTCGTCGATCAGCAGCGCCTTGACGCCGGAAGTACCGAGATCAAGCCCGAGATACATGCCTTCCTCCCTTTCGACCGAGGCCTGACCCGATGCGTCAGCCAAATGCCGGTTTATATTTTTCGAGCTCCGAAAAATATAAAGTCTAACTTCTACTTTAAGGGTCGTATCAGGTCAATTCACGTCCAGGACCGCAGCGCGACGCGCAAATAGGGAGGAAAGAGGGCTTTCGGGCCGGGCCAGCGCGCGTTCGGCGGTCAGCGCCCTTGCCAGCGGCGCATTGCCGTCGCGCAACGCGGCTTCGATCAGCGTGAGGTCGATGACATCGCGCTGCGCATGGCTGCCGCCGAAGCGATGTGCGACGGAGCGGATGGGCCTTAGCAGCCGCACGGTCTTACCATAATTTCCCTCCGCGAAGGCTTTCACGGCGAGCGTGACGGGATGGCCGACCTCACGCGTAAAGGCGGCATTGTCGTCGCCAGCCCGCATCGCTTCGGCCTGCGTCTCCAGCAAGACTTTCGCCGGCGCATCCAATCCGGCACCGACAAAGGCCATCATGGCGTGGGCGTCATTGAAGGCGTAGTTGCCGGCAGCTGCTTTTGGTGCCCAATTGGCGGCAAGTTCAACCCAACGATCGCCAACATCGACGCCGCCGAGGTGCAGACGCCATAGGATCGCCGAAGCGTCGACCATGTTGAGCGACAGTGTCGAGCGCTTGCCGTAGATCGGTCCGTCGAACAGGGAAAGTACCTCATCCGTCTCACCGAGATCGTAGTGGAATAGGGCAAGGTGCCACCAATTGTGCACCTGGAGGAAACTCTCCCGCGTCCAGCCTTCCTTGTTGGCGTTCATCCAGGCGATACCGTCGCGCTGCCGGCTTTGCATTTCCATGACATGTGCCACGGCATGCTGTGCCCAGCCGTCGCGTGGCTCGAGTTCTATAGCGGCGCGGCCGAACTGCTCGGCGCGGTTATAGTCGCCCATCTCTTCCAGCCCGAAAGCCTGCATGCCGAAAACGGCGTGACAGCCTGGCATCGCTTTGTCCCAGGCCGGCAGGGCGCGGCCGATGCGGTCGCGCAGCATGCGCGCATTGCCTGTGAAGAAGTCGATCTGGTGTCCGGCCTGCAGGGCAAGGGCATCGAGAGGAAATTCGATGGTAAGGTCTTCGAGGATTCGCGAGGCTTCGTGCCAGCGCCCCGCGGCCAGATGGCCGAGCGCCAAGACATGGCCTCGCTCTCGCGCTGTCGCAGCAAGGGGCAGCGCCGCTTCGTGGCAAGCGCGTGCAACCGCCATCGCCTCGCGCTCCGTCGAGAGGCCGAACAGATAGCCCTTCAGCACATGCGCCATGACGAAGGCGGGCGTCTCGACAATCGCCAGGTCAACTGACCCGACGGGATCGCCGACGAAACGCTGCAGTTCGGAGATACCGCGCAAATAGTGCGCCCGCGCGCTCGTCGAGGCCCCGGTCAGAGCAAGGCCTGCCGTATCGGTGGTTGTCATTGCCCTGTCCTGTCCACGCCTCAAGCCTTACGACTTTGCGAAAATGTTTCAAGAAGGGTCCGGCTTGCCCCGCCCAGAGCAATTCCGAATATTCGCAATTTATAAACCATGGAAACAAACCGTGTTTGGAGGCGCGACGCAAATCATGGCTTCTTTGTGGCGGCCAGCCTGACCGGCGGTGCGGGGATCGGATGGGGTTGTCGTGAGGAAAGGTTCGTAAGCGGTTATTTAAACAGATTATTTTCGAGGGAAAGAGAGATGCGGCAAACTGTGTCGACCCGGCAAGTTCGGGTGGGTATTTCACTGCGTGGAAGACTCGGACTACTTGCTTCGACCTCTCTCTTCCTGAGCTTTCTTCCAGTAGAGCCTGCCTCTGCCGCCTGTGTCCTTTCGTCAACGCCCGGCGACGATACCGTCATCTGCGATAGCGGCACGACAGTCGGCAATCTTGTCGATACCGGCGGCAACAACACGCTACTCTTCCCTGCCGGCGGCACCGGACAGATCACCGGCAATGTGACCTACGGCGCAGGCGCGGATCGCATCGACATGCAGTCCGGCACTATTACTGGCACGGTGGAACAGGGTGACGGCGTCGACAGTTTCGTGATCGGCGCTGGTACGGTGAGCGGGAATGTCCAGCAAGGCGCCGGCATCGACGATTTCCAGATGACCGGCGGCCAGATCGGTTCGCTCAACCAGGGCGACGGTCTCGACACTTTCTTCATGTCGAACGGACGTATCGTCGATTTCTTCGACGACGGTGATCGCGCCGTGATGACGGGCGGACGCATCGGCCGCGTGAACATGAAGCTCGACAAGAACTACTTCAACATGTCGGGCGGCACCATCGATCGCAATCTCGTCACTGGCTTCGACCAGGATACAGTCATCGTCTCCGGCGGCACGATTGGCGGCAATATCAGTGTCAGCGGCGGCAACGACAGCGTGACCGTGACAGGCGGGTCGATCGGCGGCGACGTGCTCCTCTCCTTTGGCGAAGACACCTTCAACTGGAACGGTGGCGGCATCATCTACGGCACGATCGAACTCGGTGGCGACAACGACACCGCAACGCTCAGCAATCTCAACAATGGCAATCTCGGCGCCACGAAAGCGATTAGCGGCGGGCTCGGCACGGATGCGGTCACGCTTTCGAACGTCGATCTTTCCAATGTTTCCCGGCTGCAGAATTGGGAAACCGTCAACGCGACGAACGATACCGAATTGACATTCGGCGGAACGCTTGTGCTGGGTGACACCGGCACCGGAACGGGGACCCTTAATGTCGACGCAACCAGCACGCTTTATGGCGGCGGCGGCAATGGTGGCGTTTCGGCCTTCTCGGCAGGACAACTTGCCAATGTCGTCAACGCCGGACGCATCGATCTCACCAATGGCGGCAGCAGCCTGACCGACACGTTCACCATTGCCGGCAACTATACCGGCAATGACGGCCTCCTGTTGCTGCAGACCGTACTCGGCGCCGATTCTTCTGCTTCGGACAAACTTGTGATTTCCGGCGGAACGGCCAGCGGCAGCACAAGCGTCACGGTCGTGAATGTCGGCGGCGCCGGCGCTGCCACGACACAGGACGGCATCATGGTGGTGCAGTCGTTGAACGGCGCCACCACCACTTCCAGCGCCTTCGCACTCAATGGTCCAGTCGCGGCCGGTGCCTATGAATACTATCTGTTCAAAGGCGGCGTCAGCGCCGGCAGCAACGAAAACTGGTACCTGCGCTCAACACTGATCTCTTCGACGCCCGCGCCGGCGCCCGATCCGTTGGAACCCACGCCGCCACCGCCGCAACCCGAACCCCCCGAGGCCGAACCGCCTGCTCCACCACCCGTCGCGCCCCCGCCACCGGTGCCGCCAGAGCCAGTCTCTTAAACACATCT
>NZ_JAKREW010000090.1 GCF_022347545.1 Terribium retamae
GGCCCACACCCCCGCCCCCGGGTGGGGGTCCTATGGCGGGCCCCCCCCCCCCCCCCCCCCGCCCCCCCCGCCCCCCCGCCGGGCCCCCCCCCCCCCGGTATATAAAAAACCCCCGCCGCGCGGGGGGCCCCGCCCCGCGGCATTTTGGATCATCACGATGATCACCGATCTTGCCCTCGCCCTGTTTGCAGCAGTTGCCGTCGCCACTTTGGCGGTGGTTGCCCTCCGTGACCAGCGCAGGCTGGCCGTACAGCGCCGGGGCCTTCTCGATGCCGCGGCCGATATTCTCGACAGCAGCCGGATCCGCCTGTCACGCGATGGATTTCCCATGCTCGACGGCAATCTCTCCGACGGCCGGCGGCTCCGCCTTGAACTCATCGCCGACACGCTCGTCTGCCGCAGGCTGCCGCAACTCTGGCTGAAGCTGACGCTCACCGAACATTCGCCCCAGAACCGACCCTCGATTGGCGCCCTATCGCGGCCGACCGGCGCCGAGTTCTATTCGCTCGTCCACGATCTGCCCGAATGGGGGCCGCCGCCGCAGTCCGAAACGTCCATCCTGATGCGCAGCGATGGTACGGCGACGGCGGCCGAAATTGATAGAAGCGGCTCGATCTTTTCGGCGCTGTTCCGCAATCCCGCCGTCAAGGAGGCCGTCATCACAGCCCGGGGCGTGCGTTTGATCCGCCAGGCTGCCGAGGGCGACCGCGGCGCGCACCTGTTGTTGCGCCAGGTGCGTTTTCCACTCGAGCAGATACCAGCCGATCTGATCCGCACGGCCATCGCCGAGGCTCGGTTGCTGTCGGAAGCGCTCCCCAACAGGGACGTCACAACAACCGAAATGAATAGATCGGAGCGCATGGGAGCGTGAGGATGACCAGGCACATCAACCCTTATGCCGTACTGGCTTTGGCGATCGTGCTGCCCGGCGCTGGCCATGTGGTCATCCGCGAGGCGCCACGCGGGCTGGTCTTCGCGTTCTTCGTGCTGTTCTTCTCCGTGCTCACTTATATGACCACGACACCGGACCAATCCTTCATCGGGCGTCACGCCGGCGGGCTTTTTGTCTGGGCGCTTTCCATTCCTGACGCCTATCGCCGGGCGCGCATGAGATATGCGGCAGCCGGTCGGATAGCAGCCCAAGGGACATCTGCCAGCCGATAGACCCTTACAGTTTTACGAGACAGGAAAACCCGCCGCGTCACCGCGGCGGGCTTTCTTGATATGGCCTGCATGGTTGCCCGCGCTGGCGCCAACTCGGACTGCCTTGGTTCACTCCGCTGCGACGGGCGAGGCCGTGCGCAGATATGATTCCAGGGAATCGTCGAGCGCATCCTTCCACGGCGTATGATGGGCCGGCGCCATCGTGCCGGTGATGACCGAGCGATAGGAATGGTTACGGAATTCCATGATGCCTTGCTTCTTGTGCTCCTTCCACTCGAAGAAGGCTTCGTTGGCGCCGTCCACATCGAAGCTGGGATAGTCGGTTTCCGCGATCAGTTCCTTGACGTAGTCGCCCTGATATTCGATCGCATCATGGGCATCCTTGCCGGCATCCTCGCGTGCTACGCGGTCCTCGACGTCGGCGATCATCTCCTGCTTGCTGGACGGCAGCTTGATGCGGCCGAGGATAACGTCACGCGTCCACCAAGCCTGCGCATCGAACATGTTGAACGTGAACCACTGGTCCTGCATGCCAATGTAGAACAGCTCCGGATTGTGGACGTAGGCGACGCCCTTGTAGAGATCGGCTGTTGCCAGTCGGTTGGCCGTCCTCAGGCGCAGGTCGTCGGGCAGGAACGGGAAGTGGTGCTTGTAACCGGTGCACAGGATGATCGCGTCGACGCGTTTGGTCGACCCGTCCTTGAAGGTGACCGTGTTGATGTCTACCTTCTCCAGAAGCGGTTTCTCTTCCCAATTGTCCGGCCATTTGAAGCCCATCGGTGCGGTGCGGTAGCAGTTGGTGATCGAATTGGCGCCGTATTTCCAGCACTGCGAGCCGATATCCTCGGCCGAATAGCTGGTACCCACGATTAGGATGTCCTTGCCGGCGAATTCACGGGCATCACGGAAATCGTGAGCGTGCAGGATGCGGCCGTTGAAGCGGTCGAAGCCGGGGAATTCGGGGACATTTGGCGTCGAGAAATGCCCCGAGGCGACGATGACGTTGTCGAATTCCTCGGAATAGCAATGATCTTTCGGCAGATCCTGCACGGTGACGGTGAATTTCCTGGTCTGTTCGTTCCAGGTGACCATACGCACGACCGTCTCGAAGCGGATCCATTTGCGAACCCCGGCCTTCTTCACCCGGCCTTCGATGTAGTCGAAGAGCACGGCGCGCGGCGGATAGGAGGCGATCTGCTTGCCGAAATGTTCCTCGAAAGAATAGTCGGCGAACTCAAGGCCCTCCTTGGGGCCGTTCGACCACAGATAGCGGTACATCGAACCGTGGACAGGCTCGCCATATTGGTCGAGGCCGGTGCGCCAGGTGTAGTTCCACAGACCACCCCAGTTGGCCTGCTTCTCGAAGCAGACAATTTCGGGGATGTCGGCGCCCTTCTCCGCAGCGGATTGAAATGCTCTTAGCTGTGCGAGGCCCGACGGGCCGGCTCCAATCACGGCGACGCGCGCTTTCATACGGAAACACCTCCCAGTTCATTTCCACAGCGAAAAAATTTTCACTGTGATGATAATAACGCGATTTCACCGCTGTCAATAAGCTTCATGTTGAACAACAGCGGTAAGCTTGCCCAGCCTGGCATTCGGGACCAAGACTGGACGAAAGGAGGAGACACGAAATCCCAAGGATCGCCTACACCGGTGAAAACCGACACTTGCGTGAAGGGACGAAACGGGTATTCTCTAGATTGAAATTATTTTACACACGGGCAAAATTTCGTGTGAGGTGGTCATGCAGCAAACAGCCTACCCCAGCGTGGTTGCCGGCCCGCCCCGGCCCAGCCTGATCTTCCGGCCCGGGCTGCTCCTGCCGGGTACGGAGCGCTATCATGTGCCGGGCGCCGGGGCCGTCGTCATCGACATCGAAGTCGGCGACAGGATTACCATCCGCGACGCGGAAGGCGGCCAGCCATGCGAATTGCTCGCCTTCGATCAATCGGGCCGCGCAGATCCCGGCATCATCGGCGCCAAGAGCAACAGCAACGCAGCCGGCCTCAAAGCCCTGCTGCTGGGCGGCGAGGACAGCCTGCGTGCCTTGCGCAATGGACTGGAACGCCGGAAGCTGCAGCTCGCCAATGCAGAAGCATTGCGCATCTTTTCCGGCACCACCCCGGCAGGCTCCGAGGAAAGCTTCACCGCCACGCGCGAGGGTTCGCTTGTCATCGCGGCTCCCGGCGGGCCGATGGCGGTCGACGGTCACGATACGGCCACGCCGCTGGTCGTGACGGTACGGCGTGCGGCGATCCGCGCCAAGAGAAGATCCGAGCTGCCCGATCCGCTTGCCGACCCGGTGCTTGATCTGAGGGTCAAGTCACGCACGGCGGAAGCCTATTTCGTCAAGGCCGGCGACTATATCCAGATCATCGATGTCGACGGCCGGCAATGCACCGACTTCCAGTGCTTCTCGGCCCGCAAGCTCGACAAGGGACGAGATCTGGCGCTCGACGTCACCGCCACCCGCTCCCTGATGGGTCATGCCTATCCGATGCCTGGCCTGCATGCGAAATACTTCGATCAGGATTTCGAACCGCTGGTCGAAGTCGTACAGGATACCTGTGGCCGGCATGATGCCTTCGCGCTGGCCTGCTACGCCAAGTATTACGACGACATCGGTTATCCGGGACACATCAACTGCTCTGAGAACTTCAACGGCGCACTGGCTCCGCACGGCGTGACGGCCCGCGGCGGCTGGATGGCGGTGAACTTCTTCTTCAATACAGGCATCGATGCGCATGGCGTCATGTTCTCGGACGAGCCATGGTCGCGGCCCGGCGACTATGTGCTTCTGCGTGCACTGACCGACATCGTCTGTGTGTCTTCTGCATGTCCCGACGACACCACGCCGGCCAATGGCTGGGACCTTACCGATATCCATGTCCGGACTTATTCCGGACAGCACAAATTCTCCCGCGCGATTGCCAGACGAGTGACCCCGGATGCAGAGCCAAAAATGACCCGCGAAACCGCCTTTCATTCCAGCTTCGCCAAGCACACCCGCAATTTCATCGAGTACAAGGGTTATTGGCTCGCCAATTCCTTCGCCAAGGAGGGACCGCTGCAGGAATACCGCGCCTGTCGCGAAAAGGCAGTGGTGATGGACCTTTCCGCTCTGCGCAAGTTCGAGGTGACCGGCCCGGATTCCGAAGCGCTGCTACAATACACGCTCACCCGCGACGTAAAGAAACTCGGCATCGGCCAGGTCGTCTACACCGCCATGTGTTATGAGCACGGCGGCATGATCGACGATGGCACCTTGCTGAGGCTCGGCAAGGACAATTTCCGCTGGATCGGCGGCGACGACTATTCCGGCCAATGGCTGCGCGAAAAGGCCGAGGAACTGGGCTTGAAAGTTCTGGTGCGTTCCTCGACCGATCAGATGCACAACATCGCCGTGCAGGGTCCGAAGAGTCGTGACATCCTGAAGGAGATCGTCTGGACGCCGCCGCATCAGCCGGCATTGGCGGAGGTGGAATGGTTCCGCTTCACCATCGGACGCATCGGCGATTCCCAGGGTGTGCCGATCGTGGTTTCGCGCACGGGCTACACGGGCGAGCTTGGCTATGAGATCTGGTGTCACCCGCGCGATGCCGAGAAGGTCTTCGACGCGGTCTGGGAAGCCGGCCAACCGCACGGGTTGGTGCCGATGGGCCTGGCTGCGCTCGACATGGTACGCATCGAGGCGGGCCTGATCTTCGCCGGCTATGAATTTTCTGACCAGACGGACCCGTTCGAGGCTGGCATCGCCTTCACGGTGCCGCTCAAATCGAAAACGGATGACTTCATCGGACGCGAGGCGCTGATCCGGCGCAAGGAGAACCCGATCCACAAGCTCGTCGGCCTGGAAATCGACAGCAATGTCGATGTCGGCCATGGCGACTGCGTCCACATTGGCAGGGCACAGATCGGCGTAGTCACGTCCTCAATGCGTTCGCCGATTCTTGGCAAGAACATTGCCTTGGCCAGGGTAGATGTCACGCATTCGGACGTTGGAACCGAAGTCGAGATCGGCAAGCTCGACGGCCACCAGAAACGCCTTCCTGCCCGAGTCGTCCCTTTCGCCCACTACGACCCGCAGAAGATCAGACCCCGTTCCTGAGGCCGTTACAGGCGGATCGTTTCACTCCCTGAGCGATCCGCCTTTTTCCTTTTCCGAAACCAGCACTTCACGATTTCCCGACCCGTAGATCATGGTCGAAAGGTGGATAATTTCTACCGAAACATGCCTTGCCTGCCTTTTCCTTATGTGCAAATATCTTTCCCATGATGCAAGGCGCGGTATTGTACAGATCGCTCCGAGCGTCGCGAAAGCTCACTCGAGACGATGAGGCAACCGTGCCGAAAGTTTTGTATGACCTTCACCAGGGGCACGCCCCGATCACTCTCCATCAGGCTTTCCAGGACGCCATGGATACGCTCGAGGGGGACGGCGACACGCAGGAGCCTGCGGTATTCGTCGAAGGCTGTGCAGTCCCGGTGAGCGCCGTCTTTGGCGCCATGCTGGAATGCACTGATCTGATGCCTTTTCGTATCCGTGAATCCGTCAACGTCGTACTCGCTGCAGCGCGCGAGGGCGCGTTGATCGACAGCGGCGACATATACGCGCGCGGCGCACGACTGATGCTCTCTTATTGCCGCCAGCGGTTCGGGCATATCCCCTCGCCCGGTTGTCTCGACGCTGGCGATCTCCCTCAGCTCGCATCGAATTGACAGGCAGCAAAGGACGTTCAATGAGCACGATCATCGACGGCAAGGCTGTCGCCGAAGAGTTGGTCGCTGGCATCAAGACGGCGACGCAGGATCTGGTGGCCAGAACCGGCATACAGCCAGGCATCGCAGTCGTCATCGTTGGTGAGGATCCTGCCAGTCAGGTCTATGTCGCCTCCAAGGGAAAGAAAGCCAAGGAATGCGGCTTTCATTCCATACAACACACGTTGCCTGACGACACGTCCGAGGAAGATCTCGTCGCACTGATCGAGCAGCTCAACGCCGACGACACCATTCACGGCATCCTGGTGCAATTGCCGTTGCCCAGGCAGATCGATGCCGGCCGCATCATCCAGGCCATCTCGCCTGACAAGGATGTCGACGGCTTCCATTTCGTCAATGTCGGCAAGCTCGGTGCCGGGGAATTGGAGACGGCCTTCGTGCCCTGCACACCGGCCGGCTCGATGCTACTGATCGAACGCACCCTTGGTCGTGACCTTTCCGGTCTCAATGCGGTCGTCGTCGGCCGCTCCAACATCGTCGGCAAGCCGATGGCCAACCTGCTTCTGGCTGCTAACGCAACCGTCACGGTCGCGCATTCGAAGACCAAGAATCTTCCCGAGCTTTGCCGCACCGCCGACATTCTCGTGGCCGCCGTCGGCCGGCCGGAAATGGTCAAGGGGGACTGGGTCAAGCCCGGCGCGGTCGTGATCGATGTCGGCATCAACCGCTTACCTGCCGCCGAAAACGGCAAGGCGCGGCTGGTGGGCGATGTCGCCTATGACGAGGCTTTGCCCGCTGCCGGTGCCATCACACCTGTGCCGGGCGGTGTCGGGCCAATGACGATCGCGCTTCTGATGTCGAATACGCTGGCATCTGCCGTCCGCGCCGCCGGTCAGAGAGCATAGCGAGACCGCCTGTGTGAGGCGCAGGATTTAGATTTGAGGCGCCGGCATCGGAATCGGGAAGCCGGAACGGACAAAGACAAGGGAGGAGAGCCCTCATGGCCGAGTACAAGAGTGACATTGAGATCGCGCGTGGCGCGAAGAAGCAGCCGATCCAGGCGATCGGCGAGAAGATCGGCATACCGAACGAGCATCTTTTGCCCTACGGCCATGACAAGGCGAAGGTCTCGGCCGAGTTCATCAAGTCGGTGAAGGGCAACAAGGACGGCAAGCTGATCCTGGTCACCGCCATCAATCC
>NZ_JAKREW010000091.1 GCF_022347545.1 Terribium retamae
ATCTAATCGGTCTACTCTGTCACCTATCTATCCGGTTCGGACATGAAAATCCTTTCTCCCCCGCAAGGGGGGAGATAAGGGCGCGCGCCACCAGCGTCGACACTCCCCCACGCTCAATGCGAATCCTTCGGCACCGCGTTGCCGCGGCAGCCGCGCAGGAAGTCGAAATCCGCGCCGGTGTCGGCGCCGGTGACATGGTCGTGATAGAGCATGGCATAGCCGCCGGCGGGGCGGGCGGAGCGGTTCTGCCAGGCCGCCAGCCGCGCCGCGATCTCCTGCTCGGCCACGTCGAGATGCAGGCGCCGGTTCGGCACGTCGAGCTCGATGAAGTCGCCGTCGCGCACGATCGCCAGCGGGCCGCCGGCAGCAGCTTCCGGGGTGGTGTGCAGCACGACCGTGCCGTAGGCGGTGCCAGACATGCGCGCGTCCGAGATGCGCACCATGTCGGTGATGCCCTTCTTCAGCACCTTGGGCGGCAGGCCCATATTGCCGACCTCGGCCATGCCGGGATAACCGCGCGGGCCGCAGTTCTTCAGCACCATGATGCAGGTCTCGTCGATGTCGAGGTCGGGATCGTTGATCTTCCGCTTGTAGTCGTCGATGTCCTCGAAGACGACGGCACGGCCGCGGTGGACCATCAGCGCCGGCGATGCCGCCGACGGTTTCAGCACCGCGCCGCTCGGCGCCAGATTGCCCTTCAGGACGGCGATGCCGCCCGCCGCCGTCAGCGCCTTCTCGGTCGGCAGGATGACGTCCTCGTTCCAGTTGCGGACGTCCTTGACCTCGTCCCAGACGCTCTCGCCCGACACCGTCAGCGCATCCTTGTGCAGCATGCCGGCCTCGCCCAGCCGCTTCAGCACGACCGGCAGGCCGCCGGCATAGAAGAACTCCTCCATCAGATATTTGCCGGACGGCATCAGGTTGACGATGGTCGGCACGTCGCGGCCGAGCCGGTCCCAGTCATCCAGCGTCAGGTCGATGCCGACCCGGCCGGCCAGCGCCAGCAGATGCACCACGGCATTGGTCGAGCCGCCGATGGCGCCATTGGTGCGGATGGCGTTCTCGAAGGCTTCGCGGGTCAAGATGTCCGACGGCTTGAGGTCGTCCTTCACCATCTGCACGATGCGCCGCCCGGTCAGCTGCGCCATCACCCGGCGGCGGCTGTCGACGGCCGGGATGGCGGCGTTGCCCGACAGTGCCATGCCGAGCGCCTCCGCCATCGAGGCCATGGTCGAGGCGGTGCCCATCGTGTTGCAGGTTCCAGACGAGCGGCTCATCGCCTGCTCGGCTTCCAGGAATTCGGCCTGGGTCATGGTGCCGGCCTTGATCGCCTCCGACATCTGCCACAGCGCCGTGCCCGAGCCGACGCGCTCGTTGCGGAACCAGCCGTTCAGCATCGGGCCACCGGTGACGGTGATCGCCGGCAGGTCGACCGAGGCCGCCCCCATCAGCAGCGACGGCGTGGTCTTGTCGCAGCCCACCATCAGCACGACGCCGTCGATGGGCTGGGCACGGATGGTCTCCTCCACCGCCATGGCGGCGAGGTTGCGGTACATCATCGCCGTCGGCCGATAGGTGTTTTCCGAAGCCGAGAACACCGGCACTTCGAGCGGGAAGCCGCCGGCCTCCCACACGCCCGCCTTCACCTTCTCCGCCAGTTCGCGCAGATGGCCGTTGCAGGGGGCAAGGTCCGACCATGTGTTGAGGATGCCGATCACCGGCCTGCCGTCGAAGAGGTCGTGCGGGTAGCCCTGGTTCTTCAGCCAGCCGCGGTGATAGATGTTGTCGCGCGAGGTGCCGCCATACCATTCCTGCGAACGCAGCCTACGGGGCCATGGCGCGGGTTCGAACGGAGCGCGGATCTTGGTCATGCTGTTTTCCTGTTTGCGGCGCTGCGGTCGCCGACCAGCACCAGCAGGCGCTGCAATGCGATGAAGGCGAAGAGCAGGATGCCGACGACGATCTTCGTCCACCAGCTCGACAGCGTTCCGTCGAAGACGATGTAGGTCTGGATCAGGCCCTGGATGACGACACCGAAGAAGGTGCCGGCCACCAGGCCGACGCCGCCGGTCAGAAGCGTGCCGCCGATCACCACGGCGGCGATCGCGTCGAGCTCGACGCCGACGGTGGCCAGCGAATAGCCGGCCGAGGTGTAGAGCGAGAAGACGACGCCGGAGAGGCCCGACAGGAAGCCCGACAGCGCATAGATGCCGATGGTGGTGCGTGCCACCGGCACGCCCATCAGCTCGGCCGACTGCCGGTTGCCGCCGATGGCGTAGACATAGGAACCGAAGCGCGTGTAGTGCGCGATCACGATGCCGGCGGCGAAGACCACAAGCATCAGCCCGCCGATCAGCGTCAGCCGGCCGCCGCCCGGCATCAGCACATACATCTTCTGCACCGCCGAATAGAAGGCGTGGTTGATCGGGATCGAATCCGTGGCGATGACGAAGGCCATGCCGCGCGCCAGGAACATGCCGGCCAGCGTGACGATGAAGGCCGGCACTTCCAGATAGTGGATCGCCGCGCCCATGGCGCCGCCGAAGGCGGTCGAGACCGCCAGCGCGATCGCGAAGGCCAGCAGCGGATGCATGCCGTGCCAGCTCACCAGCACCGAGATAAGCACGCCGGTGAAGGCGATCACCGCGCCGACCGAAAGATCGATGCCGCCCGACAGGATGACGAAGGTCATGCCGACCGCCGCGATGCCGAGAAAGGCGTTGTCGGTCAGAAGATTGCCGGCCACGCGCGTCGACAGCATGTTCGGGAACTGGAACACGCACACCGCATAGGCCAGCACGAAGATGACCAGCGTGGCCAGGAAAGGAAGCAGGCGCGACGACATCATGTGCGCTGCACCTTGCTTTGCGGGAGGGCGCGGTCGCGCAGGAAGAAGCGTCCGATGGACGCCGACTGCGCCAGCAGGATGACGATGATCACGATGGCCTTGACGATGAGGTTGTATTCGGGCGGGAAGCCCGAGATGAGGATGCCGGTGTTCATGGCCTGGATGATGACGGCGCCCAGCACCGACATCAGGATGGAGAAGCGGCCGCCGAGCAGCGAGGTTCCGCCGATCACCACCGCCAGGATGGCGTCGAGTTCGAGCCAGAGCCCCGCATTGTTGGCGTCGGCGCCGCGGATGTCGGCCGTCACGATGATGCCGGCAATCGCCGCGCAGAAACCGCAGAAGGCATAGACCAGGATGAGTAGCAGGCGGCTGTTGATGCCGGCATAGGTGGAGGCGCTGCGGTTGACGCCGAGCGATTCGATCAGCAGGCCGAGCGCCGTGCGCCGCACCACCAGCGCCGTCAGCACGGTAAGCGCCGCGACGATGGCGACCGGCATCGGGAAGGCGAGGAAGGAGCCGGCGCTGAAGGCGGCGAGGCCGGGATCGTTGAAGGTGACGATCACGCCCTCGGTTACCAGTTGCGCTATGCCGCGCCCGGCTACCATGAGGATGAGCGTGGCGACGATCGGCTGCAGCTCCAGCACCGCGACCAGGAAGCCGTTGAGCAGCCCGCAGGCGAGGCCGACGGCAAGCGCGGCCAGCACGACGACCGGCAGCGGATGGCCGGCCATGATCATCGTCGCGGCCACCGCGCCGGCCATGGCCATGACGGCGCCGACGGAAAGATCGACGCCCTTGGTGGCGATCACCATCGTCATGCCGATCGCCAGGATCGCCACCGGCGCGCCGCGGTTCAGCACGTCGATGAGGCTGCCGAACAGCCGCCCGTCCTGCAGGCGGATCGAAAAGAAGCCGTCGAAAGCCATCCAGTTGAAGAACAGGATCAGCGCCAGGCAGATGAACTGCGGCGCGGCGCGCTTCAGGCCCGTCATGCGCTGGCTCCTTCGCTGGCCGCGATGGTGCGCATGATGGTGCCGGTGCTGATCTCGCTGCCGGTCAGGTCGCAGACATGCTCGCGGTCGCGCAGCACCCGCACGCGCGTCGAATAGGCGACGATCTCCTCGATCTCGGAGGAGATGACCACCAGCGCCAGTCCCTCCGCGCACAGCCGGTTGATCAACTGGATGATCTCGGCATGCGCGCCGACATCGATGCCGCGCGTCGGCTCGTCGAGGATCAGCAGGCGCGGCTGCGTCGCCAGCCAGCGCGCCAGGATCACCTTCTGCTGGTTGCCGCCGGACAGTAGCTTGACCGGTTTCTCGATGTCGGTGGTGCGGATGTCGAGCGCCTTGACGAAGCGGTCGGCAAGTTCCGCCTGCTCGCGGCTCGACATGCGTTTCAGCCAGCCGCGCCGCGCCTGCAGGGCGAGTGCGATGTTCTCGCGCACCGAGAGGTCGCCGATGATGCCGTCGACCTTGCGGTCTTCCGGGCAGAGGCCGAAGCCGAGCCGCACCGCCTCGCGCGGCGAGGCGATGCGCACCGCCTTGCCGTCGACGGTTGCCTTGCCGCTGTCGGCATGGTCGATGCCGAACATCAGCCGCGCCGTTTCGGTGCGGCCCGATCCCAAAAGGCCGGCGACGCCCACCACCTCGCCCGGTGCGATCGCCAGGTCGAAGGGCGCGATGGAACGCGACAGGCCGTAGCCGGAAAATTCGATCGCCGGACCCGTGCCTGCGGCCGGCGGCGCGCGGTGGCCATGTTCGGTCGCCGCCTCCAGCGCACGCCCCAGCATCATCGAGACCAGCTCCATCCGGGGCAGCGCCTTGGCATCGCGCGTGCCGACCAGGCGGCCGTTGCGCAGCACGGTGATGCGGTCGGCCACGGCATAGACCTGGTCGAGGAAATGCGTGATGAAGACGATGCCGAGGCCGCGGTCGCGCAGCTTGCGCATGACGCCAAACAGCAATTGCACCTCGTGCCGGTCGAGGCTGGCGGTCGGTTCGTCCAGGATCAGCACCGAGCCCGACATGTCGACGGCGCGCGCAATGGCGATGAGCTGCTGCACGGCGACGGAGAAGCTCGACAGCGGCGCCCTGACATCGATGTCGATGTCGTATTGCGCCAGAAGGGCTCTCGCCATGCGGTGCATGGCGGCGGCATGGGTCAGGCCGAAACGCTTCGGCTGCCGGCCGATATAAAGATTTTCGGCGACGCTCAGATTGGGCAGGAGGTTGACCTCCTGGTAAACGGTACCGACGCCGAGCTTCTGCGCGTGCAGCGGGTCGCGCACCTCGACCGGCTCGCCCTTGAGCATGATCGTGCCGGCATCCGGGCGGTGCACGCCGGTCAGCGCCTTGATCAGAGTGGACTTGCCCGCGCCGTTCTCGCCGAGAAGCGCATGGATCTCGCCCTTGCGTACGGAAAAGTCGACATGTTCGAGCGCCTTGAAGCCGAAGAAGCTTTTCGAGATGTCATGGGCGCTGAGAAGCGCATCGGTTTCGCCCACATCGTCCTCCGGTCAGCGCCACGGAAACTGGATCTGCTCGGCGAGCAAGCATTCCGCAAGCTGTGGGCGGAGCACTGGTCCGCCCCACCCACATCTCACCCCCAACTGTATCAGTAGCCGAGGCCCTTCTTCTCCTCATAGACCTTCATCGGATCGTCGGCCTGCGTGTAGAGCTTGGATTCCGTGATGATGGTCTTCGGCGGCACTGTGCCGTCCTTCTTCAGCTTCTCCAGCGCGTCGAAGGCGGGACCGGCCATGTTGGGGGTCAGTTCCACCGTTGCGTTGGCTTCGCCGGCGGCAAGCGCCTTGAAGATGTCCGGCACGGCGTCGATCGACACGACCTTGATGTCGGTGCCCGGCTTCAGGCCGGCTTCCTTGATCGCCTGGATGGCGCCGACCGCCATGTCGTCATTATGGGCATAGAGCGCGCAGATGTTCTTGCCGCCGTTCTCCGCCTTCAGGAAGCCTTCCATGACTTCCTTGCCCTTGGCGCGGGTGAAGTCGCCGGTCTGGCTGCGGATGATCTTGATCGACGACGTGCCGGCGATCGCCTCTTCGAAGCCCTTCTTGCGGTTGATCGCGGGCGACGATCCGGTCGTGCCCTGCAGTTCGACGACATTGCAGTCCTTGCCGGCCTGCTCCTTCACCAGCCATTGGCCGGCGACCTTGCCTTCCAGCACCTGATCGGATGCCACCATGGTGGTGTAGAGGTCTTCCGGACCGTCGATGCCGCGGTCGAGCAGGAAGACCGGGATATTGGCTTCCTTGGCTTCGGTCAGCACGGCTTCCCAGCCGGTCGCCACGACCGGCGCCACGAAGATGGCGTCGACGCCCTGTGCGATGAAGCCGCGGATCGCCTTGATCTGGTTTTCCTGTTTCTGCTGGGCGTCGGCGAATTTGAGATCGACGCCGCGCTTCTCGGCCTGCTGTTTGGTGACGCTGGTTTCAGCCGCGCGCCAGCCCGATTCCGAGCCGATCTGCGAGAAGCCGACGGTCAAGCCGGCCGCGTGGGCCGAAGCGCCGATGAGAAGGGATGCCGCCGAGGCGAGCAAAATAGTCCTGATGGTTCTGGTCACTGGTTCCTCCCGAGTGAATGCGACGGGTCGCGCTCCACCCGCGAGCCCATCCGCCTATCAACGCTTTCTGGATCATAACAGTCAAATCATCATTGTGCATCTTCATATATCGAAATTGGTAAGTTAGAAGGGCGCATGAAATTCCAGTATCTGAAGCTCAATCAACTGCGTTTCGTCGATGCGCTCCGCCGCCGTGGACGGCTCGGGCTCGCCGCCGAGGACCTGCACATGTCGCAGCCGGCGGCGTCGCGCATGCTGGCCGAGATCGAGGGCCTCGTCGGCCAGCCGATCTG
>NZ_JAKREW010000092.1 GCF_022347545.1 Terribium retamae
CCCCCCCCCCCCCCCCCCCCCCCCCCCCCCCCCCCCCCCCCCCCCCCCCCCCCCCCCCCCACCACCCCCCCCCCCCCCCCCCCCCCCGGCCCGCCCCCCCCCCCCCGGCACGGGCCCGCCCGGGGGGCCCCAAAAACCCCGGGCGCGCGGTCCCCCGCGCGCGCGCGCGCGGAGGAGGCCAGCCGCGGGCTCGCGCCGCCCGATTGGCCACGCGATCCGGCGAAGATGGACGAATTGCTGGACGCAGTCTCCGAAGCGGCGAAAGCCCGGTCGGAAAAGGCGACAGACCAGCGGGACGAGGCCATCGGCTGGATCAGACAGCTCGAGGCCGAGACAGCCGAGGACAGCAAACAGCTTGCCAGCGCCAGACAGGGGCAGATCACGCTCAATGCCGCGACCTCGAGGCTTATGGAGGCCCTGCGCCGCGAGGGCATGACGCCGCGCACGCTGTGCGAGGTCGCCGACGTCGTGGACGAGCGGTGGCGCAACGCGCTCGAGGCGCTGCTCACCCGCGATCGTGAGGCTGTCATCGTTGATCCGGAGCACGCCTATCGAGCGACCGAGATCCTGCGGCACGGACGCGACGCCTATCCTGGATGCCGCGTGGTCAACACCCGCAAGCTCCAGTCGCGGTCGACCGCGCCCGAAGGTGGCACGCTGGCCTCGATGATCCGCAGCGACGATAAACTGGCCATGGCATTCGTTGTCTTCAGGATAGGCAATGTCCGGCTTGCGGAGAACCAGGATGAGCTCCTGTCCGGCGGCCGCGCCGTGATGGCCGACGGCGCATATTACGACGGCCTGATCACCGAGATGCGCCGGCCGGACGGCCTCAAGATCGGCCGGGCTGCAGCACCGCTGATGGAGGCCACGCTGCGGGAGCGCATAGAACAGCGCTCGCAGCTTCTGAGGATTCATCTTGAGAAGAAACGTTTCTTCGAGGATGCGATCCGACGGCTCGAGGATTGCAGCAGGCCAGTTGATGAAAAAGACAGGCTAGAGGCGCTCGCAGTCGCGCTGGGGGATCTGGCGGACAGGCGTGCCGACGCGCGGCGCCGGCTCGATCGAATATCCGCCCAGGTCGACCCCGAACTGCTCGACGCCGAAAAGCGGTCGCAGGCCTCGTTGAAGAGCCTCAACATAACTCGCGACGAGCTGATCGGTAGCCGCGAGGCGCTCAAAGCGAAGATCGAGGAGGTCAGGGCGAGACTGGGTGCTGGCGACCAGAGCGTCGGCTCATACCTGTGTCTTGCCCATCGCCGCCAGCAGTTCCGCAGTGTCGTTACTTCTGCGGCACAAGTGCGATCGCTGCGCCAACGGTATCGAGGGCATCCGGCCAAAAATCCGGCCAGGATCGCTGCCGACATGACGAAGGCAGCCGACGAGGCAAGGCAGGGGCATCGGGAACTCGGCCTCGAAATCAGGTCAGCTCTTGGGAGGTATGCCATCGACTTCCCCGATGCACTTGAAGGTTATGCCGAAGTGCCGATCATCGGCACCGTGAAACCGTGGGTGTCGGATGGCATTGCCATGCTGGAAGACAACGAGCTCATCCGTTACCGCAAGCACGCCGACGAGGCGCTGGATCGGGTTTCGCGTCTTTTCAAGACGACCTTCATTCACGAGTTGAACAGTCGTTTTGGGCAGCTTCATTCGGAGATGGAGAAGCTGTCGGCGGCGCTCCGTACGCGCCCTCTTCACGGTGAGATCTACCGCCTGACGGAGCTCGTCAAACCGGAGTTCGACGACCTCTATCATCTGGCCAAGGACAGTGAGACCGACGAGCGCGTGCTGGACGCATTGTTCGGACGAGCCGAGCCCCGCGACGAGCGGCACGCGCGAGCGCTCGGGCAGATAGAACGGCTCCTCGCCGACGAATCCTTCGACTTCACGGTCTTTCAGGATTATCGCAGTTATTTCACCTACGACCTCAAGATGCGCGACATTGCCACCGGGCGCACGACCAGCTTCGATCGCCGACGCGGTGTGGCCAGCGGTGCCGAACGTCAGGTGCCTTTCTATGTCGTCATCGGAGCGGCTCTCGCCAGCAGCTATCACGGCGTCCGCCAGGCTACCGTTCCCGGCGATCTGGGGATGGGCCTAGCCGTTTTCGACGAGGCCTTCAGCAAAATGGATGGCCCCAACCAGCGGACACTGCTCGACTTCTACCGCGCGATCGGCCTTCAGGTCGTTATCGCCGCGCCGACCGAGAAACGCGCGGTCGTCTACGAAAACCTGGATTATATTATCGACGTGTTCCGCAGCGGCGACGTTTCCCTTGCCGAGACCATCCGGATCAAGGACCGCGTCCGCGAGGAGATGCGTGCCGCCAACCCGCAATACGCTACGGATGACGAACTCGCCGAGCGCCTCGGCCTCAGGGCGAGTGCCGCCGAATGAGCCGGCGCGGGTTTTCGACCGTCGGTTCGCTCATCGACGATCTGCTTGCCCGGTATGAGCGCCGCCCCGCTGCACGAAACCTGATCGCAATGATCGATGAGGACGGCTTTGCCAACATGGACTTGCGGGACTCCTTCGACGAGGAACTCGCCGTGCTGCAGCAGGCAGGCGGGCTCGAGCTGATCCAGACCGGCCCCAAGACGGAGCGCCGGGTCACCAGCGTACGTCTGAAGGATGCCGGGGTGCTCTACCGGAAGGTCGAACGGCAGCCGGCCGACGAACTGGCACGCGAGGCCGTTTCAGAACTGCGGTCGCAGCCGGGGCTGCCGGCCGGCGCCGTGGGCTTGATCGACGACGTCGTCGCAGCCTGGGCGCGGGGCGTGTCCCATATCGGAATCCGCAACGGGGACAGGCAAACGCTTGCAAACGTGATCGGCCTCGCCATCGCGGTATGCGGCCGCATATCGGGCGATCCGCAAGGGGAGCAGGACTTCCGGACATTCTCGCGGCTGACTGTCGGCGACAGCAAGGCGCTGGAGAAGAATGTCCGGCAAGTCGCTGCAGCAATGATGAAGATCTTCGCGGGCATGGAGGAACAGGCTCGGCTCGATCCGGAGGAAATGCTTGCCAGCGCAGGGATCAGGCGCTTGCCGCAGCCAATCCTGCTGCACGGCGACGTATCGCTCGACGGGCTACCTTTTCCGGCGATGCCCTATGTCGGAATACCGACCGATTGCGCCGGTGGGATCGGTCTCCTGACGAAGCCCGACTACATCCTGACGATCGAAAACTTCACGTCATTCGTGCGGCACATACGGGAGGTCGCACGGGCCGAGCGGGCCCTCGTCATCTATTCCGGTGGCTTCCCCTCGCGACCCACGCTTGCCACCATTACAAGGCTGGCCGCCCAGTTGCGGGTGCCGACGTTTCACTGGGGAGATATGGACGCTGGAGGCGTCCGTATATTCCAGCATCTTGAAAGGCATCTTGCCGGCGTCGACATTCCGCTGCGCCCCCATATGATGGATCCTGAACTGCTCAGGCGCTTCGGGAAACCCTCGCCTGGCGTTGCCGGTCCCGCCGGCGACATGCGCGCAAGTGCGATCGCCGGCTTGGCTGACTTCCTTACCGCGAGCGGTCTCGCGCACGAGCAGGAGGAATTCGACCCTGGAAGTCCGATCCTGGAGACCCCTGCTGACGTGCAGTAGGAAATATCCTGCCCGCACCCGCTGCAGCGACGAATGGCGATTCCGCTATCGGATGGATCATGGCCGGACTGGTACCAAGCGAACTATGCCGGAGGCCTCGCCATAGGCCTCTCCGCGATTAGGTGCGAAGAGTGTGTGGTAGTCAGCCGGCCAAAGCCCGTCTGCTGTGCGCCTGCAAGCCGGACCTCCTGGCGGAATGCCTTCTCCTGAAACCGGACGGTCGATCGGGGCATCAGATGGCGGCAACGCGCCCTCGCTCGGACGCTCGGGAGACCATCGCACTCCAAACGAAGAGTGGGGCCGAGCTTGGGCTCTTGGAGTGGTTCAGAGGCTGTATTAGCTTAGGGGATCGCCTCGAAACGCTTCTCGACCGTTTTCAACACGGGCTCGAGGTCGGGATCGATCTCTTCTTCGACGGCAATGGTAATCGACTGGAATTGGCCGATATCGAGATCACCGGTTCGGCTCAAAGTGGAGGGGACGTGGACACCCAGCATCGCTGGGTACGTCTGGAACGCCACAGAACCGACTACAGCCGCCCTTAGCCGGAAGCCGCCCGCACCGGCCATAGCCGCCATGATCTTACCGGACATCGCATCGGGCACGGAAAGTCGAGCCGCACGCTGCGCTCGAACCATGTCCCGCCGCTGTCGCGGTTCTCGACGTTATCCTGCATTTCCGGGAGGGGGTTGCGGGTTTATTCGCTGTCGAGGGCCGATGTATTTGGCGGACGGCCTCTTGCCGTCGGCCGCCGTGGGCGGCTGCCAATACCAATAGAGACGGCCTTTCACCTCGCGGAGTATGCGGAACCACCTTGCGAAGTCAGCGCACAGATGTTGCCCGTCCACGCATGATGCACGAGATCGGCGTAGATTGTTTGGATAAACGATGGGCTGTTCTTCGTATTATGCCATAGCGACACTCGTTGTAGGCAACTGAATCAAGATGCCTGCAACGCCGTCCTTAAGAACATTTCCGGAATGTGCCTCAGCCTGGGCGTACAGGCATCGTACCCTGCCGCTGTCCTTTCGGCGCCCCGGGACTCTGCGTCTCGGCACTGAGACTCTTCAAATATCTTCCCCGCCATCTGGTCGTAACAGTCGCCGCTGTCATGAAATTGATCGATACTCAGTAAGCCAACGGCGACCGCGTGACCGAAGTGCCGGGGGAGACCGGCATTCTCGTGGAGACGGCAGGTAAGAAATGTGACCGGAGCTTTGCCTGCCGAGCCTATAGACGGATCTGTATTGGACAAACTGGTAGCCGCGTGAGGCGCAATAAGCCTCGCCTTGCCGCTTCTGGTCGGGGATCGAAAACGTCATGCTCGGCCTGCCGTGCCGTGGAGACGTGCAGGTAGAGGGCGGCGCGCAGGAGGATTGTGGAAGCGGTCATGCCGGGCCTCCTTGTGCGGCAGCCTCGTCAGGCGACAACACGGCGATACCGAATGGCAGGAAATGCTTCGTGTTGCGGGTGACGATGACGAGTTCATGCGCTGCGGCGGTCCCGGCAATCACGGCGTCAGTCATGCCGGGGTCGTGACCGGCCGCAAGCGCCTTCGCTTCCAGCCGCCCGCCGATCGCGGCAGCCTGCGCATCGAAGCCAATGATCCTGTCATCGTATGTGGAGACAAGGCCACCGAGCCATGCTTTCAGGCTCGCGGCCTTCGCCGTCGCCCCCTTGTGGTCGAGGAGCGCGATTCCCTTTTCGATCTCATGGATGGAGACGACCGACAGAAATAGCCGTCCATCGGCGTCCATGCGGTCCAGCCAGGTGAGGAAATCAGCGGATGCTTCCGACTTCGACGGCGCCAGCACGGAGACGACGTTGGTGTCGAGAAGGAAGCCGCTCAAAGCTCGAGATCCCGCGATGGTTTGCGGTTGCGCGGGAACTCTCCGCCTGGGAATGTCCTGAGATAGCTGACAAGGCCCGCCCGTTTGCGATCGAGCGCCTTGCGCGCGATCTCCGCCGCCTCGACCGAAACCAAGGCCGCAACGGGCTTGCCATGACGGGTGATGGTCACGATCTCTCCTTTGACGGCTTCATCAACGAGGCTGGAGAATCCAGCCTTGGCGTCTCTGAGGTTGATGGTCAGCATGCCGCGCTCCATATGTAGACATATGTGACCACATGTAATCCATTGAAAGGCGGATTTCAACGCCGATTTCGACGCCTGGAGCATCAGCCGCTGGGGTCGAACAACTCATCGAACAGGTCGCCGAACCATTGCTCGAACACCTCGATCCCGGCCTCCGTGGCGGTGACTGGGTCGGCCAGTCGTCGGTGACGGTCCAAGTGACGGCCACGGATAGCCCAACAGGATCTCAAGCTGCTCCGACGCCGTGGACGGCCTGACGCGCCGCGAGCGGGAACGCGTGCTGCGATCAGACGCCATCGAGGCCGCGCCCGCTTCGCTTCCCGCCAGCCCGTGCGTTGACGCTGTCCCGATCTGGGGGCGGGAAGGTGCCATCGGCGGTCTTGCGATGGATGGTGGACCTTGAGAGACCCGTCCGGTCGCGGACGGTGTCCAGGCGGATGATACGGTCTGGTTGGCGCATGGCCGCGATGCCTCCTGCAGGCTGTGTGCCATGTTCCCCATCTCCGCCCGCGCGGCCCTGGGACCGGCATAGTCGCCTGCCGCATAGCGTTGAGGGTGCTGTATACACCGCGTCACGAGATTGCTGATCGCATCGACATTCCCAAAGAAATTCAGTGGTCGCAACGAGCCCATATTGTACGCCGCTCCAGACGACTCTGACCATCGATCGATCGCCAGGTGTTGCAGCGGGCCGAAGTTCCGGCTCGGGGTTTGGCAACCTCGCATGGGCG
>NZ_JAKREW010000093.1 GCF_022347545.1 Terribium retamae
ATCGGGGACCTGCGCAAGGCGGCGAAAGGCTGCCGGCGCTGCCCGCTGTGGCGCGACGCCACGCAGACGGTGTTCGGCGAAGGGCCGGAGGGGGCGAGCGTCGTGTTCGTCGGCGAGCAGCCGGGCGACCAGGAGGACATCGCCGGCAAGCCCTTCGTCGGCCCTGCCGGCAAGGTGTTCGATGCCGTGCTCGACGAGGCGGCGATCGACCGCCAAAAAACCTATGTCACCAATGCGGTGAAGCACTTCAAGTTCGAGCCGCGCGGCAAGCGCCGCATCCATTCCAAACCCAATGCCGGCGAGATCCAGGCCTGCCGCTGGTGGCTGGACAAGGAATTGGCGCTGACCAAGCCGAGCCTAGTGGTGGCGCTGGGCGCCACGGCGGCGCAATCGCTGCTCGGCAAGGCAGTGCCGATCACCAAGATGCGCGGCCAGCTGATCGAGCGCGAGGACGGCCTGCGCATCTTCCTCACCATCCACCCCTCCTTCATCCTGCGCATCCGCGATGCCGAGGACAAGGAAGCGGAACGCGGGCGGTTTCTGGATGACATGCGGGCGGTGAAGGGGTTGATGAGGGGGTGAGGTTTGGGTGGGTGGTTTTTGGGGTGGGTGAGGTTTGGGTGCGTCCTTCGAGGCTCGCCCGCGAGGGATTGGGGGAAGTTTCCGACCAGTGTGCGGGCTCGCACCTCAGGATGAGGGAGGTCGGGGAACGGCGCCCTAATCCTGAGGCGTTTCAGAACTAGGGTGTCGTCACAAAACGGTCCTCATCCTGAGGTGCGAGCCTGCAATGCGTTGAAAAGCTGGCAAAAAGTCATGCGGGCGAGCGTCGAAGGACGCACCTAACAATCGACATCGCGTGATTTTGGAACCAGGTGGCCCCTGCGCGAAAGCTCCGGCAGGCTTTCGTAGGCGAGCGCTATCAGCGCCTCTTTCTTTCTGCGGGACCAGCCCTTGATCTGCCGTTCCCGCGCAATGGCGTCCGTGATCCGGTCGAAAGCTTCAGCAAAGACGAGCCTGACCGGGCGTCTTGTTGCGGTATAATTATCCAGCGGCAGATTGTTGTGTTCCCAGACACGCGCTTCGATGTCCTGTTTGGTCGACCCGACATAGTAGGAACCGTCCGCGCAGTGCAGGATGTAGACGACCATTTCGAACTGGGTCATGGCAGCCCCGAACCGCTGGAAGCATCCAGCTTATCGCGGATGGCTGGGAAATGAAGTGCTTTGGTGCGTCCTTCGAGGCTCGCCCACGAGGGGATTGAGCGAGCCTTCAGCCGATGTGCGGGCTCGCACCTCAGGATGAGGGAGGTCGGGGAAAGGCGCCCTAATCCTGAGGCGTTTCAGAAATAGGGCGTCGTCACACAACGGTCCTCATCCTGAGGTGCGAGCCCGCAATGCCTTGAAAAATTAGCAAAAAGTCATGCGGGCGAGCCTCGAAGGACGCACCCGTTCCACCACGCAAAACACCAATCGCATTTATCCTGTTAACGCAGGCGGCCATGCCTCTAGGCCAAGCCAGGCGGCGACGCTATGTTGCCCATCAATGATTTGGTGATTGCTCGTCATGAGCGGGGCCTTTGTGCCACCTGCCGGAGCAGCGTCGGTTCTCACCGCCGACGAATGGGGAGCTATGGCTCTATAAAGTTAGCCTCGATCGCCGGCGCGGCCCATCCGGGCCGCCTGGCTTTCGCGCCAACGGGCGCGGCGCGTAGTCGCGCGCTGGTTATAGTTGACGATGTTCTCCCAGAAAGGCCCCCTGATGAACCTCTCATTCGGCGAAGTGCTGCTGTGGTCGGTGGTGGGCATCACGCTGCTGATGGTGGCCGGCTTTCATGTGCTTGCCGGCTGACGCCGCCCTTTTCGAGGATTGCCGAGACCATGGGACGACCGACCAAATACTCACAGAAAATGGCGGACCTGATCTGCGACCAGATCACGGAGGGGCGCAGCCTGCGCTCGATCTGCCGCGATGAAGACATGCCAAACACGGCAACGGTTTTCCGCTGGCTGGCGCGGCATGAGGACTTCGCCAAGCTCTATGCCCATGCGCGTGACGCCCAGGCGGATGCGCTGGTGGACGAGATGATCGACATCGCCGATGACGGCTCCAACGACTGGATGGAACAGCGCGGTCGCGACGGTGAAGTGACCGGCTGGAAGGAGAATGGCGAGTCGCTGAAGCGCTCGGCGCTCAGGCTCAGCACGCGGCAGTGGATCGCCGAGAAGCTGAAGCCGAAGAAATACGGCAACAAGGTCGCGCTGACCGATGGCGAGGGCGGGCCGCTGACCGTGAACGTGATCCAGCGTGCCGCGCATCCATCTTCCGAGTGATTGGGCGCCGCGCGCCTATCAGGAGCCGGCCTGGCAATCCTGGCTGAACGGCTGCAACCGGCAGCTGCTGGTGTGGCACCGCCGCGCCGGCAAGGACGACATCAATCTGCGCATGCATTCCGTGGGCGCTTTCAACCGCGTCGGCACCTACTGGCACATGCTGCCGGAATATTCGCAGGCGCGCAAAGCGATCTGGGACGCCGTCAACCCCAACACCGGCAAGCGGCGCATCGACGAGGCTTTCCCCAAGGCGCTGCGCGAGAACACACGCGAGAGCGACATGTTCATCCGCTTCAAGAACGGATCGACATGGCAGGTTGTCGGCTCGGACAATTTCAACGCGCTGATCGGCACGCCGCCGGTGGGGCTGACCGCTTCCGAATGGGCGCTGGCCAACCCGATGGCCTGGGCATACCTGGCACCGATCCTGGCGGAAAATGGCGGCTGGGCGTCGTTCATCTCGACGCCGCGCGGCAACAACCATCTGAAGGCGATGCTGGACCGGTTCCGCAACGACGCGGCCTGGTTCACGCAGGTGCTGACAGCGCATGACACCGGCGCGATCTCGGATGCGGTGATCGCGGCGCAGCGGGCGGAATATGAGGCGCTGTTCGGCAAGACCGTCGCCGACCTGCTGGTGGAGCAGGAATTCTTCTGCTCCTTCGCTGGGGCAACCGTCGGTGCGTATTGGGGTGCGGAGATCGCGACCGCCGACGTGCAGGGGCGCATCGGCGTGGTGCCGATCGACTGGAGCCAGCCGGTGCATACGGCCTGGGATCTCGGCAAGGCAGCGAACAACCCGATCTGGTGTTTCCAGGTGATCGGCGGGCGGCCACGCATCGTCGATTTCTATCGGCCGGAGACGGATGACCTGGAAGACTGGTGCCACTGGCTGGACGCGCGCGGCTATCACGGCAACGATTATGTGCCGCATGACGCGGTGGTGAAGAACTGGGGCGACAAGCGCACCCGCGTCGAGACGCTGAAAAGCCATGGCCGCAAGCCCAAGATCGTGACGATGGCGAGCGTCGCCGACGGCATCAATGCCGGACGCGAGACGATCAAGCTGGCCGAGTTTCACCTTGGCGCCGACGAGCGCGGGCAGCGCATGCAGCACGGCATCGACGGGCTGAAGATGTACCGCCGCACATGGGACGATGACCGCAAGAGCTTCGTCGACAGTCCGGTGAAGGACTGGGCCGAACATATCGGATCGAGCTTCCGCTATCTCGGCCTCGCCTGGCGCGACGTGGCGCCGGCTTTTGTGGCGAAGCGGCAGGTGGATGGGCCGACCTATGAGGTGACCGCAACGGGCGTGGTGCGCGCCGACATCGGCGTGAAAGCCGCGGTCGAGGCGATGGTGCGGCGGAAGAAGAGGATGGATGGGTGATGGTGCATTTTGGGGCTTCAATCTGCTCGCACGGTTTCAAGTCAGCCGGAGGTCTGGACCGCCCGGCCTTCGTCAGTGTTCCGGCATGGATTCCCGACCGCTCCCTACGGTCGCTCACGAGGTCGAGGATGACGGGGTTGCTAGGCATTGCGCCAACTGCAGACGCGGGTGCCATTGTCGGCGCTAGCGCTGTGCCCCCTCTCCGTCGCCGCTTCGCGGCGCCACCTCTCCCCCACTTCATGGGGGCGAGGAACCCAAGCTGGAGAAGCGCCGACGCAGCAACTGCGGTTCCTCGCCCCTGCCGAAGGCGGGGGAGAGGTGGCGCGCCCAGAGGGCGTGACGGAGAGGGGGCTTCACGTGCGCTGACCTTCGCGACCACCGCCGCAGGAGCATTCTGACATGACGAAGAAGACCGATGCCGGCAAGGGTGCGGCGCTGCGCGAGACCGGCCAGAAATGGCTGGAGCGCATCAAGGCGGCCGAGGCGGAGGAGAAGCGCTTTCTCGACGACGCGGCGGTGGCGACCGCCGTGTATCGCGGCAAGGCTGCGCCGAAGAGCGACGGATCATCCGACACGGCGCCGTTCGATTTCAACATCCTGTTTTCCAATGTCGAAACGATCGTGCCGGCGGTGATCAATTCAGCGCCAGCGCCGGATATCCGCCGCCGCTTCGGCGCGGACGATCCGGCCGCGCGCGACTTCGCGCAGCTGCTGGAACGGGCGATCTCGGTGCAAATCGACGACAGCCGGCTGCAGAGCGAACTCGAGGCGATGGCGCAGGACGGTTTCCTGGCCGGACGCGGCATCGTGCGGCTGCGCTTCATGAGCGACTTCATCGGCGGCGAGACGACGGATGAGGCGCTGAGAGAAATTGCGGAGGATGGTGCGGAAGGTGATGCCGGCGGCGACGCTACAGGGGGCGGTGCAGGAGACAATCAAGGCCGTGACGCGTCTGGCGGTGGCATCGGGAGAACAGGCGCCCGACACGGTGCGCCCATCGGAAATGGTGCCGCAGGCGCTGCGCGGAGCGGAAGCTTTGCCCAGGACGGCGGCGGAGCAGCCGCTGCAGCCGGCGACCGAGGGTATGACGCAAGCGCCACGGGGGACGGTGCCGCAAGCGCCACCGGAGGCGGTGCCGCGAGCGCCCCCGGAGGCGAGCAGCTTGCCAATGAACGCATCGTGTTCGAGGCGGTGAGCTGGCGCGACTATCGCCATGGCAAGGCCAAGCGCTGGGACCAGCGACCGTGGGAAGCGTTTCGGCACACGATCGCGCCGGACGACTATGACAGCTTCGTCGATGGCACACTGGTGGCTTTACAGGCTGACGACAGCGGCGACACAGACGATGCCGACCATGAAGTGTGGGAGGTGTGGGACCGCAAATCGCGCACGGTGCTGTTCATCGGCGCCGGCGACGGCACAGTGCTGAAGACGGTGGACGATCCGCTGGGCTTGTCCGGCTTCTTCCCGACGGCGACGCCGGTGCAGCCGATCGAGGTCAACGGCAATCTGGAGCCGGTCAATCCGTTTTCGATCTACCGCAAGCTGGCCGACGAGCTGGACACCACCACCAAGCGCATCCGCCTCATCACAAGACAATTGAAGGTGAAGGGATGGTACGGCGTGAGCCCGACCGACGTGCAGGCGGTGCTGGAGGCCGACGACAACGAGTTCGTGCCGATCGCCGATGCCGAGGTGTGGGCCAAGAATGGCGGGCTGCAGGCTGCCGTGCTGTTCTGGCCGGTGGAGCGGCTGATCGTGGTGTTGTCGCAGCTCTACGGGCTGCGCGACCAGACCAAGCAGGCGATTTACGAGATCACCGGCATTTCCGACATCGTGCGCGGCGCCTCCAATGCCGCCGAGACCTATGGCGCACAGCAGATCAAGAGCCAGTGGGGTTCGCTGCGCATCCACAAGATGCAGCGCATGATCGAGCGCGCCTCGCGCGACCTGTTCGTGATGATGGCGGAGGTGATCCCGGCGAAGTTCTCGCCGGAAACGTTGCAGAAGATGACCGACGTGCAGTTGCTGCCGACGGCACAGGACCTGACGCCGGTGGCGCCGAAACCGCTGCCGCAGGGCCTGCCACCGGAAGCGATGGCGCAGGCGCAGCAGGCGGC
>NZ_JAKREW010000094.1 GCF_022347545.1 Terribium retamae
CCCCTAACCCCTCCCCTCAAGGGGGAGGGGGACTTGGGCTCGCGGCAGCTTCCCCTCCCCCTTGAGGGGAGGGGTTAGGGGTGGGGGTATTCCTGAAATGAGGGGTGGGCTGACCGGCTATGCGACGGCCCAAACGCAGCCTGAGCTCGCATGCTACCCCGTCACCGTGCCCGGCCACACGACAACGCCATGCAGACCGCCTGCCACATTCCCCGACAGCACCGGTTTCGAGCCGCCGTCGCTGTCACACGCCTGGTCGAAGGCGATTTCGTAGTCGGCGAGTTCCGCGGCGAAATCCTGCGCCTGCAGCTGTTTCCACAGATAGACGATGGCCAGCCGCAGCAGGCGTTCGTCGAGCAGGAAAATGTCTTCGTCCGCGGTGAAGGCGGTCTTCAGCGTGCCGTCGGCCGCCCGCACGATCTGTTTCGAGATGTAGAAGAACTTGGCCTTTTCGCCCGTCGCCATCACCGGCTGGATGTGTATCTGCCCTCCATGCATGGTCCATGCGCCATAGAGCGGCGCGATCGTCGTGAACTCGAATGACAGCCAGTCGTCGCTGTCGACGATATGGGTCATGTCCCAGCGATGGCGCGAAGACCACAGGCTGGCTCTCTTCAGCATGCGCGAGAAGTTCGCCGGCAAATCGAAGCCCTCGGCTGTGCCGTCGCCGTTGATTTCGGCGACCTTGCGCAGCACCTGCCAGTCGAAGCCGCCGGCGATCATGCTGGCGGCTTCGTTGGCCAGCAACTGCAGCTGCTGCCACGTCCTGGAAGTGCCTGCAGCCGTGGAGAAGAAGGCGGGCGGTATGGCCTCGCCCACCGCCACGCAGACCTGTCTCAGAACATCGCCGATCGCCATGGTCAGGCAGCCTCGGCGAGGGCCGCGCGCAGCTTCGGCGCTGCCCAGCGCCTGTCATAGGCGATGCCCTTGGCGTCGAGTTCGGCGCGCAGGCTGGCCAGTTCCTCGCTTGCCGGCGGTTCGGCCGTCGCTGCCGGTTTCGTGCGGCTGTCCAGCAGCTTTTCCAGCTCCACCAGGCGTTCCTTCAGGTCGCTGATTTCCTCGTCCTTCTTGGCCTCGCGCTCGGCCGCGGCCGAACTGTCGAGATTGCCCAGGAAGACGCCGGCCTGCTTGATAAGGTCGCGCATGCTGGGCAGCGGAACGCGCCCGATCTGCGTTTCGGCCAGGTCGCGGATCTCTTCGACCGACTGGATGCCGACCTGCCGGAAGATCCTGACCTGCTCCTCGTTGAGCGCCGGCCAGGCCGTCAGCGGCGTGCCGGAGGCAGGCAACTCCTTGCCCGCCTTCCAGGCTTCGTAGGCCGGCTTGATCTTCTCCCAGCGCGCCGTCATGAAGGCGAGCTTGGTGCCGTCGAGATCGTCGCCATGGCGCTCGGGGTCGGGTATGAGATGCTTGACGCGCTCCACCGTATGCGTGCCGAGCGGGCTGTGGCCCGGCGCATAGATCGCCCAGTCCACCTCCTGCGGCTCGATGATGCGCTTGCCGGCTTCGTTCAACAGGAAGCCCTGCGGGTCGGCCTTGTCCTTCAGCGGATCGGTGCTGCGCACGGGCAGTTTTTCGTATGTCGTCCTGAAACCGATCAGTCGAATGACCGGCTTGTCGTTCTCAGCCATGGTGGCCTCCTTGGAAGGTGAGTAAAAGGGCAGGTGGGCTCAAGGTCCGCCTCGTTGGTGTGGTGCCTGGAGGGTGTTGCGTTGCGCCACTCCCCCTCTCCGTCGCGTCCTGCGGACGCGCCACCTCTCCCCCATTTCATGGGGGCGAGGAACCCAAGCTGGAAAAGCGTCACCGCTGGAGCTGCGGTTCCTCGCCCTGCCGAAGGCGGGGAGAGGTGGATCGGGCGAAGCCCGAGACGGAGAGGGGGCCTTCGTGCCCCGAATACCGTGCCCAGCTTGGGGGCGATGGGTCGGCAGGGGCAAAGCGAACTGTGAAGCGGCGACACCGCAAGCACGACCGTGCGCCGCGCTTTGCCGGTGGTGCGTCCTTCGAGGCTCGCTTCGCGAGCGCCTCAGGATGAGGGTCGTTGTGCTGTTCGGACGAGAATTCCGAAACGTCTCGGAACTTGGGTGTGGCTATGCAACGGTTCCTCATCCTGAGGAGCGAGCCCGCAGAACATTGGAATCATGGCAACAGAGTCAGATGGGCGAGCCTCGAAGGACGCACCAAATCGATGCCGGCAACAAAATGATTCACTTGAGGGCGACAGCTGTTCTCAGTCGATCCCGAGACAGCAAAGAAGCCTTAAGTGAACCACATTATCCCTAGATCGCCGTCTTCTTGAACCAGGCGCGATCGCCCGTCACGAGCGCCGCATTGGTGTTGGTCCAGGCGCCGGCGCCGGTGGCAACCGTCATCGCGGGCTCGGTCAGGATCACGGTCGCCGCATCGGCGACCGCGTCCGCAGCCTTGGCCAGGATGTAATCGTGGCCGTCATTGCCAGTCACGACCGTGCCCAGCGCCACGGCATCCTCGCCCGCCTTGATCACTTCGCCGATCCGCAGACCGACGATCGGGGTAACGGAATGAACCATATCGTTCTCCTTGTTTCTCGTATGATCTTTCCCGAAGGTCTGCAGCTTTTTGCTGCGCTTCCTTCGGAGTCATGCTGTTGAACCAACGGTCATTCGACCGTTGGAGTGCGCGACCGCGCGCCGCGCCCGTTGGCGCGGAAGCCAAGCGGCCCGGATGGGCCGCGCCCGGCGTTTGAGGGAACTAACTCACATCGAGCAGCACGCCCTGCAGCGAGCGGTTCGAGCAGGCGACATTGCCCATCCAGTAGTAGGGGATGACCACGGCGTCCTGGTTGACGGGTTTCTTCTCCTCGTCCTGCGACCACTGCGCTTCCTTGTGCTGGAAGATGTAGAGGTAGTCGGTGTTGAGGAAGTTGGCCCGCTCCGCATTGGTGGCGAAGTTGGTGTTGTCGTCGAAGATCACGTCGGCGGTCTTGTACTTGTAGGACAGGAAGCCGGTCTGGGCGAGATCGGCATCCTGATAGCGCTGGAACTGCTGCTGCGACGCTTCATAGACAGAGAACAGGTCGTGGCTGAACGTGATCAGGTCCGGCGTGTCGGTGCCGCGCGTCAGCGCCATCCACAGCCGGTTCATTTCACCGAGGATCGTGTCCTTGGTATAGGCGTCCGTGCCGGGGATCTCGCGGAACTTGTTGCGCCAGAATGGCCACAGCGCCGAGTCGATGCCGCCGACCGTGCCCTGGCCGTTCGACTGGATGATGTTGGCGAGACCGGCGATCTGGTTCGGCAGCGAGCCGTCCGAATAGAGATCGATCGAGAAGTTGTTCGCCGCCGTGTGCAGGGCGTTCTTCTTCTTGGTCTTCACCAGGTTGATCATCGCCGACTTGCCGGAGTTCTGGCGCAGCTCCCGCCCGCTCGACACGACATGCAGCGCGATCTGCGCCCAGTCGTATTTCGCCGACGTCACCACGTCCGAGGCGTTGGTGTTCAACGTCTCGTACCCGCCATAGCGCTGGTAGGTGCCGTTTTCGCCATATTCGAGCGGAACCTGGATTTCGGTGCCGCCGTCGAGATTGCGGATGTTGCCCTTCTTCTTGAGGCGGGCGAGCAAGGCGTTGTTCTTGCTCACATTGTCCGCAACCTCGGTTGCGGCGTTACGCAGCGTTGTCGAAACCATCTGCGTGAACACAGTGGATGGTCCTGCCATCTTGATCACCTTGAGTTCTGTGCTTCGTCATAGGCCTGGCCGAGCAGTTCGTCTTCCGAGAACTGCCGGGACTGGCCGGTGGAGGTAGAGGTCACGTTGACGGCAGCCGCGCGGCGTGCGTCGGCCATTCTCCTCGGGTCTGCAGCGGCGGCCCTAGCGGCGGCGGCTGCCTTGACCCTAAGGTCCGGGTCGGCATTCACGGCCATGTCATAGGCAAGGTCGAACACGGCTTCGTGGGAAGCGGTGTCGCCAAGCCTGGCACGTGCCTTATGGATCGCATGCACCATGTCGTCTTCGGCGAGCTCGGAATAGAGCGGCTTGTCCTTGGCCAGGCGGCTCACTTCCTCGTTGGCGGAACGCGCCATGGCGTCTTCCTGCTGGATTTCCCGTATCACCCAGGCAATGTCCGCCGGCGTCATGGCGGGCGGTTGCGGGTCGGCGGGGATGTCGATCTGGCCGCTCAGCGCCGCAGCCAGGTGCTGGCGCACGCCATAGCGGTCGGCAATGTCGATCAGGCTGGCGATCGGGTTCTCGTCCAGCCGGCGCTGGGCGCTGAACAGGAAGTCGACCGCATCGGCCATCGACGGCGCCGAACCATCGGGCATGGTCCGCCCGGCCAGAAGGTCGGCATTGCGTTCGAAGATCTCGTTGTAGTGGCGAAAGCCGCTGATCTGCCGGCCCTGTTCCGACATGCGGGTGTGCAGCTCGGCGTCGCGCTGGGCGATCCTGGCCTGCACTTCGGCCGGGATCTTGCCCCATTCGCCTTCCATGCCGCGCCAATTGGCCGGGAGGGGCACGGCCGAGGGCGAGGAAACCTCGGCCGCCCCTCCCGTTCCCTCACCTTCCAGTGGGGAATCCTTGGCCGGCGGAGAGGCCGGCGAGGAACTCTGGCGGCCGCCATCGGCAGGATCGCCGCTGCCATTGTCGCTGTCGCGCGCGTTCTGATCCCACACTGCGCCGAGCGCGGCATCGTCATTGACACTCGCCGCCGACGCAGCGCCAAGATCCGCAACGTCCGAACCTGCGGAGCTCGCAAATCCCTGGGCTTCGCCATTCACTGTCGTCATCTGTAGTCCTCGCTGACTGTGAGACCCCGCTTGGCGGCGAAGGCCTTGTTCCTGATTTTCCCGCCGGTGGGAGAAGGCATGTCGCCGGCTTCCACGCAGTTGTTGCGCTTCATGTCCTCGCGGCGCTCATGGCGGGTGGTGATCATCCGACCGTTGATCGGGCTGGCATATTCCGGCATCGGCCTGGTGATGCTGGGCATCGCCAGCGGGCCGGCTGGAACGAGCATCGGCGCACCGGTCTCGCGGTCACGAAAGCGACCGTCGCGAAAGACGTATCGTGTCACGGTTGAACCTCTTGGATGACCTGGATTGATGCGTCACGCGCCGCATACCCCCACCCCTAACCCCTCCCCTCAAGGGGGAGGGGACTTGGCATGCGGCAGCTCTCCCTCCCCCTTGAGGGGAGGGGTTAGGGGTGGGGGTCTTCTTAAGGTTGAGGGTTCTTCAAGACGTCAAACCCGAGAACACCCAACCTACCCCGTCACCCCCAGCTGCTGCATTTGCAACTGCCGCTGCACCGCGCTGAGCTGGCTGGTCTTGATCTGCAGTTCTGCGTTCTTGATCTGCAGATCCAGCGAAGCGTTCTCGCGCTTGATCTGCCGTTCCAGCTCGGCGTTCTGCACCTTGATCTGCTGGTCGAGCTGGGCGGCCTGCTGCTTCCGTTGCTGTTCGACCGCCGCGGCATCGGCCTGGCCGTCTGGCTGCTGCGGCACGCCGCCGCCCTGCTGCACCTTGGCGATCAGATCGTCCAGCACGTCTTCGATCGCCTTGCCGAGGTTGAACAGCCGGGCGAAGGATCCATAGATGGTGATCGCCGCATTGGCCGGCATCACGCCCTGCTGCACCAGCGGGCCGACCGCCCCGAAGAAGGCGCTGGAGGCGGTCATGAACTCGGTCGCTTCCTGCTTCTTGCGCGAGACGTCGGCGCGCACCGTGCTGTCGGTCTCGACATCGATGCGGTAGCCGGCGGTGACGCGCTCATGCATCAGGGCGTTGAGCGCCGCGAGATGCTGCAGCTTCTTCTGCCGCGCCGCTTCCGCGTGGCTGGCCGCCTGCGCCGCCGCCTGCTG
>NZ_JAKREW010000095.1:0-2500 GCF_022347545.1 Terribium retamae
AAAGAGAATGTTACGTGCGTTTAGCAGACCTGGCAGCGACCTACTCTCCCGCGTCTTGAGACGAAGTACCATTGGCGCTGGAGCGTTTCACGGCCGAGTTCGGAATGGGATCGGGTGCAGCCGCTCCGCCATAACCACCAGGTCGGCAAAGCGCACGTAATCGAGAAGCTGTTTTGTGCCGAGGCGCGAGCAGTGATGCCTTCGGGCTGTTGCCCGCAAGCGCGACTGCGCGTCGCCGGTTCATCCGGCGCCCTCGCGGAGCTTAGGCCCTTTAGGGCCGCTCAAGCGTGAGCGCTTTTTGATGAGCATTAGGAATGAGAACGATCAAGCCGATCGAACTATTAGTACCGGTAAGCTTCAAGCGTTGCCGCTCTTCCACACCCGGCCTATCAACGTGGTCGTCTTCCACGGTTCTCAGGGAATACTCGTTTCAAGGTGGGTTTCCCGCTTAGATGCCTTCAGCGGTTATCCCGTCCGTATATAGCTACCCTGCTATGCGGCTGGCGCCACAACAGGTCCACCAGAGATACGTCCATCCCGGTCCTCTCGTACTAGGGACAGATCCTTTCAATATTCCTACACCCACGGCAGATAGGGACCGAACTGTCTCACGACGTTCTGAACCCAACTCACGTACCGCTTTAAATGGCGAACAGCCATACCCTTGGGACCTGCTCCAGCCCCAGGATGCGATGAGTCGACATCGAGGTGCCAAACAACCCCGTCGATATGGACTCTTGGGGGTCATCAGCCTGTTATCCCCGGCGTACCTTTTATCCGTTGAGCGATGGCCCTTCCACACGGGACCACCGGATCACTATGACCGACTTTCGTCTCTGCTCGACTTGTCAGTCTCGCAGTCAGGCAGGCTTATGCCATTGCACTCAGCGAACGATTTCCGACCGTTCTGAGCCCACCATCGCGCGCCTCCGTTACTCTTTAGGAGGCGACCGCCCCAGTCAAACTACCCACCATACATTGTCCCGGACCCGGATAACGGGCCGCGGTTAGACATCCATAGTAATAAGGGTGGTATTTCAAGGGTGGCTCCACCAAGGCTGGCGCCCTGGCTTCAAAGCCTACCACCTATCCTACACATGCCACTACGAATGCCAATGTAAAGCTATAGTAAAGGTGCACGGGGTCTTTCCGTCTAACCGCAGGAACCCCGCATCTTCACGGGGAATTCAATTTCACTGAGTCTATGCTGGAGACAGCGGGGAAGTCGTTACGCCATTCGTGCAGGTCGGAACTTACCCGACAAGGAATTTCGCTACCTTAGGACCGTTATAGTTACGGCCGCCGTTTACTGGGGCTTCGATTCAGAGCTTGCACCCCTCCTCTTAACCTTCCAGCACCGGGCAGGCGTCAGACCCTATACGTCGCCTTGCGGCTTCGCAGAGCCCTGTGTTTTTGATAAACAGTCGCTACCCCCTGGTCTGTGCCACCCTCCCATGCTTGCGCATAGAAGGGTCACGCTTCTTCCGAAGTTACGCGTGCAATTTGCCGAGTTCCTTCAGCATAGTTCTCTCAAGCGCCTTGGTATACTCTACCTGACCACCAGTGTCGGTTTCGGGTACGGTCTATAAGTGGGAGCTATTTCCTGGAACCGCTCCGCTGCCCTTCCAATCCGATAAGGTTGGACAACTTGTGCAATCCGTCACTACCCACAGGCCCACGAATATTAACGTGGTTCCCATCGACTACGCGTTTCCGCCTCGTCTTAGGGGCCGGCTAACCCTGCTCAGATTAACTTTAAGCAGGAACCCTTGGTCTTTCGGCGGGGGAGTCTCTCACTCCCCTTACGTTACTCATGTCAGCATTCGCACTTCTGATACCTCCACCGCCCCTCACGGGTACGGCTTCGACGGCCTACAGAACGCTCCGCTACCGCTCGTGATTGCTCACGAACCCTAAGCTTCGGTGTATGGCTTTAGCCCCGTTACATTTTCGGCGCAAAGACCCTTATTTAGACCAGTGAGCTGTTACGCTTTCTTTAAATGATGGCTGCTTCTAAGCCAACATCCTGGTTGTTTTGGGATCCTCACATCCTTTCCCACTTAGCCATAACTTGGGGACCTTAGCTGTAGGTCAGGGTTGTTTCCCTTTTCACGACGGACGTTAGCACCCGCCGTGTGTCTGCCGACTAGTACTCCTGGGTATTCAGAGTTTGCTTAGGTTTGGTAATCCGGTGAGGACCCCTAGCCCATGCAGTGCTTTACCCCCCAGGGTATTCGGTCGACGCTCTACCTAAATAGATTTCGCGGAGAACCAGCTATTTCCGAGTTTGATTGGCCTTTCACCCCTAGCCACAAGTCATCCCGAACTATTGCAACAGTTATGGGTTCGGTCCTCCAGTAGGTGTTACCCTACCTTCAACCTGCTCATGGCTAGATCACTCGGTTTCGGGTCTAATGCGTCGAACTGAACGCCCTGTTCAGACTCGCTTTCGCTGCGCCTACACCTACCGGCTTAAGCTTGCTCGACACACTAAGTCGCT
>NZ_JAKREW010000096.1 GCF_022347545.1 Terribium retamae
CCCCCCCCCCCCCCCCCCCCCCCCCCCCCCCCCCCCCCCCCCCCCCCCCCCCCCCCCCCCCCCCCCCCCCCCGCCCCGCCCCCCCCCCCCCCCCCCCCCCCCCCCCCCCCCCCCGCAGGATGAGGAACTACACCGCATCGCTGATGCCTTGCAGGCGATCCAGCGGTGCAATTTCTACCAGCTTCGCGCCGACGTTAGCCATCGCGGGCACAACTATCACGAATACTGCATGGCGATCTCGGTCGAGCGCGACAGTCCGACATGGCAGGACATGACCGACGATGCCGAGGAAATCGTGATCGAGGCGCTGCGCGATCTCGCCCGCTGGCTCTACCGCCAGCTCGAACGCGAATACGAACACCAGACGTCCGATGCAGTCGTCGACGAGACCATCGCCGCTAACGACTACACCTTCACAGCATCAGGCCGACGATTCGGCTGAAGGCCGGAGCTTCAACATGAACACCTCTGCGCCGAGAGGAAGAGGAGGGCCGGGACAGGTTGAGCCGGTGCGGTCGAGAGAGCGCCGCCTAGGCTCGACCCTTTCCAGCTCTCTGGAGGCACAGACCCCATGTCCGCACCCGAAACCACGATACGGCACGCCACGCTTGTTCTCGAGCAGCGCCGCGAAACTTTCCTCCCAACCCTGTTCGGTCGGCAGCATCTGATCGTAGCCGAGAATACCCTCTACAATCTCATGAGCTGGCTCAGTCCGCGTGACTATGGCGGGGGCTTCTGGGATTTCTACGAGCATGAGGGCAAGCCTCTCTATCTCGTGCCGACGTCCAGGCCCCGCTACCGGATCGTTTGCGAGACCAATGGCTACGAGGGCGAAGTCTCCGCCGACGCCGCTGGCATCATCGCCACGCTGTTCGCCCTCTCCCATCTTTCCTTCAAATACGAATCCGATCTTCTGGCCGAGGGATATAGCCGCCTTTACGCCTTTGCGGCGGATCACCCCGAAGCGTCGGAAATATTTCAAGCTATCGACTGAGCACCCCAAGCGCCCCGCCTCGCGGCAGGGCGCTTTTTCCATGTCGGCCACGACCGGCCGCTTGAGAGGAAGAGGAAGGCCGGGACGGGTTTGAGCCTGTGCGGTCGAGAGAGAGCGCCGCCTAGGCTCGATCCGTTCACGCTCTCCGAGGCTCTTCCCATGACACATGCTTCCGCCGCAGCAACCCTTCCGGCTGCACCGATTGTTCCTGCCATCAATACGGCCTTCGCGGTCCATCAGGCAGCGCTTCTCCTCTTTCCCCAACTCGAACGTGGCCAGCGTATCGACGCCGCCACGCTGCGTGGCGCGATGGAAACGGCCTTCGGCGCATCGGACGCCACCGGCGCCTGGAACTGGAAGACCGCCTATGACGCCTGCGAGGCGGCGACGGTCCTGTTTTTGCGCAAATACGGAAAGGCGCTTTTCCGTAAAGCCGGCTCTCCGGCAGCCAGCCTGCCGCTGCTGGCGAAGATCGCCGGGCTTCTGCCGACCCACACGCGCCGCTCGGAAGAGAGCCAGACCTTCCAGCAGTTCTCGACGCCGATCCCGCTCGGGCTGATCGCTGCGACGGCCGCCGCCATCACCCCCGCCGACCGGATTCTCGAACCCTCGGCAGGCACCGGCCTGCTCGCCATCCTGGCGGAGATCGCCGGCGGATCGCTCGTGCTCAACGAGCTGGCGGAGACCCGTGCCGATCTCCTCTCCCACCTCTTTCCGACCATTTCCATCACCCGCTTCGACTCGACGCAGATCCACGATCATCTCGCCCCCGGCATTGTGCCGACCGTCGTGCTGATGAACCCGCCCTTCTCGGTGATGGCCAATGTCTCCGGCCGGATGGCCGACGCCGCCTATCGCCATGTCGCCTCGGCGCTGGCGCGTCTGGCCGATGGCGGGCGCTTGGTAACGATCACCGGATCGAGTTTCGCGCCCGATGCGCCTGCCTGGCGCGACGCCTTCATCCGGCTTCAGGAACAAGGCCGCGTGGTGTTCACCGCCTCCATCGACGGCTCGCTCTATGCCAAGCATGGCACGACTTTTCCCACCCGCCTGACCGTCATCGACAAACTGCCCGCCGACGATCCGGCCGCCTTTCCGGCCTCAGTGGGGATCGCGCCTGATGTCGCCACCCTGCTCGGCTGGATCGGCGAGCATGTGCCGGCACGCTTGCCGGTCGATGCGTCGATCTCAGTTCCCGTCACGGCTCCATCAGCCTCGCGCACCGTTCGCGGCTATCTCGCCCGAGCTGCCGCATCCGCTCCAATCCGCACTGTCGCTGAACCGGAAGGCGTTGAACTCGCCTATGAGACCGTTGACTGGACGCCGGCCGAGGACGGCCGCATCACCGATGCGCTTTATGAAGAATACATATTGCAGGCGATCCGTATTCCCGGTTCTCAGGCCCATCCGACCAAGCTGGTGCAGTCGGCGGCCATGGCGAGCGTCGCGCCGCCCAAGCCGAGCTATCGGCCGCGCCTTCCCGCCAACCTCGTCACCGATGGCCTGCTGTCCGACGCGCAGTTGGAAACCGTGATCTATGCCGGCGAAGCCCATTCGGACTTCCTCGCCGGATCATGGACGCTGGACGAAACCTTCGATGTCGTCTCGGCGGCGCCCGACGATGCACAGAACGCCGTCCGCTTCCGCCGCGGCTTCATGCTCGGCGACGGCACCGGCGCGGGCAAGGGCCGCCAGTCGGCCGCGATCATCCTCGACAACTGGATGAGAGGGCGCCGCAAGGCGGTGTGGCTCAGTCGTTCCGAAGCCTTGCTCGAAGATGCGCAGCGCGATTGGTCGGCACTCGGCATGGAGCGTCTGCTGGTCACGCCCCTGTCGCGTTTTCCGCAGGGCAAGGACATTCGGCTGCCGGAAGGCATCCTGTTTACGACCTATGCCACGCTACGCTCCGACGAGCGCGGGAGCAAGGTTTCACGCGTCCGGCAAATCGTCGATTGGTTGGGCTCCGACTTCGATGGAGTGATCATTTTCGACGAAAGCCATGCCATGCAGAATGCCGCGGGCGGCAAGGGAGACCGCGGCGATGTCGCCGCTTCGCAGCAGGGTCGCGCCGGGCTTCGCCTCCAGCATGCCCTGCCGAACGCCCGCATCGTCTATGTCTCGGCAACCGGCGCGACAACGGTTCATAACCTTGCCTATGCCCAGCGGCTTGGCCTCTGGGGCGGAGAAGACTTCCCGTTCTCCACGAGGGCGGAATTCGTCGAGGCCATCGAGGCCGGAGGCGTTGCGGCCATGGAGGTTCTGGCCCGCGACCTCAGGGCGCTCGGCCTCTACACCGCCCGATCGCTCTCCTATGATGGCGTCGAATACGAATTGGTCGAGCATCAGCTCACGCCCGAACAGACACGCATTTACGACAGCTATGCGGCCGCCTTTTCGGTGATCCATAACAATCTCGACGCCGCGATGCAGGCCGCCAATATCACCGGCGGCGACAGCGGTTCCGGCACGCTGAACCGGCAGGCGAAGTCCGCTGCGCGCTCGGCATTCGAGTCGGCCAAGCAGCGGTTCTTCGGCCATCTGCTCACCAGCATGAAAACCCCGACGCTCATCCGGTCGATCGAGCGCGATCTGGAGGACGGCCACGCCGCCGTGATCCAGATCGTGTCCACGGGCGAAGCCCTGATGGAACGCCGCCTTGCAGAGCTTCCGGCCGAGGAATGGAACGACGTCCGCGTGGATATCACGCCGAGGGAATATGTCCTGGACTACCTCGCCCACTCCTTTCCGGTGCAGCTCTATGAGCTCTTCACCGACAGCGAGGGCAATATGTCGTCGCGTCCCGTCTATCGCGATGGCCAGCCGGTCGAAAGCCGCGAGGCCGTCGCCCGCCGCGACCGGCTGATCGAGAGGCTGGCCTCTCTCCCTCCCGTTCCGGGGGCGCTTGACCAGATCGTGCAGCGCTTCGGAACCGACGTCGTAGCCGAGGTGACGGGCCGCTCGCGCCGCATCGTCCGCAAGACCAGCCCCGGCGGCGTTGACCGTCTCGCCGTTGAGAACCGCGCCGGATCGGCCAATCTCGCGGAAACCGCCGCTTTCATGGACGATCAGAAGCGCATCCTGATTTTCTCGGACGCGGGCGGCACCGGACGCTCCTATCACGCCGACCTCAACGCGAAGAACCAGCGCCTGCGCGTTCACTACCTGCTCGAACCGGGCTGGAAGGCCGACGCCGCCATTCAAGGTCTGGGCCGCACGAACCGCACCAACCAGGCGCAACCGCCGCTGTTCCGGCCGATCTCGACCGACGTGAAGGCCGAGAAGCGCTTCCTCTCGACCATCGCCCGCCGTCTCGACACGCTGGGCGCGATCACGCGCGGCCAGCGCCAGACCGGCGGCCAGGGTCTGTTCCGCCCCGAGGACAATCTGGAATCGCACTATGCCCGCGATGCGCTGCGCCAGCTCTATCTCCTGCTGGTGCGGGGGAAGGTCGAGGGCTGCTCGCTCCAGATGTTCGAGGACGCCACAGGCCTCAAACTGATGGACGACACCGGCATCAAGGATGAGTTGCCGCCCATCACCACCTTCCTCAATCGCCTGCTTGCGCTCACCATCGATCTGCAGGGTGTACTGTTCACGGCCTTCGAGCAGTTGCTGAACGCCAAGATCGAGGGCGCCATCGCCAGTGGCAGCTATGACGTCGGGCTGGAGACGCTGCGGGCGGAGAGCTTCGTCGTCACTGACCGCCAGACCATTCATGTCCATCCCGGCACCGGCGCCGAGGCCCGGCTGCTGACGATCACGCAGCGCCAGCGCAATCGTCCGGTCACGCTCACCGAGGCCCTCGACCAGCTTGCCGGTGCTCGGGCGAGGCTGCTCATCAATGAGCGTTCCGGTCGCGCCGCCGTCCAGATCCCGACCACCAGCGTCATGCTGGATGACGGCGAGATCGAACGGCGCATTCGCCTAATCCGGCCGATGGAAGCGCATAACTTGCCCGTCAAGATGATGGGCGAGACCCATTGGGTCGAAACCGACCAGGGCGCATTCGCATCGGCGTGGAATGCCGAGGTCGCCGAGGTGCCGGAGTTCGTGGACAGCACGATCCATGTCGTCAGCGGCCTGTTGCTGCCGATCTGGAAGCGACTGCCACACGACTCGACGCGGGTCTATCGGCTTCAGACCGATGATGGCGAGCGCATCGTCGGCCGCCGCGTTTCGCCCGCCTGGGTCGCGGGCGCCATGGCGACCGGCACGTCGACGTTGACCTCCGACGATGCCTTCATGGCGCTGATGGACGGCAAGACCATCCTCGACCTCACCGAAGGCCTTCAGCTTCGGCGCAGTCGCGTCATGGGCACGAACCGCATCGAACTGTCGGGCTTCACCGACGTCATGCGGGATCGCCTTTCGGCCTACGGCCTCTTCCACGAAATGATCTCGTGGAAGCTCAGGATGTTCGTGCCCACCGATGCCTCCGGCCCCGCCATCCTCGCCAGGGTGCTGGAGCGCTACCCCGTCCAGCGCATCGGCGAACGGGAGGCGGCGTAGATGGCTCGCCATGACGCCTCCGAACTCGCGCGACGCCGCGGCCGCCCCGCCGGGGGGGGGTGGTGGGCGGTCTGCGCGCGGGGCAACTTCCCCCGCCGGGGGGGTTTAAAATGCGATTTCAGCATCTTAGACGAGCACGCCCGCAGGGCGGCGCAGGCTAAGTGCTAGAA
>NZ_JAKREW010000097.1 GCF_022347545.1 Terribium retamae
GGCGATCTGACCTTTCAGGTCAAGCGCCTTGTCGTCGGACGTTGCAACCGCCCATGCGAGGTTGCCAAACCCCGAGCCGGAACTTCGGCCCGCTGCAACACCTGGCGATCGATCGATGGTCAGAGACTTGCTCATTCGATTGCACCCTTATCTGCCTTCCCGGTGATAGCACACTCAGAGTCGTCGATAGTCGCGCACTCTAGCAGCCGTTGTCTAGGCGATGCCAAGCGTTTCGGTACTCTGGGCGGTCATAGGCTTTCGGTTGAAGCCAATGAGCTGGACCTTTGTCGGATTTTATCACTCGGTCAGTATATGCGAGGCCCTTTACCTCCTCACGGGTCATGACGAAGCAAGTCGGCTGTTCGTTGTTGGCGTTGATGGTGATGATCCACCAATCAGAGCACAAGCTATCGAGGTTGCGCCCGAGAGGCACCGGTGCTCGTTTGCTCAGTGCTTTGGATTGCACGCCCAGATAGACCGTCTCATCCGAGTTTGTAACAATAAGATCTGAGCCTCTGGCGTTCCGAACCGTTGGCATAACGTGCCAACCTCGCCGAGAAAGATGCCAGGATACGTAGTAGAGCCCGGCATTGCCTGTAATCTGCAGCCTGCTCCTGGTTTCAATCGCATCAGACCCAACCTGCACGAAACTGGGTTTGTCCATGCCCATTCTCCCCAATACCCGTTGTGCCAGCTTCGGTCAGGGGTTGGCAAAGGGCAAGACGAGCGAGCTTACTTTCGCAGTGGCTTTCACCAGACAACGCAATAATACTGCCTTCCCTGCTCTCTCGTCGGTTGATTTCAGTCAAATCCCCCGTCAGACCCACCCCATCTACCAAATTGCATCTATGGGTTGGCTTTGCGACGCCTGACTTCTTCGGCCATGCGTTCCTCTTGGATGCCCATGAGGCGGTAAGGAATGGGGAGAGCAGGGCGAAGACAGGGAGTCCGCGCTGGGGTGGATGTTGCGCATTGGAAAATGCGCGATGGGAGGAAACTGAAAATGACCATTTCAACGAAATACCTCGGCCTTGATGTTCACCGGGACACGATATCGATTGCGGTCGCCGATGAAGGCCGAGACCGGGAAATCCGGTTCTTCGGAACCATCGCCAATGACGGCGACGCGCTGCTCAGAGCGTCGGTGAACATCGGGAAGGCGCGAAGCTAAAAGATCTGTTGCGAATCCGGCCCGTGTGGATTCGTGATCGCTTCTTGAAGCGTCTCGAGCTCGACTGCGTTGTGATCTCACCATCCTCCATGTCGCAACGTCCGAACGAGCGGGTGAAGACCGATCGGCGCGATGCCCAGACGCTGGCCTAGCTTTTGCGCGCCGGTGAACTCGCCACCGTCTCTGGGTGCCCGACGAAGCGCACGAGGCGATCCGCGACGTGATGCGGGCCCGCCGGCAGGTGAAGCAGGAGATTGCGTCACAGCTTCCGCAAACGCGAAAGCGCGCAAGCGTTGATGAGCGGTGCCATGCCACCGCCGTCGGCATTCTCGGCGCAGCGCTCTACGATCCCGTCTTTACCGGCGCCATTGTCGGCGCGCGTCAGTTTACCCTGGCACTGTCGTGCTCGTGCTGTTGATGGCGTGGAAAGCTGTGCCCTGGATCGTGATGCTCGTCGCCGCGGCGGGTGGCGTGTTGATTGGCTTCACGTGACGTCTATCGTAGTAGCTTCGGCGAGTCTCTGACGCTCATGGCGGCGTTCGCAGACCGAGGATCAGAATATCATAGCGCTCCAGCGGAAACGTAGTTATCAGTTTCATCCACGCTGGGGCGCAAAATACCGCCGATTGCCCCTTCACAGTACGCTATGGCCGCCGAACATACATTTGCATCAGGTGGAGGGCGGCCCATGCGTGGAAAGCGTAAAAACGGCGGCGTTTGGCGGCAGAAAAGTTCGAATCGCCTGCGGTCAGTTGCGAGATTTTGTCCCTACGAATGACAGCTACGCGCCTTCATATCAGCCATTGAGCATCGCTACGTTATTTAAGGGCGCTTACCTGAGTCCAGCCACTATTTAAGCCAAGCGCCAATTGCTTAAATAGCACCGCACCCGCATGATGGAGCATGCTCGAATCAGCTTCCAGTCTCCGGCTAGGCCGCTTGGTCGAGACCCCTGCTGCAGGCGAAATCGTGCGTGCTTTCGTGCCTCGTCCACTGCCGCCGGCCCCCCCGATCGACGTGTTGGCCCTTTTGGAACGCCTAAGTCTGGCCGAACGTGCCCTGGGGCGTCTGGACGGCATCACCATGCTGCTCCCGCGTCAAGAACTGTTCCTCTATATGTAGGTGAGGAAGGAAGCCGTGCTCTCGTCCCAGATCGAGGGCACGCAATCGACTCTTTCGGACCTGCTCCGCTTCGAAACCGAGGCCCAGGCCGGCCAGCCGATCGACGACATCCGCGAAGTCTCGAACTATGTCGATGCGATGATGTATGGGCTGGAGCGGCTGGATGACCTGCCGCTGTCGCTGCGTCTGATCCGCGAGATGCACCAACGGCTGCTACAGAGCGGGCGTGGCGGCACGAAAAATCCCGGAGAGTTTCGGCGGTCTCAGAACTGGATCGGCGGCTCACGTCCAGGCAACGCGCTATTCGTGCCGCCGCCGCCACCGAAATGGAGGCCTGTCTCGATGCGCTTGAGCGCTTCATGTACGAGGACGGCTCGCGACTGCCCGCCCTCATCAAGGCGGGGCTGCTGCATGTCCAATTCGAGACCATCCACCCGTTCCTTGACGGTAATGGAAGGATCGGTCGCTTACTGGTGACGCTGTACCTGTGCGTCAACGGCGTGCTGCGCAAGCCGCTGCTCTATTTGAGCCTCTACCTAAAAACTCATCGGTCCGACTATTATCGTCTCCTTCAAGAGGTGCGCGAGCACGGGGCATGGGAAGCCTGGCTCGATTTCTTCCTCACTGGCGTTGCGGATACGGCCAATCAGGCGTTCGCTACCCGGATCGTCGATCTGTTCAAGGAAGATCGCGAACGGATTACGACAGAGAGCGACCGAGCAGGCTCCGCACTACGTATCCACGATCTGTTTCAGCAAAACCCGTTCCTGACGGCCAACCAACTCGTTCAGAAGACAGGTCTCTCAGCCCCCACGGTCAACGCGGCGCTTGCTGATCTGGAGCGATTTGGCATCGTCGAGGAAATCACCGGGCGAAAACGGGGGCGCGTGTTCAGTTACCGGCGATATCTCGCCATCTTGAGCGAGGGAACCGACCCGCTCCCCACGACGGCTTAAAAGGGGAGTCCGTGCCGATAAAAACTATATCCGCGGCACAATTCGCGACCGCCTTCGATCTTAGGCCAAATCTCGTGGCTTGGTTCCTTGGCGCCGGCGCATCGGCGGCCTCTGGCATTCCGATCGGCTACGCCATGATCCGCGATTTCAAGACGCAAATCTTTTGCCGCGAGACGAACCTGTCAACGCGGGAGATCGATACGGCTGATCCCGTCTGGATCGACAGGATCGATGCCTTTTTCCGGCAAACGTCACCGTTGCCGCCTGACGGCGATCCTACGGAATATGCCAAGGCCTTCGAAGCGGTGTATCCAGAACCCCGGCATCGCCGACAAATGGCGGCTTCGGGTAGCGGGCGCCCGTGAAATGCGATACTGCCTCTGAAATGCCTTCTGTTGCCCAGGTTCCATAAATTTCGATACCGATCTATGAAGGGCACGCCCGATTGCAGGATTTCATGAAAATCGACAACCTTCGATGAATTTCTATGAAAATAGAATAGATCCTGTGAAAAACGATTCCGCATCTGTGGGTTGGGAAGCAAGCTGACCAATACCGTGGCGGGAGAGCGGCAGGCTCCGATTCTCGCAAAGGAGGGCCTTAGAGACCCTATGATGGTCACTTGCCCCGCGCCGGGCGGGGCTTCTGGATGTTGTGCATTGAGAAATGTGCAATGGAAGGAAGCAGATATGACTATTTCAACGAAATACATCGGCCTTGTGTTCACCGGGACACGATATCGATTGCCGTCGCCGACGAAGGCCGAGACCGGGAAATCCGGTTCTTCGGAACCATCGCGAATGACGGCGAGGCGCTGCACAAGGCATTGGCAAGTATCGGGAAAGACGGCGCGAAGCTGAAAATCTGCTACGAGTCCGGCCCGTGCGGGTTCGTCATCTATCGCTTTTTGAGGCGGTTCGGGCTCGATTGTGTGGTGATCTCGCCACCCTCCATGCCGCGACGTCCGAACGAGCGGGTGAAGACGGATCGGCGCGATGCCCAGACTCTGGCTCGGCTTTTACGTGCCGGCGAGCTCGCTGCCGTCTGGGTGCCCAACGAAGCGCATGAGGCGATCCGCGATGTGGTGCGGGCGCGCCGACATGATCCTGATCCACTCGAAGAAGCAGCATCCCGGCGAGATCGAGAGCTTTTCAAAGGCCTGGGATGGCGGCATCCCGCTCGTCATTGTCCCCAATGCCTATCCCGAACTCAGCAGCGACCATATCCGCGCGCTCGGCAATATCCGCA
>NZ_JAKREW010000098.1 GCF_022347545.1 Terribium retamae
CGCCGACGCTGTGTGCTTGGCGATCCTGCAGGCTGTAGAGGTCGCGGCTGAATATCCCCTCTCTTGCGATTTCTAGCGCTTCGCGTGGAGCCTCACATCACTGGCAAGAACGGGCAGGAGCGTTGGGAACGGCTGGCGCGGGCCACACGTTCCCTTCCCTGAGACGCCGGCCGCAGGGCGGCGCTCCAACCCCTGGGAGGTGCAGCATGTCTATCTCATCGACGGAACTGGCGGCCAAACGCAAATCCTGGCCGGGCGAAAGCGAAGGTTATGCGCAGGCGCGGCAGAAACTGCTGGCGGAAGAGATCGAACTGCAGCGGCATATCGACAGCGTGGCGGAACAGCGGCGCAAGCTGCCGCCCGGTCCGGTCATCGACAAGGACTACCGGTTCAAGGATGTGAACGGCGACGAGGTCGGCCTGGCCGATCTGTTCGGCGACAAGGAAACGCTGGTCACCTATTTCTGGATGTATGGGCCGGAACGCGAGCGCCCCTGCCCGATGTGCACCAACCTGCTCGGGCCGCTGGACGCCAACGCCAAGGACCTGCAGCAGCGCGTGGCGCTGGCCATCCTCGGGCGCAGCCCGGTGGAGCGGCAGGTGGCGTTCGCGCGCGAACGGGGCTGGCGGCACCTGCAGTTCCACCAGACCGTCGGCGACGACTTCGCGCTCGATTTCGGCGGCCTCGACCCGGCCAAGGGCTGGGAATATCCGGTGCTGGCGGTGTTCCGGAAAACCGGCGACGGGGTCAGGCTGTTCTGGAAGGGCGAAATGACCGGCGAGATGGCCGATGCCGGCAAGGACCCGCGCGGCGGTCCCGACTTCGCCCCGCTCTGGTTGGCACTCGACCTCACGCCCGAAGGCCGGGGCGAAAAATGGTATCCGAAGCTCGAATATTATTGAGCGGCGCGGCGCCCTCTCCGACTACCGCGGGCTCACCAGGGCTGCGGCCCAGGTGCTCATCGCCAGGCCGTCGAGGTCGTCGGCCTCGGTGACGACCCACAGCACACCGGTGCCCATGAAATCGGCGGCGTCGGCCTCGCCAGCATCGGTGACTGCGGGGGCGATGGCCCCGCTCCCATCGGCCGCAACGTCCTCGCCCGTGTGGATTTCGTCCCGCTTCATGGCGCCAGCCTCCAACTTCTTGCCCAAGAAATGTCAGCGGCGGAAATGCATAGAGGTATCGTCGCCAATCTCTCCCAGATCGACGGCGATACCCCTATACCAGCCCACCCGGAAACAAGCCCCGAAGAACAGCTTTGAAACCCACCCCAGCCTCGACCTGCTTCGTCAAGGTGTACCCTGTCCCAAAGACTTATTTCACTGAATGAAGGCTACACCCATTGTCGAGGGAGCCGCATCATTTGAATCAATGATGTGGCTAACGATCGGAAATTCTGTTATATTTCCCGACAGATACGCTGTGCTCGTATCTCCGCCGGGGGGCGGCAGCAAGATGGGTGTTCTCGCAAAAAGGCTGAGCCGCGGGTCGCTTGCGATACAGCCCGCGATTGTCTCCGATATCTACGATGCCGCGCTGGATCCGCATGGGCTGCAAGGGCTGGCCGCGATCGTGATGGCAGCCGGCGAAGGAAGCAGCGCGGCGCTGGGCATCCTGCGTGCGAACGCCTTCGAGGAGGCGGCCGTCCACAATCTTCCGGACAAGGCGCTGCAGGACTATGCCGCCTATTATCGCCACATCAATCCCTGCGTTCCGCTGGCGCTGGCGCATCATCCCGACAGCATCTCGCGCTTCACGGATCTCATCCTGCAGCCCGACCTGGAGAGGACGGAGTTCCATACCGACTTCCTGCGGGTGCATGACACCGTTCGCTGCATGGGCGTGCCGGCCGTTCCGATCGGTTCCAGGCTGCTGCTGCAGTTCAGCGTTCACCGGTCGCGGGGAAGCATGGATTTCAGCGACGACGACGTCGCCCGGCTGCAGGGCCTGACGCCCCATCTGCAAAGAGCGGTGCAACTGCGCCGGCGGCTGAACCTGGACCTCCATATGAATGCCGGGCTGGCCGCCCTGGAGAGGATGGCTTTCGGTTGCGTGATCTGCGACGGCGCCGGCCATGTGCTGTTCGCAAACCACGCCGCCGAGATGCTGGAGGCGAGCGGCGTCATGACGCTGGTCTCGCGGCAGGGCCTGCTTGCACGCAACCCCAACCAGTCCCGGCAACTCGCCGCCTCGATCGCCGCCACCGCGGCCGGCAGCAGCGGCGATGCCCTTGTCCTGACCACCCGGGATGGCACAAGGGTGTTCGTGTTGACGGCCCCCTTGCCGATGCGTCTCGGCGGCCAGCCGGGGCGCGTGCTCGTCACCTTCAGGTCCGAAGCTGCGGCGACGCCGCTCGACGCCGCGGCCCTGCAGCGATTGTTCCCGCTGACGACAGCGGAGGCGCGGCTGGCGCTGGCGCTGGCCGCCGGCCATTCGCTGGCCGACTACGCTGCCGAACACCGGGTTTCGGACAACACGCTGCGCACGCAGATCGCCAGCATCCTGCACAAGACCGGCACCGAAAACCAGCGCGAACTGGTGCGCCTGCTCGGCCTGCTGCCGCCCATCGACAGGCAGGCCGGCAAAGGGATCCGCTAGGGACTTCGGCTGTGCCGCCCCGCGCACTTGGCTACACTATGCTCTAAGATCGTAAAAATCCTGCGCTCGATCATGATCTCGATCGCCCGCAAAGTGCCCCCTCGGCATACCGGCAGTCACGCGCCGAAGAGCCGCCTGTCCCAATAGACGGGCTGATGCAGGCTGGTTTCGATATCGGCGAACTCGGGATGCGCCGGGTTGATAAGCACGTTGCGGTCCGGCCGCGCCACTGCGCTCGGCACCAGCAGAACCGCGCTGCGTCGTTCCAGACACCAGCGCTCGCCGAACAGCTTGCTGACGCCTGCGGGCTGGCTGTCCCAGCCAGGCAGGCCCGGTTCGGAAAACGTCTCGTAGGATGTGCCCTTCGGGATGGTGATCGTCACATAATGCTGATTGGGCGGCAGGCGGCCGCTGCCATGCACCAGCTTCTCCAGCAGCGCGGTGGAGAAATGCTCGGCGGCGTAGATCACCGCGCTCCCCGGCGTGTTCCAGCGGCCCGGCGCAATGGTCGAGCCCGTCGCATCGAAGATCGGATAGGCGCCGGCCGGATCGCCGATGCGGTAGGCCGTCAGCGTCCGGTCAAGGATCTGCGGCGTCACGCGGCAGTGCCGTATTTCAACCCGCCGAGCACATCCAGCACCAGCCCTGCACCGATCTCGCTTTGAATGACGACATCCACTGGCCGGCGATCCTCAAGCATCGCATGCGGCCGGAACAGGAAATCCCGCGCGTCGTCGTCTCCGCCCCAGACCTCGACAGCCATTGCCCACACCCGCGCAAGACGCGCGAGCCGCTCACCCTCGTCCGACGACAGGCGATGCGCGGCCTTGCGCCGCTCATAGGTCGCTTTCGGAATCAGGCGATATTTGAACTGCGTATCGCCGGGCGCCAGCTTGCCAGCGAGTCGATCCAGCGCCTTTACCGGAAGCCCGTCTTCGATGCGCGCAATCAAGCCAAAAGCGGAACGGCCGCCGGGGGCCGGCAAACCCAGGACATCGGCAACATCGGCAAAGGCGGTCATGGATCGCTCCGTATCAATTGATACGAAATATATTACCAATTGAGGCGCGCTTCAAGGATGCCTTGCTGCGACGGTGCCAGTCGGATGCGATACGAAACGCCACTCAGGATGCGGCGCCCGCGGCCCTTGCCGCGATCTCGTCTTCGATCAGGTTGAGGAACCGCAGCGCGATGGGCGAGAGCACGCTGTCGCGCAAGGTGATGATGCTGAGGTCCGGCACGAAGACCGGGTTGGCCATGTCGAGCGTGGCGATGCGCGTCGTCAGCGCGGGCGAAGCCAGAAGCTGCACCGCATCCTCTGCCAGCGGCGCGATGGCATCCGTGCGCGCAATGGTGGCCAGCGTCAGGAGCACCGAAGCCGTGTGGGTCACGCTTTCGGGAAAGTGCGTCTGCTCCTCGACGAAGGCGCGCGACAGCGCTGACCAGATCGGTGTGCCGACCGGCTGCACCACCCAGTCCTGGCTGGCGAGGTCGGCCAGGCGCAGCCGCCTGCGAGCCGCCAGCGGATGGCCCTCGCGCACCACGAACTGCACCGC
>NZ_JAKREW010000099.1 GCF_022347545.1 Terribium retamae
CCTGATCGGCCGCCTCGCCGGCGGCGCCGAGGAAGTGCCGATCGGCGTGGTCACGGCGCTGGCCGGCGTGCCGGTGCTGCTGGCCCTCCTCCGCAGAACGCCATGAGAAACGCGCAATGCCTTTGACCTGCTCGCAACTGTCGGTTCGTTACGGCTCCCGCCTGGCGCTCAAGGGTTTTCAGCTCGCCTTGCAGAAAGGCGAGATCCGGGCGCTGATCGGCCCGAACGGTTCGGGCAAGAGCACGGCCCTGCAGGCGCTTGCCGGCCTGATCGCACCCGCCGGCGGGCATGCGGCGATCGAAGGGGTTGCGGTGGCGTCGATGTCGCGGCGTGCCATCGCCAGGAAGCTCGCCTTCCTGCCGCAGCAACCCACCGCGCCCGACGAGATGACGATCGCGCAGCTGGTGCGGCAGGGCCGCTTCCCCCATGTCGGGCTGTTCCGCTCCTATGCGCGCCGCGACGAAGAGGCCATCGAATGGGCGCTCGAAAGCACGGGCCTGACCAGCCTGGCCGACCGAACGCTGCAGGAGCTCTCCGGCGGCGAACGCCAGCGCGCCTGGATATCCGCAGCACTGGCGCAGGAGGCAGGCATTCTTTTGCTCGATGAGCCGACCTCGTTCTTGGATATCGGCTATCAGGTCGAGGTGCTGGATCTGGTGCACCGCCTCAGCCGGGAGAAAGGCGTGACGGTGGTCATGGCGATCCATGACATCAACCAGGCGATCGCCGTCAGCGACCGCATCTCGCTGCTCGAAAAGGGCGAGCTGCGCTTCGACGGCGAACCGAGGGCGCTCGCCGCAAGCGGCCTGATCGAAAAGACGTTCCGGGTGAAGGGACGCTTCGTCGAGGTCGGCCCCGACAAGCCGCCGCATTTCGATGTCGAGCTTGCCGGAGCGTGATCCCGAACCGAAGGTCAGCGCAGCAAAAAGTGGCAACCGGTTTTCGGGAAAGATCACGCTCCAATAAAGAATAGACTTACCCCGGACGCTTGACGAGGCGGAAGACGATCTTGGTCTGAGTGTAGTAGTTCAGGGCGTCGGCGAAATCGGGCGTCCAGCCATCCTCGACGAAGGGGATGAAGCCGTCAAATTCCAGCTTCCGGCCGGAGACTTCGAAACCCGCCTTCGCAAAGATGCGGCCGTAGTCGGAAATCGAGCGGTCCTGCACCACGGTGTTGGTGCGCTTGGCCACCAGTTCGCGCCATTTCGGCCAGAGCGGATTGTCGGTGTGGCAGCCGGTGACGGCGTAATAGACGCCGCCGGGTTTCAGGGCCTTGAAGATATCCGCGGCGTGGGCGTCGATGTCTTCGATCAGGTAGATGACCTCGTGGCTTATCGCGAGGTCGAATTCTTCGACCCAGCCTTCGAGGCTCGCGCCGACGGCATGCTGGACAGGCAGGTTTCCCTTCAGAGCCTCCGCCCTGGCGATCGACTGTTCGGCGATATCGATGCCGAGCGCCTTGCGGAACGGCCGCATCGCATAGAGATGCCGCAGCAGCCCGCCCTGGTTGCAGCCGAAATCAAGCACGGCCTTTTGCGACAGATCGCGTTCGGCCATGAGGTCGATGAGATGACGCCAGATCGGCGCGTGGCCGTCCGCCATGCGGTCTTCCGCGTCCGGGTCGACATACCAGGTGGTTATGGTCTTGCTCATCCGCGGTCTCTCCAATGCGATTCACCCGGCCCAGTCTCATAGGGTGACGGAGACGATGTGGATAGGGTGAAATGGCGGCAGCGGGGCGCAGCAGATTGTTGCAGCTTTATCGCCCATGCCGGGTTATGCGTCTGCCAACACTGTTCAACCGGAGTTCCAGCCATTGAGCGTCGCATTCGCCAAGGAGGAAAGTGCCGAAGCCGCCTCGGAAACCATCCTGCCGCCTCGTCCTATCCCCGATCGGATCAATCTGGTCACCGAGGCTGGCCTGAAGATGCTGCAGGATGAACTGGCCCGGGCGCAGCAGGCCCTCGAGGCGGCGAACCTACTGGAAGACGTCAATGAGAGGCGACGGCAGTCCGCCGTGCCGATGCGGGACGTGCGCTATTATGCCGAGCGCGTCCGCACCGCCCGGCTGATGCCGGCGCCTTCTTCCAACGACGTGGTCGCCTTCGGTCATTCCGTCACCTTCCAGCGTGACGATGACCGCATCCAGACCTTCCGCATCGTGGGCGACGACGAGGCCAACCCGGCGCAAGCCTCCATATCGCACGGCTCGCCGGTGGCGATCGCTCTGATGGGCAAATCCGTGGGCGATTTTGTGCCGTTCGGGCAAGGTGAGATCGAGCTGCTCGCCATTTCGTGAGGGGGCGCCGGCGCTTCTGTGCGGGGCTAGTGTGCGCGCACATCTTTTTGACGCGAGCGCGGCGCTGCCCCTCATCGCCCTGCCGGGCACTTCTCCCCGTAAACGGGGAGAAGGAGGCTGGCCGCAGCGACCGTGCTCGCCCTGCAACGCTGGCGATTGGCGAAATCCTGGGCGGGAGCGCCCCTCTCCCCGTTCACGGGGAGAGGATGCCGGCAGGCAGGTGAGGGGCGGCACCGACGATCGGCATCCAGGATAAATGTGTGCGCACGCTAACTTGCGGGGAGATAGAGGCGCGGCGCCTGCGCGACAGCGAGATACAGCGCCAATCTTTCGTAAGGCATGGCACAACTCAACCCTGCCGCTTCGGCTTGCCCTTTTTGCCCCCGGGCGCGCCCTGGCCGCGGTGGGGTTTCTTGCCCGGCTTGCCGCCGAACTTGCCGCCCTTGGCGAAATCCGGCTTGCCGAATTTCGGCTTGCCCCGCCACTCACCGCCGCCGCCTTCGGCAGGCTGGATGACGATGCCGCGTTCGAGGCTGCCGGGTTGCTTGAGCTGCTCGATGAAGCCGGCCGCCTTGTCGGCCGAGATCTCGAAGCGGGTTTGGGTGTCCTCGATGCGGATCGAGCCGACGTCGCGCTTGGAGACGCCGCCGGCCCGGCAGATCATCGGCAGCAGCCATTTCGGGTCGGCGCGCTGCTTGCGCCCGAGCGACAGCGTGAACCAGACGCCGCCTTCCATATCCGGCCGGCGCGGTTCGGCGTCACGCCTGTCATCGATGTCCCGGGTTCCTTTGTCGCGCTTCGGCTTCCTTGCCTGCATGTCGTGGACCGGCAGCGGCAGAAGATCCTCCGGCACGGGGCGGGCGGAGAGCTGCTGACGCAGAAAGGCGGTGGCGATGCGCTCCGGGCTTGCCTTGGCAAGCAGTTCCGCCACGAAGGCAGCTTCAGCCTCGTCCGGCTCGGCGGCCGACAGCACCGTTTCGAGGATCTGGGCGCGATAGCGGGTCTCGATCTCGGCGATGCCGGGGGCAGCACGCATCGTGGCCGACAGCTTGGCGAGCGCCAGCACGCGCTGCGCGGCACCGCGCCGGTTCTCGGGAACGATCAGCACGCAAACGCCCTTGCGCCCGGCGCGTCCGGTGCGGCCGGAGCGGTGCAGCAGTGTCGCCGGGTTGCTCGGCACGTCGGCATGGATGACGAGATCGAGGTTCGGCAGGTCGATGCCGCGCGCTGCGACGTCGGTCGCCACGCAGACATGGGCACGGCCGTCGCGCATCGACTGCAGCGCGTTGGAGCGTTCCGACTGCGCCATCTCGCCCGACAGCGAGACGACCGAGAAGCCGCGATTGGCCAGCCGTGCCGTCAAATGCCGCACCGCCTCGCGGGTGTGACAGAACACCAGCGCGCTGGCGCTGTCGGAATCGAGCAGCGTGTTGATGACGGCATGTTCGCGCTCGTCGCGCCGCACCAGCATCAACTGGTATTCGATGTCGGCATGCTGCTCGGTGGCGGCGGTCGCGGCGATGCGCACCGCATTCTTCTGGAAATTCCTGGCCAGTTCCGCGATGCCGCGCGGCACCGTGGCCGAAAACAGCAGGGTGCGCCGATCCTCGGGCGCGGCACCGAGGATGAATTCGAGGTCTTCGCGAAAGCCGAGGTCGAGCATCTCGTCGGCCTCGTCCAGCACCACGGCGCGCAGCGCGCCGAGATCCAGCGCACCCCTGCCGATGTGGTCGCGCAGGCGTCCCGGCGTACCGACGACGATATGCGCGCCGCCCTCCAGCGCGCGGCGTTCGCGGCGCATGTCCAT
>NZ_JAKREW010000009.1 GCF_022347545.1 Terribium retamae
TGCCATAGGCGATGATCTGGGTGACCCCTAGCGCCGCCACGGCCGCAAGCGGCGTCTGCCTCGCCATCACTGCGAGGAGGACGAAGGCGCAACGCACCGCCTGCTCGCCAAAGAACTGCCGGCCGGAGCGAAGCTGCCGAACGGCTCGGCTCTCGCCACTCCGGCGCTTTTCCCAATCGTCTGTGACCATCTCGGCACGCCAAAGGAGATGTTTGACGAAAAGGGCAATCTCGTCTGGGCGACGGAGCACCACGTTTGGGGCGACGCGCGTTCCACACGCGCTTACGGCACCCTCGTCGCCAAGCCCTCGCACGAACCGATGCCGACTGAGCCTCTATGTCCATGGCGCTTCCCAGGTCAGTATGAAGACGCCGAGACCGGCCTCTACTACAATCGCCACCGCCACCACGACCCACTAACTGCTCAATATGTCAGTCCCGATCCAATCGGTTTGGCAGGTGGAGATAGACCGCAGGGATATGTACTCAACCCAAATCTTTGGACGGATCCGCTAGGTCTGCAAGCGAGGGGACGTGACGGCAAATTCCTGCCAAGAAATGGGCTTCCAGGACCAGGCAGCACATTTCAAAGGCGAGTGACGGAAACTCTGAGGAGCCGTGGCTACACAGTCCACGAGAATGTTACAATTCGCATTGGGGGAAAAGTAGTGTCATTCGGAGATCAAATTGCGGTCAAGGGAAACAGAATATACGTGATAGAATCAAAAGGAGGACGGACAACCCTTTCAAAAGGACAAGCTCAAGTAAGAAAAGCTATTCAAAGTGGGCAGGAAATAGAATTCACGGGCCCAAATGCCCCTAATATACCTGGAGTGGTGACTCCGGGGACGAAGATTACCCTACCTAGGGATAGCTGGCTCAGAGCTACTCCCGAATCTATCGGCTCCATCCAATGAAGAAAACAACAGAAACGCAAGTCAAAGAGATCACTTCAGCCATGCTCGAATATGGCTGCAAGACAATGTCATACGTAACATACAGTTTTGATAAAAAGGTAGACGGCGTCATCTATGAATATTTCGTTTTCAGAAACGCTTCAAGCGACACCATAACAACCGATATTTCAGTTGTTTTCGTACCGCTTAATGAGCTTGTATACGCTGTCGACGAATATCCGAAAGATAAAACCAATGAAAAAACAAAGAATATCTCGTTAAGGACGATCCTTCTCGGAGCTGCCTCAATTAAATTTTTCCGTATAAAGTCGATTGAATTCAAACCAGATCAAGAGAATACGAAAGAATTTGCCAAAAGAACAATTGATGAATCTGAATTCATTATTGATTCACTCGGTGGAATCGATGCACTATTGAAAAAATTCTCGGAATCAGGCGAACCACCCGAAGCAGCTGTTGCAATAAGAATATTTAAAAGAGACTACGAAGGTGCTAGAAAAGAGATTGAGCGGATAATATCTGAAGAAGGGTCCTTAATGAGAGATTTTATTTTTCGGGCGGACGCCTTCCTCTCAAGTATCGGAAAATGAAAAATTCATGGCTAAATTATTTTATAATCACCGCAATCCTGCTTTCTGTTATTTCATCAGTAGCATGTAGCGTCTTTATTACCACCGCCGAAAAATAATCTCATATGAGTTCGCTTTTTCGGCACTTGACAGTACCACAATCACGGTAGCTTTCTTTCTATCGACTGTTGTCGGTTTTCTGCTGGGGGGCTTCATTGGGCCACATACCGCAAGATCAGCCATAGGGGTCGCACTCATCGGGCTGGCATTGACCTCTGCCCTCTGTATAGCATCTTGGGCTTTCGTATCTTTTGCGTTGTTTCGAACACTTCAAGGAATGTCTGCAGGCAGCATAATAACGCTTTCTCTAGTAGTAATCTCTAACGACTATAGTGCTCGACCACGGTCATTACTGATCGGAATTTCGATGGCGGTAATCTCGATTGTCGCAGCATTGGGGTCATCATTTAGCTCGATTGTTTTGGAATCTGTAGGTTGGCGCGGGTGCTTCGTAGCCGTATTTTTAATCAGCACTGCTGCATTATTATCTTTCAGGTTGGCAGCGGCAGAAGCCAACTGATGGATAGGAACGCCAATACCGCGATATTCTAGACGATAGAAGCTGCCATTGGGTGGGCGCAGCAGAAACTGTCGAAGCCTGATTGATGGGCGCACTTGCATCTGATTTTGAGAGCCGATTGGCTAAAATGCTGACTTACGAAAACGATCCGATGGCGGTTCCGGCTTTTCGGATTCTAGCCATCGTCGAAGGCGACCTTGCGGACAAGAGAAGCCAGTCGAGCTACGCTGCCATTTATCGACAATTCGAGACGGACTATGGCGAAGCCGCGAACGTAACCTCGTATAACTTCGACAAGCACAAGGGCGTCATCAAGTGGATGAAGCCTGATTTGCTGGAGGAAGGGCGCAAGTTCTTCGAAAGGCCGAAAGCAAAATACAGCGACGGGCTGAGGCGATATGGCCTGTTGCCGGCCGAGTTCGACAATCCCGCCCTGCCCTATTTCGGCATCGAAAACCAGAAATCGGCAACGGCATTGGAAATCGCCCTCCCCACAGATGCCACTGCAAACAAGGTTTTTGCCGATAAGGTGCTGTCGGAACTGGAAGCCACGCCGCTCATCTGCGGTGTCATGGGCTTTGGGTTCTTCCTGCCGCCTTACAAGAGCAGCCTGGACTTCATGCTCGGCCAGGCATCGCAGCGTTACAGGGCAGCGCTGGAAATTCGCGCGGACATGGTGATCGAGGGCATTCGGCGCAAGGGGTCATTCCATCGATGGAAGGCCGATGAGGAGCCAGGCATTGCCGATATCGGTTGGCGCACATTGATCGGCAATGAATTCCTGACCCGTTTGCCGGGCTCTTTCGATGCATTGGAAAAAACCGAAGGTGTGAATGTCCACAAAGGAGCTAATTTCACCACCGTGACAGCCGGGTCGGAGCCCATCTGGGGCGATCTCAACGCCCAGGAGGATCTGGCCGTTTACAAGGCCGTCGCCGCCTTTTTGAAGCCGATCCGTTTTCCAGCCACTTGTGGTCATAATTTCATGTTCGGCGGCGATCATCCCGATCGCGTCGACGCCTATCTGGCGCGGTTTGACGCACACTAGCGGTAACGACATCAGATCAGATAGAAATTACGCCCTACCCCGCCGCCACAACATCTGCCGAAAAACGCAGTTCGCGCATCGGACGCACCTTGTTGGTCGTTTCGGCATAGATGGGATGCGCCTTGTAGGCCGCGAGGGCCGCAGCGTCTTCGAACTCAGCATAGACCACGATGTCGATCCTGTCGCACATAGGGTCGACCTTGGAATTGAGCGTCACTTCGAATAGCCGCGAATGCGGGATCCGTCCAAGCTCGAGCAAGCCGGAACGGACCGTTTCGACATCCTGGTCGGGCCGCACGCTGAAGAAAACGATATGCCGGATCAATGCTGTCTCCATGGCGCCCCGCGGTTGAAATCGTGCGGCAAGGCGCTCCTGATTGGAGCAGCTTCTGAGCCTGGCGCAGGCTGGCGTCAACCGGCAGGTTGTCGCGGCATCCGATTGACGAGATCAGCCGGTGACGTAGGCGATCGCGTGTTTCGCGCTCTTTACTCCTGCATCCATGTAGCGGCCCTGGTTGTAGAGGCCGTCCCAGATCAGGAAGAAGGCGATCGCAGCGATAAGGATGACAAGACGCATGATCGCAGGCTAACCGATTTCGATTACCACATTCATAATCGCCGCCCTTGTTCGGCGGCATTTCAGCCCTTTTTCGTTGCCCTAAACACGCTGCGCGCCTGCCCCTTGCCAGCAGCCACGGCACGATAGAAAATCCTCAATGGATTCATCCTCGAAGGACGGGCCCGGCTGAGCGCCGCTCGTTGTTTCGAGAGGAGACCGCGCAGCGCAGGCCGTGCGTGGCGAAGCGGCGATGGGTCCGCAGGAGCGACAGAGGGAAGAGCTCCTGAACAGCAGGGGGACTTATGACCGAGAGCAAACAAGATGCTGCCCCGACAACGGACGCGATCCGCCTCGACGAACGAAATTTCTCCGATATCGTAAGGGGGCTTCCGGCCAAGGCACGCATGGTGTTCAAGGCGGCAATGGCGATGCCGCGCGGTTCGCTGAAAGTGCGTCTGCCGGATGGGCGCGCCGTGCTTGTGGAAGGCAAAGCGCCCGGCCCCAACGCCGAATTGGTGCTGAAGAACTGGCGCTTGCCCGGCCGCGCCTTTGCTGGCGGCACCATCGGCGTCGCCGAATCCTACATGGATGGCGACTGGGAAAGCCCGGACGTAACGAGCTTCCTGGAGTTGTTCGTCGTCAACACCGAAACCGGGGAAAAGGTGGCCGGCGGTGCCAGCTGGATCGTCAACACGGTGCAGCGCATCCGCCACTGGCTGAACGAAAACACGCGCACCGGCTCGAAGCGCAACATTTCCGCGCATTACGACCTCGGCAACGCCTTTTACCAGAAATGGCTCGACCCCTCGATGACCTATTCGTCGGCGCTCTATTCCGCCGGCGCCAACGATCTCGAAAGCGCACAGGTGGCCAAATATCGTGCGCTCGCCAAAGACACCGGCATCGGTGCTGCGGATCATGTGCTGGAAATCGGCTGCGGCTGGGGCGGTTTCGCCGAATTCGCTGCGCGCGAAATCGGCTGCCGCGTCACCGGGCTCACAATCAGCCGCGAGCAGCATGATTTCGCCAAGGCGCGCATCCAGCGGGCCGGCCTTGCCGACAAGGTCGACATCAAGCTGCAGGACTATCGCGATGAGACCGGCAGATACGACCGGATCGCGTCGATCGAGATGTTCGAAGCCGTCGGCGAGAAGTACTGGCCAACCTTCTTCGGCAAGGTGAAGGAATGCCTGAAGCCCGGAGGCACCGCGGGTTTCCAGATCATCACCATCAACGAAGCCGCCTACAAGACGTACCGCGCGCGGCCCGATTTCATCCAGCGTTACGTCTTCCCGGGCGGCATGCTGCCGACGCCGACGATCCTCAAATCGCTCGGTAGCGATCATGGCCTGGCCTATCTGCGCGAGCGCGTCTTCGCGCAGGATTATGCCCGCACGCTTGCCGAATGGCGCGAACGCTTCTGGGCTTCATGGGAACGGATCGTGCCGCTTGGCTTTGACGACCGTTTCAAGAAGCTTTGGGAGTTCTACCTGCATTACTGCGAAGCAGGTTTCCGCGCGAGCTACATCGACGTGCGCCAGGTCGTCTACAAGGCTTGAGCTTGTTGGTTCACGGCCGCTTGAAAGGGCGGCCGTGGATTTGTTCTCATCACAGCAGGATGCGATATTTGGCGAAGCCGTTCTCGCCCTCGCCGGCCGGCTCGATCTTCAGTGTCTTGACCTGGCTGATGAAATCACGTGCTTTCGCACCCGTCTCGAACACGACGCTTGTCTCCGGCAACGGCAGGAAGGACCAGTTGGCGTCGGCCGAAGGATTGATGGTGCCTTCGGCGACGATGTAGCGCACGATCACGTCGCGATTGGTGTCCGGCGCCTCGTAGATCACCTTGCTTTCGTTGATCTCCGGGAAATTGCCGCCGCCACCGGCTCTGTAGTTGTTGGTGGCGACGACGAATTTCTGAGCCGGATCAATCGGCTTGTCGTTGAACATCAAGTCCTTGATTCGGCTTGAGCCGGCATTGATGACGTTGCCCTTGGCATCGTATTTCGGCGGCTGCGACAGGTCGATCCTGTAGGTGACACCGTCGATCACATCGAAATTATAAGACGGGAAATCGGTGTTGATCAGCGGCTGGTCTGCCTTGCCGGGCTCGATCTGCCTGAAGATGCCGGACGACATTTCGAGCCATTCCTTCACCTGCGCACCAGTGATCTCCACCGCGCGCACCGTGTTTGGATAGAAATAGAGGTCGGCAACGTTCTTGATGGCGATATCGCCAGCCGGCACGTCGGTATAGTAATCGGCGCCTCCGCGGCCACCGGCCTTGAACGGCGCGGCAGCGGAAAGCAGCGGCATGTCCTTCCACTGTGTGCTCTTTAATATGTCCTTCAGGTACCAGCTTTGTGCCTGGCTGACGATCTGCACGGATGGATCGTCGGCCACCAAAGCAAAATAGGAATAGAGCGGCGCGGACGTCTTGCCGACCGGGCGGCGCACATAGGCAAGCGTCGCCTCGTGATCCACCTTCAACGCATCGACCACGCTCCTCACATCCTCGACGACCGCCTTGTTCTTGTTGTCGACGCGCTCAAAAATCGGCCGCGCCTCCGACGTCGCCGAAACGACCCGCCATTTGCCGCCGTCACGTTCGAGCAGCAGGTCGATCATACCCATATGCGAGCCCCAGAAGCCTGCCATCACGGCTGGCTTGCCCTGCAAGGTGCCCTTTTCCGCGTCGACGCCGGCAAGTTGCTGGAAATCCTTCTTGCCCGGGAAGACCAGATGCTGGTGGCCGGTAAAGACAGCATCGATGCCCTCCACGCCCGCCAGGAAGTAAGAGGCATTCTCCATCATGTCCGCTTGCTTGATGTCGATGCCGGAATGGGAGAGTGCAATGACGATATCGGCGCCCTCCTCTTTCATCTGCGGCACCCAGGCCCTCGCGGCTTCGACAATGTCGCGGGTCAGAACATTCCCGGCGAGGTTCTTGGCGTCCCACACCAGGATCTGCGGCGGCACGAAGCCGATCACGCCGATCTTGATCGGATGTTCGGCACCTGCCCCATCCTTCAGCCTTTTCTCGAGGATCAGATAAGGCTTGAGGTAAAGCTTGTCGTCGCGCGGATTGGCGGCTTTTTCCGTGCCGCGGATCAAATTGGCGCACACAAATGGGAAATTGGCTCCGGCCAACACCTTGTCCAGGAACGAAAGACCATAGTTGAATTCGTGGTTGCCCAACGTCGAGCAGGCATAGTCAAGCAGGTTCATGCCTTTCATGACAGGATGGACATCGCCTTCCTTCATGCCGCGCTCATAAGCGACGTAATCACCCATCGGACTGCCTTGCAGCAGGTCGCCATTGTCGATCAGCATCGAATTGGCGGCCTCCTTGCGCACAGCTTCGATCAGAGAGGCAGTGCGCGACAGGCCCAGCGTGTCATTCGCTTTGTCGGCGTAATAGTCATAGGGCAACAGGTTCACATGGATGTCAGTCGTTTCCATGATCCTGAGATGCGCCTGGTTGGCCGCAGCGCTTGCCGAAAAGGGATGCAGCACGATCAGCGCTCCGGTAGCGGCCGCCCCCTGAAGCAGCGCACGGCGGGAAATCGATCGGAGCGGTTCGGACATGATGGGTGATCTCTTCACTTGCGTTTGTTCCCCTGCCGCCCGGCCCAAATCTCGCGCCAAAAGCAAGCCAAGTCCAGCAGGCTCACATGACGCTCGTGCGACCAAAGACCCAGAATTGCGACCTCCGGAGCCCGGATATGTCGTGATACGACAAACTGGCGCAACCACGCAGGCATAGGCTTGCGAAGGGACGATCGACACAGGGAGATCGGCATGAGCGACAATGACGACACGACACCGGCGCAATACGCTTCGCCACCCTGCTTCATGCATGAGCTCGACCCGACCTTCCAGCAGCCGCTTTCCGACTGGAGCGACGTGCGGCGCTGGCGCAAGGCCGAACGCGAAAGGCTGATTGCTGCACGGCTCGCGATCTCCGCCGATACCCGCACCAAAATGGCCAAACGCATCGCCGAAGGGCTCGATGCCGCTATCGGCAATGTTGCCGGCAAAATGATCAGCCTCTACTGGCCATTTCGCGGCGAACCGGACCTGCGTGGTTGGATGGAAAGCGTGAATGAACGTGGCGGCCGCACCGCGCTGCCGATCGTTGTCGAAAAAGGCCAGCCGCTGATCTTCCGCGCCTACAGGCATGGCGACAGGCTGGAACGCGGAGTCTGGAACATCCCGATTCCGGCCGAAGGCGATCCGGTTGTTCCCGATGTCGTCATCTCGCCGATCGTAGGCATCGACCCCGACAGATACAGGCTGGGTTACGGCGGCGGCTTCTTCGACCGCACGCTCGCCTCGCTGCCACGCAAGCCGCTGGTGATCGGTATTGGGTACGAAATGCAGCGCATCCCGACCATCTACCCGCAGCCGCACGATATCCCGATGGATGTTGTGGTTACGGAGACTGCCTGCCCTGCGTGATCAGCCGCGCGCTGCGCTGGCCGGTCGTGTAGATCCATAGCCAGCTCAACGCCACGGCAATCCTGTTTCGCAGGCCGATCAAGAAGAAGATGTGGGCGATGCCCCACAGCCACCACGCCAGCCAGCCGGTCACGCTGAAGCGGCCAAAGTCGATCACGGCCGCCCGCTTGCCGATCGTAGCAAGATCGCCCTGGTGCTTGTAGACGAATGGCCGTCTTGCTTTGTCGCCGGCCAGCCGCGATTTGAGTGTAGCAGCGACATGGCGTCCGGCCTGCTTGGCGGCGGGCGCGATGCCGGGCACGGGGCGACCATCGCCGCGCTTTGCCAATGCAGTGTCACCGACCACAAAGATTTCCGGATGTCCGGGCACGGTCAGGTCATCTTCGACGACCACCCTGCCCGCCCTATCGGCCTCCGCATCGAGCCATTGCGCTGCCGGCGAGGCTGCAACGCCGGCAGCCCAGATGATTGTGCGCGCAGCCAATCTCTGCTCGCCGAACACCACACCTGTGGCATCACAGGCCGATACGGGACGTCCGAGTTCGACAGTTACGCCAAGCCGCTCCAGCGCGGACTTGGCATAGTCTGAAAGGTCCGGCCGGAACACCGGCAATATCCGGTCACCGGCTTCGATCAGGACAACCTTGGTGTCGCGGGTATCGATGTTGCGGAATTCCCCGCGCAGCGTCGCATGCGCCAGTTCGGCGATCGTGCCGGCAAGCTCAACGCCGGTCGGGCCGCCACCGATGATGACGAAGGTGAGCAAAGCCTGGCGCACCGCGGCATCCGTTTCGCGCTCGGCCCGCTCGAAGGCCAGCAGCATGCGACGGCGGATCGTGGTCGCATCTTCCAGCGTCTTCAAGCCGGGTGCGAACTCCTCCCATTCGTCATGGCCGAAATAGGCGTGCCGTGCCCCCGTCGCCAACACCAGCGTGTCATAGGCGATGCGGCTGCCGTCGGAGAGCAGCACCCGCTTGTTCTCCTTGTCGACGCCATTCACTGTTGCCAACAGCGTCGTCACCGCCTGCTCCCGGCGAACGAGATGCCGGATCGGCCAGGCAATCTCGGACGTCGCCAGCGAGGTCGTAGCGACCTGGTAGAGCAGCGGCTGGAAGAGATGATGATTGCGCTGATCGATCAGCGTTACGCGCACCGGCGCCTTGGCGATCGCCCTGACGAATTCCAGGCCGCCGAAACCGGCGCCGACCACGACCACGTGATGAGGTTCGCTGTTCATCGCAATACCTTTTGTGCATCGCAACAAACATGCGGGCGCAAGCGCTCGATTTCAAGCAGTACCGATATGCAGACTGGTTTTGCCAGCTATGCCATTTCCGGCTTCAGCCCCATCGCCGTACGGTCGACGATTTCGCGCAACGCGAACGAGGAGTTGATCTTCGTTACATGTGGCATGGCCGACAACCACTCCTTGTGGATGCGCTCGTAGTCGGCCAGATCGCGTGCCGCGATGCGCAGGATATAGTCGTATTCGCCGGACATCAGGTGGCAGGACAGCACGTTCGGGCATCGTTTGATCGCGGTTTCGAAATCCGACAGCGTCTTCTCGAACTGACCGGAGAGCGATATATGCACGATCGCAGTCATCTGGTGGCCGAGCGCGGCGTTCGACAGGCGCGCATGATACCCACGAATGGCGCCGGATTTCTCCAGATTGTCGAGCCGGCGTGAACAGGCTGATTGCGACAGGCCGACACGCTCGGCAAGCGCCGCGTTGGGTATCCGGCCATCCTTCTGAAGCGTGTCCAGAATGGCGATATCAATCTTGTCTAAAGGCATTCTTCGCGATTCCTGCGAAAAAGTGACTATTTTGCGCAACGATTATCGAATAGAGGTCTCGTCGGCAAGTACATTCGCAAACACATGCAACCCGATTGGTGGTTCACTGTTCCCCCTACAGGGAGAAGGTCCATAAGGACCAAGAGGAGATCACTCAACATGCGTGTCGGTTGCCCCAAGGAAATCAAGAACCATGAATATCGGGTCGGCCTGACGCCCGGCTCGGTCCGTGAATATGTCGCCCATGGCCACGAAGTGCTGGTCGAGACCGGCGCCGGAGCCGGCATCGGTGCCGACGACAACGCCTATCGCGCCGCAGGTGCCGCAATCGCCAAGACGGCAGCGGATGTGTTCGCCAAGTCGGACATGATCGTGAAGGTCAAGGAACCGCAGCCGAACGAATGGGTGCAGCTGCGCGAAGGTCAGATCCTCTATACATATCTCCACCTCGCTCCCGATCCGGAACAGACCAAGGGCCTGCTGGCTTCGGGCGTTACCGCCATCGCCTACGAGACCGTGACTGACGACCGCGGCGGCCTGCCGCTTCTGGCGCCGATGTCCGAAGTGGCCGGCCGCCTGTCGATCCAGGCCGGGGCCACCGCGCTGCAGAAGGCCAATGGCGGTCGCGGTGTATTGCTCGGCGGTGTGCCGGGCGTGCTGCCGGGCAAGGTGGCAGTCATCGGCGGCGGCGTCGTCGGTCTGCATGCAGCCAAGATGGCTGCTGGCCTTGGCGCCGACGTCACCATTCTCGACCGCTCCATCCCGCGGCTGCGTTATCTCGACGACATTTTCGGCGGCCGCGTTCACACCCGCTACTCGACGGTCGAGGCATTGGAAGAAGAGTGCTTCTCGGCCGACATCGTCGTTGGCGCCGTGCTGATCCCGGGTGCAGCCGCGCCGAAGCTGGTCACACGCGAAATGCTGTCGGGTATGAAGAAAGGCGCAGTGCTGGTTGACGTCGCCATCGACCAGGGCGGCTGCTTCGAGACCTCGCATGCCACCACGCATGCCGAGCCGACCTATGTTGTCGATGACATCATCCATTATTGCGTGGCCAACATGCCCGGTGCCGTGCCCGTCACCTCGGCGCATGCGCTCAACAACGCCACGCTGCATTATGGTCTGCAGCTTGCCGACAAGGGCTTGAAGGCCATCGTCGACGACCACCACCTGCGCAATGGTCTCAATGTCCACAAGGGCAAGATCACCAACAAGGCCGTCGCCGAAGCACTCGGCTACGAGATGGTCGAGCCGAAGGCCGTCCTCGCTGCTTGACCTGAATGGCGGCGAACGAACGCCGCTTTGATTTTCCTCCTGTGCCGCCCAAGCGCTCCCGTTTCGGCGGCTTTTTTTTGCAGCAACGCCGACTTGCGCAATCACATTCCGGTGCAAAGGCGGCCAAAGATGTTTCAAGCCTCGACAAAATCTGTCGCGGAGAGGTGACAATCCGTCGCGGCCAAGCTAAGGATGAGTCGTCTGGGGCTTCGCGAGAAGCCTCACCTGTTTGCGGGAGAGAGCAGCGAAAGCTGCCGCCGAAGGGGAAATCGCCCGAAATCTCTCAGGCAAAAGAACCGTAGACGGGAAAGACACTCTGGAAAGTCGAGGGCAGCCAAAACCCTCGCGCCGAAGGTGTAAGCGCTTCCGACAGGGTTCCGGGGCGCGAGTCTCTCAGGCTTCAGACAGAGGGGCACGGAGCGGTCGCATCCAGCGGCCGATCATTGTGCTGCTCTGGAGAAGACATGACGGGCGACGCCACCAAAACCCTTCCACTCGAAGATCTGCATCAGGCCGCAGGTGCCAAATTCGGTACCTTTGCCGGCTGGTCCATGCCCGTGACCTACCCGGCCGGTGTCATGAAGGAGCATCAGCATACGCGCGAGCATGTCGGGCTGTTCGACATCTCACATATGAAACTGTTTGCGGTGAGCGGCGCCGGCGCTACTGCCCTGCTCACCCGTGCCTGCCCGATTGATGCCGAAGCGCTGCAAGTCTCGCAGTCCAAGCTTACCTTCTTCCTGAACGAGGAGGCGGGCATCCTCGATGACCTGATCGTCACCCGACTGGGTGCCGACCGCTTCATGGTCGTCGCCAATGCCGGCAACGCCGTCGCCGACGAAGCGCATCTTAAGGCGATTGCCAAGGATTTCGACGCCAAGGTCGAACCGCTCGACCGCGTCTTTCTCGCCATCCAGGGACCGGAAGCCGAAGCCGCCCTGGCCAAGGCCGGCATCGACGGCAGCTCGCTCACTTTCATGCACGGTTTTGAGCCCAGGCCGAACTGGTTCATGAGCCGGTCGGGCTATACCGGCGAAGACGGTTTCGAGATCGGCCTGCCGGAAGCGGACGCACGCGCACTGGTCGCTCGGCTACTGGCCGATGAGCGCGCCATGTGGATCGGTCTTGCCGCTCGTGACAGCCTTCGGCTCGAAGCAGGCCTTTGCCTGCATGGCAACGACATCAGCCCGGATACGGACCCGGTAAGCGGCGCCCTGATGTGGGCGGTACCGAAGGAAATCCGTGCTTCCGGAACATTCATCGGCGCCGAAGCGCTACGTGCCATCCTTGAAAAGGGTGCCGGCCGGAAGCGCGTCGGACTAAAGCCTGAAGGCCGCCAGCCGGTCCGCGGCGGCGCCGCTCTCTTCGATGCCGACGGCAATTCGGCCGGCATCGTCACCTCCGGCGGTTTCGGCCCCTCGGCCGGTCATCCGGTCGCCATGGGTTACGTTTCCACCCCGCTGGCCAAGGCCGGCACCAAGCTGTTCGCCGATGTTCGTGGGACCAAGGTTCCGGTCGAAGTCAGCGCCCTTCCCTTCACGCCTCACCGTTACCGCAAAGGATGATTTGCAAAATGGCCAAGACCTATTTCACCGAAGATCACGAGTGGCTGAGCGTCGACGGCAACGTCGCCACCGTCGGCATTACCGACTATGCGCAGGAACAGCTTGGCGATCTGGTGTTCGTCGACCTGCCGGAAGTCGGCCGCAAGCTGGCCAAGGGCGATACCGCTGTGGTGGTAGAGTCGGTCAAGGCGGCTTCGGACGTCTACGCGCCGCTCGACGGCGAGATCATCGAGGTGAATGGCGCGCTCTCGGGCGATCCAGCGCTGGTCAACTCCGCCGCTACCACTGATGGCTGGCTCTGGAAGATGAAGCTCGCCGATGAAAGCCAGCTCGCCGGGCTCCTGGATGAAGCCGGCTACAAAGCCCATATCGGCTAAGCAGGACGTGAAACCATGACCGCTGCCCCTTATCCTTTTTCCACCCGGCACATCGGGCCGAGCGTGACCGACGCCCGCTCCATGCTGGCGACGATCGGCGTGCCTTCCGTGGAAACGCTGATCTCGCAGGCCGTGCCGAAGTCGATCCGGCTGGACCGTCCACTCGATCTGCCGGCGGCGGCTTCCGAAGCGGAAGCCCTGGCGGAACTCGCAGAAAAGATGTCGGCTAATGTCGTTCTGAAAAGCTTCGTCGGCCTCGGCTATCACGGCACGCACACCCCGCCGGTGATCCTGCGCAACCTGTTCGAGAATCCAGCCTGGTACACTGCCTATACGCCCTACCAGGCAGAGATCAGCCAGGGTCGCCTGGAGATGCTGTTCAACTTCCAGACACTGGTAACGGAGTTGACCGGTCTGCCGGTGGCATCCGCGTCACTGTTGGATGAGGCCACCGCGCTTGCCGAAGCGGTCGGCATGGCTTTCCGCCATCACCGTGACAAACGCGCCAAGGTCGCGTTCGCTGGCAAGCTGCATCCGCAGACCCGCGATGTCGTTGTCACCCGCGCCGAACCGCTGGACATCGAAGTCGACGGCGAAACCATCGACGAGAGCACCGCAGCGCTCGTCGTCGCCTGGCCGGACACCTACGGCGTTTATGGCGATCATTCCGCCAAGATCGCCGAAGCCAAGGCTGCAGGCGCGATCGTCATCTTCGTCGCCGATCCGCTTGCCCTCGTTGTCAGCGACACGCCGGCCAGCCTCGGCGCCGATATCGCGGTCGGCTCCATGCAGCGCTTCGGCGTGCCGATCGGCTTCGGCGGCCCGCACGCTGCCTATTGCGCCGTTTCAGACAAGCTGACCCGCCTGATGCCGGGGCGTCTGGTCGGCCAGTCGGTCGACACCAAGGGCCGACCAGGCTTCCGCCTCGCCTTGCAGACACGCGAGCAGCACATCCGTCGCGACAAGGCGACCTCCAACATCTGCACTGCGCAGGCGCTGCTGGCCAACATGGCTACAGCCTATGCGATCTGGCACGGTCCGGAAGGCCTGCAGAGTATCGCCGAGCATGTTCACAGCCTGACGGCACGCCTGGCCGCGGCTTTGAAGGCCAAGGGTCATACTGTCCTGGGCAACAGCCGCTTCGACACGGTGACGGTCGAACTGAAGGGACAGGCGAAGGCGAAAGCCAAGGAAGCCCAGGCCGACGGGCGCTTGCTGCGCATGGTGAACGACGATCTCGTCGGCATCTGCTTCGACGAGACCTCGACCGAAGCCGACCTGCAGGCGATTGCCGCACTGTTTGGCGCGACGGTTTCCGACAAGGCTGAACGTGCCCTGCCCGGCAAGCCGCGCAGCATGAAGGGTTTCCTCTCCCAGCCGGTTTTCCATCAGAACCGCTCCGAGACGGACATGATGCGCTTCCTGCGCAAGCTGGCCGACAAGGATCTGGCGCTCGATCGCACCATGATCCCGCTCGGCTCCTGCACCATGAAGCTCAATGCCGCCGCCGAGATGATCCCGGTCAGCTGGCCGAGTGTCGCCAACATGCATCCTTTCGCCCCGAAGGCCCATTCGAAGGGCTACAAGGCGATGACCGACGATCTCGAGCGCTGGCTGGCGGAGATCACCGGTTTCCAGGCGGTATCGCTGCAGCCGAACGCTGGCAGCCAAGGCGAATATGCAGGCTTGCTGGCCATCCGCCGCTACCACGCCTCGCGCGGTGAAGCACACCGCAATATCTGCCTCATTCCCTCCTCCGCGCACGGCACCAATCCGGCCAGCGCTGCGATGGCGGGCATGGAAGTGGTGGTGGTGCGCTGCATGGAAAGCGGCGACATCGACATGGAGGACATGCGTGCCAAGGTGGCCGCCCATGCCGCCAACCTATCGGCCTTGATGATCACCTACCCTTCGACGCACGGCGTGTTCGAGGAAGGTGTGAGGGAGTTGTGCCAGCTCATCCACGACAATGGCGGGCAGGTCTATCTCGACGGCGCCAACCTCAATGCGCTGGTTGGCCTCGCTCGTCCGGGCGACATCGGCGGCGACGTCTGCCACATGAACCTGCACAAGACCTTCTGCATTCCGCATGGCGGCGGCGGCCCAGGCGTCGGACCGATTGGCGTCAAGTCGCATCTGGCACCGTTCCTGCCTGGGCACATCGACCTTGGCACCGACTATCCGGTCTCTGCAGCGCCTTACGGCAGCGCCTCGATCCTGCCGATCACCTGGATGTATATCCGCATGATGGGCGCCCAAGGCCTCAAGCAGGCGACCGAGGCCGCGATCCTGTCGGCCAACTACATCGCCAGAAGGCTCGAAGGGCACTATCCGGTGCTCTACAAGGGCGCCAACGGGCGCGTCGCGCATGAGTGCATCCTCGATACGCGCGTGCTGAAGGAGAGTGCCGGCATCACCGTCGACGACGTCGCCAAGCGTCTTATCGACTATGGCTTCCATGCACCGACAATGTCCTGGCCGGTGGCAGGCACGCTGATGGTCGAACCAACCGAGTCGGAGCCCAAGCACGAGCTCGATCGCTTCTGCGAGGCGATGATCTCGATCGCCAACGAAGCCGCCAAGGTCGCCAAGGGTGAATGGCCGAAGGAGGACAATCCACTGGTCAACGCCCCGCACACGGCAACCGAGACGCTCGCCGGCGAGTGGGCCCATCCTTATTCGCGGATGGAAGCCGCCTATCCGGCAGCCGATCCGGACACCGCAGCCAAATACTGGCCGCCAGTGTCGCGCATCGATAATGTCGCGGGTGACCGCAACCTGGTTTGCTCGTGCCCGCCGGTGTCTGAATATCTCGGCGCCGCCGAATAAGGCGCCCAGCTTATTGGGCCCCTCGCAGCCGCTGCGAGGGGTTCAGGGCAATTCCGGGAAAGTGATTTCCGTCAGGAGTTGCGTGGAAACAAAGAGTTAAAGCGTTTTCCTTCAAAAACGGAAAGCTCTAGGCACGCAATGCCGGCCGTCGCGTCGGCTCCGTGATCCATCCATCGACCACCACCCGATTACGGCCGGCCCGCTTGGCCTGGTAGAGGGCGCGGTCGGCGCGGGTCAGCATTTCGCTGAGCGTGGCTTTTTTCATCGATCCGAAAGCGACGCCGGCACTGACGGTGCAACGCAACACTCCGACCTGCGTGTGGATATCCTGCCCGGCGAAATCGGCCAGGATGTTCCGGGCCGCTGCCTCGACATAGTTCCCCTCGACACGGGCGATCACCAGCGCGAATTCCTCTCCGCCGAGACGGAACGCGCTGTCACCGGCGCGCAGATGCATCCTCATGACGTCGGCGAAGCGTTTCAGCACTTCGTCGCCGGCCGAGTGGCCATAGGCATCGTTGGTGCTCTTGAAGTGGTCCAGATCGAACATCACGACCGCCAGTTCCTCACCGAACGCCTTGTCTGGGTAGCTGTCCACCAGGGCGCGGCGGTTCTGCAGGCCGGTCAGCGGATCGGTCAGCGCCTCGTTGCGGTGCCGCGCGGCTACCCGCAGATTGTGCATGGTCATCGGCAGCGCACCGAGCGCAGTAAGACATGCCACCGAAACGATGATGTTGACGCGTTCGGCCCAATTGTCGGGCGCCTTCCCCAGCACCCAGCTTCCGTTGAGCAAAAGCACAAGACCGCATAGTGCAAATGACATCGCGCAGATCGCGAACAAAACCGTCATCAAAGTGATGAGGGCCGGAAACTCTTCCCTCGCCTGCCAGAAAACCCAGCCCACCCATATCAGCAGCACGGTGGCAAAAGCGTATTCGACCATGAAGGCAACGCCGTCGAGGCCCACCATCATCAGGAACGTGGTCGAAAGAACGGACGCGGCCACCACGGCCAACACCCTCCGCGCGATATCGATGTGGCCGTAGAACTGCCCGGCGGCCACCAGAACCAGCGCAAAACCACTGGGCAGAAGTGCCATCAGCAGCGCGCCGATCCAAGGTTGTGGATCGTTGGTATAACGCCAGAAGGCAATGACGTGCGCCGCAATGACGATCAAGCCGACGGAAGCCGTGAGAAAATAATGGCTCTGGCGCATCGCGCTCCAGATTACCAGCATCGTCACACTGAGACATATGCCGGACAATGCTGCCGCCAGCAGCAAGGACTGATAGTCCAGCATTGTTTCGCTTCCCCGCTATCACAACGGCGTACATTGTACGCCATCATCGCCCATTTTGCGGCATCCTGGTGCCCCGGCTCAGGAGAAAGTCGCGAGATGGTTTACGAGACGTCTCCATTCGGGCTAGAGCATTCGCAAGCCATGAACGGAACACGAACTGCTGTGATCCGGTCCGCAAAACGTGGCAGTATCATTTCCTGATTCGTTTTCAAAGTATGGACGAAATGGACGACCTTTTCGGCAATCCGGACAAACAACCACAGCAGCCGGCGCGCACCAATGCGCGCCCTGCCGATCCGCTCGTGCAGGCAGCCAAGCGCACGCAAAGCGTGCCCAAGGATGGCAGCGAGGGCTACAGCGCGGCCGACATCGAAGTCCTGGAGGGATTGGAGCCGGTACGGCGCCGGCCTGGCATGTATATTGGCGGTACCGACGAGAAGGCGTTGCATCATCTCTTCGCCGAAGTCATCGACAACTCGATGGACGAAGCGGTTGCCGGCCATGCCACCTTCATCGAGGTGGAGCTGGGCGCCGACGGCTACCTCACCGTCACCGACAATGGCCGCGGCATTCCGGTCGATCCGCACCCAAAATTCAAAGACAAGTCGGCACTCGAAGTGATCATGACGACGCTGCATGCCGGCGGCAAATTCGATTCCAAGGTCTATGAAACTTCGGGCGGTCTGCACGGCGTCGGCGTTTCTGTGGTCAATGCGCTTTCGGATGACCTGGAGGTCGAGGTCGCGCGTGGGCGCAAACTCTACCGACAGCGCTTTTCGCGTGGCATCCCGCAGGGCGGGCTCGAATTCCTCGGTGATGTGCAGAACAGGCGCGGCACGCGGACCCGCTTTCATCCTGATCCGGACATCTTCGGCAAGGGCGCGCATTTCGAACCGGCCCGTATCTACCGTATGGCGCGTTCGAAGGCCTATCTGTTCGGTGGCGTGAATATCCGCTGGTCGTGCGACCCGTCGCTGATCAAGGACAAGGACCCGACACCGGCCAAGGCGGAATTCCACTTCCCGGGCGGTCTCGGCGACTACCTGAAGGCCTCGCTCGGCGACGAGATGCAGGTCACGCGCGAAATCTTCTCCGGCAAGAGCGAAAAGCAGGGCGGCCACGGCTCGCTGGAATGGGCCGTTACATGGTATGGCGGCGACGGCTTCCTCAACTCTTACTGCAACACCATCCCGACCGGCGAAGGCGGCACCCACGAGATGGGCTTCCGCAACGTGCTGACCCGAGGCTTGCGCGCCTATGCGGATCTGGTCGGCAACAAGCGCGCGTCCATCGTCACCTCGGAAGACGTGATGATTTCGGCCGCCGGCATGCTCTCCATCTTCATCCGCGAGCCGGAATTCGTCGGTCAGACCAAGGACAAGCTGGCCACGGTCGAAGCCATGCGAATCGTCGAAACCGCGCTGCGTGACCCGTTCGACCATTGGCTGGCGGACAATCCGCAGGAAGCCTCGAAGCTGCTTGACTGGGTGATTGCCCGCGCCGACGAACGTGTGCGCCGACGCCAGGAAAAGGAAGTGTCGCGCAAGAGCGCCGTGCGCAAGCTGCGCCTGCCCGGCAAGCTTGCCGACTGTACGCAGAACGCAGCAGCTGGCGCAGAATTGTTCATCGTCGAAGGCGACTCGGCCGGAGGCTCGGCCAAGCAGGCACGCGACCGTGCCATGCAGGCTGTTCTGCCGCTGCGCGGAAAGATCCTGAACGTTGCCAGCGCCGGCAGCGACAAGCTCGCAGCCAATCAGCAGATTTCAGACCTCGTCCAGGCGCTGGGTTGTGGCACGCGTTCCAAATACCGAGACGAGGATCTTCGCTACGACCGGGTCATCATCATGACCGACGCCGACGTCGACGGCGCCCACATCGCCTCGCTACTGATCACCTTCTTCTATCAGGAGATGCCGAACCTGATCCGCGGTGGCCACCTCTTCATGGCCGTTCCGCCGCTCTATTCGCTTCGCCAGGGCGGCAAGATCGCCTATGCCCGCGATGACGCGCACAAGGACGAATTGCTGCGCACCGAATTCACTGGACGCGGCAAGGTCGAGATCGGTCGCTTCAAGGGCCTCGGCGAGATGATGGCAAGCCAGCTCAAGGAGACTACCATGGACCCGAGGAAGCGCACCTTGCTTCGGGTCGATGTGCTGGACGAGGAGACCGTGACCAAGGATGCGGTCGACGCGCTGATGGGTACCAAGCCCGAAGCACGCTTCCGGTTCATCCAGGAACGGGCCGAATTTGCGGCTGCCGACGCCCTGGATATCTGAGAAAGCGTTTGAAATCCATCAAGCCGGCATCCACGATCTACAAACGGCCTCTGATTTCGCTCCGGAGATGACGTGGTGAGTTGGGTGAAGCTGAAGGAATGGGTTGGCGCGACATTCGCCGGCTCGCTTCAGCCGACCCGCTCGGATTGGATCTTCGCGCTGCGCACCACCTCCGCCGGTCTGATCGCACTCCTGGCGGCCTACGCTCTCAAACTCGAACACCCGCAATGGGCGATGATGACCGTTTTCATCGTCGCCCAGCCGGTCGCCGGCATGGTGCTGGCGAAAGGCTTCTATCGACTGGTCGGCACGATTGTCGGCGCGGCGGCAGCTGTCGGGTTCACCTTTGCCTTCGGCGGCAACCCCTGGCTCTTCGTCACCGTTCTTTCGCTTTGGATCGGGCTCTGCACGCTCGTCTCGTCGCTATTGCGGAATCCGGAAGCCTATGGTGCGGCACTGGCCGGCTACACCGCGATGATCGTCGGCCTGCCTGCCTTCGGGCAATCCCACCTAGTTACAGACCTCGCCGTCGCCCGCTGCCTTGAAATCATCCTCGGTATCGTCTGCGCAGCGGTGACCAGCCGGCTGATCCTGCCGCGGCTCGCCGGCTCCGCGATCAAGGCCCGCCTTGAACGCTGTATCCTCGACCTTGCCACCTATACCCGCGGAGCTTTCACCGGAGCTGAACCCGCCAAGCTAGACGCACTCTACCGCAAGCTGGTCGCCGACACGCAGACGCTGGGCGAAATGCGCGCCTATGCGCGACTGGAGGCACCCAGCGTGGCAACGCGCGCGCACCCGGTGCGGCGGACCATCGGCCATCTGCTTTCCGCCCTTTCGGCGGCACGCATGCTGCATACTCACGCTGCGCCGCAGAATGCCGCCCTCCTGCCCGTGCGAGGACGACTGAAAGCGCTGGTCACCGACATCGCCGAAACGCCGAATTCGCTCGAAGATACAAAGCACTGGGAGGCCGAGCTCACCGCGATTGCCAACGAAGCCCTGCACGCTCCCGATCGCGTCCCGAATGACAGTCAGGATCCGGTGGGAACGATCACTCGCCTCACCGTCGCCGGCGAACTTGCGCAATCGCTCCGCGAGGTGCTGCGCGGTCTCGATGCCGTGCGCCGGCCGACCACCGAAAAGGCCATGCGCCAACGCCGGCAGCCGGCGCTGATCGTGCATCGGGACCATCATGCGGCCTGGCGCAACGCTATCCGCGCCACGGTGGCGACTATGCTCGTCGCCAGTTTCTGGCTGGCTACCCGCTGGTCGGAAGCGGCCGGCACGCTGATCCTCGTCGCGGTCGTATCGAGCCTGTTCGCATCGAGGCCGAACCCGGCTCAGGTCTCCTGGGGTTTTTTCAAGGGCACCTTGCTGGCGCTGCCGGTCGCCTTCGTCATTGGCCAACTTGCTTTGCCGGCCCTGCCCGGCTTTGGCTGGTTCGTATTGTTCGTAGTGCCGATCCTGGTGCCTGCGGCTCTCGGCATGGCCAATCCGCGTCTTGTCGGCGCCGCGACCGCTTTTGCCATCAACTTTCTTGCCTTCCTCAACCCGCACCAGGGCATGAGTTACGATCCCGTCGCCTTCTTCGCCGGCTCGATTTCAGTCCTGGTCGGCATCCTGATCGCCATCGGTGTGTTCATGGTCGTGTTGCCGGTCGATCCCATCGCCACCGCACGCCGCATTGCCGATGCCATGCGTGAGGATCTGGTGCGGCTGTGCCTGCACGACCGCATTCCGCGCCGTTCTGCCTTCGAAAGCCTCGCCTATGACCGCGTCAACCAGATGATGCCGCTGATGCAGCAGGCCGGCCGCAAGAGTGAAGCCCTGTTCGACGGCAGCGTTGCTTCGGTGATGGTGGGACTGGAACTGCTGCGCCTGCGCATCGATCAGAAAGCAGGAAGCCTCCCCTCGGCGATGACGCAAAACATCAGCGATTTCCTGCGGCAACTGGCACGCAACCTGCTCGTGCAAATGCCGAATGAGACCTGGACCGCCAGCATCGCCACCATGCGCGCAGACGCGACTGCGATTGCTGCCGCGGGAACGCCGGACGCGTTGCGCAGCGCGGCCTCGCTGCGCGTAGTTGCCGCGGCAGCCGAAGACTATCCGGACTTCTTTCGCAAGGACTGAGATCGGACCTGTCCACGGCTACCGTTGGTGCGAAGCGCGATATTGAGCAAGGTTTATGCGGCGGCAATGGCCAATGCATGACCGCGCGCATTCTGGCGCAGCGCGTCCAGGTGGATGGACTTTATGAGGGTCGCCAAATCGCCGCTAGCCTGCTGTCCACCCAATTCCTTGAGCATCAGCCAGCTTACCTCCTGCACTCCGGCGACGCGCTTGCCGTTGGCGACCTCACGCCACACTTTCAGTGCTCTGAGGATGACGCCGTGCATGCCAGCCGATAGTCCCGCGGAAGTGAAGAGCGCCTGCAGCGCGACATCGTTGCCGCCAGCGAGAAGTGCCCTCACCCGCTGTTCCGATTGGCCGGTGAGTGCCACCAGCACCGCGCCGAAGAAATCGACCTTGCCATGCGCCACGGTGCGAATGATGAAGGAGGCCGTAAGGTCGCCTCGCAGGCGCAGGTGCTCGACAAGGGCAGGATGTTCGGCTGCCTGCGTGCTCTCGATCAGGGTGACGGAGGCCTTGACGCAGGCATCACGCAACACGCGCTCAGCGCGCGCCGACCCCATCAGCGCCAGCACCAGAGGCGAGCCCTTCAGGGCATCGCCCAGCTTGACCAGGAGCATGTGGCGGCAATCCGCGGGCAGTGTGTTATGCGCAATCAGCGCTTCGCGCACTGCCGGCACGTGGCCATGACGTTCGGCAATGCGGCGATAACTCATCGAAGCAATCGCTGCACCTGGATTGGAAAGCAGCGTCACGCAGGCCGCGGCCTCGCCGATCTCGGCGATCGCCGCGGCGACCGTCATCGAAACGGCCGGCCGATCCGCGATCAGCTCTTGCGTCGCCTTCTGGCCGCTGGCGACCCGGTCGATCAAATCAGCGTCGGTCAGCAGCGGCGAGCGTGCGAGAACCAGACTGGCTACCTCCGGCTGATCCGAAGCCAGTGCCGCGATGATCTGCATTGGGGCGTGATGACTCATCGAGAGCGCCTCGGCCATGGCAGCCCGCACCTTGGAGGAGGCATCGTCGAGCAGCAGGGTCAAGGCAGCCTCGGCCGCACAACGATCCTCAAAGGCAAGATCACGATTCACGTACGCGCGCGCCAGCGCACTTGCGGCCGCCGCACGCTCCGAGACCCTTGCTGTGCCGACCCATTTCAGAAAATGAGGAACAACCATGCCCACCATTTCATACCCCAGCCGGCACACAATCCGGCAAACCCGAAAAAGACGTTAGGCAGAAATGGTTTACGAAGCGTTCACCATAAATTTTAACCAGCTTGCGGCCCCCCTCCGCTAAGCCTATCAAGCGGGAAATGGAGGATCACCATGCCCGGTCTTTATCTGGAAGAGTTCACCGTCGGCCGCAACTTCCAACACACGCTGCGCAAGACGGTGACCGAGAGCGACAACATGCTGTTTTCGGTCATGACGCTCAATCCGCAGCCGCTGCACATCGATTTCGACTTCGCGTCCAAGACCGAATGGGGCAAGCCGCTCGTGAACTCCCTGTTCACACTCGGTCTCATGATCGGCATCGCGGTCAATGACCTCACCGTCGGCACCACGGTCGCCAATCTGGGCATGAAGGAGACGACCTTCCCGCACCCGGTCTTTCACGGCGACACGATCCGCGTGGAGACCACGGTTGTCTCGGTGCGGGAGTCGAAATCGAAGCCCGACCGCGGCATCGTCGAATTCGAACACCGCGCCTACAACCAGGACAATGTGCTCGTCGCCAAATGCATCCGCCAGGCGATGATGCTCAAGAGGCCGGCCTGATGCGGTCGCTGCTGTTTGTTCCGGGTGATTCCGAACGCAAGCTGGAAAAAGCGTTCGCTTCGGAAACGGACGTCGTCGTCGTCGATCTGGAGGATTCGGTCGCAGCCCAGAACAAGGCGATCGCGCGCGAGGTTGCTGCGGGATTCATCAGCCATCACCGCACGGATACCAAGGCAGCCGTCTATGTTCGTGTCAATGATCTGACCACTGGTCTCACCGACGACGATTTGGTCGCGGTCGTCGGCGCGAAGCCAGACGGCATCATGCTGCCGAAATCGAACAGCGGGCAAGATATACAGCAATTGTCGGCCAAGCTTCGTGTCCAAGAAGCGCGCGCAGGCCTGGTCGATGGCGCCATCCGTATTCTGCCGATCATTACCGAAACGGCGACGGGTGTGCTGGCTGCGGCCAGTTACGCTGGCGCAAGCAGCCGCCTGTCGGGCCTCACCTGGGGCGCGGAAGACCTGTCGGCGGCGATCGGTGCCCGCACAGCGAGAGACGAGAACGGTCGTTACACCGACGTCTTTCGACTTGCCCGCACGATGACGCTGCTTGCCGCCTCAGCTGCTGAAGTTGCGGCTGTCGACACGGTATTTCCGAACTTCAGCGACATGGCCGCCTTCGAGGCCGAATGCGTCGAGGCCGAGCGTGATGGCTTCACCGCCAAAATGGCGATCCATCCGGCCCAAGTGGCGGTGATCAACGAAGCCTTCACACCATCCAAAGAGGCTGTCGAACGCTCTGTCGCCATCGTCGCGGCCTTCACCGCCGCCGGCAATCCGGGCGTCGTCGGCATCGAGGGCAAGATGTATGACCGCCCGCATCTGCGGCTAGCCGAACGCCTGCTGGCACGGGCCAAGGCAGCAGGCGTCGGCGAATAACGTAAGCCTAGTCGGCGCGTGCCTTCCACGGTCCGGCATAATCCGCGTAGAGAGTCGAAATATTCGGCCTTGGGCGCTCCGGCGCAGTGCCGGAAAATGTTCCGATATGGACAAAGCCGATGACACGCTCGTCGGGTGCAAGCCCCAGGATCGCGCGTCCTTCCGGCACATCGGAATACCAGTTGCTGATCATGTTGGTGCCGTAGCCCAGCGCGTTGGCGGCAATCATGAGGTTCATTGCGGCCATGCCGCCCGAAAGGAACTTCTCCCATTCCGGGATCTTCGGGTGAGCTTTCGGCACCGACACGACCCCAATCACAAGAGGTGCACGCGAGAAGCGGGCGAGTTCCTGATCGCGACGAACGTCGCTGAGCGGCCCCTCGCGGCTCTCTGCAAGTGCGACAAGCTTCTTGCCGACCTCCACGCGCGCCTCGCCGCGATAAAGGATGAAACGCCATGGCTCCAGCTTGCCATGATCCGGCACACGCGATGCAGCCGCGATGATGGTGGCGATCTCGGCATCCGAGGGCGCCGGCGCCTTCAGTTCCGGGATGGGAGCAGAATTTCGGGTCAGCAGGTAGTCGAGGATCGGCTGCGTCATGCGCGGTTCTCCTGAATTGGGTTGGGCTGAAGCGCGCGATGGGCATCGGCTGCTCTGGCAACGGCGCAAACTGCACCGAAAAAGAGCCTCGTGGCTTCCCCGCCAGACTCTTCAGCCTTGAAATTGCCACCGGCTTGGGCTTCAACGCAAGGCATGTTCGCCGGGCTTCGCCGACTTTCGCTGACTGTTTTCGGAGCCACGCTCGGCATGGCTCTGGCGTTGCCTGCCGGCGCCAAGGATCCCGACGCGATCGACAACCTCAAACTGCCCGGTATTTCCACCTATGCGCCACCGCACGCAGCTACGCAGCTTGCGCGCGGCGAAGGCGAGATCACACTCAGCGCGCAACTGACCGACAAGGGCGAGGAAATCACACGCGGCCTGATCTGGCGTGTCTTTCTCCCCGAACCCGGCGCAGACGGCAAATTGCCACTGGTCGCATCGGCGCAAGGGGGGACGGCCGCTTTCCAGCTGCAACCAGGCAGTTATCTGGTTCATGCCTCCTACGGGCGTGCCGGCGCCACCAAACGCATCACGGTCGGGCGGGATGCCAAACGCGAAAGCATGGTTCTCGATGCCGGGGGACTGAAGCTCGACGCCACGCTTGCAGGCGGTATTCGCATTCCACGCGAGAAACTGCGTTTTTCGATCTATGAAGCGCGTTCCGGCAAGGATGACGAAAAAGCGCTCATCATTCCCAACGTGCAGCCGAATTCCGTCGTACGACTGAATGCCGGCGTCTATAACGTCGTCTCCACCTATGGTTCCGTAAACGCCGTTATCCGATCCGACATCCGTGTGGAAGCTGGCAAGCTCACTGAGGCCACCGTCGAGCACCGTGCTGCCGAAATCACTCTGAAGCTGGTGCGCGACGCCGGTGGCGAAGCGCTGGCCGACACGTCCTGGTCGGTGCTCAACGAATCCGGCGACTCCATCAAGGAAGCCGTCGGCGCCTTCGCGCCCATGGTGCTGGCTGAAGGCAACTACACGGTCATCGCCAAGAACCGTGATCGCATCTACCAGAAGGACCTGACGGTCGAAGCCGGCAAGAATGGCGAGGTCGAGGTCGTGGCGTCCGAAGCTACGGCAATCGATCCAGCTGAAGGCGCCGACTGATCAGGCTGCGGCCCGACGAAACCGTCGGCGCAGGAATTTCACCCGATGGGCTGGTTCGGTGGGCGCCAGATCGAATACGGCGCGGTAGAGTCTCGCCAGCAGAACCTTGCGATCACGCAACGGATCAAGATCTTCCGGCGTCAGCACCTTGCCGATCCTTACCTCGATCGAGCGTCCCGCAAGCCTGGCGAATTCGCGGATCAGCAGCGAAATCCTGAGGGTCAGCGAGGCCTTGCCGACAAAACGTGCAAAGCGCCCTTCGCGCTCGGCCAAATTCATCGGGCCGCTGACCAGATGGAACAGCCGACCGTTCTGGCCGGCGAAATGCATCGGGATCACCGAGGCTCTGGCTTCCTGCACCAACCGCGCCGGGAACATTTTCCACGGCAAATCCTGGGCCCGCCCGAAACCTTTCGGTGCCGTGGCGACGCCGCCAGCCGGGAAGACGACGATGGTCACGCCTTCCTTCAGCAGCCGCATAGCCTCGTGGCGGATCGCCATGTTGGCCTTCACCGCTTCCTTCGTGTCGGAAAAGTCGACCGGCAACGAATAGGCCTCCATCTCACGGATGCGCAAGAGATCCTTGTGAATCATCACCTTGAACGGTCGACCAAGTTTTTCAGCCAGCGAAAGCACGGCAATGCCGTCACCGATGCCGAAAGGATGATTGGCAACGATAACCAGTGGCGTATCGGGAAGATCCGCAGGCGGCCACTGATCGGCGCAGCGTACACGCACATCGATAAGGTCGAGCATGCGCCCGAAGACACGATCGCCGGTCGGCACGATATTGCGGCGCCACAGATCATAAAGGGCAGCAAAGCGATCGCGCCCCGACAATCCCTCGACGGAACGAATAAACCAGCGTGTAAACGCCGGTTGGCCCGCATTAGCGTAAGAAAGCTCCGGAAACGGTCTTTCGCGCGATCTCAGCTTCATGCCCTGTCGTTAACCGCCTTGGATGACGCCAACGTGACGCCGATAAGAAAACGGCGGAGGACCGAGCCACCGCCGTCTTTTCTAGGATCCTGAATCAGGCCACCTGCTTGCGCTTAAGATCCGGCGGTGTCGCTTCGTCGACCAGACGGGCGATCGCTTCGACCAGCGATAGCGATTCCTGGTCGCGGGAACCGAAACGACGCACATTCACCGTCTGCTCTTCTGCCTCGCGTTTGCCGCAGACGAGAATGACCGGAACCTTGGTCAACGAGTGTTCGCGAACCTTGTAGTTGATCTTCTCGTTGCGCAGATCCGCCTGCACCGACAATCCGGCTGCCTTCAGCTTTTCGACGACGCTGCGCGCATAATCGTCGGCCTCGGAGGTGATTGTTGCCACCACCACCTGCAGCGGTGCGAACCACAGCGGGAAATGGCCGGCATGGCTTTCGATAAGGATACCGAGGAAACGTTCCAGCGAGCCCACAATGGCGCGATGCACCATCACTGGCTGTCTCTTCTCGGAATCCGAGTCGATGTAGAAGGCGCCGAACCGCTCGGGCAGGTTGAAGTCCACCTGCGTGGTGCCACACTGCCACTCGCGGCCAATGGCGTCCTTCAACGTATACTCGAACTTGGGACCGTAGAACGTACCCTCGCCCTCGTTGATCCCGGTCTTGATCCGGTTGTCTTCCCGCGCCATTCGGGCAAGCGAACTCTTGAGGATCTCTTCGGCATGATCCCACATGGCATCGGTGCCGACGCGCTTTTCGGGCCGTGTGGCAAGTTTCACCACTACTTCCTCGAAGCCGAAATCCTTATAGACCGACATCATCAGGTCGTTGATCTTGAGGATTTCGGATTCCAGCTGATCCTCGGTGCAGAAGACATGCGCGTCGTCCTGCGTGAAGCCGCGCACGCGCATCAGACCATGCAACGCGCCGGATGCCTCGTAGCGGTGCACGTTGCCGAATTCCGCAAGGCGGATAGGCAGATCACGGTAGGACTTCAGGCCATGCTTGAAGATCTGCACGTGTCCGGGGCAGTTCATCGGCTTGAGCGCGAAAATGCGCTGGTCAGCTTCCGGGTCTTCCGGGTGGGTGAAGGCATGTGCGGATTTCACCGCGAACATGTTCTCCTGATACCATCCCCAGTGTCCAGACGTTTCCCATAGCGACTTATCGAGGATCTGCGGGGCGTTGACCTCCTGATAGTCGTCGCCTAGACGGCGGCGCATATAGGCGACCAGATTCTGGAACATCTTCCAACCCTTGGCGTGCCAGAAAACGACGCCGGGACCTTCTTCCTGGAAGTGGAAAAGGTCCATCTCCCGACCCAGACGGCGGTGGTCGCGCTTCTCGGCCTCTTCCAGCATGTGCAGGTACTGGTCGAGCTGTGCCTGGTCGGCCCAGGCGGTGCCGTAGATGCGCGTCAGCATCGGATTGTTGGCATCGCCGCGCCAATAGGCACCCGCGACCTTCATCAGCTTGAAGGCCGTTCCGATCTGGCCGGTGGAAGCCATATGTGGCCCACGGCAAAGATCGAACCAATCGCCCTGGAAATAGATTTTCAGGTCCTGGTCTTCGGGAATGGCATCGATCAGCTCGACTTTGTAGCCCTCACCCTTGTCGCGGAACACTTTCTTCGCGCGATCGCGGTCCCAGACCTCCTTGGTGAAAGGCTTATTGCGCTGGATGATCTCCCGCATCTTCTTTTCGATGACGGGAAAATCTTCCGGCGTGAAAGGCTCGTTGCGCGCGAAGTCGTAATAAAAACCGTTTTCGATCACTGGGCCGATGGTGACCTGCGTTCCCGGCCACAGTTCCTGCACCGCCTCGGCCAGGACGTGGGCCGTGTCGTGACGGATCAGTTCCAGCGCGCGTGGGTCGTCGCGGGTGACGATCTCGACTTTGCCGGCCCCCTTCAGCGGATCGGACAGGTCACGCAAAGTGCCGTCGACAGCATAGGCCACAGCCTTCTTGGCGAGTGATTTGGAGATGGATTCGGCGAGTTCGGCGCCGGTCGTCGCGGCGTCATAGTCGCGCACGGAACCATCAGGGAATGTGAGGGAAACATTTGCCATGGTCTTCTCCTATCCAGTCCCGCATACGAACGCGGGTGGTGTTGTGCCGGATCACGCCCGGCGGCGGTCTTTTAGGGGCAGTTGCGGCCGACGTAAAGCGAAACGGCGCTCCCTTGACAAAGCAAGGTCGCGGCTGGATCAAAAATCAGGTGTCGCCGGCCTGTTTGCCAACTCGAGCAGTTTTTCAGGAACGCGGTAGCACAGTCCGTCAGCTTGGGGCCCTCGCCCTCGTTGACGACAAACCTGACGAAGACGGTGCGTTACCATCCTCTCCGACCCGCAGACTAACCAGCCAATGGATAGGGATCAGTTGGCTCTGACCGTTATGCAATCGAAATTCTGCCGCTTGAGCACCGCGCAGGCTTGGCTCGCCGCTTTCGAATCCTCGAACCCGTCGAAACGAACACGATACAGCGTCGTACCGTGCGCTTCGGTCCGCATGATCTGGCCGGCTGCTCCCCCTTGGATGGAATGAACGAATTTCTGCGCCTTGCCCAGCAACGTCTTGGCAGTTGTCTGACTGGGCAGCGCGCCGATCTGGATCTGCCAGGCCGAGGGGAGCGATGCGACTTCCGCATCGCCATCGCCTTGCTCGATCACGGTTTCGTCTATCGCCGCGGCTGGCGCGACAGGCGGCTTCGGTCTGCGTGTTGGCACGGGCGCGTTCATGGCCACCATTGGCGGCGCCGCAACGGCTCCCTTCGTGCCGAAGCGGTTCAGCAATGCTTCCATCTTGGCATCGCGGCTGCGTGCCGTCTTGCCTCCCAGAACGACGCCGATCAGGTGGCCCTTACCCTGCTCAAGCGACGACACGAGATTATAGCCGGAGACCGCAGTATATCCGGTCTTCAAGCCGTCAACGCCGGCAAAGCGATACATCAGATTGTTGTGCCCTTTCAAACGCTTGCCACGAAAGACGAAGGAAGGCTGCGAGAACAGGCTGAACAGTTTCGGAAAGTCCCGCTCCAGCGCCATTCCAAGAACCGCCATATCGCGAGCCGTCGTCAGTTGGCTGGTCCGGTCGGTCAGTCCCGAGGGATTGGCAAAGATCGTGTTGCGAAGTCCCAGCTGTCGACCGCGCTTTGTCATCAACCGCGCGAACGCAGTCTCCGATCCCGACAGATGTTCGCCGATAGCAGCCGCCGCGTCATTGGCCGAGATAACGATCATGCCGTTGACGGCATCGCGCACACTGATGGAATCGCCAGGCTTGATCCAGAGTTTCATTGGGATTTTGGCCGACGCGTTTTTGGAGAAAACGATCTGGTCATCCCAGGCGAGCTTTCCCTTCTGGATCGCCTCGAAAGTCAGATAGAGCGTCATTAGCTTGGCAAGCGAGGCCGGAGCGTGTCGCCTGCCGGCATTTTCATGGCCGAGGATGTTGCCTGTCTGTGTGTCGAGCACCGCCCACGACATATCGGCCATCGCCGCATTGGCACTCAGCAAAGCCGCGCCGAGGGTTAGTGAGGCGGCAACAACCTTGCGCCCGAGCCATTTGTCGACGACCGGCATAATTGCTCCGTAAGGTACAGGAACGACCTGAGGGGATATTTTCGACTGAATGCTGGTGGAACCGCGTGCCAGGGCGTGCTCGCCACGCGATATCCGCAGTCACTATTGGAGGGAATTCATTAACGAAAAGTAGGTGGTTTTTTAACGATTTGGCGTTTCGCCACCCTTGCGGCCTACCGACCAGTAGCGCCACGGCGTGTACCAGGCAAAGCGCGCATCAAGCACCATCGGCACGTTGTCGATGCCGTGTGTGCCGCCTGGCCCGCAGCGCATGACACGAAACAGACCCATCCAGCCGCCAGCCCACAGACCGTGCCTGGCGATCGCCTCATAAGCATATTCCGAGCAGGTCGGCAGATGTCGGCAGGTGTTGCCGACAAATCCGGAAAGCGTGAGTTGGTAAGCCCTCACAAAAGCAGTGCCGGCCAATCTTCCTGGCGTCTTGCGCCAGGGGCCCTGCCAGTTGCGTCCCAGAGAGACAGCATCTGCCTTGTCCGTGTGTTGATGCCCGCAGTCAGGGCCATGCCTGCCAGTCTCACCAGTCATCGCCAATGTGGTGTCCGCGCCATCATTCGCTGTAGATGGCGCGCTTCAACGATTTTCGCAACGATATCCGCTAATGATGGCCCCGCCGGAACCCGACAAAGGCCGGAGTGACGGTAACCGGTATGCCCTGTTCGATAAGCGAAAGCAGTCCCAGCATCACCTCCTCGTTCGGCTCGCCAAAGACGTCGAGCCGACGCATGATGCAGCTTTCCATCACATCACGGATATAAGGATCCGCCATTTTCCAATGCGCAAGCACGGCTTCCGAGTTCGGCATGATTTGGAGACTGTTGGCCCGCATGGACTCCTCATCGATGAAGATCTCGACAACGATCTGCGGACCGTGAGACTCCGCAAAAGCTACGGCCTCTCGGATAGCTTGCTTGAACTGTTCGAGCTTACCTGGACGGATGTCGAAGCTGGACAGTTGCATGATGCGTTGCGACATGGCCGGCTCATTCCGCCGCATCGAGCAGCACCGCTCGGACAGCGCGGTTGACCGCGCCATAGAGCGAGGATGCGACGTAGACCAGTTCCACGTCCTCGATGGCGTTGAACGATCCAGGCGTACCGGCAGGCAGGTAGAACACATCGCCCGGTCCCGCTGTCTCCCACGCGTCACGGCTCGCAATCGTGCATCGGCCCTTGGTCACAACCAGCACCTCATCGTACGCAAAGATGAAATCGCTCGTCGCGCCTTGCGGCGCCCTCAGGAAGCCAACGGCGCCGAGCTTGGCTGTCGGCACTGCGTCCTCATTAAGCACGTCAACGAGCCTCGCGCCGGACCACTCCATCCAGTCCCGCGCCGAGCTCGCAGTGAATTTGCGGATATCGGGCGTGTTTAAAATCTGCGTATGCATCGCTCTTTCTTCCTCTCGGCCAAGCTATCGAAACCAGCAAGCCTCTGGCGCGATCTGCGTCCTACAAGTTCAAGTAAACTTGAAGTCAAGAGCAATTCATGCGAAAAAATCGAGATGGAAACGACGCTCACCATCAACCAGCTTTCACGCCGTAGTGGCGTCGCTGCTTCGGCCCTTCGCTATTATGAGGAACGTGGCCTCATTCAATCCGAACGTCGAGGCTCGGGCCACAGGCGCTTCACCCGTGCCACCTTACGGCGGCTGGCCTTCATCGTCTTTGCCCAGCGCCTCGGCATGTCGCTTGCTGAAATCGGCGCGGAGCTCGAGAAGCTCCCGACCGATCATGTCCCAAAGGGCGCAGATTGGTCACTGCTCTCTGGTCCCTGGTCCGCACGCATCGACGAGCGCATCGCAGAGCTTGAGCGCCTGAAAACCGGCCTTGCTCAATGCATCAGCTGCGGCTGCCTGTCGCTCGAATTTTGCCGGCTGGTCAACCCACACGACAAGGCCGGGGCCCTCGGTCCCGGCCCCCACTATTGGCTTGGCGATAAGTCTTCGAACGACTGACGTTCAGCCTCCCTCCGGTCCGCAGGCTGCTACTTCCTGCTACGCAGTTCGGATCGTGAGCGAAGGTACTGCTCCCGCCCTGGCGTTTTTCTCAAGGACTGGAAAGTGGCAATCGTCAGCGCATCGAGAAGCGCCTGGATGATCTCGGACATCACATTCACTCCGGTTTCGCGCCTCTCCATCACGACCGGATTCAACGCCTTCTGGCGCCAGCGTTCAAACGAGTATATTTTCGCATTCGGATAACCTGGGGTTATGTGAATGAAGCGCAGCCGCTTGCCGCTCACTGCCCTGCGCTCCTTCGAAGCCGCCGGGCGGAACGCAAGTTTCAGCCGGGCAGCCGAGGAACTGCACGTCTCGCAGGCAGCCGTCAGCCGCCAGATCCGGGAACTGGAAACGGCGCTCTGTACCCCGCTATTCGAGCGCCTGCACCGCAAGGTCGTTTTGACCGAGCCGGGAAAGGCGCTGCTCACCCAGTTGACGGCGAGTTTCGACGGCATCGAAAGAATGCTCACCGACATTGCCAATCGCGGTCAGACCCGCACCGCGCGGGTCAGCTCCGATGCTTCGATTGCCGCCTGCTGGCTTATCCCGCGCCTGGACCGTTTCCGGCGCATGAACCCAGACATCGATGTCGTACTCGATGTTGACCCGCGGCTGATCGAGTTTCGCGCCGACCAGGCCGAACTCGCCTTGCGGTTCTCCTTCCGCAACACGAGTTGGCCTAACACCGAGGCTGAGCGCCTCGCCCATGCGCTCGAAACGCCCGTCATGGCACCGGCCCTGCTCGCTGGCGGCCTTGCGATTGAAAAACCCGGCGACCTGCGCCGCTTCACCCTTTTGCACGAGGAAAGCCGCGAACACTGGAAGAACTGGTTTCGGTTGGCTGGCGAAGAAGAAACCGAGGTGCGGGCACCAGGACCGATGTATGCCGATATGGCGCTGTCCAAACAGGCCGCCCTGCTCGGACACGGCGTGGCTTTGGTCGATCTGCTTTTCATGCAGGACGAGCTCGCAGCCGGTACGCTGATCAGGCCTTTTGCCACGGAACTCAATTCTGGAGGTTATTTTCTCGTCGCGCGAAGCCTTTCAAAGCTCAGCGAGCCTGCCCGTATTTTCGCCGAATGGGTACGGGCGGAGTTTGCAGCAAGCGTCGCTGCGCTGGCCGTCAACCGAACGTGAACGGTGCGTACTCATCGAATGAATGGGCAATCCTCGTCCCTTCGCCTATCTCACTCATCGAATTGAACAATCCGCCACCATGCAACCGGTGGCCAGACGAGGCCACGGCAACTCATCCTCCATGACGCTTGCCACGGCCCGATATGGGGATGACATGACCGACAAAGTCGAATTCGGACTGGATACGTTTGGCGACGTCACGCTTGGCAGCGACGGCAAGCTGCTGCCGCAGGCTCAGGTGATCCGCAACCTTGTCGAGGAAGCCGTCCTCGCAGATCAAATCGGCATCGACTTCATCGGCGTAGGCGAGCATCATCGCGATGACTTCGCCATCTCGGCTCCCGACACCGTACTCGCCGGCATTGCTACGCGCACCAATCGTATCAAGCTTGGCTCTGCCGTCACCGTGCTGAGCTCGGACGATCCGATCCGGGTCTTCCAGCGCTTTTCCACGGTCGATGCGCTGTCGAATGGGCGCGCGGAAGTGATCCTCGGTCGCGGTTCCTTCACGGAATCATTCCCGCTGTTCGGTTTCCGGCTCAATGACTACGAGACGCTGTTCACCGAAAAGCTCGATCTCTTCGCGGCCGTCCGCAAGGGTGAGCCGGTCACCTGGCAGGGTTCGATCCGGCCGCCGCTCGAGGATCAATCGGTTTATCCGCCGATCGAGAACGGTACCTTGAAGACCTGGATCGGGGTTGGCGGCAGCCCTGAGTCCGTGGTCCGCGCCGCGCGCTACAACCTGCCTCTGATGCTCGCCATCATCGGCGGCGATCCGAAGCGGTTCCGCCCTTATGTCGACCTCTACCATCAGGCACTCGATCAGCTTGGCGCAACGAAACAGCCGGTTGGCGTGCATTCGCCGGGCTATGTCGCCGCCACCGACGAGCAGGCGCGCGAGGAACTGTGGCCGCACTACAAGGTGATGCGCGACCGCATCGGCGGCGAACGCGGCTGGCCGCCGGCAACACGCGCCGACTTCGTCTCGGAAGTGGAGCGCGGATCGCTTTATGTCGGGTCGCCAGAGACCGTGGCAAAAAAGATCGCGGCAACGGTGAAAGCACTGGGCGCCCAGCGTTTCCAGATGAAATACTCATCCGGGCCGCTGCCGCATGAAAAGATGATGCGCTCGATAGAACTCTACGGCACCAAAGTGATCCCGATCGTGCGCGATCTCCTGGCCGAGAAACCGGTGCTGACGGAGGCCTGAGCTAGCCCCGCGTGACGAACCAAAGTGAAAGGCCCGACGCGATTTCGCGCCGGGCCTTTTGACTAATGCGATTGTTTTGACCGAAAGCTCAATCCTTGGCGTTCAGGTCCGTACCCAGCGTGTCCTTGACGAAGAGCATGCCGATGACAAGCGACATCGCAGCGAACACGATCGGATACCAGAGGCCATAGTAGATATCGCCCTTGGCCGCACTCAGTGCGAACACAGTCGCCGGCAGCAGACCGCCGAACCAGCCGTTGCCGATATGGTATGGCAGCGACATGCCGGTGTAGCGGATGCGGGTCGGGAACATCTCGACCAGGATCGCCGCGATCGGCCCATACACCATCGTCACATAGAGGACGAGGATGAACAGGATGCCGATGACCATCGGCCAGTTCACCTGTGCCGGATCTGCCACCATGGAGAAGGCGCCGGCGGCAGGGATGCTGTAGACAGTGACGTCCGTGGCGCTGCCTGCTTCTTCCTGTGTGATGATCTTGTCCTTGACCGCCTGGGCAACCGGGACAGTGGTCTTTTCGCCGCCACGGATAGCTGCGGCATCGAGCTTCAGTTCCGGATTGGCTGTCACGAAGGCATCGAGCTTCTGGTCGGCCACCTTGGCGGCAGCGCGAACCAACGGATAGCCGCCGTCCTGCAGCGCGATGTTGACCCCCTTGGCGAAGACCGCGTCCTTGGCCTTGGCCTGATCTCCAGCAGCGACGGCGTCGTAGGATTCGATCGTCTCGTTGCCGATCTTGACCGTTGCAGCCGTTCCGGGCGCTGCTGTCGTCACGACGTCATATGGAACCGAGTTCTTGGTCAGGAACGAAGTCGCGATATCGCAGGATGTCGTGAACTTCGCGGTGCCGACGGGGTTGAACTGGAACTTACAATCGCCGGGCGCAGCAGTCACCGTTGCCCTTGTAGCCTGCTGCGCGGTGGCCAGCGCCGGATTGGCGGCCCAGGTCAGCGCTTTGAACAGCGGGAAGTAGGTGACGATGGCGAGTGCCAGGCCAGCCATGATGATCGGCTTGCGGCCGACCTTGTCGGACAGCCAGCCGAACACCACGAAGAAAATGGTTCCCAGCGCCAGCGCCACCGCGATCATGATGTTGACCGAATAGGCATCGACCTTGAGCACGTTCTGCAGGAAGAACAGCGCATAAAACTGACCGGAGTACCACACGACAGCCTGGCCGGCGGTGAGGCCGAACAGCGCGAGAAGCGCGATCTTGGCGTTCTTCCACTGGCCGAAGGCCTCGGTGAGTGGTGCCTTGGAACCCTTGCCCTCTTCCTTCATGCGCTGGAAGGTCGGCGATTCACTCAGCGTCAGGCGAATCCAGACGGAGATGCCAAGCAGCACGACCGAAAGCAGGAACGGAAGCCGCCAGCCCCAGGCGGCAAAAGCCTCTTTGCTCATCGAACCCTGGATGACCAGGATGACGATCAGCGACAGGAATAGGCCGAGCGTCGCCGTGGTCTGGATCCACGACGTGTAATAGCCACGGCGATCGTCCGGCGCATGTTCGGCGACATAGGTAGCCGCGCCGCCATATTCACCACCCAGCGCCAGGCCCTGCAGCATGCGCAGGATGATCAGGATGGCGGGCGCCGCAATACCCCAGGAGGCTGACCCAGGCAGCAGGCCGACCAGAAAGGTCGACAGGCCCATGATCATGATGGTGACGAGGAAGGTGTATTTGCGGCCGACCAGATCGCCGATGCGGCCGAACACCAGCGCGCCGAACGGGCGCACCAGGAAGCCAGCGGCGAAGGCCAGCAGCGCGAAGATGTTGCGTGTCGCTTCCGGATAGGACGCGAAGAAGGTCGCGCCGATGAAAGCAGCCAGCGCGCCGTAAAGATAGAAATCGTACCATTCGAAGACGGTACCCAGCGACGAGGCGAAGATGACCTTCTTCTCCTCTCGCGTCATGCCGCGGCCTGTTCTGCCGGCGGTCTGTGCCATTGCCATGGATCTCCTCCCAAGTGCCCTCGATGCCGGCCGTCTATATCCTCCTCCGGATAGAGACTCGGGCCAGCCATCATCAAGGAATCTGGCAGAAAGCCCCCGCCAAGGGGACCGAGCAATTGGGATTATGACTTTGGTCTAATATGAAAGAGCCGCTAAGCGGGATTGTCCAGCGCCTCAAGCAGCGCGACCGCAGCCAGCATATCGCGCTTGCGAAAGGCACGGCGTGCCACTGCTTCCGAATCCTGGCCCCAATGATCGATCTGCCAATCCTCGTCGACATGGGCAGCCGTCCACGCCGCCTCGGCGGCCAAGTCGCCCTGCTCTACCGCCAGTGCCAGCAGCGCCGACCCCGTGATCGAGGTCATGACATGAAGGGCCGCTAGCCGGAATGGGTCATTGCGGCGGGCAAGATGGGCCCCGAGCACCGCGATGCTCTCGCGTGGCTGCTCGACGTGGATGACCCCTTCGGCAAGTTCGAAGCGCGCACCGAGCGAAGCTCGCGCCCAATCGATCACCGGGTCCCAATGCGTGTTCTGGCGATCCACCAGCCCCTGCGGACCGTCAGCCCGATAGCAAAGCAGGTCGGACGAGGCAAAACGCAGGATGTCTTCGAGCACCGCCTGCGTGTCCGCTGCCACGCCGTCGATAGCGGTATTGGCAAGGCGCAGCACCGGCATCGTCACCGGATCGATCACCTCTTCTTGTGCTTCGAACTCGGAAGCCACCAAAGCAGCGGCCTTTTCGGAGGGTAGCGCAAGCAACGCCTTGCCCGGCGTGCGCACCGGTTTGCCATCGAGATGGACCGCAAAACCATTGTCGGACGGTGCTATGGAAGCATCCTTGTAAAACCGCTTCGGCAATGGGGTACGCATCTGGATCTGAGCGCGCCGCGTCGGATCGGGATCGGAAAGCTGCTTGCCCGCCTCGAGATCGCTCAGAATATCGCGCATTGCCAGTATACCCACTATGCCGTTTTTGGCCGCCTCGGACGATTGACGACGCTCAAGCCCAGGGCGATCAGCCCCAGCGCCACGAAGATTTTCCAGGTCAACGGCTCGCCCAGGATCAGCCAGCCGCATATCACGCTGAATGCGGGCGACAGGAAGGCAAAACTCGACAGCCCTGCCGCCGGATAACGCCGCATCAGCCAGAACCAGACGATATAGGTGATCGTGACGATATAAACAGCCTGAAACAGCAATGCACCGGTCGCCAGCGGCGTCACGTCGCGCAGCGCCGGCCCGGCCAGCGGAACCAGCGGTATCGCCATAATCGCTGAGACGACGAGTTGATAGAGCAGCACCTTTTCAGCGCTCGCGCTCTGCAGCTTGGAACGTTTGATGGTCAGCGTCGTGAGCGCCCAGAACAGGCCGGCGGCAAGACTGAGCAGATCCCCGAACAGGGTGGACTGCCCGTTGCTGCCCAGCCGATCGGAAAAGATCACGATCACCCCGCAGAAGGCCAGCACCAGCCCCAGCAGCTTCTGCAAGGTCATGCGTTCGCCGAGCCAGAAGTGCGCCCCGATAAGCACCCAGAAAGGCATCGTGTTGACCAGCAGCGAGTTGCGCGCCACGGTCGTGTATTCCAGCGCCACGAACACCAGGCTGAATTCGATTCCAAACAGCAGGCCTGCCAGGATGCCGCCGAAAAGGGTGCCGTCCCGCTCGAACAGACGGATGCCGCGGAACCGGCACCACAGGAACACGAGAACGCAAGCGATGGCCGAACGAGCAACGTTCAGGAAGATCGGATTGTAGCCGGCATTCGTAAGCTTGGCGGCGACACCGTTCAGCCCCCACGAAAAAGTCAGCACCAACATGAAAGCGACCGCCGCTGCGTCAATCGCATCGCGCCGATCAAAGCTGTCACTTGCTGTGCTCATGAGGTTCCCCCGCCGGCCCGCTTCAGAAAAGCCCTACAAGACGGCTTCAACGGCGGCATGATCCAAGCCGCACCTACCGGTGGTTCACGACCTGCAAAAACAATGGCTCCTAAGAGCGACGCCAGGCGGCCAGCGTCAATCGTCCTCCGCGCTCGCCTCGTCGAAGCCGAGCAGGTTCCAGCTCTGGCGCATATGCGGCGGCATCGGCGCGGTAACGTCGACCACGCCTTTATCCGGATGCGGTATGACGATCCGGCGCGCATGCAGATGCAGCCGGTTCTGAATACCGCCGGGAAATTCCCAGTTGGTGTCGGCTTCGAAATATTTCGGATCGCCGATGATCGGGCAACCGATATGGGCTGCATGCACGCGCAGCTGGTGCGTGCGGCCGGTGTAAGGTTCCATCTCCAGCCATGACAGCGACTGCGCCGCCTGCTCGACGACGCGATAGTAGGAAACCGAGTGATCAGCACCCTTCTCGCCATGCTTGGCAACTCGAACCCGATCGCCGTCCGGGGTCGGCTCCTTGATCAGCCAGGTCGAGATCTTGTCTTCGCGCTTCGGCGGCACGCCCTTGACCAGCGCCCAATAGGTTTTCTTGGTTTCTCGGGCCCGGAACGCCTCGGACAGTTTCATGGCAGCCAGCCGCGTGCGCGCGATGACCAGCACGCCAGATGTATCGCGGTCCAGCCGATGCACCAGGCGGGGCTTCTCGCCCTTCTTGTTGCGCCAAGCTTCAAGCATATCGTCGACGTTACGGGTCACGCCCGAACCGCCCTGCACGGCGAGACCTGCCGGCTTGTTGAAGACGAAGACCTTGTCATCCTCGTGCAGCAGCATTTTGGCGAGCACGTCGGCGTCGCCCTGGTTGCGGATCGAATGGCCGGTGAGCTGGTCTGTGCCGCCTTTTTTGTCGACATCGAGCGGCGGAACACGGATGACCTGCCCCGGCTCAACACGGGTATCGGTCTTGGCGCGCGCACCGTTGACGCGCACCTGGCCGGAACGCAACAGCTTCTGCAGCTGCACAAAACTCAGTCCGGGATAGTGGCTCTTGAACCAGCGATCGAGCCGCATGCCCGTTTCGCCAGCCTCCACCGTGATCTGTTCGACGCCTGCCATGGTCCGCCTTTATTGTTCGAAGCGGGCCAATAGCACTATGCGAGCGTTCTTACGAGCCACAGTCCGAGGAAGAGCGCCAGAATCGCGCCGATGACGCTCGCCAGCGCGTAGCCTGCAGCCGGCACCACGTCGCCGCGCTCCCACAGGGTAGCGAAATCCAGAGAGAAGGCGGAGAAGGTGGTGAACCCGCCGAGCACGCCGGTGGCGACGAAGAGGCGCAGTTCCGTCGCGGCACCGCCATAGCGGCGCGACAGCATCTCGATGAAAGCCCCCATGATAAAGGAGCCGATGATGTTGATCGCCATCGTGCCCCAGGGGAAATTGGGGCCGATCACCCGAAGCGCGCCGAGATTGAAGAGGTGGCGAATGGCGGCGCCGATCGCACCGCCGATTGCCACGAGGAGAAGATGATACATTAATCGGACCCCGTCCGGCTCGACGGTCGGCTAGGCTTGAGCCTTCTTGCCCTTGCTGGACGAGATCATCTTCCAATTCTTGTAGAACATGGAGTTGATGCGCTCGACGCTCATCGAAACGATGGTGAGCAAGCCGGCAACGACACCCGGGACCGGGGACGGGCGAATGACGTCCATAAACACGCAGTAGCGGCGGCCGTCATATTCGTTGACCGACCGATGCAGCAGCGTATCGTCGAAAATATACATCGGACTGTCGTGCCAGTAGTTCCTGGCACCTTGGCATTCCACGAAGATTTCAGCGTTCACCGGGATCAGATTGTAAAGCACGCGCAGCGAAAGGCGCAGCGGGCCGAAGTGCCAGGAGGTCGATTCGCGTCCCGAAAACACTGAAACGGCGATTGTCTTCACATATTTGAAGTCTTTGTTGAACTCCGGCACGTTATCGATCTTGTGCTTGCCGTACCATTGATAGACATACATGCCGCGCCGGCCGGTGCCAAAATTGGCGTCGATGTCGGCGATGATCTCGTTGCGACGCTCCTTGAAGACGTTTAGCACCTCGTTGACTTCGCGCTGGTAGTCGGCCGGAAACTGCTCCAGCTTCCACACACCCCAATTCTTGTAGCTGATCAGGTCGATCAGCAGGTTGAAGGGTGACAGCAACCACGTGAACATGCCGTTGCCGGTGAAATAGAGGCTGAACAGCCGCTGGTCCTTGTTCTTGTTGCGCAGCACGTCGATCAACCCACAAGCGAGCCAGATCAAAGTGATGATGGGGATGAAGTAAAAACCGAGCCCCAGAAGCACGACGGCGATGGCGGCTTTGCGGATTGTCTTGCGTTGATCTTTGGTCATATCAGCCTGGCGCCTGGCGCCACCCTTTTTTAAGAGTTTCGCCGCGCCCTCGGACGCGACGCATTCACCCCAGTGACGGCTGCATAGGCGCAATTGCAATCATGCACAAGACGGCAGAAAACCCGTACCGGTGGGCATTTCAGAAAATTGGAGTAAACCTCTCATCTTTTTGCAGTGCTCGTATGGCCGGCGTGGTGGCGGCGATAGCGGTGGGTCGTCCAACCTGGGTGAGCGCCATTAAATGCCCGTCGTGCCGAGGCCTTGAAGTGCTTGGCAATAAACCATAGGTTCGGGCCACCATGTTCATGTCCACATTCTTCCCGCTGATCTGAATCGCATCGGTCGTTTCTCAACGGCCAGGTCGCCCGGCGCTTCTGCGCCGATCGGATCACGTCGCCGATACGGTGACGGAACGGAGAATGTTATGCCCAAAACCGAACCCAACGGCCTGACGACCAGTCAGGTTCAGCACTTCATCGACGACGGTTTCGTCAGGATAGAGAATGCCTTCAGCGTCGACCTTGCCCGGCAATGTCGAGATGCATTGTGGGACCAAATCGGCCTGTCGCCGGAGGAACCCGAAACCTGGACAAGGCCGGTGATCCGCGTCGGCTCCATGGCCTCCTCGATTTTCGTGGAGGCCGCCAATACTCCTAGCCTGCATCGCGCTTACGACCAGCTCGTCGGCGAAGATCGCTGGCTGGCGCCCAAAGCGCTCGGAACCTTTCCGATCCGCTTTCCATCTCCGGAAACTCCCGGCGATGATGGCTGGCATGTGGATATGAGTTTCGGCACCCATACGCCGGACTTCATGGAATGGCGTGCAAATGTGAAAAGCAGCGGCCGCGCCTTGCTGATGCTGTTTCTCTTTTCGGATATCGACCCGGACGATGCTCCAACACGGATCCGGAAAGGCTCTCACCGAACCATCGCGCGTGAACTGCTCCCCTATGGTGAGGCGGGGGCAACCCTGCGTCAGCTTTCCGCCGGCGGCTACGAGACGACCCGAGACTGCGCGGTAGAATTGGCCACCGGACCCGCAGGTACGGTCTATCTATGCCATCCGTTCCTGGTGCATGCCGCGCAGCCGCATAGGGGTCGGGAACCACGTTTCCTGGCGCAACCGGCTCTACTGCCCCGAGGCGAGTTCGATCCGCTCCTGCCACCCTCGCCTGTGCAGATCGCCATCCGTCAAGCTTGCGGACTGAGGTTCTAGTGCACACTGCAGCCTCGAGGTCCTGGACCTCGAGGCTGCAGTGCAGCAGCTTCGCATACGCAACGTATGTGTATTGAAACCGCCTCCGCGAACCTTACATACGCGCCGTATGTCAATGTCAGCGCTACGCGACAAGCTTGAAGAGGACAAAAAATGGCACAACGTGACCCGGTTTTTCCAGCCGATCGGCATGCGCTCTACGAAGCTCACGGCTATTCAGCCGCTATCCGTTCCGGCGACCTCTTGTTCGTCTCCGGGCAGGTCGGCAGCCGCCCCGACGGGTCTCCCGAGCCCGACTTCAAGCGTCAGGTCGAACTGGCTTTCGCAAACCTGGCGGCGACGTTGAAGGCGGCAAACTGCACGTTCGATGACATCGTCGACGTTACCACCTTCCACACCGATCCCCAGAACCAGTTCGAAACCATCATGGCGGTCAAAGCGAAGATCTTCGACCAGGCTCCCTACCCCAACTGGACGGCGGTCGGGGTGAATTGGCTGGCCGGCTTCGATTTCGAGATCAAGGTCATCGCGCGCATTCCTGAAAACGCCTAGTCACCAGAATTCTGAACGCGGCCGTTCAGCTCGAAGTGACGATTAATGTCACCTAGTTCTGAACGGCAACCTCCTCGGTCTGGACTTCGACTCGATCGCGACCTCGCCGCTTGGCGCGATAGAGTGCGATATCGGCGCGCGAGATCAACGCGTTCAGATTTTCGTCGCGCCGCGCTGCAGCCACACCGAAACTCGCTGTAAGCTGGTGCGCTTCAGGTAATCCGTCGAAACGGCTTCGGCGCACGATTTCTCGCAGCCGCCCGGCAAAGACATCCGCCCCGGCAGCGTCGCAGTTGGGCAGCAAAAACGCGAATTCCTCTCCTCCTATGCGCCCGCAGCTATCCACCTGCCTCATGGCATTCTGGAGCAGATGGCCGAATCCCTTGAGGACGGCATCGCCGACCGGGTGGCCGAACGTGTCGTTGATGCTCTTGAAATGGTCGATGTCGACCAGGATGACACTGATCGGCCAGGCCCGAGCGTCATCGAGCAGCTTCTGGGCATTTTCCTCGAAGCCGCGCCGGTTCAGCACGCCGGTCAGCGGATCGGCGGAGCGCTCATGCCGCAGATCCGCGACCATGTCGCTGACAGTTACGGCAAAAATGGCAAGCGCCAGCATGACGCCAAGCACAGCCAGCGAGAATTGCAAGGCCAGCCAGAACGGCGAGGCACCGAACACGGCTGCCGGCGGCGCGGCAACTCCCACGGTCAGAACCGTGCGGGGAAAGAAGTGAACCGAGAAGGCAAGCAGGGTCCAGAACAGGGTCCTTTCGGCAAACATGCCGCCCCGCAAGCCACGCAGGCGCCAGGCAGTCATCAGGCAGATCAGCCCATAACCGAAATTGAGGATGTAGATACGGATGATCAGCTGGCGATCGACATAAAAGAAATAGGCGATGCCGCCACAAATCGCGGCCAGAATGACGAGATATGAGGCCCGGTTTAAATGCTGGCCGGAACGTCTCAGCAGTCCATCATTCAGCAGAAGCACGCTTAACGTGTAGAGCAAGGCCGAAGTGATGGCATTCGGGCCATGCCCGTCCGGCACAGCCAGGATTTGCGACAGGGTACCCAGGCAAAAGAACAGGCAGGCCGCACAGAAGAACAACAGATATTGCAGCCGCCTGTCGCGCAGCCAGATCGCCGCGAAACTCACCGCGAAGACCACAAGGATAGCGGGTCCGATAAGCACGAGAGGATTGCTGGGAACACGCATGGCGGGGCGACAGCTTTTTGTCGGCGGTCTTGAGCGCGGCAAAGCTTTGGCACAGAAGCCGACGCCCCGCAACGGGGGAAGGCAAGTCAGGTTACCGTCTGGTCAACGTCCCGCGCGATACGCACTAGTCTCGGCGGAAATTTCACGAAGTTCGCGGTCAAGGCAACGAAGCAGCTCTCCCACTCGTCCCCCGCCTGCAGGCGCGGAGGGATATCGGCACAGCACATCAATCACACTTGCAGGCGCGGAGCGGATGGCATGCTGGAAAGGGTCGGTGTCGACCCTCGCGCCGTCGCCTTTCGCGATTTCCACCGCTCGAGCCGCATGTGCGGCTGCGCCGAGGATGTGCCGAAGCTGGGTCGCTGTCGCCAATGGGTGCAGATAGGCCGCAGACGCAGCGCACATCGCCGCCCGTGCAGCCTGGCTCGCAGCCGCATCTTCGGCCTGTCGAGCCGCCTTGAGCGCAGCCCAGGCAGCATCGCGCAGCGCCTTGCCTCGTTTGCCGCCCTGCACAAATCCCCGAGTAGCCTCAAGCGCGTCCCGCGGGCGTGTATCAGAAGGATGGCATTGCTCGAAAATCGAAAGCACGCGCGCCGCGCTTTCGGCGGCATAGGCGGCCACAGCGCGAAGATCCTTCATCGTCAGATCGATCCGGTGTGCCATGTTACGCTGTCCGACACGCTGAGGCAGGTTCCCTACCATCGATCCGGCAAGTCGATGGTAGGCATGCTTCTCGCCGCTTCGCTCCTCGAGCCAGCCCTAGCCGCCTCGCTCCTTCCTGAGCTTCGACCAATATTCCAACCGTTTTTTGATCTCGCGTTCGAAACCGCGCTCTGGCGGATCGTAGAAAGTCTGCCGCCCCATCTTTTCGGGGAAATAGTCCTGGCCCGAAAAGGCATCCGGCTCGTCATGATCGTAGCGATAGCCGGCGCCGTAGCTTTCTTCCTTCATCAGCTTGGTCGGCGCATTCAGAATGTGCTTCGGTGGAAGCAGCGAGCCATTCTCCTTGGCCGCACGCATCGCCGCCTTGAAGGCATTGTAGACAGCATTGGATTTCGGCGCGGTCGCCAGGTAGACGCAGGCTTGCGCAAACGCCAGTTCACCTTCCGGCGAACCGAGATAGTCATAGGCATCTTTGGCAGCATTGGCGATGACGAGTGCCTGGGGATCGGCGAGGCCGATATCTTCTACCGCCATACGAACCAGCCGCCGGCCGAGATAAAGCGGGTCCTCGCCGGCATCGAACATGCGCGAGAGGTAGTAGAGCGCAGCATCCGGATCGGAACCCCGCACGGATTTGTGCAGCGCCGAGATAAGATTGTAGTGGCCGTCCTGGCCCTTGTCGTAGATCGGCGCACGCCGCTGCACCACGCCTTGCAGACCTGCAGCATCGAAGACCTCGCCGGGCTTGGCCGCGCGCCAGACTTCCTCAGCGAGGGTCAGCGATGCGCGGCCGTCGCCATCGGCCATACGCACGAGCGCTTCTCTCGCCTCCTCGTCAAGCGGCAGCGGCTTGCCTTCCGTCTCCTCTGCCCGAGCCAGGAGCTTGCTGATGCTATCCTCACCGAGCGACTGGAACACCAGCACACGCGCGCGCGACAGCAGAGCCGCATTCAGTTCGAAGGACGGATTTTCCGTGGTTGCGCCAACCAGCACGACGGTACCGTCCTCCATGACCGGCAGGAAACTATCCTGCTGAGCGCGGTTGAAACGATGAATCTCGTCGACGAAGAGCAGGGTCTGGCGCCCATTGGTCCGACGCAAGCGCGCGGTCTCGAACACTTTCTTCAAATCCGCCACGCCGGAGAAGATCGCCGAAATCTGTTCGAAGGCCAGGCTGGTTTCGCCAGCCAGCAGCCTCGCCACCGTCGTCTTGCCGGTGCCGGGTGGTCCCCAGAAGATCATTGAGCCCAAAGAGCCCGATGCGATCATGCGCGAGAGCGCTCCATCCGGTCCGGTCAGATGTTCCTGACCGACGACCTCGGCAAGCGTCTTTGGCCGCAACCGGTCGGCCAACGGTCGGCCGGGGGGCGCTTTCTCAACTTCGTCGGTTCCGAACAGATCGGCCATGAGGCAACGTCAGGCGTGTTTTCCACGCTCCCAGATAGTGGTCAGACCTAATAACGTAGGACCTGTCGCAACGTCTGCCCACCCCGCTCCACCGTAAAGCGCCACCAGCGCGTGCTTTGCAGGGCAGCCTCCTCCAGGCGCTTGGCGGAATCAATGGTGACGCCATTCACCTCGCGCACGATGTCGCCGGGCTGGAAGCCGAAATCCGAAGCCGGCGAGGCGCTGGCGACGTCGACGAGCGCCACACCCTTGGCGTCACTGCGCAGGCCGAGCCGCTGGGCGAGACGCGGCGACAGATCGGCGACCCTTGCGCCCGCGAAAGGACTGCGGCCGCGCAGCAGGATCTGTGCTGTCGCGAGGCCTTCCGGCGCACGCTCGAGTGCGATCGTTACCTGTTGCTGCTGGCCCTTGGTGAGAATGCCGAACGTGGCATTCGAACCGATCGTCAGCGTAGCCATGCGATAGTCGAGCGCTTCGATGCCCTCGATCACTGCCCCGTTCAGCGTCTGCACGACGTCGCCGGGTTTCAGGCCCGCTTTTGCAGCCGGCCCGCCTTCGGCGACCGAAGAGACCAATGCACCACCCACCTTTTCCATGCCGAGCGATTCCGCGATCTGCGGCGTCACCGCCTCGAACTCCGCGCCGACATAGGGCCGTTCGAAGAAGTCACTGCCGGCCTTGGCGGCCTCGGCGAAGGCGCGCACCATATTTGAGGGAATCGCAAAGCCGATGCCGATCGAACCGCCGCTGCGGCTGTAGATGGCGGTGTTGATGCCAACCAGTTGGCCGCCCATGTTGATCAGTGCGCCGCCAGAATTGCCGGGATTGATGGCCGCATCGGTCTGGATGAAATAGCCGGAATCCGAAATGCCGATATGACTGCGGGCGAGCGCGGAAACGATGCCAGAAGTCGTGGTCTGGCCGACGCCGAATGGATTGCCGATCGCCAGGACCAGGTCACCCACGTCAAGCGCGTCGGAATCGCCGATCGGAATGACCGGAAACGGCTTGTCGGCGGAAATCTTCAGCACCGCAAGATCGAGCGTCTCGTCTTTCAGCATCACCTTGGAGGTGAATTCGCGCCCATCCGACGTAGCGACCTTGACTTCGTCGGCATTCTTGATGACGTGGAAATTGGTAACGACGATGCCACTGGGGTCGACCAAAACGCCGGAGCCCAACGAAGATTGCGCCCGCGGCACGGAGCGGCCGAAGAACTCCTCGAAGAAGGGATCGCCATCGAAAGGCGAGCGTACCCTCGCGGTTTGCGAGGCGTAGACATTGACCACGGCAGGCGCCGTCTGCTTGACCAGCGGCGCGAAGGAAAGTTGGACTTCCTCGCGGCCGAAGGGCACGCGCTTGTCGGGACCTGCTGTCGGATTATCCCCTTCCACGCCGTGCAGAAGATCGGTCAGTACGTCCGAAAGACCTGGTTCGCTCTTGGCGGGCGGCTGTTGTGCATTCTCCTGCGCCAGCGCGCTGCCGGGCGCGAAAGCGAGCGACAGCGCCGCAAAGGCGGAAAACAGAATGAGAGACAGCCTGTTAGGACGCATACCGAATCCTCCGAACGAATTGCGCGCCATTGTCGCGATGAATGTGCAAAATGAAAGGCCGGATCGGTATTTCCGGTCTTTGTCGAATTTGCGATCTCTCAGGCCTTAGTCAGATTTGCCCCGGAAACAGCAAAGCCCGCCAGCCCCTCTGGGAGGGCGCCGGCGGGCGTTTTCATGTCAGCGTTCAGCCGAGATACGGATAGAGCGGGAAACGCTCGGTCAGCGCGACCACCTTGCCCTTGACCGCGGCTTCGACTGCGGCGTTGCCTTCGTCGGAATTGGCGACTTTCAGGCCGTCCAGCACCTCGGCAATCAGCTTGCCGATCTCGCGGAATTCAGCCTGGCCGAAGCCACGCGTGGTACCGGCTGGCGTACCGAGACGCACGCCGGAGGTCACGAAGGGCTTCTCTGGATCGAACGGGATGCCGTTCTTGTTACAGGTGATGTTGGCACGGCCAAGTGCCGCTTCGGCGCGCTTGCCGGTCGCGTTCTTAGGCCGCAGATCAACCAGCATCAGATGGTTGTCGGTGCCGCCCGAGACGATATCCAGCCCCGTTTCCTTCAGGCTCTCAGCCAGCGCCTTGGCGTTGGCGACGACATTCTGTGCATAGAGCTTGAACTCCGGCTTAAGCGCTTCGCCAAATGCAACGGCCTTGGCTGCGATGACATGCATCAACGGACCACCCTGCAGGCCGGGGAAAACCGCCGAATTGATCTTCTTGGCGATGTCCTCGTCATTGGTCAGCACCATGCCGCCGCGTGGACCACGTAGCGACTTGTGCGTGGTGGTGGTCACGACGTGAGCGTGTGGCAGCGGGCTTGGATGCTCGCCGCCAGCGACGAGGCCGGCGATATGCGCCATGTCGACCATAAGATAGGCGCCGATGGAATCGGCGATCTCTCTGAAACGCTTCCAGTCCCAGACGCGTGAATAAGCCGTGCCGCCAGCAAGGATCAGCTTCGGCTTGTGCTGCTGGGCGAGCTTCTCGATCTCGTCCATGTCGAGCAAATGGTCGTCCTTGCGCACGCCGTAGGATACGACCTTGAACCACTTGCCGCTCATGTTGACGGGAGAGCCGTGGGTAAGATGCCCGCCGGAATTGAGGTCGAGCCCCATGAAGGTATCACCCGGCTGCAGCAGTGCCAGGAACACTGCCTGGTTCATCTGGCTGCCGGAGTTCGGCTGGACGTTTGCGAACTTGCAGTCGAAGAGCTTCTTGGCGCGCTCTATGGCCAGTTCTTCCGCCACGTCGACGAACTGGCAGCCACCGTAATACCGCTTGCCTGGATAGCCCTCGGCATATTTGTTGGTCATGATCGAGCCCTGGGCTTCCAACACGGCGCGCGAGACGATGTTCTCCGACGCAATCAGCTCGATCTCATGACGCTGGCGACCAAGCTCGTTACGGATCGAGCCGAAAATTTCCGGATCGGCCTCCGCGAGCGGTGTTCCAAAGAATGATTCTAGGGAGTTCGAAACGGCCGCTGCTGTTGCCATGGGGAGGAATCCTCACTGTCGGGAAAAATCACGGCGCCATTAACACAGTTGTCCCGGCACTGCCACGTTTGCGCTGCGAAATCCTTTGGCCGGATCGCGCCGTTTTTGGAATCGCCAAATCCGGCAGAACCAGCGGCTCAACAGTCGATATGGGATATGAGATCGCCGTCAGTGCGATCGATCCCACGGCCGGCTTGCGTCGACACGCAGCCGCGTTTATCTAAGCCTTGCAACCGTCGAGAAGAAAGGAGGGCTGCGTGTTCAGACATGATCAACACCGTCAGCGTGGCCCGATTCAGGCCCTGCAAATGCGTTTGCAGGGCTGACCACGAGACGATCGCATTCAAGCATCTTTATCTGGTCTGCCCCAAGGGTGGCGCGACACCGGTCAAATGCCGGCCTGTCCGCTATCGTCACAACGACGAGCCAACGCGTATCCGGCACAAACCGCCAGGCATCGGACATGCCCGGCCGCCGGCGCGGCTCGCCACTGACCAGAGAACAAATAATGGCACTGATCAATCTCAAGACACTCGGCGTCACGCTTGGCGCACGCCTGTTTTCCAATCTCGATCTCTCCGTGGAAGCGGGTGACCGCATCGGCATCGTCGCTGCAAACGGCAGGGGCAAGTCGACGCTGCTGCGGACCATCGCCGGCACATTTGAGGCGACAGATGGCGACGTCACCAAGGCGCGCGGCCTCACGATCGGCCACGTCGAACAGGACATAGCGCCGGCGCTGCTCACCCTGCCCTTCCATGAAGCCGTGCGACAGGCGCTGCCGTCGGAACAGGCGGAAAGCGAGAGCTGGCGTGCCGATGTGGTGCTGGAGACCTTCGAGGTGCCGGACGAACTGCGCAGACGTCCGCTCGGCGCACTGAGCGGCGGTTGGCAGCGGCTCGCTTTATTGGCGCGTGTCTGGGTCAATGATCCCGACGCTTTGCTGCTCGACGAGCCGACCAATCATCTCGACCTTGCCCGTATCCGCTGGCTGGAAGACTGGCTGAACGGCATGCCGCAAAGTGTCCCGCTGATCGTGGCCAGCCACGATCGCGCCTTTCTCGATGCCGTCACCAACCGCACGCTGTTCCTGCGCGCAGATCAGAGTCCAGTCTTTGCCCTGCCCTATTCAAGGGCGCGGCTGGCGCTTGACGAGGTCGATGCTTCTCAGGAACGGCAATTCCAGCGCGACATCAAAGCCGCGCAGCAACTGCGCCGGCAGGCTGCCAAGCTGAACAACATCGGCATCAATTCCGGCAGCGACCTCCTGGTCATCAAGACCAAGCAGTTGAAGGACCGAGCCGAACGGCTGGAGGATGCCGCGCGCCCGGCTCATCAGGAGCGCTCCGCCGGCGCAATCCGCCTTGCCAATCGGGGCACCCATGCCAAGCAACTGGTGACGATGGACGATGCCGAAGTGCGAACGCCCGACGGAACACTGCTGTTCAAGACCGGAAAGCGCTGGATCTGCCAGGGCGACCGCATCGTGCTGCTTGGGCGTAATGGCTCCGGCAAATCGCGATTGGTCGGCCTGCTGCGTGATGCGATTCTCGGAGGTGATGGAGGCCAATCCGGCATTCGTGCCACGCCATCGCTGGCGCTGGGCCATGTCGACCAGGCGCTGGCGGATCTCGGCAATACCGACACACCCATGGCTGCGATTGGTCGCCGCTTCGAATTCGGTGATCAGCGGCTCCGATCCTTGCTGGCGGGTGCCGGCATCGGCATCGATATGCAGGAGCGACCAATCGGCCGACTGTCCGGCGGGCAGAAGTCCAGGATAGCAATGCTGGTGCTGCGGCTCACCAATCCCAACTTCTATCTGCTCGACGAGCCCACCAACCACCTCGACATCGAGGGCCAGGAGGCGCTGGAGACCGAACTGATGGCGCATGAGGCGAGCTGCCTGCTCGTCTCGCACGACCGGAGCTTCGTGCGCACGGTCGGCAACCGCTTCTGGCAGATCGAAAATCGGAAGCTTATCGAAGTGGACGGCCCGGAAAATTTCTTTGCAACCGTCTCCGAAGAGCAGAACTGAAGCAAACCCGGGCGGACGCCATTATTTCCTGGCGCCCGCCTTTTCTGCAGACGTCTTTTTCGAATTGGTCCGCTTGTTCGCCTGCTGGCGACCGTTCAGCGCCTGATTGAGCATCACTTCGCCGATCACCGCGCGCATGGTGGTCTCGTCGATCTTACGCTCGCGCAGGAGACCGCGCAGGGCGGCCTGCTCGGCGGCGAAAGCAGCGTCCAGCATCGACTGTAGGGCGGGCTGGATGTCCTTCACGGTCGTATCTTCTTCCTCGCCGGCAGCAATGCGTTGCCGATAAGCTGGGATGAGCTGCTGGGCCGCCGCCAAACGCGCCTCGTAGAGCGCTGGCGTGGTACGCGCCTCATCCACCATCTGTTCGATACGGGCGATCGCCGCCTCGGCTGCGACCTGCCGCGCCATCCGCTCCTCGATGGCGCTCTCTTCCTCCTCATCCAGCGAAATGCCGCGTGCTACGATCGGCAGCATCACGCTGGCAAGGACCAGCGAACAGATGATGACGCCGGCCGCGATGAAAACGACGAGGTCGCGCGCCGGAAAAGGCGGGCCATTTTCGGAAATGGCTAGCGGAAGCGACAGGATACCGGCGAGCGTGATCGCGCCTCGTACGCCTGCCAGCGTCATGACCAGCTTTAGCCGAGTGGTAAGCCTGAACGTCTCTCGTCCGCGCCAGCGCTCGACAAGGCCACGCACCGTCGATCCGAAGACGATCCAGGCGAAACGAATGGCAAGCAGGATGAGCGTCAGCATCAGCACCGCCAGAACCGGCTCCCAGAAAGTGCCATAGAGCGACAGTTCCGGCGGAACGTTACGGATGATGGTTGGCAATTGCAGGCCCAGCAGCAGGAAGATGACGCCATTGAAGGTAAAGGACAGCATCTCGATCAACGCCATGTTCTGCATGCGCGCCGGAAACGAGAGGGAGCCGAATAGGCCCGCACGGGCGATAAACAGGCCGGCCGTCACCGCCGCCAGAATACCGGAAAGATGGAATTTTTCGGCCAGCAGATAGGCTGCGAAGGGCAACAGGATCAAAATGACCACTTCCACCTCGGGCCGCACATCGCCGATCTTGGCAACGATACGCAACACCTTGGCCGTCGCCCACAGCGTCGCAAAACCAGCCAGCGCACCTCCCGCCGCGACCAGCACGAAAGTCAGCGCGGTCTCGCCAAGAGAAAACTGGCCGGTAAGCGCGGCCGCTACCGCAAACCGCAGGACCACAAGGCCGGACGCATCGTTGAGCAGCGATTCACCTTCCAGGATATGCCGAACGCGCGCCGGGACCAGATCGCGCCCGACGATGGAAGACACTGCGACGGCGTCGGTGGGCGACAGCACCGCGGCAAGCGCGAAGGCGACCGGCAGAGGCACCTGCGGCAGCAGCCAGTTCAGCGCATAGCCGAAGACAACGACCGTGAAAAAGACGAGCCCGAAGGCTAGGCCAAAAATGCGCGGGGCAAGTTCGGCGAACTCGCGTTTCGGCAGCATGATGCCGTCGATGAACAAAAGGGGCGGTACGAAAACCAGGAGAAACAATTCCGGCTCAAGCTCGACCCGCAGGCCGTCTATCGGCCATGCCAGCAGGATACCGAGCCCGATCTGGATGATCGGCAAAGGCAGGGGCAAGAAGCGGACAAGGACGCCGGACGCAGCGACCAGCACCAGAAGCAGCAGGATCAGTGTAGCGACGGCCAAGTGGTTCTCCGGGTTGAGATATCCCGACCTAGACCGTTTGGAAGCACTAGGAAAGCGCGGCTAGCATCGGCAGCCTCCTCTTCCCTCAGAGCGCGCCACGACAAACTTTCTTTTTCTCTTTCCAAGCAAAGGCTTGTGCGAAGATTGTGACTCAATCTGTGATCCGCATGAGCGATCGAAAGATCTGGCCGGCGCGCTGGCCTAAACTGCCTGCTTTGCGAAATGACGAATATGGTCGACCAGCGCCCGCACCTTCAGCGGCTGACGGTGGCGCCTTGGAAAATAGAGATAGAAACCGGCAAAGGGCGGGCAATAGTCCTCCAGAAGCGGCACCAGCTCACCACGTGAGAAATAGCGTTCGAAGGTCTCCACCATGCCGAAGGTGATGCCGGCTCCGGCACAGGCCATGCGGATCATCATACCCATGTCGTTGGTGGTCATGACTGGATCGACCGCCAGTTCAAAATCGCGACCGTTTTCGGTGAATTCCCAGCGATACGGCGCGGTGTCCGGTCTAGGCCTCCAGCCAATGCAGACATGCTCCGTAAGATCTCGCGGGTGAAGTGGCTTGCCGCGCCTTGCGAGATAGTCACTTGAAGCGACGGCGCATTGCCGTTGTTCCGATGAAACCGGCACTGCGATCATGTCCTGGTCGATGACCTCGCCCAATCTGACGCCTGCATCATACCCTTCAGCGACGATATCGAAGTCTTCATCCGTGATGGTGACATCCAGTTTCACCTCCGGGTGAGCCATGAGAAAACCGGCAAGCAAGGGCCCCGAAATGAACCGCTCGGCAATCGAGGACACGGCGACCTTCAGCAGGCCGGAGGGACGCTGCTGTGTCTCTCGAACAGCCTGCACCGCGTCGGCAATGTCTCGCGCCGACGGCCGGACCATTTCGTAGAATATCTCGCCGGCTTCGGTCAGGCTGACACTACGGGTGGTCCGTTGAATCAGCGCGGTACCTACCCGGTCCTCAAGGCGTTGCAGCGCTTGGCTCACGGCTGATCGGGTGACACCCAGACGTTCGCCTGCCAGACGGAAATTGCGCGCTTCCGCCACGGCGAGGAATACCGAGATGCCATCGAAATCATCGATCATTGGTTAATTTTACTAACCAAGCCACTCCAGATTGGCAAGTCGATTGCGCCAACCAGCAACCTTATGTTCCTCCCGTCAACCGACCAAAAGGCATGCGCGACGCCCCATCCAGAAGGCTGGGAAAGGAGATCGAACGATGAAGGCACTCAGCAACGGCTATCTGTTTTGCCTTTTACTGGCTGCGCTTTCACCGCAGCCGGCGCAGGCATCGGAAAGCGCTAACAATTCAGGCAATAAAGTCGAGGAACGACAGATGACACAGCACCCCTATGTCGGGATGTGGACGACCGATGATGGCCGGGTCCGTCACGAGCTACTACCCAATGGTCGCTATGACGAAGCGCGCGGCAGTCGGCAAAGCGCCTATCAGGGCCGTTATGAAGTCACCGGCTCTCACATTGAATACTGGGACGACACCGGCTTCACCGCCGACGGCGATTTCGTCGACGAAAACACCCTTCACCACGGCGGCATGATCCTGCGCCGCCAATGATCAGCGCCGAGCCGCCGCTGACGTCAACCTACGCGACCAGCCAGGCCGCCGATATCGTCGTTGGTGAGACCATCGTTCGGCCAACAGCAAGCGCGCACTAAGCAGACGCCGCAGGGCCGCCTAGGCGGCCCTGCGTTGTTGCTCTGGGAAACTGGCTATTCGCCGGGCACTGGCGCGAGATCGCCACCGAATACGCCGCTCTTTTCTTCGCGCTGTTCGCGCTGAGCCTTCGCACGTGCAATGACCGCTCGGCGGTTGACGGACTTACGTTCGGCATCGATGCGCTTGATCAACAGGTCGGCGCGCTCGACGCTCCCCAGCAACGCCAGCAACGCGCCGCGTTCGCCAGGAGCGATGCCCTGGCCTGCAATCAAAATCTGTGCCCGAAGCTGTTCGACCTCAGGGAAATTGACATGGCCTGCCGGCATTTGCGGTGCCTTCACACCGAAATCGGGCAGGATCTCACGAAGGTCGAAATCCAGCTTGTCGAGTGCGGTGTCGACGATCGCCTTGCCTTGCGTTCCAAAGGTCTCGCGGCGGACACGGCGTGCCACCTGATGGAGTTGCTCGGCGAGCGCCGCGGTGAAGTCCGCTTCTTCGATCAGGCTGGCGACCAGGTCGAGTTGATCCATCGGCATATCGGACGAAAGAAGAGCGGCCGAATAGGAGCGGATATCGCGCGACAGGATATCGGTCGCCAGATAGTGCTCGCCCGGATCGTTCGGCGCGCTTTTCTTGGAACGGGCAATATCGAGGAACAGCGCACCGGCTTTGAGATGACGCTCTGTCTCCTGCTCCACGGCGGGCACTGCCTGGCCGAGATCACCAGAGAAGCGGCGGTCGAGATACTTCGGCACCGAGAAATCCTCGACGTCGTCTGCCTCGGTATGGCCGATACGCGAGAGCACGCGCTCGAAAACACCAACAAAGGGAAAGAGCAACAGCGTGTTGAAGACATTGAAGAATGTCGAATACAAGCCGACAGCGACCGGTACCAACGGGAACGTGTCCTTGCCGTCGACGACCACCGGGACGCCCGGGTCACCACCGAACCATTGCATCGCCCAGCGCAGCACCTCGATGGAAACGAAGAACAGCGGAACAGTAATCAAGACACCGATGATGTTGAACGACATATGCGCATAAGCCGCGCGCTTGGCGTTCTTGGAGAGATTGAGCGAAGCCATCCATGAAGTGATCGTGGTGCCGAGATCAGCTCCCAGCGAAAAGGCGACAGCCGTGGTCCAGTCGAGCACGCCGGCTGCGCCCAGGCCCATAACGATGCCGATAGTGGCCGACGACGAGTGGATCATTGCTGTCACGCCGGCTGCGATCAGCACGCATTTCAGCAGGTTGAGATAGGAATCGGCCTTGAGCGTCTGCAGCAACTCCATGACTTCGGGCATGTTGCGCAGCGGGCGCAAACCACCGGTCATCAGGTTCAGCCCATAGAAAATCAGCGCAAATCCCATGCAGGCAAGTGCGATGTTGCGCACTTTCTCGCTTTTGGCGAAGACATAGACCAATGCGAAGATACCGCCGAGAATCAGGCCGAGCGGACCGAGCGGCAGGGCAATCAGGCCATTGCCCAGCGTGGTGCCGATATTGGCGCCCATGATGACGCTGATCGCAGGTCTCAGCGCGACGACGCCGGCATTGACCAGGCCAACCACCATGACGGTCATGGCAGTCGAGGATTGGATCACACCGGTGATCAGTGTGCCGGCGAGCACACCTTTGATCGGCGTGCCGGCGGCCTTGGCCAGAAAATCGCGCATTTTGTTGACTGAAAGCGCCTGGATGCCGTTGGCCATGAATTCCAGACCGAGCATGAAGATGCCCAGACCGCCGATGACGGGAACGAGAATGTCCTTGAAGATGTCGACCTGCATGTCGGTATGCCTTCCTGTGTGGACAATGCCGGCGCCTGCGAAGGCGCTCTAGTTGTTCAGGTTCGTAAGGGTCTGCGACCAGTAGCGGTCGACTTGGCCGGCGAGTTCGGACGACACCGGGATGTAACCCAGCGTACGCGCATCCTTGGCGCCGGCGGCGTAAGCCAGTCTGAAAAGATCAAGGACACGCTCGGTCCGCTCGATGCCTCGATCTTTCGGCACCACCGCATAGGTGATGGCAGCCATCGGATAAGCACCGGCGCCAGGCATGTTGGTCGTGTCGGCGAAGAAGTGCCGGGAAGCGTCCCATGCGATATTCGCCAGCCCAGCAGCGAAACTTTCAGGTGCAGGTGCAACGAAGACGCCCGCTTCGTTCTGCAACTGCACGACTGGCAGGCCAGCGCGCGCCACCTGGCCATGTTCGAGATAGGTGATGCTATCGGTGGTCGCCGCAACCAAAGCTACCAGATTGCCGGTGCCCTCGGCGCCCTGCCCTACGGCCCAATTGATCAGCGTTGCCGCACCGAATTTCTGCCGCCATTCGGCACTGGTTTTGGAGAGATAGCTGGAAAAGACGAATGTCGAGCCGGACCCATCCTGACGCCACAGCGCCTTGATGGGGCGATCCGGCAGTTGGATGCCCTGGTTGAGCGCGACGATCGCTGGATCGGACCAGTTCTTGACCTTGCCGGAAAAGATGTCAGCCAGAACCGGGCCATTCAACCGCAGCTCGCCTGGCTCGACACCCGCGACATTGGCCACCACGGCGATGCCGCCCATGACGATCGGAAACTGCGCGACGTTGCGCCTGGCAACTTCTTCCGGCGAAAGCGGCGCGTCGGTCGCGGCGAAATCAATGTCCGGCTGCGAAAGCCGCATGACGCCGGCCAGCGAGCCGACCGGCTCGTAGTCCACAGTCCAGTCGAGGGTGAAATAATCGCCCCCGTCGGCGCGCGCGTCCTTGTAGGCCTTACCCCAGGCCGAGATCACCGGCGCAGCGAAGGTCGATCCCGCTCCGCGAATTGGTTCGGCGACGGCCGGCAAGGCCGACAGCATCGCCAGGCAAAATGTCCATAGCCCTGAAAAATGTCTCATGAGCGCCCCCTGCGTCCATAAGAAACGCTAGTGGCCGCCCATAACGTTAAGATGACAGGCACGCGAAACTTTGCCGAAACAACACGAGCCGCGGCCCTGGCATCAGGCAGCGCTTGCGCGCCGCGGGTTGTGGTTATTCGATTGCTGACGCTGCGCTTGCCGCATCGCCTCGCGCTCGATACGACACGACGATGGCCGCAAGGGTCAGCGTTCCCGCAACCGCGAACGTGACATGCATTCCCACGGTCACGCCCCTAACATCCACTGCCGCGCCATCCATAGCACCCGCAAAGCGGGCAAAAACGGCGCCCATGACCGAGGCCCCCGTGATAAGGCCGAGGTTTCGCGACAAGCTGAGCATGCCCGAAACAACGCCACGCCGGTCTGGTTCGACATCCGCCATGACGGCTGTGTTGTTCGCTGCTTGGAAAAGCTGATAGCCAGGCGTCAGGATGGCAATACCCGTGACATATCCTGCGACGCCGAATGTTGCCGGAACAAGTGCGAGGAGGAACGCCCCGGCCGTCATCAGGGTAAGCCCGACAACAATCACCCGAGATGCACCGAAGCGGTCGACAATCCGACCAGCCGGAATGCCCGTCAGCGTAGAGATGACCGGACCAACCGACATTGCCATACCGACGAAAGCGGCATTCAAACCAAGCGCATGGGCAAGGTAGAATGGCCCGACCACGAAAGTGGCCATCATGACCGTTGAAACCAGCGCGTTCATCGCCAGGTTGCCGCGCAGCGAGGCGTCGCGGAAAACCGAAGCGTGGATCAATGGCGAAGCCGCCTTCGCCTCGACCACCATGAACAGGCCGGCACCGGCAACCACCGCTGCCAGAAGTGCGATATTCAGCCAGCCCATATGCGTGCCACCGCCAACCGTCGCAGCAAGTGCATAGGCCGCGAGCGTAAGGCTCAACAGCAAAGTGCCGAGACTGTCAAAGCCGCGAGCCGTTCCGACCGGCTTGGACGCAGGCAAAAAACGATAGGCGAGGAAAAGGTTGAGCGCGCCGAGTGGCACCATCACCAGAAAGATTGCCCGCCAATTGACCAAAGCCAGCAGGAGGCCACCCAACGACGGGCCTAACGCGGTTCCGATTGCCGACATCGTTCCGAGCAGACCCATTGCACTGCCCGTATTTTCCTTTGCCACCGTCTCGCGAACAAAAGCCACGCTTAGAGCCATCAACACTGCAGCTCCGAGCCCCTGCAATACGCGGGCGGCGATCAGCAACCACAGCGAGGGAACCATCCCGCAGAGCGCCGAGGCAACCGTGAACACCGAGATTCCACCAATCAGCACGCGCCGATGTCCCATCAGATCGCCAAGCCGTCCGGCGGTGACAATCACGATTGTCACCGCGAGGAGATAGGCCAGGACGACCCATTGAACATGCTGGAAAGAGCTGTCGAATGCCTTCGCCAGCGATGGCAGCGCGACGTTCGCGATGCTGATGCCAAGCGAGGAAAGCAGCATCGACAACGCAAGGCAGGTCAGTGTCCAGCGCCCTGTAGGCGGAACAGTCGAAATCCGTGCTTTCGCTGCAATATGTTCGAGTGCGCTCGATTGCATCTGGGCTCCGCCTTTGCCGATATGAAATCACGGACGACAGGTAGCGCCGCGCCAGGTGTGGCGGAAGATGCATCATTTGCACTTAACTCGTGCATGTAACGCCTCATCAAAATGAAGAAGTTGGGTTATAGTTCGACCATGTCGCACCCCGATCTCAACCTGCTGATCACTCTTGACGTGCTGCTTGGCGAAGGCAGCGTCGCCCGCGCTGCCAGGAGGCTGCGGCTCAGCCCCTCGGCGATGAGCCGTGCTCTGGCCCGGCTCCGCGAAACGACGGGCGACCCACTGCTGGTTCGGGCCGGACGCGGCCTTGTCCCCACTCCACGCGCGCTTGAGCTTCGCGAACGAGTTGGCCGTGTCGTCGAAGAAGCCCAAGCCATGCTTCGTCCCGCCGAAAAGCTGGACCTGGCGCGGCTGGCCCGGACCTTCACGATGAGAAACTCGGATGGGTTCGTCGAAAACTTCGGCCCGGCGCTGATTGCCCGCATCGGTGAAGAAGCACCGGGCGTGCGGATGCGTTTCGTGCCCAAGCCGGACAAGGACAGCACACCGCTACGGGACGGCAGCGTAGATCTGGAAACAGGTGTGATCGGAACAACGACCGGGCCGGAAATCCGGGCGCAGACCCTCTTTCGCGACCGCTTTGTCGGTGTGGTACGCGCTGGGCATCCTTTGTGCGAGGGTATCGTCACGCCCGAGCGCTATGCGGCCGGACGACATGTCCTCGTCTCGCGCCGAAATCTCGACAAAGGGCCGATCGACGACGCGTTGGAAATCCTGGGATTGCAACGGCAAATCGCGACGACTGTCAGTGGCTTTCTGGAGGCGCTCGTCTTTGCGCGAACGGCAGGCCTGATCGCCAGCGTTCCCGAGCGCTATACAGGGCATCTCAGGGACGGCATGTTCCGGTTTACGATCCCCCTTGCCCTGCCCGAAATTACAATTTCGCTTCTGTGGCATCCACGGCACGATGCCGATCCGGCACATCGTTGGCTGCGCAGTTGCGTGCGTGACGTTTGCGCGGAAAAACAAAGGGCCATCGGCGTTGCCGCCGATGGCCCTGATTGATCGCTCGATCGACTTCTTAAAGCGACGAGGTAATCTGCAACTCGTCGACGCCGTCCCGGCGATAGACATCGTCGCGGAACTGCACCACGCCGGGACCGGTCGACCAGGCCGAGATATAGGTGAAGTAGACGGGCACCGGGTTGGTCACGGGAACAGGCGTGTTGACACCCGACTTGATCGTTTCCTCGAAATGCTGGCGGCTCCAACCCTGTGTGTCGCGCAGAATCCAGGTGACGAGATCGCGCACATTCTGCACGCGAACGCAGCCCGAGGAATCGAAGCGCATCAGTTTGCCGAACAGGCTCTGCTGGGGCGTATCGTGCATATAGGTGGCATGCGGGTTCGGGAAATTGATCTTCACCGAAGCCATCGCGTTGATCTTGCCCGGATCCTGGCGGAAGCGGAACTTGGCTGCATCCTCAGTGTTCCAGTCGATCGTGGTCGGATCGATCTCATTGCCGTCCGGTCCGAGGATGTGGATGTTGTTTTCCGTCAGATATTGCGGATTTTTGCGCATCAGCGGGATGATGTCCTTACGGACGATCGATTCCGGCGCATTCCAGTACGGATTGACGATGATCTCGTTGATCTTCGAATTGAGGATCGGCGTCTGGCGGTCGATCTTCCCGACGATAGCGGTATGGCGCGAAACGACGCGGCCGTTCTCCACGGCCTCGATCTGAGCGGCCGGAATGTTGACCATCACATAGCGCTGGCTGAGATCCCCTGACATCGAGCGTAGGCGGACCAGATTGGTTTCGAGCTGACCGAGACGAACCGGTGCCGACACGTTCAATGCCGCGAAGGTGTATTTGCCGGTAACGCCGTCTGCCGGCAGGCCATGGCGGATCTGGAAGCGTTTGACCGCTGCATCAACATAGGAATCGAACGATTCCGACAGACCGGCACTCTGCGACAGATCGCCGGACACCATCAGGCGCTTGCGCAGTGGCACAACATCGGGATCGGAAACGCCGAGCTGCAATTTCTTGGTCGCAGGAACCTCTGGCCAGCCGCCCTGAGCGACGATGTCGCGATACTGGCCGATGGCCTGCTCGGTATAGCTCACGGTCTGCGGGCTGAAGATCGGCAGCGTCGAGGCGACCTTGCCGCCTTGGCTGGCACGCGCATCGAAGGTATCGTCCCAATTCCCCTGTCCCGCCGCCTTCAAGATTCCGTCGACGGCATCCTGGGCACTGGCGGTTCCGGCAGCGAAAGCCACGGCGAGCGCGGAAGCTCCGGTAAGAAACAGACGGCGGCTGGTGTTCATGGGCGTTCCAGACTTGTTCAACAATTCGACGATCGGCCGTTGGGCTCTAACTTGCGGCCCGCACTCTATGGTTGCCATCCTTAACATTTAGCCAACCATATCTCGCATCTCGCCGATGGAAAACGCACGATCGCGAGAGCAGACCAGTCAGCCAAGCAAGCTGCACCGTCCGGTTTCTCGCTTTCACTGGAATATGGCGGCAATTGGGCGTGAAGCCCGCCCTTTCGAGCTGCTCCGCACGAAAGAAAGGGCCAGTGCCATTTCGGCACCGGCCCTTTCCGGAGACTTTGGCCCCCTCCTCCCGCTTCATTGGCGCGGTGTAACGTTACTCCGCCGAAGCGCCGCACAAGAAAGCTCGCCCCGCTTTTGCAGGCCGGGGTTCCCAATGCCAGCCGCTTACATGCGGTAAGCGATGGTGTCGTTCCAGAAGCGATCCAGGCGCTGCAGCGCGCGGTTCATCTGCTTGAACTCGTCCTGATTGATGCCGCCGACCTGCTCGATCGAACCGATGTGGCGCTCATAGAGACCGGCAACAACCTCGGCCACTTCGTTGCCTTTGTCTGTCAGGCTGACGCGGACCGAACGACGGTCGATGCGCGAGCGCTGATGGTTGATGAAACCGAGGTCCACGAGCTTCTTCAGATTGTAGGAGACGTTCGAACCCAGATAGTAACCGCGCGAGCGCAGCTCGCCGGCAGTCAGCTCGGCATTACCGATGTTGAACAGCAGCAGCGCCTGGACAGCATTGATGTCGGAACGGCCATTGCGATCGAACTCATCCTTGATCACATCAAGCAGACGCCGATGAAGACGTTCAACCAGCTGAAGAGATTCCATGTAAAGCGTGCGGATGGACTCGCGGCGCTCATCGATAACATTGGCGGTCTTCGCCACAGGACGCGAATTGATCATTGTCTTTGCCTCTCGTTTGTCGCCCGGTGATTTTTTGTTTTTTGTCACCTTGATCGCGACACTATCGAATACCTATAAAATTCGACTTAAACGCCAGGGCTAACAAGAGCTTACCGGTAAGAGGTTTCGAGAGAGGGTTAATGAAAACCCCGCCGAGGGGAGAAAATTAACCTAAAGATTTAGCGAATGGCCGAAGGAGCCGAAATCACCCACGTCGGCGACGTCTCTGGATATGAACGACGAGTCTCAGCGCTATGTAGACCGCAGCCACCGCTGCATGTGTTGCGACGATCGCCCAGCGCTCGCCGAAAAGCTGCGGATAGCCCGCATACATGATGGTCTCGGTCAGGGCGCAGATGAACCAGATGACTGGCCCCCAAGATGCCAGCATCCACAAGCCGGCGGCCGCAAACGGAAAAAAGACCGCCAGGGTGGCAGCGGCCAGTTGCCAGTGCACGGGCATCAGGTCGAAGCGCCACAGCGGTCCAGGATAGAAGCCGATCAGCCGGATCCAGTAGAGAACGCCGAAACCCAGGCAATAGACCGCAACGATACGCTGGAACCATTCGAAAGTCAGTTCCGCCGTCGAAGACTCCAGCACGACGCGGTTTTGCGCGCCGTCGTTCACAGCGCCAGTTCCCGCTGACCCAATGGCGCGAAATAAGGATCGACGTCGGCTGCAGCTACGGAACCAAGCTCGGCCGGGCGCCATTTCGGTCGGCGGTCCTTGTCCACAATGGCAGCGCGGATGCCCTCATAGAAATCGTGACCTCCCAGCATGCGCACCAAGATGCGGAACTCCATGCGCATGCAGTCGTCCATTGACATCGAATGGCCGGCACGAATCTGTCGGAACGCGACGTTGAGGCTGGTTGGGGAACGTTGCGCAATGATCGCCAGCGTCTTGGAGGCGAATTCGTCACTGGCGGCCTCGGCTTCAAGACTGGCAATGACGGCCGCCAACGTATCCTTCGAAAAATGCCGCGCGATCGCATCGAACACCGATTGACTGGTTTCGGCGTCGGGACGGACTGAATGGCTTTGCAGGACCGTCTCGACATCTCCGCTGTCGGTCAAGCGCCGGATAATGTCCTCCTGATCGGCCCCCTTGATTGCGTGGGTGGCCAAGCCCGACCACAACGCATCGCCATAGCGGATGCGCTCTCCCGTCAGCGCGAGATACATGCCGAAACTTCCCCGGAGCTTCGGCAGCAGGTGGCTTCCGCCCACATCGGGAAAAAATCCGATGCCAACTTCAGGCATCGCGAATTGGGCATTTTCAGTAAGCACCCGGTGTGAACCGTGAAAGGAAAGACCGACACCACCGCCCATCACGATGCCATCTATCAGCGACACGTAGGGCTTCGGGAAGCGAGGAATGCGTGCATTCAGCCGGTACTCGTCGGCAAAGAACTCGACAGGCGGCTTGCCGGCCTTGCCGCCTTCATAGACTGCCATGATGTCGCCGCCGGCGGAAAAGGCCCTGCCCTCGCCCTTCAACAACACGAGATCGACTGCAGGATCGGCCTCCCAGGCGTCCAGCGCACGTGAAAGCGCATTGATCATGCGGTGGGTAATGGCGTTGAGCGCCTGCGGACGCGCCATTGTCACGAGTCCTGCCCGGCCCATCCTTTCGAAGCGGATTTCCTCGCCGCCGCCAAAGTCCATTGCCATAGAATCCTCATCCATATGCACTGGAAGTGCTAAGCGCCCCCCTCCGGCACGTCAATGCCGGCTGCCTTGCCGTCAGCGGCCGGCCCAACGAGGCAGCGAATGGACTGCGACCATCGGCCCATGCTGCATCCGCCGCTGGCACAACCATGCCGCATTGGTCGCCCCGGCCAGCACGTGGTAGAAAATCGCCAATCGGAGTTTTGGCCATGAACAAGTTCACCCTCACAAAACCAGCCGGCGCTCGCAGTGTCGATGAAATCACCGGCTCCCGCCGCTTGCGGCGCATGCGCAAGGCCGACTGGTCGCGCCGCCTGGTTCAGGAAAACCGGCTGACCGTCGATGACTTGATCTGGCCAATCTTCCTGACGGGTGGAACGAATGTGCGCGAGCCGATCGATGCCATGCCCGACGTCTTTCGTCTCAGCGTCGACCAGGCGGTTCGCGAAGCCGAACGTGCCGCCAAGCTGGGCATCCCGGCGATCGCGACTTTCCCCAATATCGAGGCAGGACGCAAGGACGAGACCGGCTCGCATATTCTCGATCCCGACAACCTGATCAATGCCGCGACGCGTGCCATCAAGGCGGCTGTTCCACAGATCGGCATCATCACCGACGTCGCACTCGATCCGTTCACCAGCCACGGCCATGACGGCATCCTGCGCGATGGCATCATCGTCAACGACGAGACCGTCGAACAGGTTGCGGCCGCCGCAGTGCTGCAGGCGGCGGCGGGCGCCGACATCATCGCTCCGTCGGACATGATGGACGGCCGTATCGGTGCGATCCGCGACGCATTGGATGCCAATGGCTTCCAGGATGTCGCCATCATGTCTTACGCGACCAAATTCGCTTCCGCCTTCTATGGCCCTTATCGCGAGGCGATCGGCACGCAGGGACTGCTCAAGGGCGACAAGAAAACCTACTACATCGACCATGCCAACAGCGACGAGGCTGTGCGTGAGGCTGAACAGGATCTCGCCGAAGGCGCCGATATGCTCATGGTGAAGCCCGGCCTGCCCTATCTGGACATCATCCGTCGGCTCAAGGACGAGTTCGCGATGCCGACATTCGCCTACCAGGTGTCCGGCGAATACACGATGATCAAGGCAGCCGCCGCCAATGGCTGGATCGACGGCGAAAAAGTGATGATGGAATCTCTCCTGGCCTTCAAGCGCGCCGGCTGCGATGGCATCCTCACCTATTTCGCACCAAGAGTGGCTGAAATTCTGAAAGGCTGAACGCCGCATCGTGGTTCGGTGGCTTTCCGAGCGCACGGCCACCAAGTGTGGAGGCGCTGAAAGCCTTCAGCGCAAGGCAATATGGTCGGCCTCAGTACTTCTGCGGCACATAAAGTTCCGGCGGCAACACAGCGCGTTCATATTCCGGGTTGAAGACACGTTCGGGCAGCGTGATCTCATCATGCGGCACCTCCTCATAGGGAACCTGCTGCAAAAGGTGATCGATGCAGTTCAGGCGCGCCCGCTTCTTGTCGTTGCCTTCGACGATGAACCAGGGCGCTTCCGGGATGTTGGTGCGCGACAACATCTCTTCCTTGGCCTTGGTATACTGCTCCCAGCGCACGCGCGACTGCAGGTCCATAGGCGATAGCTTCCACTGCTTCATCGGATCGTGGATGCGCATCAGGAAGCGCATCTGCTGCTCTTCATCCGTGATCGAGAACCAGTATTTCACCAGGATGATGCCGGAACGGACCAGCATGCGTTCGAATTCCGGCACGTCGCGGAAGAATTCTTCGACTTGATCCGGCGACGCAAAACCCATCACTCGCTCGACACCGGCTCGGTTGTACCAGGAACGGTCGAACAACACGATCTCGCCACCGGCCGGCAGATGCGGAACATAACGCTGGAAGTACCACTGCGAGCGCTCGCGCTCCGTCGGCGCCGGAAGCGCGACAACGCGGCAGATCCGGGGATTGAGGCGCTGTGTGATGCGCTTGATGACCCCGCCCTTCCCGGCTGAATCGCGTCCCTCGAACAGCACCACCACCTTGGCCTTGGTGTGAGCGGCCCAGGACTGCAGCTTGATCAGTTCCGACTGCAACCTGAGCAATTCGCGGAAATAGGTCTGCCGCTCGACGGACGGCGGATGCGTCCGCTTGTAGATCTTGGCGATCTCCTCCGAGAGTGCGGGTTCAGATAGCTCGAGCTCATAATCCTCGTCGAGCGTGTCTGCCAGTTCCGCCTCCAGCCAGTCGGCGGCGGGGGAATTGCGTTCCATTTCAGTCATGATGTGTCGCTCCGCATTCGCACCGTGAGCCGACCAATATCCGCGGGCAATGACGGTTTTATTGCAGTTGCGAAATCGACGGGCCCTACGTTGAAAGGAAGCGCCAGATTTTCTCATCGGGCTCGATCTGCCCGCTCAGGACGAAATATTTGTAAAGTACGAGCAGGCACAGCGCCTTTTCGGTGGGCTCGTCCAGGAACTGACGGCAATAGGCTTGCGCCGACGCGATGATGCGCTCCGCCTTTTCGGGATGACGTTCGAAAAATGCAACCTTATCGGCAATGTCGGAAAAATCAGGTGCGAGCTGCACATAATGCTCGTCCGGCTTGAGCCGTCCCTCGCAGAACCAGATCTCATTGGTCGGCTCCGGCATCAGGCAGAGCGAATTCGAACTCATGATCCACTTGAGGTTCGTCGCAACATCATTGCCCTCGAGCGAAACGATGTATCGATAACGCTTCTGATCTTCGACGCTCATGAAGGGTTTGCGGTGGCGTTCCGGCGCATGCGTGGCCGGCGATCCGACGTCACAGAACGGCAACCCTTGAGCAGCGTCCAGAAAAACCAGGCGCACAGGGTTGTTCATGTCGCCTCGCCAGACGACCATAGGCTGCTTGTCGACAAAACGCAGTGGATCGGCCTGCATCTGGAAATGGCGCAGCTTGTCCATTTTAAACAGGACGCCGTTGGCGTTATGGGTGCCGATGGGGCGGTTCTTGACGATGGAGGGAACCGGAGGAAGCCCACGAACATCGCCGAACTCCAGATCCAGGCGCAAATTCGGATCGAAGTAGCGGGCGAACTCCTTGAGATCGTAATAATACATCGACGGCCGGCGCGGCAGCGTCGCGATCGTCATTGCCGCGGGGCTCGGCGTGAACGGCTCCCGCAGCTTGTTGTAGTAGTTGAGCCGGTCAAGAATAGCCGGGCCGCGCACAGCAACCGCCAGCGCATGATCCAAACGGCGGCGGAAGAGCAATTGCGGTGCACCGTCGCGAACTATATTGCGCGCGTAATAAAAGACCTTGCCAGTCCTGCGACGAAAATTACGCATCGAAATTCCAACGCAAAAGCCCGCGCAGGCTTTTAGCGTCGCGGCTATCGTTACGCCAGATGATCTCGGCCAAAAACGGTCAAAGAATGTGACGAGACATTATCAAAGAATAATCTCGGTCTGTCCGCGCACAATGTGCGATTGGTTCTAGGCCGCGATGACGGCGAAACCACGGGCACGCAGGCCCCGGCGCTCTGTCTGCAGCGACGCCACCAGCCGATCTCGGCTGCCGCCGATATGCGAAATCAGAAGAGCCGCCGCATCATCACCCCGTCCAGCCCTCAGGGCAGCCAGGATAGAGCGATGTTCTGCCCAAGCTCGCGCGGACGCGGCTTCGTCGCGGATTTCCAGCCATCGCGCCCGCGATAGGCGGGTCATCGCGTCACGCACGGCGCGAAACAGGAACTCATTGCCGGACAGGCGAGCCAGCTCGACATGGAAGTCGGTGCCGATCCGATGCCATTCCTCCCTCGGAGTGCCTGCCCCGCACGAATCGAGCATCGCTTCGATCGCATCAAGACCTTCTTTGTCTTCGAGCGTCGCCGTGAGCCGTGCCGCAGCAGCCTCTACTGCCTGGCGATAGACGGCGATCTGCTCAATTTCTGCGAGATTGATCGGCGAGACCGTCCAGCCTCGTCCATCGCGAGAAACAAGCCCCTCTGTTTCCAGCCTGAGCAGCGCAGCGCGTACCGGCGTACGCGAGGCCCCGAAACGACCTTCGATCCAGCGCTCGGTCAGCTTCTCGCCGGGGCCGATGTCGAGACCAAGGATCATTTCGCGTAGCTGACGCTCAACCTGCTGCATTTGCGACATCGCAGCGCCTCCCTTTTCAGTGCCCCATTGACTTCACGATGGTTGCATCCGATACGGATACCAGTTTGGTATACCAATCAGGGATACAAAACAAGCACACGCAGTGAAGAGCAATGCCATGCCGGGTGAAAGAACGACCTCGACCGACAGTGGTTACAATATCTACTGGCGTCGCAATCTCGCCGTGTGCTTCATCGGCTCCTTCACCACACTGGTGGCAATGACGTTGCTGCTGCCTTTTCTGCCCCTTTATGTCGAGGAACTAGGCGTCAGGGATCACGCGGGGATAGTGCAGTGGTCCGGCGTCGCCTACGGCGCAACCTTTCTGGCTGCAGCCCTCGTCGCGCCGCTATGGGGGCGGCTGGGTGACCGCTATGGCCGCAAGCTGATGCTGGTGCGTGCAAGCTTCGGCATGGCGATATGCATGTCGCTGATGGGCATGGTGCAGGATGTATGGCAACTGGTGGCGTTGCGCCTTCTGGTCGGCCTAGCCGGCGGCTATTCATCCGGGTCAACCATTCTGGTCGCCATGCAGACGCCGAAGGAGCGCTCCGGCTGGGCACTGGGCATGTTGTCGGCTGGCATCATGGCCGGCAACCTGGTCGGGCCGCTGATTGGCGGGGCGTTGCCGCCGAAGATTGGGATACGTGCCACCTTTTTGATTGCCGGCGCCGTTATCTTCCTAGCCTTTCTCGCCACGACTTTCCTGATCAAGGAAGACCGCCGGCCTGCGGTTGCGAGCGCGAAGAAGCAGTCGACTGGTGGCTGGGCGCAAATTCCCGACAAACGGCCGGTGGTAGCGATGCTCGCCACCGGCATGCTTTTGATGTTCGCGACCATGTCGATCGAACCGATCATCACCGTCTATGTCGCTGAATTGGTCGTGGATCCCGCGAAGGTGACATTGATTGCGGGCGTCGTCATGTCCGCAGCCGCCCTCGGATCGATCCTGTCGGCGCCGAGGCTTGGCAGGCTGGCCGATCGTGTCGGACATTGGACCGTCATCGTCGGAGCTCTTTCCATCGCCGCGTTGCTGCTCATTCCGCAGGCCTTCGTGACCGACAGCTGGCAGTTGATCGGGCTTCGTTTTCTGATGGGTCTGGCACTCGGTGGATTGTTGCCTTCCGTCACCAGCGTCATCCGCCACAACGTACCGGACGGTGTTGGCGGGAATGTCCTGGGTTATTCGATCTCGGCACAATATGTCGGCCAGGTCGCGGGACCAGTTTTAGGTGGTTTCGTTGGCGGCCATTTCGGCATGCGCGCGGTTTTCCTAGCCACTGCCGTTCTGCTGGCATTGGGTGCGCTCTTCAATTGGGCTGTGCGCAGCCGCTACGAACAGCCGCAGTCTGCCCAACGCTGAAACCATGCAATCCTGACACGCGTTCGGGCGACCGTTTCAGAAGCTGGCTCGAACTTCAGTTTTCTAGAGGGGCGCGATTTGCGCCTATGGGGACGTTGCGATGAACTCTTCCCGTTTTGTCTTTGAGCCATGCGCTCCTCTGGTCCTGGCCGCCGGTCTCTGCGGCGCGGGAGGCGTGGCGCTGTCAGCGGCAGCGGCGCATATCGGCGGCGCCTTCACCGGCACGGTGGCATCGTTCCTGCTCACCCACGCGCTTGCGCTGCTCGCGATCGGGCTGGTCGGCGGCAACAAGATACTTCGCCTCGGCGGATTTGTGCTCCTGGCAGGGTTGCTGCTGTTCTGTGGCGATCTGCTGGCCCGAGACTTTCAGGGCGTGCGACTGCTTCCCTTCGCAGCACCAACCGGCGGCACCTTGCTGATCCTGGGCTGGTTGATTGCCGCGGCTTCGGCGTTCGCCAGATCGAAGGCCTAGCTACCGGATCTTGCCGCCTTGCCCGCAAGCCGCATGGCAGCGCCTTCCAGGATAAGACTAAGCCCGGTTTCGAACAGTGCCGTGTGACCGCCTTTGCGATAATGCGCCAATCCTGCTGACAACAGCGGATAATCGCGCGCAGCAACATCGAGGTCTGCGCCTCGCCCTGGTCCTTCCGGATAGTCGGATTGCTCTTCGATCACGCAGCCAAGCGTGTAGCGGCCCAGCGCGATGAACAACATCATGGCCTCGCCGACATCGAAACCTTGCGAAACCAGAAACGCGGTTTTCGCTTCAATATCGTCCAGTTCGTCGGGCTCGACCTCGGTACCTGCATGCACCCTGCCGGCGTCGCGGTAGGCAAGCAGCGCCGCGCGAAAACTGCGCGTGTTTTCCAAGAGATATTGGCGCCAATCGTTACCTGCCTGCGGCGGCGGATTGTTATGGCCACGTTCCAGGATCTCCCTGTTCATCGCATCCAGCAACGCGCGCTTGTTCTTGAAATGCCAATACAATGCCGGCTGCCGTACCCGCAGCCGCTCGGCGAGCAGACGTGTCGAGAGTGCATCCACGCCGACTTCGTTCAGAAGTTTCAGCGCCTCTTCGACAATACGCGCGCGGTCGACCTTCATCGGCGTCTCCCATCCGGAATACCATCATATTGCATCCAGAATTTATCAATGATAAGTGAATTTATCACTGATAAAGTTTGGATCATATGATGAACCGTTCCATCGCCATTATCCTGGCAACGGTCGCGCTCACCGCAACCGGCATTGGGCTCACCATGCCGGTGATCCCGGAGTTGCTGCGTGAAGTCGGCCATACCGGCGATCTCGGTTGGCGCTATGGAGCGTTTCTGGCGCTCTACGCATTCATGCAATTTGTTTTCTCGCCGCTGCTCGGCGCGCTCTCGGATCGTTTCGGGCGCAGGCCTTTGTTGCTGATGTCATTGGCGGGTGCGACGGTCGATTACCTTTTCATGACCCTAGCACCGACGCTGTGGCTGCTGTTCGTCGGCCGTGGGATCGCTGGCATCACCGGCGCCGTTTCAGCGGTCGCATCGGCTTACATCGCCGACGTGACGCCCGAGGATCAACGCGCTCGCCGCTTTGGACAAATCGGCGCGGCCTTTGGCGTCGGGTTCATCGCCGGCCCGGCAATCGGTGGCCTGCTCGGTGGCGTCTCGCCCCGTGCCCCTTTCCTTGTTGCGGCGGTCTTGAACTTTACAACCTTGCTGATCGCTCTACTGGTCCTGAAGGAGCCGAAACGCGAGCGGCGCGAAACGCCTGCCGTTTCCCTCAATCCGTTCGCCCCTCTCCGCTGGGCATTCGGCTTCCCTGTGCTGCTGCCATTGCTGGGCGCAACCGTCCTGCTGACAATGATTGGCGAGGTCGGCGGAACCATCTGGGTCGTTTATGTCGAGGACAAATTCGTCTGGGAACCACTGATGGTCGGCATCTCGCTGACCTTGTTTGGCCTGTTTCACGCCCTGGCACAGGCATTCCTGGCCGGTCCCATCAGCGAAAAATTTGGTGAAATGAAAGCGCTTGCCGTGGCTATTGCTGCTGACAGCATCGCCTACATTCTGATCGCGCTGGCAACGCAGGGTTGGATGGCCTTCGCGCTCCTGCCGCTGCTCTGCCTCGGCGGCATCGGGGCGCCAGCACTACAGTCGATGATGACTGCTGGAGTGGACGCGAACAATCAGGGCCGACTGCAAGGCGTGGTTGCCGGCCTGACAAGCCTCGCCTCCATCATCGCGCCGCTGGCGATTTCGACCACCTATTTTGCGACCCGCTCGACTTTCCCCGGCCTGGTGTGGATTGGTGGCGCAGCCCTTTATCTTCTCTGCGTCCCACTGCTTGCCTTGAAGCGCGGAAGCCGGGTCGCCGCCTAGGCGGTGACCCTTGCCTGCAAGACGCGACAACAAGCTGCCAACATGGCTCAGGGTCCGCCACACCAGCCCCGAATGCAGGATTTGTCTCTTTTGAGACGCCGCCTCGCGCTTTGACGACGACAACGATATGCCCCAATAGTTCCGGTAAATGTCCTCGAACAGATAATGGACCGGATGCATGATTGCCTCACTTTCCCGATCTTGCTCGACCTGAGATTGGATCGATTCAAGACCTGGCTAAAAAATTTTGGATCGATCCAAATTCTCCTCTCTCAAGGCCGCAAAGTCAAGGCAAATATGGATCGATCCAACAATTGTGATACAACGCCTGTTGCCTGATGATCGTCAGGCCGGGAAACGTTCGGACATTATCGCGTCCGCCAACGAGAAGGATGACTGATGGCAAGACAGGCAACGGCGATCAAACCGGTGAGGCTGGCGGACGTCGCCAAGGCTGCCGGCGTCTCGCACGGCACCGCCTCGAATGTTTTCAGTCACCCGGAAATCGTCCGCGAAGAAGTGCGCGAACGCGTCAAGGCAGCTGCGGATGCGTTGGGCTATGCCGGCCCGGACCCGAAGGGACGACTGCTGCGCGCCGGCAAGGTCAATGCAATTGGCGTCGCCACCGCAGAGCCCCTCTCCTATTTCTTCGACGATCCGTTCGCCCGTGTGGTCATGTCCGGCATCTCCGAAATCTGCGACGCCACGGGCGCCGGTCTCTCGCTGGTCTCGGCGATCAATGGCGAGCATCTCGCCTGGAATATCCAGAGCGCGCTCGTCGACGGCTTCATTGTCTTCTGCGTGGAAGGCAACTGGCAGCCGGTCTACCTGACACGAGAGCGCAAGCTGCCCTTCGTCGTACTCGACTTTGGCTATGATGAAGGCGCCCTCTCGGCCATCGGCATCGATAATAAAGCTGGCGCGAAATTGGCCGCAGAGCACCTTCTGGCATTTGGCCATCGCCGTTTCGGTGTCCTGGCCCTGGATTTCGACGAAGGAAGCAGCGGACCGGTGACTGCCCGGCGCGCGGAAAACGCAACCTACTCCGGTACACGCGACCGTCTTTACGGCTATCTGGAGGCGCTTGCCGATGCCGGAATCGATGCCGCCAACGTTCCGATCTACGAAACCGGCAACGATGTGCCCACTGTCCACGCCAGCCTCGACTACATGTTCAACCTGCCTGAACCGCCGACGGCGCTGCTGGCCATGTCCGACCGCATTGCCATGATCGCAATCGACTGGCTAAAAGAACGTGGCCTGTCGGTGCCCGGCGATGTCTCCATCATCGGCTTCGATGGCGTTCCGGAAGCCGCATCGTGCAAGCCGCCGCTCACCACCATCGCGCAGCCGATGCAGGAAATGGGCCGCCGTGCCGCCCGGGCGATCCTCGATCCGGGTCAGGCGGAACGCCGCCAGGAAATGCCTCTCGAGCTGGTCGTTCGGGAATCGGCAGGTCCCGTCAGCGCACGCTGACCAGGTGCCCGGCAAAACCCCGCCCTTGCTGCGGCGCCTTCGCTTCGCTTGTCCATCCGAGCCGCGAGAGCCATTCCAGATAGTAGGCGAACGCGAATTGTGCCGTGATGCCGGTGGCAATCAGCATGGTGTCATAGGAGAAACCGCCGGGCCGCACCAATTTCAACACCTGCGCCACGATGGCGAGCACTGTGCCGGCAACAAACACCGGCAGCGACCGTTTGCCGAGGATGGCAAGCGGGTGGTCGAGCGGTTTGCGGAAGAATGCCGAAACCGCCGGCACGGCTACGATCAGATAGGCAATCGAGAGCACATGCAGCAGCCGCGACAGCGACAGGAAGGTCTTGTCGAAACCGGCCAGAACCGGGGGCAGCCCAAACCAGGTGTCTTGCCCCCACCAGGGACCACGAACCCAAACCAAAGCGATCACTGCATAGATCGCCGCCAGGCCCAGCAGCCAGCCATTGACCGGAATGCTGCCGCCACGGCGCACATGCAATGTGCCGACAATACCGATGGTGAAAAGAAACTGCCACGACAGGGGGTTCAGGAACCAGAACCCCTGTTCGGGATAATTCGGAGGCGCGACCTGATCCAGGCCGGCCCACAGCCATACGAGGCCGGACAGCATCAGGGTCGGCAAAGGCCACCGACCGCCCAAAAAGAGCAAGGCAGGCGCCGCCAGGAGCAACACTGCATAAAGTGGCAGGATGTTGTTGTAGCCGATCTGGTGGCTGAGCGTGGCGATGCCGACGAGAACTTCCGGGGTGCGTTCGATCAGCGGGCCGATGTTGATCTGCGTCAGGAAGTCGGGCCGTTTGGCCAGCAAGGCGGCTGCACAGAAGATGGCGATCGAGGCCATGGTGGCGACAATATGGGCAGAGTAGAGGACGCCGGCACGACGCCACATCTTGAGCGTCGCAAGCAATCGATTTCCAGGCTGGAACTTGCGGCCATAGGCAAGGGCAACCGAGATGCCCGAAATTAGGACGAAACCCTCGGCCGCGTCCGAAAAGCCGAAATTCTTGTAAGTGAAGAGCTCGAACACAGTGCCGGGCACGTGATCGATGAAGATCATCAGCAATGCCACTCCCCGCAGAACATCGATGCGGGTGTCTCGTTCGGAAGAAAGCGGGGTGGTCATGATGATTAGGACTCCGCGACGGTTCACGCTATCTGCGGTTCGATCCTCGCCTCCCGTCACGGAACCGCTAGATATTCCATATCAGTGCGAAAGCGACCAAAAACAGAGCAGGCCCAATCACTTTTGAGACGATCCAAAAATGTTTCGTTTTGAAGCCGGCAAAAAGAGATAAAATGTTTGAAAAACAAATGGCTGGAACAGATAGCCGACAAAATGAGAAAATCGCGGCATTACGCCGCGACCTGTCCTTTTTCTACCGCCTTCATGTTCCCCGGAATGCCAGCAGCGAAACGCTGATACTGCTTCACGGCTCCGCTGCGGACGAAACGACGCTGATGCCTTTGGCGACATCGATCGACCCTACGGCAAAGCTGGTCGCGGTGCGCGGACGCGTCGTGCAGGACGGCGATCTGCGTTGGTTCAGACGAATCACGCCGACGCGTTTCGATCAGGCGAGTATCCGCACGGAAGCGGATGCGTTTGCGCATTTTATCGGTGAACTGACCGCACTTCACAGCCTTGACCCGGAGCGTATCGTCTTCCTCGGCTACTCGAACGGGGCCAATCTGGTCTCCAGCGTCATGTTGCTCCACCCTGACCATATCCAGCGCGCCGCGCTGTTGCGTGGCATGCCGGTGCTGGACGAGGTGCCGGCCGCCGACTTGTCCAAGACGCGAATTTTGACGATCGCGGGCGAAAATGATGTCACTTATTCTCCGTTCGCTGGGCCCCTCGTCGCGCTGTTGCGACAGCATGGCGCGCAGGTTGACGCCCATTTGGTGGCTGCAGGCCATGAATTCGGCACAGTGGACGCTGATATTGCGAGAACCTGGCTGGCTTCGCAGGGATCAGCCAGCCAAGCTTGAATGGAAGCGGCCTTCACACCATTTGAGGGTAACGGCTGTCAGCCTGGGCAATGCAAGGATGAGAAGGATATGAACGCGCGCGTTCTTGACGGTGAGATCATGACGTCGAAGCTGGACGATGTCCGCGCCTATGATGGCGTGCGCACGCGCCGGGTCTTTGCGTGCATCATCGACTATCTGGTCGTCGGCCTGCTGACCATTCCCTTTGCCATCGTCATTTTCGTGCTCGGTATCATCACGCTGGGCCTCGGCTGGATGCTTTTTTCCATCCTGGTGCCCGCTGTCGCCGTGCTCTACATCTGGAACACGCTGGGCAGCCGCGACCAGGCCACGCTCGGCATGAAAGCGATGGGTATCCGCCTGGACCGGTTGGACGGCACGCCGATCGACGGCATGACCGCAGTCGTGCATTCGGTGCTGTTCTGGGCCGGCAACGTGATCCTTACGCCGCTGGTGCTTCTGGTTGCGTTGTTCACCGATCGTAAGCGCACGCTGCACGACCTGCTGCTTGGCACTGTCGTCAGCAGAACCGACCGCTGAGGCGGGACTTGTCCACACTGTCCTGCCCAACCATCGAATATATGGGCCAGAAGGCCCATCATCGCGATTATCCTGTTGAATTTTTTGCTGCGCGCGCCAAGCTAGGGCAGTTCGTGGGAGCATTTTTCGACGCGCGATGACGCAGCATCCTACCCAGTCCCCGCAATTTTTCCTGACTGCGCCCTCGCCGTGTCCGTATCTCGAAGGTCAGTTCGAACGGAAGGTGTTCACCCACCTGGTTGGCGACAAAGCTTCGGAGATGAACGACCTGCTGACCCAGGGTGGGTTCCGCCGCTCGCAGAACATCGCCTATCGGCCGGCGTGTGAAAACTGCCGCGCCTGCGTATCGGTGCGCATCCTGGCGCAGGAATTCGAACCCAGCCGCAACATGCGCCGCGTCGAACAGCACAATGCAGATCTTGTCGGCGTGATGCATGATGCCGAACCGTCGACCGAGCAATATTCCCTTTTCCGTGCCTATCTCGACGCCCGCCATCGCAAGGGCGGCATGTCGGACATGACGGTGCTCGACTACGCGATGATGGTCGAAGATACCCATGTCGATACCAAGATCATCGAATATCGCCGGCGCGGACCGGATACCTTCATCACCGGCAAGGGCCAAGGCGCCCTGGTCGCCGTGGCCCTGACCGACAAGATGGCCGACGGCCTGTCGATGGTCTATTCCTATTTTGATCCCGAACTCGACGAGCGTTCGCTGGGAACCTTCATGATCCTCGACCATATCCAGCGCGCCAGGGCTATGGGCTTGCCCCATGTCTATCTCGGTTACTGGGTCAACGGCTCGCGCAAGATGAACTATAAGATGCGCTTCATGCCGCAAGAACATCTTGGTCCGAAGGGCTGGGAACGCTTCAGCGGCTGAAATCGACAATCGGCCCGTCCAGCCTGGTCAAGGCTCCTAACGCTGCCGTTGCTCTGAGGCGGGGGCCTGCACGTGACTGTTTCCCACGACCATTCCAAAGGTCTGCTCATTGCCGCGCTGGGCGGCATGGCGCTGACAGTTGACATCCCGCTGATCCGTCTCGCGGATGGCGCGCCATGGACCATCCTGATGCTGCGCAGCGGCACCACGCTGCTTGCCGGCTTGATCGTATGGTCGGTGTGGCGCTGGTCGACACCAAGTGCGCCGAAGCTGATCCCCGGTCGCGCCGGCCTCGTCGTCGCCATGCTTTACGGACTTGGTTCGATCGCCTTCATCACCGCGGTATTCAACACCACAACCGCCAACCTGGTTTTCATCCTCGCCTTCAACACGATGTTCGCAGCGCTGCTGTCCTGGCTGTTCCTCGGCGAGCGCCCCCGCCCTGCGACGTTCGTAACCATGGCGGTCATGATCATCGGTGTTGGTATCATCGTCGGAGGCTCGATCGGTTCGGGCCACCTGTTCGGCGATCTTCTCGCAGCGACGTCGGCCTTTTGCGTCGCTTCCGCCATCACCATCTCACGCCACAGCGGCAAGGACATGGGCTTTCCAGCGTTGATCGGCGTAGTGCTGCCCTTTCTTGTTGCCGCATACATGGTCTGGACGACGGGCTTTCATGTAAACGCGCCGTGGTGGATCATCCTCAACGGCGGTCTCGTCATCCCGTTTTCTTTCTTCTGCCTGGCGACCGCCCCGAAACATATCTCGGCACCCGAGGTGGCAATGTTCTACCTTCTGGAAACAGTGCTGGCGCCGGTGTGGGTATGGATGGTTTTCAACGAAGTCCCGTCGCGCGACACGTTGATCGGTGGCGCGATCCTCATCATTGCACTGATTGCGCATTCGCTATGGCAGTTGCATCTCGGGCGCCAGCGCCACGCTGCGCTGGCCGTGCGTCACCCTGCCTGAACCTTCCTGGGTTCCAGAACCACGGGCTCTGCTTGGGTCGGTGGGCTTGCTTCGGGCATTGCAGGCGGTGTCTCCGCCAGTTGGCTGTCGACCACTTCCACTTCGTGCAGCCACTCGCGCCATATGGCGACCAGCAGTGCCATCAGCACCGGGCCGATGAACAGGCCGAGGAAGCCCATCGTCTTCACACCGCCGATGAGGCCGAAGAAAGTAGGCAGGAACGGCAGTTTGATCGGGCCACCCACCAGCTTCGGGCGAATCGTCTTGTCGACGATGAAAAGTTCCACCGATCCCCAGACGAACAGCACGATACCCGCCACAGCCGAACCGGAGCCGACCAGATAGAGCGAGACCAGGGTAAACGATAGCGGCGCCCCACCGGGGATCAAAGCCATCACTCCCGTCAGGGCGCCGAGCGTTACCGGTGATGGCACGCCAGCCAGCCAGTATGCGATGCCCAGCACCACGCCTTCGCCGATGGCGATCACGGTCTGACCGGTTACCGTGGAGGAAATCGTGGCAGGCACCACCCGCGAGATACGCTCCCAACGCACCGGCAGGATGCGCTCGCCGAGCGTGTCGACTTGGCGCGCGAAGCTCTCGCCGTCGCGATACGCAAAAAAGAGTGCGATCAGCATGAACAGCAAGGTCAGGAGCAGCGAAAACGCGCTGCCGCCAGCTGCAACTGCTGTCTGATAGATGGACCGGATATTGGCGCCGCTGACCAGCTGGATAAGCTGACCAATCCCTCCAGGATGCCCGAGATTTCGCGTCCACTGCTCATTCAACCACTCGCCAACCACCGGCAGGCTGGCAATCCATTGCGGCGTCGGCGCACCATGGCGATTGGTCCCTATCGCCCAGGTCACCCATTCACCGACTTCGTTGATGACATAGGTTCCGGCGAAGAAGATGGGAATGACCAGGAACGCGAGAATGAGCACGAGCGCGATGGTTGCTGCAACGTTGCGGTTTCCACCCACAGCAGCGAGCAGACGCCGGTAGAGCGGCCAGCTGGCGAACGCAATGACGAGCGCCGCCAATACCGGCACAAGAAACCCGTAAAAGAAGTAAGCGCCGGCGGCGGCCACCAGGACCAGGAGCCAGCGCGCGGCCGACAGCGGCGGGATGACGGCAGCTCGCATAGGCGCGGGCACACCGAACAGGCGCGGTTCCTTTGGTCTCGTCTGCGGTGTTTTCAAGCAGCTACCCCGAATCGACAACGGCGCACCGAAGACCCGCGCCATCCATCATTATGCCGGACGATAGTGCAGCAATCGTGACCATAAGCCAATCGCGGGCAAATTCCTGCCGCAGTCGCCACCGCGGACAAGAAAGATCAGAGGGCCTTGCCGGTCGGCCGCAGCATAGAGATCATGACCGTGCGCACCACGGTCTCCACCTTGTCCAGTGCAACGCCATTGGCAGGCAAATCGTTGTTGGCGATGCCCTGGATGATCGACATCAACGCCGGCACCAGCGCTTCGAGTTCGAACAGCGGATCTATTTCGCCGCGTTCGAGGGCAGCGCCCAGATAGTTGAGGAAGATGCCTCTCACCTCTGCCAGATGGTTGCAATAAATCAGTCGGACGCTCTCGCTGCGTGTCGCCTCGGCATGGAACTGCGCGATCAATGCACAGGCATCCGTCTCGTGCACGAAACGGATATGGGTCATCGCGCCGAACACCATGCCCTCTATGACATTCCGCTTCGTCAGCATCTCCGCGAGTTTTTCTTCGTCGTCTCTCCTCGCCGCTGCGCAAATCTCCTCGATGATCGCTTCCTTGGAGACAAAATAACGATAGAGCGCGCCGGGGCTCATATTCGCCTCGGCGCAGATCTGCTGCATGGATGCCCCCTGGAAGCCTTCGCGGGCAAAACATCTCTTGGCTGCCTCGAGTATGCGCTGCACCTGAAGCTCGCGGCGCTCGGCACGCGACAGCGCCCTGCCTTCCTCGCCCTCAGCTTCTAGCAGCATCTCGATATTGCCAAATGCCGTTTTCATTGCTATTTCCGAAATGCGAATGATCATTCTCAATTTATGCGAGTGATCATTCTCGGTCAATGTAAGCCGCGCGAAACATTCCTGACAAAGTCAGGCAACGAAAATCGCGCGAGTTCGTTCCTAGCGCTTATTACATACTATCGATTGCAGCGAGAGATGAGACCGATGTACCCATCCCACGATCAGGACTCCCACCCGATCGCGAATGGCGATGCTCCCTATCTGAAACTTATCGAGGCGATGCGTCCCCTCGCCGGCAAGTGGAAGATCGAGATCCTCTGGATCCTTGCCCAGCGCAGGCATCGCTTCGGCGAATTGCGCCGCAGCCTGCCCGGCATCACTCAGCACATGCTTACTCTGCGGTTGCGGGAGATGGAGGCGGACGGCCTCATCCGTCGCACCGTGTACCCTGAAAATGTGCTGAGGGTGGAATATGAAGTCAGCGAGGTCGCACAGCGGCTGAAGCCGGCCTTCAAGGCGCTGGTCGAGTGGTCGGAACAATACGGGCCGTTAGCCAAGCAGCGTGAGGCAGATTCCGTCGTCCGCGCCCTGCCCGGCATCGCCGCCTGATCCGTTCGATGTTCCGTTCGAGGCGGGCCTACGGGCTCGCCTCTGTGTCATAGTCGGCGATATGGCCGAAGGCATAACCCTTGGCTCGAAGGCCTGCAATCAGTGCCGTCAGTTTGTCCTTGCCTTGGAACACATCCTGAAACATCTCGTCATGCATGAGCAGGATGAGCTTGTTCTTGCCGATCGTTCTGCGCGCCGCAAACAAATGTCCGATCTCATCGATCAGCCGTTCGACGGACTGTACCGGTTTGCCGCTGCTGTCATGTACCCATTCAAAATCCCAGCCATAGAGCTGAAAGCCTGACGCGGCGACAAACTCGAAATCTACCTGTTCGCGTTGCGCCTGCTCCAGGCTGAGACCGAAATCGTCACGCGACATATATTGCAGCCTGAAAACATCACGCCCCGGCAGCCGTGCCGGAATGGATGGTGGGGTTTTCAAGCCAAGCACCGTGTTCGCCTTCAGCATATCGGCGACGACGTTCTCGGTGTCGGCGTAGAAACGCTCATAGCGATTGTTGGCATGACTGAAACTGTGGTTTCCCACGGTCACCATCGGCAGCGATTTGGCGCGCTTGAGCAGCGCCCCACGCTCAGGATTTGCCAGCACGTGTTGACCCACCATGAACATCGCAGCCGGGACCTGCTGGGCCTCCAGGACATCCAGGACGTTCCTGGTGCCATTGAGCGGGCCATCATCAAACGTCAGGAAAATTATCCGTTCCACGGCTTTAGCCGGCATGCATGCGGCCAGCACCAAGAACAGCGCCGCACGCATGACTGCCAGCATAGAAACGCTCCCCCTTCGAATATGAGCAGACCAAGGTAGAGAGCCGGCCGCAAGCGTCAAGAAGCCATCGGCATTTGGAGCGATCGCCTCAGTTCGACAGATACTTGCGCGTCAGCAGGCGGCCGCGATGGAGCCTGGCTTTGACACTCTGCCGCGTCTCGCCAACACACGCCGAGATCTCGTCGATCGTCATCTCTCGCAGGTCACGCAGCAGCACTATTTCGCGGTACTGCGGCGGCAACGCTTCAATTGCGGCTGCAATGTCCAGCGCAAGCTCGACTTGCGGACGCACACCGAAGGAGCGCTCAAGATCGAGTTCAGCCAGTGACTGCGGCGGACGCAGCCGCAAAGCATGTGCCAGCCGCGTGCATTCCCGCCGCACCACAGTAAAAAGCCAAGCGGAAAACGCTTTCAGCGAACGGATGGTGCCGATCTTGCGCGACAGCTGCCACAACGCTTCCTGTGCCGCGTCTTCGGCATCGGCGGAGCCGCGGCACGTCGAACGCGCATAACGACGGATATCGGGTTGTGCGATTTCGAGCAGCTTGACGATTGCCTCGCGATCCCCCGACCGCGCGGCGTCGAAAAGATCGGAGGGCACACCGTTCATCTGGAGCTCATCGCTGCCGTCCAAGCCCGGTCACGGCACACATCGGGCAAAAACCAAACAATCCCGACAGCGCGAAGCCGACACCGGCCAGCAAACCCAAATAGCTGACTGGCGCGGCTAGCCATGTCAAAGCTGCGATTGCCGCCATCGTTCCAATGACGATCCGCACCACTTGATGCAGGCTGCCGATATTCTTGCGGTACAAAGCCATGTTTGTCTCTCCTGTCGCCGACGCCATGCCGACTTCAGGGACAAGAGGCGCGAATCCGGCAAAAGGATTCGCGCCTGGGAAAAATTATCCGAATTTGCCAGTCCGCGGGAAACCCTTCGGCACCATGCGGCCGGCGGCAGCACGGTTGCCGATCCATTCGGCCAACTCTTCACGTGGCCGCGTGAAAGTGCGATCGGCGGAATCCTGCCACGAAAGGCCGCTGTCCATGACAAAGGTCTTCACGTCGAGAACTCCGCCATCCTTGTATTTCTGCAGACGAACACCCTTGCCCCGCGCCATTTCAGGAATCTCGGACAACGCGAACACCAGCATCTTGCGATTGTCGCCGACGATGGCGACGTGGTCACCGATAGCCGGCAGGCACCGCTTGGCTTCATCGGGCGCCTTTATGTTCATCACCTGCTTGCCCTTGCGGGTGTTGGCGACAACCTCCTCCTCCGAAACCACGAAGCCGTTGCCCTGGTGGGAGACGAGAAGCAGCTTGCGCTTCGGGTCGTGGACGAAGGCGGTGACGATGTCCTGGTCGTTCTCCATGTCGACGATGATGCGGATGGGCTCGCCATGCCCGCGCCCGCCCGGCAATCGATCGGCACCGATGGTGTAGAACTTGCCGCCGGTGGTGAAGATCAGGATCTTGTCGGTGGTCTGGGCATGGAAGGCGAGCTTGAGCCCATCACCTTCCTTGAAGCTGAACAGCGAATGGTCGGTCAAGTGGCCCTTCATAGCGCGCAGCCAGCCCTTTTCCGACACGACCACCGTCACTGGCTCCTTTTCGATCATCGCATGCGCGATATCGGTCAGGTCATGCTCGGGCGCATCGGCAAACTGGGTTCTGCGCGGACCAAGTTCCTTGTTCTCTTCCGGCCCGAAATCGCGGCGGATCTTCTGGATTTCCCAGGCGATCGTCTTCCATTGCTTCTCAACGGAGGCGAGCAGGGATTCGATCTGTTTCTTTTCTTCCGAAAGCCCATCGAACTCCTTGCGGATTTCGAATTCCTCAAGCTTGCGCAGGGCGCGCAACCGCATGTTGAGGATGGCTTCCGCCTGCACGTCGGTCAGCGACCAGCGCGCCATCATCACCTGTTTGGGCTCATCCTCCTCGCGGATGATGCGGATCACCTCGTCGATGTTGAGGTAGGCGATCAGATAACCGGCGAGAATTTCCAGCCGCTTCTCGATTTCGCCCAGCCGATGTTTCGAACGGCGCACCAGCACTTCGCGCCTGTGGTCCAGCCATTCCTGCAGCACGCCCTTGAGCGACAGCACATTCGGCACCTTGCCGCGCGAAAGCACGTTCATGTTGAGCGGAAAACGGCTTTCGAGTTCGGTCAGCTTGAAAAGCGATTCCATCAGGATGGAAGGATCGACCGTACGGCTCTTCGGGACCAGAACGATGCGGATGTCTTCCGCGCTTTCATCGCGGACGTCCTCCAGCAACGGCAATTTCCTGGCCATCAGCAATTCGGCGATCTTTTCGATCAACCGCGATTTCTGCACGCCATAGGGGATTTCGGTGACCGCGATCACCCATGTACCCCTGCCCTGGTCTTCCTGGTTCCATTTCGAACGAACGCGAAACCCACCCCTGCCGGTTTCGTAAGCTTCCAGGATGGATTCGCGGCTGTCGACGATAATGCCGCCGGTGGGAAAATCAGGGCCTTGTACGAATTCCACCAGCTTGGCGACGGATGCGTCGGGATGCTCGATCAGATGAAGGGCAGCATCGCACAATTCGGCGACATTGTGCGGCGGCACGGAAGTTGCCATGCCCACCGCGATGCCGGACGAACCATTGGCAAGCAGGTTGGGGAACGCGCCCGGCAGGACGGTCGGTTCCTCGTCTTCCTCGTTGTAGGTCGGACGGTAGTCGACCGCATCCTCGGTGATTCCGGCGAGCAGTTCCGTCGCCACGTCCGTCATGCGCGCTTCCGTGTAGCGCATGGCGGCGGCATTATCGCCATCGATATTGCCGAAATTGCCCTGCCCGTCGACCAGCGGGTAGCGCATCGAAAAATCCTGCGCCAGACGCACCAGTGCATCATAGATCGACTGGTCGCCATGCGGGTGGAATTTACCCATCACTTCGCCGACGATGCGGGCGCATTTGGCGAAGCCTTGATCAGGGTTGAGACGCAACAGCCGCATGGCATGCATGATGCGCCGATGCACCGGCTTCAGGCCGTCGCGGACATCCGGCAAAGCGCGGTTCATGATCGTCGACAGCGCGTATGAAAGATAACGATCTTCCAACGCCTTCTTCAGGTCGACCGGTTCAATGTTGTCGTGGCCGCCATTATCAGGCGGCAAAAGGCTCTTTCCCATGGGTTTGGACTAGCCGAGAGGCTGATTCGCGACAAGAGGCACGCAGGTCAAGTCGCTCCGATCCTTCTCTAAAAGCGGCTGGCAGAACGCATCCATTGCAATCGCCCGCCACTCTCATCGACAACCGACGCCATGAAACTGTAACATGAGCCGTTTAAGCGCGGCACGCCGATGCGGGATGTTGCGTGGATTGCCGCCATGACGTAAGGACCGCGCCTCGCCGCTGCCCGACCTGCCGGAAGTTTCTTTTTCCGTGAATGTCGGCCTTTCTGGCGGGAATGCCTTCTTCCGGCCCAGTTCGTTGCGGACGGGTGAAGGTGCAAATACGAACAGATTTTTCTAGACAGACTCTGTCACTTTTGGAGCACGCGATGACTATCCACCGCTCAACCCTTCGCAAGTTCGCCTATTCGGCGCTTCTTCTCGTCCTGCCGCTCAATCCGGCTTTCGCAGCCGACACCAAGGCGGTGGCGGAACGTCTGAAAGCCTCATTCGAGAACCAGGGCGTGACCCTCGCCTGGACCGGTGTTTCCGGCGACACCTCCAGCATGGTGCTGGAAGGCGTGACGATCGCTCCAGCCGGCGACAAGGAGCCGCTGAAGATCGGCAATGTCACCTTCAAGAACGTGACCGACGCCAATGGCGGTTACCTCGTCGACACCGTCTCGACCGAGGCTTTCACCCAGGAGAAGGATGGCGCCAAGTTCGAAATGAGCCCCTTCACGATCAATGGCATGACCATTCCCGGCGAAGGCAATACCGATCCCGTCGCCTCCCTGCTGATGTACAAGTCGGCCCAGCTCGACAACCTGTCGGTCAAGATCGGCGATAAAACCGCCTTCTCGGTGGCCAACGTCAACGTCGACATTGTCCCCCCGGCGGACGGCAAGGCAATGACCTTCACCGGTGGCGCCGAGAAATTCACCGGCGACCTGTCGTTGGTGCAGGACCCCGATAGCAAGGCAGTGATCGACGGCCTCGGCTACCAGAACGTATCCGGCAAGCTCGATATGGCTGGTTCGTGGGAACCGAAAGACGGCAAGATGGATCTGTCGAAATACGACATCACCGTCGACAATGCCGGCACGCTTGGCATGTCCTTCTCCCTCGGCGGCTACACCACGGAGTTCATCAAGTCGTTGCAGCAGCTTCAGAAGAAGATGGCCGCATCGCCGGAAGGCGTCGACAAGTCGGCAGAGGGCATGGCTGTCCTCGGCCTCATGCAGCAGCTCACCTTCAACAGCGCCTCGATCCGCTTCGCTGACAATTCGCTGACCAACAAGGTTCTGGAATTCGTCGCCAAGAAGCAAGGAACCCAGCCGAAGGACATCGCCAACCAAGCCAAGGCCATCGTTCCCTTCGGCATGGCGCAGATCAACAACCCCGAGCTGACCGCTCAGGTGACCAAGGCTGTCAGCGACTATCTCGACAACCCGCAGAACCTGGTGATCGCCGCCAAGCCGGCCAGCCCCGTACCGTTCGCGCTGATCGCCGCTGGCGCTATGGCGAGCCCCGCCGACCTCACCAAGACGCTCGGTGTGACCGTCACTGCCAACGGCAACTGATTGGTTGCAACGCCGACCGGTACACCAAAGAAAAGGCCGCTCTCGGGCGGCCTTTTTTCATGAACGCGATTGCCTTGCCACAGAAACAGCCGGCTCAAGCCCGGCTCAACGCAACGTCCGTGTGTGGGCGGATCGGTAGAAGCGCCGACAGCACATCGTCGTCGATCGGTGCGAGGTCGATCGTGCCGACGGTCTCGCCGTCCACAAAATTCAGCGCGGCACGATAACGACGAGCCAAGGTCTTCATCGCCTGGTTCTGAGGATGGGTGGTGACACGCAGCCGCGTGTAGCCCAGTCCACGAGCCTGTGCGATCAGGCGCTGGAACAGGTGGCCACCAATGCCACGGTGCTGCAGATGGCGCTCGACGCTGAAAGCGATCTCAGCGGTGGGCTCGGCATCTTCTGGCCGCTCATGCAGCTCAGCCGCGCCCAGCACCATATCGTCCTCGACATAGCCGATGACCGTGGTGCCATCTGCAAAGCTGCGTTCAGCATAGGAGGCTATGAAACCGTCGTCGGTCAGCCCGTTGAAGCGGTCGCGCCGGCTTTCCGCGTCCAGTCTCAACAAATGCTCGCGGAAACGCGGCAATTCGGAGGGTCTGAGCTGGCGTATGGTTCCCGTCAAGGGAACGCTATTCGTAATCTGTCTTTCCATGTCGCACTCCTCAAGGGTTCCTCCCCGAGTCGGTGCTCGACGCCGCTAATATTGTGCAGCGCAGCATGAATTGCAAGATCACGCAGCGTAACGTTTACGTCAAAGTAAACGCCGTGGACGGCAGGGGTTAGTTCCCCGCCCAAACGTCGAGCACGTAGCGGTTTTCCTTGGCAAGGCGTTCGATCCAGGCATCGGCCTCCTGCGGATCAGCGTCTGTCTCCTCCATGTAGAGACGCGTCAGCGCTCGTTTCACATCCGGTTCCATCCGGCTGCCGTCACCGCAGACATAGATATGGGCGCCCGTCTCCACCAGCCCCCACACGACTGCGCCGTTCTTGCGGATAAGGTCCTGTACATAAGTCCGTTCGCCGTCATGGCGTGAAAAGGCGACATGCAGATCGACAAGGCCTTCGGAAGCCATCGCCTCGAGCTCGTCGCGATAGAGGAAATCCTCGTCCGGATGACGACATCCGAAGAACAGCATGGCAGCGCCCAGCACCTTGCCAGCCTTCGCCGCGGCAGCCCGCTCCTGCAGGAAAGCTCGGAAGGGCGCTAGCCCGGTGCCAGGGCCCACCATGATGAGCGGTCGTGCCAAATCGTCAGGGAGACGAAAGCCTGCCTTGGTCTCGCGAGTGGTCGCGTGGATGACCGTCCCCTCGCCTGCCCGCGCCAGATGGTTTGAGCAGGCACCGCGATAGAAGCCGTTGCCCGACCGCGCCGGACCGTCAACCACGCCGACGGTGATGGAGCATCGCCTGGCGTCCAAGGATGGGGAAGACGAGATCGAATAGTAACGCGGTGCCAGCAGCGGCAGCATCTCCAGATATTGCCCGAAGGAAAGTTCGCAAGCCGGGAACTGCTCCAGCAGATCCAGCACGGATTTGCGCTTGGCAAACACTTCGCTCTTGTAAGGATCGATGCCATCCTTGCCCGCGGCGATCAGCGCCTCCAGCTGCGGTATGGTGAACGGGCAACGGGTTGCCGCAGCCATCGCCTGGATCTGCTTGCGCGTGGCAACGGCCTGCAGTTCGACATAGTCGGAGAGGATACGGCGCACCGGAACGGGGCCATCCGCCGGAAAAGGCGCCTGCCGCCCGCCCGTGGTTTTTAGCCTGATCTGAGCATCCGGTCCGAAGCCGAAGCGTTTCTCGACCCTTTCGACCAGGGCGAGGTCGTTCACCGGCACGACGCACAGATGATCGCCGGCGCAGTAAGAAACGCCATCCGGCAGCGTCACCTCGACATGACGCGTGGAGCGGCCAGAGCCCGGCGACTGCAGTTCGCGATTGCAAACGACTGTCATCGTCACGGCACCGGACTGATGGACGACAGGGTTGAGCGGCTGGCCGGAGACGATCTCCACCTGGTAGAGAGGCTCTGCCTCTGCCTGTTCTGAAAAATCGATGTCGAGGTCCAACGCCTCTCCCAGTGATGGAAACAGGCCCTTGAACCAGTCCTGGAACTGACCGTCGAGGTCCTCGCGCGCATCGCCTTCGCCGCGCTGGGTGATGCGCTTGCCGCCGAGCACTTCCAGCCGCTCATCGATGCGACGGGGCGTCGCCTGAAAGGTGGAAGCCCAATCGCGATTGCCGCAGCCGAAAACCAGATAGTTGACGCCTTCGGCGGCTCCCGGTTCGGCTTTTTCAAGCCATTCCATGAATCTCGTCGCATTGTCCGGCGGAGCGCCGTTGTAGGAAGCGCTGGCGATGACCACCGCCCCTTCTGTCGGCAAGCTGCCTGCCTTGGCGTCGAGCTCGTCCAAGGTCACATCGAACCCGTTCAATTCGCCCCTCTGGGCAATCGCGCGGGCGAGATCTTCCGTCGTGCCGAGATTTGAACCGTAAAGCACCATCAAGGGCGTGCCGTGCTTCGGCCGTCTGGCGGCCTGAGGCGCGACTTGCGCAGCCTGGTCGGCCAGAGCTGCACCCGCCACCACCGTGCCACGCGTCCGACCTGGCCGAGGCTTCACACGCATGCGGAAGCCGTCCGGTTTGATCGACATCGTCTCCTTGATGCGCAATTGATACTTCTGGTGATCGAACAGCTGGAAACGCTGCAGAATCATGCCGATCACCAGCGTTGCCTCCTGCATGGCAAACTGGCGGCCGATGCAGGCACGCTGACCATTGCCCCAGGGTTTGAAGGCATGCGCCGGCCGGGAAGCCTCGGCCTCCCGCGTGAAATTGTCGGGATTGAAACGCTCGGGCTCTGTCCCCCAGATCGACGGATCACGATGCAGCATCAGCGTCAGAAGTGTGGTGAAGGTATTCTTCTTCACCTTGTATTGGTTGCCGAGTATCTCGTCATTGTAGGGATAAAGGCCGATCGCCGGTGCCGTTGGCCATAGTCTCAGCGATTCGTTGAGCACCTGCTGCACATAGGTGAGATGGCTGACCTGGCTGATGGTCGGCATGACGCCGATGTCGTTGCCAAGCACGCGGTCGACCTCTTCATAGGACTTTTCCAGTACATCCGGGTTGTTGAGCAGGAAATAGAGCGTGAAGGACATCAACCCCGATGTCGTCTCGTGACCGGCAATCAGGAAGGTGATGATCTGGTAGCGGATGTTTTCGTCGGACAGGCTCTCGCCGGTCGTCTTGTCGACGCCCGCCAGCATGAAGTTGAGCAGATCCTTCTGCGCCTGGTCGCCGCCGCCACGGCGACGCTCGCGCACGATGTCGTCCACCAGCTTCGACATGAAAGCGACATCGGACTTCAGCTGTTCGAGTCGCTTGCGCAGGATCATTTTCTCGAACGGCAGCCCGCGTTGCACCATGCATGTTTCGAGCGTTCGCGTCAGCGCATCGATGAACGGATGATAGTCGCGCCGGTAGAAGGAGTTGAAGCGGTAGTCGAAACCGCAGACCCCGATCGTATCCAGCGCCAATGCGGTCATGTCATGCACGACATCGATGTCGTCATCGACGTTGAGGCGCTCCCACTTCATGCAGAGTTGGCTGGCGATGTCCTGCATCAGCGGCAGGTACCCGGCCATGGCGCGCTGCGCGAATGTCGGCAGCAGTATATTGTGGGCCTTTGTCCAGTTGTCTTCCTGGGTGTAGGCAGTGAACAGCCCATCGCCGGCGGCAGACCGAACGCGCCGCAGCGAGCCGCGAACCGCCTTGTCGAAGCGGGTCTCATCGCAGATTTCCTCGACCAGGGAGGCACCCGACACCACCACCATCGGTGTGCCCATCATGTCGAGACGGAAGATTGGTCCCAGCTCGCGCGCGAGCTGCATGAGGCTTTGGAGAGGAGTCTCAGTATCCACCGTCAGCATATTGCCGACGATCGGCTTTTTGGGCGGACCTGGGATCCTGCCGAACCCGGTGTCCTGCGCCATGCGCGCCCTCCCTAGACTTTCATCCGGTTCTGTTCCCAGTTCGAATAATCGTGAGTTTCAGCTGAAACGCAAGGAGACGGAGGTCTTGGGCTCTTGCCGGCCAGATGACGCAGCGGAAGCACCGCTGACTTGACATCCTCCGCCAAAAAGTTGACGAAAAATGTCATGTAAATGAAAGTCCAGTCTAGAATTATTCCAAACTATAGGCCATATTCGCCCTAACACGTGCTTTGCGAAGGAGCGACCATGCGGCTCACGCGTCAAACCAACTATGCCATGCGGATCCTGATGTATTGTGCGGCCAATGATGATCGCCTCAGCCGCATTCCCGAAATCGCAGCTGCCTATACGGTGTCGGAGCTGTTCCTGTTCAAGATCCTGCAGCCGCTGGTCGAACACGGTCTGGTGGAAACCGTTCGCGGCCGCAACGGCGGCGTGAGGCTCGGCAAACCTGCCGCCGAGATCACCCTCTTCGACGTCGTTCGTATCACCGAGGAGAATTTCGCCATGGCGGAATGCTTCGAGGCCGATGCCGACTGCCCGCTGATCGACAGCTGCGCGCTCAATTCCGCGCTACGCGAAGCACTCAACGCCTTCTTTGAAGTGCTCGGCCGCTACACGATCGCCGATATGGTGGCCGCCCGCCCGAACGTACGTTCGCTGCTTGGCATCGATCTTCTCGAACGCCGTACCCCTGCCTCGGCGGCGTGAACCGGGTTAATCTACGTCGATACCGATTGCGGCAGCACGAACGGCACGTCGCCTGACGGCAGTACACCGACGCGCATGCGACAGTCGAAAACCTTCTCGATCAGACTGTCGCTGAGCACGGCTGCCGGCGCTCCGGCCGCGGCCAGCGACCCGCGATGCATGACGAATATGCGATCGGCATACATTGCCGTCAGGTTGAGGTCATGCAGGATCGTGACGACCCCACCGCCCCGCTTCGCAAAATCGCGCGCTATATCCATGATGATGAGCTGATGCTTGATGTCCAAGCTCGACACCGGCTCGTCCAGGAAAAGGTAGCGCGGCCGGCCGTCCAGCACGGGCGCCCATACCTGGCAAAGCACGCGAGCCAGCTGAACACGCTGCTGCTCGCCGCCGGATAGCTCCTGATAGAATCGCCCCGCAAAGCCATCCAGATCGACTTTTGCCAGCGCCCGCTCGGGCAGGCGTTCGCTTTCGCCTGCCAGAGCGCCGGACCGGCCACCGATCAGTCCAAGCCGCACGATCTCCTGGACCGTGAAAGGGAATGCTAGCGATGTCGCCTGCGGCAGCACTGCACGCATTCCAGCGGCTTCGACCGGGCGCATCGCGGACACCTCGCGGCTGTTGATGGTGACCGAGCCATCATAGCCGAAATCCCCGGATAGGGCTTTGAGGAAGGTCGTCTTGCCAGAGCCGTTCGGACCAACGATGGCCGCGATCTCGCCCGGACACGCTTCGAAATCGACGCCCGAAACGATGCGCTTTCCGCCAAGTTTCACCGAGACATCACGGGCTTCGATCATGCTGATCTCACAGGTCAATGACGCCGCGCTTGCGCAGCAATATCCACAGGAAGAACGGACCACCCACCGTCGCGGTGATGATGCCGATCGGCAATTCGGCCGGCGCGACGATGGTGCGGGAAACGGTGTCGGCCAGAATGAGCAGTGTGGCGCCAAGCAACGCCGAGGCCGGCAGCAGGTAGCGATTGTCCGGGCCGATGGTGAGGCGCAGCAGATGCGGCACCACGATACCGACGAAGCCGATACCGCCGCTGACGGCAACCGAAGCGCCCACCGCCGCCGATACACCGGCTATGGCGATATATTTCAACTTCTGCACCTGAATGCCGAGATGGTTCGCCGTCGCCTCGCCAAGGGCGAGAGCGTTGAGTCCTCGGGCAAAAAACGGCATCGCCACCAATGCAATCAGCATCACAGGCCCGGCGGTACCGATCTTGGTCCAGGTTGCGCCGGCCAGCGAGCCAAGCTGCCAGAAGGTGAGATCGCGCAATTGGCGATCGTCGGCCATATAGATGAGCACCCCGGTCAGAGCCATGGCCAGCGCCGACAGCGCAATGCCTGCCAAAAGCATGGTCGCGACCGAGGTACGCCCCTGACGCGTCGCAACCTGGTAGAGGATGAGCGTCGTAACGAGACCGCCCATGAAAGCCGCGAGCGGTAACGCCATCGGACCCAACAGCGTCGTAAATGGCGCCAACGCCGTGCCGCCCAGAACGATCACCGATACCGCGCCGAGCCCCGCGCCTGCCGAAACGCCGACGATGCCGGGATCGGCCAGCGGATTGCGGAACAAGCCCTGCATGACCGCACCGGACACGGCAAGCGCAGCCCCGATCAGTGCACCCAGGACGACGCGCGGCAGCCGGATGTCGTAGATGATGATGCGGTCGCGGGCGCTCAAGACACGATCGGCAGCATCCGGACCGGAAAACCAGTCGCGCAGGGCGTCGAGAGCCGAAGCGTCGGACGCGCCGGCGGTCAGGCTGAACAGCGCAACGACTGCGAGCAACACAGCGAGCAGAAGGATGGCAAGGCGCGCACGCGCCGAGCGATCGCCGGCTGCCTTGCGCGCCGTCAAGCCGGACGGGCCGGCAATGGAATGGTCAACCATGGCACTCGACCGCTCAGTTGGCGATCTTGTTGCCGTAGAAAGCTGCGGCGAGATCGTGAATGGCGTATGCCGTACGGGGCCCGAAGCCGAGCAGATAGGCTCCGTTCATGCGGATCACCTTCTTCTCCTTGCCTGCAGGGGTCTCGGCGATCGCCGGATTGGAAAACAGCGCCTCGTCGGAAACAGGCGGTCCGGCATGCGTCATCATCAGGATGACGTCCGGCGCCGCTGTAACCACTGCTTCGTCGGCAAGCTGCTTGTATCCCGGCACTTCAGCGGCCACGTTGATGGCCCCGGCCATCTTGATGATGCCGTCAGCTGCCGTGTTGGAACCCGCCGCGAGGATCTTGCCGTTCTGCATCGACAGAACGAACAGCACACGCTTGCGGTCCTTCACGTCTGCCGTCTGCTTTTCTGCGGCCTTCAGCTTGGTATCGAGTTCGGCGGCCAGCTTCTCCGCCTTGTCATCGGCACCCAATGCCTTGCCGACGACGCGGATCTTTTCCAGAACGCCGGCATGGTCATAGGTCTCGGGCACTTCGATAAAGGGCACGCTGCTCTTCTTCAGGACATCGATCGCATCCTTCGGACCGCTGCCCTTGAGTGCCAGGATGCCGGTTGGATTGACCGAAAGCACGCCTTCCGGCGACAGCGCGCGCATATAGCCGACATCCGGCAGCTTGGCCGCCGCTTCGGGATAGACGCTGGTGGAATCGCGGGCGACGAGTTTGCCTTCCTCGCCCAGCGCATAAACGATCTCGGTGACGGCGCCGCCTACAGCGACGATGCGCTTGGTATCGGAGAATACGGCGCCGGTATCGCTCGCCATTGCGGCGGCGGTCGGCATCGCTGCCAGCGCGGCGCCGAAAACGGCCATCCGCGCCAGCTTCTTCATGACGGAACGCATTATGCGGCGCTCTGTTCTGCCAAGCGGGGCAGGCTTTCCGCCAGCGAACGCCAATCGGCGCGCTCGACCTCGCCCTCGTGACGCTTGCCGAAGAATTGGATGATCATCTTGCCGTCGGCGCCATAGGCTTCGAGCGACGTGACGTGCCCGTCCTTGGTCGGCTTGCGCACCGCCCAGGCCTCAGCGATGTGGTCGGTACGCAGATGCAGATGGAAAGTCTCGTCGAGCACGTTGATCCACGGTCCCATCGGTGTAATCGACTTGACCGGGCCCGAATGGATCTGGATGCAACCACGATTGCCGACGAAGCACATGATCGGCTGGCCACTTTCGGCTGCGCCATGGAACATCGTCGTTACAGCCGACGGATCGAGTTTCCAGGCATAGTCCTGGCCGATCATCTGCACCGCCTGCTGACGGCTGAGTTTCAGCGTGCGCAGCATGCCGAAGAACTGGTGCACGTCCGTGAGCTTGCTCCAACGGTCGCGCAGATCCTCGACCGTTTGCGGCGTCAATTCACCCGGTGCATCGTCCTCGGAAACCGTACCGAGAGCAACCGTAGGCTCCTGGTTGGAAGACACCAACTGATCAACCAGTTTCTGGTAGGCATAGAGATTGGAAGCAGGCCTCAGATGCACCTTGTGCACGGCGTCGCCGGCAGCGTCGAAGAACTGCAGGCTGCGGCGGATTTCATCACCGTCGCGCTTTTCGACGGCAAAGCCATGCGCCCATACCTTAGGGAAGATGCGAAGATCGATGTTCTCGCCCAGCGCCATCGCCGTATGCTCGCCGGTGACGACCTTGTCGTAGACGCCGATCTTTTCATGGACCGCGCTTTCATTACGGGTCAGCGCCATCACCTCGCCGACCGGCTCAAGGCCCGTCAGCAGGTCATTAACGCGTGGCTCGACGCGCGTCACCCCTTCGCCGCAATGCGCAGCCACCAGTTCGGCTTCCGATATGCCGAGCTGTGCGGCGAGATCGCGCTCGCGCATTTTGGGGTTTTCCGCTCGCGTCCGCCGAATTTCGTGCGGGGCTGGCTTCACGCGCTGGTCCATTTCCGTCCCTACCCTTGGTGCCTTACTTATTGAGGATGAGCTTGCCCTGGCGAGTGATCTTGAGCCGGTACAGAGCACCGTGATGCTCAATGCCGATCTCGTGTTCACCCTGGAAAAGCGAGTTGCTGGTCAGCGTCCGCACCGACAGCGGCATCCGCTCGACGCGCAACTGTGTCTGTGCTTCTGGCCGGCGATAGCGGAAACGGAAATCGTCAGGGTTGTGCGTGTTCATTTGGTCCACTCCTGATCTCGCCGAGGCACGCCCGGCTTTCTGCAAAAGCTCGATTCATTTGTTGACTTGAATACTCATGTTTTATAGTCAGTGCAATACCGGACTGGATGAGTCAACATTTAACACATCCACCGAATAAAAAAATGCGAGCCAGCCCTCAGGCGAGCCAGCGTGCAGACAGGAGTTGGAGATGGGCTTGGGGACGAATGAGCGGTCTGAGCAGACCGGGGGATTTTCTATGGCCGGTGGGACTGTCGCCAAAGGCCTGATATTATTGGGGGCAGGTGTCGCGGCTGTAGCGTTGCTCTCCCACGCCGCACAGGCGCAAGAGGCAATCAAGCCTGAGCCGACACAGAACGCACAACAGGCCGGAGAAGCCAAACCCGACGTACAGGGCAGCACGCTGCTCGACAAGATCATGCTCATCAGCCGCACCGGCGAGAGCGCCATCAAGGCGCTGGCCTCGGTCAGCCACGTCGACCAGGAACAGATCGAGCGCCGCATGGCGGCAACCCCCAACGAACTGCTGCGCGGCGTGCCGGGCGTTACGGTGCAGGCCGATGCGCGTCGTACCGCGTCTTCCATCAACATCCGCGGCCTGCAGGATTTCGGTCGCGTCGCAGTGATCGTCGATGGCGCCCGCCAGAACTTCCAGCGTTCGGACCATGGCACCCAGTCGACCTTCTACATCGATCCCGAACTGATCAAATCCGTCGACGTCATCCGGGGTCCCGTTGCCAACACCTATGGCTCGGGCGCCATCGGCGGCGTCGTCATGTTCGACACCAAGGACGCCGAGGATTACCTGAAGCCTGGCGAAACCTGGGCCACCTCGTTGACCGGCCGCTATGAAACCAACGGCAAGGGTTGGACCACTAGCGCAACCGGCGCCTATAAATTCAACGACAATTTCGATGTGCTCGGCAACATCGTCTATCGCGACTACAGCGACTACAAGGACGGCGACGGCAACCAGGTTGGCGGCAGCGGCTTCGATGTGCTGAGCGGCATGCTGAAAAGCACCATCCGTCCGACCGAGAACTCGACGCTGAAGCTCGGCTGGATCGGCAACAGCGAGAGCTGGAATGAGATCAGCAGCGGCAAGCCCGCCTACGATCTAGACATGAAGCAGAATACCTTCACCGGCCGCTACAATCTGACCGATGAGGACAAGAGCTGGCTCGATCTCAACATCAACCTTTCCTACAACAAGGCTACGCTCGATCAGACCAGCCTGATCCCACTCGGCGGTCGTTTCGATCCGATCACCGGTCGCCCGGTGACGCTCCCGGCCGGCTCCAAGACCACTTACGATATCGGCACTTTCGGTATCGACGTTTGGAACACGTCGCGCTTCGAGACTTCCGGCATCAATCACGAACTGACCTATGGCGGCGACTGGGTGTCGGACGATGTCGAGACCACTGGCCTCGCGGCGGGCGACGCCTTCTATACGCCAGGCGGCAAGCGCAATGTCGGCGGCGCCCATATCCAGGACAAGTTGACCTGGGAATGGCTCGAGGTGATTGCCGGGCTGCGCTACGACAGCTACAGCCTCAAGGGTTCTACCTCCGAGACCTCGGGCGATCGCGTGTCGCCGCGCATTACGGTCGGCGTGTCGCCCTTCGAGGCGCCGGGGCTGAATAGCCTGCAGCTCTATACGACCTATGCCGAGGGCTACCGCTCGCCGTCATTGACCGAAACTTTCATCAGCGGCCTGCATCCGGCCGGTGTGTCCTTCCCGTTCCTGCCCAACCCGAATCTCAAGCCTGAAACCGGAAAGACCTGGGAAGCCGGCTTGAACTACACCGCCGACGGCATCTTCCAGCCTGATGACGCATTGCGCATCAAGGCCGCCTACTTCAACAACGATGTCACAGACTATATTGATGGCGTACAATTGTCGGCATTCGACCCGACCAGTGGCTGCCGCCGCGGCGGCATGATCCCGATCTGCTTCCAGTATCAGAACTTCGCCAAGGCCAAGATCAACGGCTTCGAATTCGAAAGCGTCTATGACGCGGCGTGGGGTTTTGCCGGTCTGTCCGCCTCGGTCATCGATGGCCACACCATTTCGTATAAGGGCGTGCGAGCCGATCTGGCCACCATCCCATCCTCACAGGTGGCGGCCCAGCTTGGCTTCCGTTTCTTCGAGGACAGGCTGACCATCGGCGGCGAGGTTCAGTACAATGGCAAACCGGAAGGCAACGCGGCGGCCCGCGATTACACGCTGGTCAACGCCTTCGCTTCCTATAAGGCCAATGACAATCTGAAGGTCGATTTCCGCGTCGACAATATCTTCGACGTCAAATACGCCAACCCGCTCAACGCCACGACCACCTCGACCATCTACGAGCCGGGCGTGACCTTCAAACTTGGCGCAACCATGCGTTTCGGAGGCTGACCATGAAAGCGAAGTCGTTTGTTTTGTTTGCCGCTCTCGCCGCATTCCCTGCCGGCGCGAACCACGCATTTGCACAGCAGGCGACTTCGCTTTCGCTGGAACTCAACGGCGCACAACCTTCGGACAAGGGCTGCCGCCTGACCTTCGTGGTCGCCAATAATCTGGGTAGCGACCTTACCAAGGCCGCCTTCGAGATCGCCCTCTTCAACGAAGCCGGCGTTGTCGACCGCATGACCGTGCTCGACTTCAAGGAACTTTCAGCCGGCAAGACGAAGGTGACGCGTTTCGATCTTTCGGGTACGACTTGCTCCAAGATCAGCCGTGTGCTGGTCAACAGCGCTACGGAATGCGTCGGTCAGGGTGTCGAACCCGCCGCCTGCATGCGCGACCTCAAGACCAGCAGCAAGGCGGGCATCACCTTCGGGGTCTGAGTTTCCGTCATGAACAGGAACTTCGACGTTGGATCCGCAACCGGCTTTTTCGAACAGAGTACCGTTCCAGCCGTTTGCCGGACCAAATGGCCTGCAGTTGGAAGTGGAAGATCCCCTGATCAGCATCCCGAACGGCGTGCTGCAGCCGGATCCGCCGGAAGCCACCAGCCTTGATGACACCGCTGATGCCGAGGTCCAGCCGGCGTCAATGGAAGCGGACCGCGTCAGCGAAGCCGCCGGTTCGAAGCGCAAATGGTCGCTGGCTTTTCTCACCTCGCTCCTCTTCCATGTTGCGGTTGCCGCGGTGTTGATCGTGGCTCCCGAAAGCATTCTGCCGCCGCGCGCGCTTCCAGATTCTGCGCAGGGCGGCGACGGACAGGACACTGCACGGGTTGGCAACGGCGAAACCCCCTCTGTTTCCCGCGGCCGACAGCAGCCCGACGTCACCGACGTCACCGTCATTCCGGAAAGCGAATTTCAGCCTCCCAGGAAAGCCCGGCCGAAACAGGAACCGCCTGCTCAACCGAACGATCGTCCGAAAGAAGCCGCGAAACCACCGAAGGAACCAGAGCAACCCAGAACGGCGGAACCTGCACCTGAAATTCTGCACGACCGGCCCACCCAGGCGGAAAAAGATGCTATCGCCTTGCAGGAGGCTGCACCGCAGGCGACGTTGGAAATTTTACGGCCCGTCCTGCCGGAGCCCAGCGAAGCGGAGCGAGAACTTAGGGAACAACACGCCACGTCCGCCCAGCGGCCACTGCGACCAAAATCCACGCAAGGCGCAAATGGCCAAACCCCATCGGACGCAATGCGGGGCGCGAGCGACGGCCGCGAAGACGGCAGGGAAATGTCATCCGGCAATCAGCGTCAGCAGACAGCGACCGGCAATGCAATCGCATCCCGATACGAGGCGCTCGTTCAACGAAAGCTGGCCCGTGCCAATCGTCAAATCTCCCCGGCGACGCAAGTGGAAGCCGCGCGCAACGCATGGGTGAGCTTCGTCATCAAAGCAGACGGCAGCGTCACGGATATTAAGTTGGAAAGGAGTTCCGGCTCCCAGGCCCTCGACAAGTTCGCGATCGCGATGGTGGAGGGCGTGGCTCCCTTCCCGCCGATCCCGCCGGAGACTGACCGCAAATTCTGGCTGGTTCCTATTGAGGTCGGGCCGTTCTGACCTTGCTCTTCATCTTCAACCCTCATTCTGAAAGGAAAACCATGTACATCGCCATGAACCGCTTCAAGGTGCAGAACGGCTCGGAGGAGGCCTTCGAGAACGTCTGGAAAAATCGCGATTCCTCACTGTCGGAAATGGCCGGCTTTAAGGAATTCCATCTGCTGCGCGGCCCCGTCAATGAGGCCGAGGGATATACGCTGTTCGCGTCGCATACCGTCTGGGCAAGCCATGACGATTTCGTCGCGTGGACGAAGTCAGAGAACTTCAGGGCCGCGCACAAGAATGCCGGCTCTAGCAAGGTCCATTATCTCGGCCATCCGCAGTTCGAGGGCTTCTCAGTCGTCGAAGGCGCCTGAGCTCAGCCTGAGGGCGTCAATGGCGGCGTGGTGCAGCGCCGCCGTTTCTTCATCGAAACAGGCGAAGACGACGTCCGACAGCGTTGAATCCTCATCGAGAAAACTGGCTACCGTACCAACCGCTACCCGCGCGGCCTCAAACTTGGGATAGCGATAGACGCCGGTCGAAATCGCCGGAAAAGCGACCGTACGGCAATCGTTTGTGACAGCGAGTTCGAGCGATCTGCGATAACAGGAAGCGAGCAGTGCGGGCTCACCCTTGCCACCGCCTTGCCAGACTGGTCCTACCGTATGGATCACATGTCTGGCCGGCAGCCGGTAGCCTGCCGTGATCTTCGCCTCACCAACCCTGCAGCCATTGAGCGTGCGGCACTCCTGAACGAGTTCCGGGCCGGCGGCGCGGTGAATGGCGCCATCCACGCCACCACCCCCCAGCAGCGACGTGTTGGCCGCGTTCACGATAGCGTCGACCGCAAGCTTGGTGATGTCTCCCCTTATCACCCGCATGCGCATGGCAGCCTCATGCAGCCGCCAGCAGGCTGGCATTGCCACCGGCGGCGGTGGTGTCGACGCAGACGGCCCGCTCATGCGCATAGGCCGCCGGATAGATCACCTCGCTGACCAGAGACACGATAGGCCCGCCGCGGCCTGCGATCGCTTCGCGCAAGGCGCGGCTATCTTCGACCGAGCCGGAGAAAGCGACGACATCGAGCCGAAGCGTATCGATGGCGCTCTGGTCCATGCGTGCGTCGATGGCGGCGATCGGCAGTCCCTTGCCGGTCAGCATTGAGAGGGCCGTCGGCGCACCGGGCGCAACCGCCAGGACCGCATTGCCGGCGGCAAGCGCCTGTACTGCCTGCGCCAATAGCGTCTCTGCGTCCGGTCCAAGCACCAGCACACGGCCTCGTGGCGTCAGCGAAAGCGTGTTCGCCTCACCTGTCGGTCCGGGCAGATCGACCTGACCGAATTCAAGCCCAGCTGCAGCCCCGATGGCATCCGCTGCTTTGCCGCGCAGATGCTTGCGCAGGATCGCGATGCGATCCGGCCGCGTCGACCAGCCGCCAAGCACCGGATCTGGCATGTTGTCGGCAAGTTCCCTGGCCGAAACCAGACGTCCTTCGCCCAACGCCGTGCTGGCTTCGGGGCCCTTGCGGAAGCGGCGCAGATAGTGCGGGCCTCCCGCCTTGGGCCCGGTACCGGAGAGGCCCTCACCGCCGAACGGCTGTGAGCCGACGACCGCACCGATCTGGTTGCGGTTCACATAGATGTTGCCGGCATGGATGCCATCAACGAAATGCTGCGCACGGCCATCGATGCGGGTGTGCAGGCCGAATGTCAGCCCATAGCCCTTGCGGTTGATGGCAGCGATGACGGCATCGATATCGTCGGCATCGAACGTGGCGATATGCAATACTGGACCGAACACCTCGCGTTCCATCTCCTCAATACCCTTGACCCGGAACACTGCGGGCGCCACGAACCGACCGTCCGCCGGCACGCCGAGTTGTGCGATCGTTCGCCCCTCACCTGCCATTTTGGCACTATAATCCTTGATCGCCTTCTGTGCTTCATCGTCAATGACCGGGCCGACATCGGTCGAGATCTGCCACGGATCACCGATGTTGAGTGCATCCATGGCGCCTTTCAGCATCTCCAGCATCTTGGCCTCCACATCCTTCTGGACGTAGAGCACGCGCAAGGCTGAGCAACGCTGGCCGGCGCTCTGGAAGGAGGAAGCCAGCACGTCGCGGATCGCCTGCTCGGGCAGCGCGGTGGAATCGACGATCATGGCATTCAGGCCGCCGGTCTCGGCAATCAACATGGCATCGGGCGCCGCCGTCTTGGCCAGCTGACGCTCGATCAGCTTGGCGACTTCGGTCGAACCGGTGAAGCAGACGCCTGCGATGCGCGGATCGGCAGTCAGCGGCGCGCCGACAGTGGGGCCATCGCCCGGCAGCAGTTGGATCACATCTTCCGGCACACCTGCCTCGCGCAGCAATTCGACCGCACGATAGGCAATCAGTGGCGTCTGCTCGGCCGGCTTGGCAATCACTGCATTGCCGGTGACGAGGGCCGCAGCAATCTGGCCGGTGAAGATGGCGAGCGGGAAATTCCACGGCGAAATGCAGACGATGGCACCACGTGCCTGTGTACCCGCTTCGGCCTGAGCCGCCTGCGCCGCATAGTAGCGCAGGAAATCAACCGCTTCGCGCACTTCGGCAACCCCATCGGCCAATGTCTTGCCGGCCTCGCGGGTGGCGAGCGCAAAGAATTCGACAGCGTGCTTCTCATAAAGATCGGCCGCACGGGACAGGATGGCGGCGCGTTCACTGACCGGCCGTTTCGCCCAGGCCGGTTGCGCCTCAACCGCGAAGCGCACGGCTGTCGGCACCTGCTTGGCCGCCGCCTCGATGACCGTACCCACGATTTCAGACGGCCGTGCCGGATTGACCACAGGTCGTTCCTGACCGTAGCCGGCAGCGCGAGTAATGGGTTTGGCAGTCCAGCGGTTGGGACCCGCAAAAGCCGCCTTGGCTTTGTCGATCTCGGCCAGTGTCACGATGTCGGTGATATCCCAGCCCTTGGCGTTGCGCCGACCGGCGCCAAATATTGCAACGGGTTTCGCAATGTTCGGGTTGGCCGCCGCCCCTTGCGTTTCGACGGCTTCAAGGGGATCGCGTGCGATCTCTTCCGGCGCAACGTCCTCGTCCGTCAATTGATGAACGAAGGAGGAATTGGCGCCGTTTTCCAACAAACGCCGGACAAGATAGGCAAGCAGATCCGAATGCGCGCCGACAGGCGCATAGATGCGGCAGCGCGTACCCTCAGCCTTGCGGATCGTCTCATGCAGTTGTTCTCCCATGCCGTGCAGGCGCTGGAATTCGAAACTGTCGCGATCCGACGCCATCGACAGGATTGCCGCTGCCGTATGTGCGTTGTGCGTGGCGAACTGCGGATAGATGCGGTCGGTCATGCCAAGCAACTTGCGGGCGCAAGCGAGATACGAAACGTCAGTGTTCACCTTGCGCGTGAACACCGGATAGCCGGCAAGGCCAAGCGTCTGTGCACGCTTGATCTCGGTGTCCCAATAGGCGCCCTTGACCAGCCGCACCATGATCTTGCGGTCAAGCTTGGTGGCCAGCGCATGCAGCCAGTCGATGGTGAAGGCAGCCCGCGGACCATAGGCCTGCACGACGACACCGAAACCGCTCCAGTCGGCAAGTTCCGGATCCGCCAGCACGCGCTCAATGACATCGAGCGAAAGATCAAGCCGGTCAGCCTCTTCGGCGTCGATGTTCAGACCCATGCGCGCCTTGCGCGCAGCGCGTGCCAGCGACAACAGCCGGTCAGCCATCACCGGCAGCATCGTTTCTTTTTGCGCAACTTCATAGCGCGGATGCAACGCCGAGAGTTTCACCGAGATGCCATGGTTCAGACGGATGTCGTCCCCCTTGGCGCCGGAGGCCAGTGAGGCAATGGCGTCGGCATAGGCCTTCAGATAGCGCAATGCGTCGTGTTCGGTGCGCGCCGCCTCGCCCAGCATGTCGAAGGAATAGAGATACCCCTTCTGCGTCATCGATTTGCCGCGCTTGACCGCCTCGGCAATGGTGCGGCCAAGCACGAACTGTTCGCCCATTTCGCGCATCGCTGCCGCTACCGCTTTGCGGATCACCGGCTCGCCCAACCGTCGTACCATGGAACGCAGCGTGCCTTCGATACCGCCCTCGCCCTCATCCAGCACTCGGCCGGTCAGCATCAGCGCCCAGGTCGAGGCATTGACGAAGATTGAGGACGACGAACCCGAATGCGATGACCAGTCGTGCGGAGCAATCTTGTCGGCGATCAGGTCGTCCATCGTCTCGGCATCCGGCACGCGTAACAGCGCTTCCGCCAAGCACATCAGTGCCACGCCTTCTTTGGTCGAGAGCCCATAGGCCGATAGAAACACCTCCATCAGGCGCGGATCGGACGAGCCGCGCACGGCACGCACCAGATCGGCAGCACGCTTGGAGATCGCCATGCGCTCATCGGCCGACAGTCCGGTCGTCGCAGCCAGCCGTTTCACGGCCTCGTCTTCGTCGGGAAGATAATTGGCACGAATCTGCTCACGGATGGTGGCTAGCGCGGTCATGGCGGTCCTTTGAGGCGCGGTTTAGGGATCCGGCCAACGGCTGTTCGGCCGGACGATGAAAACTAACATGAAGCGCCGACTTTCGCCGGTCCGAATTACTGGCGAATGCAGGCCATTTGAGCTATGAATGCCACCAGATTTAGCAAAGATAGGCTACGAAATTGGCAATTGAAGACCAATTGGACCGACTCGATCGCAACATCCTTTCTGCATTGGCCAGAAGCGGACGACAGTCGATGTCGGAACTTGCGGCAAAGGTCGGGCTCTCGAAGACACCCGTGCAGGCCCGCGTCAAACGGTTGGAGAAAGATGGCTTCATCAAAGGCTATGCAGCCATCATCGACCGGGAGCGCATGGGCGAAGGCCATGTCGCCTTTGTCCAGGTGAAGCTGTCGGACACTCGCTCCAGTGCGTTGGACGCCTTCAACCGGGCCGTACAGGCTGTTCCCGAGATCGAACAGTGCCACATGATGGCCGCGAGCTTTGACTATCTGCTCAAGGTGCGTACCCGAGATATCGCTGCCTATCGGCGCATCCTGGGCGAACGCATCTCCGCATTGCCGCATGTTGCGCAGACCTCGACCTTCGTGGCGATGGAGACGGTCAAAGACCGTTAGCCACGTGGGAAATTCAAGGCGAGAGCGTTTTGAGGAACGCCACGAGTGCCACCCTCTCCCGCTCGGATAACTGCATCGGATGCACCTCAGAGACACCTTCGACGCTGAGCGGTGCTTTGGCGTAATGCGCCACCACCTCTTCGAGCGAGCCGAACTGGCCGGCATGCATGTAAGGCGGCCGGCCAGCGACAGCGCGCAAAGATGGCGTTTTATACGCTCTGATCAGTTCCGGCTTGTCGCGTACCATAAACTTCAATTCGCCGCAGGCTTCCGGCCCACCGTCACGAAAGACACCGAGACAATTGAACGGGTCCGCATCGACCTGGGCAACCGCGTCAATACGACCGCGGTCCGGTGGCAGGTCCGCCACCGGCGGCACACCCGTATTGTGGAAAGCGTGATCAGTGAACAAGGGACCGTTGTGGCAGGTCGAGCAGTTCGCCTTGCCGATGAACAATTTCAGCCCCTGGATCTCCTCCGCCGAAAAGACAGCGTCGTCCTTCGGTTCCTTTCCCGCGGCGAGTGCCGCGGCGAACCGATCGAATCGTGTTTCCTTCGGCATGATGGAGCGTTGAAAGGCGGCCAGCGCCTTGCCGATATTGGCGAAAACCCGGTTGATATCATCCCGTTGGCCGTCGCTCATCCCGCTCCAGGCCGATTGTTCCGCAACCGACCCAAGCGGACTGGCACTAGCCGGTATGCCGGCAAAATCGGGTAGCGGCCCAAAGATTCGCTCATAGCGTTCGCCGAAGCGTGCTTTGACGTAGCGTGCATAGGCGGCGCGGTTGCCGGCCTGTTCCAGAGGGTTTTCCAGCGGTACCAGCGCCTGTGACCACAAGCTGTCCCGGCGACCATCCCAGAAAAACCATGGGCTGAAGGCAACACCGGCAAGCGGCTGGGTACGCCTGTTGGTACGCCCGACGCCCATCCCCTGCGGAAGACCATCCTGGAACTGCTGGCCGATCTGGTGGCAGGTGGAACAGGCGACCGTACCGTTCCGGCTCAACGAAAAATCGAAAAACAGCGTCGCACCCAGTGCTGCCGCTCCAGGATCGTCCGCATACCGGTTTGTGGTGTCAGGCTTCAGCGGCGGCAAGGCACTCAGCGCCAGACTGGCGACAGTTCTTTTCTCGGCTTCCGAGAATTGCGGCCTCTCGCAACCGGCAACAAGAACTGCCAGCAACAGAACGAGGATTAGGCTGAGAGCGTTTCCGCTTTTTGCGGAAACGCGGAAACGCGCTGACCTTTTATTTCTACGCAATTCCCGATGGAAAACCGCTACACACTTTTCCTGGAATTGCGCTGGAAAGCATCTCATGCTCACAACACGATGTTGAACACCACCGTATCGGATCCGGTTGGTGCGGAAATGCCCAGCTTCAGCTGCCACCAGCCGCTCATGGAGAACTTGACGCCCGAAATCCGATAACGGCCCTCGCCCAGATAGTCGGTCATCTTCGGGCTGGTCGGCAAGCCATGCGCGTGCTGCGGCATGCCGCCGGAAACCTCGACCGTCGCATTCTCCACCGGTTTGCCTGTCGCCGTCTTCAGTGTCAGCACCCAGTCCTGCAGTTCGTTCTGTCTCGCCGCCCCGTCTTGCGGCACAAAGGTCGCGACAAACATGCCCTTCTCGCTGCCCCGCGTCTGCCCGGTTTCCGGTGCAGCGGCAGGCGGCGTGTTGGGTGCAGTCATGTAAACCACTGCCAGAACGCCGAGCACCATGGCGGTCAGCCCTATGCCCGCAACCAGATAACGCCAGAACGGTGCCAATGAAGCCCCACATCATGCCTGTGAACGTCAAAGACAGCGCCTAGCATCCCGCATGCTTGTGGGAAAGTGCGGCGATGAAGCGAACCGCAGGAACCAGGCATGGCGCGCGCGCCGACAAAAAGCTACAGCGGTTCGCTCAGGGAGATGAGGTGATGTCAAAGGGTGTCGCCGCGATCGGCGAATGCATGCTGGAACTGTCAGGCCAGAACGGGCCGGACTGGCGGCTGGGTTTTGCCGGCGACACATTCAACACGCTGTGGGCGCTGGCTGCACTCACCGGCGGCCCCGCAACCTATGTCTCTGCCTTTGGCGACGATCCCTTCTCGCAGCGCCAGATCGAATTCTTCGCCGAGAACGGCATCGGCATTGGGGCGAGCCCTGTCATCATCGGGGCGCGGCCCGGTCTTTACGCCATCACGCTCGACGGCGCCGAGCGGTCCTTCACCTATTGGCGTTCGGATTCAGCAGCCCGTCAGCTGGCGTCAGATGCGACCGCCCTGGCGAAAAGCATGGAAAATCAGTCTCTTGTCTACTTTTCCGGAATCACTTTGGCAATTCTGGATCGAGAGGCGCGCAAGACGTTGCTGAGTGCCATTTCAAATGCTCGTGCAGCCGGAAGTCAGGTGGCCTTCGACCCCAATTACCGCCCACGCCTGTGGCCGGAGCGCGAGACCGCACAGGTTGCGATCGCAGAGGCGCTTGCCGTCAGCGATATCGCACTGCCGACCTTTCCTGACGAACAGATGCTGCATGGCGACCGCACACCCGAGGACACTGCCGAGCGGATCGGCCGTTCGGTGCGCGAAGTGGTCGTCAAGAATGGCGAGCTGCCAGCTCTGGTTTCAGTCGGCGCGGATGGGCAGGAGGTTGCCGCCATCCATGTCGCCAAGCCTGTGGACACCACCGGCGCCGGCGATTCCTTCAACGGCGGCTATCTGGCCGCCCGTCTTGCAGGCCTGGCGCCGGCCGATGCCGCCCGCCGCGCCCACCGTGTCGCCTCCAGGGTGGTGCAGGTACGCGGTGCGCTCGCTCCGTTCGAAATGCTGCGCGAAGCGTTCGACGAATAGCTGCAGCGGATCGTCAGTCCAGACGGAACCGGTATTCCGTCACATGATGATAGTTTTCGCCCGGCAGAAGCGTAGCCGACGGGAAATAGGACCGATTGGGAGCATCGGGCCAGACCTGCGTCTCAAGGCATAGGCCCGAAAAGCGTCGATAACCCAGCCCACCCAGACCCGGTGCCGATGGCGTGATGTATCCGCCGCCATATAGCTGCACGCCCGGTTCCGACGTCCACACCTCCATCTCGACGCCGGAGGCAGCTCCTTGAACCCAGGCGGCCTGCCGCATCGGTCCGCGCGTGGAAGCGAGGCAGAAATTATGGTCGTAGACAAATTGCTCGCCCTCGCTGCGCATTTGTCGCGCCTGCCGGAAATCGAGCGGCGTCCCGTCGACGGGCTGCACGACGCCCGTCGGGATCATTTCATCGTCAACCGGCAGATAGGCTCCAGCAGGGATCATCAGGCGGTGATCCAGCACGTCTCCCGCGCCGCCATCATCGAGATTGAAATAAGAATGCTGGGTGAGATTGCACACCGTGGCTTCATCGGCTTTGGCGGTAAACTCCACGCTGAGCGTGCCGGGGATTTTTAACCGGTAGGTGCAGGTCACGTCGAGTGCGCCGGGAAACCCCATCGTGCCCGCCGCATCGTGCAGGCTCAACGTGACGAAGTCACGGCCGTGCAAGGAAACCTCCCAAGCACGGGCGGCATAACCGCCCGAGCCGCCGTGCAGCGCGTGTTTGCCCAGGAAATTGCGGTCGATCTGATGGCGTTGGCCAGCCAGCGTGAACCGGCCATCATGGATGCGGTTGGCGAAGCGGCCTACAACCGCACCGAAGTAGAAACTGTTGTTTTCATAGGCTTCGAAACGGTCGTAGCCGAGCACAAGAGGCGCGTTATGACCTGCGAGGCGCAAATCCTGGATCACCGCGCCCCAGTTGAGGACGTTGGCCGAGAGCCCGCCGCCGCGGATGGTGAAACGGCGGATCGCCTCGCCTGCTTGCGTGGTCCCGAAGAGCTCGCCGTCTCTCATGAAGATAACGAAGATCTGCCGGTTTTGCCGAACGCCCTCATATGTCGGTCAGAGGCCGAGACCGCCGATGCAGACATATTTGGTATCGAGATAATCCTCGATGCCCTGATGTCCGCCTTCCTTGCCGAGGCCGGATTCCTTAACGCCACCGAACGGTGCTTCCGGCGTGGTGATCAAGCCTTCATTGACACCGACCATGCCGTATTTCAGTCCCTCCATGACGCGGAAAGCGCGGCCGAGGTCGCCAGTGTAGAAATAGCACGCCAGTCCGAATTCGGTGTCATTGGCAAGGGAGACCGCTTCTTCCTCGGTCGTGAATTTGAAGACCGGTGCGACGGGGCCGAAGATTTCTTCCTTCATGAACATCATGTCGGGTGTGGCACCGCTGATCACGGTCGGCTCGAAGAACGAGCCGCCGAGCGCATGCGGCTTGCCGCCGGTCTCGACCTTGCCGCCCTTGGCCTTGGCGTCCGCCACGAATTCGGCAGTCTTCTGTGCCGCCTTCTCGTCGATCAGCGGACCCTGCTGCACGCCTTCCTCGAGGCCGGAGCCGACCTTCAGCTTGGCGGTCGCAGCGGCCAGCCTTTCGACGAATTTGTCGTGGATGCCGGCCTGTACGAAGAAGCGGTTGGTGCAGACACAGGTCTGCCCGGAATTGCGGAACTTCGCGGTGATCGCGCCTTCGACCGCACGGTCGAGATCGGCATCGTCGAAGACGATGAACGGCGCGTTGCCGCCCAGTTCCATCGATACCTTCTTGACCGTCTTGGCCGACTTCTCGATCAGCATCTTGCCGACCGGGGTCGAGCCGGTGAAGGTGATCTTCTTGACCAGCGGGTTGAAGCAGAGTTCGTCACCGATCTCGCCCGCCGCGCCCGTCACGATGTTGACGACGCCCTTCGGGAAACCGACTTCTTCCGCCAGCGCGCCCCAGGCCAGCGCCGAATATGGCGTCTGCGTGGCAGGCTTGACGACGGCGGTGCAGCCGGCGGCCAGCGCCGGTCCGAGCTTGCGGGCCAGCATGGAGGACGGGAAATTCCAAGGGGTGATGGCGGCGACGACGCCGACCGGCTCCTTGGTCACCATGATGCGACGGTCGGCCCAGGGCGACGGCACGACATCGCCGTAGGTGCGGCGCCCCTCTTCGGCGAACCACAGCACATAGGCGGCCGATGAGCCAACCTCGCCGCGTGCCTCGAACAGCGACTTGCCCTGTTCGGTCGTGAGCAACTCGGCCAGCGCATCCTGGTTGTCCATGATGGCATCGTGCAGCTTGCGCAGAAGCTTCGAGCGCTCGAGCGCCGAAGTCTTGCGCCAGGTCAGGAAGGCTGTATGCGCGGCCTCGATGGCGCGGCGGGTTTCGGCGGCGCCTGCCTTCGGCACCGTGCCGATCTTCAGCCCATTGGCCGGATTGGTGACGTCGATGGTCTGACCGGAATCGGCCTGTACCCATTCACCATTGATGAGATTGGCCTGCCGCATGAAATGGCTGGTCTTCTGAAGCATGGTCTAGCCTCCCTTCGGCCGCTTGCGGACCGGTCATGGATGGGTCGATGGGTGTTTCGGCGTCACTGCCGCAATTGGACCACCGCTCTTACTCCAGAGCCCGCCCCGCGATCAATCGCCATTGCTGAACCTAAGCACTAGGCCAGTGTAAATCCAGCCCTATCAGAACACTTGCGACGTGACCGCCAACCAGAACGAGGTGGTGATGACTGCACTGGCGGTGGCAAGCGTCATCTGGTTGGATGCAAGCCCTTGCCCGGTGTTGAACTGCACAGCGATGAGATACGAATTGATGCCGGAGGGAAGTGCCGCCACCAGCACGGCGACTTGGGCCGTCAACGGCGGCAGACCTGCCAGCCACACTATGACAAGCGTGATAGCCGGCATCACGAACAGCTTCAGCACCGAAAGGGCAACCGCCGGGCCGATATGGCCGGTGATGCCGAACCGGTTGAGCCCGAGGCCCATGGCAAACAACGCTACCGGCGCCGCCGTTCCACCCAACGCCTCGGCCAGCCGCGACACCAGTCCGGGCAGCGGAGCGCCGGTAAAGCGCCAGGCCAGGCCAGCCAGGATACCGATGATGAGCGGGTTGATCAGCAGTTTGTGCAGGAAACGGCGCAGCACGCGCAGAGGATGGACCCTCTCCGCGCCGCCTTGCCCGAACAATTCAAAGAGCACGATCGAAGCCATCATCATGACGGGCAGGTGTACCGACACCAGCAGCGACAACACTTCAAACCCTTGTTGTCCATAGATGCCGAGGATGAACGGCACGCCAAGCAGCACGACATTGGAATAGGCAGCCGAAACGCCGCCGACGATACCGGTGCGGCTGTCACGACCAAACAGACGGGTGGTGACCAGATGACCTCCCGCCCAAGTCAACGCCACGGCGGAAAAATAGGTTGCCCACAAAAGCCAGGGCGCCGAACCGTGGAAATCGGACTTTACCATGGTCTGGAAGAGCAGAAGCGGCATTGCGACGCCAATGGCGAACTCGGCCACCCCTTCCGCGCTCTGCGCCTTGAGATAGCCGGTGAGACCAGCCAGATAGCCGAGCGCCACGAGACCGAAGACGAACAGGACAGTTTCTGTAAGCGGCGACATCTGAGGCAAGACCCAATTCACGTATTCGACTGATAAGAGGGCTGTGCTGGCCGCGCAACCGCTACGCCCCTCACCTTCAAAGCCGGCAGCCGGCAAATCGCCTTCGGCTTGCCTTCCTCAAAGCTTTGCCATCCCTATATGATCCGTACCGGCGTCGATTGGACGGCGGATAGGTCTCTCATGCTCCGCCTCGCCCTCGTTGTTTCGCTGCTCCTTCTGCCCTTCACCGCCTACGCGACCGATGCTGGCTGGGCATTGCTGCGAGCGGGCGGTCATGTCGTACTGCTGCGGCACGCCATGGTGACCGGCAACGGCGATCCGGCGGGTTTTGACATCGACAAATGCACGACTCAGCAGAAGCTTTCGGATCGCGGCAAGCAACAGGCACGCAAGATCGGCGCGCTGTTTGCTGCGCGCGCTGCCCCAATCGACCGAGTATTGTCCAGCCGCTATTGCCGAGCGCTCGACACCGCCAACATTGCCTTCGAAGATAACAAGGCCGAGAAATTCGAGCCGCTCGATCTCCTGCCGAAGGATCCGACGGCAGCCGCGACGCAGAACGCAGCCGTGATCAAGGAAGTGGAGAACTTCACCGGTGACGGCAACCTGGTTTTGGTGACCCATCTGGAAAACATCCAGGCGCTCACCGGCGCGGGCGCACGCGAGGGGGAAGCGGTCATCGTCGGTGTCGACGGCGAGAAGCTGCGCGTGCTTGGCCGCATCATCTTCTGAGAATGGTTGAGCGGAATGATATTCTGCGCATCGCGAGCCTGAAAGCGCCCCCCTTTCGCTTATGACACCCGCCATTATTATGCTTGCGCAAATGCGTTTCTCGACATCTGCGTGGCACATTGCCCTTTTCCTGCCATGCAAAACGGATTAGAGAGCGCGACAACCTCCAATACTGAATCCGCTCCGCTCGAAGGAATTGCCTGTGTCTACGACATTTGAAAAAGTTGCCAAAATCATTGCCGACACGAGCGAAATCGACATCGACACGATCACGCCGGAGAGCCACACCATCGACGATCTCGGCATCGATAGCCTCGACTTTCTCGATATCGTCTTCGCCATCGACAAGGAATTCGGGATCAAGGTTCCGCTCGAGAAGTGGACCCAGGAAGTCAACGACGGCAAGGCTTCGACCGACGAATATTTCGTCATGAAGAACCTCTGCGCGAAAATCGACGCGCTGGTCGCCGCCAAGAGCGCTGCCTGACAATCGGCGGGCCGGTGTGCCGGCTGCCCTTGACGAGCGCCGCGCACTGACCCACAAACCGCCCATGAAATCCCACGACGTCGTCATCACCGGCATCGGCCTCGTTTCCTCCCTCGGAGAAGGCCCGGACGCGCATTGGCAAAAATTGACGGCCGCGGGCACCAAGCCCGTGCTCGACACTGAGCGCTTCGCTCCCTACACCGTCCATCCTCTGCCCGAGATCGACTGGAACCTGCAGATCGCCAAGCGCGGCGATCAGCGTCAGATGGAGACCTGGCAGCGGCTAGGGACCTATGTGGCCGGCCTTGCCCTGGACGACGCCGGCATCAAAACCGATGAAGCTTTGTGCTCTACCATGGACATGGTGGTGGCTGCCGGTGGCGGCGAACGCGATGTAACGGTCGACAACGCCATCTTGGCGGCGTCCGAGAACCGCAATGACTTCGATGTGCTTCTCAACGAGAAGCTGACGACGGAGCTGCGGCCGACGCTGTTCCTGGCGCAACTCTCCAACCTGCTCGCCGGCAACATCTCGATCGTGCACAAGGTCACCGGCTCCTCGCGCACCTTCATGGGTGAGGAAGGCGCTGGCGTCGCCGCTGTCGAAACAGCCGCCGCTCGCGTCCGTTCCGGCCAGTCTACGCACATGCTCGTGGGCGGCGCCTTCCAAACCGAACACCCTGACATGCTGCTCGGCTATGAGCTCGGCGCCTATCTGCACAGAGGCGCCTGGAAGCCGGTCTGGCAACGTGCCGGCTCTGAAGGCGGCGGGGTCGTTTCCGGCTCGGGTGGCGCGTTCCTCGTCCTGGAAAGCCGCGAGCATGCCGAGAAGCGCGGTGCCCGCGTCTATGCGGAACTCGGTCCGGTCCGCTCTGGGCGCGCGCGACGCAAGCGTGGCGAATTGAGCTCGACCCTCGAAACATTGCTCAAGGCGGCCAACCTGCCGCAGGGCCAAGTCCTTGCGCTTTCCGGCGCCTCGGGTGGCCATGCCGCGACGTCGGCCGAGAAGGCGGCTATCGACGCGTACACCGGCCTGACCGCACGCGGCTTCGGCACGCTGACTGGCCACCTGAAGGAAGCGCAGTTCCCATTTGCGGTAGCACTCGCAGCGCTCGCCGTGCACAACAAGGCGCCCTATCCTGTATTCGATGCAACATCGGAGCGCAATTTCGACGGAATCCCCGAGCAGGTACTGGCAACTGCGGTCGGCTACCACCAATTCGAGGGCCTGGCGCTGGTCAGCGCCGGCTGAGCGAAGCCAACCGGCCGCATCACGGCGAGGTGGGACACGTCGCAAGGCAACTGGAGCGTTTCCGTTCTTACCGGAAACGCTCTATCTCTTTGTTTTACGCAATCCCGGACGCAAAACCGTTACGCACTTTTGCTGGATTGCTCTAGGGTGAAGGATTGAGGCATGGCAAAGCTGAAGGATCATCTGGGCAGGCCGGTCGTCGCAGTCACCGGGATCGGGGTGGTCACGTCGCTGGGCGTCGGCAAGGCCGACAATTGGGCTGCGCTCACTGCCGGTAAATCAGGCATTCATCCGATCACCCGCTTTCCCATCGACCAGCTGAACACCCGCATTTCCGGCATGGTGGATTTCCTGCCCTCGAGCAGCAAGGGGGCCAGCGCCCTGACCTATGAACTGGCCGAGACCGCCGCGCGCGAAGCCGTTACCGAGGCCGGCATTGATCTTGAAAACTTCGGCGGTCCGCTGTTCCTCGCCTCGCCGCCAGTCGAACTCGATTGGCACGACCGTCTGGCCCTCTACAAAGGGGGGAAGCAGGCCGATGCTTCGGAGCGCGTTCTGGAAGTGGCGCGTGGACTGAATTCATCGGACATGTTCGACTCCGCACAATTCGGCACCATCGCCGACCGCCTTTCCGACGCTTTCGGCACGACCGGTCTGCCGATCACGCTTTCGACGGCCTGCGCATCGGGCGCCACGGCTATTCAGCTTGGCGTCGAAGCGATCCGGCGCGGCGAGTGTGATCGTGCGCTATCGGTCGGCGCGGACGGCTCTGCCACTGCAGAGGCACTCATCCGCTTCTCGCTGCTTTCGGCACTCTCCACGTCCAACGACGTGCCGGAAAAGGCGTCGAAACCCTTCTCCAAGGACCGCGACGGCTTCGTGCTCGCCGAAGGCTCGGCCGCACTCGTGCTGGAATCGCTGGAAAGCGCACTGGCTCGGGGTGCTACCGTGCTCGGCATCCTGCGTGGCTGCGGCGAGAAGGCCGACGATTTCCATCGCACCCGTTCAAAGCCGGACGGCTCGCCGGCGATCGCCGCGGTCAAGGCCGCCCTTGCTGATGCCGGTCTTTCTGAAGACGAGATCGACTACATCAACGCACACGGCACCTCGACGCCAGAAAACGACAAGATGGAACATCTGTCGCTGTCGACCGTTTTCGGTCAGCGCATCAGCCAGATCCCCATCTCGTCCAACAAGTCGATGATCGGCCATACCTTGTCGGCAGCGGGTGCCATCGAGGCCGCCTTCTCGCTGATGACCATGCGTGAAGGCGTCATCCCGCCGACCATCAATTACGACAATCCCGACCCCGCCATTGCGCTGGATGTCGTGCCGAACAAGAAGCGCGAGGCCAAGGTTGGCACGGTGCTGTCCAACTCCTTCGGCTTCGGCGGCCAGAACACCTGCCTTGTCATGGCACGGGAACCCGTTTAAGGCGCCCTCAACTGAGGGAATAGGCAATAGGGGAATATGGCAGTCGCTGCCCTGCTCCCTTACTGCCCTCCTGCAAACGAACTGGACGCGAGAGCCCATGCGCGCACTGCAACTCATCGAGGATCGCCGACTGGAACTGGTCGACGTCGCGCCTCCTCCGGCGCCGGCCGTCGGCGAAGTAACGCTCCGCATCAAAGCTGTAGCGCTGAACCATATCGACGTGTGGGGCTGGCGCGGCATGGCATTTGCCAAGCGCAAGCTTCCGCTGACCGTCGGCGCGGAAGCCTCCGGTGAGGTCGAGGCAATCGGTCCGGGCGTGTCGAACCTCGTTCCTGGCCAGCTTGTCTCGATCTATGGCGCCCGCACCTGCGGGCTTTGCCGCGCGTGCCGCGAGAAGCGCGACAACCTGTGTGAACATGTCGGCGGCGTCCATGGCTTCCATCTTGACGGTTTCGCGCAGGAAAAAATCAACCTGCCGGCGCGCCTGCTGGTGCCGGCACCGCCCGGAGTCGACGCCATCGGCGCCGCCGTTGCGCCGGTCACTTTCGGCACAGTCGAGCATATGCTGTTCGACAATGCCAAGCTGGAGCCGGGCGAAACGATCCTCGTCCATGCCGGTGGTTCGGGCATCGGTTCGGCTGCGATCCAGCTTGCCAAGAAGACCGGCTGTACCGTCATCACCACCGTCGGCTCCAACGACAAGATCGAGAAGGCCAAGGCACTCGGCGCCGATCATGTCATCAACTACCGCGAAGACCGTTTCGAGGGCGCGGTACGCAAGATCACCAAGAAGAAGGGCGTCGACGTCGTCTTCGAACATGTCGGCAAGGATACGTGGGCCGGGTCCATGTTTTCCCTGAAGCGTGGCGGCCGCCTCGTCACCTGCGGCTCGACCTCCGGCGTTTCGACCGAAGTAAACCTGATGATGCTGTTCCAGCAGCAGCTCAAGCTGCTCGGCTCCTTCGGCTGCCGCATGGAAAACATGGCGAACGCCATGCAGAAGATGGCGGCCGGTCTCGTCGCGCCCGTCATCGATACTGAGGTCGATTTCGACGGTATCGACGCTGCGCTGAAGCGCATGGAAGGCCGCGACGTCTTCGGCAAGATCATCCTGCGCGTAGGCTGATGGCCGGCGCGGGCGAATCATTGCTGCGCCCCCTCGTCTACAAGACGTTGCGTGGCCTGAAGGTCGCGGAATACTGGCTCACCGCGCGCGTTGCGATGGCTATTTTGGCGATCCTGCGCATATTGCCGCCGGATCGCGCTCTCAACTTCATCGATAGCGCCGCCCGCAAAATCGGCCCGATGGTCGGGCGCCATCGCGTCGCGGTCGCCAATCTCAAGCAAGCCTACCCTGACAAGAGCGATGTCGAGATCGAGAAGATCGCCTCCGACATGTGGGGCAATATGGGGCGGCTGGCGGGCGAATATGTCTTCCTCGATCAGCTCTTCGACTACGACCCCGACGCGGAGAGTCCCGGTCGGGTCGAAGTCATCGGCAAGGAACTCTTCCTGAAGATCCGCGACGAGAAGAAGCCGCACATTTTCTTCACCGCACATATGGGTAATTTCGAGCTGCTGCCGGTGGCGGCTGCAACCTTTGACCTGTCGGTGTCGGCGCTCTTTCGCGCCCCGAACAACCCCTATCTTGCCGAATACATCTTCAGGACACGCGCCGCGACGATGGGAGAACTGCTCGCCTCGAAGAACGGTGTCTCCTTCGCCTTGGCGCAGGTGCTGGAACGCGGCGGCAATGTCGGCGCCCTCGTCGACCAGAAGTTCACCAATGGCGTGTTGTCCACCTTCTTCGGCCAGCAATGCCAGACCAGCCCGCTGGTGCCGAAGCTGGCACGTCAGTTCGACTGCGACGTCTATCCGGTCTTTTCGGTACGCCTGCCCGGCAACCGCTTTCGGCTGACACTTTGCGACAAGCTCGAGCTGCCGCGCAACGCTGCCGGCCAGTTGGATGTCTCCGCGATGGTCCAGTTGATGAACGACACCGTCGAGGGCTGGGTGCGGCAAGATCCCGGTCAGTGGATGTGGTTCCACAAGCGTTGGCAGATCAGGGGCCGCACCCGCTAGCCGGCACGATGCCTCCAGCCAATTCTCGCGCGAATGTGACCCATGTCGCGGACAGGAATCGCTTAAACTCGCAACTTCTGCCACATTCGATCATTAACTTCTTTAATTGACAGTGCGGTCATAGCAGGGCGGCAGGGCGATGACGGACGAACAGACGAGAAAGAAAGATCCGGCGTTATGGACGCCGTGGGGCAGCCAGCAACCCGCCAAACCAGGCGAGAAATTTGCGGCGCTCCGGCGGCTGGCGAAGCGGCTGCGCAGCATCCGTAAGAAAAAGATGGCGAAGCCGGCCGTCGCCGGCAACTGAGCCGATCGCCATCGCAAGGCGGCTGCTCGGCAGTCGCAATAATTTTGCGTGCCTAAAACGCTACCCGCCGTAATAATTCATCACCGCATGACGCGCTTCGGCGAAGAACAGCCAACGCTCGCTCAGCATGCCGACGATGTGACTGAATACTGCCGCCGCTAAGGCCAGAACTGCCGTGGCCCCGGTCCCCGCGCCGGCCAGCAGTGCGGCGAGCACCAGAAAAACCAATGCTCCCGGCAACAATCCACCCAGCAGCAGCGCCAGCTTGCGCAACTTGGCGGAATGTTTGCGCGCCACACGGAAACCCATCTCATTGGTCAGATAGTTCTCGGTGACATGCGGCCGCTCGAACAGCCGGACGCGACCGATAGCACCGAGACCGGTGGCGCTTTCTGGTGTCGACAACGGGTTGAGGCTGTCGAGGTTGCGCAGCCAGGCGATCTTTGCTGCCCAGGCGGCGATCAGCAGAACCAACGCGAAGACCAACACCACGGTTACTGATCCGCCTCCCGCAGCGCCAAACATGCCACCGAGAAGCGTCCCGCCTGCCAGGGCGAACAGCAAATAGCAGACAGGTGTCAGCCGCGTGTGCCAGGCCTGCACCGATTTCAACGAAGTGTAGATCATCGAGGTGCAGAAGACGGTGGCAAGCGACAGCACCGATCCGACAAGGCCGATCGGGGCGAGATAGCGCCCCTCGATGACGCAAAACCATGCCGACACGATCAACGGTAGGAATGCCAGCACCGACAGCCCCCCCTCGCGCGACAGCCAGCTCGAGCGCCATTGCGAAAACGCACGCCAGGCACGCTGCGGATTGCCGAGATGCAGCGTCGACGACAGCAATCCCACTGAAATCAAAGCCAGCGCCGAGATGTGAGCGACCTTTGTGGCGATTGCTGTCGGATCGAGCAGGCCAAGGCCCAGGACTGCTGCCAGTCCGTAGCCAACGCCCGACAGCACGGTGAAAGCGATGATGGAAGCAGCCGGATGCATGGATCAGATGCGGTCCAACATGCCGTCGAGCCAGGCAAAAAAGCCGGTGGCACCACTCGTATCCTCGCCTTTTGCCAACTGATGGGCACTCTCGGCCAGCGGCGTCCGCGGCCGCGGCGGCAGATATTTGTTCACGGGACGCGTTCCCTGCTCCGGCATCAAGTCGATGCCACCGCGCTCGGCAACCATGATCGAAACGCTCGAAGATGGGTCGCCGAGATCACCGAAATGGCGGGCATTGGCTGGGCAGGTGCGCACGCAGGCCGGCTGCCGGTCCACTTCTTCGAGGGTCTCGTTGTAGATGCGGTCGATGCACAGCGTGCATTTCTTCATCACGCCGGCGGCCAGATCCATCTCGCGCGCGCCATAGGGGCACGACCAGGCGCAGAGACCACAGCCGATGCATTTCTCCTCGTCGACCAGCACGATGCCGTCCTCGGTACGCTTGTAGGACGCGCCAGTCGGACAGACGGTCACGCAGGGCGCGTCCGCGCAATGCAGGCAGGATTTCGGGAAATGCACGATGCGGGCCTCGCCCACCTCGCCGATGATTTCCCCTCCCTCCGGCATCACCTCGAAAGAATGCACGCGGTTCAGCCAGGCCCCCGAGACGTCGGCCCCATAAGGCCGCTGGTCCGACAAGGCAGCGCCATAGCCGCCCGTGTTCCATTCCTTGCAGTTCACCACGCAAGCATGGCAACCGACACACACGTCGAGGTCGATGACGAGGCCGAGTTTCTTCGCTGTCGGCAGTGCTGGCAGTGAAGTCATTGCGCCCACTCCTGCCCATAGCGCAATTCCTCCGGGCTCGAGAGCTCATCATCCGGCTCCGCAAGGCCTGGGAAATGCGGTTCGCTGACGGCACCCTTGTCGGCTTTCTCGATGCGGACCCTGAGATCATACCAGGCAGCCTGGCCGGTGATTGGATCGGAATTCGACCAGCGAAGCCCGTCTTGCCTTGGCGGTAGAAGTTCGTGGATCAAATGATTCATCAGGAAGGCTTTTTGCGCTTCCGGAACGTTGCGATCCAATCCCCAGGCCCCTTCCCGCTTGCCGATGGCGTTCCAGGTCCACATCGTCGAGGAATTCACCGCCTCCATCCGCACGACCGGCACCTTGATGCGGCTGTGGTGTGAGATCAACCAGGCCCAATCACCATCGACGAGGCCCAACCGCTCGCAGATCAGTCCCGGTACGTAGAGCACGTTGGCGGTGTGGATCTGCCTCAGCCACGCATTCATCGAACCCCAGGAATGGTACATGGCTGCCGGGCGCTGGGTGATGGCGTGGTAGGGAAACTCCTGCCCGTCGACCATTGCCTCGCCGAGCGGTCGGTACCAATCGGGCAACGGGTCGAAAGCATCGAGGATGCGCTGCCGGTGCGTTTCCGGCGCCACCGGCTCGCGCAGGCCTTCAGCGGACAGCCGGAATTTCTGCAGCGCTTCCTGGTAGAGTTGGAACGTCACCGGCTGCGGCGTATCGAAGAAACCCATGCGCACCGCGAAATCCTGATAGGCCTGGTTGGCATGTTTGAAGAACTGCGCTTCCAGGGGGATATGCGCCGAGAAGAACGAGCCGTTTTCAATATAGCGCCGCAATTGCTCCGGATTCGTTGCGCCGCGCCCGGCGCGGTCCCCTTGCAGGCCCCGGAAACCCGCCAGAGGTCCAATACCTGGCCGGCGTTCGTGGCGTACGATGTAGTCGGCATAATCCTTGTAGAGCGGCTTGCCGTGATTGTCGGCGAAGCCCGGCAAGCGCAGACGCGCGCCAAGATCGATCAGCACGCTCTGAAAGCCGCGTACATTGCGGTCCGGTTCAATCACCGGCCAGCGGATGGCATCCTGCACGGCGTCCGGTTCCGAAATCGGCCGGTCGAGCAAAGAAATGCAGTCATGACGTTCGAGATAGGTCGTGTCAGGTAGGACGAGGTCGGCATAGGCGACCATCTCGGAAGCGTAGGCGTCTGAATAAATGATCTTCGGGATTTTGTATTCGCCGGTTACCGGGTCCTTGTCCTCCAGCATGCGGATGACGCCTGCCGTGTTCATCGAGGAATTCCAGGCCATGTTGGCCATGTAGAGAAACAGCACATCGACCGGGTACGGATCGCCGGCATGGGCATTCGCGATCACCATGTGCATCAGCCCATGCACCGAGAACGGCGCGTCCCAGGAAAACGCCTTGTCGATGCGCGTCGGCCGCCCCTCGGCGTCGACCAGAAGATCCTCCGGGCCGCGCGGAAAACCGAGATGCGGTCCTGAAAGCGGTTTGTTGGATCCGAAATGCTCGGCCCTGCCATGCGGTGTCGGATGCGCGGATACCGGCTTGGGGTAAGGCGGTTCGAAACGGAAACCGCCGGGGCAATCGACCGCTCCGATCAACACCTGCAACATGTGCAGTGCCCGTGCCGTCTGGAAACCGTTGGAATGAGCTGACAGCCCGCGCATTGCGTGGAATGACACCGGTCGCCCGACAAAACCTTCGTGACGCTGCCCATGCACATCCGTCCACGGCTGCTCGATGGTTATCGCTTCGTCGAAAGCCACGCGTGCGATTTCGGCTGCGAGCCCGCGGATGCTATCCGCTGCGACACCGGTTTCAGCGGAGACGGCTTCCGGCGCATATTTCGGATCGAGGTATCTCTCTGCAAGTAACTGGAAGGACGGCGTTGCGAAACGGCCGTCGGGAAGTTGCACCCGCCCGGAGAGCGCAGCCCTCGCGCCTTTGCTGCCAAGCGCGACAACCTGTTCGGTCACTGTTTCGAAAACGAGAGGCTTACCCTCGCCGTCGCGCGCGAACAGGCCGTGCTCGACGGTGCCGGGAGCGTCGATGACCAGCCAGGTGGCGTTGGAATAGCGCACCAGATAATCCACATCGATCCGGCGTGCTTTGAGCAATTCATGAACGATGGCCAGGATCAGCAGTCCATCCGTACCCGGACGGATACCGATCCAGTTGTCGGCGACGGCCGAATAGCCGGTACGCACCGGGTTGACCGAAACAAAGCGAGCGCCGTTCTGCTTCAGCTTGGCGATGCCCATCTTGATCGGGTTGGAATCGTGGTCTTCGGCGACTCCAAACAGCACAAACAGCTTGGTGCGATCCCAATCCGGCGCACCGAATTCCCAGAAAGCGCCACCGATGGTCATGATGCCGGCGGCGGCCATGTTGACCGAACAGAAGCCACCATGCGCAGCATAATTCGGCGTACCGAACTGCTGCGCCCAGAACCCCGTCAGCGACTGCGACTGATCTCGTCCGGTGAAGAAAGCGAGCTTCTTCGGATCGTCTCGGCGCACATTGTCCAGCCAGCCCGTGGCGATCTCCAGCGCTTCGTCCCAGCTGATCTCCTCGAACTTGCCTGAGCCGCGCGGGCCTGTCCGCTTCAGCGGCGCACGCAGCCTGGCCGGCGCGTAGTGCTGCATGATACCCGCCGAGCCCTTGGCGCAGAGTACACCCTTGTTGACCGGGTGGTCGCGATTGCCCTCGATGTAACGGATCTTGCCGTCCTTGATGTGCACGTTGATGCCACACCGGCAAGCGCACATATAGCAGGTCGTCTTGCGGACCTCGTCGGCTATCGGTTCGGACAGCGCCACCCCTTCGGTGTGATTCATCGAACAACTTCCTCCGCCTCAGACCGTACCGGCCCGAAACGGGAAAGGAAATGCGCGAAGAAGGTTCCCGACAGCAATTTCGTTCAGGGATAGATCATGCTGGAGCATGATCTCCCACTGTCTTGATAAATTAAGAAAATACACACCAGCGCACGCATGGGTTTGCCCATGTCAGCAATGGGCACGAAGATGCCACGACCGCGCGGGATCGAAGCAGCCGCTCTCAGCGTGGCTGCGGAGCGGCAGGAATGCGGCCCACGCTCAAAATTTTCCGGCAAAAGAGCTCGAAGCTCCTTCAATATGTGACGACGATCCGTGTGTCCTTCATGCCCACTTCGCGGACCAGTGAGTAAAAGGTCGCCGCGTTGGCCGTGGCAAGGCGCACGCAGCCATGCGAGGCAGGCCGACCCAGTTGTCGCACAGCATTCGTGCCATGCACCGCATAGCCGCCATGGTAAAAGACGGAATAAGGCATCGGCGAATTGTCGTATTTCTTGGAATACCACATCTTGTGCAGACGCTTGGGCTTCCAGCTTCCGCTCGGGGTCACGTAACCCTTTCGGGCGGTTGAGACATTCCAGCGATACAGCACCTCGCCGTAGCGGCTGACTGTCATCGTTTGCGTCGAAATGTTGACCCTCGCAACGAGGCCGTCGGCTCGGCTTTCAACCGCGCTGACCAACAACATCGCCCCCAGAACACCTCCCATGAGAACAGACTTCTTCATGAGTCCAATCCCTCTCCTTGCATTGCTTCCCCACACTTGCCTCCCTCACACTATCTTTCAAAGGTTAAAAGAACAGTGATCTGCGTTACATAAGAGATCTTGCGAGCCGCTGTTGACGAAGATTTGAACGGATTGACGGCGCAATTGGCACCAGGCGGCTGGATCAACCCGAAGGGTCTTGCAAGGCACGGCCTTTCCCTGCTCAATTTCGCGCATGACCGACCGACTCCTGCAAAGCGTCGAAGCGCGCACCGACGACCTCGTCGCGCTGACCGCCGACCTCATCCGCTTCCCGACCGTGAATCCGCCTGGCGAGGCGTATCGCCCCTGCGCAGAGTTCATCGCCAAGCGCTTGGAGAAACGAGGCTTCGGGATCGAGCTGATCCGCGGCGAAGGCACGCCGGGCGACACCGACCGCTATCCGCGCGTCAATGTGGTTGCACGCTTCGACGGCCGCTCGCCGGGCCCGACAGTGCATTTCAACTCCCATATCGATGTGGTCGAGGCGGGGGAAGGTTGGACGGTCGATCCCTTCGCGGGCGTGGTAAAGGATGGCCGTGTCTACGGCCGCGGCGCCTGCGACATGAAAGGCGGCCTCGCAGCCTCCATCATCGCCGTTGAAGCTTTCATGGAAGCCTATCCGGATTTTCCCGGCGCCATCGAGATCTCGGGCACCGTTGACGAGGAATCCGGCGGGTTCGGTGGTGTTGCCTACCTGGCCAGCAAAGGCTACTTCTCGAAGCCAAAGGTCGATCACGTCATCATCCCCGAGCCATTGAACAAGGAGCGCATCTGCCTCGGCCATCGCGGTGTCTGGTGGGCCGAGATCGAGACGCTGGGCGAGATCGCGCACGGCTCGATGCCTTTTCTCGGCGACAATGCGGTGCGCCATATGGGTGCCGTCCTGGCCGCCTTCGAGGCAGATCTTTTTCCCGCGCTTGACCGCAAACAAACCTCGATGCCGGTGGTGCCCGAAGGCGCGCGCCGCTCCACCATGAACATCAATTCGATCCACGGCGGCCAGACCGAGGATTTCAGGCCCGGCCTGCCCTCACCCAATGTGCCGGATTCGTGCCGGCTCACCATCGATCGCCGCTTCCTGCTCGAAGAAAAGCTCGACGAGGTGAAGCGCGAGGTGACCGACATCCTCGACCGGTTGAAGCGCGACCGGAAGAAATTCGACTATCGCATCCGCGATGTCATGGAGGTTCAGCCGACCATGACCGAGCGCGATGCACCGGTGGTCAAGGCAGTCGCCGAAGGCATCATGCAGGTTTTTGAGCGTGAACCGGACTACGTGATTTCACCCGGTACCTATGATCAGAAACACGTTGCCCGTATCGGCCACTTGTTCGATTGCATCGCCTACGGCCCCGGCATCCTCGACCTTGCCCATCGGCCGGACGAATGGGTTGGTATCGAGGACATGGTGCAATCGGCCAAGGTCATGGCGATCGGGTTGAATGTGCTGTTGCGTGATGGGCGCAGCTAAAGCCGTTGCGCCGTCACGGACAGGTCCGGCCGCTGATTGATCGTCTGAAAAACCACGCAGTAGCGTTCGGTGAGTTTCACAAGCGAATCGATGCGCTCCTGTGGTTCGTCGGTCTGCAACTGGATGCCCAGCCTTATCGCTCTGAATCCGACCGGCGTTTCCTTGGCAACGCCCAGCGTGCCGCGAAAATCGAGATCGCCCTCGGCGGTTACGGTGGCGCCGTCCAACCGGAATTCGAGTGCGGTCGCGACGGCCTTCAGCGTCACGCCCGCGCAGGCAACCAAAGCTTCGAGCAGCATATCGCCGGAGCACAATTCCAACCCGCTGCCGCCGGTCGCCGGATGGAGGCCAGCAATTGCCAGGGCGCGGCCGGTCTCCACCTTGCAGGCGATCGACTGATCGTCGATCGAACCCTTGGCGCGCAAGGTAATGAGCGCTTTTTCCGGTGCCTCGCGATAGGCTTCCTTGAGCGGCGCCTGCAGATTCTTGAGTGTTGCAGCGTCCATCGTCATACCCTCCCGCCCGTAGTGCGTCACAGCATGTCGTAGCGCACCAAGCGTGGCCGGTATATTGGCACAAGATTTCCCCAGCAGCATCATCGAGGAAAACAAACGTGATTTACTCCGTTGGAATTTCACGCTTCTATCCCGCCCGAGCTAACCAAGCGGAAGAATGAGGGGAATGCGATGAGGCTCTGGAAAACGGTTTTGGCTGCTACCGCCGTGGCGCTTGGCTGCGGCACGACAGCACTCGCCGCGCGCACCGACCTGGTACTTGGCATGGTGCTGGAGCCACCGCATCTCGACCCGACCGCGGGTGCAGCCGCCGCTATCCGTGAAGTCACCTATGCCAACATATTCGAAGGCTTGACCCGGATCGGCCCTAACGGCGAGGTCCTGCCGGATCTGGCCGAAAGCTGGACGATCTCGGAAGACGGCAAGGTCTATACCTTCAAGCTGCACACAGGAGTGAAGTTCCACGACGGCACTGATTTCGACGCCTCCGACGTCAAGTTCTCGCTCGACCGTGCCCGTGCCGAGAACTCCCAAAACGCCCAGAAACAGCTCTTTGCAGCCATCGATACCGTCGACGTCATCGATCCCGCGACGGTCAAGGTCACACTGAAACAGCCGCAAGGCTCCTTCCTCTACAATATGGGCTGGGGCGATGCGGTGATCGTGGCGCCCGAAAGCGCCGAGACCAACAAGGAAAAGCCGATCGGTACCGGTCCCTTCAAATTCCAGAACTGGGCAAAGGGTTCGTCGGTCACACTGGTGAAATCGGACAATTATTGGGGCGCGCCGGTTTCTCTGGACAAGGCTGAATTCCGCTTCATCCCCGATGCCTCCGCCGCGGTCCCCGCCATGCTATCCGGCGACGTGCAGGCCTTCCCCAACATGCCAACCAGCGATAGCCTCTCGCAATTCCAGTCCGACCCGCGCTTCAAGGTCGTGGTCGGTTCCACCGAGGGCGAAACCATCCTTGCCATGAACAACGGCAAGCCGCCATTCGACCAGATCAAGGTCCGCCAGGCGATCTCTTATGCGCTCGACCGCAAGGCGATCATAGACGGCGCTTCCGAAGGCCTTGGCCAGCCGATCGGTTCACATATGTCACCGTCCAGCAAGGATTATGTCGACCTGACCGGCACCTACCCGCACGATGCGGCCAAGGCGAAAGAGCTTCTGAAGGAGGCAGGTTTGGAAGGCGGCACAAAAGTGACGCTGAAGCTGCCGCCGCCGCCCTATGCCCGCCTCGGCGGCGAGATCATCGCATCGCAACTGCGTGATGTCGGCATCGAAGCCGAAATCATTCCAGTGGAATGGGCGCAGTGGCTGGACCAGGTCTTCACCAAGAAAGACTACGACCTGACCATCGTTTCCCATGTCGAGCCCAACGACATCGGCATCTACGCGCGCAAGGACTATTACTTCAATTACCAGAACCCGGAGTTCAACAAGGTGATCGAAGAGCTCGATCTCACCGCGGACGAAGGCAAGCGCAAGGAGCTGCTCGGCAAGGCCCAGAAGATCCTCGCGGACGGCGCTGTGGTCGGCTTCCTGTTCGAACTGCCGAAGGTCGGCGTCTGGGATGCGAAGATCGAAGGCCTGTGGCAGAACCAGCCCGTGCCGGCAAATGACCTCACCAGGGTGAAGTGGAACGACTGATGAAAGCGTTCTCCCCGTTTACGGGGAGAAGATGCCGGCAGGCAGATGAGGGGCGACACCAGAAATTGCAGAATGTAGCGTTGCCCCTCATCCGGCCCTTCGGGCCACCTTCTCCCCGTGAACGGGGCGAAGGAAAGGCGCGCCGAGCATGACCGCATACCTCCTCAAGCGCGTTGCCATCGCCTTCGCAACACTGGTGCTGGCCTCTATCGTCGTCTTTGCCGTGCTGGAAATCCTGCCCGGCGATCCGGCACGCCTGATGCTCGGTATGAATGCCACTGCCGAGCAGGTCGAACAGGTGCGCACGCAGATGGGGCTGAATGACCCGCTGCTGTTGCGCTACTTTCACTGGGTCGGCAATCTCGTCCTGCTCGATTTCGGCCGCTCCTACACCTACTCGGTCCCGGTCATCGACCTGGTACGCGAGCGCGTCGCCGTCTCACTGCCGCTGGCGCTGATTGCGCTCGCCCTGTCGACCCTCATCGCCATTCCCGTCGGTCTGCATGCCGCTTCGCGGCAGGGCCGTTTCGGCGACACCGTTTCTATGGGCGTCTCGCAGATCGGCGTCGCCATACCGAACTTTTGGTTTGCGCTGCTTCTGATCTATCTCTTCGCGGTATGGCTGAAATGGGTGCCGGCCGGCGGCTTTCCCGGCTGGAGCGCGGGCATATGGCAGGCATTGAAGGCGCTGATCCTGCCTGCTGTCGCCCTGGCGCTGCCGCAGGCGGCAATCCTTGCCCGCGTGACCCGCCAGGCGATGATCGAGGTCCTGTCGGAAGACTACATTCGCACGGCCCGCGCCAAAGGCATGCCCTATCGCGCGGTGCTTTGGCGACACGCCCTGCGTAATGCCATGATCCCTGTGCTGACCATCCTTGGCCTGCAGTTCGCCTTCCTGCTTGCTGGCACCATCATCATCGAAAACGTCTTCTATCTGCCAGGTCTCGGTCGCCTCATCTTCCAGGCCATAACGCAACGCGACCTGATCGTGGTCGAAAGCGTCGTCATGCTGCTGGTTGCGACCGTGATCCTCGTCAATCTTGTCGTCGATTTCTCCTATGCGATGATCGATCCACGCCTGCGGGGGCGCTCGTGACGCTGCAGACCGAAATCCCGCGTGAGAGCCTGACGTCATTGGCTGCAAAGGCCTTGCACCACAGATCCTTCATTGCAGGTTTCTTCGTCACCGTGCTGGTGGCGGGAATGGCCGCCCTCTCCTTCCTCTGGACGCCTTATGATGTCACCAAGCTGGTGATCTCCGACAAGCTTCTGGCCCCATCCGCGGCACACTGGTTCGGTACCGATCATTTTGGCCGCGACGTGCTTTCGATGATCATGATTGGGGCCCGCAATTCCATCGCGGTCGCCTTGGTCGCCGTCGGCATCGGCATCGGCATCGGCGTACCGCTGGGCTGCTGGGCTGCTGCGCGCGGTGGCTTTGTCGATGAAGCGCTGATGCGGCTGAACGATCTTGTCTTTGCCTTCCCGGCGCTGCTGTCGGCTATCATGATCACCGCGATCTTCGGCCCGGGTGCAATCAACGCGATCATTGCGATTGGCATCTTCAACATCCCGGTTTTTGCCCGCGTAGCCCGCGCCGGTGCACTTTCCATCTGGCCGCGCGAGTATATCCTTGCCGCCCGCGCTGCCGGCAAAGGCAAGGCTCTGATCACGCTTGAACATATCCTGCCCAATATCGCGACGTTGCTTCTGGTGCAGGGCACCATCCAGTTCGCACTGGGCATCCTGGCCGAAGCCAGCCTGTCCTATGTCGGCCTGGGCGCCCAGCCGCCGATGCCGAGTTGGGGCCGGATGCTGTTCGAGGCGCAGACCCGTATGGCGCAGGCGCCCTGGATGGCGATCTTCCCGGGTATGGCCATCGTCATCACCGTCCTGGCACTGAATCTTTTGGGCGATGGTGTCGCCGATATCCTCGATCCGAAATCGCGGCGGCGTCGATGAGCCTGCTCGATATCCAAAACCTGTCTCTGGCCATCGGCAACCGTCCGATCCTGAAGGATGTGGACCTTGCTGTCGCGCCCGGCGAGGTCGTCGGACTGGTCGGCGAGTCCGGCTCCGGCAAATCCATGACGGCGATGACCGTGATGCAGCTTCTGCCATTCACGGCCAAGGCGGCCGGCAGCGTGCGCTTCGACGGCATCGACATCCTTGCTGCCACCGAGGACCAGATGTGCGCCCTGCGCGGCGATGACATCGGCATGGTGTTCCAGGAACCGATGACCGCACTCAACCCGGTCAAGACCATTGGTGAACAGGTCGCAGAGGGTATTCGCTGGCACACCAAGGCTGGCCGCGCCGAGGCGGAAGAGCGAGCCCGAAAGATCCTCGACCGGGTCGGACTGCCGGAAGCCAAATTCCCGCTGACGCGCTATCCGCATGAACTCTCCGGTGGTCAGCGCCAGCGTGTCGTCATCGCGATCGCCTGCGCGCTGAAGCCGAAGCTCCTCATCGCCGACGAGCCGACCACGGCGCTCGATGTCGTGCTGCAGGCACAGATCCTCGATTTGCTGCGCGATCTCGTGCACGAGAACAAAATGGGTCTGCTGCTCATCTCGCACGACCTTGCCGTCGTCACCGAGATGTCGGACCGCATTACCATCATGCGCCATGGCGAGGTTATGGAGGCCGGCGAAACCGCACGGACATTGTCCAGCCAAACACATCCTTACACGCGGCAACTAGCCTTGGCCTCGATGCATGTGCCGAAACGCCGGCCATTCTTCCCCCTTGAGGGGGAGATGTCGCCAAAGGCGACAGAGGGGGTTGCCTCAGAAGGAAATGTCGCTCGATCGGATATCGTCAGCAAAATGTCGAGCACTGCCGAGACACCCTTCCCTGGCCGCTTCGCGGCCATTTCCCCCCCGAGGGGAGAAAGAACGCCGCTTGTCTCCGTTGAAAACGTCTCGCGTCTCTATCCGGGCCGTCGCACATCCTTCTTTGGCCGTAGCGCCCCTGTCCATGCGGTGGATGATGTGTCGCTCAGCATCGCGCCTGCACAATCGGTCGCGCTTGTCGGTCGTTCGGGCTGTGGAAAATCCACGCTGGCACGCATGATTCTGGCGCTCGACAATCCAAGCGCCGGCGCCATCCGTTTCCGTGGCGAGCCGATTTCCCATCGCAACGAAGCGGAATTGAAGCCGGCGCGGCGCGACATGCAGGTGGTTTTCCAAGACCCTTATGGCTCCTTCGACCCGCGCCAGAGTGTCGAGAAACTGGTCGCCGAGCCGCTGCATCTGCTGGAAAAGAAACCGACTCCGGCCGAGCGCCGGGAAATGGTGGCGCATGCATTGAACGAAGTCGGGCTTGGGCCTGCCGACCTCGATAAATATCCGCATGAATTCTCAGGCGGCCAGCGCCAGCGCCTGTCCATCGCCCGCGCCATCATCACCCGGCCGAAGCTGATCGTGGCCGACGAGCCGGTATCTGCCCTCGATGTCTCGATCAGGGCCCAGATCCTCGATCTGTTCGCCGATTTGAACGGCCGGCTGGGCGTAGCCTATCTCTTCATCACCCATGATCTGACCGTTGCCCGCGCGATTACCGACGAAGTGCTGGTCATGCATGAAGGACGCATCGTCGAACGCGGCGCGACAAAGGAAATCCTCGACCGCCCGCAATCGGAAGCAGCGCAGGCGCTGGTTGCCGCAGCACCGGATCTCCATCGCGCAATTGCCAGGAAGATCCAGGAACAAGGCTGAATCCGCCTTTCAGCGGGATTCGGCTAAATCATCTGGAATTCGCCGGTCTTCTTGAACCGCAGATAGGCCTCGACGCTGCGCGCCATGTTGGACAGCATGTCTGGCAAGGCATCAGGGGCGAACCATCCGACGGCGCTGCTCTCATCGTCCATGACAGCGGCGTCGCCTGCGAAGGAACGCGTGTAAAAGATTAGTGCAAAGAACTGGGTCCGGTCACCGTTCGGAAACTCGAAGGTTTCGTAGCGGGGATCGCTGCCGAAGGCGAACGGTTTGACATCCCGAACAGCTAACCCGGTTTCCTCGGCGACCTCGCGGATGATGATCGTTTCGATGTTCTCGCCTTCTTCAGCGCTGCCGCCCGGCAATCCCCACCGGTCGAAGTCTGTCCGCTTGTGCAGCAGGATGCAGCCGTCCTCGCGTTCGATGACGATGCGGGCTCCAGGCACCAGCACAAGCCGGCTACCGACCAACTGCCTCAACCGTCCGAGATAGCTGTCGGCAAAGCTCACGCTGCAGCCCTCATCCGCGCTCGGCCGCGCTATGACTTCACCGCGTCCACGGGGCTGATGCCGAGAAGCTCCAGCGTACGCCGCAACAGCTTCACCTCGTTCTCGGCAAGATGCCGATCGGCCTTGGCGATCTCGGCCATATGCTGTGCCAGCAACCGCTTCCGCTCCACATCGAGGTCGCGGAACATCGCAACGGCCTGTGAGCCGTTGGTCTCGTAGCCATATTCGTTGAGGTACTCGATCACGGCGTCGACGCTTTCTTCCGGAATGCCGAAGGAGCCGGAGCAGATGCGCCGGAACGCCTCCATCTCGCTTTCCGAGACCGAGCCATCGGCGAGGATCATGCGAAACAGCATGAGCAGTTCCGCCGACAGCACCGGGTCGTCCGCAACCTTGCGCACGCCAGGGTCGCCTTCGAAGATCGAACGAATCTTGTCCAGCAGCGCAATCGCCATCGCGGTCCTCCCGAATCGATGTTCATTCCTAGCCTGCTTTGGCCCTTGCGGAAACGGGCCTGCTGTGATCGAACGCCGCTGACTGCCTGATTGTTCCTCCCTCCCGGCGCCCTTCGCCCTAATGATCGACCTCACCATTCAAACCGTCGCCATGCTCGGCCTCGCCGCTTTTGTGGCCGGCATCATCGATTCCATCGCTGGCGGCGGTGGACTGATCACCATTCCGGCGCTGCTTCTGGCAGGCTTCTCTCCGATCGAGGCGCTCGGAACCAACAAGCTGCAGGGGCTGTTCGGTTCAGGCTCGGCGACACTCGCCTACGCCGCCAAGGGTCAGGTCGACCCGTTGAAGCAATGGCCCTCGGCGCTGATGTCGCTGGCGGGCAGCGTACTTGGGGCGCTGGCGGCAACCATAGTACCGGGAGACATCCTGCGTGCCGCCCTGCCCCTCATCCTGATCGCCATCGCGCTCTATTTCGCGCTGAAGCCGAACATGAACGATGTCGACCGGACGGAACGGCTGTCACCCTTCCTGCTCGGCTTCACCGTCATCCCGGCGATCGGCTTCTATGACGGGCTGTTTGGTCCGGGGGCCGGCTCCTTCTTCATGCTGGCTTTCGTGGCGCTTGCCGGCTACGGCGTGCTTAAAGCCACCGCCCATACCAAATTACTCAACTTCGCCTCCAACATCGGCGCCTTCGCGGTTTTCGCAGTGGTTGGTGTCATCGTTTGGAAGGTCGGCATCGTCATGGGCGTCGCCCAGTTCCTGGGTGCCAGACTTGGAGCGAGCCTCGCCGTTCGCGTCGGATCGAAACTGATCAAGCCACTACTGGTGCTGACCTGTGTCGCGCTTGCCGCGAAGCTTCTGGTTGACCCGACGAACCCCTTGCGCGTCCTGATTGGGGTCTAGTCCGACAACTGGTAGGATTGCTCTCGCACGAATCATGTGGAGAGGGTCCAAACATGAATCTCAGCGCACCAACCCAAATCGTCTTCATCATCACCGTCGTCATCGCCGTCATCGCTCTTCTGATGGGCCTTGGCGTGTTCAGTCTCGGCGCGATCTCGGCCTTTTGGGTCATGACGCTCGCCTATGTCATCCTTGCAGTCGCCTGCCTTTTGCGTGGCGCCTGACAGGTAGAAACGAGCGGTTCTTTCGGTTTCGGCGGGCAACCGTTATCCTTGTGCCATCAGGGATGGCGATGCCTGCCGAAAGCCAAAACAAGGACGAAGACGCGTCTCCGCAACAATTTGTCGTGCTGCGCCGGCTTCCGGCGCCGGCACTGCGGCCCTTCGTCACCGAAATCTGTGGTTATCGCGAAACGGCTGGCGGTCACTACCGTCAGGTCGAATACGCCCCGCTGGCCATGCCGCTGGTCATCAATTTCGAAGCTCCCTTTACAATCGCGCTTGGCCGCACGCCGGGAGAAGACGATCGTTATGACAGTTTCGCCGCCGGCCTCTATGCTGGGCCCGTGCTGATCGACTCCTTCGGCCAATGCTGCTGCCTGCAGGTGAACTTCACGCTTGCCGGCGCGCGACGCTTCTTCCGCATGCCGCTCAGCGAACTCACAGATCGTATGGTGCCGCTGCATGATGTCTTGGGGCCGAAAGGTCAGGCCTTGCGCGAAATGCTCGGCAACGAACCTGACTGGGATCGCCGCTTCGACCTGGTGGAAGCTTTCATTGTCCGCAGGTTGGCTTCTGCACCTGTACAGGGACCACAGGTTGCCTGGGCAGTGGAGCGAGTGCTGGAAAGCGGCGGCAAAGTCCGCATCGGCGCAATCGCCGCGGACCTTGCCTGGAGTCGAAAGCACCTTGCCGATCGCTTCCGCGATGCCACCGGGCTGTCCCCTAAGATGCTGGCGCGCATGGCACGCTTTAACCGCGCCCTCGAACTGTCACGGCGCGGCAACGATAGTTGGGCCGGAATCGCCGCCGACTGTGGTTACGCCGACCAGGCCCATCTGGCACGCGAATTCAGGGACTTTGCCGGCACCACGCCGAGCACACTTTCGGCCTAGGGCAATTCCAGGAAAGTGCGCAACGGTTTTCTGCGCCGAATTGCATAAAACAGAGCATTCGAACGCTTCGGCAAAACGGAACGCTCTGGTCGGCATTGCTCAAAGGTCGGCATTGCTCAAACCTCAAGCCAGGTAACATTTGTTCAAGACGCTCCCATGGCGTCCCTGCCAGGATGATGCATCGTTCCACCTGACAGGAGATCGCCATGTCCGTTGAACCGCCCCGGCTCTACCCCGTGATGCGCTTTCGCGATGCGCCCGCCATGATCGATTGGCTCGACAAGGCCTTCGGCTTCACCGTGCATGCATGCTACGGCGAAGGCGATGTCATCCAACATGCCGAGCTCGCACTGGGCTCAGCCATGATCATGCTCGGCTCGTCGCGCTGCGATCGTTTCGGCGAGATCGTCGGAGAACCCGGCCCCAACGGCCGTTCCATCTACATCGCCGTCGACGATGCAGATGCGGCTTTCACGCGCGCTGAAGCAGCAGGAGCCGAAATCCTCGAAGGCCTGACGGACCGCGGCTACGGCAGCCGAGAATTCATCTGCCGTGATCCGGAGGGCAATGTCTGGTCACTTGGTACCTACTGGCCGAAGAGCAACGACAAGGCGAGCTGACACGCCGTATCTTTCCCCGAAAGGGCGTGGCGCGCCCGGATTTTGCGCCGGGCAACCGGCTTGCCCGGCGCGAAATCCGCCATGCCATCTCGAACCTGAAGCGCTGAATCGCTCTACCGTGCCAGGGAAAACAGCGCATCGCAGTCGAGATTTGTCTCCAGCGCAACTGCGATATCATCCAGTGCCGCTTCGACATTTGCCCTGTAATCGATACCGCCACCGGCTACGCCGAGGCTCTCCAGAAAGCGGGCGCGAAACGCATCCGCCCCGAACAGCCCGTGCAGATAGGTACCGAACACCCTGCCATCTGCAGACACCGCCCCGTCCGGCGCATTGTTGATGATCGTTGCTGGACGCCGGCAATCTGGGCCAGAGGTGCGGCCGAGATGAATCTCGTAACCCTCCAGCGGAAGGTCGAATACGGCGGAGCGCGCATTGCTGGTACGCACCGTCTTTTCCGGCTCCATCACGGTTTCGACATCGAGCAGACCGAGCCCCTCGGCTTCACGCATGCTGCCCTCGATACCGTCTGGGTCCCGTACGACACGGCCGAGCATCTGGAAGCCCCCGCAGATGCCGACGACATACCCGCCACGCCGGACATGGGCAGCAAGATCGCGATCCCAGCCCTGGTCGCGCAGATGCAGGAGATCGCTGATTGTCGACTTCGAACCGGGAATGACGACAAGCCCGGCATCGACCGGCAAAGGTTTACCGGGTGGCACGAACACCACTTCCACCTGTGGTTCAGCCTTCAACGGATCGAGATCGTCGAAATTGGCGATGCGCGACAGCATCGGCACGGCGACTTTCAGGGCTCGCTTCTCGCCTGCCGCCAGCCGCTCCAGCACCACCGAATCCTCCGACGGCAACCGCGACGCCGCCTTCAACCAGGGCACGACGCCGAAACAGCGCCATCCGGTGAAACCTTCGATCGCCTTGATTCCGTCTTCGAACAGCGTGACGTCTCCGCGAAATTTGTTGATCAGATAGCCGGCGATCATGAGCCGGTCCTCCTCCGGAAGGATCAGATGCGTACCCGCCACCGAGGCGATCACCCCGCCGCGGTCGATGTCACCGACCAGCACCACCGGCACGTTCGCGCGCGTGGCAAAGCCCATATTGGCGATGTCGCGAGGCCTCAGATTGATCTCCGCCGGAGAACCGGCCCCTTCGACGATGACCAGATCCGCGCCCTCCTTCACCTTCCCCCAGGAGTCCATCACCGCGTCCAGCAAGCGACCCTTCATGGTCTGGTAGTCTCGCGCGCGTGCCTCACCGAACATTTTACCCTGCACGATCACCTGCGAGCCGATATCGGTCTGCGGTTTCAACAGCACGGGGTTCATGTGCACGGTGGGAGCGACACCGCAGGCCAAAGCCTGCAGCCATTGCCCCCGCCCGATTTCGCCACCGCCGGCTTCACCCGGAATTTCCGCGACAGCTGCATTGTTCGACATGTTCTGCGGTTTGAAGGGTCTCACCTCCAGCCCACGCTTGCGCGCCGCACGGCAAAGCCCGGCAACCAGCACCGTCTTGCCGACATCCGAGCCTGTGCCCTGAAGCATGATCGCGCGCGCCATGATCATGCCGCTCCGGTGATGGTCGACTTCGCCGCCAGCGGACCGCCACGCCAGAGATAGAGCGCAAGAAGCGGTTCGACGCCGGTTTTCATGGCGTGATTGATGTTGGAAGGATGATGGATGGTCTCGCCGGCACCGCGCACCTGAAAGGCGCCCTCGCCCTTGCGCCAACCGGTGCCGTCGGTCAACGGAATATAGATCTCCTCGGCCTGATGATGGTGGGAGGGATAGACGACCTCCGGCCCGAGGATCAGGAAACCGCCGGCGACCGCGTCATTGGCAAAATGCCCGCGCGTACCGAACAGTTCGACCCAGCCGTAATTGTCCAGAAAATTGGAATCGAAATCGTCCTTTGTATAGGTCTGTCCCCAGCGCAATGCTTTTCGGTTGTCAGCGATCAAGCGCACGAGCGGTTGCGCTGTCGCAGCCGCAATATCCTGGATGCGGTCAATATGACGGACGCACGGCACTGTCTTCGGCTCCAGCGTGCGCGCTGGCATCGCCCAATCGATAGCGGCGGCAGCATCACGCGCCAACGAAGCCTGCTCGATCTTCAGAAAAGCATGGAATGCGTCCAACAGCGCTTCAAAATTCGTCGTCACCGCATGCTCCGTTTCCACATTTTCGCACAGCCGCTTTGTCTCGATCCTTGGCCGGATTGATCCGTAAGGTCGGGTTGCGCGGGCGCATCATTGGTCTAGATTGCTGTCCACGCATAGCCAAAAACGACATATCCGGGAGGACGCCATGGATACCGTCACGACGGCGGCCAGCGGCCAGTTCGAACTCAATGAAGACCAGCGCGCCATCCAGACCATGGCGGAAGCCTTCGCCGACGAGCGTGTCGCGCCGAACGCGCTCGAATGGGACAGGGCCAGGCATTTTCCGGCCGATGTGATCCGTGAAACCGGGCCGCTCGGGCTGGGCGGCATCTATGTCCGCGACGATGTCGGCGGCTCTGCGCTGGGCCGGCTCGATGCCGTGCTCATCTTCGAGGCATTGTCGCGCGCCTGCCCAGCATTCTCCTCTTTCATTTCGATCCACAACATGGCGGCGTCGATGATCGACCGCTTCGGCAATGACGAACAGCGCCAGCGTTTCCTGCCGAGATTGACCTCAATGGAATGGCTGGCCAGCTACTGCCTGACCGAGCCGGGCTCGGGTTCCGACGCGGCGGCCCTGAAGACCAGGGCAAGCCGTTCGGGCGGCAACGGTTCCGACTATGTCGTCAACGGCACCAAGCAGTTCATTTCGGGTGCCGGCGATTCCGACGTCTATGTCGCCATGGTGCGCACCGGTGAAGATGGCCCCAAGGGCATCTCGACGCTGATCGTGCCGAAAGACGCCCCCGGCCTGTCCTTCGGCGCCAACGAGCACAAGATGGGCTGGCACATGCAGTCAACGCGCACTGTGATCTTCGAAGACTGCAAGGTGCCGGCGGAAAACCTTCTCTCCGACGAGGGCATGGGCTTCAAGATAGCCATGGCCGGTCTCGACGGCGGCCGGTTGAACATCGCTGCCTGCTCATTGGGCGGGGCACAGTCGGCACTCGACAAGGCGCTGACCTACACCAGCGAACGCAAGGCCTTCGGCTCGACCATCAATCAATTCCAGGCGCTGCAGTTCCGGTTGGCCGACATGGAGACGGAACTGCAGGCCGCGCGTATCTTCCTCTACGCAGCCGCTTCGAAACTGGACGCCAAGGCACACGACGCCTCGAAATGGTCGGCCATGGCTAAGCGCTTCGTCACCGACACCGGCTTCGAGGTCGCCAACCAGGCGCTGCAGCTGTTCGGCGGCTACGGCTATCTGCAAGACTACGGCGTCGAGAAGCTGGTCCGCGACCTGCGCGTCCACCAGATTCTCGAAGGCACGAATGAGATCATGCGCGTGATCGTGGCGCGGCATTTGATAGGGAGATGAGTGAGTAGCGAATAGTGAGTAGCGAATAGACCGCGCCACGGCACAACCATTTTCGCTCTCACTCCTCGCTACTCGCTATTCCCCTACTCGCTGTTCAAATTCCGGAGGGACCACCAATGACCACCATCGCCTTCATCGGCCTCGGCAATATGGGCAACCCCATGGCCGCCAACCTCGTCAAGGCTGGTCATAAGGTCATCGGCTTCGACCTGATCCCGGAGAACCTTGCGCTGGCCAAGGAACATGGCCTGACGATCGCGGAAGATGCCCAGGGCGCGGTAAAGGAAGCCGATGTTGTCATCACCATGCTGCCGGCCGGGAAGCATGTGCTATCGGTCTATGGTGAAATCGCACCGTGGGCGCCGAAGGGTGCCCTGTTCATCGATTCCTCCACCATCGATGTCGAATCGGCGCGCAAGGCGCATGCGATCGCCCGCGAAAATCGTCTTCTCTCCGTCGATGCGCCTGTTTCCGGGGGCACCGGCGGCGCTGCCGCGGGCTCACTTACTTTCATGGCCGGCGGGTCGAAAGAGGCTTTCGCGCGCGCCGAGCCTGTTTTGCAGCCGATGGCTGGCCGCATCGTCCATTGCGGTGACGATGGCGCCGGCCAGGCGGCCAAGATCTGCAACAACATGATTCTCGGCATTTCGATGATCGGCGTAGCCGAAGCCTTCGTGCTTGGCGAAAAACTCGGTCTGTCCCATCAGGCGTTGTTCGATGTCGCCTCGACATCGTCCGGCCAATGCTGGTCGCTGACCACTTACTGCCCAGTGCCTGGCCCGGTTCCCGCCTCCCCGGCAAATCGCGACTACAAGCCCGGCTTCGCGGCTGCTCTGATGCTGAAGGATCTGAAGCTCAGCCAGGAAGCGGCGCAAGCGGCAGGTGCGGCGACGCCGCTGGGTGCCGAGGCCGCGCAGCTTTATGCGCTGTTCAATGCGCAAGGCGGTGGCGGTGCCGATTTTTCCGGCATCATTAATTTCCTGCGCGGAGCAAACGGTTAAGCCACTCTATCTGTTCGATTTTCCTAAAATGAGGCTCAAAAAATCGGCAAATTTAGATTTGCTTAAGGTCTCGCTAACCACGCGGTAACGATGTGCCTGTAGAACGGAACTCAAGGCAGACGAAACGCTCTGCCCCGCGCTCCGGATCAGGTCTCGCGTACCGGAGCCGTTAGTTTCGCAGGTTTCGAGTAGCGAAACGCCATGCGTATCTGGCAAAGCCGCGTTCCAGGAGAGCGCGGTTTTTGCCATTGGAGCGCACTGGAAGTTCATTCGAAGCAGAGAAGCACCCTTAGAAGCCGCGCTTCATTTCCCCAACCGCTTGAAATTCGCCTTCACGCGCCGGCTTGCCGGCTTGAGTGCGGCGTGCACCGAGCGTTCAAGGGCGACACCGTTGAGCAACGAGGGCGCTCGCCCGGTCATGACCTCGGGCCAGAAACGGCTGAAAGAATCCACCAATGAGAGTTGAGCTGCGGCGACACCTTCAGCCACGGCCGCCATCTTCTCGGAAATCGCGCGCACGCTTTCCTCGCGCCAACCCAGGCCGCTGGCTTCCGCTGCCATCACCGGCAACCGCAGCATCACGACCGCGGGCGCAAGCATCAGGTCGGCAACGGCTTTGGCGCCCGCCGGCTGGCGGGGTCTCCTGCGGGAATTGCTTTTCACGAGACGATCCAAGGTTGAAGAAACTTGCCTGACAGAGCGAATGCAAAAGCCGGCGGATCGTTCCGCCGGCTTCCTGCGACAAACTGTCAATCCGACTATGCCTTGCGCAGATCGTCCTTGGCGAGATCCAGCGCCTTGCCGATACGCTCGCAGCACATGTCGATCGTATCGCGGGTCCAGATCAAGGGCGGCGACAGGATCATCGTATCGCCGGTAGCGCGCAGCATCATGCCGTGGGCGATGGCATGGTCGCGAACGGTCACGGCAGCACTTCCGGCCGGCGAGAAGCGTTCCTTGGTGGCCTTGTCCCTGACGATCTCGATGGCGCCCATCAGGCCGATAGAGCGGACTTCGCCGACCAGATCATGACCCGCGATCTGCTCCTGCAAGGCTTTGGCGAAATATGGCCCGGTCTCGTTCTTGACCCGTTCGACCAACCCTTCCTTGGCGATGATGTCGAGATTGGCGAGCGCCACGGCGCAAGCCACTGGGTGGCCGGAATAGGTATAGCCGTGGTAAAACTCGCCGCCCTTTTCGACCAGTGTCGTGGCGATGCGGTCGCCGACCAGCAGCGCCGAGAGCGGTTGATAACCGGAGGTCAGCGCCTTGGCGGTGGTGATGGTGTCCGGCTGGATGCCGTAATAGTCGGCTGCGAACCACTCACCCGTGCGGCCATAACCGGTGATCACCTCGTCCAGCATCAGCAGCACGTCATGCTTGCGGCAGATGCGCTGCACTTCAGGCCAATAGCTCGCCGGCGGGATCTTGACGCCACCGGCGCCCATGATCGGCTCGCCGATGAAGGCCGCGACATTTTCGGCACCCGCCTCGATGATCGCATCCTCGACCGCCTTGGCGGCGCGAATGCCAAAATCGTGATCGCTCTCGCCAGGCAACGCCAGTTCGTAGGCATAAGGCATCATCACATGGACGATATTCGGCACCGGGCCGCCGAGTTGGCTGTGCATGCCCTCCATGCCGCCAAGCGACGTACCGGCTACGGTCGAGCCGTGGTAGGCATTCTTGCGCGAAATGATGCGGTTCTTTTCCGGCTTGCCTTCCAAAGTCCAGAAATGACGCACCAGCCGAAGCGCGGTGTCGTTGGCTTCCGAACCCGACGAACCGTAGAAGACCTGACTTACCCCTTTCGGAGCGATCTCCGCCAGCCGCTTGGAAAGCAGCACTGGGGTCGGCGTTGAGCATTTGAAGAAGGAGTTGTAATAAGGCAGCTCCTTCATTTGGGCGTAAGCGGCATCGGCCAATTCGTCTCGGCCATAGCCGACATTCACGCACCACAGGCCCGCCATGCCGTCGAGAATCTCCGCCCCTTCGGAATCGTAGATGAACGGCCCCTTGGCATGGGTGATGATGCGCGAACCGGCGCCACGGAGCTCCTTGTGGTCGGTGAATGGATGCAGATGATGCGCAGCATCGATCTGCTGAAGCTGCTTCAGCGAAAAATTCTGATAAGTCATTGATTTAGCCTTTCCTCTTGAATCAATCCGGCACCAGCCGGAGACGGATTCTCAGAAAGTGGAAGGCGGAGAATAACCGATGCGGGCACATAGCCGCAAAAGCTCGGTATGGCGCGTGCGCGGCGAAGGCGTCACGGCGATATCGAGCTTGTGAGGATGGGCCACTACAGCACGCATGGGCACACTCTAGCCGACCCTGCGACGGCTGTTCAACCCACCGCGCAGTGCCACAACGCTGGCAACCACCAGGACCAGGCAGATCGCTCCCAACGTCACCGGCAAGCCCGGTGCACCAAACAAGGTCATGGCGCCGCCCGCCAACGGTGGCATGGCAATACCGCCGACGCCCCACATCAGTGAAAAAGCCGCGTTGCCGGCGATGAGTGCCTGGCCCGTGAACCGTTCACCGAGTTCGATGATGGTCATGGTGTAGATGCCGTAGGACACTGCACCGAGGACGAACAGGAACGGCCATACCAGAGGCGTGGTGATCACCAAAGGCAGCAGCGCGCAACCGGCGGCCGTTGCGATGACACAGCCCAGCCGCACGACCTGCGCCGAAAGTCGCTCAGCCAGCAGTCCGAGCGGGACCTGCATCGCGATGTTGCCAGCGATCATGACGGTCAGCAGTGCCGACATACGTGTCTCGGCAATGTCGAAATGCGTGCCGTAGACCGGCAGGAGCGCCAGCACCGACTGCTCGAAACCTGCTGCAACGATCACTGCCGCCAGCAGCAACGCGGCCAACGGCATGAAGCCCAGCACTGAGACGTGGTGGCCCGTCTGGTCGACCTTGGGCAGTTTGGGCAACACGACGGCAAGGCAGGAGCCGCAGACAACAAAGGCCGCGATTCCGACCAGGAACGGTGCCCAGCCCTCGGTGCCTACGAACAGCAGGCAGAGCGGTCCGGCGGCAAAGCCGGCTGAGATCAGTGTGGAATAGACCCCCATGATGCGTCCCCGCCTGCCGGGCGGTGCCAGCGCGATCATCCAAACTTCGCTGAGCACATAGAGCGGATTGGTGACGACGCCGATCATGAAGCGCAGCGGAAACCATGCATAGACATTGTAGGTCAGCCCGACGAGCGCCAGCGTCAGCGCGGAAAGTGCAGCACAGATCAACGCCGTGCGCCCTGCCCCAAAACGCCGGGCCAAGGCCGGGATCAGCGGCGATGACACGATGAAGCCGATCGGCGTCATCCCGGCGGAGAGCCCGATCATTGCTGGCGACACGCCTTGCCGCTGCAGGATGAAGGAGAGAAGTGGATAGCTCAGGCCCTGCGCGATGGCAAAGACTGAAACCGTCGCGATCACGCCGGTGATCGCAGCCCAATTGATCGCCGTTTGGTTATCGCAGCTCTCAGCAGCGGCCATATCTCCTCCCAACCGCGCCCATCTTCGAGGTCAACGGTTTTCGGGTGCTAGCCGTTCATCGCGATTGAAGAAAGGGCCGCATGCGCTGGATCGCTTGCTCCACCAGGCAGCCGCTGGCTGCATATCTCATGGAAAATATCGCGCCAGCGCTCCCTTCCGGCCCTGTGCATAAGGCTTCAGCCAGCCGTCATCGATCCGCAGACCATCGTCGGCAGACGGTCCCTTTCCCAGTGTGCGTCGCCATGCCCTGAACTTGTAGTGATCGAACACGTCGAGGAAGTGGACGGCATAGGCAGCGGCAAAGGTCTTGTCTCCTTCAACGATCACCAGGTTCTCATCGTTCTCGTAGGAAGCTTTGTAGCCGAGGTTATGGCTGCCGGTGATGACGGTGGCATTGTCTTCCATCGGGTCGATGATGACGATCTTGTCGTGCACGATGGCATGACCGATCGTCAGCACTTCGGCCTGGAAATCCGTTGCGATCGAAGCGCCGGTCAGGTTTGCCGCGCGGACGATGGAGACGTTCGGCATCTCCCATACCTTCTCCGGGAACACGAAGGGCGACTTGCCGTCTTTGTTGGATTTGCCTGTGATCGGGTCTCGCGTCGAAGGCACATAGTTCGGCATCGCCGCCTGATCGCTGATCGCACCCTGCACGATCAGGTCACGATTTGCCCGGGCGGCCGCGACGGCTTCAGCGACAATCGAGTTGTCGCCGCGCCGCGAGGGATTGAAAACAAGGAACAGAATGGCCTTCTTGGCGGCCTGTATACGGCTGAACACATCCTCCAGGTCGACCGGCCGGACCGACAGCGTCTTTTTGTTGCGCTCCGGGTCATTCGGCGAGAACCACACGGTCATGCCGTCGATGTGTGCGCTTTGGCCATTCAGCGGATTGGCGATGTGATTGCCTTGTCGGAACGCGACGCCTTGCGTCTGCACGGCATGGCCTGGCGCATCCTCGCGCTGCGGCGGCGGAAAGGCGTCTGCTTTCATACGCTCCCAGTAATCGTTGAAAATCCTCGCCATTTCGGGATCATCGCGAATGAAGGCGTTGTTGGACTGGCCACAAATGCCAGTCGTCGTCCAATTGGTCGAGCCGGTCATCACGGCCTGCGGCACGCCGTGTTTGTCGCGATAGACCGCAAACTTGTTATGGCCGATATGGTTGTTGTTGAAGAGCCGGTCAGTCACCGTCACGCCGGCATCGCGCAGTGCCTTGCGGTAAGGCGCGTTGCCGAAGTCCCATTTCTTGGTCTGCGTGTCCTTGCCTGAATTGGAAAGGATCACTTCGACCACGTCCTTGGCGGCGATGATGGCGTCGCGCAATGCGTCATCGCCGAGCTCATACAGGGCTAGGCGTACCGAGCCGTCTTCGGCCTTGGCACGCGCCAGCAGACTGGTCAGCACATCGGGCACGTCGCCATGCAGATAGGCCCGGATCTTGCTGCTGCGGTCTTGCAACTCTTCCCGGATCTTCTCGCGCTGGCCAACCTTGATGCCTGCCTCGGCCAGCGCACGGGACATCCATTGTGTCGACAACACACCGTTGGTGAAAGCGACGCGCGCCTTGCCGAACATCGAACCGAGGAAGATCGTCGGGCTGACGGCGCCTTGCCCCAGATAGCCGAGCGGCCGTGGCGCACCTGTGTAAGTTCGTTGACCGTCGATCTCGGGAGGCCGAACAGGTACCGGTTCCAGCCCGGCTTTCATGGCGCCGACCGGACGGACCCGATAAGCGATCATTTCGCCATCAGGTCGCATGGTCAGACTGTCGCGACGGCGCCGAACGGTGAGATCGCGCCAGAAGGTCTTTTGCACCGGCCACACGCCGGTATCCTGCGGGATCCAGTCCTTGTTGCGCTGCCCTTTGAACGGCACCCAGGAGGCAAGGCAGCGTTCTTCGCCGGTATCGGGATAAAGCCGCACGATCTCGAAGCCGAGACAGCCCGGGATCATGCCGTCGACGTCCCAGGCGATGAACGAGACCTCGTTGTTGGTCGCCGCCCGGACCCTCACCACATCGGCCACGATACCCTCCCTGTCAGACTCGGGCGCGCGTACTTTAATTCGTTCTTATGGCGCGACTGTAACGCCGTTCACATTTGCCTGCGCCGACTTTTCGGCGGGTTACCGCACACTGCTGACACGGCAGACTTGATGTCGCTTTGCTCGCTCTAGTGGTCGCCGCCTCCGCAATGGCGAACCTGCCGGCAGTCCATTATGCGGCGACAAAATCGCATGAGGATTACCATGACCGCCGCGCTGCAACCCGCTGAACCGGCCTTGGCCACCGATCGCGCCCGTCGTGGCGGACGCGCCGGCAAGCGCGCCGCAGGCTCTGCCGCCTTCGACCAACCCGCTTTCCGGCAGCTCAAGATCCCTTTCACGCCGACCAAGCTGCTCTCCGACGACGAGTTGGAATCGATCCATCTCGCCTCGCTGCGCGTGCTCAAAGAGATCGGCGTCGACGTACTGCATGACGAAGCGCGTCGCATCATGAAAGCACATGGCGCCGATGTGCGCGAAGGCGAAGTTCGCGTTCGGTTCGACGCGGACATGATCCTCGACTTGATCTCCCACGCGCCCAGCGAATTCACGATCCATGCCCGCAACCCGGCGCACGATCTGCGTTTCGGTGGCAACAACACGATTTTCGCGCAGATGGCCTCCGCACCCAACTGTTCCGATCTCGATGGCGGCCGCCGGCCCGGCAACCAGCGCGACTACCGCAATTTCCTGAAGCTCGCGCAGATGCATAACATCCTGCAGATCACGGGAGGCTACCCGGTCGAGCCGATCGACATCCACCCGTCGGTCCGTCATCTCGAATGCATCCGCGACCTCGCCATCCTGACCGACAAACCCTTCCACGCCTATTCTCTCGGCAAGGAACGCAATCTTGACGGCATCGAGATCGCACGCATCGCGCGTGGCATCTCGCGCGAGCAGATGATGGAGGAGCCGTCGCTCTTCACCATCATCAACACCAACTCGCCACTCAAGCTCGATGTGCCGATGATGGAAGGCATCATCCAGATGTCGTCCATGGGCCAGATCGTCTTCGTAACACCCTTCACGCTATCGGGTGCGATGGCACCGGTGACGATAGCCGGCGCCCTGGTGCTGCAAAATGCCGAAGCACTTGCCGGCATTGCTTTTACGCAGATGGTCCGCAAGGGCGCGCCGGTCGGCTACGGCGGCTTCACCTCGAATGTCGACATGAAATCCGGCGCACCAGCCTTCGGCACGCCGGAATACATGAAGGCGCAGTTGGTCGGCGGCCAGTTGGCACGCCGCTACAATCTGCCCTACCGCACCTCGAACACCTGCGCCGCCAACACGGTAGACGCACAAGCTGCCTATGAAAGCGTATTTTCGCTGTGGGGTGTCATCCAGGGCGGCGGTAATTTCATGATGCACGGTGCCGGCTGGCTGGAAGGCGGCCTGCGCTGCTCTTACGAAAAGATGATTCTCGACATCGACCTTCTGCAGATGGTGGCGGAATTCCTCACGCCGCTGGACCTGTCGGAGGACGCCCTTGCCGTCGACGCCATCCGCGATGTCGGTCCGGGTGGCCACTTCTTCGGCACGCCGCATACCCAGTCGCGCTACAAGACCGCCTTCTATTCGCCGATCCTGTCCGATTGGCGCAATTTCGAGACCTGGGCGGAAGCGGGCTCACCGACAGCGATGGAGAAGGCCAATCGCGTCTGGAAAGAGCGGCTGGCGAGCTACGAGGAGCCTTACATGGATCCAGCGATCCGCGAGGAACTCGACGCCTTTGTCGATCGGCGCATCGCCGAGGGCGGCGCTCCGACCGATTTTTGAGCGAGTCTTCGTCGAGCTGCTGACTCTTAATCAGCGGCTCGAATTGACGGCGCAACATGAATCAAACCATCCAAATCGAGAAATAACTCCATGAAGTCCCACGTTAAAGCGGTTGTGATCGGCGGCGGCGTCGTCGGCTGTTCAGTCCTCTACCATCTGGCAAGAGCCGGCTGGACCGACGTCATGCTGATCGAGCGTTCGGAGCTCACCTCGGGCTCGTCCTGGCATGCGGCAGGCGGCTTCCACACGCTGAACGGCGATCCCAACGTCGCCAAGCTGCAGGCCTATACGGTGCAGCTCTACAAGGAACTCGAGGAGCTTTCCGGACAGTCCTGTTCGCTACATCTGACCGGCGGCATCATGATGGCCGATACGCCGGAGCGCATGGACTTCCTGCGGCTGGCCCACGCCAAGGGCCGCTATCTCGGCATGGACACCGAGCTGATCACGCCTTCGGAAGCCAAGGCGATGTTCCCGCTGATGGATGAGACGAATTTCGTTGGCGCCATGTGGGATCCAGTCGAGGGCCATCTCGATCCGTCCGGCACCACGCATGCCTACGCCAAGGCCGCCAAGAAGCTGGGCGCCGAGATCGTCCTGCGCAACCGCGTCATCGAATTGACCCAGGAGGTCGACGGCACCTGGAACGTGGTCACCGAACAGGGCACGGTGAAGGCAGAGCATGTCGTCAACTGCGGCGGCCTGTGGGCACGCGAAGTCGGCCGCATGGTCGGCGTCGAGCTCCCCCTGCTTGCCATGGAGCACATGTATCTGCTCACCGAGCCGATGAAAGAGGTCGAAGAATTCAACAAGGCGACCGGCCGCGAAATGGTGGGCGTGCTCGACTTCAAGGGTGAGATCTACACCCGCCAGGAACGCAACGGCATCCTGCTCGGCACTTACGAAAAGGCTTGCAAGCCGTGGTCGCCGGTGAACACGCCCTGGGATTTCGGCCACGAACTGCTGCAGCCCGACATCGACCGCATCGCACCCTCGCTGGAGATCGGCTTCAAGCATTTCCCCGGCATCGCCAATGCCGGCATCAAGCAGGTCATCAACGGCCCCTTCACCTTTGCCCCCGACGGCAACCCGCTGGTCGGTCCCGTCCAGGGCCTGACGAACTTTTGGTGCGCCTGCGCGGTCATGGCCGGCTTCAGCCAGGGCGGCGGCGTCGGTCTCGCGCTGTCCAACTGGATGGTGAATGGCGATCCCGGCTTCGACGTCTGGGGCATGGACGTTGCCCGCTTCGGTGAATGGGCGAGCCTGCGATACACCAATGCCAAGGTGCGTGAGAACTACTCGCGCCGTTTCTCCATCCGCTTCCCGAACGAAGAGCTGCCCGCTGCCCGTCCGGCGCAGACCACGCCACTCTACGACACCATGGTGGCCAACAATGCCGTCATGGGCGACAGCTGGGGCCTGGAAACGCCGCTCTGGTTCGCGCCGAAAGGTACGGAGCCGAAGGATGTCGTCTCCTTCCACCGCTCCAACGACTTCGAACATATCGGCAATGAAGTGCGTGCCGTGCGCGAGCGCGTCGGCGTCACCGAGATTGCCAACTTCGCAAAATATGAAGTCAGCGGAACAGGTTCGGAAGATTTCCTGAATCGTTTGATGACCAACCGCATGCCCAAGAAGGGTCGCATCGTGCTGACCCCGATGCTGAACGAATTCGGCAAGCTGATCGGCGACTTCACTATCGCCAAGACGGGTGACGACAAGTTCATGATCTGGGGTTCGTCCGCGGCGCAGAAGTACCACATGCGCTGGTTCGAGAAGCACCTGCCGAAGGATGGTTCCGTCCGTATCCACCGCTTCGATCAGACCCTTGTCGGCCTCTCCATTGCCGGACCGAAGAGCCGGGAGCTGTTGCAGAAGCTCGCCGACATCGACGTTTCGTCCAAGGCCTTCCGCTTCATGGACTTCCGCGAGATGGCCATCGGTGGTGCACCGTGTCTCGTCAACCGCATCACCTATACCGGCGATCTCGGCTATGAAATCTGGATGCAGCCTGCCTATCAGCGGCTTGTCTATGCCGCCATCAAGGAAGCGGGCGCAGAGTTCGGCATCGTCGATTTCGGCATGCGTGCACTGCTTGCCATGCGCCTGGAGAAGAACTTCCCGACATGGTTCCGCGAGCTCAGGCCTATCTACGGCCCATTCGAGGGTTCGATGGACCGCTTCATCAAGATGGAGAAGAACGACTTCATCGGTCGCGAAGCCGCTGCCCGAGAGCAGTCCGAACTGGCAAACGGCAAGGGGTCGAAGCTGCGCCGCGTCTCCTTTGTGGTGGATGCAGCCGATGCGGATGTGATGGGCGACGAGCCGATCTGGGCCAAGGTTTCGACTGACTACGGTACGGTCGAGAAGCCGCATGGTTACGGTGCACCGCGCTTCGACGAGACCGGCAAGGAAGTGCGCGGCTCGAAGGCCGCACAAGGCGCCTCTGGGGTGCGTGGCATCGTTGATGGAGAGTGGCGCGTCGTCGGCTGGATCACGTCGGGCGGCTACGCACACTATGTGCAGAAGTCGATGGCGCAGGGCTACGTGCCGGCGGCATTGGCCGAGAATGAAAGTGCCGGCATGTTCGAGATCGAGATCCTCGGCCACCGCCGCCCTGCCCGCATCAACATTGAACCGCCCTTCGACCCAAGCGGCGAAAAGATGCGAGGTTGAACCATGTCGACGGCTGGCCGGACTTCAGGGAATTTCGGCCGCCATCGCAAGATCGTGCCTTTCGAGCCGGGTAGCGGTTCCAAGCCCGGCTCGACTGAAGCGCTACGCGCGGCGTCGCGCGAAAAGGCGGCTTCACTCAACCAGCATGTGCTGGGTTACGGCGAGATCGCCGAACGTGAATGGGCCGCAGCCGGGATAGATGCACCCGATCTTCCCAGGATGCGCAAGTACCGGCTCGAGCGCATTCGCGCCGAATTGCGACGCCGCGGCTATGCGGGCGCCTTGCTCTATGATCCGGTCAATATCCGCTACGCGACCGACAGCACAAACATGCAGCTCTGGGTCGCGCACAATCCGACGCGCCATTGTTTCGTGGCGACCGAAGGGCCGGTCGTTCTGTTCGACTATTTCTCCTGCGAGCACCTGTCCGACCATTCCGGTGTCGTCGATGAGGTGCGGCCGGCCGTGTCCTGGATGTATCTCTATGGCGGCGAGATCACGGAGATGAAGGTGCGCCGTTGGGCTGCCGGGATCGCCGAACTCGTGCGCGAACATGGCGGAGGCAACAATCGCATCGCCGTCGATCACCTCGACCATGAAGGAGTCGAAGAGCTTGCACGACTCGGCATCACCACAGGCAGTGGGGAAGCCGTGATGGAAAATGCCCGCCTGATCAAATCGCCTGACGAAATCCTTGCCATGCGACGCGCCATTGTCGCCTGTGAGGCAGCCATGAGCGAGATGCAGACGGCCCTTCAGCCCGGCATTTCCGAGAACGAACTGTGGGCGGAATTGCATCGCGGCAATATCGCGCGCGGGGGCGAATGGATCGAAACGCGGCTGCTTTCCTCTGGCCCGCGCACCAACCCTTGGTTCCAGGAATGCTCCTCACGCATCATCGAGGCCGGGGATCTCGTCGCCTTTGACACCGACCTCATCGGCCCCTACGGGTTCTGCGCCGACCTTTCACGCACCTGGCTGTGCGGAGACGGCCGCCCGAGCAACGAGCAGCGCGATCTCTATCGCATCGCCGCCGACCAGATCGCCCGCAACACGCAACTGATGCAACCTGGTATCTCGTTCAAGGAGCTGGTCGAGCGTTCGGCAGTTCCACCGCGGGACTGCTTCCCGACGCGCTACGGCGTGCTTTATCATGGCGTCGGTCTTGCCGATGAATATCCAACCCTACCCCACATTTCCGATTGGACGGACGATACGCCCGATGGTGTGATCGAGCCGGGCATGGTCCTGTGTGTGGAAAGCTACATCGGCCGTCTGGGTGGGCACGAAGGGGTCAAGCTCGAGGAACAGATTCTGATCACCGAGAAAGGCCATCAGAAACTGTCGGCCTATCCTCTCGACGAACGCCTGCTGGCTGAATGAGCTCTGACCCTTCATTTTGATGTGGAAAGCACAAGTACCGGCATGGCTGCGAGTCACGCCGGCGGAGATAGTGGCGCGTCGTCGCTAGAGCGTTTCCGTTTTTAATGCGGAAACCCTCTAACTCTCTGTTTTTACGCAACTCCCACCGGAAAACCGTTACACACTTTCCTGAATTGCTCTAACCTCGGATCAAGCCATGCCATTTTCCCATCGCTTCGGCCTCGCCAGTGCAGCGCTTGCTGCGGCTCTCGCCACAACCGCAACCACGGCCCGGGCAGAGCAGCCAATCGCACCGAAAGTCCTTGTCGTCACCATGTTCGGAGGCGAGGCGAAACCATGGTTGGAAGGACGAAAGTTCGACACCAAGCTGAAAGTTCCGGGGTTGTCGAAGGAATATCCAGAGGTCGCCTGTGATGCCGCCGGCCTCTGCGTCATGACGACCGCCATGGGCTATGCCAATGCGGCCAGCTCCGTCTCAGCAGTGATCTACAGCGGCCTGTTCGACCTTAAGCAAAGCTACATCCTCATTGCCGGCATCGCCGGCGTGGATCCGAGCGACGGCACGCTTGGTTCGGCGCACTGGGCGCGTTTTGCCGTCGATGCCGGTCTTCGTCACGAGATCGACCCACGTCAGATTCCCGCTGATTGGCCGGACGGCGTCGTCGCACTCGGCGCCAAGGCGCCAGGAGAAAAGCCCAAATGGGGCTCGGGAACGGAAGTTTACAAGCTGAACGACAAGCTGGCGGACAAAGCGCTCGCCTTGACCAGCGACGTCGAGCTGGCCGACAGCGAAGAAGCCAAAGCTTACCGGACGGCATACAGGACCGCGCCAGGTAACGCTGCACCGGCCGTCAGCATCTGCGACACACTTTCGACCGACACCTACTGGCACGGCACGAAGACGGCAGAAAGCATGGGCAAATGGGTATCGCTGCTGACCGACGGCGCCGGCAACTATTGCACCACGCAGATGGAAGACAATGCTTCCCTGACAGCTCTCCAGCGTGGTGCCGATGCCGGCCTGTTGCAATTCGATCGTATCGCGCTTTTGCGTACCGCGTCTAACTTCGATCGCGAGCCGGAAGGCAAGACGGCAATGGAATCGTTGAGCGCGGATTCCGGAGGTTTCGGCCCGGCAACCGCCAATGCCTACCGGGTCGGCTCGAAATTCGCCGATGCCGTCATCGGTGACTGGGCGGTATGGCAAAAAGGCGTGCCGGCAAAATAGAGGTACCGATCTCGAAGCGATAGGCGGAGGGATTGCCGGCTGAACTCAGCCGGCAATCAGCTCGGCTTCTTCCGCAAGAGCTTCGCGCAGTTTGGCCAGCAGTGCCGGTGGCGTGGTTCGTGCGGTAATGAAGGGCAAGCCCTTGCGGCGTGCCGTCCAGCCAATGACAGCGACGTCCTTGGCCTTTGGTTCAAAACGCTGCGCCATTGCCCAGCTTTGGCAATCGATCGCCGCGACATCGGCGCGGCCTTCGGCAACAGCTACGATGGAATTGCGGTGCCCCCCGCTTTCGATGCGCTCAGCGAAGATATCGAGGTTTTCGCCCTTCGCCTGCAGGTCGCGGGTTATGGCGATGATGCCCGACATCGAATCCAGACCGTTGAAGGCAAAACGCATCCCGCGGATCAGATCCAAGGGAATAAGCGCCTGGCCATCTTCGGGGGCGGCGATGTTTTGTCCTGGCTGCCGCATCATGATCGCGCTGGAATAAAACCCTCCCCGCCCGCCTTCGATGCCGTCGTAGTTCGGCTGGCCGATCACCTGAACATCGCGCTCCAGACCGAGCTCCATCGGCCCCCAACAGGTCTGCGCAAACAGCAGGGCCGGATGCTGCCAGACGGCATGGAAATCGAGTTCGTCCGGCGGCGCCATTGCGGGATCGGCAATGACGGTCTCTCCCGATGCATCGCGAATGCCGCCGGGAACCGCCGGCAGGTCGGCATTGCGCCGCACTACGGTTTCAGGCGCGTCAACACCCAGGCGGCGCAGGGCATCGCGGATCTTGGCCCATTGGAAATCCACCTCGGCTCGCGCCTCGGGCCAATCATACATCGGCAGGGCCGCAATATATTCGCTCATGTCGGTGATATGGTTGCCGCTGGTTGTCGGTTTCAAGCCGCGCGATGAAAGGCTTTCGGGAAGCGCTTCATTCCTTCGGAGGCTCTGCCGGAACCGGCGCGGTACCAAGGCCGCTGACATTGCGTGCCCGTACGCGCGGCGCAAACGCCCTGCCTTTTTCCGGCACGCGCCGCAATACAGGGTGCACGATCGGTTCCTTCGCCTTGAAGGCGTATGCCTTCAGCAGTGCGAAATAGTTCGGATAGGAATAGCCGTGGTTGGCCTTCAGCCATTTTTCGCGGTCGTCCCGAAAGAGCTTCGGCAGCTTGTACCAAGCCACCGTCGGCTTGCTGTGATGCACGAAGTGCAGGTTGTTGTTCAGGAACAGAACGGACAGCGGCGAGCGTTCCACGATCACCGTGCGGCCTTCCGGATGTTCCGACCATTGGTGCTCGGCATAGGTGCGTATCGCAATCAATGACTGGCCGAACCACATGGGCACCAGAACGTAGAGCCACAGCGGCAAGCCGAAACCGAACTGGATCACCAGCAGTACGGCGGCAAGCCCGATGGCGTGCAGCAGCCAGGCCTTGCGGATCGCCTTGTCTCCCGCCAGCATCTGTTTGGCGTCATCGATGAAGAAACCGATCATCGACATCCATGGCCCGAGGAAAAAGCGACCGACCATGGTGTTGTTGGCCCTAAGCAGGAACTTCATCACCTCGGGAAGTTCTTCGTGGTGCCACAACGCCTTGTAATAGCTTTCCGGATCATCGAGCGGATCGGTCAGGCGCTCGTCGGCATGGTGGCGCAGATGCAGTGTCTTGAAACGGCGGAATGGCCATATAAGTCCGATCGGCAGGAAGACGATGGCCTCGTTGATCGACGCATTGCGGGTCGGGTGGCCGTGCAGCACTTCATGAACCAGCGACGACTGCAACGCTACCATCAGCGTGAGCACGACCAGGGCCAATACCGGATAAGAGGGCCAGATCAAAAATCCGGCGACAAGCCAGGTTCCGTAACAACCTATGGCGAGAAAGACGGTTGGCCATTCCACGGCCGGTTTGCTGCTCACCTTTTTGCGTTTGTTCGCCATGCGATCGACCACTGCCCTTTCAGTCGCCGGAACCGGTCTGTGATTCCTGACAACATTGTGTCAGCAGTCATGCGCTGTCTCAACGCGACAAAGCGCACAAAATGTTGCGATTGCGCACCTTTGCAAGCATATGATGTGTTTAGTAAACAAAGCAGGAGATTCATTTACGCCTTTTTGCGTGAATGACCTCACCGAGTAGAACTTTTTGCTAGGTTTAAGAGGAACAACGCAATGGACAAGCGCGACCTCTCCACTCTGTTCCGGGAGCGGCTAAAATTGCTCTTGACACGCTCCGACCTCAATCAGTCAGCCTTCGCATCCGCCGTCGGCATTGACCGCTCAGCGCTGTCGCAACTGCTTTCCGGTGCGTCCGTGCGCTTGCCGCGCGCCGAAACGCTTCTCAACATCGCCGCCGAATTCAAGGTCTCGCTCGACTGGCTTCTTGGTCTTTCGCAGGACGAAGGCGTGACCGGTGAAATCCGCGAAAGCCTTGAGATCGAGGAGGCCTCAGGCGGGTTCGAGCGCACGCTGATTGCCAAATGGCATGCAGAAGCGGTCGGCACCAAGATCCGCTACGTGCCGGCGGGCATACCCGACCTGCTGCGCACCGAAGCGCTGGTCGATTATGAGGCGGGCATTTCCAACAAGAGCCGGCAGGCACAGGCCGGCGAAACGCAATATCGCATCGATTACAGCCGGCGGCCGGAGACGGATATGGAAGTCTGCATGCCGCGCCACACACTGGAGATCTTCGCGCGCGGCCTGGGCGTCTGGGATGCTTTTCCGGCGGAAGAGCGCCGCGAGCAATTGCTGCACATGGCTGCCCTGCTCGACGATCTCTACCCGACCTTCCGCCTCTATCTCTATGACGGACGCATGCGTTATTCGATCCCCTATACGATTTTCGGGCCATACCGCGCGGCGATCTATGTGGGCGACATGTACATCGTGCTCAACGCCACCCAGCCGATCCGCACGTTGACCGGCCATTTCGACAATCTGATCCGCGCTGCCGAGATCAATGCGCATGAGGCCGCCGCCTTCGCCCAACGCCTGGCCGACCTGCCCCTTGCGGTTTCGCGTTCCTGACGGCAATTCTCCTCGATCATCAGAACGGGAGCTACCCTTGGGTCGTCATATCGTCGTGCCTCCACAGTCCGGCCGCGCCTTCCGGGTCGAGAAAGACGAACTCATCCGCATCATCGACCCCAGGGGCCAGCAGGTTGCCGACCTGTGGGCTTTCGTGACCGGAGATCCGCTGGACTGGCTGAGTACGTCGAACACCCGCGATATCATCGAGCGGCTGTTCCCTGCCGTCGGCGAGCATTTCTACGGCACGACTGGTGAGCCGCTGCTGACGCTGGTCGCAAATAACTCCCCTGGCCCTCACGACATGCTCTTTCCGGCCTGCAATGCCGCGCTCTACCGCCGCGCCGGTTTCGACGAGCATCCGAGTTGCCAGGACAATCTGCACAAGGCACTTGCTGCCGAAGGAATCGCCATTCCCTTCACGCCGGACCCAGTCGACTTTTTCCAGAACTCGCTCCCGACCGCTGACGGAACTTTGCTGGTCGACGCCTCGATCAACCCACCCGGAGGTTCGGTGACATTGCGCGCCGAACGCGATCTCCTGATTGTCGTCACCGCCTGTTCGGTCGATCATCACCCGACCAACGGTGACGCATGTACCGAAATCGAAGTCGAGCTGACCCCAGCCACGTAGATACAGTGACTGGCGAACCGGTTTTCTATCTCCATGGGAGCGATAGAAACCGCGCCTCCCATTGACTGGACATAAAGACTTCTTTATATCCTTATCCAAACTTGAATTGAAAGCGCGCGCCATGACGACCGTCAATCCGATCGATGCCCTGATCGCAGAAAAAGGTGTGCTGCTGGCGGATGGCGCCACCGGCACGAACCTGTTCGCCATGGGTCTGCCGGCTGGCGAAGCGCCGGAAATCCTCAACGAAACGGCACCCGAGACAATCGCCAAGCTGCATCAAGGCTTCGTCGATGCCGGCGCCGATATCATCCTGACGAATTCCTTTGGCGGCACCCGCCATCGCCTGAAGCTGCACCACGCGCAGGACCGCGTCTTCGAATTGAACAAGAAGGCTGCGGAGATCGCCCGCTCTGTCGCCGACAAGGCTGGCCGCGAGGTGATCGTCGCCGGTTCCGTCGGCCCGACCGGGGAACTGCTTATCCCGCTCGGTGCGCTAAGCTATGAAGATGCCGTCGAGGCTTTTGCCGAACAGATCGAAGGCCTGAAGGCCGGCGGTGCCGAGGTCGCCTGGATCGAGACCATGTCGGCTCCCGATGAAATCCGTGCCGCCGCCGAAGCCGCTATTCGTGTCGGCCTGCCTTACACCTATACCGGTTCCTTTGACACCGCCGGCCGCACCATGATGGGTCTTTTGCCGAAAGACATCCACGCGGTCGCTGACGGCCTTGCCGAAGCACCGATCGGGGTAGGTGCCAATTGCGGCGTCGGCGCCTCCGACATCCTCGCTTCGCTGCTCGACATGACCGAGGCGAAGCCCGGGGCTACCGTCATCGTCAAAGGCAATTGCGGCATCCCTGAATTCCGTGGCTCGGAAATCCATTATTCCGGCACGCCGGAACTGATGTCCGACTATGTGCGGCTGGCCGTCGATGCCGGCGCCAAGATCATTGGTGGCTGCTGCGGCACCTCCTTTGCCCACCTGGCCGCGATGCGCAAAGCGCTGGACGTCCATAAGAAGGACATGCGCCCGACGGTCGAAACCATCGTCGAGCGCATTGGGCCGCTGCGCAACAAGGCCGCCAGCGCCAATGCGAACGAGAACGCTGAAGGCCGTCGCGAGCGTCGCCGCTCGCGCGGCTGATAAACGGCGTCCTTTTAGTTGCTGTTGTCGGCGTAGCGTGCTTGCGCCGAGCCGAGATCGGTCGACGGGCCGCCATTGCGCATCAGCGCGACAGTTTCTGAAGCGCGAGGGTCGCTGAGTTTTTCCAATGCCGCGCGAAAGCGTTCATTGGTAAGAGCGGACAGCGCCGTCTTGCGGGCGGTCTCCACATCCCTGCTGATCGTTGCCTGTGATGCCCTGGTCGGTTCGGGGGCCCGTGTTGCCGTCGTCTGAATCGAAGTCGAAATACCGTCTATGCGCACGTCGAAACCCTTAAAGAGCGTCCCTCGAAAGGTCCTTACCGACGTTACGTTGCGCTGCGGTATCGAAACTACACGGCATTTTAGCGAACGGGTGAAAAGGGGAGATCGGGCTATGCGCGGCGATTCCAGAAACCTCTTGAAATGCCCTCTCCCCGCCGAGGCGGAGAGAGGGCAGCATATCACTTCATAGCCGCCGCCAACCGCACCAGGGACAGGAATTCCGCCCGATAACCAAATGGATCGGCTCCCCGCGCCGCGTTGGCAATTTCCTGTATCCGGTCATAACCAAACTTGGCCGTCGCATCCTCGTTACGCAGTTTCTGCCCGAATGCCGCAACTGCAATCGAGAAGCGCTGATCGGTGCCGGCTGCATCGAAGGATGGCACTTCATTGGCAGCGATCACCGGCGTGGTGATCAACTTGGACGTGTCGGCGTCCGGCAGCTTGTAGCGGATCTTCACGAACGCATATTCGTCCGCATTCGACACCCCGCCGTTGCTGGTGGTCGCCTCGCCGTAGCGCAGATCGTCGACCTGTTGCGCGGCGCCTTTCGGCGTCAGCTCATAGATCGCCGTCACGGAATGGCCGGAGCCGATTTCGCCAGCATCGACACGATCGTTGTTGAAGTCTTCGCGATTGAGCGCCCGCGTCTCGTAACCGATCAACCGATATTCCGAGACCTTTTCCGGATTGAACTCGACCTGGATCTTCACATCCTTGGCGATCGGGAACAGGGTCGAGGATGCATCTCCCACAAGCACCTTTTCGGCCTCGGCCAGCGTGTCGATATAGGCAGCTGTGCCATTGCCGTTCTGGGCGATGGTCTGCATCATCTGGTCGTTGAGATTGCCACGACCGAAACCAAGCACCGAAAGGAACACACCGGTTTCGCGCTGCTTTTCGATCAGACGCTTGAGATCGTCATCGTCGGTCTGGCCTACATTGAAATCGCCGTCGGTGGCGAGCATCACCCGGTTGATGCCACCTCTGACGAAGGATTTCTGCGCCAGCCGGTAGGCCTCGCGGATACCAGCCTCCCCGGCCGTCGAGCCGCCTGGTGCGAGATTGTCGATGGCTCTCAGGATCTTGTCCTTCTCCGACGCCTTGGTCGGTTCAAGCACCGTACCGGCATCGCCTGCATAGGTGACGATGGAGATGGTATCGTCGGCCTTCAGCTTGTTGACGAGCAATCGGAAGGCGGATTTCAGCAATGGCAGTTTGTCCGGCTCGTCCATCGAGCCGGAGACATCAATCAGGAAAACCAGATTGGCCTTGGGCTCCACAGCGGGCTGCATGTCGTAGCCCTTGATGGCAACATGCATGAGCTTGTGTCCGGCATTCCACGGCGCCGGCATGACGCTGACCGTGGTGTTGAACGGCGTTTCGGCGTTGTTCGGCCCCTTCCAGTCATAGGGGAAGTAGTTGACCATCTCCTCAACACGGACCGTGTCCGCCTGCGGCAAAAGCCCATCCTTCAGCGAACGGCGAACGAAGGAATAGGATGCAGTGTCGACATCGATGGAAAAGGTCGAGACCGGATCTGCCTTTGTCGAGCGAACCGGATTGGTCTTGAAATCCTGGATGCGGTCGCGGTTCTCCTCAGGCGGCTGCATGCTGTCGGCGGGCAGCGGCGCCGGCGCGACAGCCGGAGGCTCCGCCATCAGCGTTGTGTTGGCCGGACTGCGCGCCAGCGCATCCGCGGCTTCGCTCTCGGCCCGGGGAGCAGCCTGACTTATCTCGGCGCTTTTCATCCGCGCCAGTTCTCGTCGCGGGACAGCCTGCATGTTGCCGGCAGGTGCGGCAGCTTCGGATTTTGCGGCAGACATCGTGGGCGCGACCTTTTGCTCAAGGTCCTCTGCCGAAGGGGCTGCAGCCAACGGCTGCACGTCCGCATCCGGCCTTGCGGGCGCCGGTTTGTCGGCAAGCGTCTCCGTTACGGTACCGCCTGCATCGACCGCCGAACGCTGCTCCTGCATCAGATGAAAAGCGGTGTAGCCCGCAATCGGCAGCGCGACGAGACCGGCAATGGCCGGCGTGGCGATGAGCTTCTTCTGCATGATCTCTCTCCAGAGCGTGAGTGCTCGGGAAGTGAGACGCGGCCTCGCCGCCATTCCTTGGGGTGCCACCTCATCTTTTTCGTCGAAGGCTGTCATGGCGGCGGCGAGCGCGCGGGCGCGCGCTTTGGCATCCGGGCCGGGCAGCGCCGCATCGCGCAACTTTTTCAGTTCGTTGTCATCGACCATGGTCACACTTCCCCAGCTGAACGCATCAGAACTTTCAGCCGTTTCTTCGCTTCATGGATGTGCCACGAAACCGTCGCCTCCGAGATTGCCATCGTTTCGGCTGCCGCCGCATGATTGAGGCCTTCGCCATAAACCAGCAGAACAGCCTCGCGCTGCTTGTCGGGAAGAAGCCGCACAGCTGCCCAGAGCTCATCCACCGGATCTTCTTCGGCGGCCTGCGCCGGACCGACGATCAGTGCATGACCACCGTACGCTTCGGTCTTTGCGCTTTCGCGCGCGCTCTTCCGCGCAAGATCACGCGCGGCATTCAACGTCACGGCATAAAGCCAGGTGGTGAAAGCGCCGCCGCCACGATAGTCGCGGATCGCGCGACCGAGCCGCACACAGACATCCTGGGCGATATCTTCGGCATCGGCCTTGCGACCGCACCAACGGTAGGCGACGCGGTAGACAAAGTCATAGTGACGCGCAACCAATTGGCCGAACGCATCTCTGTCTCCGTCTTTGGCCCGCCCGATCAGCTCGGTGTCGGATGCCTCGTCGTCCAGCATCATCGCCATCATTTGCCCGTTGGACGACGCCTATTGGCCAATCCTTGGGCGGATGGGAAGATTTTTTTGAAAGCAACGAAAAAGGTGTTTGGATAGGCGACTAACCCAATGTCTCACCAAAGAAGTCGATCAGCCGCTTCCAATGGCGTTCAGCGCCCGCAGCGTCGTAGACACTATGGTCGGATACGCACCAGCCGTGCTGCATGCCGACATAATTCTCGATGATGTGGTCGACTTCCGCTTGTCGCAGGGCCTGCGCCAATCGTGCGGATTGCTCGGGCGGAAAGCTGCCATCGACACCGGCCGAGCCGACATAAACGCGCGCTTTTATCTTGCCGGCGTTCGAAGCCGGACTGTCCGGCGCATCCGTACCCAGCCGGCCGCCATGAAAACTTGCGGCCGCAGCGATCTTATCCGGGTACGCCGCCGCAGCGTTGATCGCGCGGCCGCCACCCATGCAATAACCGACGGCGCCAATCGGGCCCCGTATGCCTTCGGCCTCCAGCGCCGCGATAAATGCGCCGCTGTCGCGCGCGGTCATGTCTTGAGTCGTGCCGCTGATTAATGCCGTCAGAGCCGCTTTGCTCTTTTCTTCGACAAAGGCCGTCTTGGCGTCAAACGGACCATAGGGGGTGTCGCGATAAAAGAGATCTGGCACCAGCACGGCATAGCCGGAGCCAGCGAGCCTGGCTGCCATGTCGTAGAGTGCCGGTCGCGGCCCGAACGCATCCATATAGAGGATAATGCCAGCTTTCGCCTGTCCGTTGCGAAACACGCAAGCACGCGCCACACCATCCGGTGTTTTGATCGTGATGTCGCGCTTGCTGGTTGAGGGCACCATCCGTCTCCGTGCTTGGGAAATAGGAACGGATAGATAGCGCGAGCCTCGCCGCAGGCAAGCCGGATCTCAGCCCTGTGCTTCGAGACGCTCCGTACGCGCACCGACCAGCAAACTCCGGCCGGCTCCGAAACCCATCACGGCAACGCCCAGGCCGAGAGCCGCGAAAAGCATTGCGCTGGCAGCGAAACTGCCGGTCCAGCCATGGATCAATCCGACCAGCAGCGGGCCGATCGCCGCAAGAATATAACCGACCCCCTGCGCCATGCCGGAAAGATGCGATGCCACATGTGGGTCGGGTGAGCGCAGCACGATCACCGTCATGGCGGCCGCGATCAGGCCGCCCTGTCCCAGCCCTTGTAGAATAGCCAGCGGCAGCGTCATCCACGTCGGAGCAAACAGGATTCCAAGCAATGCGATGACTGCGACAACGACCAGAGCGACATTGACGGTGCTCTGATTGCGGCAGCGAACTGCGATCGGCGGTACCGCCAGGCAGGCAACGACCTGAGCCATTACCGATACCGAGACAATCGCACCTGCCGCGATTGCGTCAAACCCGCGCTCGCGCAGGATCGGGGCCAGCCAGCCGAAGATGCTGTAGGCCAGTGCCGACTGCAGGCCCATGAACAATGTGACTTGCCAGGCTAGCCGGTCGCGCCAGAGACCGGTGACGCGGAAACCACTATGGCTTGCCTGATGACGGCTGGCGAATGCCTGTGGCGCCCATAACAACAACACAGCGAAAGCAGGTACCGCCCAGGCGGCGAGAGCAGCCGACCAGGAACCTGCAATGTAGTGTTCGATCGGCAGCGTCAGCCCGGAAGCCGCAGCCGCCCCGGCGCACAATGCCATCGTATAGAGACCGGTCATCAAAGCCATGCTGTCGGGGAAGTCACGCTTGACCAGGCCAGGCAGCAGCACATTGCCGACCGCGATGGCGGCGCCGACGATGAACGTGGCAGCAAACAGGATCGGCACAGATCCGAAGCCACGCAGCGCTGTGCCCAGCGTGACCAGTGCCATGACACCGAGCAGTACCCGCTCCGCGCCGTAGCGCTGGGCGAGCCTCGGCGCGAAGGGCGCGAAGATGCCGAGGCACAGCACCGGCAGCGTGGTCAGCAGTGAGGCGCCGGCACTGGACAGCCCCGTCGCCTGCATCACCTCCGGCAAAAGCACCGAGAGACTGGAAAACAGCGGACGCAGGTTGAAAGCAATCAGCACCAGGCTAGCCCCGAGCAGGATGCGTGCGGCCGGACTTGCAAGCACAGGTGCTTGCGGCGGCGGCAGGCTGTCGGCTTCAGCATCGATGAGCTGATCGTCGATAGCATCTATGGCCGACGGTTCGACCCGGTCTTGACGAAAGGTCTGGTTCATTGCGCGAGATGCCTGTCGAGCTGCGAGAGGACGGGTGCCATGAAGGTGCGGACAGCGTTACCGGCACGCTCCGGGTCGCCCGAGGCGATGGCTTCAACGATCTGTCCATGCATCGGAGCGTCCGGCTCCGGCAAGTCACCACCCAACGTTGCCTGGATGGTTTCGGCAATCGCCGCGGTGAAAAAGTCGTAGAGCTCCACCATTGCGCGGTTCCCCGACATCGCCACGATCGCCTTGTGGAAAGCGAGATCGCGGCAGACAAAATTGTGCTGGCCGCCATCGGCGACAGTGCCGCGCTCGGCAAGTAGGCGGTTGAGCCGTTCGATATCTGCCGGCGTGTGCCGAAGCGCGGCCAGCCGCGCGGCCTCCACATCGAGCGCCGTGCGGGCTTCCCATTGGTCGCGCAGGCAGGCCCGCCGAACTCGCACCAGTGCGGCGGTCGGATCGACGGCCGAGCGCACGTAAGTTCCAGATCCCTGCCGCGTTTCGAGCAGCCCTTGCGAAACCAGCGCTCGTACGGCTTCCCGAACCGTGCCTCGACTGACCGATAGCCGATCGGACAAGGTGGCCTCATTGGGAATGCGGACACCGACTGACCAACGACCGCCAAGTATCTCGGAACGAAGTCTCTCTGTGGCGCTGTCGGTGAGGTTGATGCGACTGGCGGGCTGCATGTCGAAACTCATCAAGTCATCAGATGACTTTTCGATAACCACCTGCTTGCTCATGGTCAACCGCGGAGAAAGCAACCGGTGGTCAAAAGAATCGGGCCAGACCGCCGTGAACGCATCTCTGCAAGCAGCCATTCGCTGATGCCCGGAGCTCGCAGCGGAGCAGCTACACCCCGGCGAAGCTCGCCATATGAAACGCCTGCACTTCGGCGGGATAACGATAATCCGCCCCATAAGGACAGGCATTGCGATCCAGGCAACCGCCCGTCCGGCATGGCCCTCCCTGCGGGCCACGGGCATGAGCCAAGCATGACTGATAGGCGAAACCGTCGGCCGAATAGGCGTCGACCGGACAGGATTTCAGGCAAGGTTTTCCGACACATAGATCGCAAAGGTGAATCGGATCGTGAGCGCCTTGAATCGGGATTTCATCGGCAAACAGCAATGCGCCGCGATAAGCGTGCCAGAGACCATATTGGGGATGCATGAGGATGCCGAGCGGTGACGGCTTCAGTCCCTCCGCCCGCATCGCCCATTGCTGGAACGGCTGATAGGGCTTGTCCGACGGATAGACGGCCGACGCACCAAAACGCGCGGAGATTCCATCGATGACCTCCCGCGACCAAGTGTCGAGCGGGTTCTGGAGATTTTGAGGCTGCCGTCGACGCCATGCCATGAAGTGAGGCCAAGGCGCCGCACCTGCCTGCCCAACCAGAAGAACGGACTTCGCCGGCCTCCCCTCCGGGCTCTCCGGCACCGCCTCGCCACCTCCGAACGCAAAACCGCCGCGCAGGATGAGACCATGCGCGGCGAGTTCACTCGAAATATTCTTGAGGTGTCGATCGTCGACCCGATGATGACTGCTCACGACAGCCCGACCCTCATTGGCAATCGACCAACATCACTTCTTGTCCGGGTCGGAAAATGCGCTCCGCCAGACCTCCTTGTGAATGATGTTGGCCACTTTAGCCCGGCCTGCATCGGGCTCCTTTCAAGTGAAGGCGTCGGGCATCGACTCCTTCTTCTTGCTGATGAAGGCCTGTAGCGCCTCGTCGATGCCCTGGTCGAGGTCCGGCGCCTCGTAGCTCTCCAGCCAGCGCCGGGCGAGTTCGTTGGCACGCTGCGGCGCCGTCTTCTCGCCCTCTGCCAGCCACTGCTCGTAGGAATTGTTGTCGGCGATCGACGACCGATAAAACGCCGTCTGGAAATTGGCCTGGGTGTGGTCGCAGCCTAGATAGTGGCTGCCCGGACCCACCTGGCGAATGGCGTCCATCGCCTGGCCGTTCTCCGAAAGGTCGACGCCCTCGGCAAATTTCTGCTGCATGCCGAGTTGGTCGATGTCCATCATGAACTTCTCGTAGCAGGAGGCCAATCCGCCCTCGAGCCAGCCGGCCGAATGCAGCACGAAGTTGGTGCCGGCAAGGATGGTCGAATTCAGCGTATTGGCGCTTTCATAAGCCGCCTGAGCGTCCGGGATTTTGGAGGCGCACAGCGAACCGCCGGTACGGAATGGCAGACCGAGCCGGCGCGCGAGTTGTGCCGCACCATAGGATACAAGCGAAGGCTCCGGCGTACCGAAGGTCGGCGCACCCGACTGCATCGAGATCGACGAGGCGAAGGTGCCGAACAGCACCGGAGCGCCTGGCCGGATGAGCTGGGTGAAGGACGCGCCGGCCAGAACCTCGGCCAGAACCTGCGTCAGCGTACCGGCAACCGTCACCGGGCTCATCGCACCGGCAAGGATGAACGGGGTGACGATGCAGGCCTGGTTGTGGCGTGCATAGACCTTCAGCGCACCCAGCATCGTTTCATCGAAGACCATCGGCGAATTGGCGTTGATCAGCGAGGTCAGAACCGTGTTGTTCTCGACGAAATCGTCGCCGAAGACCAGCTTGGCCATCGCGACAGTGTCTTCCGCGCGTTCAGGCGCCGTGACAGAGCCCATGAACGGCTTGTCCGAATATTTGATGTGCGAGTAGATCATATCGAGGTGGCGTTTGTTGACCGGCACATCGACCGGTTCGCAGACCGTGCCGCCCGAATGATGGATCGACGGCGCCATATAGGCCAGCTTCACGAAGTTGCGGAAATCCTCGATCGTCGCATAACGGCGGTTGCCGTCGAGATCGCGCACGAAGGGCGGTCCATAGACAGGCGCGAAAACCGTGGCGTCGCCACCGATCTGCACCGAACGCTCCGAATTGCGCGCATGCTGGATATACTGTTTGGGCGCGGTCTTGAGCAGCGAGCGGCAGAGCCCGCGCGGAAAGCGAACGCGCTCGCCCTTCACGTCGGCACCGGCCTGCTTCCACAGCTGAAGCGCTTCCGCATCGTCGCGGAATTCGATACCGGTCTCTTCGAGCACCGTGTCGGCATTTTTCTCGATCAGCGCCAGACCTTCCTCGTCCAGCACCTCGTAGACCTTGATCTGACGCCGGATATAGGTGAGCTGCTGACCAGGTCCACCGCCTGTACGCGCAGCACGTCGGGCCGCGGCACCTCCGCGGTCACCGCGCCCTCGCCTGCCGCCCGCCGCCGCTTCCTGATCGACTGCCGCGTTCTCGCTCATGATCGTTCTTCCTTGAAATCCGTTCGACCGCCTCGCGGCGGCTGCTTCCCGGATCGTAGCCATGCACCCTATCCGAAACGGCCAGCGAGCGCCAAGGTCTGTCGCAAAATCGACAAGAAGAACAACAGATTCCCAGTCGCTTTCCTTTTGCGGAAAGTCGCAAATCAGCTATGGATGCGCGTCGCCGCACGCTAGGTATTGACGCGACGATTGGTGCCTTGCGACAAGGTCGTGCGGCCGTAGGGAGATGGATCAAAAAATGTCCGACGACGAGATCATCCTGTCCGAACTCTCCGACGAGGAACTCGTGCAGCAGATGCACGACGATCTTTATGACGGCCTGAAGGAAGAGATCGAAGAAGGCACCAACATCCTCCTGGAGCGTGGCTGGGCGCCTTACACCGTCCTCACCGAAGCGCTGGTGGAGGGTATGCGTATCGTCGGTGAAGATTTCCGCGACGGTATCCTGTTTGTGCCGGAAGTGCTGCTCTCCGCGAATGCGATGAAGGCAGGCATGTCTATTCTGCGTCCGCTGCTCGCCGCCACCGGTGCTCCCAAGCAGGGCAAGCTGGTGATCGGCACGGTCAAGGGCGACATCCACGACATCGGCAAAAACCTTGTCGGCATGATGATGGAAGGCGCCGGTTTCGACGTCGTTGATCTCGGCATCAACAATCCGGTCGAGAAGTATCTCGAGGCGATCGAAGAGCATAAACCCGACATCATCGGCATGTCGGCGCTTCTGACCACGACCATGCCCTACATGAAGGTCGTCATCGATACGATGAAGGAAAAGGGCATTCGCGACGACTATGTCGTGCTGGTTGGCGGTGCACCGCTGAACGAGGAGTTCGGCAAGGCTGTCGGCGCCGATGCCTATTGCCGCGACGCTGCGGTGGCTGTGGAAACCGCCAAGGACTTCATGAAGCGCAAGCACAACGTGCGTGCTTCCGCATGATTGCAAAAGGCCGCGCCTTGCAGCGCGGCCTTCTCGTTACCAAGTGATGGGAGCCGGTCAGTTTTCGACCGTGTCTTCGACGGCGCGGGCGGTGCCTTTGACGTCCTTGCCGACGCCACGAACCGTATTGGCACAGCCGGAAAGTACGAGCGCCACGGCAATGACGGCGAGCGGTGCGATGCGTGACAATTTCATGGACGGTGTCTCCCTTATGGCGATGTAACAATCATCAACGCCAAAGAGATAACACGGTTCCACGTTATGCAGAATGCGAGCGGCGATGTTGGAGTAATCCGCATGGCGAACAGGCAGAACATCGATCCGACAGGCATCGCCGACGCGGTTGTGATGGCGAAGGGCGAAGTCCCGTCGAGTGCCCCCCTCATTGAGCGCGTGCGGGTCATTGCCTGCGGCGCGATCGCGCGCGAAGTCCTCGCAGTCTGCAAGGCCAACCATCTCGACCATGTCGACCTGATCTGCCTCCCGGCAATCTGGCATGTCTATCCGGACAAGATCGCACCGGCCATGCGCGACGCGATCGCCAAGGCGCGGGCGGAAGGCTACAAACGCATCTTCATCGGCTATGCGGAATGCGGCACGCGTGGCGAGCTCGACAAAATCTGCGAGGACGAAGACATCGAGCGTATCGGGGGCCCGCATTGCTACGCTTTCTTCAGCGGCAACGAGGCATTCGCGAAGATCGCGGAGGAAGAATTCACGGCCTTCTATTTGACGGATCTGATCACGCGTCAGTTCGAAGCTTTTGTCATCGAGCCCTTGAAGCTCGACAAACATCCAGAGCTCAAGGAAATGGTCTTCGGCAATTATACCAAGATCGTCTACTTGGCGCAGACCGAGGACCCGGCCTTGCAGGAAAAGGCGAAATGGGCCGCCGACTATCTGGGCCTTGATTATGAATACCGCTTCACCGGCTATGGCGATCTTGCGCCGGCAATCCTCGCAGCGGCGCAACACTGAAAGCCCTTATACTTTCCCAGATAACACTTCAGACTGTCGGACTGGTTTTCTGCCGGTCGGACGGGCTATAAGGCCGTCGCGACATCAGGGGACACGACATGCATTTGCGCGCCTTCATATTCTCGGCTGCCACCCTTCTGCTGGCCGAAAATGCACTGGCGGACGGGGTGGTACAAAAACTGATTACACCGGCGGACAAGATGCGGCTCGCCAACTATGAAGAGACCCGCAAATCGGCGCTGGCCGAAGCCAGGGCAGGCCAGCCGGGCGAGGTGAAAGAGCTTGACGCACTTCTCGCTCGCCCATTGGTCGCTTTCTCGGACAAGGACCTCACCGGAAACTGGCAGTGCCGCACCATCAAGGCCGGCGGTCTCGGACCTCTCGTGATCTACGGCTGGTTCAAGTGCCGCGTGACGGACGATGGCTCGGGTTGGATGCTGGAGAAGACCACTGGCTCCCAGCGCACCAAAGGTCGTTTCTACGATGATGGCGAGAAACGCTCGATTTATCTGGGCTCGGGCTTCGTGGCGGGTGAAAAGGCGAAACGCTACGGTGCCGGCCCCAAGACTGACCAGGTCGGCTACGCCTTTCGCACAGGACCCAGTGCCTGGCGGATCGAATTTCCCGCTCCGTACTATGAGTCCAAACTCGACATCATTGAATTCAAGCGCTGACGGGTCAGCCGCAGCTGGCGCTGACATAAAGGATTAACCGGCACCGCCGAAAATACCGACTGGGGACCGAACCCGTGGTGTTGCCAACACCGAACAAGGTTCTGAAAAGACTGGACTTTCAAGGATGAACGAGGCTGCAGACACGGCATCCATCGTCGTCGTCACCGAAGGCGGCGGCCATATCTGGGCGATCGTCAACGCCATTGCCGACCGTTTCGCCAACGTCACCGTCATCCTCGAAACGCCGATCTCCAAATGGTCGCTGCTGAAGCGCCGTGCCAAGCGGCAGGGTTGGATTTCCGTTTTCGGCCAGATCGGCACGATGATGCTGGTGCGGCTCGGCAAACGCTTCGGCGCCGCGCACGCCGAAGAGATCGCGGCCGAATACAATCTCAAGACCGAGCTGCGGCCAGGCCAAAACATCGTGCATGTGCCGTCCGCGAACGCGCCAGAGGCGATCAAGGCCATAGCGGACCTCAAACCGGGTGTCGTACTGCTTGCCGGATGCCGCGTGCTGACACGCGAGACGCTTGCCTCCATTCCCTGCCCCGTCATCAACTATCACGCCGGCATCAATCCCAAATACCGCGGCATGAATGGCGCGTATTGGGCGCTGGTGAACGATGACGCCGTGAATTTCGGCACGACCGTCCACCTCGTCGATGCCGGCGTCGACACCGGCGCCGTGTTACGTCACACGCGCGGCGAACCTGGCCGCGGCGACACCATTTCGTCCTATCCCCTGCGCCAGGCAGCGATTTCGCGCAACGCTTGCGTCGATGTGGTCGAAAAAGTGCTGTCCGGACGCATCGAACCCTTCGACCCTGGTCTGCCGTCGCAGATATGGTTCCATCCGACGCTCTGGTTCTATGTGTGGACCGGCATACGCCGCGGCATCTGGTAGGCTAGAGCCAACCCACCGTTTACGCTGTACCGCGCCAGCGTTAGACTTCGCTGATGGCTGAAATCGACCATAGACAGATCATTGCAGCTCTTTCGGTCGAGGATCGACGCGACCTGACCGAAAAGCAGGACGCCCCCGGCGTGCTGCGGCTTGCCGTCCACGGCGGGCTGATCCTGCTGTTCGCCGCCTTGATCCTGCTTGACGTGCCGTTATGGCCAGTGCTGTTGCTGCCGCTCGGCGTCCTCATCGTCTTCCTGTTTACGCTGCTGCACGAGACAATCCATGAAACAGCATTTCGCACCGAGCGGCTGAATCGCCTGGCAGCCGCCGCTTCCGGCTTCCTCATTCTGTTGCCGCCGGCCTGGTTCCGCTATTTTCACTTCGCCCATCATCGCTACACGCATGACCCGGAAAACGATCCGGAATTGATGAGCCCGAAACCCGAGACCGTCGCGCAATATCTGCGTTATCTGTCTGGCTGGCCTTATTGGAGCGGTATGGCCAAGGTCATCGTCGTGAATGCGCTCGGGCGTAACGAAGACTCCTTCGTCCCGGAAAAGGGCCGCACCAAGGTGATCTCGGAGGCGCGTTGGTTCCTTGCCCTTTATGGACTGCTGCTCGCAGGCTCGCTGCTGTTGCAGTCGACGGCGCTGTTGTGGGTCTGGATTGTGCCTGTACTGATCGGGCAGCCATTTCTGCGGGCCTATCTCTTGGCCGAACATACGCGTTGTCCGCATGTCGCCAACATGCTCGAAAACACACGCACCACCTTCACCACAGCCATCGTGCGTTTCGTGGCATGGAACATGCCCTATCATGCGGAACATCATTCCTATCCGGCCGTTCCATTCCACCGCCTGCCGCGGTTCCACGAAATCATTGCCGAGCATTTGCACTCGACGGAACGGGGCTATGTGCGTTTCCATCGCAAGCTGGTGACCGATTTCGGCAAGCACGATTAGGCAGCTGTTCCCGGGTCGAGCAGCGATGCTTCGAACCCGCCGACGCTCTATCGTTTTACGACATTCGAACGCGTCGCTTTTGAAGGCGCGCGCGTCGTCTGATGAGAAGCGGGCTATTCCCGCTTCCGGCAATGCTCCAACCATCGAAGGAAGACTGAAAAATGGCCGATCTGATCGTCGTTTACTGGCGCGACATTCCCGCCCAGGTCATCGTGAAAAAAGGCAGGCAGAACGCCAAGCGCGAATTGCCGCTGCGTTTCACCGAAGCGATCGACATGGCGGCGATGCGTTCGGGCGCGGCCGAGACCGACGCCTATCTCGCCGAATGGCGCAAAGCCGATCCGGTACCCGTCGGCGACGACCTTGAGGCGGAAGTAGAAAAGGCGGCGGCGGCCATCGACGCGGATTACAGCCGGGAGCGACTGGTCGCTCTCGCCAAGGCAGGCGGCAAGGAAAATGTCTGACACCCAGCCGACACCGAAGACAGACCACACAAACAGCAGCGCTAGCACGCATGTCGGGACATCCGGCGGCGTCACCCAGGCGGCGCTGGTGCGCAAGGCGGCGCCAAAGAGCGATTACAAGCCTGCCGACGTGTCGCCACAGCGACGCGTGCAACGGTCTTATTCGGTGCGACTTTGGGCAATCCGTCATTCGAAGCTGCTGGAATGGTTCTACAGCCGCTTTGCCGATGCCTTCCTCTTGCTTCACCCACTCTGGAAAGGCATCGGTTATGGGCGCGTCGAAGCGCCGGTGAAATTCGTCGAGAAGCGCGTGAAAGGCTTCATGTTCGACTGCCGCATGTGCGGCCAATGCATCCTTTCCTCGACAGGCATGTCCTGCCCGATGAACTGCCCCAAGCAATTGCGCAACGGCCCATGCGGCGGCGTGCGCGCCAACGGGAACTGCGAAGTCGAGCCCGACATGCCCTGCGTCTGGGTCAAGGCCTGGGAAGGTTCGCGCAACATGGTCAATGGCGATGCCATCCTCAATGTGCAGAAACCGGTCGACCAGTCGCTGCGCGAAACCTCCGCCTGGCTGCGTGTGACAGCCCAGGCAGCGGCCGCACGTGACGCAGCCAAGACCGCCAGCACCGGAGCCTCCGCATGACACCGCCGCGTCCGCCTCAGCGCGACGAAAACCCCGCAGGTATCCACCTTCCGCTGGAACCCCTGCCCGGCCACTCCTCGCGCGGTCGCCTCGAGCGCGTGTTGCGTCGCGGCGAGTTCGCGGTGACTACCGAGCTCAATCCGCCCGATAGCGCCGATCCGGAAGATGTCTACAACCGCGCCAAGGTGTTCGATGGCTGGGTCGACGCCATCAATGCCGTCGATGCCTCGGGCGCCAACTGTCACATGTCGTCGGTCGGCATCTGCGCGCTTCTCACCCGCATGGGCTATGCCCCGGTCATGCAGATCGCCTGCCGCGACAAAAACCGTATCGCCATCCAGGGCGACGTGCTGGGTGGCGCCGCAATGGGTGTCGCCAACATCCTGTGCCTCACCGGCGACGGCGTGCAGGCCGGCGATCAGCCTGGCGCCAAGCCGGTGTTCGACCTCGATTCCATGTCGTTGCTCGAAACCGTGCGCATCATGCGCGACAACGGCAAATTCCTGTCAGGCCGCAAGCTGACCACGCCGCCGCAGGTCTTCCTGGGCGCAGCGATCAATCCCTTTGCACCGCCTTACGATTTCCGCCCCATCCACCTCGGCAAGAAAATTGCCGCCGGTGCGCAATTCGTGCAAAGCCAGTACTGCTTCGATGTGCCGATGTTCAGAACCTTCATGCAGAAGGCCAGCGATCTGGGCCTGACCGAAAAGGTTTTCGTCCTGGTCGGTGTCGGCCCGCTTGCTTCTGCCAAGACCGCGAAGTGGATCCGCTCCAACGTGCCGGGTATTCATATCCCCGATTCCGTCATCAAGCGTCTCGAAGGTGCAGAGGACCAGAAAGCCGAAGGCAAGAGGCTCTGCATCGACATCATCAATGAGGTGAAGGAAATCCCAGGCGTATCAGGCGTCCACGTGATGGCCTACCGCCAGGAAGAATATGTCGCTGAGATCGTCGACGAATCGGGCGTGCTCAAGGGCCGTCGGCCTTGGAAGCGCGAAGTCAGGCCCGACGACGCATTGGTTGCAGAACGTCTCGGCCACATCTTGCAGGACGACGTCACCGAAACCCAGGTCGACATGGTGAAGACCGCGCATTGAACCGCCGCGGCTGACATCCGTCGCTTGATCCACATCAGAAACGATATAAAGAAGTCTTTATATCCGGAGGGAGTTTGAAATGACCCGCACCATCGTCGCTTCGGCGACTCGCGAAATCGTCATCGGTTTCGACCAGCCCTTCTGCGTTATCGGCGAGCGCATCAACCCGACCGGTCGCAAGAAGCTCGCCGCCGAGATGCAGGCCGGCAATTTCGAAACGGTCATCAAGGACGCGCTGGAACAGGCTGCCTGCGGCGCCACCATGCTGGACGTCAATGCGGGTGTGACCGCAGTCGACCCGAATGCCACGGAACCCGGCCTTCTGGTCCAGACCCTGGAAATCGTGCAGGGGCTTGTCGATCTGCCGCTGTCGATCGACTCCTCCGTCACCGCTGCGATCGAAGCCGGCCTCAGGGTCGCCAAGGGACGCCCGCTGGTGAACTCGGTCACCGGCGAGGAAGAAAAACTCGAAGCCATCCTGCCCCTGGTGAAGAAATACAACGTGCCGGTGGTTGCCATCTCTAATGATGAGACCGGCATCTCGATGGACCCGGACGTGCGCTTCGCCGTCGCCAAGAAGATCGTCGAGCGTGCCATGGATCACGGTATCAAGCCGGAAGACGTGGTCGTCGATCCGCTGGTCATGCCGATCGGCGCATTGGGCGATGCCGGCCGCCAAGTCTTCGCACTGCTGCGCCGTCTGCGCGAGGAATTGAAGGTGAATACGACCTGCGGCCTCTCCAACATCTCTTTCGGCTTGCCGCATCGCCATGGCATCAATGCCGGTTTCATCCCGATGGTGATCGGCGCCGGCATGACATCGGCCATCATGAACCCGGTTCGCCCGCAGGAAATGGAAGCAGTTCGCGCCGCCAACGTGCTGAACGGCACCGACAAGGACTGCATGACCTGGATCAAGACCTACAAGGACTACAAGCCGGGCGAACATGCCGCGCCAGCGCCAGTTGCAGTCAATGCGCCAAACGCCGATGGTGCTGCTGCCGCGGGCGGACGCCGTCGCGGTGGCCGCGAGGCCAGGCTGGCAAGAGGATAATCGGTCAATCGAAATGAACTCGCCTGCCAACATCACCGATCCCCTCGTCCTGTTCATGCCATCCGGCAAGCGCGGGCGCTTCCCGGTCGGCACGCCGGTGCTCGATGCGGCACGCCAGCTTGGCGTCTATGTGGAATCGGTGTGTGGCGGGCGCGCCACCTGCGGGCGCTGCCAGATCGAAGTGCAGGAAGGCAATTTCGCCAAGCACAAGATCGTTTCGTCGCTTGATCACATCTCGCCGAAAGGTCCCAAGGAAGAGCGCTACGAACGCGTCCGCGGCCTGCCTGAAGCCCGCCGCCTGTCTTGCTCGGCCACCATCCAGGGCGACCTCGTCATCGATGTACCTCAGGATACGGTGATCAACGCCCAGGTGGTGCGCAAAGCTGCGACCGACCGCGTCATCGAGCGCAATTCGGCCGTGCAGATGTGCTACGTCGAGGTCGAACAGCCCGACATGCACAAGCCGACCGGGGATCTAGAGCGCCTCAAGGCCGTGCTGCAGAATGACTGGGGCTGGAAGGACCTGCGCGTCGCTCCGCATCTCATTCCCGAAGTCCAGAAGATCCTGCGCAAGGAGAATTGGGCGGTCACCGCGGCCATCCACAAGGACATGGAATTCTCCCGCGCGACAGTCATTGCGCTTTATCCAGGCCTCAAGAACGAGGCCTATGGCATCGCCTGCGACATCGGCTCCACGACGATCGCCATGCATCTGGTGTCGCTGCTATCGGGTCGTGTCGTCGCATCTTCCGGCACGTCGAACCCACAGATCCGCTTCGGCGAGGATCTGATGAGCCGCGTCTCCTATGTGATGATGAACCCAGATGGCCGCGAGGCCATGACCAAGGCAGTCCGCGAAGCAGTAAACACGTTGATCGGCAAGGTCTGCGAAGAAGGTGGTGTCGACCGCCACGACATCTTCGATTGCGTCTTCGTCGCCAATCCGATCATGCACCATCTATTCCTGGGCATTGATCCGACTGAGCTTGGCCAGGCACCTTTCGCACTCGCCGTTTCCGGCGCGGTGCAGGGATGGACCAACGATATCGGCATCGACGTCAACCGTGGCGCGCGTTTCTACACGCTGCCCTGTATCGCCGGCCATGTCGGGGCCGACGCCGCCGGTGCGACGCTGTCGGAAGGCCCGTATCGTCAGGACAGCATGATGCTGCTGGTGGATGTCGGCACCAACGCCGAGATCGTGCTCGGCAACAAGAACCGCGTCGTTGCCGCTTCTTCCCCGACGGGGCCAGCCTTCGAAGGCGCAGAAATCTCCTCGGGCCAGCGCGCCGCGCCTGGCGCCATCGAGCGCGTTCGCATCGATCCCGAAACGCTGGAACCACGCTACCGAGTCATCGGCACCGACAAATGGTCCGATGAGGAAGGTTTCGAGGAAGCATCCTGGACCACCGGCGTCACCGGCATCTGCGGCTCGGCCATCATCGAGGTCGTGGCGGAGATGTACCTGTCCGGCATCATCTCCGAAGATGGCGTCGTCGATGGCTCGTTGATGGCAAAAAGCCCGCGTATCATCCAGAATGGCCGCACTTTTTCCTATCTGCTGCGCGAAGGGCGCCAGGGTGAACCACGCATCACGGTCACCCAGAACGACATCCGCGCCATCCAGCTCGCCAAGGCCGCGCTCTATGCGGGTGTGAAGCTCCTGATGGAGAAGCAAGGTGTCGAAACCGTCGACACCATCCGCTTCGCCGGCGCCTTCGGTTCTTTCATCGATCCGAAATACGCCATGGTGCTGGGCCTGATCCCGGATTGCGATCTTTCGGAAGTGAAAGCGGTCGGCAACGCCGCCGGTACAGGCGCATTGATGGCGTTGCTCAACCGCGATCATCGCCGCGAAATCGAAAAGCAGGTGGCTAGCATCGAGAAGATCGAAACCGCGCTGGAACCGCATTTCCAGCAACTTTTCATCGACGCCATGGCGCTGCCGAACAAGGTGGACCCCTTCCCCAAGCTTGCCGAACAGGTCAAACTGCCGCCACGCAAGGTGGCAAGCGACGACAGCGCGGCAGGGGATGCGGCGCCCCGCCGACGTTCCCGCGAGGAACGCGCCGCCCGGCGCAATCGCGACTAGGTTGCTCACCAGGCCGGCAACCGCAATGGAGGTGCCGGATGGGCCGACTTCGTGAAATCGTCTTCGAAAGCGAGGATCCGGCAGCGCTTGCCCGCTTTTGGGCGCAGTTGCTGGACGGATACGATGTTCGGCCCTACGACGATGCGGAGATCGCACGCCTGGCTTCTCTTGGCTTCACGCCGGAAACCGACCCAACGGTATTGGTCGATGGTCCGGGGCCCAGCCTCTGCTTCCAGCGCGTCGAGGGACGTCGTTATGACAACAACCGCATCCATCTCGACATAATGGTGACGGACCGCCAGGCAGCGGCGAGAGAACAACTCGAACTTGGTGCTGCAGTGCATCGGGAAACGAATGGTTACACCGTCATGCGCGACCCGGAGGGCAACCAGTATTGTCTGGTGGATGCCGGCTAAGATGTCGTCGGAATCGTGGCTGCAAGGAGCGCATAATGACGGTTGAAGCCCTCATCTTCGATGTTTTCGGCACCTGCGTCGACTGGCGTACCGGCGTTGCCCGCGAGGTGGCGACGGCGGCAGCCGCGAAAGGACTGCAGATCGACAGCATCGCCTTCGCGGATGCCTGGCGCGACCTCTACCAGCCGCGGATGGAGGAAATACGGTCGGGCCGTCGGTCCTATGTCGACCTGGACGTCCTCCATCGCGAAAACCTTGATGCAACGCTCGATAGCTTCGGCATAACCGGGCATTTCAGCGAAGAAGATCGCATAGCGCTCAACCACGCCTGGGAAAAACTGCCACCTTGGCCGGATGTCGTTCCGGGATTGATACGATTGAAGGCCAACCGGATCATCGCACCATGCTCCAACGGCTCGATAGCGCTGATGACACGGCTGGCCAGATATGGCGCCCTGCCCTGGGACTGTATCCTGGGCGCAGGGATTGCTCGCGCCTACAAGCCCGACGCACGCGCCTATCTTGCAACTTGCGAGGCACTGAGGCTCGAACCCGCGCATGTCATGATGGTTGCCGCGCACAATGACGATCTGAGCGCAGCAAGGGATTGCGGATTGAAAACGGCCTTCGTCGCACGCCCATTGGAAAACGGCACTGGCCAGATATCCGACCTCAAGGCAAGCAGCCATTGGGATATCGTCGCTGCTGATTTCCTCGCACTTTCAGCGCATCTGGATTTCCGACCGCACGGCTAGCGCGCCTTCGCGGCTTGGTGTTGCCGTCACGACACAGGCGATGTCAAAGCTCCTGTCACGCGGGCTTGCTTTTGTTCCTTATGCCTTTTTCTCGCCCCCTTCAGTCACGAGGACATCGGCAACCGATCGCGTCGTCTGACTTTTCTTGTTCGAGCCGCTGAAAATTCCAACCACCTCCGCGCATTCACCAAAGCGTGATTTCGGGTGATTGGAAGCGTTTAGACTTTTCTGCGACGACCGGTCCAAAAGTCATAAACAAGCTCAGGTCTGCCATGTCCGTTTCGATTACCCGCCGTATGTTTGTCCTTGCAGTACCGTTCGTAGCGGCCGGCTGCACCACGACGCAGAAGGTCGCCTCGATCAAGCCGGGCAAGCGGGAAGTTCCGCAATACTACCGCGATATGTACGCGGCGGTGGCCGATGACGCTTTCCCCATTCCTGCACCCGATCTCAGCAAGATCGATCCGAAATATTATCGTCAGGAAGTTGCCTACCAAGGGCCTGAACCTTCAGGCACGATCGTCATCGATACGCCGAACCGATTCCTCTATCTGGTCCTCGGCGAAGGTCGCGCGCTGCGCTATGGCGTCGGTGTTGGTAAGGCCGGCCTCGCCTTCGAAGGCAGCGGTGTGATCCAATACAAGCGCGAATGGCCACGCTGGACCCCCACACAAGACATGATTGCGCGCGAACCCGAGCGTTATGGCCCACTTGCCGGCGGCATGGAGCCGGGACCAACCAATCCGCTGGGCGCCCGCGCGCTTTATCTGTTCAAGAACGGTGTCGACACGCTGTACCGCATCCATGGCACCAACGAAGATTGGTCTATCGGCCGTTCGATCTCGTCAGGCTGTATCCGCCTGCTCAACCAGGACATCATCGACCTGCACCGCCGCGTCCAGAACGGCACGCGCGTGGTCGTTCTGCAGCAGGACAACGTGCCCGCCGCCTAAGGGCCGAGCGACAAATCCAGCAGGCCGGCGGTCACAACACCGCTGGCCCAGTCGAAGATGCGACACCGGCCTTGACTTTTGCCGCCTCAGATCAAAATTTTGGTCATTGGGGCATTCAGGAGCCGGCCAGCCGGCTGAGCAATTGTTCGTCGCGTTCCATGGCCAGCATCCACAGCCATCTTGTTTCTTTTGTTCTGAAACATACCCGCAAGAAGGCGTTCTCCAGCCCGGAGAACATGCATCGCTGGATCAGGCACGCCCGCAAGAAGCAATGCCATCGCCCGCCTGCCGCCATTGCCCAGCGTTTTGATATTACAACGCACACCGTCGCCGGCTTCCCCGTCTATGATATCGCCCCGAAAAACGGCAACGCCCGGCGGATTCTCTATCTCCACGGTGGCGCTTATGTCTTTGAAATCACCACCTATCACTGGGCGCTGATCGCAGAGATGGCCGAGCGACTGGGCTTTGGCATGACCGTCCCGATCTATCCAATCGCGCCCGAACACGACTTCCACGATATGTTCGGCATGGTGGGCTCGGTCTATCGGGAAATGCTCGAGGAGACCGAACCGCAAGACATCATCTTCATGGGCGATTCCGCCGGCGGTAACATGGCCGTGGTGCTGACCATGATGATGGCCGAGCAAGGCTTGCCTGCACCCGGTCGCCATGTGTTGATCTCGCCCGGTCTCGACATGTCTCTGACCAACCCCGAAGTGTTCGACGCCGAGCAACGCGACCCTTGGCTCGGCATCCCTGGCGGGCTCGAGGCGGTGCGGCTTTATGGTGCCGGCATGGATCGCAGCGACTGGCATATCAGCCCTGTCTATGGCGACCTCACCGTGCTGCCGCCAACCCTGCTGCTAACCGGTTCGCGCGACCTTCTGACCCCCGACAATCTAATCTTCGTGGAAAAGGCACGTGCAGCGGGCGTCGAGGTCGAGCTTGTCCACGAGGAAGGCATGTTCCATGTCTGGCCGCTCATCAACATGCCCGAAGCACGCAGAGCGCGCGATCACATCGTGACGTTCCTGAGCAGGCGGGAACATCGCGTTGAGATGCCGCTGGCCGCAGAGTAGTGAAGCGGATCTCAGAACCGTCCCGTTTCCCTGAATACATCGAAGGTCGCGCGGATGTGGTCCGCAACCGCCTTGACCGGCGCACTCGCATCGGGCGTGACGATCATCGCCAGATTATAGTTGCCGATATGCGGCATGCCATCTTTCGGGCCGAGCTCGACCATGTCATTGCCGAGGAAGGACTTCGGCAGCGGCGCCACCGCGAGGTCGGCTTGAATAGCCGCACGCTGGCCGGCGGTATGGGCACTCATATAAGCCACACGATAGTTGCGGCCCTCACGGCCCAGTGCCTCCAGGGCACCAGCGCGCCACACGCAGCCCTCCTCCCAGATCGATACCGGCAGCGGTTCGCGCAGATGCGCGCATCCGCCCTTGGCACCAGCCCAGACGATCGGCTCGGTTAAAAGCACTTCGGCCCCGATGGCGCTGGTCTTGTAGGAATTGGTGAGGAGCGTGAGATCGAGTGCGCGGTCGTCCATGCGCCTGCGCAGATTGATCGACTGGTCGATGGTGACGTCGACCGCGATCGAAGGGTGCGATTTCGCGAAACGTTTCAGCACGTGCGGCAGGATGCGCTCGCCGTAATCGTCCGGCGAACCCAGTCGCACGACTCCGACAATGTCCGGCACGATGAATTTGGAAACCGCCTCGCGATTGATGGCGAGCAGCCTGCGCGCATAACCCAGTAACATCTCGCCATCGGTCGTCAGCGCAACCGAGCGCGCATCACGCGCAAAGACGGAGCGGCCGAGCACGTCTTCCAGCTTCTTGATCTGCATGGACACCGCCGACGGCGTACGGAAGACAGCGGTTGCTGCCGTGGTGAAGCTGCCGGTCTCGGCAATCGCCACGAAGGTGCGCAGGACATCCAGATCGAGCAGAGGAAGCGGATGATTGAGCGGGGCGTTCATGGCAGCACCTTCAAATTTTCTGATGCAAAGCATCATCCCATTTCGTTTGATTGAATATCACGAAAAGTTCATAGTCAACAACATCAAGAAGGCCCGGAAATCTCTGCTGACAATCCACGAAACCAGCAGCTGTATCGGCGGCTTTTAGCAGCAGCATTCAAACCAACCGTGGAAGGAGAAAGTCCATGTACATTCTGTCGACCTTCGGTCGGATCGCGACCGAACTCGGTGCCGCCCGCAGCCGCTACCTGACCGAACGGGCCATCAGCTCTCTCCCGGCTGAGGTGCAGAAGGATATCGGCTGGCCGGACATGACTTCGAGAGTGGTCTACACGCCAGGCATCGGAAGCTGGGCCGGGTCCAAATGACCGATTGCCATTCCTCTTAAAGCCCGCCGCGATCTTTCCGGCGGGCTTTATTATTCTGAGCCTACGATTAACCGGCCATGCAATGGCTGCATGACGCATATGAATAAGCTGCATAGCACCCCAACAATCACCCAAGCCATTGTAAAATATACAGAATATCGATCTTTGACTGGAATTTCGTCAGAATCGATGTCGCTTTTCCCTACGAAACGCTTCGCTTTTGCGATTTAGTTTTCGCTCGGACAGGCTTATATGCACCGCAGCAAACGAGCTGCCCCACTCCATCACGCGAAGGCGACCCGTCTGAGCCACTGATTGGAGAAAATTATGAAGCTCTTTACCCGCCTGTTCGCCCGTCGCGAAATCAACCTGACCACCGCCTTGGAGCGCCAGCGCCTGTCCAAGACCATGCCTGGCCAGACCGGCGCGGTTGCCGCCGCTCGCCTCGGCTTTATCGCCTGAGTTGATTTTGCGGCAGGCGTCTGCCGCCTATCAGATTTCAACGCCGTTTCGGTAAACCGAAGCGGCGTTTTCATTTGGGCTTCATTCATCCGCTGCCGCCGGCCGTCAATTGGCCAGAGCGTTATTCCGAAGCGCTGTAAGGATCCGCCAGTGCGGCTTCCGGCCTGCTTATCGGAACCTTGGTGAGCGACGTCTTCTTCGACAAGGCCTTGTCGCCGCTGGCTGCGAGCAGCTTGCGGAAGGTCGGATGCATGCCACCGTCTGCGTAAGCGTGGACCGTCGTGCCGGTCATGGTGGACGCCATCGTCTCAGCCGTGGAAAGATCGCGTTCGGTCCGTGTCGCTACCAGTGGATCGGTGCCGGATATGGCTGGCGGGCATGCCGCAAGCGGATCCAGCGGATCGCCACCGGCAAATTCCGTGTCGAAGACATAGCGCTTGTCGCAATAGGCGACCTTGGGCTGGCGTCGCGTCACCTCGAAGCTGTCATAGCCCTTTTTCAGGTCCGTCCAGAAGCCGTAGTTCGGATTGTTGCGGTTGCGCGCCATCTTCTGCGCGGTCATCCGAAACGGAAAGGCCTGCACCTGGAAAGAGGTCTGACCGCCCTTCAGGGCTTCGCGCGCAACCGCATAGATCTCGGCGACCCCTTCATCGGTCATTGCGTAGCAGCCCGAGGACGAGCAGGCGCCGTGCACCATCAAGGCTTCACCGGAATAGCCGAGCGCTGCTTCCAGCTTGTTGGGGTAGCCCAGATTGAAAGAGAGATAGTACTGCGAATTCGGATTCAGCCTGTCCGCGCTGACATGGTAAAATCCTTCCGGCGCCTGCCGGTCACCGGCCTTTTTCTTGGGTCCGAGTTGGCCCGACCAGCGGCACATCGGGTAGGTCTTCAGCAGAGCATATTTTCCGTTGGCGTTCCGCTTCCAGATCTCGAGTTCACTCTCTTCCTTGAAGATACGCACCAGGATGGGCGACGAGGGCGTCATCCCTTTGCGCTTCATCTCTGCGACGAGCTTGGCTGGGATTGGCTGTATGCCCTTGGTGTCGACGTCGAGCGCGGACGAAACGCATCCGGCCACGAGAGCAGCCAGGACTATTGCGGAACTGAGTTTGGCGAGTTTTGTGAACACGGGCTTGTCAGGCGATAGCTGCGGATCAAGGACGCAGTATGTCGGTTACCACGGTTAACGCTTCGTTCCATTCACAAGAATGTCAAGTTTGAACGGAGTGCGCAATTGGACCAAAAGCGGGAAAGACGGGCATTTTTGCGGCATGGCCCGGCTGGCCCGCACGGCTCCAAAGCGCTTGCAGTAGCCAATTTGCGACCCATGTCGCAAATTTTGCCTTTAGAACCATTCTAGACGATTGACAGAAAATAATTTTCCTGATGACGCTGTACTGATCGCGACATTCTGTTCGCGTCATGGGAGGTAGGTTTTCGTGAACGTTGTTAAGCATCCGATCAAACGATCGCTGGTCTTTTTCCTGGTTCCGGACTTCACAATGGTCGCATTTGCGACAGCGCTCGAGCCGCTTCGCATCGCCAACCGCATGCTGGGCTATGAAGCCTATCGCTGGCGCCTGGCCAGCGCCGACGGCAAGCCAGTACCCGCCTCCAATGGGGTGCTGTGCGCCGTGAATACCTCGCTCGATGAAGAACGCCGCAAGATGGCCGGACCGGAGCGCCCCTCGATGGCGATCATCTGCACCGGCATGGACGTGGATAAATACCACAACAAGTCGGTCTTTGCCTGGCTGCGCGAGGAATACAATCGCGGTGTCGCCGTGGGGGGCCTCTGTACCGGCGCCTATGTTCTGGCTGCCGCGGGACTGCTGTCCAACAAACGCTGCGCCATTCACTGGGAAAACCTGCCGGGCTTTCAGGAAGCCTTCCCGAAGGCGAATGTCTTTGCCGACCTCTTCGAAGTCGACCAGAACATCTACACTTGCGCCGGCGGTACCGCCGCGCTCGATATGATGTTGAAGCTGATCGGTGACGATTTCGACGAAAATCTCGTCAACCGTGTCTGCGAGCAGGTGTTGACCGACCGTGTTCGCAGCCCCACCGACCGCCAGCGTCTGCCGTTGCGCGCGCGCCTCGGAGTGCAAAACTCGAAGGTTTTGACCATCATCGAATTGATGGAAGGAAATCTTGCCGAACCGCTGTCACTGATCGAGATCGCGGACAATGTCGACCTCTCGCGCCGTCAGATCGAGCGTCTGTTTCGCGCGGAGATGGGCCGCTCTCCTGCCCGCTACTATCTCGAAATCAGGCTGGATCGCGCTCGCCACCTCCTGATCCAGTCTTCGCTTCCGGTGGTCGAGGTCGCGGTGGCCTGCGGTTTCGTCTCGGCCTCGCATTTCTCGAAATGCTACCGCGAACTCTACGCACGTTCGCCGCAACAGGAGCGGGTCGACCGCAAGCAACTGCTGGCAGCCTGACGCCTTGCTCTCCCTGTCGACAGGGAGAGCTTCTCATCGACTATCGAACATCAGGCCGCGATCGCGCCATCTCTTTTCGCCCGCAAGACAGTCGATCGTAGGGGCGGCTTGCGCCAACGCGATCGGCGGATGCGCGGCTTCGTCGGCCGTCCGCTGTGGCGAAGCGGCATCCGCCAGTTCCAGAACCAGCTTGCGGCGAACCGCTTCCGGAAACTGTTCCCAACTGTTGACGGGAATCATGAAAGCGCCAGGCCCGCCGATCACGCATTCCCGATAATATTTATCGAGATCACGGATGTCGTAGGAACTCTCCATGCCGCCGTTCGTCATCAGCGGCAGGCCGTTGATGATGATGCCTTGTTTCAGAACGGCATCGCGGACAAGAGGTACAGGTGCGCCCTGGTTGTTCGGTCCGTCGCCGGAAATATCGATGACGCGTTTGCTGCCCTCAAAGCCACTTTCAGCGAAAAGGTCGGCGCCGAATTCCAGCGCCGCCGAGATTGAAGTACGGCGCGCACTGTTGGGCGGGCGCGCAGTCAATTGCTTTACCACCTGTTGGGCATCGGCGTGGCTGGCCACCAGCGTCCAAGGCACGACAACGACCTGCGAATTGGTGCCGGCCCATTCGACATAGGTAACTGCGATCTTGCCGTGAAGACCACCGGCAATTGCGCGCAGCACAGCATCGTCTGTCAAGGCGGTCGCGTAGCCGCGCCGCTGGATCTCAAGCTCTTCGGGTGACATGGAAAGCGAGACGTCGACGGCGAGGACAAGCTCGACATCGACCGGCTCCGCCGCTTGGGTCGCGGACGCCAGCACGCTCACCAGCGCCGAAACGGCGCCGGCAAGGAGGGCCGTGGCTGCAGATGCCGACATGACGTGAGGGTAAGCCAGATTCGGCCTTCCACAAAGACGTCGCTCATTTGTATCGCGGCTTTCCCTCTCACATTTTCGAGATTTGGGCTTTTGCCTTCCGCCGGTGAAGACCCACCGCAAGGCAAAGCGTGACCAACAGGCCGACCGGAAAGCCGCTTGGCGGCATCAGCAGCGTCGTGAGCGTGGCCCAACCCGCGAGCATCCATCCAACAAAGACCGGAATGGGCGCACCGCGTCGATCAAGCCACAAGATGAGGGATCCCAGTATCAACAATGGGACCGCAAAACTTCCGACCGTAGCCCAGAACACACCGCCACTCAGCGCGAGATCCAGAGGCTGCGCGCGCAAAGGCTGCCAATGATCGAAGGTCCACAAATTGAGGCCAAGCCAATGGGGAAATTCAGTGGGGACGTCGATGCCCAATACCAGCAGGTGAATGACCCCGAGCATGACCAGTGCAATGGCACTCCATTTGACCATAACGTCCTCTCCTGTCGATTGACGGACAGCGCGCACTACGCCACTCCATACGGAGGCGTATCTACCACCATCGGGGGGGGGGGGGGGGGGGGGGGGGGGGGGGGGGGGGGGGGGGGGGGGGGGGGGGGGGGGGGGGGGGGGGGGGCCGCGGCGGGGGCGGGGGGGGGGGGGGCGCGGCGCGGGGGGGGCGGGGGCGGGGGGGGGGGGGCGCGGGGCGGGGGGGGGGGGG